>JAKLGK010000001.1 GCA_022710725.1 Verrucomicrobiota bacterium
TCGCGCCTTGAACTCGTCCGAATGTTTTTTCCGTTTCTGGCCCATGGCCCGTCTCCCGTTTTTCTGGACTGTGACTCTGCCAAAATCTTGGCTTAACCACCTGTCCAAAAAACGGGGGGAACTTCATGGGGCCGCAGGCTAATGGGCTGGAAAGCCGCCTCTTTTTAAGCCCCAGGGGGAAACGGCCGCCGGATTCCCACCGGCTGGCCGTTTGATTTCCACGTCCCGCCCCTGTTTCGAGCGTAGGGCGTTCTTTTCGTGGTAGGCGTGTTCCAACTGCCCGCCGCTGACCGCTATGAAGCGGGCCTGCCAAGCGGCGCGCGATTCCTTCTGCTGCCGCGCTCGCTCGTCCGCCTCGTTCGCGTTCCCCGCGGCCGGGTTGAGCTTGGCCAGCATCCGCCGGGAGATTTCAGCGGCGACCTTCCGCGGGGGCTTATCCAGCGCCAGCGTGATCGAGGTCGGCAACCGGTCGCGCTCGTCGTAGGGGACATAATCCCGCAAGGAAGTGTTGCAACCTTGGGTGCTCCGGTGCCCGGCGGACACGCGCAGTCGGGTTCCCATCCTCCAGCCTCCGCCGAATGTCAGCGACAGGCGCAAGCCGTCCCGGCGTACAAGCTCGGCGTGGCGGTCCGCTCCGTGCCAGTCGGCGGGGACGGGTTCTTCTTTCCAGTCCTGCCCCATCAGGGCAAGCAAGGCGGGCGTTTCGTTCTTCGTCAAACGAAGCGGACGGCAAGCGGGGGGGTGGCGAAGCGGGGAGAAAAAGAAAGAGCAGAAAAGGTCGGTGACGTCCCGGTCTTTTTTCAGCCGGCGCAGCGTTTCTGAAAAAATGCCGCCAGGCAAGGGAAGCTCCTTAACGCCCGAGGGGCTGCTCGGCGGGAACGAATCAGCCAGCGAAGGCGTTTCTGATTCGAGCCCGTCGAGCGAAAGGAGGGTGTATTTCGGGACGGTCTTGGGTCCGGCGACGACTGGCCAGGGAGGCGCAATCATCGCAGCAGCCCAACCGCGGACGCGCCCTGGCGCGGGATCGGGGAGAGCCTGGGCGGTGATTTCAGAGGTGCTGGAAAAAGGAGAAGATTACGCGCACGCGCTGCTGTTTGTGCTTATGCCGCCGAACGGACGGAAGCATGATCAATCAGGATTCAGGCATTACTGCAGGAAAGCGGTAACAGTCGAAGGAGGAGAAAAGGCTGACGCATATCATCTCTGCTGCAATACTCTGATATGCGTCAGGATTCGGCAAACATCGGCCCATTTTTATGGTGATTGTAGAGGCAATAACGGGCACAAACACAAGGAGACATCGATGAGATCAATGCCTGTGTCGGCCTTAATAATTTCCATACCATTGGCTTGCTTTCTTGGTTTTGGGTGCAGCGATAGCGAGGATAGCGGCTCTGTTGTGGCGACTGAAACATGGGACGGCGAAACAACGGATAGCGCCGGCACGGGCCATTTCACTTTTATCAAGATGTCTGATGGTTCCATTGCGGCCGATGGCGAATGGCGATTTGGTGCAACGGTTTGTCCGTTTGCAGATGGGCCCGCGACGGTTTCGGGCTCAGCGGTTTCTTTTACAGCATCAGGGACAGCCACAGATCCCTCTGGCACTTCCGGATTTACTTTGGCAATTAACGGAAATGCGAGTGGCGGGCATGCGAGTGGAAGCTATTCCATTACTTTTAACGCGTCTGGTTGGGGGCAGCGTGGGTCGCCAAATTGGAATGCCTCCAGAACCAGTGGATCGGGAATCACAGAATAAGCGGCGGTTGAGGTCCATTACACTTGAACAGGAGAACGTTATGACGAGCAGACGGCATTCATCGTTGCCTCGGATTGCACGGCTTCTTCGCCATGTGCCCATGCTAAGCATTGCGCTGACGTTGATTTGCGCATCATGCTATAGCCCCTCCGCATCATCGATTCAGTTTCAAACCGATCTGCCTGCGGAACAGTTCCCGCAATTTTTTAAATCGGTTTAAAACAGATGGATTGATCAACGCCGGATGTATAGCAAGGATTCAGAACGGATGTGACGGCTTGCTCAACAGCGCCGCCATGGGGAAAGACGGTACAACGGACTTCGGGAAAATAGTTGAGGGGGGGGCATAATACACGCGACTCTAACAGCCAATTGCGTCGGCACCTACGTTTTTTCGGTTAAGAGGAAATACCTTGCGCCCAATGTGAAGGTCACAACAGGCGATAGCAATAATGGTGTCAAGGGCACCGCGACAATAGAGCTGAATTCAAAGACCGGTCAGGGCAAAATCTTGTCAGCCGATTAACTTCAAGGCTTTCGCAGAAAGTCAATAGCATCCAAGAACCATTCCGACAGAAGTCGGGGTCAGGCCGTAACAATTCATACCCAAAAAGCCGACACACTAACCGGCAATACGGTATGATGCTAAGTCTATTTTCCTGAAACGGTAGTGTCCAGAATCTTTCGCACTTTGCCATTGGGTAGGTCATCCAGCTAGTCTTCCTTGCCCTTGCCCCAGCGGGTGCCGACAATGTGCCGCAGCCGGGCCGCCATCAGGAGCATGGCTGAATCTCCATCCGGAAAACAGCCCACCACTCTCGTCCGGCGCCGGATCTCCCGCATGATCCGCTCGAACTCGTCTTGAGACAACTCCGCGTGACATCCGGATCGAGAAAGCCATCGCTTGCCGACGCGGGAGTCAATGCCACACGCGATTGCGACGGGGGATGGCATTACGAGTCGGAGATACGTAATAGATATCGCAATTGACGGGCCCCTTCGGGGGCTTGCTTGAACGCTTACCGTCTCCAACTCCCCACCCCTTCTTCAGCATCTGCGCCCCAATCGGTTCGAATGCGTCATGGCTCGGTTTTGAATGCTTTTTCAAAAGAATCGTCTCGCTCCTGTTGCCCCATGGCATGCTCTATGGCTCACCGCATGGCCTCGATCGCCTGGCTACGCGTCTCGAAAGTATTCAACAATGAACCGAGCCCCAACAGGTCCATGGCATGAAATAACTTGGGACTGATTCCACACACGGCAAACCGGCCGCGCTGGCTGGAACAGACCCGATGATACTTGACCAACAGCTCAAGGCCGCGGCTACTGATGTAGGCCATATTCTGGCAATCAAGAAGGACTTGGGGGGCGGGGCTTGCCGTAAGGCCATCCAGGGCCGCGCGAAACTGATCCAACGTAGCCGAGTCCACCGGGCCCGCCACAGCCATGATGGAAAGGCTGCCGCCTTGCTCGACAAACATTTTAAAATCTGATTTTTTCACTCCGGCTCCGCGCGTAATCCCGACAATTGATCGCCCAGCATGCCTGCCTAATAAATAATTTGCCGCCGCTATTTCTTTGCCGACAATCCTACGTCCGGCAGAGTTACCGTTATGATCTCGTATATACTTGCCGCAACAGCTGCAGTAAAAGCCATCATGACGGAGATGATAATCACAACTCCCGCCCTGCTATCCAAGACGTGAGACACGCGCGCGGCCTTGACCACTAATGGCATGGCGAACCAGCTGATTGCGGTAGCAAGCAATACGGAAACAACAATCCGGATCTTATTGGCCCAAGCGCCGCTAAAAGCGCCGAAAAGGAAAATGGCCAACGCCAATACAACGGCCACGATAGACGCCGTGCTGCTGAATTCAGGCCAGAATAAATAGGGTTCTGACTGCATAGCGTACGCCGCTCCTTTCGTTTAACAGATCAATCCCAGGCTGGCGGCGCCCCGCCGGCCCGGGAAAATCAGCTTCGCTTCAGGGCGTCACGGATTTCTGTCAGCAGCTTGACTTCGTCTGAAATAACCGGGGCCGGAGGCGGCGCGGCTGCTTCTTTTCTCTTCATCCTGTTAATGGCTTTGACCATCATGAAAACAGCGAAGGCCACAATAATGAAATCGATGGCCGTGTTAATAAACACCCCGTACTTGAGCTGAACCGCCGGGACATCGCCAACCGCCGCCTTCAAGACGATCGCTTTATCGGAGAAATCCACACCCCCCATCAGCATCCCCAGCGGAGGCATCAACACATCGTTGACCAGCGACGACACGATCTTGCCGAACGCGCCGCCGATGATTATGCCGACGGCCATGTCGATCATATTGCCCTTGACCGCGAACTCCTTGAACTCCTTGATCATGCCCACGTTCCTTCTCCTTTCGATGCGCAGAAAAACTACCCCGGCAAGGCCGGCGCCCGGCTCCAGCCTCGCGGGTAGCTTCCCCCATTGTTGATCAACTCACTTCTTCTCTGCTTTGGCCTTCCGCCTGACGTCCTGGCCGTGGGCGCGCTTGTAGGTCTGGATATCCTTGAACCTCCCGCGGCTGTCGCGTACGGCATAAAGCTTCTTCCCCGACGAACTCCGATGTGTGGTCCTTTTAGCCATGACGGGCGTCCTTTCCCAATCGTTACCCGCGTTCCGGCCCTTCGCCGGCGGCCCGGCCTTCAGACGGATCGCGCTGTGCACCCCTACAAGTAAGCCGCGGGGTCGGAACCGGACAGTCAGAGGACTGCCCAAACTCATGTAGGGATATATCCCGACAGGCGAAATGGCTTTCCGAGGCCGCCCGGAAGGCCTCTCCATCCACGTCAGTGGATCAAGCCGTGCCGGAAGGCATAGCGCGCCAATTCGACGTTGGTGGACAGGCCGGTCTTATCCGCCAGGCGCGCGCGGTAGGTGGCGATGGTCTTCTCGCTCAAGGAAAGCTCCGCCGCAATGGCTTTTATGGTCCTGCCCTCGGAGATCAGGCACAGCACCTGCAACTCCCGGGGGGAGAGGGCTTCGCGGGGCGATTGATCCGCATGGTGGTCGCCCAGGGCGGCCGCCAGCCGTTCCGCCAGCAGGGTGTTGACGTATTTCCCTCCCGCCAGGATTTTCCTTGCGGCCTCCAAAATTTTTTCCGGCGCTTGGCTCTTCTCCAAGTACCCCGCCGCGCCCAGCTTAAAGGCCTGGACGGCGAAGTCCTCCTCGGGATAGGCGCTGACCACCAGCACGCGCGTGTCGGGGCGGATTCGGCGGACGTCCTGCAGGAGATCCAGCCCGCCCCGCCCCGGGATATTGATGTCCAGCAGGATTAAATCCCAGGGATCGCCCTGAAGCCGTTCGAGCGCGGCGCGGGCGTCTTCCGCCTCGGCAATCACCGCCCGGGGATAGGCATGGGCTAGGATGCCTTTCAGGGCGTACCGAACGATGGGATGGTCTTCCACGAGCAGCACGCGCAGCGGCGGGCTCGACTCCCCCCGGCCGCGGCCGGGATGGGACACGGCCGACACTTCCGCCTTCTCACGGTGTACGCTCTCGCCCATTCTCCGCTCCCACACGGCTGCCTGTTCGATCCACGCCCATCTCGGCGTCCAAGAGATGAACGGCCTGCACCGCCTTGAACCCAGCGCCTACACTGGGGCAACGATGGATGCCGTGTTGCCCAGTTCCGGCCAACAGAATGAAGCGGGTTCTTCAGACTGCATAGCCTGCGCCCCCACGCGTCTGTTGGCACATCCTTGTGCAGCAGGTTAGATCGGAGGCGACAACGGAACAAGCGCAAAGAGGCGCCGGGCTGCTGACACGGTCGGCGCGGCGGTGTATGATGCGTACGCCAAGAACAGGGGGATGGAATCACGCAGGATGACGAGAAACTGGGCGTGTTTGACCTGGGCCATCACGCTTTGAGCAAAGTATGGCCGAAATCATTCGGACCCAAATCCGGCCGCGAAAGTCGGCACGATCGGTCGCCTGGGCTTATGCCGGGCGCCTCGACTGTTGGCGGCGAATGAAGTGCGCGTAACATGAAAGGAGATCGCATGCAGGAGCTAATCGGAGCATTGGTGAAGCAACTGGGAATCAACGAGCAACAGGCGGCGGGAGGGGCCGGCCTGCTATTCAAGTTCGCGAAGGATAAGCTGGTGGCGGCTGATTTCCAGCAGGTCAGCCAGGCATTGCCAGGCTTGTCGGGCCTGATCAAGGGCGCCCCACAGGCCGGCGCAGGGGCCTCGGTAGTCGGCGGCCTCCTCTCGAAGCTCGGTGGCGGCGGGGCTGGAGGCCTTTTGCAGCTCGCGTCCGCTTTTGGCTCGCTCAAGCTGGATCAGGGGATGATCGCCAAGTTCATACCCGTGGTACTCGGCTTCGTGAAAAACCAAGGCGGCGAATCAATAATGAAGATGCTGCAGGGCGTGCTGAAAACATAGTCCGTGCGCTCGGCCCACCCGGCGTGCTTTTTTTAGCTGCGGCCATTCATAGTCTATGGACAGATCTGCACTGCCTGGCGGGCGCTTTCAGATGCCTGCAAAGCGGTGTCTTTTCAAGATGGCCTTAGCGGGGCCGCGGGCTTTCGCGCGTCCGCTTCAGTGCTGGTGCGCCGGGGTCTCCGCCGCATTTTCGTGCTGATGGCCTGCGCCCGACATCAGCGTCGAATGAATGGCTTCGACGTAGTGCGCGAAAATCACATAGGCTTCAACATAGTCACGCCCGGCCTCGACGCTGTCGTCCTTATGTTCCGCGGCTTCCATGACCCTCTGGAACTTTTCTCGAACGGCCGCCGCCATGTGGCCGCTCATCTTCTGAATCATTTCATCCGGGGATCCGCTGGCCCGGATAATGCGCGATTGGCACGCATTATCCGCCCAAAGGGCCGTGATGTGCCCGCGTTGCGGGCACAAACGGGGCTTGCCACGTTCGTATTGTCGAATCCTTGATTCGACAATACGTCACGTCTTCTGGCACGCGAATTGCCTATGCAATTCGCGTGCCCAGAAGCGCTTATTGCGTGAGCGTCTCTACGCTCATGCAATAAGCGGGCTGGCCACCGCTTTGTCGGCCATGGCCACAATCGGCGCGACGGCTTCGTCCTTCAGCCCGGCGTAAGGGGCTCCTTCGCCCGCGCGATGCAGGCGAACGAGAGTTTCCAGGAAAGACTTGTCAGCCAGTTCCTGCGCCTCAGGTCCTTTGGCGCGAACCAGGAGCGCCTTCGCAAAGGCCTCCTTGATCTCGGCTTCGTCGCCTTCTTTTATCCACTTGAGCACGGGAGTAACGTCGCCTTTTCCCAAAGCGGCCTTGGCTTCCGGGATAACAGGGCCTTTCATCGTGTCGCAGTGCGCTCGCGCAAGATTTGCGGACAGCGAGCAGGCCACAACAACGACAGCGGCAGCTCTCAAGAACTCATATCCCGTTTTCATTTCGGCTCCCTTCTTGCCAATACACAGACGGCAGGCATGCATGGGCCCACCTAAGGCGGCAGGCTAGCGAACAGGCTGATCACGGCCAGGCAGAATACACTTCCTGAAGAATAACAACGGCGCGTGCGCGGCCGATTGGCGAGGCGCCCTACCGAGCCGACGGCGAGAGGCCCAGCGAGCCGGGAATACTTGAGCGGACACAGTACAGGCTGCAACATGATGATCAGACCGGCGGCAATTCAAAGTGAATTGTTACGGCCTGACCCCACCCCTCCTGTTCTCAAGGGCTGGGCGTTTTCTCCGTGACCAGCCGGAAAAAGGCGCGGGGGACGCCCAGGTCCACCGGATTCGTGCGGTACAGGGTTTCGCCCGTCCCCGGAACAGAGTCGAACAGGGATTCGTTCCAGAGGCCGGGCACCACGTTGGTTTCCCGGAACAGGGAGTAGGAGCGGCCCGTCACGCTCTCCCACTGAAAGACCATGTTGCTGACGCTTCCCAGCGCCAGGCCTCCCACGGCGAAACGGCTTCGGGAATCAACGGGTGACGTCCCCGCGACGCACTCCTCCCAGGCCAGATGCCCATCCCCGTCGCTGTCGCTCAAGGCCAGCCCGTCGGCGTTGGTCGCGACGTCTTCGGCCGGATAGTACTGTCCCAGCCACCACAACGGCACGCCGTTTGTCGCGCAGGCGGCTTCCCATACGCGGACCGTCACGGTTCCGGAATCGGCGCTGGTTCCGAAGGCATTGGCCGCGCGCACGCGATAGTAATAGGTCTGCCCCGGCGCCAGGCCTTCGATCGCCGCGGAACCCGCGCCCCCGAAAGACGCGCCGTCGAAGCCCGGGAGACAGGCTGCGCCCTCCGGATCTTCGGCCACATACAGCAAGTGGTTCGTGGCGCCGACGGATAGATGCCACCGCGCATCGAATCGGTTGCTGGTGACGTTCACCGCCGACCGCTCGATGGGCGCGTTGGGGACCGCCCCTAAAAGGTTATCCCAGCTCTGGGTATCCGACACCTTGAGAAACGTGTACTCGCCGTCCGCCCGGTCGTCGGCGTTATTGAAGACGATCGGTCCGGTGGCTCCCGAGTAGACCGCCGCGTTCGTGCGGATCGCCTGCGTTACCTGCTCCACGGAGCCCGTCCCGCCTGTATCCCGCAGGGCCAGGGCCGCCAGCCAGAGCGCGTCATAGGATTGCACCGAGAACGTCCGGGGCACATGGCCGGTCTCGCCCTGGATATGGGCGGCCACCTCGGCATATTTCGCGTTCGTGTACGCCGCCGGTTGCGAACAGATGAAACGGGTCCGACGGGCGACCTCTCGAGAGACGACATTCGTCAACAGGGCGGCGTTACCCGCCATGCCTTCCGTCCCGTACCAGCGCACCGAGGTCAGGGCGGGAAACCCCGCGGACTCCTCCAGCAGTCGAACCCCTTCATCGAACGCCACGATCAGCAGGCCGACGCCGTCCTCGCCGGTCTCGGCGATCCGCGCCGCCACGACCTCGTTCACGTTCGACATCACTTCGCCGAACAGGTCCGGGGACCGCGGAAAATACTCGTCGAAAAATACCGTGCCGCCCCGGTTGGTGTATTCCGCATAGAAGGCGTCCTTCATGCCGCCGCCGTACATGTCCGACCGCTTCAGCACCGCCAGGTTGGTGATGCCGTCGTCCGCGATCCGGCTCGCCAGCGCCCGCGCCTGGTGCGAATCGTCCATCGTCAGCCGCATCAGGGGGTCGTTCGGAATCGCCAGCGGCACGGCGGTGGCGGAGCTGGACACCAACAGCATCCCGACCCCGTTGGTGGCTAGGAGCCGCAACGCTTCGCATTCCGCGCTGGTTTCCGGCCCGACCACCACCTGCACCCCGTTCGTGTACAGGGCCTCCAGTTTCATGGCGGCCACCAACGGATCGGCATCGGTATTCTCCACCAGCAGTTCCACGTCCGCCATCCCCAGCGCGTTGGTGATTTCCGAGATCGCCTTTCCGTACGCGGAGGTGTACGAGGACCCGATGTCCTCCAGGTCACCCGTTAGCGGCACCAGCGCGCCGATGCGCAGCGGTCTATCGGCCTTGCTCGCCGTGGAGACCCGCGAGGCCGGGCGCCCCGGCCAGGCGCGGACTGCGGCCCTCTCCGTTCCATGGGCGCCGAAGCCGCCGCTGCTGACGTACATCGCCACGGTGCAACTCATGTCGAACGGATACCAGTTCTCGTAGCCCGCCATGACAGAAGGGCTGAGCGGCCAGAACACGTCGTTGAGCACGTACATCGTTGTGCCCCACCGGAGCGACGTGGACAGGATGGAATAATGCTCTGGACAGGAGGCGGTGCCCATTATGCGCAGCATCACCACCTCACCCGTCGTGGAGCAACCCGACAACGAAAAGCCCCGGTAACTGCACACGCCCCGGTAGGCCTGGTAGTTGTACCGGTCCCGCAACATGTTCATGCGATAGCAGTCGCCGTAGCCGTTGGTCATCACGAGGCTGTAGGCATGGGGTTCGGCCGGTGCCGCGGCCGGTTCGTTCAGGAGTTCCATCATGAGGCGCTGTTCATCCATCGGCGGTCCTGCGCGCCCGGCGTCCAGCGGGCCTTCGTCCGCCGCGTACGGCACGCCGCCCGCGACGCTGAAACCGCCGCTGTAGACGTACATCGCCACGGTGCAACTCATGTCGAACGGATACCAGTTCTCGTAGCCCGCCATGACAGAAGAGTTGAGCCACCGGAAGACGTCGTTCAGGAAATACATGTTGGTGCCCCACCGCAGGGACGTGGAAACAATGGAGAAATGCTCGGGCATGGAGGACGTCGCCTTGATGCGCAGCATCACCACCTCGCCCGTCGTGGAGCAGCCCGACAACGAAAAGCCCCGGTAACTGCACACGCCCCGGTAGGCCTGGTAGTTGTACCGGTCCCGCAACATGTTCATGCGATAGCAGTCGCCGTAGCCGTTGGTCAGAATCAGGCTGTACGCGGCCCGGGTGTGTTCAGGAAAACCGAAGAACCCGAGCAGCGCCACCGGCAAGAAGCCCCATCGTCGCAGGATATTCACGCCATCTCCTCATGCGTCATTCGGCACGTCCCTGATTGTTCGGGCAGACATCGGAGTTAATGCTTTCTGCCTTTCTTGATAATTAGGGGGAAAAAAGTCTTTTGTATATAGAAGATTGCTCTGAAAAACCCTCCGCTATTCCCGGGTTTCACAGGTTTGATGGGGACAGCCCTTACGTGTTAAATACTGATTACACACGATGTGCAGCCTGCAAAGAAAAAGTCTTGGATACCCCCAGAATTCATTGAACGGGCTGGGCACACCTCATGCCGTGGTCTCGGGGCCAGAGCGGTTGGAACTGATCGTGCGCAGTGTAAAGTCCCTTTTGGTTGTTTCATGCAGAGGCAGGAAAGCGCAGCAAGGCGAAGATGCCTGCAAGAGTTCCGCACCGAAAACACCTGTCATTACTGCTCAAAACGCTACGTCTGCCGCATGAAACAGCGGGACAAATTGGAGCCAGCTCCCGGATTCGAACCGGGGACCCACTGATTACAAATCAGTAGCTCTGCCACTGAGCTAAGCTGGCTTGAATCGTCCGACGCGGATGCAGTCTAGCACGACGCGGATCGCGCGCAAACCATGCTTCAGGGCGTCGTCGTTTCCGGCAAGGCTTCTGCCGCGGGCGCTTCGATGGGCGGCGCGGGGATCTCCAGCCGCGCCGCTTCGACGGTGGGATCCAGAATGGCAGGCGTCTCCGCCTCCGGGGCGGAAGTCGGCGGCATCTTCGGGGCGGGCGCGGCCGCCGCCTTTTTCGCTTCGGCCGCCTGTCTCTTCTGCTCGGCCCTCGCGGCGGCGGCCTCGGCTTTCTTCTGGCGGGCCAGCTCGCGGCGCTCCGCGCGGGTCAGCGGTTTCGGCGGCTCTTCCCGGGGCGTGTCCACGGACGTCGAAGCGGGCTCCGGGGCCGGCGCTTCCACGGCCGGCGGGGCGGCGGGGGTCTCGGGCGCAGCGGGCGGTTCGACGGGTTGCGCGGGACGGGCCGCCGCAGGATGACGCGCCGCCAGCATCTGGAACAGGTATTCCGCCAGCATCTCGGAGGCCGTCATCTTCACCTTCTGCTCGTGCGCCATGATCGTGGTGCGCAGGAGCCCCAGCGCCTGCCCGTAATGCGGGGACTGCGGATCGTACAACTCTTCCAGCGCGACGCCCTTTTCCTCGGCATAGGCCACGTGCGCGCTTTCCGCCAGGGTCAGGATGTCCACAATCGGCCGCAGGGCCTGGTTCTTCATGTAGTCTGACGCGGCCCCGTCGGCATCGGGCCAGTCGAGCTTGAGCTCACTCGCCTCCATCGAGGCGGACACGCCGCGGACAATGATATAGAAACGCCGGCCGTACTGGATCACGGTGCCAAGGAACTGGTAGCGGCGGTCCAGCGGCAGGCCGTTGAACAGGTTGACCAGCTCGGCCGCCACGTAGCACTGGCCGGCCACGGCCGTGGAAAACGAGGCATAACGCCGGTTGTCGAGCTTGACCAGCCCGCCGGACGGAAGAGCGCGCAGGGTATCCGCAAAAACGAAGCTCCGGGCCCAGTATTTCTGCGGGCTGCGCACGAGCTCGACGGCCTCAACGGGCTTCGTCTCATCCTGGGCCGGGGCCGGCGGGGCCCACCCGGCTCCGACCAGGGCCAGCATGATCGAGAGATATTTTCTCATTTCCGCATCCTTCTCCGCGCCCTGCGCGCCGCGTATTCGTCTGCTTATCCCGCCCCCGCCCCAAACGCAAGGAAAACCGGGCCGCCCCGGGACCCGGGGCTCCCTCACACCTTGCCCGCCGACGGGCACAGGCCGCGCACGGGGCAGCGCGGGCATTCCGGCTTGCGGGCATAACAACAGCGCCGCCCGTGGAATACCATCGCGTGCGACCAGGCGCCCCAGTCCTTCTCCGGCACGATGGCCTTGAGGTCGAACTCGATCTTGTCGGGATCCTCGTTATCGGTGAACCCCAACCGCGCCGACAGCCGCTTGAAATGCGTGTCCACGATGATGCCCGGCCGGCGGAAAGCGGAAACCAGCAGCAGGTTGGCGGTCTTGCGCCCGATCCCGGGCAGCGTGACCAGCGTGTCGAGGTCCTCGGGCAGCCGGCCGCCGAATTGCTTCGCCAGCGCGGCCCCGAGCGCCCGGATGTTCTTCGCCTTGTTGCGGTAGAACCCGGTGGACCGGATCTCCTTTTCCAGGGTCGCCTGCGGCGTCCGCGCCCAGTCGGCCGCCGTCCGGTATTTCTTGAACAGGGCCGGCGTGACCAGGTTGACCCGCTTGTCCGTGCACTGGGCGGACAGGATCGCGGCCATGACCAGTTCCAGGGGATTGGAGAAGTCCAGTTCGCAGTCCGCGTCGGGATATTCCGCGCGCAGGCGCCGGAGCACCTCGGCGGCGCGCCTTTTAAGCTGCGGCGTTGCCTTGATCATCCTTCACCACGAGCCAGAAACAAAAACCACGAAATACACGGACCACACGAAAAGCCCGGAACGAATCCGCTTGTTTCGTGCGTTTCGTGTATTTCGTGGTCGTTTTTACGCCTTCTTGCGGTCCCGGATCAGGACTTGGCGTCCTTCTCCTCGAGGGCGGCCTTGCGGCTCAAGCGGATCTTCCCGCTCTCGTCCACGCTCAAGCACTTCACCCAGACGAGGTCGCCGACCTTGACCACGTCCTCGGTGCGCTTGACTCGGAAGTTGGCGAGCTCGCTGATGTGCACCAGGCCCTCCTGGCCGGGCAGGATCTCGACGAACGCGCCGAACTCCTTCACGCCCGTGACGGTGCCCTGGTAGATCTTGCCCGGCTCGGCCTCGGCCGTGACCATCGAGACCTCGCGCACCGCCGCCTCCATCGCCTCCTTGTCGGCGCTGAAGATGTGGACGCTGCCGTCGTCGTCGATGTCGATCTGCGCGCCCGTGGTCTCGGTGATCCGGCGGATGTTCTTGCCGCCGGGGCCGATCAGGGCGCCGATCTTCTCGGGGTTGATCTTGAGCACGGTGATCCGCGGCGCGTACGGGGACAGGTCCGGCCGCGGCTTGTCGATCGCGCCGGCCATGTGGTCCAGGATCTTCGTCCGCGCGGCCTTGGCCTGCGCGAAGGCGCCCGCGACCAGCTCCCACGTCAGGCCGGGGATCTTCAGGTCCACCTGGAAGCCCGTGATGCCGTCCCGCGTGCCGGCGACCTTGAAGTCCATGTCGCCGCAGTGGTCCTCGGCGCCGAGGATATCGGTGACGAGCCGGGCCTTGCCCGGGGCCGTGAACAGGCCGATCGAGATGCCGGCGACCGGCTTGGTCAGCGGCACGCCCGCGTCCATCAGCGCCAGGGTGCCGGCGCAGATGCTGGCCATGGAGGAGGAGCCGTTGGAGCCCATGATCTCGGACACGACGCGCACCGTGTACGGGTAGTCCTTGGGCATCATCGGGGAGATGGACCGCTCGGCGAGGGCGCCGTGGCCGATCTCCCGACGGCCGACGCCGCCGAGGCGGCCGACCTCGCCCACGCTGTAGGGCGGGAAGTTGTAGTGCAGCATGAACCGCTTCTCGTCCGGGCCGCCCGTCAGCGCGTCCATCTCCTGGGCGTCCGACATCGTGCCCAGCGTGACGGTGGCCAGGGCCTGGGTCTCGCCGCGGCTGAAGAGGGCCGAGCCGTGGGTCCGCGGGAGCAGGCCCACCTGCGCCTGCAGGGGGCGCAACTGGTCGAAGGCGCGGCCGCCGATGCGGCGGCCCTTGTCGAGCACCAGCGACCGGACGCACTCGATCTCCAGGGTGTCGAACGTGCGTTTCCAGGTCACGTCGTCCAGGTCCGGCTTCCACTCGAGAAGCTTGGCCTTCAGGGCGTCGCCGATCTCGGCCAGGCGGCTGCCGCGGGTCTGCTTGTCGTCGATGTCCAGCGCCTGGGCGATGTCCGCGGCCGCGAGTTCGCGGGACTTCTGCAGGATATCCTCCGGCACGGGGTTGTCCTGGATCTTCTTCTCGGGCAGCCCGAACATCCGGCGCAATTCATGTTGCGCATCCACCAGCTTGACGACGGCCTCGTGGCCGAACTTCATGGCGGCGACGATGTCCTCGTCGCTGATTTCCTGGGCGGTGCCCTCGATCATCAGCGGCAGGTCGCGCGAGGCGACGTAGACCAGGTTCAGGTCGCTCTTCGCCAGGTCGCTGTGCGTCGGATTGAGCACGAACTGACCGTCGATGCGCCCCACGCGCACCGCGCCAACCGGGCCGCGGAACGGCAGTTCGGAGAGCGTCAGGGCGGCGCTGGCCGCGTTGATGCAGGGGATGTCGGACTCGTTCTCGCCGTCGGCGCAGAGCATGGCGTTGTTGATCTGGACCTCGTCGAAGAAGCCCTCGGGGAAGAGCGGGCGGATCGGGCGGTCGGTCATGCGGGCCGTCAGGATTTCCTTCTCGGAGGGGCGCGCCTCGCGCTTGAAGTAGCCGCCGGGGAAGCGGCCGGCCGCGTAGGTCTTCTCGCGGAATTCGACCTGCAACGGGAAGAAATCGATCCCCTCCCGCTTGCTCTTGCCGGTGGTGACCGCCGAGAAAACGACCGTGTCGCCGAGGCGGCAGGTCGCGGAACCCGCGGCCTGCTGGGCCAGGATGCCGGCTTCAAAGCGGATGGTTTTGCCGCCGATGGCGACGTCAACGTGTTTCTGTTCCTTGATGTTCATGTTCTCCTTGTCTTTCAACGGGTCCGGAGGGAAACGGGCGTACGGTTCGGGCCGGGCCTGAAAAGACCCCTGCCCGCCGCCGCCTTCGGGAATTCCATTACGGAAGGGACTACCGACGCAAGCCAAGGCGCTCGACAAGCGTCTTGTACCGGTCCTCGTGCGTGCGCATGAGGTAATCCAGCAAGCGCCGCCGCTTGCTCACCATCACGATCAGGCCCCGGCGCGAGCTGTGATCCTTCGCATGGCTCTGAAGGTGCCCGGTCAGATCCTTGATACGCTTGGAGAGCAACGCCACCTGCACTTCCGCGGACCCGGTGTCCTTGTCGTGCAGCTGGTACTCTTGCTTGATTTCCGCCTTGATTGCGCTTGCCATAACCTTATTCCAGACCTGTTCTGGTTGTTGCTTCTTCTCTTTCCTTTTGCTTTTGTCCGGCACACCATAGCGGCGGGTCGCGGGGCTGTCAAAGAAAAAGAAAAGCGCGGAAGAAGAGGGTTCAGGGTGCAGGGGGCGCCAACATCTCCGCGGCATTCCGGAGCACGAGGTCCGGGGTGATGTGCCGCAGGCAGGCGAGGTCTTCGCGCTCGCAGGTCCGCTTGTAGCACGGGCGGCAGGGGCAGTCGTCCGCCTGGAGGACCCGGTGCATCGGCCCGTAGGGGCCGGTGCGGGCGGGGTCGGTGGGGCCGAAGATCGCCAGGACGGGCCGGCCCAGCGCGGCGGCGATGTGCATCGGCCCGGAATCCACGGAAATCACGAGGTCCATCCCGGCCATCCAGCCGCCCAGTTCGACCAGCGAGGTGCGGCCGCATAGGTCGAGGATGTTCCCGGACAGGCCTTTCTCGATCGCCGCGCAGGTCGCCCTGTCCTCCGGAGAGCCGAAAAGGAAAACCGACGCCCCCTGCGCCTGGAGGCCGCGGGCCACGTCGTAGAACAGGTCCGGCGGCCAGTTCTTGGTCGGCCATCGCGAGCACGGCACCAGCGCCACGCGCGGGCCCGGCAGCGGGATGTCGGCCGGAGGGAACCGGACCGGGAAGGCCGGCGGGGAGACCGGCAGGCCCAGGTGCCGGACCAGGTCCAGCCCCTGCTCCACGGCATGGCGGGAGCGGTCGGGCGGCCCGGCGCGATCGGAGTAGAGCCGCGGCGAGCCTTCGCGGCCGGACGCCGGCCCGATGCGCCGCCGCGAGCGAGCCAGCCGCGCGACGATCGCGCTTTTCAGCAGGCCCTGGAAATCCAGGACCATGTCGTAGGAGGATTCGCGCAAGGCCCGGAAGAAAGCCCATCCGCCGGCCGGGAATCTCCGGCGCGGGAACGGGATCACGCGGTCCACGTCCGTGAAGCAACGGACCAGTTCGGCGTACTCGGTCTGGGTCACCCAGTCCACCTTGGCGCCCAGGCCTTCGCGGAGGATGCGCACCGCCGGCAGGGCATGGAAAAGGTCCCCCAGCGAGCTCAACTTGACCACGAGGACGCGGGGGGAGGGCATGCGGGGGTTCAGCCTTTTTCGCCGACGCCGCGCTTCCGCTGCTCCATCAGCTTGAGCATGATCGCCTTCTGGATGTGCAGCCGGTTCTCGGCCTCGTCGAACACCACCGACTGCGGGCCATCGATGACCTCGGCCGTCTGCTCGTAGCCCCGGAGCGCGGGCAGGCAGTTCATGAAGATCGCGTCCTTGCGCGCCCGCTTCATCAGGGCGGCATTGACCTGGAAGGGCGTGAACATCTTCACCCGCTCGTCCAGCTTGTGGGGAGGGACGTGGTAGCTCATCCACGAATCGGTATAGACCACGTCCGCGTCCTGGATCGCCTCCCGCGGATCGTGGGTGATTTTGACCGTGCCGCCGGTTTTCCGGGCGACCTGGGCCGCGTCCTTCACCACGCCGGCGTCGGGGCTGTACTCCTTGCCCGCCGGGCAGCCGACGCGGATGTGGATGCCCATCTTGGCGCAGCCGTAGAGCAGCGAATGGGTGACGTTGTTGTTCCCGTCGCCGAGGTAGGCCAGGATCAGTCCTTTCAGCGTCTTTTTCTTTTCCTGGATGGTCATCAGGTCGCCCAGGATCTGGCACGGGTGCGCGAAGTTGGTCAGGGCATTGATAACAGGGACGGTGGCCTCGCGGGCCATCTCCTCGATCTTGGCGTGCTCGAACAACCGCGCCATGATCATGTCCACGTAGCGGCTCACCGTCTTGACGGTGTCGTAGACGCTTTCCTTGCCCGCCCCCAGCGGGGAGGTGCTCGTGTCGTAGAAGATGGCGTGGCCCCCGAGCTGGGTCATGCCGGTCTCGAACGAAACCCGCGTGCGCAGGCTGGGTTTCTCGAAGATCATGAGGAGGGTCTTCCCCTCCATCGACTTCGCGAACCGCGCCGGGTTCTTCTTGATTTCCCGCGCCAGCGCGATGACGTCCAGGATCTGCGCCGGCGTCCATTCCTTCAGCGTGATCAGGTTATGCATGCCCGCCTCTCTGAAACAAATGCCTGTGTCTGCTACTCCGGCGCATGGCTTTTGGCAAGCCGTTTCCTCGCCGGGGAGGGCTGCATTTCCCTCCCATTCTTATGCTCACACTTTTCGAAGTGTGAGCATAAGGAAAACAGCGCTTCCGGGGCATCGCTGCACCAAATAAGTCATTATTAATTACATTCTAATATATTGCGATCATGCCAGCGTACGAATCAGCATGCTCACACTTCTAGAAGTGTGAGCATTATTCTGGAGGCGCCATCAGCGCCTCGACCTCGCGCAGGGTGCCCGCCTTCAGCATCCCCCGGGCCTGCTCTTCCGCCCGCCGCAGGTCCAGACCGCGCAGCACGAGCTGACAGGCCGGCCGGCTCCGCGGGTTCACGCTGAACGTGCGGATGCCGATGCCGGCCAGGAAGGGGATCATGCGCCTGTCCGCCGCCATGTCGCCGCATACCGAGACCGGACGCCCGCGCCGCAACGCCGCCTGCGCCACGCGGTGCAGGGCCCGCAGGACGGCCGGGTGATGGCTCTGGTACAAGTCGGAGATCTGCTCATTCGTGCGGTCCACCGCCAGCAGGTACTGCACCAGGTCGTTGGTGCCGATGGACAGGAAGTCCGCGTGGGCCGCCAGTTCCTCCGCGATCTCCATCGCCGCCGACACCTCGATCATCGCGCCGAGCCGCGGCGCCGCCTGGTGCGGAATACCCTCCCGCGCGAGGGCGTCGACGCACGCCTGCACGATGGAACGCACCGCCAGCCACTCGTCCAGCGAGGCGATCATCGGGAATAGGATCGAAAGCTCCCGCTCCGAACCGGCGCGCAACAACGCCCGGATCTGCTGGCTGAACACGGCCTGGTTCCGCAGCGAGAAGCGGATGGCCCGAAGCCCAAGGAACGGATTCGCCTCGCCCGGGGTCGGGTAATAGGACAGCATCTTGTCGCCGCCGATGTCGAGCGTATGGAACACGACTTCCTGCCCGGACAGTTCGTCGAGGATGCGCCGGTAGATCCGGCACTGCTCCTCTTCCGACGGGAAATCATGACGCACGATGAACGGGAATTCCGCGCGGTACAGCCCCACCCCCTCGGCCTTCATCTCGCGGACGGCCAAGAGATCGCTCAACAGGTTCATGTTGGCCATGACGCGGAACCGTTCGCCCGAGGCGGCCGCGGTTTCCGGGGTCAGATCGGGCGGCACCCCCTCCGCCGCGGCGGGCGGCGCGCCGCCCTTGATGGCCCGGATCATCGCCCCCGAAAACGCGTCGCCCTTCAGCATCAGCAAGTGAGCGCTGAAGATCAGGGCGGCGGCGTCCTCGAGCCGTTGCTCCATCTGCTGCTGAAGGCGCTCCAGTTGGATTTCGGTCTGGCGCAGGGCCCGGCGAAAATCTTCCAGGGTCCGCGCGGGCGCGTTCCCCGCCCCCGCGGTCGTCGGCTGATCCAGGAACATGAGCCGGCCGCGCGCAATGCCCCCAGCGGCAGGGTGGCCTTTCAGGAACAGCATTCCGGATTCCGGCGGCGGGACGGGACGCCGCGCAGGATCGGGACGGCGAGGAACGCCTCGAACCGTTCCTCGTCGAGGTCCGGCACGGGCTTGAAATGCGGGTGTCGGGCGGCCCGGCCCTCGCAGATCGGCCGGAACTCCTCGACGGCCAACCCCGTGATCCCTTCCCCCAGCGCCAGCCGGACACGGCCCACGCTGCCCGGCCGCAGCCCCTGGTTCGCCGCCAGCACCAGGTCCCCCCGCGCTTCGTTGTACAGGTAGATGGAGCAGACCGCGGCGCGCATGTGACAGGCCATCGCGCTGACAATGGTCGCGAGGAAATCCTCCAGCCGGCGGCGGCGCTCGAACAGCGCGCCGAGCTCCGCGACGCTGCAGATCAGCTCGACATTGTCCTTTTTCCAGCGGCTCATGTCCCCTTTTCGACCCGAAGTGACGCACCAATTAGTGTTGCGTTAAGCGCGATGACTTGGGTAATTTGATCGTTTTATCAGCTCCCCACAAGCCGGGAGCACGAAGGATGGCGCCATGCCGCGAACAACGATCAAAGATATCGCCAAGGAGTGCGGGGTTTCATTGAGCACCGTCTCGCTGGTGCTCAACAACAATCCGCGGATCAGCGCCAAGACACGGGAGACCGTCCTGGCCAGCGTCGAGAAGCACGGCTACCAGCCGAACGCCTCGGCCCGCAACCTGGCCTCCCGCACCAGCCGCACGATCTGCGTGGCGGTGCCGGCCTTGAGCCACGTCTTCGCCGACGTGTACTTCGGCGAGATCGTCAGCGGCATCTACGACCACGCCTCCGAGGCCGGCTACAAGGTCATCCTCGACCTGGCGAACCCGAAGTTCGTGGAGAGCAAGGAATACCTGAAGGTGCTGAAGTCGCGCCGCGCGGACGGCATGCTGTTCATCTCGTCGTCCGTCCACGACACGTACTTAACGGATTTCGAGGGCGGGGCGCTCCCGTTCCTCTTGGTCAACCATTTCTTCCCCGGCCGCGACCTGAACTTCATTGCGGCGGATTACGAGGACACCGCGCGGCAGGCCGCCGACCACCTCATCAACCTCGGCCACACCCGCCTCGGGCTCATCAGCGGCACGAACACGCACACGGGGCTCGCGCTACGCGACGCGTTCCTCCGCCACTGCCGGTCGCGCGGGCTGAAGGAGGAGGACGTGGTCTGGCTCGACAGCATGCGCGGCAAGGAATGGAGCCAGGAGGGCGGCTTCGACGCGGCCAGCGAGCTGCTCACCCAGCACCCGGCCACCACGGCCATCATGTGCGGCAACGACCGCCTCGCCATCGGCGTCATGCGCCACCTGCGCATGCGGCGGCTGCGCATCCCCGAGGACATCTCCGTCGCGGGCGTGGACGACATCCCCGAATCCACCTACACCAACCCCGGCCTGACCACCGTCCGGCACGACCTCTACAAGATGGGGCGCACGGCCTGCGAGCGGCTGCTCGCGCTCTTCCGCGCCGAGATCGCCGAGTGCCGCGAGATCCTGCCCGTCCAGTTGATCGCCCGCGAATCCACCGGCCCGGCCCGCCCGGCTTGAGGACTTTTTCACCTCAGAGGGCAAAGAGGTACACAGAGGGGCATGCCGAAACGGTGACGACCACCTTCTTCCTCCACGTTCTCCGTGACCTCTGTGGTTAAAACGAAAACCTGCTTTCATGCGCGTCACATGGCTGATCGTTGACGGGTACAGCCTGCTGCACCGCTTCGACCCGGCGGGGGCGCGGAGAAAGGGCGGGCTCCAGGCCGCCCGCCAGAAACTGGTCCGCCACGTCGAGGACCTCGCCGCGGGCCGCTACGACCGCGTGACCATCGTGTTCGACGGCAAGGAATCCGGCGGGGGCGAAGGCTACGAATCCCCGCACGTCGAAATCCTGTTTTCCCCGGTCGGCCGCACCGCGGATACCGTGATCGAGCGGCTCGTCCACGACGCCCCGGAGCCCGAGGCCATCCTCGTCGTCAGCTCCGACCGGCTCGAGCGCCAGACCGTTTCCGGCCGCGGTGCGCAGACCGTCGGCTGCGGCGACTTCCTCGCCGAGGGCGAGCAGCGCCAGCGGCACCGCCCGGCCCTATCTTCGCGCCACCCCCGCCCGACGCTGGGGGATTTCTTTCCGGACCGCGCATGAGCCCAGCTTCCGGTTGACTCCGCCGGACTCTTTTGGTCGAATATCCGCCGAGGAACACCTGCTTCCAAGGAGTCGCCATGAACGGGTTACGCCGCGGTCTCTGCCTGGGGTTCGGCCTGATTCTCATCGCCGGCGCCGCGCGCGCGGCGACCCTGCTCGTCCGGACCAACAGCCCCTCCCCCGCGCCGCCGTACGCCGACTGGGATTCGGCCGCGCACACGATCCAGGACGCGATCAACGAGGCCGGGGCGAACGACACCGTGCTGGTCACCAACGGCGTCTATGACGCGGGCTACACATACATGCCGGGCTATACCCTGGCCTGCCGGGTGGTGATCACGAACGGGGTGCAGGTCATCAGCGTCAACGGCCCGGCGGAGACCGTCATCAAGGGCGAAGGCGCGCTGGACTCGGGCGCGATGCGGTGCGCCTTCCTCTCCGAGGGCGCGACGCTGTCGGGCTTCACCCTGACCAACGGCTTCACGCGCACGGCGGGCTATTACTATTTCGACATGAGCGGGGCCGGCGCGCACATCCTGAACAGCGGGACGATCACCAACTGCGTCATCACCGGCAACACGGCCTCGTACCACGCCGGCGGCGTGATGTGCCACAACGGCGGGCTCGTCGTGGATTCCATCGTGTGCGGCAACCTCGCCCACGACAACGCGGGCGGCGGGGTCTACCTGTACCATAACGGCACGGTGAGCAACTGCCAGGTGTACGACAACACCGCGTGGTGGAACGGCGGCGGCGTCGAGGTCAGCTATACCGGCCTGGTGACACACAGCTCCCTCTTCGCGAACCGGGCGCAAAACGGGGACGGCGGCGGCGTGGACCTGAACTACGGCGGCACGGTCCGGGACTGCCTGATCTACAGCAACCGCTCCACCGGCGCGACGGAGTACGACGGCGGCGGCGGGGCGCAGTGCTTCTTCGGGGGCACGATCACCAACTCGGCCGTCTACGGCAACAGCGCCGTCACGCGCGGCGGCGGCGTGAAGATCGTGTTCGGCGGCGAGCTCGTGAACTGCTCGATCTTCGACAACACCGCCGGCGACGGCGGCGGCTTCTACGGCGATTACTACACCTCCAACAAGAATTGCGTCATTTACCACAACCGCGCCCTCGTCGGCCCCAACTGGAGCACCAACGGCAGCGGCAACTACTTCTGGGCGAATTGTTTAACGCCGCTCCCCGCCGGACCGGGCGGCGGCAACCTCACGAACGCCCCGCTGCTGGCGGGCATCCGGAACTGGCACCTGCTGACCAACTCTCCCTGCGTGGACGCGGGCTCGAATGTCTTCGCGACGGGCATCGTGCTCGACCTGGACAGGGAAGCGCGGATCGCCGGCGCGGCGGTGGACATCGGCTGCGACGAACGGACCCCGGCCGGGCTGGCCGGCCCGCTCACGGCGCTGATCCGGGCGGCGGCCACGCAGGTGGTCGTGAATATCCCGCTGACCTTCTACTCGGACGTGTCCGGGAAGGTCAGCCGGATCGAGTGGACGATCCAGACCGAATCCGGCCCGCGCGCCACCACGAACCTGTTCTCCGAAGCGCAGGCCTGGTCCGTGACCGGGCGGTTCCCCGTGGTCCTGGCCGCGTTCAACAACGACTCGCACGCCGCCGTCACGGCCGTGGTCGAGGTGCTCGCCGGCTTCACCAACTACGTGTCGGAGTTGAGCCCTTCGCCGGTCCCGCCCTATACCAGCGAGGCGACGGCGGCCACGAGCCTGTATGAAGCCGTCCAGGTCCTGCCGCCCGGCGGCGTGACGCTGATGTACTACGGCAACTACCCGGAGGCGCACGAGATCATCTTCGACAAGCCCGCGACGGTCATCGGCACGTTCGGGCCGGCGGCGACGCGGATCAGCGGGCTGGGCGCGCACCGGGTCATCCGCATCAGCAGCGTGGACGCGCAGTTGCACGGCCTGATGATCACGGACGGCGCGGCGGGCGCGGAGCCGGGCGGCGGCGTGCTGATGGAGACGGCCGGCGTGTTGAGCAACTGCTGGATCATCGGCAACGTGTCGAGCAACGACGGGGCGGGCGTGTACCTGAACGCCGGCGGCGCGATGTTCGACTGCCTGATCGCCAGCAACCGGGGCGTGGCCTGGGGCTGCGACGGCGGCGGGGCCTACTTCAACCGCGGCGGGACGTCCCGCGGCTGCCGGTACGAGGGCAACTTCGCGGTCGGGTACGGCGGCGGGGCTTACTTCAACCGCGGCGGCACGGCGGACGACGCGGCCTTCCTGTCGAACCTGTCCAGCAACGGGGGCGGCGGCGCGTACTGCAACTACGGCGGCTCGATGTGCAACGCGGCCTTCCTGGGCAACGCCTCGTACTCCGGCGGCGGGCTGTACCTCTACTACGGCGGGCGCGCGATGAACGCGCACGTGGCGAGCAACACGGCCGAGCATTCCGGCGGCGGGCTGTACGTGTACGGCAACGCCTCGCCCACCTGCTCGCACGCGACGGTCCAGGGGAACATCGCCGGGGTCCGGGGCGGCGGCGTCTACGCCAACTCCGGCGGGAATATCCTGAACTCGATCGTCTATTACAACCGCGCGCCGATCGGCGAGAACTTCTTCAACGACTGGTCCGGCTACCGCTACAACACGTGCTGCATGACCCCCGCGCCGGCCTCCGGCGGGTACAACATCCTGACCAACGCGCCGCTCTTCGCCGGCGCGCTGAACCCGCACCTGCTGTCCAACTCGCCGTGCCTCAACATCGGCTCCAACGCGTTCGCCGACGGCATCGCCGCGGACGTGGACGGCGAGCCGCGCACGAACGGCGTCGTGGATCTCGGCTGCGACGAGTTCTGGGCCGAGGGCATGACCGGAACGCTGTCGGTCGCGATCCTGGCCCCCTACACCAACGCCGTCGCGGGCACCCCCCTGCCCTTCGAGGCCCATATCGAGGGGAAGGCCAATTCCTACGAGTGGCGGTTCGGCGACGCCGGGGCGACGAACGGCTTCACGAACCTCCTCGCGCTCACGTACACCTGGCCGTCGGCGGGCGCCTACCCCGTCGTCCTGGAGGCCTTCAACGAGAGCGGCAGCGCGGCGGCGACGGTCACGGTGACGCTGGTGGAAGGTTTCACGAACTACGTGGACCTGGCCAACCCGACCCCGGCGTCGCCCTTCACGAACTGGGCGACGGCGGCCAACACAATCCAGGAGGCGGTGGACGCGGCCGCGGCGGGCGGGCTGGTGCTGATCACCAACGGCGACTACAACCCGGCGGCGACGATCGCCCTCTCCAAGCCGGTGCGGCTTCAGTCGGTCAACGGGCCGGACGCCGTCACGGTCAGCGGCCAGGGCGCGCGCCGCGTGTTCAACGCCAGCGCGCCCGGCGTCTCGCTCGACGGGTTGACGATCACCAACGGCTTCACGGCGGACAACGGCGGCGGGATCCTCTGCGGGGCCGGCGTGTCGATCACCAACTGCCGGATCGTCAACTGCCAGGCGGCCAACGGCGCGGGCGTGTACTTCAACGGCGGCGGCGCGCTGTTCAACTCGCACCTGCAGTACAACCGGGCGGACACGGCGGGCGGCGGCGCGTACTGCGCCATCGGGGGGCTGGCGCAGGCCTGCTCGTTCTTCAGCAACGTCACGGTGTCCACGTCCGGCGGCGGCGGGGGCGGCGCGTACGTGAACACCCTCGGCACGTTCCTGGACTGCGTCTTCACGAACAACCTCTCCCACTACCGCGGCGGGGCGGGCTACGGCTACTACGGCGGCCTCTTCAGCAACTGCCTGGTCGCGCGCAACCAGGCGAAGGGCTGGTCGTCGTCCGTCGCGGGCGGCGGGCTCTACTTGTCCTACGGCGGGCTGGCCCAGGCGTGCACGATCAGCAACAACGTCTCGGACGAGACCGGCGGCGGCGCCTACCTCTATTACGGCGGCGCCGTGGAGGACTGCCTGGTCTCCACCAACTGGGCCGAGGACGGCGGCGGAGGCGTCTACATCAATTCGATCGGCACAGTCCGCCGCTCTCGCATCGAGAAGAACGCCGCGCGCTGGGACCAGGGCGGAGGCGTCTACTTCTACCGCGGCGGGATGGCCGAGGCCTGCGTCTTCGCGGAAAACCGCTCGTTGAGCACGTGGCAGGGCGGCGGGGGCGCGTACGCGGACCGGGCGGCGCTGGTGCTGACCAACTGCCAGTTCTGGGGCAACGAGGCGTACAGCGGCGGCGGCTTGTACATCAGCGAATATGGCTCGGCCGTCCTGTGCTCCTTCTGGAGCAACCGGGCGACGCAGGGCGGCGGCGCCTACCTGAACAACGGCGGCCGGCTCCACCGGTGCGGCTTCACCAACAACGTCGCGAACCAGGGCGGCGGACTGTACGTCTTCGACGCGGGCGCGGCCAGCAACTCGATGTTTATCGGCAACACGGCCATGGACGGCGGCGGCGCGCACCTGGTCAACGGCGGCGACCTCTACAACAGCTTCTTCGCCGGGAACGTCGCCTCGAACCAGGGCGGCGGCGTGGCCCTCGCGTCGTGGGGCGAGTACAGCACGGTCGCCCACTGCACGATCGTCGGCAACACCTGCTACCTCCAGGGCGGCGGGCTCTGGAGCGACCTGGGCGGGACCGTGCGGAACACGATCCTGCGCGACAACCTTGCGGCGTTCGGGGACAACTGGTTCCACGAGACCGGCGCCGCGCCGACGTACGAGCATTGCTGCGTCGAGCCCGACCCCGGCGGGACCGGCAACCTCACGAATGCCCCCCTGCTGGCGGGCCGGCTCAATCCCCACCTGCTGACGAATTCGCCCTGCGTCGACGCGGGGGACAATGCCTGGGCCATCGGCACGGACATCGACCTGGAGCCCCGCATCGCCGGGCCGGCCGCGGACATCGGGTGCGACGAGATGGACCCGACGAACCTCGTGAGCGAAATCCGGGGCGGCATCTACGCCCCGGGCACCAACGTGACCGTCCAGACGCCCCTCACGTTCTACTCGGACGTCCAGGGCCAGGTGCGGTGGATGGTGTGGAACGTGAACGACCCGGACGCGCCGGACGGCCTGGCCCAGTTCACCAACGTGCCGTCCGTCACTTACGCCTGGAACACGCCCGGCGACTACCAGATCATGCTGCAGGCGTTCAACGGGATCTGGTACGGGGACGGGTTCGTCACCGTGCACGTGACGGAGGCGCAGACCAACTACGTCGCGCCGGGCGGGGCGCACGTCTGGCCGTTCGCCAGCTGGGCCAACGCGTCCACGTCCATCACCGAGGCCGTCTCCGCGGCGGCCTACGGCGGCGTGGTGGTCGTGTCGAACGGCGTGTACCGCGAGCCGGCGGGCATCCTGGTGGACAAGCCCCTGGTGATCCGCAGCGTCAACGGCTGGGACCACACGACGCTGGACGGCGAGGGCGCGCACCGCGGGTTCGTCCTGTTCGAGACCAATGTCCTCGTCGAAGGCTTCACGTTCAGCAACGGCCTGGCCCACGCGGACATGTTCGGGGGCGGCGGCGGTGTGGTCCTGATCAGCGGCGGCACGGTGCGGCACTGCCGGTTCCTGAACTGCAGCGCGGACCAGTACGGCGGCGGCGTGCTGTGCTACTACGGCGGCTCGGTGCAGAACTGCTGGTTCACGGGCAACACGGCGATGTTCGGCGGCGGCGCGCTCTGCTACTACGGCGGCGAGGTGATCAACTCCGTCCTCGTCCGCAACCAGGCGCTGGCGCAGGGCGGCGGCGTGTACTGCGAGGGCGGCGGGGGCGTGTACAACTCCATCGTGTACCACAACCTCGGCCCCATGGGGCCCAACTGGCTGAACGTCGCCGGCGGGATCACCTATGAAAACGTGTGCACCCAGCCCCTGCCCCCCGGCCCGGGCCACCTGACCAACGCCCCGGGGCTCGCCGGGCTCAACAACCCGCACCTGCTGACCAACTCCCCGTGCTTCAACGCCGGCTCGAACGTCCACGCGGCGGCGATCGCCGCCGATTGCGACGGCGAGACGCGCGTCCTCGACGGCCGCGTGGAAATCGGGGCCGACGAGATCTACCCGCCGGGCCTCACCGGCGCCCTGGCCGTCGCCATCGCGGGGGACGCGTTCGCCACCGGACCGGGCTTCCCGCTGCAATTCTGGGCGCTCGTGGACGGCAAGCCCGCGCACACCCTGTGGACCATCGACGCCGGCGGCTTCGGCACGGCCGTCGTATCCGACGCTCTGACCGTTTCTTACTCCTGGTCCGTCACCGGCAGCTACCCGGTGGTCCTGTCCGCGTACAACAACACCGATTACGCCGCCGCGACCGTGACGGTCACCGTGGCCGACGGCACGATCCGCTACGTGGACAAGGCCGGCGCGCACAACCCGCCCTTCCTGACCTGGGCGGACGCCGCGCATTCGATCTCGGCCGCCGTCGCGGTCGCGGTGGCCGGCGACACGATCCTGATCACCAACGGCGTGTATGCCGAGGGGACGGAGCTGATCGTGAACAAGCCCTTGCGGCTGGTCGGCGTCAACGGGCCGGAGGTCACTGTCGTGGACGGCGCCAACAGCCACCGGGTGTTCCGGCTCGAGGACCCGCTGGCTGTCCTGGAGGGGCTGGGCATCACCCAGGGCAGCGCGGCGGGCAGCCCCGGCGGCGAGGGCGGCGGCGTGGTGCTCAACGGCCACGGGCAGGTGGTCAACTGCCACATCTACAGCAACCAGTCGCCCGGCCACGCCGGCGGCGTGCTGCTGTACGGCGGCGGCTCGGTCACCGGGTGCGTGATCCGCCACAACACGGCCGAGGAGGGCGCAGGCGCAACGCTGTTCAACGGCGGCCTGCTTGCGGGCTCGCGGCTGTGGGCCAACCAGGCCACGACGCGGGGCGGCGGGGCGCTGCTCATGATGGGCGGCATGGTATCCAACTGCCTCATCCAGCAGAACAACGCCAACATGGAGGGCGGCGGCGTGGCGTTCTACGAGGGCGGCACCTGCGCGGCCAGCCTGATCTCGTCCAACCTCTCCTCCGAGGGCGGCGGCGCCTACTTCTACCTGGACGGCACGCTGACCCACTGCGTGCTGCAGACCAACTTCGCCTGGAACATGGGCGGCGGCGTCCGGACCTACCAGGGCGGGCTGATCCGCAACTGCCTGTTCTACCACAACGCCGCCGACCCGCAGTGGGGCTTCGGTAGCGGCGGCGGCGTGTTCCTGCGCCTGGGCGGGCTGGTGGAGAACTGCACGGTCGTGGAGAACTACGCGTCGGTCGGCCGGGGCGGCGGGATTCTCTGCAACAGCGGCGGCACGGTGCTCAACAGCATCGTCTATTCCAACCACGCGGAAAACATCGCCAACCCCGAGCAAAGCGCGTTCAGCTACTGCTGCGCGGAGCCCGCGCCGGCCGGGCTCGTGAACTTCACCAACAACCCGCGCTTCGAGAGCTGGACGGCCTGGGACTACCGCCTGGCCTCGAACTCGCCCTGCGTCGAGCAGGGGCTGAACCAGGACTGGATGACCAACGCCGTGGACCTCGACGCCACCGCGCGCCTCAAGCACCTCTACGCCGACATCGGCGCGTACGAGAGCGTCTGGACCAACGTGGACACCGACGGCGAAGGGCTCGTCGTCGGCATCGAGCGCAGCCGGTTCGGCACGTCCGACTTCCTGACCGACACCGACGGCGACGGGCAGGACGACTGGGAAGAAGGGATGATCACCGGCACCTCGCCCACCAACGGCGCGCTCTACTTCCGGGGCCTGATCGGGCCGGACGCCGCCGGGCGGTCCGTGGTCCGCTGGCAGGGCATCACGAACCGCGTGTACGGCGTCGAGACCGTGGTCAACCTGGTCACGGGCGATTGGGCGGCGGTCGCGGGCCAGACCAACCTGCCGGGCGTCGCCGGGTTCATGTACTACACAAACGCGTTCGCCGACCCGGCGCGGCACTTCCGGCCGACGGTGACGCGGACGAACTGGTGAGGAAAATCATGATGCCGTGCATGCGCAGCCCCGGGGCAGGGCGCGCTCGCGCCGTGAGAGGGGCGTTGCCCCCAACGGGGGCTCACGCCCGAGCGCGCCGCGGCGGCTTGGGCCAAGCCGCCCTACCCCTTGTATTCGTTTCCCTCATCTTGCCACTCCACGCCGCGACGAACTACGTGAACGTCGCCAACCCCACGCCCGTGGCGCCCTACACCAACTGGGCGATGGCCTCGACCAACATCCAGCTCGCGATCAACCGGGCGGCGGCGGGCGGGCTGGTCCTCGTGACCAACGGCACGTACACCGGCGCCCGCAAGTCCGTTTACCCGTACGGTTACACCATGCTCGCCGTCACCAACGGGGTAATCCTGCGAAGCGTGAACGGACCCGAGGCGACCACGATCAACGGCCTGGGCGACAGACGGGGCGCAATCATCAGCAACGCCACGGTCGAGGGCTTCACCTTCACCAACTGCGTCGGCGACGGGATACTGGCCTACAAGGGCGGGGGGGCGGCCCTGGTCGGCGGCTGGGGGCGGTTGAACAACTGCATCCTGACCGGCAACCGGGGCGTCAATTACGGCGGCAGCGCCGCGGTCTTCTCCCTCGGCATCATCAGCAACTGCGTCATCCGCGGCAACCGAGCGACCACGGCGGGCGGCGGCATCTGCATGTACGAGGGCGGGCTGGTCGTGGATTGCGTCATCACCAACAATTTCGTCGGCGGCGCCGCCGGCGCGCGGGGTGGCGGGATCGCCTGCGAGATCGGCGGGGTGGTCAGCAATTGCCAGATCGTGAACAATCTGTCCTGGATGCAGGGCGGCGGCATTTCGATCTTCACGAACGGGACGGCGGCCAACTGCCTCATCGCCGGCAATACCGCCAATACCAACAACCTCGAGGGCGAGGGCGGCGGGGCCTACCTGCACATGGGGGGCCTCCTGCGAAACTGCGTGATCTCCAACAATTTCGGCCTCTGGCAGGGCGGCGCGGTGAAGTTCTATTACATGGGCGGCGTGGTCCGCGGCTGCCTGATCCGCGACAACTCCACGTTGAGCTGGGGCGGCGCGATGATGATGCGCTCCGGCGGGCGCGCCGAGAGCTGCACGATGGTCCACAACACCGGCGGCGAGTGCGGCGGCATCTATTTCTACGCGATGGGCGGCACGAGCCTGAACTCCATCGTCTACCACAACACCGGCGGCGACCTGACCAACGCCTACGGCGGCTCGGTGCTCTACAGCTGCGTGCCGAACACCGGCTTCGGCGCGGGCACGATCACGAACGACCCCGCGTTCGTGGACCTCGCGGGCGGCGATTTCCGGCTCTCGACCAACTCGCCCTGCATCAACCGCGCCACGAACCAGGCCTGGATGTCCGGCGCGCAGGACCTGGCGTTCGCCGGCCGCGTCCAGAACGACATCGCCGACATCGGCGCGCTGGAATCGTCCTTCTGGAGCCGCTACGAAGACGCGGACGCCGACGGGCTCTCCGACGGCGACGAGGCCCCGATGGGCACGGACCGGCTCGACCCCGACTCCGACGACGACTCGATGAACGACGGCGACGAGGTCTACGCCGGGAGCCACCCGACCAACGCCTCCTCCTTCTTCCAGGTCGAGACGCCGGACGAGGCGCCGGGCGAATTCCCCGTCATCCGCTGGGACAGCGTCGCGGGCCGGACGTACCGGCTCGAGCGCACCACCAACCTCTCTTCGAGCGCGTTCAGTATTTTCCAGTCCGGCATCCCCGCCGACCCGCCGGTGAACACGCACACCGACGCCACCGCCGCCGCGGAAGGCCCGTGGTTCTACCGGGTCGTGGTGGAGTGAAAAAAAGCGCGGCGCCGTTTCCGGCGCCGCGCCACTTTAATCAGCACACTGGATCCGGCAACGGGCACAGCCTTAAGCAATCCGAATGAAACCTGGAGAAACGACTTTCGCCGCCGCTTCTTCGGCCGTAGAATGCCGGGCCATGCAGACGAGGCTGACCAGAGGGAACGCGATGCTCCTTCTCGCCGTGGCGGTGATCGCGGTCTATGCCAATGGTATCCAGGGGCCTTTCGTCCTGGATGATTCCTATAGCATCGTGGAAAACCCGGCGGTCCGCGCCCTCTGGCCGCCCTGGATGGCCCTGAACCCGCCGCCCGTCAACATGACCTTCTATGCGCGGCCGGTGATCAACCTCACGGCCTGCGTGGACTACGCGATCTGGGGCCTGAACCCCATGGGCTTCCGCCTGACGAACGTCATTTTTCACCTGCTGGCCACGCTCGCCTTTTTCAGCCTGGTCCGGCGCACGCTCGCGACCGTCGGCCGATCGGACGGCGAGGCGGTGTTCATCGGATTCGCCGCCGCCCTGCTCTGGGCGGCGCACCCCCTCCTGACCGCCGCGGTGAACTATCCCTCGCAGCGGGGCGAACTGGCGGTGGGCCTGTTTTTATTCCTGATGTTATACGCCCTGAACCGGGCGGCCCTGGCCGACTCCACCTCCAGCCGATCGTGGCTGGCGTTGTCCGTTCTGCTGTGCCTGCTGGGCATGGGCAGCAAGGAGACGATGGCCGCCGCGCCGTTCCTGGCGCTGGCGTACGACCGGGTGTTCCTTGCCGGCTCGTGGCGCGAGGCGCTGCGCCGGCGATGGGGCTTCTACCTGCTGCTCGCGCTGACCTGGATATGGCCGCTCTGGAAACACCTTACCTTCTCGCCGCAGGCCCAGGGCGACGTCATGAATCCGACGACGTGGCACGCCTACCTGCTGACACAGACGTGGGGCCTGAACCGCATGATCCGGCTGATGCTGTGGCCGCATCCGCTGATCTTCGACTACGGCCTCGGCATGGCGCTCCGCCTCGCCGACGTCCGCGCCGCCGCCATCGGGCTTGTCCTGCTCATGGGCTTCGGAGCCTGGAGCTGGTTCCGCTTCCCCCGCGTCGGGTTCGCGGCCCTCTGTTTCTTCGCGGTCCTTGCGCCCGCGAGCCTTTTCCCCGTGACGGGCCAGCCCATCGCGGAGCACCGCATGTACGTCCCGCTGGCGCCGGCGATGCTGCTGCTGGTCCTCGGGGCCGAGGCCCTGGGGCGGGACCGCCGGTGGAACGCGCGGCATGCGGGGCTCGCCCTGGCGGCCGCCGCCGTGATCCTCGGCGGCTTGACCGCGCATCGCAACACGCGGTTCCGGACCGCCGCGGCGCTGTGGACCGACACGATCGCCAAGTGGCCCGGCAACGCGCGGGCCTGGTACAACCGGGGCTACTATTACCAGGGGCAGGGACAGACCGACGCCGCGCTGGCCGATTACGCCCGGAGCCTGGAGTTGAACCCGCGCTACGTCAACCCGCTGGTCAACCGCGCCAAGATCCATTTCGATCGCCGGGACCTTCCCGCGGCGGCGGCCGACCTCGACGCCGCGCTGGCCATCATGCCGGACTGGCCGAGCATCCTGACGCGGCGCGCGATGATCCGCCGCCTGCTCGGGCGGCACGAGGAGGCCGCGGCGGACCTCGATCACGCCGCGCGGCTGGAGCCGGAGAACGCGGTGTTCATCAACGAGCTGGCCTGGGTCCTGGCCACGGCGCCGGACGACGCGGTGCGGGACGCGCCCCGGGCCCTGGAGCTGGCGACCCGCGCCGCCGCGCTGACGGACCGCGATTACCACGCGCTCGACACCCTCGCCGCCGCCCGGGCGGCGAACGGGCAGTTCGAGGCGGCGCAGGCGCTCGCCCGGGAGGCGGTCGCGCAGGCGCAGCAGCAGGGCGACCCGGCCGCGGCGCGGCGGATCGGCGAGCGGCTGGCCCGCTACGAGCAGGGCCTTGCCTGGCGGGAATAGCGTCTTTTTTCCGGGCGTTTCACGGCGCGGCGTGCTATAAGAAACCCATGTTTCGGCGGACGACAGAAGCGGCCCCTCCGCGCCGGGAGCCCCGGCTTTCATGACGACCACGCTCTTCATCCCCACGCTGAACGAGATCGAGTCCATGCGCCAGATCCTGCCGCGCATCCGGCGGGAATGGGTGGACCAGATCCTGGTCGTGGACTTGTCCACCGACGGCACGGCGGAATACGCGCGCGGGCAGGGTTGCGAGGTGGTGCGGCAGCAGGTCAAGGGGCTGCGGCACGCCTACCGCGAGGGCTTTCCCCACGTGCGCGGCGACGTCGTGATCACGTTCAGCCCGGACGGCAATTCGATCCCCGAGGTCATCCCGGCGCTGATCGCGAAGATGAAGGAAGGCTTCGACATGGTCATCGCCTCGCGCTACCGGCCCCCGGCGAAGAGCGCGGACGACGACTGGATGACGGGTTTCGGGAACTGGCTGTTCACGCGCGCCATCAACCTGCTCCACGGGCATGCGTGGGGCCGCCCGTACACGGACGCCCTCGTCATGTTCCGCGCCTACCGGACCTCGCTGTACCGGGAGCTCGAGCTGGACCTCGACGACGGATACGCCCCCGAACGCTGGTTCCGGACCATCATGGGCGTGGAGCCGCTGTTGTCGGTGCGAGCGGCCAAGCGCCGGCTGAAGATCGGGGAGGTCCCGGCGGACGAACCGGCGCGGATCGGCGGCACGCGGAAGCTGCAACTGGTCCGCTGGCCCTGCGCGTACATGAGCCAGGTGATCAGGGAGACCTGGCGCTGGCGCAAGAAAGCGGGACCGCCGGCATGAAGAAACGCCCCACCAGCCGGCGCCGAAGCCGGGCAAAGAAACCGGCGGACCGCGTGGTGCTGTCGCGCGCCGAGTACGAGGCGCTGTTGCGCGATGCGCGCGCCAAGGCGGTCTACGACGAGATCGCCGCCTACCTGCTGAACGGCATCGAGACGCTCTTGAATGACGAGTCTCCGCCCGCCCCATGAACATCAGCCTCGTATATCCGCAGTGGACGGAGGAGTACGGCCAGATCGCGCACTTCGCCAAAAAGGCGGGCAAGTGGCCGCCCCTGAACCTCGCCTACCTGGCGGCGATCGCGGAGGCCGCCGGCCACCGGGTCCGCATCACCGACGCCGAGGCCGAGGCGCTGCCCATGGAGACGACCGTGGACCGGGTGCTGGCGGAAAAGCCCGACCTCGTCGGCGTCACGGCGACGACGCCCTTCTACCACATCGCCTGCGACCTGGCGGCGCAGATCCGGAAGCGCTCGGCGGCGCCCATCGCGATCGGCGGGCCGCACGTGACGGTGCTGCGCGAGGCGGCGTTCCCGCGGGAGATGGACTTCGCCTTCATCGGCGAGGCCGACCGGACGTGGCCGGCCTTCCTGGAGCGCTTCGCCGACGGGCGCGACCCCGGCGACGTGCCGGGGCTGCTCTATCGCCAGGACGGCAAGGTCCGGTACACCGGCCCGGCCCTTCCGGTGGAGGACCTGAACGCCCTGCCCGTGCCCGCGCGGCACCTGCTGAAGGCGGACCGCTATTTCCTCGGGACGCTGGAGGGCGCCAAGCGGTTCACGTCCATCATGACCGTGCGCGGGTGCCCCTATCGCTGCATCTTCTGCAGCACGAAGGTGTTCGGGCGCGATACGCGGCGACGCGACCCGCCGCTGGTTCTCGACGAGATTCGCGATTGCGTCGAGCGCTTCGGGATCGAGCATTTCATGTTCATGGACGACACGCTCACGCTGCACCGCGAGCACATCCGCGCCATCTGCCGCCTGCTGATCGAGGCGAGGCTGAACATCACATTCGAGGGCAGCACGCGGGCCAACCTGGTGGACGAGGAGACGGTGCGGCTGATGCGGAAGGCCGGGCTGATCCGGCTGTCGTTCGGCCTGGAGTCGGTGGACCCGGGCATCCGCAAGACGATGCGCAAGCAGGTGCCGCTGGAGAGTTACATCCAGGCCAACCGCCTGACCCGGAAGCACGGGATCGAGACGCTGAACTCGTGCATGATCGGCCTGCCGGGCGAGACGCGCGAGACGATCCGCGCCACGCTGCGGTTCCTGCGCGAATCGCGCGAGATCGAGCAGGCCAACATCAGCATTGCCGTGCCCTATCCCGGCACCGAGCTGTACGAGATGGCCCGGCGCGGGGAGATGGGCCTGCGGCTGGAGACCGAAGACTTCTCGCAGTACCGCCGCTACAACGCCGCCGTGATGACGGTCGGCGACTTGAGCCCGGCCGACCTCGTCGAGATTCAGAACGAGGCCTTCGCCAGCATTTACCTGGCCCCGTGGCGCTGGCGCCCGATGATCGCCAAGTCCGGCGCCATGGGGGCCGTCCTGACCGCCCGCCGGCTGGCGCGAGCCCTGAAGGAGGGCCGCTCGGACTTCCTGACCGACCGTCAGCTGGGGATCTCCGCCGCCGCCCCATCCCTCCCGCCCTCGGCGCCGGACGCCGAGCCGGGCGACCCGGACAGTTCCGAGCTGGTCCATTGAGGGCCGCCCGCGGCCCCGTTCCAGGCGGTTTGATTTCTCTGTTCAACGACCCGTGGTTTAGGATAGAGAGTGACGGTTTACGGCGGGCCCCCGCGTATTCGGGCAAAGCCGCGGCCGGGCGATGACAACGACCTTCAAGAGCAAGCGCTACGACCTCGCGGTGGACACCATCACCGAGGCCGACATCCGCGAACTGATCGACTGGCTGCGCGCCTATCCCCGCCTGACGATGGCGCACGTGACGCGGGAATTCGAGAAGGCCTGGTCGGAGTGGCTGGGCGTCCGGTACTCGGTGTTCTGCAACTCGGGTTCGTCGGCGAACCTGCTGATGTACGCGGCCCTGGACAGCACGGGGCGGTCGCGGAACCGCGGGATCGTCGTGCCCGCGGTGGGCTGGAGCACCACGGTCGGGCCGAGCCTGCAGCTCGGGTGGAAGCCGGTCATGTGCGAGGCCGACCCCCTCCGCTACAGCCTGGACGCGCGCGCGCTGGAGCGCCTGCTCCGCGAGCATCGCCCGGACAACGTGATCCTGGTCCACGTGCTCGGCACGCCCGCGGACATGGAGCCGATCCTGGCGCTGCAGGAAAAGTACAAGTTCAACCTGATGGAGGACTGCTGCGCGGCGCACGGCGCGCGCTTCCGGGGGCGCAAGGTCGGGACGTTCGGGGCGATGTCGTCGTTCTCCTTTTTCTACGGGCACCACATGTCGACGATCGAGGGCGGCATGGTCTCGACCAACGACGAGGAGCTGTACCACCACCTGCTGATGCTGCGCAGCCACGGCTGGTGCAAGGACCTGCCGCCGGAGAAGTACCGCGAGCTCATGGCCGAGCACGGCGTCGACTCGTTCCACTGCCCGTTCACGTTCATCCTGCCGGGGTTCAACCTGCGTCCGCTGGACCTGACCGCGCGCATCGGGTTGAGCCAGCTGCCGCGGCTCGACGAGACGGTGCGGCGCCGCGCGGAGAACCACCGCCGCTACCAGCAGCGGCTCGAGGGCGCGGTGGAATTCGCCCGCGTGGGCGAGGCGGACCTGATCAGCAGCATCTCCTTCGGCGGCGTGGCGGCGTCGAACGCCCAGCGGAAGGTCATCGTGTCCGCCCTGGTGAAGAACGAGATCGACACGCGCCTCTTCTCGGCCGGCAACCTCGGGCGCCATCCCTTCTGGACGAAGCGGCACGGCGTCTTCTCGGCCCCGGTGGCCGACCGCATCCACGATGGCGGCTTCTTCCTGCCCAACAACCAGTCCCTGGATGCGGGCGACATCGATTTCGTGAGCGACGTGGTGATCAAGGCCGTCAGGGGCTAGACCGGAAGGCGGGCCGCATGGCGTCGGACATTCTGTTCATCCATCCCGGCAACCAGAAAGCCATCTACCAGGACCTCGCCCGTGAGTTCACGGCCGTTGATCCCCCGATCTGGGCGCTGCTGCTGGCGGGCGCGTTGCGGCGCAAGGGCCTCGATGTCGCCATCCATGACGCGCACATCCAGGGCTGGGACGCGGACATCGCGCGCGACGCGCTGCGGCGGCACGAGCCGCGCCTCGCCGTGATCCTGGTGTACGGGCACCATCCCTCGGCCTCCACGCAGACCATGCCCGCCGCGCGCGCCGCGCTGGCCGCGCTCAAGGAGGCCGCGCCGGACCTGCCCGTCGCGCTGGGCGGCACGCACCCGTCCGCGCTGCCCGAGCAGACGCTGCGCGAGGAGCCCGCGGATTTCATCGTGCAGGGCGAGGGCCTGCACACCCTCCTCGGCCTCGCCGCGCACTACCACGGGAAGCAGCGCCCGGAGGACATCCCGGGCCTGTGGCGGCGGACGGAAAACGGGCCGGCCTTCAACGGCCCGGCGCCCGTGGCGCGCAAGCTGGACGAGGAGCTGCCGGAGTACGCGTGGGACCTGCTGCCGGGCCTCCATAACTACCGCGCGCACAACTGGCATTGCTTCCAGGATTTCGCCCGCTCGAAGGCGCCCGACTTCTCCGACGTGCGCTCGCCGTATGCCTCGATCTACTCGTCGCTCGGCTGCCCCTACGATTGCGACTACTGCTGCATCCACACGCTCACCGGCGGCAAGCCGGGCCTGCGGCCGTGGCCGATCGAGCACGTCGTGGAGGTCGCCGCGCACCTCGCGCAGAAACACGGCGTGCGGAACATCCGGCTCGCCGACGAGCTGTTCGTCCTGAACCCCGCGCGGGTGGAGCGGTTCTGCGACCGGATGATCGAACGCGGGCTGGACATGAACTTCTGGTCCTACGCGCGGGTGGACACGATCCCCGAGGCGCTGCTGCCGAAGATGAAGAAGGCCGGGCTCAACTGGCTGTGCCTCGGCATCGAGTCGGCCAACGAGCGGGTGCGCGCGTCGGTGAACAAGATGCTGCGGCGCGACATCGTGTCCACCGTGCGGAAGATCCAGGACCACGGCATCTGCATCATCGGCAACTACATGTTCGGCCTGCCGGAGGAGGACGCCGGCACGATGCAGGAGACGCTCGACCTCGCGCTGGAGCTCAACTGCGAGTTCGTCAACTTCTACACCGTCATGGCCTATCCCGGCTCGCGGCTGTACGCGCAGGCCCGCGCGGCGGGGACCGTGCCGGACCGCTGGGAGGCCTTCTCCCAGCACAGCTTCTACACGCAGCCCCTGCCCACGCGGCGCCTGACCGGCGCCGAGGTGCTGGCGTTCCGCGACCGGGCCTTTGAGACCTATTTCCGCGACGCGCGCTACCAGGCCATGATCCGCCGGAAGTTCGGGCCCGCCGTTTGCGCGCACCTCGAAAAGATGCTAGGGTTCAAGATCAGGCGGAAGCTGCTGGAGTCCGCTTCGGCGTAGGGAGATCGCGCGAAAGCCGGGAGGCATGCTATGGCGGCGACACTGAAGGCCAAGGCCTACGAACTGAAGAAGACCATGCTGGAGACCTGCATCCGCGCGGGCACCGGGCACGTCACCAGCTCGCTCTCCTGCGCGGAAATCCTGACGACCCTGTTCCACGGCGGCGCGCTGCGGTTCGACCCGAAGCGCCCCGCCTGGGAGGACCGCGACCGGTTCATCTTGAGCAAGGGGCAGGCCAGCCCGATGCTCTACACCGTCCTCGGCGACCTGGGCTACTTCCCGAAGGAGGACCTGCAGAAGTTCGCGCAGGCGGGCGGGCCGTTCGGCGTGCACCTGCAGAAGAGCGTGCCGGGCGCGGAGATCACCTGCGGCTCGCTCGGCCACGGGTTCGGCCTCGCCGCGGGCATGGCGCTCGCCGCGCGGATGGACCGCCGGAACCACCTGGTGTTCACCCTGCTCGGCGACGGGGAGTGCTACGAGGGCTCGATCTGGGAGACCGCGCTGTTCGCCGGGCACCACCGCCTGAACAACCTCGTCGCCATCGTGGACCGCAATTACCAGTGCGTGCTCGACTTCACCGAGAACTTCCTCGCGCTCGAGCCGATGGAGAAGAAATGGGAGGCGTTCGGCTGGCGCGTGAAGCGCGTGGACGGGCATTCGTTCGACGACCTGCTCGACGCGCTGAAGGGGGTCCGGTCGCGCCGCTCCGTGCAGCCGCTGGTGATCCTCGCCGACACGGTCAAGGGAGCCGGCGTGGGATTCATGGCCTGCAATCCCATCTGGCACGGCGCCGCGCCGCGCGGCGACGAGGCCCAGCAGGCCCTGCGCGAGCTCGAAAGGAGCGCCCGCGATGAATAACGTCAGCCAGCGCGACGCCTTCTGGACCCGTCTTTACGAGGTCGCCCGGCAGGACCGCCGGGTGATCGCCGTCGCCGCGGACATGGGCGCGCCCGCCCTCGACCAGTTCCGGCGCGACCTGCCCGGGCAGTTCGTCAACGCGGGCATCGCCGAGCAGAACGGCCTGCTCGTCGCCGCCGGCCTGGCCCTGGAGGGCAAGCACCCGTTCCTCTACGCCATCGCCCCGTTCGCCACGTTCCGCGTCCTCGAGCTGATCCGCGTCGAGAACAGCATCATGGACATCCCCGTGACGATCGTCGGCGTCGGCGCGGGCTTCGGTTACGAGGATTCCGGCCCGACCCACCACATCCTCGAGGACATCGCCGCGCTGCGGGCGTTCCCGCACGTCACGATCCACAGCGTCAGCGACTCCACGATGGCCGCCGCCGTCGCGGAGCATTCCTGCGGGATGAAGCACGCGAACTACGTCCGGCTCGACCGCGCCGTCCTGCCGGAGCTCTACCAGGCCGCGCCGGACCTCGCGAAGGGCTTCGCCGTCCTGCGGCCGAGCAAGGCCGGGTGGCTGATCGGGACCGGCTACATGACGCACAAGGCGCTGCGCCTCGCGAACCGGCTCGCCGGCGAGGGGCTGGACCTCGGCGTGATGGACCTCTTCGCCATGCCCTTCGACGAGAAGGCCTTCGTCGCGGCGCTCGGCAAGGCGCCCCGCCTGTTCACGCTGGAGGAGCATTTCCTGGCCGGCGGCATGGGCTCGCTGGTCCTCGAGACGCTCAATCGTCACGGCCTGGCGATCCCCGTGAAGCGGTTCGGGCTGGAGATGGACAAGGGCTACTCCTACGTGTACGGCGGCCGCGACCGCATCCTTGCCGGTTACGAACTGTCCGAGGACGACCTGGCCAAGGCCATCCGGAACTGGAAGTAACAGGAGGCAACGGAGAGAGCGGAGAAAGCTGCCGCCTCCGTTCATTCCGTTGGCTCCTGTTCAGCCTGTTCAGTTTTTTCTTTTCCAATGTCTGGGAAAAGGGATTAGCCTTTTTTCCAATGTCTGGAAACGCCTCCAGCGCCCCGCCGCCGGCCCGGCTCCGGTGGGGCCCCGCCCTGCTGATATTCCTGTCCGTCTTCGTCGCCTTCGGCGGCGCGCTGCGGAATGATTTCGTGCGGTTTGACGACGATCTCTACGTCACCGGCAATCCGCACGTCCGCGCGGGGTTGACGCGGGAGGGCGTCCGCTGGGCCTTCACGTCCATGCACGACGCCAACTGGTTCCCGCTGACCCTGGCCTCCCACATGCTCGACGTCTCGCTCTTCGGCCTGAACCCCGCCGGCCACCATTTCACCAGCCTGCTGCTGCACGCCCTGAACGGCGCGCTGCTGTACGGCCTGCTGCGGCGGCTGACCGGCCGGGCCTGGCCCGCGGCTTTCGCGGCGGCGGTATGGGCCCTGCATCCGCTGCGCGTGGAGTCCGTGGCCTGGGTGTCCGAGCGCAAGGACGTGCTCTGCGCCTTGTTCGGGCTGCTGACGCTGCTGGCCTACGAGCGGTACGCGCGCCGGCCCACAGCCGGGCGCTACCTGGCGACGGGTCTTTATTTTGCGCTCGGACTGATGGCCAAGCCGATGCTCGTCACGCTGCCGTTCGTCATGCTGCTCCTGGACTACTGGCCCCTCGGACGCGGGCCGGCCGAGGGATGGCGGCACCTGGCGCTGGAAAAACTCCCGCTGTTGGCAATCGCGGCGACCGCGTGCGTCGTGACCTTCCTCGTCCAACGCGCGGGCGGGGCCCTGAAAACGATCGATCAGTTTGCGCTGGCCGTGCGGGCCGGCAATGCCGTGGCGGCCTATGCCGAGTACATCCGCCTGCTGCTCTGGCCGGCGAATCTCGCCGTCTTCTATCCGCATCCCGGCGTCGTTCCGCCGTGGTCCCGGCTGCTCCCGGCGATGGCCGTCCTGCTGGGCTTCACGGCGCTCGCGTTGCGCCTCGGGCGACGGCAGCCGCACCTGCCCGTCGGCTGGTTCTGGTATCTCGGCATGCTGATTCCGGTCATCGGCCTCGTCCAGGTCGGCATCCAGTCGCATGCGGACCGCTACACGTATCTTCCGCATATCGGGCTGCTGATCCTGCTGGCCTGGAGCGCGGACCGGTGGCTGGGGGAAAGGACGACGGCCCGAATGGCCGCGTTCGCGGTCCTGCTCCCGCTGGCCTGGGCCGCCCACCGGCAGACCGCGACCTGGCGCGACAGCGAAAGCCTGTTCCTTCGCGCCATCGCCGTCACCGGCCCGAATGCCGTCGCCCGGAACAACCTGGGGGCTCACTACGCCACGCAGGGCCGCCGCGCCGAGGCGGAGGAACACCTGCGGCGGAGCCTGGAGATCCAGCCGGGATATGCCGACGCGCAGTTCAACCTGGCCAACCTGCTCCTCGAAGCGGGCCGGCGTCCCGAGGCGATCGCCGAGTATCGCGCCACGCTGGAGTACAGGCCCCATCACCTCCCGTCGCTGAACAACCTCGCCTGGCTGCTGGCCACCGACCCGGATTCCAATGCGGAGGACCGCGCCGAATCCCTCGTTCTCGCCGAGAGGGCGATCGGCCCGACCCGCTCTCCCGACGCCGGCCTTCTCGACACCCTCGCCGCCGCGCTGGCCGCCAACGGCCGGTTCGAGGAGGCCGCGAGGGCGGCGGCCCAAGCCCTCGACCTGGCCAGGGCAGCGGGCCAGGAGGACCTCGCCCGGCGACTGGAACGGCGGCTTGCCGCCTACCGCGAGGGAAGGATCCGGCGGGAATGAAAGGCGACGTTCTCGCGTGCACGATCCTGGCGCTCGCGCCGCTGGTCAGCGCGGCCGCGCTGGCGGGCCTGATCCGCTTCTCCCGCCGCGCCGACGGCCGGCGCCGAGATGCGGTCACCTGGCTGGCGCGGATCATGATCCCGGTTTTCCTGGTGTCCGCCGGACTGGCCGCCGGCGAAGCCTACTTCCGGTTTTTCCACGACGCGTCTGATTCCTACGGGCTCTCCCGCGTCGCCCGGCGCTGGTTCGAGCGGCACTGGCGGCTGAACCGCTCGGGCTTCCGCGACGACGCGGAATACACGATTCAGTGCGCTCCCGGGAGGCGCCGGATCACGTTCGTCGGCGATTCCTTCACGGCGGGCCACGGCCTGGCGAACGTCAGGGACCGTTTCGCGAACCGGCTGCCGGACGGAAGGGCATACGAGGTTCACGTCCTGGCCAAGGCCGGTTACGACACCGGCGAGATGCTGGAACTGCTGCAGGACCTGCGGGCGCAGGGCTACGGGATGGACGAGGTGGTGCTGGTGTATGTGCCCAACGACATTTCCGACATCGCGCCCGGGCACGCCCGCATGAACCGGCGGATCTTTGCCCGGCCGGCGGGATTCTGGGTAAACCACAGCCTGCTGTTCAACACGCTGTACCATCGCGGGAGGGCGAGGACGGACCCGGACGTGGCGGGGTACTACCGGTACGTGGAGAAGGCCTACTCGGGCCCAACGTGGGAGGAACAGCAGAGGCGGCTTCTGGCCCTGCGAGACCTGGCGGAAAGTCAGGGCGGCCGGTTCCGCGTCGTGACCTTCCCCTTCGTGCAGGGCCTGGGGGCCGGCAACGAGTTCCGCGCTGTTCATGCAAAGCTCGCCACCTTCTGGACGGGGCAGGGAGTTCCGCATCTCGACCTACTGGGGGTGTTCGAGTCCGCGCCAGGCCGCCGTTGGACCGTCAATCGGTACGACGCGCATCCGAACGCCGCCGCGCATGCGCTGGCGGCGGAGGCGATAGGCGCTTTCCTTCAGACCGGCGCGCGCCCCGCCGCTCCGGCCCCATCGGCCGGCCCCGCGGGACCGCTGTTACAGCCGATCCTGACAACCAAGGAGCGGGCGCAGCGCGGCGCCGCCGAGTTAGCGCAAAGCAGGTTTGCGGAGGCTGTGGCAGACTGGCGGATCGCGCTGGCGGCGCGGCCGGATTCCGCGGAGATTCTGAACAACCTGGCGTGGATCCTGGCTACCTGCCGGGACCCGGCCTTGCGCGACGGCGCGGAAGCGATTCTCCTGGCGGAACGGGCATGCGCGCTCGCCACGCCGGACGAGGCCGGGTTCCGGGACACCCTGGCCGCCGCGTACGCCGAGGCCGGGCGGTTCGACGAGGCGATCCGCGCCGCGGAGCTGGCGCGGGACATCGCGCGCCACGCCGGCGACGAAGCGCTGGCCGCCAGGACCGAGCAACGACTGGTAGGCTACCGGCGCGGACGGCCGTGGCGGGATTGACCGCGCACACGCTCCGGATGCCGCCTCTTTTGTTTTCCAATCATTGGAAATTTCGACTACTTTTTCCCCATGTTTGGAAACCCGACAGCCTCGCGGCGGGCGCCCGCCATGTTGGCCCTGCTGCTGGCGCTGCTGACGTTCGCGCTCTTCCGGCCCGCGGCACGCTACGGCTACGTCAAGCTGGACGACGACCAGTACGTCGCGAGCAACCTCCGCGTGACCACGGGCCTGACGGCGGACAACGTCCGGTGGGCCTTTCACACGGTCTACGAGGACTGGTGGCTCCCCCTGCTCTGGATGTCGTTCATGGCGGACAGCGAGGTCTACGGTCCCGTGCCCGCCGGGTACCACACCACCAACATCCTGCTCCACGCGCTCAACGCGGGGCTGTTGTGCTGGATCCTGTTCCGGCTCACGGGATCCCGCTGGCGAAGTTTCTTCTGCGCCGCCCTGTTCGCCGTGCACCCGCTGCGCGTGGAATCGGTGGCCTGGATCACCGCGCGCAAGGACGTGCTGAGCGGGCTCTTCTTCCTGCTCGGCCTGCTGGCCTACGTTCGATACGTCGAGCGGCCGGGCGCGGCGCGATTCGCCGTCCTCGCGGCGCTGATGCTGATGGGGCTCCTGTCGAAGGCCATCGTGCTGGTCCTGCCCTTCGTCCTGCTGCTGCTGGACTACTGGCCGCTGCGGCGGGCCGGCGACCCGCGGGATCCCGCCGGGCTGAAAACCTGGCGCGGGCTCCTCGCGGAAAAAATTCCGCTGTTCCTGCTGGCCGGCGTGTTCATCCTGATCAACCTGGGCACGCACGTCGCGGGCCGCGGGGCCGATTCGAACCTGTCCGCGGCGACGCGGCTCGGCCTGATCCCGCCCAATTACTGGGCGTATCTCGCCAAGATCTGCTGGCCGGTCCGGCTCGTTCTTTTCTATCCCGAGCATGACGTCGTGCGCTGGCCGGTCACCCTGGCCGCCCTGGCGGGCCTGCTCGGCGTCACACTCCTGCTGCTGCGGTGCCGCAAGGCCGCGCCGCACCTGGCCGTGGGCTGGCTCTGGTTCCTCGTCGCGCTGTTTCCCGTGATCCGCGGCGTGCGGCTCGGGCTGGCGGCGTACGCGGACCGGTTCGCCTACCTGCCGTCCATCGGGCTGGGCCTGGCTCTCGTCTGGGGAGTCGCGGCCCTCGCGGAACGGCGTCGATCGCTCGCCGCGGCCGCCGCGCTGGCGGGCCTGCTGCTGCTCGGCGCCGGCGCATGGAAAACCCGCGCGCAACTTCCGTTATGGGCGGACTCGTTCACCATGTTCGGCCGCCTGGTCCGGCTCGAGCCGGATTGCGACCTGGCGAACAACAGTTTCGGCAAGGCGCTGATGGAGCGGGGGCCATTGGCCGAGGCGCTGCCGTACTTCAAGAAGGCCGCGGCGCTCAACCCGGCGGGATCCCGCGGCGTGGTCAACTATGCCGACGCCCTGATCCGGCTCGGGCGCGACGACGAGGCCATCGCCTGGCTGCAGGACGCCCGCGCGAAGGGGTATCCCGAGGTGACCGAACTGGACGTCCTGCTCGGCTTCGCGTACCTGAACACCGGCCGCGCGGAGGAGGCCGTGCCGCGCCTCCAGCGGGTCTCGCGGAACCGGCCCGAGCAGTTCGGCTGGCGCATCGAACTCGTCCGGGCCTTGTACGAGGCCGGCCGGCCCGACGAGGCCGCCGCGGAGATCCGCCGCCTCCAGGCCGCGGGGCTTTCTTCCATCCGCGATTTCGACAGCCTGGCCCCCCACTATGCCGACGTGTGGCGCGCGGGGGAGAAGCTCCACGCGTGGCGTTTCTTCCAGAACGCGCTGAAGCGGCGTCCCGGCGACGTCGCGACGCTGAACCTGGCGGCGTGGCTGCTCGCGACGGATGACGCCCCGCCCGCCCCGCCGGAGGAAGCGGTCGGGCTGGCGCAGCGGGCGGTGGAGTTGAGCGGCGGGCCGGATCCCGTGCTGCTCGACACCCTGGCCGCCGCGCTCGCGGCGGCGGGGCGCTACGACGAGGCCGAGCGCGCGGCCGGCGAGGCCCTGGGACTCGCCCAGGCGCGCGGGATGAGCGGCCTGGTCCTGCGCATCGGGCCGCGGCGCGCCCTGTACGCAGAAGGAAAAGCCTGGAGGGAACCCCCGGCGGACGGATTGTAAAGGAGCGCGGCATGCCACAGGAACTTAAAATCGTCGAGGGCGGTTGCCCGCTGTGCGGGAGCCGGAACGGCGAACTCCGGCTCGCGGGCCTGCGGGACGTGGAGAACCGGGTGCCCGGCGAGTACGCCATTTCGCGGTGCCGGGATTGCCAGCTGCACTACCTCTCCACGCGACCCGACGAGGCCTCGCTTCCCGGCTGTTACGACACCAACTACCACGTCCGCTTCGACCGGGCGGTGAGCCCCCTGATGCGCGGCCTGTTCAACGCCCGGTACGCCCTGCGCATGCGCCGGCTGCTCCGGCACCAAGGCGGGCGCCCGCTCACGTCCCTCCTCGAGATCGGCTGCGGCGACGGGAACCTCCTGGCCTACCTGGAAAAAGCGTTCCCGGCCCCGGTGGAACTCGTGGGCGTCGAACTCGACGCGCGCCACATCCGCCTGCCCGAGGGCAGCCGCATTCGCCTGCACGAGGCCGATTTCGACCAGCTCGACCTGGGCCGGCAGTTCGACGTGGTGGTCATGTACCACGTCCTGGAGCACCTGGTGCGCCCGGTGGAAACGCTGCGGCGCATCCGCTCGCTGCTGAAACCGGGCGGGCTCCTGCTGTTCCAGGTGCCCAACTGGAATACCTGCTGGAGGAGCCTTTTTCCCCGGCACTGGAACGGCCTCCAGATCCCGCGCCACCAGTTCTTCCTGGACCCGCCGCGGCTGGCCGACCTGTGCGCCCGGGGCGGGTTCCGCCTTGAGGCCATGTCGGGCCTGATGGATCCCGGCGACTTCGCGGTGTCGGTTTGCAACTGGATCACCGAGCGCCTCCATCTCAAGACCCTGCCCCGCCGCGCATGGTTCTACCTGCCGGCGGTGATCCTGGGCGCGGGCCTGGTGGCGATGACCAACCTGGTCACCGGCCAGTCCGGCGAAATGGAGGCCATCGCGCGGCCCGCGGGGTAGGACGCTGCCGCGTTGCCGTGGGTTCCGCGCCGATGTATCATGGTCCGCGATGAAAAACGCGGCGGTCCGTTGGATCCACGTCCCCCTGCTGGCGCTGGCCGTGTTCCTCGTCTACGGCCGGACGCTCGACGCCCCGTTCCTGCTGGACGACAACTACAGCATCGTCGGTAATCCCGCCCTCCGCCGGCTGTGGCCGCTGACGGCGGCGCTGAATCCCCCGCCGGTGAACATGACCTTCTGCACGCGGCCCTTCATCCACCTGACCATGTGCGCGGATTATGCCCGAAGCGGGCTGGCGCCGCTCGGCTACCACCGGACCAACCTGCTGTTCCACCTGGCGGCCTCGCTGGCGCTGTTCGGCCTCGCGCGCCGCACGCTCGCGCGGGCCGGCGTCGAGGAAAAGGCCTCGCGGGCGCTGGGCCTGGCCATCGCGCTGCTCTGGGCCGTGCACCCGTTGAACACGACGGCGGTGAATTACCTGTCCCAGCGCGGCGAGCTGGGCGTCGGACTGTTCCTGTTCCTGACCCTGTACGGCCTCAACCGCGCGACGGAGCGCCGGTCGCCCGGCCCGGCCGGGAGCGCGCGGGCCGCGGGCTGGCTCGCCGCAGCGGTGTTCTTCTGCCTCCTGGGCATGGGCAGCAAGGAGAACATGGCCGCGGCGCCCTTCCTGGCGATGGCTTACGACCGGATCTTCCTGGGCGCGTCGTGGAGGGAGGTGTTCCGCCGGCGCGGCTTTTTCCACCTGGCCCTCCTGCTGACCCTGCTCTGGCCGGTCGCCCGCATCCTCGTCTACACGCCGCATGTCCCGAAGACGGGCTTCGACACGGACATCTACTGGCGCTATCCCCTGACCCAGGCCTGGGGCCTGGCGCGGATGCTGCGGCTGGCAGCCTGGCCCCATCCTCTGATTTTCGACTATGGCAACCAGCTTGTGAACCACGCGGGCCAGGTCTGGATCCCGCTGCTCTTCATGGCCGCGCTCGCGGGGCTCACGGCATGGGCCCTGTTCCGCCATCCGAAACTGGCCTTCCCCGCCCTGTGCTTCTTCGCCCTGCTGGCCCCCTCCTCCAGCTTCTTCCCCGTCACGGGCCAGCCGATCGCGGAGCACCGCTTGTACGCGGCGCTCGCCGGCCCGCTGGCGCTGGCCGCGCTGGGCGTGTGGCGGCTGACGGGCCGGCGGGCCGGGCTCTTCCTGCCGGTCGCCGGGACATGGGTGGTCGCCCTGGGTATCGCGGCGGGCTGCCGCAACAGCCTGTACACGAACCGGGTCGTGCTGTGGTCCGACACCGTCGCCAAGCGGCCGGCCAGCGAACGCGCCTGGAACAGCCTCGGGCAGGCGTTCAACGACGAAGGACGCCATGAGGAGGCGCTGAAGGCCTACGAGCGGGCTCTCGCGCTGGAACCGACCTCGCTCGTCCACGTGAACGCGGGGATCACGCTGAACTCGCTGGGCCGCAGCGAGGAAGCCCTGCGCCAGTACCGCGAGGCGCTGCGCCTGGATCCCTCCAACGCGGACGCGGAGAACCGGCTGGGCATCGCCCTGGCCTCGCTCGGCCGGCAGGAGGAGGCCGTCGAGGCCCAGCGGCGCGCCCTGGCCCTGCGGCCCGACCATGCCCTGGCCCACCTGTACCTCGCGGAGAGCCTCGCGGCCCTGGGGCGCCTGGACGAGGCCCTGCCCCATTACCGCGAGGCGATCCGGATCAACCCGACCCTCCTGGAGCCGCACCGCGGCCTGGCCGTCGCGCTGCTCGCGCAGGGGCGAACGAAGGAGGCCCGCTCCGCGTTGCTCGACGGCGCGCGGCTCTGCGGGGCGCCGGCCCAGGCGTATTTCGATTTCTCCTGCGCGCTGATCGACAAGGGCTTCGCCGAGGAGGGGCTGGACATGGCCCGGCGCCACCTGAACCTGGAGCCATGGCATGCCGTTTCGCTGAACAACGCGGCCTGGATTCTGGCCACGTCCACCAACGCGGCGCTGCGCGACGGCGAGGAAGCGGTGCAACTCGCCCGGCGCGCCGTGGACCGCTCCGGGAAGACCGTCCCGGCCATCTGGGCCACGCTGGCGGCCGCCCAGGCCGAGGCCGGGCAGTTCCAGGACGCCGTCGCCTCCGCGAAACAGGCCTTGGAACTGGCCCGGGAACAGGGCGCGACCAACCTGGCCGCCCCGTACGAAGCCCGCCTGGATATCTATAGGAAGGGACAGCCGTGGCGAGACAACGGGAACTGAAGCAGAAGGCCTCGCCGCGCGCGCCGGCGCCAGCGGCGCGGAAATGGATGCCACCCGCCTGGATGGCCGCGCTGGCGCTCGGCCTGGCCGTCGCGGCCGTCTACCGCGGCACGCTGAACGTCTCCTTCCTCATGGATGACGGCTACAACATCGTCGAGAACCCGGCCATCCGGCGGCTGTGGCCGCCGTCCGCCGTCCTGAATCCGCCGACCGTGGAAATGACGTTCTACTCGAGGCCGTTCATCAACCTGACCATGTGCGTGGACTATGCGCTCTCGGGCCTGGATCCTCGCGGGTATCACCGGACCAACCTCCTGTTCCACCTGGCCGCCGTGTTGGCGCTGTTCGGCCTCGTGCGCCGCGCGCTCCGGCGCGCCGGGGTCGAGGAACCCGCCGCGCGGGGGCTGGGATTCGCCGCCGCGCTGCTCTGGGCCGTGCACCCGCTGACGACGGCCGCGGTGAACTATCTTTCCCAGCGCGGGGAACTGGGCGTCGGGCTCTTCCTGTTCCTGCTGCTGTACGGCCTGGACCGGGCCGCGGGCGATCCGGCGGATCCGACAGCCCCGTCGCCGCGGGTCGCCCGGGCCTGGCTGGCCGCGGCCGTCTTCTCCTGCCTGCTCGGCATGGGGAGCAAGGAATCCATGGCCGCGGCGCCCCTGCTGGCCATGACCTATGACCGGATCTTCCTGGCCACGTCGTGGAAGGAAATGTTCCGCCGGCGCGGGCTCTTCTACCTCGCCCTCGCGCTGACCCTGCTCTGGCCGATCTCCCGGCATTTCCCCGTTTCGTCGCACATCCCCAAGGGCGGGTTCACGCCGGACACGTTCTGGCGTTATCCCCTGACCCAGGCGTGGGGCCTGGCCCGCCTGCTGGGGCTGTCCGTCTGGCCCGCGGCGCTGGTCTTTGATTATGGCGAGGGCCTGGTGCGCGGGCCGGCCGAGGTCTGGCCGCAACTGCTGCTCATTTTCGCCCTGCTCGCGCTGACGGGCTGGGCGTTGCGTCGCCACCCGCGCGCCGGGTTCGCGGCCCTGTGTTTCTGGGCCCTCCTGGCGCCCTCGTCCAGCTTCTTCCCCGTCACGGGGCAGCCGGTTGCCGAACACCGGATGTATGCTCCGCTGGCGGCGCTGGTCGCGCTGGCGGCGACCGGGCTGTGGAGGCTCGCGCGCCGGCATGAACGCGGGCGCCTGTTTGCGGTGGCCGTCCTCGTGCTGGCCCTCGCGCTCGGCGCGGCCGGCTATCGACGCACCGCGCTGCACGCGTCCCGCGTGGCCCTTTGGCAGGACACCGTCGCCAAGCGGCCCGGCAGCGAGCGCGGATGGAACAGCCTGGGCCAGGCCCTGCAGGACGAGCGCCGTTTCGGCGACGCCCTGGCCGCCTACGAGAAGGCCATCGCGATCAAGCCCACGGCCCTGGGTTACGTGAATGCCGGGGTCGCCCTCCACTCGATGGGCCGCTACGAGGACGCCGCCCGGTACGCCCGCCAAGCGCTGGAACTGGATCCGTCCTCCGAGCTGGCCGAAAGCCGCCTGGGCATCGCCCTCGCCTCGCTCGGCCGGCACGAAGAGGCCATCGCCGCCGAGCGGCGCGCGCTCGAGCTCAAGCCCGACTCGGCCATCGCCCATCTCTACCTGGCCAAAAGCCTGGCCGGACTTCAGCGCTACGACGAGGCGCTGCCGCACTACCGCGAGGCGATCCGCTTCCAGCCGGACCAGCTCGAACCGTACGCGGGATTGGCGGTGGCCTTGTTCCGCGCCGGCCGCCCGGGCGAGGCGCGCCAGGTCATGCGCGACGTCGTGCGCGCCAGCCGCGTCCCCGGCCTGGTCTATTTCGAGCTCTCCAGGCGGCTGATCGAGGAGGGTCTGGAAGGCGACGGGCTCGAGATGGCCCGCCGGCACCTGGACCTGGAACCGGGCCACATCGGCTCCCTGAACAACGCGGCATGGCTCCTCGCCACCTCCACCAACGCCGCCCTGCGGAACGGCGCGGAGGCCGTGCGGTTCGCGCGGCGCGCCGTCGAGCAATCCGCGCAGCCCCACCCGGCGCTCCTGGCCACGCTCGCCGCGGCCCAGGCCGAGGCCGGGCAGTTTCCGGAGGCCGTCGCGACCACCGGGCGCGCCCTGGACCTGGCGCGGGAACGGGGCGACACCAACCTGGCGGCCCGCTGCCGGCTCCGCCTCGACGCCTACCGGAACGGCCGGCCCTGGAGGGAATGACGAAGCCTGCGCGCCGCGAGCCCTGCCATGACTGACCCGGAAACGAAACCGCCGAACAAGCTCGCCCGGCTCGGGTTGCCGCCCCTGCTGCTGGCTCTTGCCGTGGCCCTCGTGTATGGGCATACCGGGCGCAGCCCGTTCCTGCTGGACGACACGTTCAACATCGTCGAGAACCCCGCCATCCGACGGCTTTGGCCGCTGGCGGAGGCCCTCGATCCGCCGCCGGTGGACATGACATTCTACACGCGTCCGTTCATCAACCTGACCATGTGCGTGGACTATGCGCTCGGCGGGCTGAACCCCGAGACCTATCACCGGACCAATTTCCTGTTTCACTGGGCCGCGGCGCTGGCGCTGTTCGGGCTCGCCCGCCGCACCCTCCGGCGCACGGGCATGGAGGACGGCGCGGCCTGGACGGTGGGGTTGGCCGCCGCCCTGGTCTGGGCAGTCCACCCGCTCAACACCGCCGCGGTGAGTTACCTTTCCCAGCGCGGCGAACTGGGCGTGGGACTGTTCCTGTTTCTCATGCTGTACGGCCTGAACCGGGCCGCGGCGCCCGGCGCCGTCCTCGGCGGCGTCTTCTGGCTGGCGGCCGCCGTCTTTTCGTGCCTGCTCGGCATGGGCAGCAAGGAATCCATGGCCGCGGCCCCGCTGCTGGCGCTGGCCTACGACCGGATTTTCCTCTCCGCGACATGGAAGGAAGCGCTCCGCCGGCGCGGACCGTTCTACGTCGCGCTGGCGCTGACTTGGGCCTGGCCGCTCTCGCGCATCCTGACGTTTTCCCCGCATCTGCCGGAGGACGGCTTCGACCCGCTCCCCTTCCGGCATTATGCCCTGACGCAGGCCTGGGGCCTCTCGCGCATGCTTGGGCTGGCGATCTGGCCTCGGGGGCTGGTTTTCGAGTATGGCACCGGGCTGGTGAGCAGTCCGGCCGATGTCTGGCCGCAGCTGCTCTTCATGGCGACGGCGCTGGCGCTCTCCGCGTGGGCGGTCCTCCGCCGCCCCCGCGCCGGCTTCGCAGCGCTGCTGTTCCTCGCGGTCATGGCGCCGTCGTCCATCCTGCCGATCACCGGCCAGCCGGTCGCCGAGCACCGGCTGTACGCGGCGCTTGCGGCGCCCGCGGCCCTGGCCGCGTGGGGCCTGTGGCGGCTGTTGCGGGAACGGCCGTGGGCCTGGCGGGCGCTCGTCGCGGCCTGGATCGCGGCCCTGGGTCTCGCCAGCCGCCAGCGCAACGAGCTGTACAACGATCCGCTGCGGCTCTGGAGTGACACGCTCGCCAAGCGGCCCTCCAACGACCGGGCCTGGGGCGGGCTGGGCCAGGCGCTGGACGCGCGGGGGCGCCACGCGGAGGCCCTGCGCGCCTACGAACTGGCCCTGCGCCGGAAGGACAGCCGTATCACGCGCTCGAGCATGGGGACCACGCTGTACAACCTCGGCCGCTATCCGGAAGCCCTCCGGCAGTTCCAGGCCTCGTTACGCCTCCACGCCTCGGACGCCAAGGCCCTGCACTGGCTCGGCCTGACGCTGGCCGCGCTCAACCGGCATGAGGAGGCGATCGAAGCGCAGCGACGCGCCCTCTCGCTGCAGCCCGATTACGTCGCGGCCTGCTTCCAAGCGGCCCGCAGCCTCGTGGCGCTGCGCTATCTCGAAGAGGGCCTGGCCGCGTACCGCGAAGCCGCGCGCCTCCAGCCGACGGCGCTGGAAGCGCACAGCCGGATCGCGCTCACCCTCCTGGCCCTCGGCCGCGCCGACGAGGCCCGCGCGGCGCTGCTCGACGGCGCCCGGGCCAGCGGCGCGCCGGCCCGGGCGTATTTTGAGTTTTCGAACGCGCTGCTCGCGCAGGGCCATGCCGCCGAGGCGCTCGATATGGCGCGGCGCCACCTGGAACTGGAACCGGCGCATCCCGGCTCGCTCAACAACGCCGCCTGGATCCTGGCGACTTCCACGAACACGGCGCTGCTCGACGGCGACGAGGCCGTCCGGCTGGCGCAACGCGCGATGGCGCAGTCCGGGGCGACCGTCCCGGCGCTATGGGCCACGCTGGCGGCCGCGCAGGCCGAGGCCGGCCGGTTCGACGAGGCCGCCGCGTCCGGCGAGCGCGCCCTGGCGCTGGCCCGGGAGGCGAACGCGACGAATCTCCTCGCGAGCTATGCGCTCCGCCTCGAGGCGTACCGCGGCCGCCGGCCCTGGCGGGAAGGGGGCCACGACGATGCGGCGAAGTGAGGTCCCGCGATGAATCGCGCCGCCGCCCGATGGATGGAGGCCTTCCTTCTCGTGCTGGCCGTCGTTCTCGTTTACGGCAACACGCTGGACCATCCTTTTGTCCTGGACGACAACCACGCCATCGTGAACAACCCGGCCATCCGCCGGCTCCGGCCGCTGACCGCGGCCCTGAATCCGCCGCCCGCGGACGTCAGCTTCTGCTCGCGCCCCCTGATCAACCTGACCATGTGCGTGGATTACGCGCGCGGCAGGACGGCCCCGCGGCCCTATCGCCGCACCAACCTCCTGCTGCACGCGGCGGCCACGCTGGCGCTCTGGGGCCTGGCGCGGCGGACGCTTCGCGCATCGTCGGTCGACGAATCCGCGGCGCGGCTCGCGGGCCTGGGCATCGCGCTGCTCTGGGCCGTCCACCCGCTGAACACCGCCGCCGTGAATTACCTGACCCAGCGCGGCGAACTGGGAGTCGGCCTGTTCCTGTTCCTGACGCTGTACGGACTGAACCGCGCCGCGGCGCCCGGCGCGCGATCCCGGTCCTGGCTCGCGGCCTCCGTTTTGTTCTGCCTCCTCGGCATGGGCAGCAAGGAATGCATGGCGGCGGCGCCCGTCCTGGCGATGGCCTACGACCGCATTTACCTGTCGCCCTCGTGGCGGGAGGTGTTCCGCCGGCGCGGACCGTTCTACGTCGCGCTGGCGCTGACCTGGGCCTGGCCGCTCTGGCGCATCCTGTTCTATTCCCAGCACATCCCGAGCGGAGGCTATGACCTCGCCGAGCACTGGCATTACCTCCTGACCCAGGCGTGGGGCCTCGCGCGCATGGTGCGGCTCGCGGCCTGGCCCGCCCCCCTGGTCTTCTACTACGGCGAGCCGCTGGTGACATCCCTGGCCGACGTCTGGCCGCAGGCGCTTTTCGTGGCGGTCCTGCTCGGGCTCACGGCGTGGGCGCTGCTGCGCCGTCCGCGCCTCGGCTTCCCGGCGCTGTGCTTTTTCGCGATCCTCGCGCCCTCCTCCAGTTTCCTCCCGATCCCCGGCCAGCCGATCGCCGAGCACCGGCTCTATGCGCCGCTCGCCGCGCTCCTGGCGCTCGCCGTGCCGGGCCTGTGGTTCGCCGGAAGACGGGCTGGCGACCGGGGGGCGCGGATCGCGACGGCGCTCGCGCTCGCCTGGGCCGTCGCCCTGGGGTGGGCGGCCCACCGGCGCAACGCCCAGTACCGGGACCTCCTGGTCCTCTGGCAGGACACCGTCGCCAAGCGTCCCGACAGCGACGTCTCCTGGGCCACGCTGGCCAGCGTCCTGAACGACCGGAACCGCCACGAAGAGGCCGCGCGGGCCTTTGAGCAGGCGCTCCGCTGCGAGGAGAACAACTACATCGTGCACGCCAACCTGGGCGTCACCCTGTACACGCTCGGCCGATACGAGGACGCGCTTCATCACCTCGAGGAGTCCCTGCGGCTCCATCCGTCGGGCGCCGAAGGCCACCACTGGAGGGGCCTGGCCCTCTCGGCGCTCGGGCAGCGCGAGGAGGCCCTCGCCGCGCAGCAGCGGGCCCTGGTTCTGAAGCCGGATTACCTCCCCGCCCGCTTTCACCTGGCGAATGAACTGGCGGGGCTCGGGCGCTCCGCGGAAGCGGCGGACGAGTTCCGGCGGGTGATCCGGCAGAAGCCGACCGCCCTCGAAGGATACGGCCGGCTCGCCGCGCTGCTCCTGGACCTGGGCCGCGTGGACGAAGCGCACGCCCTGCTGGCGGAAGGCGCGCGGGCATCCGGCGCGCCGGCGCGGGCCTATTTCGAGTTTTCCAGCGCGCTCCTGGCCGGGGGCCACGAGGCCGAAGGCCTCGACATGGCGCGGCGGCACCTGGCGCTGGAGCCCGATCATCCCGGCAGCCTGAACAACGCGGCCTGGATCCTGGCCACTTCCACCAACGCGGCGCGGCGCGACGGCGCGGAAGCGGTCCGCCTCGCGCGGCGCGCGGCGGAGCAATTCCCGGAGCCGGACGCCGCTTTGTGGAGCACGCTCGCGGCCGCCCAGGCCGAGGCCGGGCAGTTTCCAGAGGCCGTCGTTTCCGCCGGGCGCGCCCTCGAAGGGGCGCTGAAGCAGAACGACACCAACCTCGCCGCGCGCTGCCGCGCCCGCCTGGAAACGTACGCCCGGCGCCAGCCCTGGCGGGAGTAAACGGCGGCGTTCTTTTCCTTTCCCAACGCCGGCCAAAGCGGCTAACGTTTCATCATGGATATGGACAACCCATCGACGCCCCCGGCCCCCTTCCCGTGGCCCCGCCTGGCGACGGCGCTGGCGCTGGGCGTGTTGGCGCTCGTCGTGTTTCTCCCCGCCGCCGGCTTCGATTTTCTTAACCTGGACGACCTGAACTACGTCGCCGACAACGAGCACGTCAACACGGGGCTCTCCTGGGCCAACGTGAAGTGGGCTTTCTCCTCGGCGCACGAGAACTGGTGGCTGCCGCTCCTGTGGCTGTCGTACATGGCGGACAGCGAACTGTTCGGCCCGGGCCCCTTCGGTTATCACCTCGTCAACGTCCTGCTGCATGCCCTCAACACCGCCCTGCTTTTCTGGGCGCTCTGGCGGATGACCGGCTCGGCGGCCCGCAGCGCCTTCGTGGCGGCGCTGTTCGCCGTGCACCCGCAGCGGGTCGAGGCCGTCGCGTGGATCACGTCGCGCAAGGACGTGTTGAGCGGGCTGTTCTACCTGCTCTCGCTGCTGGCCTACCTGCGGTGCGTGGAGCGGCCGACCCTGGCCCGCCGGCTGCTGCTGCCGGTCCTGATGCTGCTGGGCCTGATGTCGAAGGCCATCCTGATCACGCTGCCGCCCGTGCTGCTGCTGCTCGACTACTGGCCGCTGAAGCGCGCGGGCGATCCGCTGGACCGGCGCGAGTGGAAGAAGTGGGGCGCCTTGTTCATGGAGAAGCTGCCGCTGGTCATGCTGGCCCTGGTCTTCGTGGTCGTCAACCTGCACACGCACACGACCGGCCGCGGCCTGCTGCTGCCGTTTCCGCTTTCCATCCGCCTGGGCCTGATGCCGCCGAACTACTGGGCGTTCCTGGGCAAGCTGTTCTGGCCCGCGCGGCTGGCCATCGTGTATCCGGAAGCAGACCTCGTGAACGGGGGCGTCACCGCGGCCGCGCTCGCCGGACTCGCGGCGGCGACGGGCCTGGTCTTACGCCTTCGCCGGCGTCAGCCATGGCTGCTCGTGGGCTGGTCCTGGTTCCTGGTCGCGCTGCTGCCCGTCATCCGCGGCCTGCGGATGGGCATCGCGGGAATGGCGGACCGGTTCACCTACATCCCCGGGATCGGCCTGTTCATCCTGCTCGCGTGGGGCGTATCGGAGGCCCTGCCGCCGGCCGTCGGGAAGAAGGCGCTGCTCGGCGGGCTGGCCGCCGCGGCCGTCGCCGCCTGCCTCGTCGCTACGAGGCAGTATCTTTCCTGTTGGAAGGATTCGGAGACCCTGTTCCCGCGCTCCATCGCCGTGACGAAAGACAACTACGTCCTCTGGCTGAACCTCGCCGGCGCCCACCAGCGGAAGGGGCGCCTCGACGAGGAAATCGAATGCCTGCGGAAGGGACTGGACGCGAATCCGCTCTGCGCCACGCTGCATGTCCTGCTGGGCCAGGCGTACGACCGGAAGGGGCGACCGGCGGCGGCCCTGGCGGAATTCGAACAGGCCGCGCGACTCGCGCTGCCGTTCGAAGCTCACAACCACGCGGTCGTTGGAGAACGCTTCGCGCGGGCGGGCCGGTACGAGGAAGCGATCCGGCACCTCGACGTATCGCTCCAGGCGGACCCCGCGTCCATCGACACACGGAGAAACCTGGGGCTGGCGCACCTGTTCGCGGGACACCCGCAGGAGGCGTTGTCCTGTTTCCAGGAGGTCATCCGGCGCGCGCCGCAAGACGACCGCGCCTACTTCTTGATGGGCAAGATTCTCCTTTCGCTCCAGCGCGGCGAGGAAGCGATCCGGGCCCTGCGCGCCGCCGCCGAGCGGGCGCCCGACAAGGTCGAAACCCGGAGCCTGCTCGCGGTCGCGCTCGGCCGCGCCGGGCGGATGAAGGAAGCGACCGCGCTGCTGCGCGCCGCGCTCTCGACGCGGCCGAACTCGCCCGAACTGCTCAACAACCTGGCCTGGCTGCTAGCGGCCCGGCCCGGCCGCGCTGGCCACGACCCGAAAGCCGCGCTGGCGTATGCCCTGCGCGCGGCCGAAATCACCGGTCGGAGGAACCCGGACATCCTCGACACGCTGGCCCTGGCCCAGGCCGCGGACGGCCAGTATGACGCAGCCGTGGAAACCCTCCAGGAAGCGGAGCGGAAAGCCGAGGCTGAAGGCATCAAGGATTTTCCCGGACGAATCGCTTTACGGATCGAGGCCTATCGCGCTGGTCGGCCATGGCAGGAGGAACCGTGAGCCTGATCCGTCCGCGTAATATTCTCTATGAAAACAAGTTGCTTCCATTCCGCAGGATCGGCACAGGGCCGCGTATTAGGCTATATATTTATTGACAATTAATTAAGTGTGTCTACTTAAAATTAGCTTGCGCTCCCCTACCGGGTAAGATATGAGATACGCAAGAGTTTGGAAAAGCGTTTGGTCTGTACTCAACACAGGAGGAAAGACAAGAGGGTGTGCCGAAGTCGGTAATGTGAGTGGAGGCAAACAGAAAACAGAAGAAAAGGAAAACGAATGAAGAAACTATTAATCGCATTGATGGTGCTGGGAATGGCGGCGGTGTCGCAGGCTGATGTCATCGCCAACTACACGTTCGCGGGCAGCGCGGCGACGAGCTCGGATACGTCGGCCCTCTCGACGGCGGGATCGTTCTCGATCTCGGCCGGCACGTGGACGTACGCGACGTCCTCCTCTTCCTCGTGGGCCGGCCAGGGCGGCGAGATCCCGGTGGCGGATCGCGCCACGTGGGGCACGGCGGCGACATCGTTCGAGACCCAGACCACGTACTGGTACTTCACGGTCGCCGTGGACGCGAACTACCAGCTGAGCATCACGGGGCTGGACTTCCTCGGTCAGCGCACCGTCGCCGGCCCGGCCTCGTTCGGCTGGGACGTCAACGGCACGCTGCAGGAATCCTGGACACCGGGCGTGACGACGGTCAACAGCTACAGCAGCGCGCAAACGGAAGGCCCGCTCACGGGCACCGTGACGATCGGCATCCGCGGCTGGAGCGCGACCTCGACGGGTAACTTCCGCGTGGACAACGTCGTGCTGAACGGCACGATCACCGCGATCCCGGAGCCGGGCGTGCTGGCGCTGCTGGGCCTCGGCCTGGGCGCGCTGTTCTACGTCCGCCGCAATCGCAAATAAGTACACTGCGATATAAGCAGAAGAACCGCCCCGATTCGTCGGGGCGGTTCTTTTTTTTACGCCGACGGCGGACCGCATGGGCACACCGCCCGGACAGCCTCGCCTTCGCGTCCCCGCCCTCAACCTCGCTCACCGGGCGCGATAGAATCCCGATGACTCGGTCATCTCTTCCTGGATCGTCACCGCGGGTTGCCAGGTGTCCACCACCTGGCGATTGGACCACGAGGCGGTTTCCAGCGTCACCGTGTGCTGCACATCGTAGGCTTTTCCCGGGCTGATGTCCTGCAGCATAAAGATAAAGAAAGTCCCTTCCGTGCGCGTGTCCGCCAGGCGCGACGCCGCCTTGGGGCCTTCCTCCTCCAGCGAGTAAAAACTGCGGACGTCCACCCCATGCCCTGGAAAGGCCGCCTCCACCTGCTCGACCATCCCGATAAAGGCCTCGAAGTCCGGCCAGGTCGCGCCGATGTCCGCATCGAGGGCGATCCGGGTCCCGCCGCCGAAATGCGCGACCTCCCAGGCGACGCCGTTGCTGATGCTGCCGCCGAGGTTGTCGAACCAGACCGCAGGTCCGCGTACACGGGGATATCCGCCGCGCCGTGGGCGTCGAGGTAGCCCCGGACGTCCGCGAAAGTGTCGCGGAGCCCCATCAGCATTTCCTTTTTCTGGGCGGCGGTGTTGGCCATGGGGAGAGGCCTCCTACCCGCCGCCGGGCCCTGCCGCCCGGATGCGCCGGAGCGTCTCCCGGCCGTTCGGCAGCGACGGATCGAGCTCGAGGGCCCGGCGCACGCACCGTTCCGCGTCGGGCCACTGTTCCAACTGGGCATGCGCGACGCCGAGGTTGAACCAGTTCAAGGCCACGTCGGGCCGGCCCCGGGCGGCCTGCCGGTAATGCTCCAGCGCGGCGTCATACTGCTTCCGCTGGAATAGAATGTTGCCGAGGTTGTAGTGGGGCTCCGTGTACGTCGGGCTCCAGCGGAGGGCCTCCTCGAAGGCCGCCACGGCCTCGTCCGGGCGGTCCAGCCGGACCAGGGTCGTCCCGAGCGAGTTCCACACCAGCACCAGGTCGGGATTCGAATTCAATACGAGCCGGAAACAGCGCGTCGCCTCGTCCAGCTTCCCGAAGGACACCAGGGCATTGCCCAGGTGGATGAGATCGCCGGGCTCCGTCGGCGGGTTGGCGAAGACGCGCTCCAGGTGGGCCCGGCCCTCTTCGGGGCGGCCGAGCAGCCGGAGCACGCGCGCGTATTCCGTGTGCGCGCGCCCGTTCTGCGGCCGCTTGTCGATCGTGTCGCGCCAGAGGCACAGCAGGTCGCGGTAGTCCTCGTTGCGTTCGCGCGCCGCCGTCCCCAGCGTGGCCGCCCAGGCCAGCAGCACGGCGATGAACCCGCCCCGCGCATACCGGGCCGGGAGGAGGCGCAGGGCGCGATCCAGGACCACGACGGAGAGGACGGCCAGCACGGCCAGCGGGGCGTACAGCCGGTGCTCGGCGATCGGCTGCCCGGCAACCGGGATGAAGCTGGACGAAGGCGCCAGCACCGCGAAGAAGAAGAGGCCGAGGTAACCGATGCGCGGATGACGAGCCAGGGCCCACGCCGTGGCCAGCCCCAGGCCCGCCATCAGGCAGAGCTGCGGCCAGACGTCCGACGCGCGCTCCACCATCTGCGTGCCGTAGTAGAAGATGAGGGGCGCCGGCCAGAGGAACAGGCGCAGCATGCGGGTGAGGCCCCAGGCCTGGGTCAGCAGGTAATGCCAGTAGTCCCCGACGGGCACGGAGAGGTCCGGCGCGTACTGCGAGTAGGCCAGGTGCCGTCCCAGCGGCCACAACCAGGTGAGGGCCAGCGCCAGGTAGTACAGCCCCCGCTGCCGGTGGAGGTCTCTCCACGACGCGCACAGGAAAATGCGGTCATACGCCAAGGCCAGCAGCGGCGCGGCGGCCATGGATTCCTTGCTGCCCATGCCCAGGAGGCAGGCCAGCGCGGAGACCGCGAACCAGAAGCGGGCGCGCGAAGTCGCGGGCCCGCCGGCGGCCTCCCGGACGGCCCGGTTCAGGCCGTAGAGCATGAGGAAAAGGAACAGCCCCATCGCCACCTCGCTGCGCTGCGAGAGGTAATTGACGGCGGAGGTCAGGAGCGGATGCACGCTCCAGAGCAGCGCCGACGCGAAACCCAGCCGCCGCGCCTCCGCCTCCGTGCGCCCGGCGGCCTCGAAGGTCCGCCGCGCCAGTCCGAACAGCGCGAGGGTGGCGCCCAGGTGCAGCAGCAGGCTGGTCCGATGAAAGCCGCGCGGATCCAGGCCGCCGAGGGCGTAGTCCACGCACATGGTCAGGTTGACGAACGGGCGGGTGAAGAACGTGACGTTCGCGGGCGGCGGGTTCAGGGCGGCGGCCAGGGGCCACCACTGGCGGATGGCCGTGTTCTCGACGATGCTCAACTGGTCATCCATGAGGAAGGGCCCGTCGAGCGCGTTGCTGTACGCGAGCCCCGTCGCCAGGAGCAGGCCCAGCGCGCCCAGCCGCCTTGGAAGGGTGATCCTCACGGCCCGCCCGCCGGACCCGCGCCGCGCTGGAGCTCCGCCCGGATTCGCTGCAGGGTCGGCCAGGCCCCGGGCAGCATGGGATCCAGGGCCCACGCCCGATTCACGCACCGTTCGGCCTCGCCGAAATTGCCGAGCGCGGCCCACGTGACGCCGAGGTTGAACCAGTTCAGGGCCACCCCCGGCCTGTACTCGGCCGCCTTCTGGTAGTGCGCGAGGGCGTCACGGGGGCGGCCGTCCTTGAACAGGAGATTCGCCAGGTTGTAATGCGCCTCGGCATAATCGGGTCGAAGCTCCAGGGCCTTCTCAAAAGCCGCGACGGCCTCGTCCGTCCGGGCCATGTCCACGAGCGTCCTCCCCATGTTGCCGTAGCTCACCGCCGACTCGGGGCTGAGCCGGATGGCGTTCCGGTAGCAGGCCATGGCCTCGTCGAACCGCTTGAAGTGGGCGAGCGCCAGCCCGAGGTTGGCCAGGTCGCCCGCCTTGGCGAAGGGATCCTGCTTGATCAATTCGAGATGGGCCAGGCCGTTCTCAAACTGCCCCGCCTCGCAGAGAGAGCGGCCGTATTCGGCGTGGGCGCGGAGGTTGCGGGGGCGTTTCTGAACCGTGTCGCCCCACAGGACCGGTTCAGACGCGTAGACCTTGTTGCGCTCGCGGCTGGCGATTCCGAGCGAGACGACCCAGGCGCCCAGCAGGGCCGCCCGCAGCGCGCGGGGCTTCAGGTTCACCCGGGCGGCCAGGAGCGCCGCCAGCGGGGCGTACATCCGGTGCTCGGCCACCGGTTGGCCGGTGATGGGCATGAGGCTCGACGACGGCGCCAGCACACCGAGGAAGAACAGGCCCAGGAACCCGAGGCGGGGATGTCGCCAGAGCGCCCAACCCGTGACCGCCAGCAGGCCGATGCACAGCACGACGTGCGGCCAGACGTACACGATCCGATCGAAGAGGCCGACCCCGTAGTCGAAGATCAGGGGCGACGGCCAGGCCGCGAGCCGAACCATCCGCACCAGGCCCCACGCTTGCGTCAGCAGGTATCGCCAATAGACAAACAGCGGGAAGCCTCCCTCCGGCATATGGGGCGAGTAGTGCGCGATGCGCCACACCGGCCAGATCCAGGTCAGCGCAAGGGCCAGGTAGTATCCCCAGCGCCGGCGCACAACCTCCTTCCAGGATGGGCTCAAGAAGATGCGGTCATACGCCAGGGCCAGGAAAGGCGCGGCGGCCATGTTCTCCTTGCTGCCCATGCCGAGCAGGCAGGCGAAGACCGACGCCGCCAGCCAGCCCGCGGCCCGCGCGGTCCCGCCCGGGCCGGACGCCCGCTGTTCCGCCGCCCGGTTCAGGGCGTACAACATGACGAACAGGAACAGCCCGACCAGCAGTTCTCCGCGCTGGGAGAGATACTTCACGGCGGTTGTCAGCAGCGGATGGACCGTCCAGAGCAGGGCCGCGGCGGCGCCCCAGCCCAGCGAATCGCCCCGCCCCATTTTTTCCGCCGTCCGGCGGACCAGCCCGAAGAGCGCGAGCGTGGCGGCGATATGCAGGAGCACGTTCGTTGCCCGGTACCCGGACGGCTTGAAGCCCCATATCGCATGATCGACGCAGTAGGAAAGGTTCAGCACCGGCCTCGTGGCCAGGTTGATCCCGCCCCCTGGCGCCGGATTGAGCGCCGCGCTCAAGGGCCATGGCCGCCAGGCGGAAGGATTCTCGACGAAGTTGGTCGTGTCATCGAGGACGAACGGGCCGTGCAGGCCGTTGCCCTGGGCAAGGACGGCCGCCACGGCCAGCCCCAGGCCGATCCACCAGGACCGCGCCGATGCGCGGGAACTGCCTTTGGCTTCCGTTTCACCCATGCTGCGCCCGCCATGCTCTCCTGCCATCTATGACAGACGAGACGCGACCGATCAAGGTTGCAGGAGCGGCGGCCAGCCCTCTACGCGCGCGCCAGCCCGGTGTACGATGCCCTTCAGCAGAGGGCGCATGCCATGATCGAGTCCATCGCGGGGCGCGAACGGCGGCGGCATCGGCGGCTGGCCTGCGAGCGGCCGGCCTCCATCCACGTGGTCCACTGCCCGGACGATCCCCGGCTCGAGAGGCGCAGCCTGTACGGCATGGTGCGGAACATATCGGCGGGCGGCCTGAAGTTCACCTGCCCGCAATCCCTTCCGCCCGGCACGCTGGTGCACTTGGATGTCGCCATGCCGGAACGCGGCTGTCTCTTCAAGCTGGCCGCGAGGACCGTGCGCAGCACGCCCCGCACGGACCGGTTCGAGGTGGGCGCCGCACTCGAGGATTCGTTCTTCCGGCGGCGGGATCCCTGGGCGCGCATGGTCTTCGATGCGCTCCGGGAACTCAACGACCCGGTGTAGGACAAGCGGCGGAGGTCAGGGAAGGGATTCGGATTCGTCGGCGGGCGCCGCTTCCTTTTCCACGCGTTTGAAGGAGACGCCCTCCACGCCGACGCCCGCGACCGTCCATCGGTATTCGCGCCCGCCGAAGCGGACCGATACGGTGTCGCCCACGCCGACCACCTGACCGTTGACCATGGCCACGTGGGTCTCGGGCCCCGTCTTCATAATCCCCTGCACCTGCACGGTCTTGAGGGCCTCGTCCCACTGCAGCACGGCGGAGACCGTTTCCGCTCCGGCCGTCGACGCGGCGGCTTCGGACGGGCGAGCGGGCGGCGGGGGGGCGTAGCCGACGGGCCAGAACGGATCCCTCCGCGCGGGCGCCGGTTCCGGTTCCGCGGCTTCCGTCTCGCCGGCCGGCGGCGCCATCGGCTCCGCCGCGGCGGGCTCCGACCAAGGGGAGGAAGCGGCCGCCGGGGCCTGCCCGGTCTCGACCATCATGGGGATGATCTCCGATTCCACGAACTCGACAAAGCCGGGTTCCGGGGGCGTTGCCTGTGCGGGCTCCGCGGCACGGCACACCCCGACGGCCAGGACGAGGACCCACGCGATTCTTCCGCCCGCCTTCATCATGGACAGCTTGCCTCTTTGGCCTCTCGAATCACAGTTCAATTTCACGCAGCAAGATACATGCCTTTGGCGCCGGGTTTCAAGGCGAGCGGCCGCGGGACCGGAGCCGCGCATCCCGATGGCCGGCCGCACCGGGAAGGACAGGCCGGCCACGGCCGATCCGTTTCGGAAAAAGTTCAGCACAAATGCCGCGCTTTCAGGCCCATCAAGGCGCTGTCATTTTTGAGAAAAGAACAAAAAAACATGTTGTTTTTAGGCGTTTTTTAATGCGTGTAAGTCAACAAATAAAAAGAGGCCTCGATTTAACGGCAAATAGCCCTGCCCCGGACCGGAAGGTATGAATTCTGCTGTTAAGAGGTAGGCGGAGTGCGCGTCATGCGAAAGACAGAGACACAGCGACGGGGGCGGAGCGGCTTCACGCTGGTCGAGGTGATGATCGCGGTCGTGCTGGTGCTGCTGGCCCTGGGCGGGGCGTATACGCTGATCGTGCACTCGGCGCGGGTCAGCCGGGCGGCCCGGGATCATTACGTGGCGGTGAACCTCGCGAAGAACCACCTCGAGCGCGCGCGCAACTTCCGCTACGCGGACCTGTACCTGCTGGCGGAAGACAACCTGGTGATGAACGAGAACGGCGGCCCGGACAACCGGGGGCGGTTCCGGCGGACGACGGTGGTGGACGACGACTACGCCACGGGCGTGACGGAAATCACGGTAACAGTGCAGGTCCGGAACCGCCGGACAGGCGAGTTCGGCGAAGAGAAGGAGCAGATCTCCTCCCTGTTCACGGAGTACCTGACGCCGGAGATCGAATGAGCACCCGGGAATCCAGAGGCGGTTTTTCGCTGACGGAACTGCTGGTGGCCGTCCTGATCCTCGTGATCACGATGGCGGGGGCCATCGCGGGCTGGCTGTTCGTCGTGCGCGGGGAGCGGATGAACTCGATCCAGCAGAAGCTGGACATGGACGTGCGAAAGTCCCTGGAGCGACTGAAGGCGGAGATGCGCCTCTCGACCATGGACGAGGTGTATTTCTACCCGGCGGGCGCGGGGCCTTACACGGCCATCAGCTTCCCGATGGCGCGGGACGACGACGCGGACGGCCTGGTGGAGCTGGACGAGGACGACCACATCATCTGGGATCAGACGGTCGTGTACCACATCTGGCAGAGCACCCCGCACCAGTTGCGGCGGACGGTATTCGATCCCCGCAACAACAGCCTGACCCCCGGGCAGCGGCAGGAGCAGCTGAACGCGGTGGTCACAGCGGGCAGCGGCGCGGGGACGCACAACGGGGCGAACGCCTCGACGACCGTCCTGTTCGAGAACCTGTTCACGTGGACCATCCTCGGCAAGGGGGCGGTGTTCGACGCGTACCATCCGACCCTGGCGCGGATGGTCGGCGTGAACCTCGGGTCCTTCCTCCTCTCCCCGGGCGCGCATGCGTACAAGTTCTCGGTCATCGACAAGAACCCGTCGAGCACGGGATACAAGATCGGGTTGGACTCGCTGATCGTTTCGCCCAGCGGGCTGGAGCGGGAGGGCGAGGTCCAGACGGTGTCGGCGCAGTCGGGCGCGACGGCCTCGGCGGACTACCGTTCGGCCGGCGGCTGGAGCGGGAACTATCACCTGCTGTTCCCGGCGACGGCCGTGGGCAACTCCATGACGCTCTCGATGGAGAACGACCGGTGGGAGGAGACGAACTTCCGGGGCACGGGCTCGCTCTGCGACAACACGATCGTCGTGTTCGACGACACGCTGACGCCGAAGGATTTCGTGGCGCGGCTGCAGCCGCCGAACACCACCTGGCTGGCCCAGGACCAGACGCTGGACCTGAACAGCGGGTCGACGACGAACGGCTTCCTGCAGGGGTGCGCCGTGCGGGTGCTGGTGCGCGGCGGCAGCCAGCCGGACGGCGGGGCGATCCTGAACAGCGGCCCCTTCAACTTCGCGCTGTTCTACGCCGCCGCCGAGGACCCGCTGCAGATCACCAAGGCCTATATCGCGGAGGCCGCCAGCTCCTTTGGCTACTCGCCCGACATCCTGCCGGAAACCAGCCGCCAGCTGTATTTCGGCGGCAGCGAGCAGGTCAACATCTCCGAAGGCTCGTACGCCCTGGGGTTCCTGGGCTCGGGCCAGTCGCTCGATATCCAGAACGACCGGAGTTACATCGTCAGCTTCCTGGTGACCGCTGCGGAGTCCGAGCGCGCCGACGCGCGAACGTGGACGGAACTGCACCCGGCCACCGCGACCAACCCGGCGCCGCCGGGCTGCTACGTCCTGCGGGGCGGCACCAACCTTCCGGATGACGTGCTCACCCAGGCCACGTGGGCCGGCTATCCCGACTTCGAGACGCACGAGAAGCTCTACGCCGTGGAGCGCGTGTACGTCCTCGCCCCCAGCAACGGCACGTTCACCTCGCAGATCGTGGACACCCAGTTGAGCGCGCCGGCCTACCAGACGATGACCTGGAATTCGGTCAAGCCGTCCGGCACGTCGCTGGGCCTGAAGATCCGCGCGGGGAACCAGCCGGACCTCTCGGACGCGGAGTCGTTCAGCAACCTGACGGCGATGACCTCCGGCGGCGCGATCAACCCGGGCAACAAGCGCTACGTTCAGTTCCAGGCCGTGATGACGCCCGGCTACGGCGGCTGGTACGTGCCCAGCCTGAAGGATGTCACCGTCAAGTGGACCGGCGAGAACCGGCTTGCGGACATCGGCGGCACGATGACCGTCGGGCCCGACTACGGGATTTACGAACTGAAGATCGACGACCAGGTGCTGACCAAGGGCGTCACGGTCAGCCTGACCATTTTCCAGGACCTGATGTCGGCCGGCGGCGGCGGGAGCAACCGGCTGACTTCGGCGTCCGTGATCGAAGTGGAACCAAGAAACACAGGAAAGTAGGAGGTGTACGATGAAGACCATGCATGAGTCGGACAGTAACCGGCGGCAGGGGGCGGCCCTGGTGACGATGATGATCATCCTTCTGCTGGTGTGCCTGGCCAGCGCGGCGCTGGTCGCGTTCGCCACGCAGCAGAGCCACGCGACGGAGCGGATCCGGGACTACATGAAGGCCCAGGCCTACGCGGAGGCGGGCATCAACGATGCCTACAATGCCATCAAGACCAACTTCTCCGCCGCCGGCAACGCGGCGTTGTACCCGTCAAAGGAGTTCGAGGACGGGAGCTACGACGTCACGGTGACGGTGGTGGGAGACGACCAGGCCAGCCTGGTGTCGGTGGGCGAGTGCGGCGACGCCACGATCACGGTCAAGGCGGACGTGAAGAACTTCGGCCAGGGCGCGGCAGGAAGCGAGGCGCAGCCCCTCGACCCCTACGCCTACACGTGGCTGGTCAACGGCGAAATGCGCATGAACGGGTCGAGCGAGTTCGTCGGCTACCTGCACGCGAACAACAACATCGACGTCAACGGCAGCAGCAGCTGGGGCGACCCGACGAACGAGGTGCACGCCTCGGCCACCGTCAACGCCGTTTACAGCGGCCCCTGCGCGCTGTACGGCGACATCCGTTCCCCATCGATCAGCGGGAGCTTCTCGCCGGGCTCGGCCATCGAGACCGCCTCGCCGCTGGTGCCGATCCCGACGCTGGACCTGACCGCGCTGTACAACATCGCCGTGGCCAACGGCCAGGTCGTGAGCTCACAGACCATCAGCTCCGACACGATCTGGACCATCCCGGGCGGCGTGAAGTGGGTGAACGGAAGCCTGACGGTCAAGAGCAACCGGAAGCTGACATGGACGGGCTGCATCATCGCGACCGGGTCGATCGACTTCAAGGGCCAGTTGCACGCGACGCGCTACCTGGACTATCCGACCATCGTCAGCCGCGACAGCAGCATCACCGTCAGCGGCACGCACACGTTCAACGGCCTGATGTATTCCGGCGGCGACATCACGTTCAACGGGTCCGGCACGTGCCGTGGCACGATCATCTGCGGCGGGAACCTCCGGTTCAACGGCTCCGGCGCCCGGTTCTCCTACGATTACTGCGGGCCCAGCGCCGGCGGCGGAGAAACGGGCGAGGAAGCCGACCGCGTCGTGATCACGGCCTGGCAGAAATAGGCCCGGCCCGGCCCGGCCGGAACAGCGCGCCGCTTGTCCACGGCGGCGGAGCGGTGTAAACTCTGGACGGATATCCCCCGGTTGGGGGAAACGGGATTTTCATGTTTTCGTTCAAACGAGCGGATGCCGACCGGCCGCGCAGGAGCCCGTCCGAGCTCGTTGGCCTTGACCTGGGCGCCTCCGGGGTCAAGGCCGTGCGGATGCGGCGGAACAAGGACGGCGTGACGGTCCTGAAGGCGGACATCCTGCCGCCGCTCGCGCCCGAGGAGGTGGATCCCAAGGCCGCGCGCCCTCCCCTGCCCCGCGGCCTGCTGACGAACTACGCGGCCCTGGCCGTGTCGGGTGCCCGCGCCTCGGTGCGCATCCTCGGCATCCCCGGCCGGTTCGAGACCGGCCCGGCCCGGGACCTGCAGGTGCAGGAGCACGCCGGCGCCGGCGAGGGCCAGCGGCTCGGTTACGCGGTCATCACCCCCCCGAAGCTGCGCAACGAGACCCGCCTGCTGGTGGTGACCCTGCCGGAGGCGGAAGCCGAGGCCTTGCTCAACCTCTTTTCCGTCGGGGCGCCCGCCCCTTTTTCGCTGGAGGTGTCCGGCCTCGCGGCGATCACCGCCTTCCTGCGGGGGCCCGGCCGCGCCCACGAGCAGGGCACCGTCGGCGTCGTCGAGTCGGGCGAGCGGCAGACCACCATGGCCGTGCTGCACAAGAACCTGCCCGTGCTCGTGCGGAAGTTCGACCTGGGCATGCATACCGTCCGGGAGCGCGTCCAGCAGCGGCTCGGCGTCGATCCCGAAACCGCGAAGGGCATTCTCGCCGACGGCTCGTTCGACATCTCCCAGACGCTGCACGAGGTCGTCGACCCCTTCCTGCGCCAGCTGTCCCTCTCCAAGGAATTCATCGAGCGGCGCGAGGAATGCCAGGTGGAGAAGCTGTACGTCTCCGGCGGCATGAGCCTGTCCCGGTTCTGGATCAGCGACATGAAGCAGGCCTCCGGCCTGGACGTCGAGCGCTGGAACCCGTTCGACGGGCTCCACGCGTCGCCGGACGCGCTGCCCGCCGCGCTGGCGGGGCAGGAGACCCGTTTCACGGCGGCGATCGGGGCCTGCGTGGGGGCGTGGGAGTGACCATGACGGCGCGCATCAACCTGCTGAAGACAACGGAGTACCGGCGGCAGGGGCTGGTGAGCACAGCCTTCATCATCCGCGTGTCCATCATGACGGTGGTCCTGCTGGCGCTGGTGTTCGGCGCGCTGGCCTTCCTCCAGCGCCGCAACGCCCGGCAGACGCTGGACTCGGCCCGGGAGCTGTGGCGCGTGCGGGAGCCGCTGTACCGCAAGACGCTGGCGATGAAGCAGGACTTGGCCACCAAGCGGAAGCTGGACCAGGAACTGCGCGGCTGGTCGGCCTCGCGCATCGCCTGGAACGAGCCGCTGGCCGAGTTCCAGGAGATCACGCTGCCCACCCTCCAGTTCCGCCGGCTCAACGTCCGGGGCGAGATGGACGTCCGCGTCCCCAAGGTCAAAACCCCGAAGGCGGGCTCGGCGGAGGCCAAGCCCGCGGAGGCCGCCGCCCCGGCGCTGGCGGCGGGGACGCCCGCCCGACGGTTCTTCCTGCTGATCGAGGGCCGCGCGGAGGGGGACCAGGCCGAGGACGCCGTGCTGCAGTTCGACGCGGCGCTCCGGCGGGCGCCCGGCCTGCGCGCCCTGATGGAATCCGTGCGCCTCCAAAGGCTGGAGAGCGAGGAGAGCCGCGCCGGGGGGGCGGCGGGCCAGGTATTCGCGATCGAGGCCGCGACCGCGCGGCGGGAGATGCCCTGACCATGGCCACCCTTAAAAAGGAGCAGATGCAACTGATCTTCCTGGCCGGGATCTGGATCGTGGGCGGCCTCATCGCGCTGTACGTCTGGGTGGTCGGCCCGGCCCTGCGGAACCGGAGCCGGAGCACAGGCGAACTGGATACGCTCAACGAGAACATCCAGAAAGCGAAGCTGGCCGTGCAGGGCGAGTCCAAGCTGCGGAAGGAATACGACCAGGCCATCGCGGAGATCCGGCAGGCCATGGAGCAGTACATCGTTCCGCCGGAGAGCGCCCTCTCCTGGGTGACGGAGAAGGTGTACGCGACCGCGCGCACGGTGGGCGTGGAAGTGCGGAGCGTGACGCCGGTCCGGATGCCCGACACCGCGTGGGACGGCCTGGTCAAGTCGGGCCGCTTCGTGCGCCCCTACGCCGTTCAGCTCACGCTGGAGTGCGGCTACGAGAAGCTGCGGGCCCTGGTTCGCGCCTTTGAAACGGGAAATCCCTACCTGTGCGTCACCGGCCTCAACGTCCTGGGCCAGCCGGATCAGAGCCCGGCCCGGCACCAGGTCATGTTGCAGATCGAATGGCCCATGTGGGGCCGGCCGCTCGGGATCGAACTGCCGGGGGAGGAAGAGGAACCGCCGGCGAAGTTGGAGGCGGAGAATCGCGGATGACGCGGGTTCGCGCGAATTTTTAAAACGACAGCAGATGGCGCGGGGATACAACCGAGGTGAGCCCATGAGGACGAAGCATGCAGCGTGGCGACGGAACTTTCTTTTCGCAATGGCGGTCCTGGCCGGGCCGGGCTGCGAAACCGACGACAACGTGGACAGCGGCGGGATCGCCGGCTACTTCGAAAACAATCCCTACACGTCGCTCGAGCGGCTCGAGGGGTACGAGTACTTGAGGATCACGCCGGCGTCGGCCGAGGTGACCTTCGTGGGCCAGACCGTCCTCTTCCAGGTGGACGGCGGGACGCCGCCGTACGAGTGGAGCGTCGGGCTGCCGGGCGTGGGGTCCGTCGGCTCGGTCCGGGAGAACGAGGCGGTCTACACGGCGGGGGCGATCGCGGCCAACAACGTGCTGGTCTTCGACGTCGCGGGCCGGTCCGGCGTGGCGGCGATCAACGGCGGGATCGAGACGGAGACGCTGGCGGTGAACGCCGATCCCGACACGCTGGCCGTGGACGGCGATCGCACCGCGGTGAACGTCAGCGGCGGCGTGCCGCCCTACCGCTGGACCGTCCTCGACGGCGACCTGGGCTCCATCGACCGCAGCAGCGGGGAGAGCGTGGTCTACACCCGGCTCCGGTCCGGCGACAACTCCGTGCGCGTGACGGACAGCGAGGGCAGCACCGGCGCGGTCGTGATCCAGCAGCCCGCCTCCGGGGGCGCGCTCACCGCCTCCGCCAGCCCGTCGAGCCTGCCCAACAACGGCGACCGCGCGACCCTGACGGCCAGCGGCGGCACGCCGCCGTACCGGTGGTACCTGCAGGACGCCGCCCTGGGCAGCCTGGACACCGACGGCGGCTCCAGCGTGACCTACACGCGCAACCGCCCGGGCGACAACTCCGTTCGCGTGACCGACGCCAACGACGACACCGTGACCGTGCTGATTCAGCAGCCGTAAGGAGAACGCCATGAAAGCCCGCCGCATCATGCTTCTGGGGGCCGCGGCGCTGGGCCTGGGATTCCACGCCGGGCCCGCCCGTGGACAGGTGCTGTTCCCGACCAGCGGGAACGTCACGGCCGGCGACACGTTCCCGTTCCTCGTCACCTTCCTGAACGAGGACACGAACGATCCGCCCACCAAGATCTACATGTTCTCCGAGGACCCGGACCGCCTGTCCGTGCCGTCGCAACCCGTGACGCAGGCCACGCTCTACAACCCGGCCACCTCCAACTTCTACTACCGGTCCTGGCTGGACGGCGCGGAGGGCCTGATCGCGGCGGGGCTCAAGCCGGTCGACGGCCTCTTTTCCCCGATCCGCGTGCACTTCGTCGGCGTGCAGTACGGCATCGTGTGGTCGGACTATGCCGATATCGTCGTCGATCCCCCGACGTTCGTGTACCAGCCCGCGGCCCCCGCCCTGCGCGTGGGCGAGACGGTGCCGCTGGCGATCCGGCGGACGATCGACGCCAACGCGACGCTGAACTTCCAGGTCCAGAGCGCCTGGCCGGCGGTCGTCGGCCTGGGGACGAACGCCGTCGGCCTGCAGACCAACGCGAGCCTGAACCTGCAGTTCGGCGTGTTCGAGATCAGCAAGACGATCTACGTATCCGGCCTGGCCGCCGCGCAGGACGCCGGCTCGACGAACGTGACGGTGACGGCGCGCGTGGGCAGCTACGCGACCAACGTCGTCTGCCTGGTGAGCACGAACGCGGGCCTGATCCTCGCCCCCGCGTCGCCGTCCGTCGGCGCGGGCGACGCCGTCGCCATGACCGTGACGCGGCCCTCGGCCACCAACGTGTCCGCGCTGACGGTGTATCTCACCAGCGACGACCCGACGGTGGTCGGCGTGCCGGCCAGCGTGGTGATCCCGCAGGGCGCGCAGAGCGTCGGCTTCTCCGCGACCGGCCTCCGGCCGGGCTCGTCGTTCGTCCGCGCCACGGCCATCGGCGTGGAGCCGGGGCCGGGCAGCGCGCGCGAGGTGGTCGTCGGCAATCCGCTGCTGGCCTTCGACCCGGACCCGGCCACGGTGCCGCAGGCCGAGCTCCGGGTCATCACCGTGCGCCGGCCGGCGATGGAGGCCGGCGGCTCGCTCACGGTGACGCTCGTTAACAATGCGCCGACGCTGTTCGAATTGTCGGCCACGAACGTCACTATCCCGGCGGGCTTTGCCGACACGACGTTCACGATCCTGGGTCTTTCCGAGGGGAGCGGCAGCCTGTCCGCCCGATCGGGAGGATACCTGACGAACCTGGCGGTGAACGTCACGGCCGCCACGAACGAGGACGATCCCGACGGCGACGGGATCCCGACCGACTGGGAACTGGTCCTGGGCTCCGACCCGTACGACGCCTTCTCGCTTGATCCCGGGCTCACCCTGAACGACGGCGAGTGGGATTCCGACGGCGAGGGGTTGAGCAACTACGAGGAGATCATCAACTACGCGACCGATCCGCTGCGGGGCGACACGGACGACGACGGCGTGGACGACCGCACCGAGGTCCGCGACGACATCACCAGCCCGCTGCACCCGATGAGCAGCGTGCTGTACCGCGAGCGGAGCCTCGACCTGGGGGCGGTGCCGGCCGGCGGGATCAGGCTACCCGATCCCTCGCGCTTCTACGTCCGAACCAACGGCTGGACGGTGGAATGCTGGCTGCGGCCGACCACGGACGGCAGCGGGCGGGTGTTTGCGCTGGAGGGCGCGGGGGCGGGCCAGAGCTTCCGGGTGAGCCTGGAGGACTTCCGGCCGAAAGCGGAGATTCTCTCCGGGGCCAGCGTGATCGCCTCGGCCGGCGGGGTTGGCCCGGCGGGGTCCATCCAGCAACTCCCGACAAACGAGTGGTCGCACGTGGCCTGGGCGTGGGGGCCGCAGGACAACAGCCTGAAGATTTACGTCAACGGCGTTCTGCTGATCGCGCAGGAGACCCTGGTGTCTCCGGACTTCTCGGCGGGCACCGGCGTCCTGGCGCAGGCGTTCACGGACGGCTATCTCGACGACGCGCGGTTCTGGAATTATGACCGGAGCTGGGAGGACTTGGATTACTGGAACAACCGCTTCTACCCCTCGCCGGAAGGCTACGTCCGCCCGCCGACCTACGGGCAGTCCCTGCGGATGTACTACCGATTCGACGACGGCGGGTCGAACACCGTGGACTTCGCCTTCCTAAACCAGCCGGCCTATTTCCTTCCCGACACGGCGACGATGGTCGTGACCAACCCCGCGGTCTCGCTGCTGGGCCGGGACGACGAGGACGGCGACCTGCTGCCCGAGTGGTGGGTCACGATGCACAACCTCGACCAGTACCCGGAATTCGATTACGGCCCGAAGTTCGAGTACATCGAGGTGCCTGGCAACTGGGCGCGCATTTCCTATTTCCGCACGTTCCGCGCCTACACCTCGGTCGGGAACGAGACAGGCTGGGCGCAGCCTCCGGACAACCTCTACCACGAGCCCAAGGACCAGGGGCTGGGGCACGACGGCCGCCACTCGGCGTTCATGAAGTACGTGTACCTCTACAGCGCGCCCCGGAGCGCGACCCTCGAGATCTTCACCCCCGGCATGGAGTCCACGCTCGTGTATGTCAACGGGGAGCTCCTGACGCCGACCAACGACACGGCCAACACGGCACAGAGCCTGGACGTCGCGGGCCGTCTGAAGATCGGGCGCAACATGGTGTACGTCCGCTGCATCAGCAGCTTCGACACCTGGCTGGACGAGGCCCGGACGCAGCCGGTCAAGGTCACCGACCCGCCGGTGCAGTACGAGCGGGCGCTCGGAAAGTTCGACGCCCGGCTGACGGTGGACGGCATCGAGCACATCGTCCGCGGCGACACGAGCCGAAACGATCCGCGCGCCGCATGGTTCGTCCAGACCTGGTCCACGTTCTGGCAGATGATCAACGGGGACGAGCACGCCGCCCGGCCGGACAAGGAGATCCGGTTCCTGCCGGGCAACCCGGACTATGGCCTGCCGTTCGACGCCGACACCGACGACTTCAACGCGTGGTACGAGTTCCTCTGCGGCGCGAATCCGCGGGACGACGATTCGAACAACAACGGCATCCCGGACGGCCTGGAGGACTTCGACGGCGACGGCCTGGTCAACCGCGGCGAGCAGGAGCGCGGCACCCATCCCCTGCTGCCCGACACCGACGACGACCGGCGCGTCGACGGCGCCGAGGTGGGCGCGGGCGAGGACCCCGCCAGCGCGCAGAGCCCGGCCATCTCGCGCGCCCTTTCGTTCTCGACCAACGGCTCCGACTACGTCGAGATGCCCATGCAGCGGCGGTTCGCCCTGGACAGCTGGACGCTGGAAAGCTGGGTCCGGCTGGCCCCCGGCGAGGCCGACGGCGGCGTGCTGGTCCAGCGCGTGGTCGGCCCGAGCGGCGTGAACTACGAACTGGGCCTGGGCGACGGCGTGACCGCGCCCGCCAACGTCCCGTACGTGCGCTACGTGTCCGTGGACGGGTTCACCGTGCAGGCGACCGGCAGCGTCGCCCTGGCCGGCGGCACCAACTGGACGCACGTGGCGGGCACCTACGACGGATTCCTCCGCGAGCTGCAGCTGTACACCGGGGGCGTGTACGTCGCCACGGCGCCCCAGGCGCTCCAGTCCCCGGCCATCTACGCCGGCGGCCCCGTGCAGCAGCGCATCGGCCCGGGCCTGCAGGGCGCCGTGGACGACGTCCGCATCTGGAGCGTCGCCCGCACCGCCTCGGAGATCGCCTCGTCCTTCGACAGCGCCCTCCAGGGCAGCGAGCCGAACCTGGTCGCCTACTACCGCGCCGACGACAGCACCAGCTACCGCACCAACCCGCTCGTCGGGACCAGCGCCAACAACGGGACCAACGCCTCCGTGAACGTCATGCCCTGGACCTGGGGCCAGGTCCAGGATTACGTGCGCGGCTACTCCGGCGACTGGTGGGACAAGTGGAACCACGCCGCCACGCTGCGCGGCCGGGCCGGGCACACGGCCGACGGGGACGGCGCCCTGATCATCCCGCCCTCGCTGCGCGTCACGCTGCTGCCCCCGCCCGCCGTCGACGACGGCGCCCAGTGGGCCATCCAGGGCCTCGGCTCGTGGCGCGACAGCGGGGTCACCCTGTACGAAGGGCTCGACGAGGGTCCGCAGGTCATTCTCTTCAAGTCCATCGACGGCTGGACGGCCCCATCCAACCAGACGGTGACGCTCTCCAACGGCGTGCTGACCTCCGTCACGGCCACGTACATCCAGAACGGCTCGCTGCGCGTGGAGTTCAGCTTCGTGGACGAGGCCACGCACGGCGCCATCTGGCCGACGGACGGCGCCCAGTGGCGGATCGGCAGCGGGGTGTGGCACGAGGAGAACGATACGGTGGACAACCTGACCCCGGGCGAGTACATCGTGCAGTTCAAGTCCATCGACGGCTGGGTGCCGCCCGCGCCGAGCCCGGTGACGATCCTCTCCGGCGAGACCACGCTGCTGCTGGGCCAGTACGTGCCCGCGACGGGCTCGCTGCGGGTGTTCATCGAGCCGGAGGCCGTGGTGGTCTCGGGCGCCGTGTGGAGGCTGGACGCCGGCAACTGGTATCACAGCGGCGACTTCGTGCCCGACATCCGCGTGGGCGAGCACACCGTCAGCTTCACGAACATCCCGCTCTGGCTGACGCCGGCCAGCCTCATCGTGCAGATCACGACGGACCTGACGACCGTCACCGGCCTGTACACGCAGGTCACCGGCATCCACGTGGACATGCTGCCGCCGGAGGCCGTTGCCTCGGGCGCCCAGTGGCGGGTCGCCGGCATGCCGTGGGTCACCTCCAACGCCACGCTGGAACTCGCGCCCGGCGATTACACCGTGGAATTCCACGACCTGCCGTTCTGGGGCCAGGCGCCCGACGTGAAGACTACGGTCACGAACGGGTCGACGACGATGATCGCGGGGCACTACTGGCCCATGGAAGTGTACGGCCCGCCTGGCGACACGAACGCGGCGCTGACGCTCACCCTGCTGAATCCCCGCGGGCTGGCCTTCGATCCGCTCCGCCGGCTGTACATCGCGGACAGCGACCACCACCGCCTCGTCATCCTGGACACGCGGGACTACAGCGTGACCAACCTCGGCGTCCAGGGCGCCGCCGCCGGGCAGTTCAGCCAGCCTTTCGGCGTGACGGTGGACCGCGCGACTAACCTGTACGTGGCGGACACGGGCAACAACCGCATCCAGCGGCGCTCCCCGGCGGGGACGTGGACCACGTGGGGCGGCACGTCGCCCGGCAGCGCCGTGGGCCAGTTCAACGCGCCGTACGACGTCGCGGTGGACGCGTTCACCAACCTGTACGTCGCCGACCGGAGCAACTACCGGGTCCAGAAGCGCACGCCGGCGAACGTCTGGTCCATCTTCGTCTCCAACGGAGTGGAGGACGCGTTCGTGCGGCTGACCAAGGGCGTCACGGTGGATTCGTCCAACCGGCTGGTGGTGTCCGACTACGACGCGGGCTCCGATTACAGCCGCATCCAGATCTTCGCGACGAACCAGACGTTCCTGGGGCGCATCGGCAGCAGCACGAACAGCGAGGGCGGCCTGAAGCGCGCGCAGCGCATGGCGTACGGCCTGACCAACGACCTGTACGTGGCCGACATGAACAACAGCCGCGTGGTGCGGCGGAACGAGCCGGGCGCCTGGATGACGCTCCTGGACGACAACGTGCTGGATCACCCGGAGGGCGTCGCCTGGGACGCCCGCGGCTACCTGTACATCGCGGACACGGCGCACCACCGCATCGTGCGCATCCAGGTCTACCAGTCCCCCAACGTCCCCCCCGCTATCGGCTCCGCCGTGCCCGGGCCCGGCGGCCTGGTCATCCACTGGACCGGCGCCGCCGGCTGGTTCTACGCCGTGCAGTACTCCAACGACATGGTGAACTGGATCACCCTGCCGGACGCCTCGGCGCTGCCGGGGGTGGACGGGCCGATGAGCTTTACCGACACGGGATTCAGCGGATTGGCCTACCGGGTGATGGCCTATTGAGACGAGGTGGGAGGCGGACAGGCGGCGCGGCTTGAAGAGGAACGCGCTTTGAGGTAATTACGAAGGGACCGGCACTATGAAGAAACGAATGCTCTCTCAATGGACGATGGCGGTCCTCCTCGCCGCGTGGGCGGGCCCGGCGACGGCCCAGGACGAGGCCCCTCCCCCCGAAATCCCGGCCGCTCCGGAAGCCGTCGCCGAACCGGAGGCCGCCCCCGCGCCCGAGACGCCGGCCCCGGAGCCGGCCCCGGCGGAACCCGCGCCGGCCGCGCAGGAAGAGGCGGCGGCCTCCACGTCCGAAGTCGAACTGGTGGAACTCGTCAAGGAGCGAGAGACCCCGGCGGTGGAGTCGACGTCGGGCGAACTCGTCACGATCACGCTCGACAACGTGCCGATCCAGGACGTCATCCGCATGTTCACCCGCATCTCGGGCGCGAACATCGTCTCGGGCAAGGACCTCAAGGGGAACGTGACGGTCAGCCTGAAGGACGTGGCCTGGGAACCCGCCCTCCGGATCATCCTCGACAGCGTCAACATGGCGCTGGTGGAGAAGAGCCCGGGTATCTACACGGTGCTGTCCAAGGCCGACCTGGCGCTGGAGCCGCTGACCATCGAGACCTACACCCTGCGCTACCAGACGATCAGCAACATCCTACCCATCGTCCAGAAGATGCTCATCGCCAGCAACGCCTCGGCGGCGGGCGCGTCGGGCGTCAACACGCTGGTCGTGCGCGAAACCGCCGACCAGCTCGGGAAGATCCGCGAGGTCATCGGCAAGATCGACAAGCCCCGGCCCCAGGTCTTCATCGAGGCCAAGTTCATCGAGCTCAACGACCAGGCCATCAAGGACATGGGCATCAACTGGCAGGCGCTGCAGGGCTATACCATCGGCGCCGCCGGCATGAACTGGACGCTGAACGACGAGCGTATCCGCAAGAAGAGCACGTACAGCGGGCTGGCGGAGACGGAGCGGAGGGCCCAATCGGACCTCATGGGACAGCTGTATGATCAATATGGCGTGTCCAGTCCGGCCGGCACCGAGATCGGCTCCGGCGAGGCCGGCTTCGTCAGCGCGCCCAACGGCCTGGACAAGAAAGACGACTCGCTGGGCCTGGCGGGCCGGGGGACCATCGACGCCATTTCGCGCGCGCAGACGCTCGATCACTCCATCGAGGACAGTTACGACCGGACGGTCTCCGACGTCCGTGCCGCCGTGCTCTCCGCGAGCGATTTCTCCCTCGTCCTGAGCGCCTTGAAGCAGAACAGCGGCGTCAGCATCATCTCCAACCCCAAGATCGTCGTCGCCAGCGGCGAGACGGCCTCCATCCTCGTCGGCAGCAAGAGGCCCAACGTATCGGCGGTGCCGCTGCGGTCGGATTCCGACGGGGTGGTCCAGTTCCTGTACCGCCTCGACGGGTACCTGCCCATCGGAGTGCTGGTGGACGTAACCCCGATCGTCAACACCGAAAGCAACATCACCGTGCGCATCACCCCCGAGCTTTCCCGCGCGCCGCGCTCGGAGGACGAGGTCATCCCCCAGACCGGCCAGCGGTTCCCGGTGATGACCATCAGCCGCGTGGACACCGAGTTCAACGTGGAAAACAACCGGACCGTCGCCATCGGCGGCCTCTCCCTGACCGACGACGAGGAGAAAATCATCAAGGTGCCGGTCCTGGGCGACATCCCGCTGATCGGGAAGTACCTGTTCACCCACACCAAGACGCAGAAGACGCAGAACGAGATCGTGATCTTCGTCACCGTGGCATTGGCCCAGCCGGACAGCATGTTCGAGCGGTCGGGCATCCCGTCGGAGGGCCAGCTGATCCACCGCCACCTGACGGCCCGCGAGGCGCAGCAGGTCGAAACGGGCAACGGCGAAACGAAGGCCGGCCGCAAGAACGGCAAGAAGAAATAGCCTGCCCCGGTAGCGCCGCGCGGCGCGTTACAGGCTGACGTACCGGAAGCCCAGCTTCCGCGCCTGCTCGCGCGGGAAGAAGTTCTTCACGTCCACCAGCACGCGGGTGCGCATCTTCTTCCGCAAGGCCGACAGGGCGATGGACTTGAACGCGTCGTGGGCATTGATCAGCACCACGGCGTCCAGGTCCTTCGCCCGGTCGAAGGTCAGCGTGTCCACGCCGAATTCCTTCTTGATCTGGCCGGCGCTCACGAGGGGCTCCCAGGCGTACACCTGCGCCCCGTACGCCTTCAGGCTGGCGACCACGTCGACGGCGCGCGTGTTGCGGAAGTCGGGGACGTTTTCCTTGAACGTCATGCCGAGCACCCATATCCGCGCCTTCCGCGGCAGCACGCCCGCGTTCACCAGCTCCCGGATGGCCAGCTCGGCGACGTAGTTGCCCATGCCGTCGTTGATCCGGCGGCCGGCGAGGATGACCTCGGGATGATAGCCCAGCTGGAGCGCGCGGTGGGTCAGGTAGTAGGGATCGACGCCGATGCAGTGCCCGCCGACCAGTCCCGGATGGTAGCGGTGGAAGTTCCACTTGGTCGCGGAGGCGGCCAGCACCTCGTTCGTGTTCAGGCCCATCCGCGCGAAGATCTTGGAAAGCTCGTTCATCAGCGCGATGTTCAGGTCGCGCTGGACGTTCTCGATCACCTTGGCCGCCTCGGCGGTCATGATGTTCGGCGCCCGGTGGATGCCCGCCGCGATCACCGCGCCGTACGCCGCCGCGCACCGGTCCAGGGCGCGCGCGTCGTGCCCGCTGACGACCTTTACGATGCCGGAGACCGTGTGCTGCTTGTCGCCCGGATTCACGCGCTCCGGCGAGTAGCCCAGGTCGAACTGGCCCAGCTTCAGGCCGGATTCCCGCTCCAGGATCGGCAGGCAGTACTCCTCCGTCACGCCCGGGTACACGGTGCTTTCGTACACCACCATCATGCCCTTCCTGAGGATCTTCCCCACGGTGGTCGAGGAGGATTCGAGCGGCGTCAGGTCGGGCTCGCGCGACTCGTCGATCGGCGTCGGCACGGCCACGATGATGAACGTGCAGCGGCGCAGGGCGTCGGGGTTCGAGGTGAAGGTCAGGCGCGGGTTCTTCAGGTGCGCGAGGTCAGCCTCGCCCGTCGAATCGCGGCCGGCCTTGAGTTCCTTGACGCGGGATTCCTTAATGTCGAACCCGACCACCTTGAACTTCGTCGCGAAGGCCGTAGCCAGCGGGAGCCCCACGTATCCCAACCCGACGACGCCGATGACTTCCTTCTTCTGCTTCTTCATGGTGCCCCTGCCGGTTGGAAGTTGAATTGGGCGCTTTTTATAGGCGGTTTGCCCGAAAAAGCGAAGCCAAAAGAGCAGGATCGGCGATCTCACGCCCCGGCGTTCGAGGCCCGGGCCAGCGCGGCCAGCTTCTGCCGGGCCGACCCGCTGTCCACCGAGCGGGCCGCCGCCTGGAGTCCCTCGGCGAAGTCCGCCGCCCGGCCCCCGGCGACGATCGCGGCCGCTGCGTTGAGCAGCACGATGTCGCGGCGGGGCCCCTTCTCCCCGTCCAGCAGCGACCGGACCAGGGCCGCGTTCTCCTTCGCATCGCCGCCGCGCAGGTCCTCCGGCCGGGCCCGCGGGATGCCAAAGGACGCGGGGTTCAGCGTGTAGGTCTTCACCGCCCCGCGGGTGACCTCCGCGACGAACGAATCACCGGTCGTGGTCAGCTCGTCCAGCCCGTCCGCGCCATGGACGACGAACAGGCGCTGCGCGCCCAGGCTCGCGGCGGCCTCCGCCAGTACGGGGACGAGATCCCGGTGGTACACGCCCAGCACGCCGTACCGCGCGCCCGCCGGGTTCGAGAGCGGGCCGAGGATGTTGAAGATGGTCCGGATCCCGATCTCGCGGCGCGGCCCGATCGCGTGCTTCATCGCCGGGTGCAGCACCGGCGCGAACAGGAAGGCGATGCCGATATCGCGCAGGCACCCGGCCATGACCTCCGGGGCGCAGTCGATCTTGACGCCCAGCTCGGCCAGCACGTCGGCGCTCCCGCACTTGCTCGACACGCTGCGGTTGCCGTGCTTGGCCACGGTGATCCCCGCCCCGGCCGCGACGAAGGCGGCGGCGGTCGAGATGTTGAACGTGTGCGCCCCGTCGCCGCCGGTCCCGCACGTGTCCACCACGACCTCGCCGGGCGCCGGGATGGCCGTGAACTTCTCCCGCATCGCCGCCGCGCTGGCCGCGATGACGGCCGGGGTCTCGCCGCGCAGGCGCAGGGCGGTGATGTACGCGGCGACCTGCGCCGGCGTGGCCTCGCCCGCCATGATCTCCCGCATCGCGGCGAGCGCTTCCTCGCGGGTCAGCTCCCGGTTCTCCACCAGCTTCGCAATCGCTTCGCGTATCATGGTCGGGCCCTCCCGTTTACTGGTTCAGCTTGAACCGCTCGAACTCCTCCATCGCGTAGCGGTCGGTCATCCCCGCGATGTAATCGCACACCGTCCGCCACAATCCTTCCGACGCCAGCCGCGCGCGCGCCTTGCGGCCCATCACGTCCGGGTGCGCGATGTAGTGCAGAAACAGGCGCCGCATCATCCGGACGGCGGCCTGGCTGTCGTTGCTGACGGCGGGATTATAATACAGGCGCTCGAACAGGAACGTCCGCAGCGGCGTCAGCAGGGCCTTCATCCGCGGGCTGAAATCGACGGTCTTCTCCGGCGCGCTCATCACGTCCGCGGGCGAGGCGGGCCGGAAACGCTCCACCCGATCGGCGCCGGTCTGGAGGACGTCCTCGACCTGCAGGTCGAGCAGCGCCCGAACGGTCGCCCGGGCGGCGCCATCTGCCGCGGGATCCACGCGGAGGCGGCCCTGCGCCTCCCGCCAGATCTCCAGCCCGGCCAGCTCGGACGCCGAGATCAGCCCGGCCTCCAGGCCGTCGTCCACGTCGTGCGCGTAATAGGCGATGTCGTCCGCGACGTCGGCGATCTGCGCCTCGAGGAACTGGCGCGGGCCGAGCGGGTGTCCGTCCAGCGCCGCGCCCGGCTGGGCGGCGAGGTGCTTGCGCAGGCCGGCCCGGACCTCCCACGTCAGGTTCAGGCCGGGGAAATCCGGGTAGGGATGCTCGATGAGCTCGACGGCGCGGCAGCTCTGGAGGTTGTGGTCGAACCCGCCCTCCTGCTTCATCAGTTCGTCCAGCGCCTCCTCCCCCACGTGGCCGAAGGGGCTGTGGCCGATATCGTGGGCCAGGGCAATGGCCTCGACCAGGTCCTCGTTCGCCCGCAGCGCCCGCGCGAGGGTCCGGCCGACGGCGGTCATTTCCATCGTGTGGGTCAGGCGGGTGCGGTAGTGGTCGGCGGTTCCGTTGACGAACACCTGGGTCTTGTACTCCAGGCGGCGGAAGGCCTTGGAGTAGAGCACGCGGTCGCGGTCGCGCTGGAACTCCGCGCGCACGTCGTGCGGGGGCTCGGGATAGAGGCGGCCCCGGCTCGCGGCGCTGCGCACGGCGTAGGGGGCCAGGCAGGACTCCTCCAGTTTTTCTCTTTCTTTTCTCGAATGGAGCATCGGTTGTATATTAGGCTGATCCGGTCGATTGGCAACGACGGAGGAAGGATTCGCCGCGTGGAAGAGAAAACCTTGACATCCAAATGGCTGTACCGGGGCCGGATCCTGAGGCTGGAGGTGCAGGATGTCCAGCTGGCAAACGGGCGCCAGGCCATGCGCGAGATCGTGCGGCACGGGCCCGCAGTGGCCGTGCTGGCCCGCCTGCCGGACGGCCGGTTCCTCTTCGTGCGCCAGTTCCGCAAGCCGGTCGAGCAGGCGCTGCTGGAAGTCGTCGCGGGCAACCGCGAGGCGGGCGAGTCCGCGGAGGACTGCGCCCGGCGGGAGATGGAGGAGGAGACGGGCCACCGCGTGACGCGGCTGCAGGCGCTGGGGTTCATCTATCCCTCGCCCGGCTACGTGGACGAGCGCATTGACCTGTTCTTCGCGGAGGTGGAGGCCGAGCCCGGCGCGACGCGGCAGGACGAGGACGAAAACGTCGCTTCCGTCCGGCTGACTCGAGCCGAGGCGCTGGCCGAATTGAAGGGGCGGGTCGTGGATTCCAAGACGCTGGCCGCCTGGTTGCGGAGCGAGCTGGCCGGTTTGTGCGGCGGCGGTTGAGCGGGGGGAGGCGGACATGGCCATGGGCGTAAAAGAAGGCTGGCAGCGGCTCAAGAACTTCCTGCTGCACGGCATATGGGAGGCGGACTTGAGCGCCCTGCCGCCGGGCCGCAGCCTGCCCATCCGCATCGTCCGCATCGGCCAGCTCGTGGTCAAGGGATTCGCCGAGGACGACCTCGCCATCCACGCGTCCGGCCTGACCTTCGTGACCCTGATGTCGATGGTGCCGATGCTGGCGGTGATCTTCGCGCTGCTGAAGGGCTTCGGGTTCGGCCAGGACCGCATCAACCAGATGATGAACTGGGTCAGCGGCATGCCGCCCGAATTCCAGGCCTTCGTGGACAACATGCGGGACATCGCCAACGCCACCAACTTCGCCGCCATGGGCTGGGTCGGCCTGGTGGTCGTGCTGTTCACGTCGGTGCTCGTGCTCGGCACGATGGAGCTCTCGTTCAACCGTATCTGGGGCGTCCGGGTGAACCGCGGGGTGCTGCGCCAGCTGGCCAACTACATCAGCATCCTGGTGCTGATCCCCCTGCTGGTCGCGGGCGTCGGCACGGCGCACGCAAGCCTGCGCGGCGGGCTGCTGCTGCTCCCGAAGCCGTTCAGCCTGCTGGCCGGCTCGGTGCTGCGCCTGACGACCGTGGTCACGACGTGGCTCGTCTTCTGGTTCATCTACGTGCACCTGCCCAACACCAAGGTCAAGACCCTCCCGGCGCTCATCAGCAGCCTCCTCGGCGCGGTGTGCTGGCTGGTCTGGCAGAAGGCCTACATCTCCCTCCAGGTCGGCGTGGCGCGCTACAACGCGATCTACGGGACCTTCGCGTCGGTGCCGATCTTCCTGGCCTGGCTCTACACCAGCTGGGTGCTCATCCTCCTCGGCGCCGAGCTCGCCTTCGCCCTCCAGAATTCCGCGACCTACCAGATCGAGCGCGCGGCCGAAAACGCCAGCTCCAACGCCCGGCTGATCATCGGGCTCTCGGTCCTGGTCCGGGCCGCCCAGGCGCTCGCCGGGCAGGCCGCCCGGTTCGAGACCGCCGCGTTCGGCCGGGAGCAGCGCGTGCCCGTCCGCCTGCTGAACGACATCGTCCGCCTGCTCGTGCGCACCGGCTTCCTGGCCGAGACGACGGACAAGGCCGGCAGCTATGTCCTGCTCCGGTCGGCCGACTCGATCCGGGTCAAGGAGGTCGTGGACGTCGTGCTGCAGGACGGGGCGCGCCCGGAGGCCCTCGGCCTCGCCCACCGCGATCCCGCCATCGAAAGAATCATCGCCCAGCTCGAGACCGGCGTCGACCGGGGCCTGGAAAACATGACGCTCCGGGAGTGCCTCCACCCCGCGATGTAAACGCCTCCGCATCGCCCTTCCGCCTTTCCCCCATGCCCCCCATTGACTTCGAGAAGGACCTGAACCCCGAGCAGCGCGCCGCGGCGCTGGCCCCGGACGGGCCGGTGCTCATCATCGCGGCCGCCGGCACGGGCAAAACCCGCGCGCTGACCTACCGCGTCGCCCACCTCGTCGAGCGCGGCGTGGACCCGCGTCGCGTCCTGCTGCTGACCTTCACCAACCGGGCGGCCCGCGAGATGCTCGACCGCGCCCGCCTGCTCGTCGGCGAGGGCGTTGGCGGGCTGTGGGGCGGCACGTTCCACCACATGGCCAACCGCATGCTGCGGCGGCACGCCGGGGCGCTCGGCTACCAGCTCGACTACACCATCCTCGACCAGGACGACGCCCGCGGGCTGGTCCGCGAGGCCGCCGACGAGCTTGGCTTGCTGGGCAAGCACTTCCCCAAGCCCGACGTGCTGTTGAGCGTCTTCAGCCTCGCCGCCAACAAGGAGCAGGCGGTGGCGGACGTCGCCGGAACCTGGTTCAAGAACCACCCGATCGACATCAACGACGTCGTCCGCGTCCACGAGTCCTACGTGAAGCGGAAGCGCGGTCTGCAGGCCATGGACTTCGACGATCTCCTCGTCAACGGCTTGCGCCTGTTCCGCGAGGAGCCGAACGTGCTGCGGCAGTACCAGGAGCATTTCCTGCACATCCTCGTGGACGAGTACCAGGACACCAACCTCATCCAGGCCGAATGGGTGGACCGCCTCGCCGAGCAGCGGCGCAACCTGCTCGTGGTTGGCGACGACTTCCAGAGCATCTACTCCTGGCGCGGCGCGGACTTCCGCAACTTCCTGCGCTTCCCAAAGCGCTACCCGGAGGCGACGGTCTTCCGGCTGGAAACCAACTACCGCAGCGTGCCGGGCGTCCTCGAGGTGGCCAACGCCTGTATCGCCGGCAACCCGGAGCAGTTCCAGAAGACCCTGCGCGCCGTGCGCACGGAGGAGACGCGGCCCGTGCTCGTCCGCCTGTACGGCGGCGAGGAGCAGGCGCGCTACGTCGTCGAGGCGCTCAAGCGCCTGCGCCGCGGCGGAGTGCCGATGAACCGCGTCGCCATCCTCTACCGCGCCCACTTCCACGCGATGGAGCTCCAGATGGAGCTCGCCCGGGAGAAGATCCCTTATGTCATCACCTCCGGCGTGAGGTTTTTCGAGCAGGCCCACGTCAAGGACGCGTGCAGCCTGCTGCGCCTGCTGGTCAACCCCGGCGACGAACTGGCCTTCCAGCGGCTCATGGGGATGCTGCCCAAGGTGGGCCAGAAGACGGCCATCCGGATCTGGGAATTCCTCGGCAAGCGCTGCGACTTGCGCGACCCCGCCCAGGCCGCCCGGCTGCGCGACAAGCTCCCGCCCGCCGCGCGGGATAGTTGGAAGCAGATCGAACCCCTGGCCGCGGCCTACGTCGAGGAGCATCTCGACGAAGACCCGGGCGAGGTCCTGCACCAGTTCATCGAGGCCTTCTACGACGACTACGCCGTCGAGACTTTCGAGAACGCGGAGCGGCGCCTGGAGGACCTCGAAGCGCTGATCGACTACACCACCAAGTTCGAGAGCGCCGAGGCGTTCTTGAGCGAGACGGCGCTGATGACCAACCTCGACGCCGAGGCGGACAACGTCCAGGGCGAGCCGGAAAACGCGCTCAAGCTAAGCACGATCCACCAGGCCAAGGGCCTGGAGTGGGACGTCGTGTTCATCCTGTGGCTGGCCGAGAACATGTTCCCCTCCGCGCGCGCGATGGAGGATGCCGGCGGCCTGTCCGAGGAGCGCCGCCTCTTCTACGTCGCCACGACCCGCGCCCGCGACCAGCTGTTCCTCTGCGTCCCCGAGATGCGCCGCACCCGCGACGGCGGCGCGATGTACTACGCCCCGTCCCGCTTCGTCCGCGAACTCCCTCCGGGGCTCGTGAAGGAAGAAAACGTGGGGTTTATTTAGGATTCAGGGTTCAGGAAAAGCAGACCGACTACCTTCCAGCCCCCTTGGACGTTCTGCTCCCTTCCGCGCTACGGCCCCGGCGGAGGGGTGAACGGCGCGGCCACGCGATAGAACTTCAACCGGTCCGGCGACGCGCTGAAGTCCGTCTGCGCGTTGGCCGGCCCCATGATATACCCGCCGAACGTCTGCCAGGCCGCGTTGGTGTCGTTCAGCCGGTTGGTCGTCGATTGCGCCTCGTACACCACCCCGGTCTCGGCGGTCCACAGGATCCGCGCCGTCACGCCGCTCCGGATGAGGTTGGTGACGACGATGTTCGTGGTGGGCCCGGGCTGGTAGATGGTGATCCAGTAATCCTCCACCTCGCCGTCGGAGGCCAGCCCGGTGGACGACAATCCGCCCATGCTGCTGAACCGCAGGCGGGCGCCCATCTGGCCTACGCCGATTGCTGCGGGCACGGCGACCGTCACGATGTTCACGCCCTGGGCCAGCGCGTAGCTCGCACAGATCTGGTCGCCGGCATCGGCCCAGTCCCTGTCCCAATTGAAGTCCATCCACGCGTCCAGATAACCGTTGGTGGAAGCCGTGACCAGGATGCGGTTGGTGCGCCCCATGACGAAAGCGCCCGAGGGCACCATGCCGTCCTCGTCGTCCAGGTTGCTCAAATCATCGCCATCGGCGCCCCCGGAGGGCATGCCGTCGGGGTCCATGTCCGGCGAAATCGCGCCCAGCCAGTACGCGGAAGGAACCCGGTGCCGCGCGCCGTCATTCGCCAGGAGGGTCGGGTACGGCGCCCGGGTGTCGCCGAAATCGAGGGCCTCGAGGCGGACCTCGTAGTCCTCCACCTCGCCGTTGGTTTCCGCCCCGGTGAAGGCCGGCGCGACCGGCGCGTGGGTGGTGAACCGCCAGCGGGAGTGCGGGCCGCCCGGCACCAGGGCCGGCGGCAGCGGCACGTTCACGGGCAGCAGGTTGATCCCGGCGCTCAACGGCTGGTTGACGAACACCTGCTCGCCCGGGTTCAGCCAGCTCATGTTGCTGTTCCAGTCGATCCACGCGTTGAGGTAGCCGGGCACGGAGGCCACCACGGTCACCGTGGCCGTCGCGCCGGCAACGAACACCGCCGGCAACACGACCCCGTCCTCGTCATCCAGCCCCGCCGGAGGATTCAGGTCGTCGCCGTCCGCGTTGATGGTCGGCTGGCCGTCCAATTCGGTGTCTATGCGCGCACCCAGATAAACGCCGGGGATGAAGGCATGTCGTGCGCCGTTCTGGATGAAACGGGTCGGATAGCCCACGCCGACGCCACCGCCGTCCCATGCATCACCATAATCGAGGCCTTCCTCGAGCGGCTCCTGCAGCGTGACCTGATAATCCTCCACCTCGCCGTCGTTGACCAGGCCGTAGGGGTTCATGGACACCGCGAGAGTGGTGAAGCGGAAACGGGCATAGGTGGGGCCGGGGCTGGCGCTGGCCGGGACGTTGATGGTGGCATAATTCAATCCCTGCGTCACGGCGACGCCGCCGAGCACATTTTCGCCGAAATCCCCCCAGGATCCGTTGGTGTTGAAATCCACCCAAACGGCGAGAGTGCCCGCGACGGAACATTGGACCACAACATCCGTGGATTGGCCGATAATGAAAGACCCGAGGAAGGTCACGCCGTCCTCGTCGTCGAGGTTGCTATTGTCGTCTCCGGTCGCGGTCGCGTTCGGCTGGCCGTCGAGTTCGGCGTCGATCAGCAGGCCCATCTGAATGCCCGGCACGATGACATGCCGCGCGCCGTTGGTGGCCAGGGAAGTCGGGTAGCTCGGGTCCGGCGCGTCGCCGAAATCGAGCTGTTCGTCGGGGGTTTCCTCGGCGTTGTGGAACACGGACACGTCGCTGCTGCGCAGCGGCGGCTCCGGATTTTGCCCGACATCCAGCGCGATCTCGTCGATCCACGTGCTGACTTTCAGCGACGTCGTGCGGTTGGCCAGCACATCCAACTGATTGGAAAAGGACTGTTGAAGCACGGGATAGCGCGTGTCGAGGGGGGATATCCCAGGAAGCTGCACGCTGAAATCCATCTGCTGCGTGGAGAACTGTCCCTGCGGAATATCCCCAAAATCCCACGTCGGCACGTAGAAGCCGCCCGCCGGGTTTCGCTCCTGGTTGGTGTAATCCGGGTTCCAGCAATACCAGGCCGCCTGATCCTCGTTGTCGGCGATGATGTACGGCGGGCGGTCGCGGTACGGGGAATTCCAGATGAGCGGGAGGTTGCCGAGGTCTGTGACGGCGAACTCGGCCGTCAGCTTGGTGTCGTACATGGGGCCCACGTAGGAGAGTATGCCAGGGAGGATCAGGGACTCCCCGTGGCTGTTGTTTCCGCTCCACGGGAACTCCGTCTGGCTGGTATCGTTGTTGATCGTCGCGACGATGCTGAAGGCGATGATGTTGAACGCTGGGTCGTACGTGATGCTGCTGACATAGCCCGCGATGGCGGCCGAGCCGCTGCCGCCGCCGAGCAGTTCGTCGTAGAACTCGTGCGTGCGGACGGTCTCGATGCCCGAGCTGCTGCTCCGGAACCACTGCCCGGTAACGGCGGGGGCGTCGCGCGGCGGGCCGGTCAGGATCGTGGCGTCCGCCACCGGCGGCTTGGTCACCGGCAGGGAGGGACCGGCCAGGGCCGCAGCCGGCCCCAAGACCAGGATCAGCACCGAAAGCCCAAGAGAAAGCATCAGGTATTTCATGGTTCACCTTCTTGTTGCGTCTCTCCATGAAAAGGATAACCGTGTCGCAAAGAAGCTGTCAATCAGATTGGCCTTGAGAACGGGCCGGCGTTGTGGTTACGTACCGACCCGTCATCGGCGAAGCGGCGTGCGTCCATGGCGAACTACATTTTCATTACCGGCGGCGTGGTTTCCTCCCTTGGCAAAGGGTTGACGGCAGCCTCTTTAGGCAGACTGCTGATCAGCCGCGGCCTCTCCGTCCGCATGCTCAAGGTGGACCCCTATCTCAACGTCGACCCCGGCACGATGAGTCCCTACCAGCACGGCGAGGTGTTCGTCACCGACGACGGGGCCGAGACGGACCTGGATCTCGGCCACTACGAACGGTTTACGGGGCAGCCGACCTCGAAGAAGAGCAACTTCACCGCCGGCCGCGTGTACTGGGAAGTGCTCAAGAAGGAGCGGCGCGGCGACTACCTCGGCGGGACGGTCCAGATGATCCCGCACATCACCGACGAGATCAAGAGCCGCATCCGCGCCCTCGACGAGGCCGGCGTGGACGTGGTGCTCTGCGAGATCGGCGGCACGGTCGGCGATATCGAGGGCCTGACCTTCCTCGAGGCCATCCGCCAGATCGGCCTGGAGGAAGGCCGCGAGCGGACGATGTACATCCACCTGACCTACGTCCCGTTCATCCGCGCCGCCGGCGAGGTGAAGACGAAGCCGTCGCAGCAGAGCGTCGCGCGGCTGCGCGAGATCGGCATCGTGCCCGACGTCCTGATCTGCCGGTGCGAGGTCCCGCTTTCCGAGGACGTCCGCAAGAAGCTGTCGCTGTTCTGCAACGTGCCGCTCCACGCGGTGATCGAGGAGCAGGACGTCCGCCACACGATCTACGAGCTGCCCCTCGTCCTCGCCGAGCAGGGCCTGGACGAGCTGGTCCTGGTCCGGTTCGGCATGGCGCGCCCGCCCGCCCGCCTGGCGCCCTGGCGCAAGCTGGTGGACGGCATCGTCCACCCGGAGGGCGCAGTGCGGATCGCCGTGGTCGGCAAGTACTCCGAGCTGCAGGACGCCTACAAGTCGCTGTTCGAGGCCATCCACCACGGGGGCTTTGCCCACCGGCGGCGCGCGGAGATCCTGAAGATCGCCGCCGAGGAGGTCGAGGACGGGCAGCACCGGAAGACGCTGCGCGGCGCGGACGGGATCCTCGTGCCGGGCGGCTTCGGCACGCGCGGGATCGAGGGCAAGATCGAGGCGATCCGGATCGCCCGCGAGCGGAAAATCCCGTTCCTGGGCATCTGCCTCGGCATGCAGTGCGCGGTCATCGAGTTCGCCCGGAACGTCGGCGGCCTGAAGGGCGCCCACACCACCGAGATCGACAAGCAGGCCCCCCACCCCGTGATTTGCCTGATGGAAGAGCAGGAGGCCGTCGCGGAGTTGGGCGGCACGATGCGGCTGGGGGCCTGGCCCTGCGCGCTGAAAAAGGGGTCGCAGGCGGCGAAGGCGTACGGCGGCGCCGCGGTCAGCGAGCGCCATCGCCACCGCTACGAGTTCAACAACAAGTACCGCGCGGAACTGGAGAAAAAGGGCCTGATGCTGTCCGGCCTGTCGCCGGACGGGCGCCTCGTCGAAGCCGTCGAACTGAAGAACCACCCCTGGTTCGTCGCCGTCCAGTTCCACCCGGAATTCAAGTCGCAGCCGCTCGCGCCGCACCCGCTCTTCAAGGCGTTCATCGGCGCGGCTTGCAAGAAGAAGAGCGGATGAACCGCGGAGGACACAGAGGTCACGGAGGAACCAATACATGCGTTAGCAATTCCGCCCCCCCTCTCCGCGCCCTCTGCGACCTCTGTGGTGAAAATCGGATAACGAAATCATGAAAGCCTTGATCGCATTGGAAGACGGGACCTGCTTCGAGGGCCGCGCGTTTGCCGGGCCGGGCGAGGCGCACGGGGAACTGGTCTTCAACACCTCGATGACCGGCTACCAGGAGATCCTGACCGATCCGTCGTACCACGGCCAGATCGTCACGCTCACCTATCCGCTGATCGGCAACTACGGCATCAACGCGGAGGACGTCGAGTCCCCGCGCGCGCAGGCCGCCGGCCTGGTCGTCGGCGAGTGCAGCCGCATCCCGAGCAACTGGCGCGCGACGAAAACGCTGCCCGACTACCTGGCCGAGCATGGCATCCTGGGCATCGACCACGTGGACACGCGGGCCGTCACGCTCCACATCCGCTCGCGCGGCGCGATGAAGTGCGTGATGTCCACCACGGACCTGGACCCGGCCCGCCTCGTGCAGAAGGCCAAGGACTCGCCCGGACTGGTCGGCCGCGACATCTGCACCGAGGTCAGCACGCCGGCCCCCTATGCCTGGCCCGGGCCGCATGACGGGCTGAAGGCCTTCTCCACCATCCGGGAGGACGGGCTGAAGGCCTACGACAGCGTCTTCGGCGCGCCGCCCGCGGCGCCACGCTTCCGCGTGGCGGTGATGGACTGCGGCATCAAGCTCAACCAGCTCCGGCTGCTCGCCCGGCTCGGCTGCCGGTGCGAGGTGTTCTCCAACTCCACATCCGCGGCGGCGATCCTGGCCTCGAAGCCGGACGGGTTCTTCATCTCCAACGGCCCGGGCGACCCGGAGGGCGTGCCGCACACGGTCGCCGAGATCCGGAAGATCGTCGAGACCGGCCTGCCGACGTTCGGCATCTGCTTCGGGCACCAGCTGCTCGGGCTTGCGTTCGGCGGCCGGACCTATAAGCTCAAGTTCGGCCACCGGGGCGGGAACCAGCCGGTCAAGAACCGGCTCACCGGCCGCGTGGAGATTACGTCGCAGAACCACGGGTTCTGCGTGGACAAGGATTCGCTGGACCCGGCCGCCGTCGAGACGACGCACGTCAACCTGAACGACGGCACATCCGAGGGCCTGCGGCACCGGAAGCTCCCGGTCATGGCCGTGCAGTACCACCCCGAGGCCTGCCCGGGCCCGCACGACTCGACCTACCTCTTCCGGCAGTTCATCGGGCTGATGGATTCCGCGAATCGTTAGGGCGCGGCACAACGTGGAACGGCCGGGACGGCCGTGCCGCGCGAGCCTCCGAACAGAATCCGCGGGCTGTCCGTTCGGCCGCGGCTCACGGCGCGCGCTGTGTGAAGTCCGGCATCGTATCGGTTACGATCTCGAAGGCCATGGCCTTGTCTTCGCGCTGCACTTCCAGGGTGATGGTTTCGCCGGCGCGGCGCTTGAAGATCTCCCGCTGCACGGCCCGGGGCGTGGCCACGGCGACGCCGTTGACCTTGATAATCAGGTCGCCCTCCGCCATGCCGACGCGCGAGGCCGGCGTGTTGTTAAAGACTTCCAGCACCCGCACCCCGGCCTCGCGGCGGACCGACCGGCGGGCCAGCGGGGAGTCGTCCACTTCACCCATCTGGATACCGATCCACGGCCGCTCGACTTCTCCCCGCTCGATCAGCTGCTCGGCCACGCGCATGGCGAGGTTGACCGGGACGGCAAAACCGATCCCGATGCTCCCCTGGACCATCGGGCCGCCGGTCTGGATCATCGCGTTGATGCCGACCATCCGCCCGTCCACGTCCACCAGCGGGCCGCCGCTGTTGCCGGGGTTGATCGAGGCGTCGGTCTGTATGAAATCCTCGTACGGCAGCCGCCCGACGGAGCGGCCCTTCTGGCTGACGATGCCGAGGGTGACGCTGCTGTCGAGGCTGAACGGCGAACCGACGGCGATCACGAACTCGCCGACGCGCAGGGCGTCCGAGTCGCCGGGCTCGATGGCGGTGAACTTCGTCTCCGCCGGCGCCTTGATCTTCAGCACGGCCAGGTCGGTCAGCGGGTCGCGGCCGACGAGGTCCGCCGGGTACTTCGTGCCGTCGTCGAGGACCACCTCGACCTGTTCCGCGCCCGCGATGACGTGGTGGCTGGTCAGCACGTAACCGTCCGGGCGCACGATCACGCCGGAGCCCTGCCCGGCCAGGCGCTCGGGAATGCCGTAGAGGGTGCCGAAGAACATGTCGCGCGCCGGGTGGTAGACGGTCGCCTCCGTGCGGACGACCACGACGGCGGGCATCACCCGCTCCACGGCGTCGGCCACCTCCGCGCCGAACTGGCGGGCCGCCGAAGGCCCCGCCGCCAGCGCCGTCCACGCCCAGAACCAACCGCACACCGCCGCCAGCCCTATCCTTTTCATGTCTTGCTTCCTTTCTGCAGGTAGACAACGCGGCGAAGACTTCCGTTCAGCGCCGCCGTCCGCCCGGCAAAACCCCTTGCCCGCCGGGTGGAAGCTTGGTAAGCGTTACGGCAATCCGGGCCCGGAACGGGCGGCGGCCCGGCGAGCGACCATGAGCCTGATCACTCCAGTCTCCGCGCAACCAGGCACAGCCGGGCGGCCCCTGTCCCCCTCCGCTCCAGCCGTCAGCGTGGTGGTGCCGTTCAACGCCTGGAACGACTGGGTGATGGAGTGCCTGCAAGGCCTGCGCCGGCAGACCGTCCCCGACTTCGACGTCTGGCTCGCGCCCGACGCCCTCCCGCCGGAACCGTACCGCGCCCGCCTCGACGCCATGGGCTGGGGCCCGCGGCTGCACGTCGAGCCCACGGGTCCCGGCAACCCCTCGCGGAAGCGCAACGCGGCCCTCGCCCGGTCCGCCTCGCCGGTGGCGGCCCTTGTCGATTCCGACGCCTGGCCGCGCGAGGACTGGCTGGAGAAAGCCGTCGCTTTGCTCGACGACGAAACGGCCGTCGTGACCGGCCCCAACCTCACGCCGCCCGGCGATGAATGGCCGCGCCGCGTGGCGGGTCGGGTCATGGAAAGCCCTCTGGGGTTCGGCGGCGGATACATCCGGCACGTGCCCGCCCCGCGCCAGGTCGTCCGGGAGATGCCGACCTGCAACATGGTCCTGCGCCGGCTGGAGGGGCTGCTTTTCCGCGAGGACCTGGATACCGGCGAGGACATGATGTATTGCTCCGATGTCCGGGCGCGCGGGAAGCGGGTCCTGTACGATCCCGAGGTCGTGGTGTTTCACCATCGGCGCCGCCTCTTCCGCCCGTTCATGCGGCAGTTCTACGCCTACGGCTTCCACAAAGGCCGCCTGGCGCGGGCCGGCTCGGACATCACGTACCTGTGGCAGGCCTTCCCGGCCCTGCTGGTGCTGTACCTGGCGGGCTGGGCGGTCAGCCTGCTGCTCCCGCTGCCCCCGGCGCTGCGCTGGCTCGCGGCGGCGCCGGGCCTGCTCTACGCCGTGGCGATCCTGGCCGAGTCCCTGCGACGGGGGCGCTGCGCCGCCGAGCGGATGGCGGCGCCCGCGGCCTTCGCGGCGGCGCACGCGGCCTACGGGACCGGCTACCTGGCGGGCTTGCTCTCCCGCCGATGAGCCCGGCCGGGATTTCTCGTTGACAACGGGCCGCGCCGGCCGACACTCTCTTCCGATCACCATGAAGATCAGCGGCTTCACGTTCATCCGCAACGGCCACATGCTGGGCTTCCCGTTCGAGGAGTCCATCCGGTCCGTGCTGCCGCTGGTGGACGAGTTCATCGTGGCCATGGGCGCGTCGCAGGACGACACGGAGGAGAGGCTGCGCGCCATCCGCGACCCGAAGCTGCGGATCATCCCGACGACGTGGAACGAGCGCATCCGGAGCGACCTGGGCGTGAAGGGCTTCGTGTACGGCCAGCAGAAGTCCATCGCGCTGTTCAACTGCACGGGCGACTGGGCGTTCTACCTGGAGGGCGACGAGCTCATCCACGAGGACGACATCCCGAAGATCCGCGCGTCCATGGAGCGGAACCTGGACAACCCGCGGGTCGAGGCGCTGTACTTCCGCTATCTGCACTTCTACGGCAATGGCCAGACGCTGGCCTCCTCGCCGGCCTGGTACCGCCGCGAGGTCCGGATCCTGCGCAACACGATCCCGGCGTGGGCGCCCAAGGGCCTGTTCTTCATCACGCTGACGTCCCCCAAGGGGGGGCGCTACCCGCGCGCGGCCGACAGCGACGGCGCGATCTACCACTACGGCTGGGTGCGCTCCGAACAGCAGATGATTGAGAAGTTCGACCAGGTCGGCAAGTTCTGGCCGGGCCAGAAGCCGGAGATCAAGCTCGACGAGATCGATCCGCAGTCCTTGAAGCCATACACGGGCACGCACCCGGCGGCCATCCGCGACTGGCTGCCGCCCGCGACGGGCCTGTTCCAGGCCAACCCGAACCACGTCCTGACCCGCCGCGAGCGCAAGAACCGCTGGGTCGCGCGCCTCGAGCGCCTGACCCGCGCGGATTTCTCGAAGCGGCACTTCACCTTCGCCTGACCAACCCTCTGAACCCGGTGGAATTCCCGGGGTATGTTTTCACCCACCCGGACAATGCCATGGCCAACTCACGTTGCGTCGGGCTGATCGCCGTCCTCGTCGGCGGGATGGAAGTGAATGCGTCCGCCCGCATGTGGCCGGATTCCTCGAGTCGGATCGTCGTCTTTTCCGATCAGCTCCAGTCCGGCCTGACCGCCGCCCAGCGCCAGTTCGCCGCAACGAACCTCGCCGGCACCCAGAAAATGCGGCGGGCGGACATCCAGGCGCTCCGCGCCTACAACACGAATTTCCTCTGCCTCCATTACCAGCTCGGCGTCGGCAACGGGCCCGAGCTGTTCCTCGACGGCGACGCATGGACCTCGGACTGGAGCTTCGTCACCACGCAAACCAACTGGTTCATGCTCAACGCGCAGACCCAGCGCGTCTACCACACGACGTGGAACTGGTACCTGATGGATTGCACGTACACGAGCGGCCTGCCGCGCAACGGGTTCCCCAACTACTGGATCACCACCTGCCTCGCCCGCATCCGATCCACGGAAGGCGACGGGGTCTTTGCGGACAGCTTCACGCAGGACGCCTACAGCTTCGGCCAGTGCAGCCCGACCCATCCCTGGATCGAGGACCTCGGGTTGTGCGTCAGCCACTGGATCCCCTCGCTGCACTCCTTCGGCGCGGCCTGCCGGGCGGCCTTCGAGGCCGATCCCGGCGGTTTTCTCTACCTGCCGAACCTCGGCGGCCTGATCACGTCGTGGGACCCGACGGACTTCGGGCTCGGCCACGGTGGAATGATCGAGGGCTTCTGTTACTGGGGCACCGGCAACTACTTCGACCGGGACGACTGGCGGCTGCAAATGGATCGCGCGCTGGCGCTGGTCCGGACCGGCAAGACCGTGATCTGCCAGAGCTACCCCGACACCTCCGCGTACTCCGACCGGATGTTCGCGATCGCGAGCTACCTGCTGGTCAAGGGCGCGCGGACGTATATCTGCCTGCTGACCACGGGCGACGTGGCGTTGGAATACTATCCCGAGTACACGATCGCGCTCGGCGGCTCGACCTCGCCCCCGCCGGCGGCCACCACCTCGGCCTGGTACGGGGCCTGGGGCGTCTACCGCCGCGGGTATACGAACGGGTGGACGCTGGTGAACCCCGGTGGCAGCGCGGTGAACATTTCCAATCTTGGGGGCACGTTCTACCGCGTCACCGCCAGCGGCGGCGGCGCGGTGGACGGCGCGGGGAATTACGGCGGGAGCCTCTCCACCGCGCCGGTCACGTCGCTGACCGTGGCGGCGTACTCGGGCGAGGTCCTCCTGTTCCAGTCGCAGGCGCCCAGCAACACCCAGCCGGCGGCGCTGACCACCGTCCACCGCTCGGGTCAGACGTTCATCACGTGGCGCGAGCGCAGCGACCTGTCGGGCGAGCGCTACCGCGTGTACCGGCACGCCGCGCCGATCTCGACGACCAACCTGGCGCAGGCCGTGCCGCTCTACACGCTCCAGAAGGGCTCCGCCCGCTTCCACGCCAACCGGTACAACGTCGGAGGTGGCGGCACGTGGGCGCCGCGCTACACCGACCGGTTGGTCATCACCAACGGCGGGCCGGCGCTGGGCGTGAACACGGGCTTGCTGGTCTGGACGCTGGCGACAAACGATTTCGGCGGCGCAACGACGGGCGATGCGTACTACGCGGTCACGCTGCTGGTCGGGGCGACGGAGAACACCGGCGACTTCTCGTCGGCGAACAGCATCGGACCGGTCGCGGAGGGCGTGGCCGATCCCCTGCCCGTCCTGGTCACCAATTACCCGGCCGTTCCCGGAGGCGGAGCGGTGCGGATATACATCCAGTACATGGACCTGCGGAACTGGAACCCGTCCTTCCACGCGCCGCACGCGCGCAACGGCTTCTACGGGCAGAGCGGGCTCGACCCGGCCGTCACCGGCGCGATCCAGTACGCCTACGATTATGCCGTGGTCGAGCCGTCGTGCGTCACCAGCCCGGCGCCGGCCTACATCAGCCTCCACGGCTGGTCCGGCAACACGTACGGGCCGGTGACCTCCGACCCCGACGCCTACGACTGGTGCTGCTACAAGATTTTCCCGACCGACATGAGCGAGACCTGGTTCTTCGGGTTCGCGCGGAACTGCGACTACCGGACGGACGCCGATCCCGCGGCCGGCGACACGATCGATAACTTCACCGAGCGCCGGGTTCTGCGCATGCTCTACGACCTCATTCGCCAGCCGCCCGGCCCGCCGGTGGATACGAATCGCGTGTACGTCTTCGGCGGATCCATGGGCGGAAGCGGCGCGCTGGCGCTCGCGCTCCGATATCCCCACGTCTTCGCCGCCGCGTACGCCAGCCAGCCGATGACCGATTACTCCACGCAGGGCGACGCGGGCGGCACGCCGTGGAGGGACGACATCGAGTGGAAATGGGGAAGCGTTGTTCTAAATTTGCCCATTCGCAGCGATGCGCCGGGAGGCTGGGCGGATCACTTGAAGGCCTTGGACGGGACTGGGATCTGGACGTGGCAGAATCATCGGCGCACCGCGTCCAACGCCGTCGCGCGGGCCACGGTGCCGCTGGGGATCGGCCACGGCACGAACGATTTCGTCATCGAGTGGCCGACGCAGGGTGAACCGGTCTACCCGGCGTTCAACGCGGGCCGGCGCTGCTGGGGCGGCGCGGTCATTGACGCCGGGCATTCGTGGATGGGGTGGAACGGTCTGCCGCCGACGATCGCCCCAGATGGCTCGCTCGCTCCCTTCCGGCGCTTCACGGTGCGTAAGGATGAATCCGTACCCGGCCTAAGCAATGCCGAAGGCGACGCGCCCCTCCCTCCAGCCGGACCCGGCGGATACAACCAGGAACTCGAGTGGTCGGCCGGTTGGTACGACTGGGACAGCGCGCCGACGGATGCGACCAACCGGTGGCAGGTCAGCCTCCGCAGCCTGAACGGCGCAACGCAGACGGTGGATGTCACCGCCCGCCGGCTGCAGCGCTTCCCGGTCGCGGCAGGAACCCGGGTGCTATGGCGGAATGTCCTGGTCGCCAACGGGACCACGTCACAGGTCGGCGTGGCGGCGGCGGACGGCGAGGGCCTGATCACCGTCCCGCAGGTCCGGGTGACCCCGGACGGCAACCGGCTGCGGCTGGACGCCGACACCGGGCCCGACAGCGACGGCGACGGAATACGGGACTACTGGGAGGATGCCTTCGGCTTCAATAGCGCCTCCACGAACGACGCGAGGTCAGACGCTGACGGCGACCGGTCGCCCAACCTCGACGAGTACTGCGCCGGCACGCTGCCCCGCGACGCCTCCTCGGTTTTCCGCATTACCCGGTACGACGACGGCAGTCTTGCCTGGCTCGGTGTCCCGGGCTTCCGCTACGCGCTGGAGACCACGCCCGCGCTGGCCACGGCTTTCGCAGGCCACGCCACAGTGACCGCGGCCACATTTCAATCCGAGGCGGTTGTCCCCTTCGGCGACAGCACGTCCCGGTTCTGGCGCGTGCGGGTGGACTACTGACGGGGCCGTCCGGCGAAGCGGGGATCGTTTTCGTCGAAGCGGAAGACGACGTCCTGCCCGGCGGCGAGGCGCAGGACGGTATTGAACCCGCCGCGCGCGTCGTCCTGGAACTCGGCTCCGCGCGCGTCGCAGAGCCAGCGCCGGTAATGGCCGACCATGAACTTGTAGTGGTGCACGCCCGCGGGCAGGCTCTGCGTAACCTCCCACACGCCCTTGCTGCCGCGCGTCATCGGCAGGTTCTCGGTCCAGTCCTGGAGCCAGTCGCCAAGCAGGTAGACCTGGTGCACGTCGTCGGGAAGCTGGATGCGCTCGAGGCGGACCGCCAGGTCGAATCCGTCCTTCATCTCGGGCAGCAGGACCAGCCGCTGGCGATGGCGCTCGTAGACCGGCGTGGAGATCACCAGCTCGTATTCGCCCGCGGGCAGCGGGCAGGTAAAGCGGCCTTCCGCGTCCACGTCCGCGTACCAGACCGGCCGCTCGACGGGGCGCGCGTCCTCCGAAGCCCGGCCCTCCACGCGGAGATGAACCGGCGAGGGCCGCCGCCCGTCCCACGTCTCGATGGAACCGCGCAGGGTCACCCGGGCCGCGTCCCGGGCCTTTTCCCATCGCGCGAGGGCCGCCGGGGCCTTGCTCCGGAGCAACTCCGCCACGGCCCGGGTGTCCTCGCCCGCGAGGTCCAGAAGCTTCGCGGCGGCGGCGTCCGCGATCCGCGCGTCCGGGCTGTCGAGCAGGGCCTCCAGCAGCGCCCGGCCATCCGCATCGCGGCCCCCGCCCAGCCGGCAATACGCCAGCCGCAAACGGGCCGATTCCCGCCAGGCCGGTTCCGCCCGCTCGTCGTTCGCCAGCCGCTCGTAGCGTTCCGCCGCGGCCGCGAAGTCGCCCGCCCCCTGCTCGAGGTAGTAGGCTTCCTCCCAGGCGACGGCGGGGTCGGGCGCGTCCTCCGCCCGCGCGGGCGCCGGCAGCCTCGCCGCCAGCATGACCAGCCAACCGATTCTCCACATCGTTTTCATGGTTCGAATTTGTATCCGAAGGTGCGCACGGTCAGCAGGTGGGCCGGCCGGCGCGTGTCTTTCTCGATTTTCTGCCGGAGCACGGTGACGAACCGGTCCACGGTCCGGTCCGTGCCCTCGTAGTCCAGGCCCCAGACCCGGTCGAGGATCTGCTCGCGGCTCAATACGCGCCCGGCGTTCAGCGTCATGTATTCCAGCAGGCCGTACTCCCGCGGCGTCAGAGGAACGGGCTCGCCGCCCCGGCGCAGCGTCTTGGCCTGCACGTCGATCACGCAATCCCCGAAGGCGACCTGCGGCGCCGCCGGCGCGGCGGACGCGCGGTGCAGCAGGGCCTGCATCCGGGCCGCGAGCGTGTCCACCTTGAACGGCTTGCGGACGAAATCGTCCGCGCCGACCTGGAAGCTCAAGAGCTCGTCCTCATCGGCCGTGCGCGCGGTCAGGATGAGGATGGGCACGTTCATGTTCAGTTCGCGGAGCCGCCGGCATACGTCGTACCCGTTCAACCGGGGCAGCATGAGGTCCAGCAGCACCAGGTCGGGCTTCGCCTCGCGGGCAAGCCGCAGGGCGGTCGCCCCGTCGCCGGCCCCGACGACCTCGTATTCGCGCTTGCGCAGTTCGAGCTCAAGCCCCGTGCGCAGGGCCACGTTGTCCTCGACGATCAGGACGCGCAGTTTCACGGCTCCGCTCCCCCGCCCAGCGGAAGGCGGATTTCGAACACGGAACCATGGCCCGGCGTGGAGCGGACGCCGACGCGCCCGCCGTGCGCCCGGACGGCGGCCTGCACGATGGCGAGCCCCACGCCGATCCCGCCTACGCTCGCGGAGAGGGTCGTGTCGGCCCGGTAGTACGGCTTGAAGATGCTCCGCAGGACGTCGGGCGGCATGCCGATGCCGTGGTCCGTCACGGTCAGCACGGCCTGCGGTCCATCGCGGCGCAGCGCCATCTCGATCCGGGGCGGCGGCTCGCTGTACTTCACCGCGTTGTCGAGCAGGTTCAGGATCGCCTGGCTGACCGCCTGTATATCGAAGCGTCCCGCGTAGTTTCCGGCCGCCACATCCACCGGGAGCGCGTCCCCGGCGCCGGACTCCACGGAAAAGAGCCGCGCGGCCTGCCGGACGATGTCGTCCAGGCGTCCCTCGCTGAAGGCCAGGCGCCGGGCGGCGCGGCGGCCCCTCGCGTAGGCCAGCAACCGCTCGACCAGTTGCTGGATCCGGCCGCTTTCCGTCCGCAACAGTCCGGCGACCTGGCGGCGGGTGGGCTCGTCGAGCGACGAGTTCTCCAAGGACTCCGTCAGGACGGAGATCGCGGCGACCGGCGTGCGCAGTTCGTGCCCGACGCGGTCGAGCATGTCGGCCTGCAGTTTCGCAAGGTTCATGGAACGCCCGACCCGGTAGAGCACCGCGCCGAGCCCGGCCAGCAACCAGGCCACCGAGATGCCGAAGGTCCACGTCAGGTAGCGTGTTCGCGAGGCCGCGAGCCGGAGGAACAGCGACGAGGAGTCCAGGTCGTACCGCACGGCCACGAGATCGAGCGGGGCGGGAAGCGTTTGAGACAGGACGGAAGGCCGATCCGGCGCGCCGGCCGCGGACCAGTCCAGCGAGCCGCCATGGACAGCCGTGAACCGCCGGAACACCGGCCCCGCGACCCGCGCCACGAACCCCGTCGCCGAGAGCGCCCAGCCGATTCGCCGCCCGTCCCGCAGCGGGCGTTCCAGATCCACCAGCAGCAGCGAATCCGGCGCCTGCGCTGCGCCGGTCGGAATCGCCCGCTGAAAGGGCAGCCCGGTCCACGCGGTGAATTGGAACGGCCCCGGATGGAGCCGGTCCAACTCGCCGAACCACCGCGCCAACCCATCCAGGCGCGCCGCGTCGGCCGGGGCCCACGGCTGGAGAAAAGCCGCCAGGCAGGCCGGTTCGCCGCGCCGCGGGAAACGGTCAGGTCTCCCGAATTCCTCCATCACGCGCGCGACCCAAACCGAGGTCCTGGCTGGAAGGCCCGCCGCAGCCGCGGTTTCCAGGGCGCGCAGCGCCGCGGGCAGGCGCGAAGCGCTTGCCTCCGATGCCGCGGTCCACCACTCCTCGTACAGGCCGAGCGCGTTTTCCGTCCGGCCGCCCGCCATCTCGCGCGCCGCCATTTCCGCGAGGACCGAAGCGCGGACGTCTCCGGGTAGCGGGGACGACGCCAGCACCTCGCGGTACAGCGATATCGCGCGCTCCGCTTCCCCGGCGGGCGCGCGGCGCGCGTCGAGCAGCCGGCTGCGGGCGGGATGACCGGCCGACAGCTGCGGCCGGTCATCGGCGGGCGGAGCGGCGTACGGCCGGTAGAGCACCGGGATTGCCGGATCGAGGAAGAAGACCGTTTCGATGCACGAATCCGTCCCGCTCTCCTCGGCGGGCGCCTCCCGGGGCCGCGCCCGCGCCGCCGCGGCGCTGTCCTCCAGCTTTTGCAGCAGCCGCGCCCGGGCCTCGAGTCCGAGGGCCGCCAGTTCGCCCTCGCAGGTCTCGCGGTACTGGCGAGCGGCCGCGGCCCGCACGCTGCGGACGTGCTGGTGCGCCAGCAGGACCAGCGCGGCGCACGGCACGACGACGAGGACCAGCAGCAGGAGCAGCGGCCGCCGGGCGTCGTGGCGAAGAACCAGATCGGACACGGGTATCTCCATCGTCTTTCGCGGGTTGCAAGCCCGAACCTGCGGTCATCCTGATGGGCTCATGTTACCGGATTGTTACCGAAAAAAAAAGCGCGCGGTAATAATCCGGTAACGTGCCCGCGCGAGGCTTCTATCCGAAGAGAAAGGAGCCTGCCATGAAAAAGGAAAAACGATTGACCGTTCTCGGGCTGACCGGCGCGATGCTGCTCGGCGTGGCGACGGAAACGTTCGCCATCGCGCTCACGCGCGGGCCGTACGTGCAGATGGGCCATTTCACCAACCAGGCGACAATCGTCTGGTACACCGATTCCTCCTCCGACAGCGGGGTGGACTACGGGCTGACCGGAAGCTACGGGGCGTTCGCCGGCGGCAACACGGGAACCCGCCACGAGGTGACGGTTGCGGGGCTGCAGCCGGGCACGAGCTATTTCTACCGCGTGCGCAGCGCCGGGGTGAACCTGGCCACGAACCGCTTCAAGAGCGCGAAGGCTCCGGGCCAGCCCTTCCGGATTGCCATGTGGAGCGATTCGCACTACGGGAACACGGCCGGCCTCGCGGCCCGCATGGCGTTGTACGAGCCCGACCTGATGCTGGCCGCGGGAGACATCACGGATGACGGGGTGCTTTCGGAAATAGACAACAACGCGTTCTCCGGATTCGGCGGGCTGATGAAACAAATCCCCGCCTATTGGACGCCGGGCAACCACGACACGCGGGACGACTTCGCGGCGTGCCGGGAGGTTTTCACCCTGCCGGGCGACGAGCGGAATTACTGGTTCGAGTACGCCGACGCGCAGATCGTTTCGCTGAACGCGGAAGGGTTGCCCGGCACGGCCTGGCTGGACGGGGCGCTGGCGGCGTCCGCCAAGCCCTGGAAGATCGTCTTCTTCCACGAACCGGCCCGCTCCCCGGCGGCCGGCCACGGCGAAGAGGAATCGATCCGCGACCAATACGTCCCGGTCATGGAACGGCACGGAGTCCAGCTCGCGCTCGCCGGCCACAATCATTTCTACTGGCGCAGCATCCCGCTCAACGGCGTGACCCACCTGATCACCGGCCGGTCGGGCGACCGGACCCGTGACCTGGGCGACATGCCCTGCTACTCGCAGGCAGGAATGAACGGGACGGAGGCCAAGTCCTTCGCCATCGCAGATTTCGACGGGCCTTTCATGCAGATCCGCGGGATCAAGGAAAACGGCGACGTGATCGACGACATGGTGCTGGACCGCGAATGTTCCTTCGTGCTGGACGGCGCGCTGGACGCGTCGGCCGTGCAGGTCGCCGCCCGCGCCGGCGGGCAGACGATCTGGGCGGCCGTGGCGGGCCGTTACCTCTACCTGGCCACGGAGGACGCCGGCGAGGGCCGGGATGCATACGTCTTCGTCGCCACGGCTTCCGGCGGGCTGGTCGCCAGCCCGTGGGCCAAGGCGGGCTCCGTGATGGCGCACGATGCCTTCGTTGCGGACGAAAACGACAGCCGCTACTCCGGCTGGTTCACCGGCGCGGGCGCCCCGTTCAACGACCTCCTGGCCGCGCGCTCGGCCACGCCGTGGTGCAACGGGGCCGTGCTGGAAGGCGTTCTGGATCTCCAGGAACTGTACGGCGAGGTCCCCGCCGTGATCCGCCTCGCCGCGGCCGCGTACGCCACGGCCGACGGCGGAGCGCTCGCGGCCTCCGCCCAATGCCCCGAGGGCAACGGCAACGGGGACATCGAGGCCGGCGAATTTGTGGTGGTGAACACCGCGGACCTCGTCCAGCCCTTCGCGCTGGACGGCGCCGCGGACCACGACGGGTATCTCGTGGCCGACCATAACGGCATGAAGCTGTGGGCGGCGGTGCACGGGGAGACGCTCTACGTGGCCACCTGGGCGGCGGGCAACGGGGGCGGGCCCAACGACCACTTCATCTTCGTCAGCGACACGCCCGGCACGCCCGGCCCTGCCCCGTGGGCCAAGGCCGGCCAGGTGGCCTTCAGCGAAGCAGCCAAGCCGTTCCTGGCCGACGAGGGCGCCGACAGCTGGGTCGCCTGGCACAACGGCGGGGTCTCCGCGCGGCAGGCCGCGGCCTCCGTCAATTCGGGCCAGTTGGAGGGGACGTTGAACCTCGTCGAGGTCTTCGGCTCGGTGCCGGAGACGCTGTACATCGCGGTCGCGCCCTACGCCACGGCGGACGCGGGCGCCCTGTACGCGCCGTCCCAGGTGCCGGAGGGCGACGGCAACGGGAACATCGACGCCGGCGAATTTGTCGCCATCCCCGTGGCCGCGATCCGCGATGCCAACCTCGACGGCACGCTCGACATCCTCGATCCCGCCCGAGGGTTCGTCATGAGTGACGGCGCGTCGGGCGGGAACTCGGCCCCGTATTCCGTCAACTGGTCCTCGCAGCCCGGCCGGAGGTACCGGGTGCAGAGCACGGACGACCTGAAACAGCCCTTTGCGAACCGAACGGGCGAGCTGTCCGCGGACCAGGGCCAGTTCACGATGACCTACTCGGATGCCGCGCCCCCGGCGAACGGCCGTCGGTTTTACCGTGTGCAGCTTTTGGATCCGTAGGCCCGAGGGCCTGAAATAACCGCCCGGTCCGCTTGAAAGCCCGCCGGAGGTGGGCTACGTTTCGCCGCCATGATCCCCCTGTTCGGCCGCGGCTACGACGTGCTCGTCAACGTCACGAACATCTGTGACGCCCGGTGCGTCATGTGCAACATCTGGAAGAACCAGGAAGGCCCGACATCCTGGCTGCGCCCGGAGATGATGCGGTCCGTCGGCCCGCTGACCACCGTCAGCTTCGCCGGAGGCGAGCCGTTCCTGCACAAGGAGATCGTCGAGATCGTGCGCGCCGTCCACGGGCGCAACCCGCGGGCCAAGGTGGTCTTCTCCAGCAACGGGTTCCGGACGGAGCCGATCGTGGAGAAAGCGGGCAGGATCCTGGCGTTCCACAAAAACGTTCAGGTGACCATTTCCCTCGACGGCGTCGGCGAGGTGCACGACCGTATCCGCGGCATCCCGGGGGCGTGGAACAAGGTCAACCGCACGTTCGACCGCCTCGGGGAGATCGGGTTGAAGCAGCGCAATTTCGCCTTCACGATCACGCGGGACAACCACACCGCGCTGCCGGCCGTGTACGCGCACGCCCGGTCGAAGGGCGCGGGGCTCTCGCTGGCGGTCGCGCAGAGTTCGAAATTCCTGAACGTCGAGATCCCGCCGCTCGAATTCGAGGCGGTCCGCCCCCACCTGGAGCCCATCATCCTCGCGCACCTCAAGAGCCGGAACCCGATGGACTGGATGCGGGCCTTCTTCCAGTTCGGCGTGCTGCGCTACCTCGCCACGCGGCAACGGCCGATCGGGTGCGACGCCCTTGAGCACCAGTTCATGATCGACCAGGCCGGCGAGGTCCTGTGCTGCCATCCGCTGCTGCTCCGCGCGGGCAACCTTGGCGAGGCCGACCTGCCGAAGATCCTCTCCTGCCCCGCCGCGAACGAGCTGAAGAAGGACCTGCGCGCGTGCCACGCCTGCTGGGAAGTCTGCACGGCGCGTTCGGCCATCCGCGCCAACCTGTTCCGGGTCGGCCTGTGGGCGGCGGGGAACAAGATTCTCGCGCACCTCGGGCTTTGGAGCGGGAAGAAAGGCTCCCGGCTGTTCCCGCTGACCCGGGAACGTCCACCGCTCAACAGCCAACGTCCGACACCCCGCGAATCTCCATGACCACGCCCTCTCGACACACCAGCCGCGTCGTTTCCCTTCAGCCCCTCTCGGATTCGGGGTATCTCCTGACGTTCGAGCGCGGGGGCCTCGAGTTCGAGGCCGGGCGGCTGCTGACGATCCACGGCCGCGTCCCGACCGAGGACCGCAGCTACACGATCGCCAGCGGGGAAAAGGACGAGCATCTCCAGGTCCTCTTCCGGCACATCCCGACAGGCCAACTCACGCCGCAGCTCGCGCAGAAGAACCCGGGCGACCCGATCGAGTTCTCCGGGCCGTTCGGCGAGTTCGTCGTGCGCGATCCCTCCCACCCGGTGATCTTCATCGCCACGGGCACGGGCGTTGCGCCCTGCCGGGCCTATCTCCGCACGCACCCGGGCCTGCCGCTGACGCTGGTCCACGGCGTGCGCGTGGCGCAGGACCTGTTCTTCCGCGGGGAGTTCGAGAAGGCGCGCTACCTCCCCTGCGTCTCGCGGGAGGATGGGACGGGCTTCCACGGCCGGGTGACGGATTTCTTCAAGTCCTTCGACTTCGCCCGGGACGCGCACTTCCACCTGTGCGGCGCGAACGAGATGATCTTCGACATGCAGGTTTTCCTGCTGAACGCGGGCGTGGACGAGTCGCACATCTTCACCGAGGCGTACTACTACCGCCTGCACTCGTAATTCTGCCGGTCCGGCGACCGCCCTTCCATGCCCTGTCGTCGGGACGCCGGCCGGCTTATGAGGATGGACAGCACCTCCTCCTGCTCGGGCGTCGGGAGGCCCTGCACGAACTCGATCCTCCGGGGATGGTTGATGAGCGCTTTCTCCAGCCGGCGCGGCCACAGGCGCGGGACCGGCCCGGGGCCGAAAAGCCCTTTCGGTCGTCGTGGCCACGGCATCCGATGCGTTACTCCTGGAAACCGCGCAGGCCTCGTTGCAGCGCGCGGCGAGCCAGGCGCCGATCTCCACGGATGGCGACCCCGGAACGCCGCCGCGGACTGGCCGCCTATTTTTCCAGTCGCGCGATCTTGTGGCGGATCATGTCCGTGTGGCGCGTGGCGTCGCCGGGGGAGACCATGGCGATGCTTAAGCGGCGCGGGTCGAGAACGCGTCGGGCGACCTCGAGGACATCCTCGGCCGTCACGGCCTCGATGCGATCGAGGACCTCGGAGGGCTGGATGAGCCGGTTGTAGCACAGCAGGTTCTCGCCCACCCACATCATCTGGTTGCTGGCGCTCTCCAGCCCGATGCGGAGCTGGCCCCGGGCGAAGTCCTTCGCGCGCCGCAGTTCCCGCCCGCCCACCGGCGTCCCGCGGAAACGCGACGTCTCGGCCAGGATCAGGTCCAGCGCGCGCGGCGCGCGCCGGCGGTCCACGCCCGCCTGAACGCACAGCAGGCCGGTCTCGGCAAACAGCTGCACGCTGCTCTGGATCGAGTAGGCCAGGCCGTGCTTCTCGCGGACGATCTGGAACAGCCGCGAGCTCATGTTCTCGCCGAGGATGATGCTCAACAGCTTGAGGGCGTAGCGCCGCGGGTCGCGCCGGCCGAACAGGCGGAAGGCCATGGCCACGTGCGGCTGCTCCACCTCCTTGGCATGAACGGCCACGTCGCGCTGGCGGACGGCCCGGTCCACCCGCCGGGGCGCCGGCGGAACGCGGCGCTCCAGTCCGCCCAGGGCCCGCGCGGCGCGCTCGACGCAGGCCGCGTGATCGACCCGGCCCGCCAGCGCCACCAGCGTGTTGGCCGCCACGTAGTGCCGTTGCTTGAATTCCCGGATGTCCCGCCGCCGGATCCGCCGGACGCTTTCTTCCGTGCCGACCAGCGAACGGCCGAGCGGATGGTCCACCCAGGCCAGCGAGCCCAGGATTTCCTGCACGAGCTGTTGCGGCTGGTCGCGATACAGGGCGATCTCTTCCAGGATCACGCCCCGCTCCTTCTCCAGGTCGTCCGGGTCGAGGCGCGGGCGCCGGTACATGTCGAACAGGATGTCGAGCGCCTCCCACTGGTATTCGGCCGCGATGCGCGCGTAGTAGCAGGTGGACTCTTCCTGCGTGAACCCGTTGAAATAGCCGCCCCGGCCCTCGATGGCCTGGGAGATCTCCCGGGCGCTGCGCGACGAGGTGCCCTTGAACAGCATATGCTCGATGAAATGGCAGACGCCGGCCTGCCGGCCGGTCTCGCACCGGCTCCCCACCCCCGCCCAGATGCCCATGGCCACGCTCTCGAGCCCGGGCATCACGGCCGTCGCGACGCGCAGGCCGCCCGGCAGCGTGCTCGACTCGAAGTTCAGGCGCACGCCGCCTCCCGCAGGACCGCCAGCGTCGCCCGCCCCTCGTACAGGGCCTTGCCCACGATCGCCCCGGCCAGGTTCGGCCGCCGCAGCGCCCGCAGCGCGCGCACGTCCTCCGCGGACGTCACGCCCCCCGAGGCGATGACGTCGCAGGCGACGGCGGAGCACAGCGCGTCCATCGCCGAAGCGTTGACCCCGGCCAGCATGCCGTCGCGGGACGTATCCGTGTAGATCAGGCAGCGGACGCCCATGCCTTCCATCCGGCGGGCCAGGTCCGTCGCCGTCATCGGCGTGGTCTCCGTCCAGCCCTTCACCTGGACGCGGCCGTCCCGGGCGTCGATGCCCACGGCCAGCCGGGCGCCGAACCGGGCGGCCAGCGACTTCACCTGCTCCGGTTCGGCGCACGCGCGCGTGCCGAGGATCGCCCGGCGCGCGCCGGCATCGAGCGCCGCGTCGATGTCCGCATCCGTCCGCAGGCCGCCGCCGAATTCGACCGGGATGGCAATCGCCCGCGCAATGGCGCGCAGGACGGACAGGTGCGCGGGACGGCCCTGGAAGGCGCCGTCGAGGTCCACGACGTGGAGCCATTCCGCGCCCTCGTCCCGCCAGCGCCGGGCCATCTCGACGGGATCGTCGGAATAGACCACGGCGTCGTCCGCGCGCCCCTGCCGGAGCCGCACGCAGCGCCCGCCTTTCAGGTCGATGGCCGGGAGGATGATCATCGGCGGTCCGCCCACCGCCCGAAATTGCGGAGCATTTGCAGCCCGTTTTTCTGGCTCTTCTCCGGGTGAAACTGGACGGCGAGGACGTTGTCGCGCCACACGGCCGAGGTGTACTCCAGCCCGTACTCCGTCGCGCCGGCGTCGACAGCCGTGTTCGTTTTTTCGGCGTAGTAGGAGTGCACGAAATAGAAATACGCGCCGTCCGGGACCTCCGCGAACAGCGGGCAATCCCGGCGGACCTGGCGCACCCGGTTCCAGCCGATCTGCGGCACTTTCCACTCCGGCGGCAGGTTGAACCGGCGGACGCGGCCCGGGAGGACGCCCAATCCCGGCACGCCGGGGGATTCCTCGCTGCCCTCGTACAGCACCTGCAAGCCGAGGCAGATGCCCAGGAACGGCCGGCTGGCCCCGATCCACTCGCGCACCGCTTCCACGTAGCCGTTCCGGACGAGATGATCCATGCAGTCGCCGAACGCGCCGACGCCCGGCAGGATCACGGCGCGGCAGGCCTTCATCTCCTCCGGCCGGGCCAGGATAGAGAACGGCAGCCCCAGGAAGCGGCAGGCGTTGCTGACGCTTCCCAGGTTGCCCATGCCGTAATCGATGATGCCGATCATGAGATGAGTTACCCGCCCCCCATCCAGCGCCCCAGGCCGGCGGCCCGCCGCGGGCTAGATACGGCCCTTGCTCGACGGCACGCCCCGGACCCGCGGATCGCGGGCGCAGGCCATGCCCAGCGCGCGCGCCACGGCCTTGAACACGGATTCGTAGATGTGGTGCGGCTCCTTCCCGTACATCGTCTTGATGTGCAGGTTCATCCGCCCCTGGACCGTGAAGGCGCGGAAAAACTCCTCGATGAGGCCGAGATCGAAATCCCGGATCTTCCGTTTTCGCGGCTCCACCTCGTAGACCAGGTACGGCCGGCCGCCGAGATCCATGGCCACGCGGCTCAAGGATTCGTCCATCGGCACCACGGCCCAGCCGTAGCGCACGATGCCCTTGCGGTCGCCGAGGGCGCGGTTCAGCGCCTCGCCGAGCACGAGCCCGACGTCCTCGACGGTGTGATGATAATCCACGGCCAGGTCGCCCTTGGCGCGCAGTTCCAGGTTGCAAAGGCTGTGCCGGGCGAACAGCTCCAGCATGTGGTTGAGGAAGGGAATGCCGGTGCGGACGCGCGCCTCGCCGGCGCCGTCGAGGGCGAGTTTCGCCCGGATCGACGTTTCGCGCGTCTCCCGCTTGATCTCGGCCGCTCGTTTCTTCATGTTCGCCTTTCGCCGGGGACGGTCCCGGACTGCGGCACCATTATAGGCCGCGGGGGGCCGGCGTCAAACCGGGGTAAGGAGGGCCCGCCGCACTAGGCCTCCGAGCTCGTTCGCCGGACGCAGAGGATGGCGATGTCGTCCGACTGCGGCATGTCCTGCACGAAATCCTTCACGCCGTGCATGATGGTCTGCACGATCCGGGCCGCTGCGTCGCACGCGCGGCATCGGGAGAGCAACGCTTCCAGGCGCGCGTAGCCGTACAACTGCACGTTCCGGTCCGTGGCCTCCGTGACGCCGTCGGTGAACACGACGAGGCCGTCGCCCACCGCCAACCGCACCCGGCGGGCCTGGTAATCGGCCTCCTCGATGACCCCGAGAGGCGGGCCAGGCGGCAGGTCCAGCAACCGGCAGCCGCCGATCACGGGCATCACGAACGGCGGTAGGTGGCCGGCGTTCGTGTACACCAGCTCCCCGGTGCGTGTGTCCAGGATGCCCATCCAGGCCGTCAGGAACATGCACAGGTCGTTGCCCTGCAGCAGGTCGCGGTTCACCATCTTGAAGATGGCATCGGGCTCGACGGACTCCTTGATGGCGATATGCCGCAGCAGCGCGATGCTCCGGGACATGAACAGGGACGCCGGGACGCCCTTGTCCGACACGTCGCCGACCACCAGGGCCAGGCGATCGTCGTCCACGAAGAAATAATCGTACAGGTCGCCGCCGACGTCCCGGGCGGGCACCAGCTCCGCCACCAGGTCGATTTCCCGCCGGGCCTCGATCTCCGCCGCGTGCCTCGGCAGCATGTTCATCTGGATCTCGTGGGCGATCCGCAGTTCGCTCTGCATGCGCTCCCGCGCGGCGATCGTCTCCTTCAGGTTCTTCAGGTACTCCTTCAGCCGCTGCTCCATGCTGCTCATGGTGGCGGCCAGGCGGCTGACCTCGTCCGGGAAGGTGATGGCGAGGATGTCCTTCGCCTCGTCCTCCGGCATCGCGAAATCGCTGGCCTGGAGCCGGTCGGCATGGTGCGTGAGCCGGGCCAGCGGGCGCGTCAGCCGGGAGACCAGAAAGTAGGCGCCGAGCATGCCGAAAAGCACGATAACGCCCACGTACCGGGCCTGGCGCTTGATGATCCTCCGGGCCGGTTTCTCCATCTCGTCCTTGTATACCGACGAGGCCAGGTACCAGTCGAGCGGCTCGAATTTTTCGACGTGCGCGTACTTGGTGTACACGTGGCGCCCCAGATCGCCCGGCTTGTCCCACTGGTACTGGTACGGCACCCCGGGATTTTCCGCCGCCCGCACGAAATTGGTGAAGAGCGATCCCGCCATCGCCGTGTCGATGGAGGTCATCGACGGGTGGATCAGGAACCGCCCGTATTCGTCGAAGAGGAAAAAGTAGCCCGTCTCCGCCACCTTCACCTGGCTGAACGTCGTTTTCAGCACCTCCATGATCTCGCCCATTCGCCGGGCGGCGTCCGCGTCGATGTCGTCGATGTACACCCCGGTCCCGACGTACCAGCCCCAGTTTGTGTAGGGTTGGAAATACAGCAGTTTCGGCACCGGGTTGGTCTCGCCGCGCCGCGGCCAAGCTATCGTGCAGCTCCATTCACCGGTTTGAAAGATCTCCGACTCCATCGTCGCCAGGATGGGGCGGCCCCGCGAGTCGAGGGTCGCCGACATGTTGCGCCCCCGCACATTCGGGTCCGGGTGCGAAACAGCGCAGTGGTTGGTGTCGTAGATGATGAAGTAATCGTCGTGGCCGTACCGGAAATCCTGCACGGTTTCCAGGGCCCGCCGCCGCGCCTCCGGCTCGGTCATGGCGCCCTGCTCGTACAGCTTGTGATACGTGTCGATGTGCGAGACGACCACGCCGGTCAGGTTCCGCAACTGCTGCTGGTGCCGGTCCGTCGCGTACTGGCGGAACGCCTCGAGGTCCTTGTACTGGCTCGCGATGTTCAGGTTGACCACGCGGAGGACGTTCAGCGCGGATTCGTCGCCCGAGGCGAGCACGGCCCGGGTCACTTCCGCGCGCTCGAACAGCATGAAGGCGACGGCCGTCGCCAGCAGCATGCCGAGGACCATCAGCACGATGAGCAACTTGAAATTGCTGAAGAATTTCATGCGGGGGCAAGAGGCCCGAGCGCTTCCCGCGCGGCTTGGAATACCCTTCCAATGCGCCGCGATTCCGTGATCCGCCCCTCGTCGTCGCCGGTTTTCACGTTGGGGGTAAATTCATCGAAACCGCCCGGCATGGCAATCTTTTTCCCGCCGGCCGGCGGGCCCTATCCGTTCTCGCGCGGCGGGCCCAGAAAGGGCAGCGGATTTTCCATGAAGTCGCGGTAGAAACGATAGTGCTCCGTCTCGCGGTACGCGACCGGCCGGATGGCGGGGCCGTCGAAGCCGTAGAGCCGCGCGCCGGGGCACGCCAGCAGGATGGGCGAATGCGTCGCGATGATGAACTGCGCGTGGCCGTCCCGGCTCATGGCCTGGAGCAGGCGCAGCAGGTCCAGTTGCCCCCGCGGCGTCAGGGCCGTCTCGGGCTCGTCCAGGAAGTACAGGCCGGGAAGGCGGTAGCGCGCGGAGAAGTAGGCCATGAGCGATTGCCCGTGCGACTGGGCGCCGAAGCCCCGCGGCCCAAAAAACTCGTGCATGGCGGAATCGTGGTCGGCGACCTGCGCGAAATTGAAGAAGGTCTCGGACGAGAAGAACGAGCCCGGCATCGGCCCCCGGGCCCAGCGCAACTCGACGGCGCGAAGGAACGCCTCCTCGTCGGCGGACAGGTCCGCGAACCCGCCCCAGATGAAGATCCCGGCGTTCCGGCACAAGGCCCGCAGCAGCGTCGACTTGCCCGAGCCGTTCTCCCCCACGAAGAGGACCACCCCATGGTTCAGGTCCAGTTCCGGCGTATGGAGCAGGGCCGGCAGGCAAAAGGGGTAGCGTTCGCGCGAGGGGAGGCGGTCCGCGTGCAGGCGATAGCCGGCCAGGTGCATCTCACGGCCGCCCCTGCGGCACATCCGCGGGGCCGGGCTCGCGGAGATAGTGCATCACCGGCACGAGGGCCTGGTTGGGATCGCCCGAGCCGTCGTAGAACAGGCAGACCATCGGCGCGCCGGTCTCGCGCTCGACCTGCGGGAAGATGCTCGTCGTGATCGTCCCCGGCATGCAGAACATCGGGCTCGCGTTGACCACGGCCCGGGCGCCGTCCCGCCGGACGAACAGGACGGCGCGCCCGAGCGTCAGGATCGCCTCCCCCTCGAACTGCCACGGCAGGTACTTCGCACCGGCCTGGATGACCTCGGCGATCGAGTGCTCCTTCCGGTCATGCAGGACCGGCTCGGCCACCTCGTAGTAATGATGCTCCCACTTCTCGAAAAACAGGTTGCGCTCGAGCCATGTGCGCAGGTTCTCCAGGCGCGCCCGCAGGCCGCTCGTGCTGCTGGCGACGAGGGTCTGCAGGTAGTTCGTGTAGAGGATCCACTCGGAGACCGGGGCCAGCCACGCCTCGCCGCCCAGTTCCTCGATCCGGCGGCATACCTGCCCGTTGATGAACGGGTCGCACCGCACGTAGATCTCGCCGACCACGCCGACCAGCGGCCGCTTCTCCGGGCGCCGCGCGACCCGCGCGACCTCGTCCACGAGCCCCGCGAGCAGCGGGGTCACGGGCCCGACGTCCTTTTGTTCGAAGGCCTTCTCGAGGCGCCGCAAGCCCTGTTCCAGCGTCACGTCCGTCTCGCCGGGCCTCTGCTCGTACGGCCGCACCTTCATGCCCAGCTTCCGCAGGATGTCGCCGACGACGGCCGCGTGCCACAGCCGCATCCGCGCCCCGCTGTCGAGGCCCGCGTAGGCATTTTCCGCCGACGGGCTCAAGATGCGGATCCCGCCCCACCCCTGCTTCTCGAAGATGATCGAGTCCAGCTTCGCGTACTGCCCGAACCGGCACGGCCCGCAGGCTGTCGGCATGAAGAAGATCACCCGCTCCGGCGGCAGCTTCCGGTCCTGCATGGCCTTGACCAGCGCGCCGACCGTCAGCGGGCATGGCACGCACTCGCCGCCGGACGTGTGCTTGTGCCCGATGGCCAGCGTCTCCGCGTTTTCCTCCAGCACGTACGCCTCGTACCCGACGGACCGGAAGACCGCCGCCAGCAACCGCGCGCCGCACGGGTCCATGGGCGGCACGAACAGGGTCCGCCCCTCGCCGGGTCCGGTCACGCGTTGTTCTTCAAGGTTGGGCATGAGAGGGGCTTCAGGGTTCAGGAAGAGAACGATTCACTATTCACTTCCTTGGCGGCGGGCCTCGGGATCTTGCTCCACGAATGGAAACTCTCCAGGGCCGCCTCGATGCGCGTGAGGTAACCCGCGTCCGCGCCGTGGCCGTCGAACTGGAGGCACAGGTAGGGCTTGCCGGCGCGGCCCATGATCTCCTTGAAGTACGTCAGGATGTAGCTGTCCGGCCCGCACATGAAATTCGTGAAGTACACGCCGAAGAGCCGCGGCGACCGGGCGACGCACTCGGCCGCGGCGAGGATCTTCTGACCGTAGTGCCAGTACATATTGCGGTGGCCGGGCAGGATGTCGGCGGTGTCGAAGGGCAGCATGTCCTGGTAGAGGACATGGTAGCCCATCTGGGCCACCTTGCGGGGCAGGTCCAGGGTCAGCCCCGGGTCGGTGGTGTTGTACGGCCGGCCGAAGCACACGAGGCCCAGCGCGTTCTCCTTCTCGATCCGCTCCAGCGCCTCGCGGCCGAGTTCGATGCAGTGCCGGCGGAACGCCGCCTGGGCGTCCTTCGCCGCCCGCAGGGCCCGGCGCACCGCGGCCGCGTCGGCCTTCAGCGGTTCGCCCACGGCCAGCCCGATCGCGGCCACCTGCTCCTCCTCCGGCCGGCCCAGGTCCACCACGGGGGCCAGCAGGCGCGGCCCGAGGTTCATGCCCTCGATGGACCGGAGGACGCCCGGGTGCGCCTGGACGTAGCAGCAGAAATGCGCGTCGGTGAATCCCTCCGGGGTGGGCTCGCGCAGCATGTAGGGCACGAACAGGTAGTCCACGCCGGGATCCTCCGCCAGCGCGCGGGCATGCCCGTGGCTCATGACCACGGGGGCGCAGTACTCGGCCGTCGTGATCTCGCCGCCGCGGTGCAGGATCTTTTCCGAGGACGGCGGGGAATACACGACCGCCGCCCCGAGCTCGCGCAGAAAGGTCCGCCAGAAGGGATAGTAGCCGTACGTGCCGAGGCCCCGCAGCAGCCCGACGCGCGGTCCCGGCGCGGGAGCGGCGGGTCCGGCGCCGTCGGACCAGGCCGCCGCCCGCCTCTTCCAGAACTCGTAGGCGGAGAGGTCCCGCACGCGCATGCGCTTCTCGCCGTAGTCGCGCCCGCACTTGAGCCCCCACGCCACGACCTCGCGGCCCGCGCGGATGATGGAGAGGTTGCAGAGGTTGTGGCACAGGTCGCAGACCTCGCGGTCCACGGTCACCTTCTCGTCCGCGAAGCCCAGGCCCTTGAACCGCGCCGAGCGCTCCGCCTCGGGGACGCGCTCGCGGGCCAGCAGGGACATCCCGAGCGAGCCGGTGAGATGGCAGAACGGGCTGACCTCGATCGGCTTCTGCAACTCCGTCTCGAAGGCCGCGACCAGCGCCTTGTTGCGGGCCGTCGCCCCCTGAAAGTAGACGTGGTCGCCGATGTGCAGCCCGCCGACGACCTTGTTGAGGTAGTTGTCGCGCACGGAGTGCAGCACGGCGGCCGCGATCTGGTCCTTGCTCCAGCCCCGCGCCATCAGCAGGTCCAGGTCGCGTTCCATGTACACCGTGCACCGGTCGGAGGTCCGGGGACAGGGCTGGCTCATCGCGCGGTCCGCGTACTCGGAGAGCGGGAGGCCCAGCTTGTGGGCCTGCTCCTCGATGAAGCTCCCCGTGCCCGCCGCGCAGACGTAGTTCATCACGGAGTTATACACCATCCCGTTCTGGAGCTGCGTGAACTTCGCGTCCTGGCCGCCCAGCTCGATGATGCTGTCCACCTCCGGGTCGATGAAGACTGCGGCGCGCGCGTGGGCGGTGATCTCGTTCATCGCCAGGTCCGCCCCGATGACCTCCTTGATCATCTTGCGGCCGGAGCCGGTCGTGCCGACGCCCCGGATGTCCAGCGTGAAGCCGCCCCGCTTCTCCATCTCGCGGAACGCCTTGAACACCAGCTGGACCGCGTGGATCGGATTGCCGGCAGTCTTGCGGTATACCCAGCCGATCACGCCGTTCCGCTCGTCGAGGACGGTCGCCTTGGTGGAGGTCGAGCCGATGTCGATGCCGAGCGCCACGCGCACGGCGCCGCGCTGCGGGGCCACGATGGCGACCTCGCTGTCGTCCTCGTTGATCCAGTGATCGTGCCACGTGAAGGCCGGGTAGCGGGAGAGCTTCAGTTCCAGGGGGGGGCGCAACGCCTCGGCGGAGGCCGATTTCGAACCCCCGGCCGGCGCCAGCCGCTCCATCCAGTCCGGCGGCAGGCTTTCGACGACGGCCTGCTGGCGCGCCACGAGGGCGGCCCCGTACGCGCCGGCCAACTCGGGCGAGTCCGGCACCACGGTCTCGACGCCGAGCTTCTCCCGGATGGCGCCGACGACCACGGAGTTGCGCGCCATGCCGCCGATCAGCAGCGTCCTGCCGGTCAGCGCCCGGCCGTCGAGCAGGCCGTCCACCGTGGAGGCGCCGAGGCCCACGCACAGGCCGGCCGCGATGGCCTCCACGGAGAAGCCCTCCTGCTGGAGGTGGATCATGTCGCTCTTGGCGAAGACGGCGCAACGGGTCGCGACGCCCGGCGGGCGGCCCTCGTAGCACATGGCGCACTGGGCCAGCTCGGCGGGCGGGATCTGGAGCCGCAGCGCCTGCTGGTCCAGGAACGCCCCCGTGCCGGACGCGCAGGCGCTGTTGATGCTCGACCGGCGGTAATGACCGGCCTCGTCGAGCTGGGTCAGGCTGAAAGAGCCGCCGCCGATGGACAGGATGTTGCGCGCGTCGGGCGCGAGCCGGCGCGCGGCCTCGACGCCGGCCACGATGGAATCCAGGCAGGGACCGGGCAACGGAACGGCCCGGCCGCCGGACCCCGTGCGGACGACGCCCCGGACTTCCGCAACGGGGAAGCGCTCCAGCAAGCCCCGCACGCACTTCAGGGGCTCGCCCTGGTGGCGCAGGTACTCGCGGCGGACGATCCCGCCCTCCTCGTCGATCAGCACCATGCCGACAAACAGGCTGCCGACATCTACTCCCAAGTAACCCATGGTTCTGCTATTTCCTTTGGACGCCGGGCGCAGGAGCCGCGTACGAATCCGTTTCCAGAATGGTCGGGATACTATATCATCCTTTTTCCAAGAACCAAGAGAACGTGAGCCCGTCCCCCGAACGCCGCTGGATTTCGCGAAGCCCGGAAGAAACCTTCCGGCTGGCCGCCGACCTGGCCCGGGAACTGCCCCGGGGCGCGGTCCTGGCGCTGCACGGCGAACTCGGGGCCGGGAAGACTGCCTTCGTCCAGGGCCTCGCCCGCGCATTGGGGATCGACCGCCCCGTCAGCAGCCCGACCTTCACCTTGATCAACGAGTATCCCGGCCCGATCCCGCTTTACCACATCGACCTGTATCGCATCCGGGATTCCGCGGACGCGCTGGGCCTTGGCCTGGACGAGTACCTGCATGGAAACGGGATCACCGCCATCGAGTGGGCGGAGCGTATCGCCGACTTGCTTCCCCCGGACGCGCTGCACGTCCGGCTCCAACCCGGCGAGGAGATGAATGAACGGCTCATCAGCGTCTCCGGAGGCCGTCCGTCGTGAACCTGCTGGCCATCGAGCTTTCCTCCCGCGTCGGCAGCCTGGCGATCCTGTCGGATGCGACGGTGCGGGCGGAATGCGAACTGGCCGAGGAAGACCGCCGGAGCCGGGGCCTGTTCCGCGTGCTTCCGGACTTGTGTGATCGAGCGGGGATCGGGCTCGACGACCTGGACCTGCTGGCGCCGGGCCGGGGACCGGGTTCGTACACCGGCCTGCGCCTGGCCATGACCGTGGCGCAGGCCGTCGCCCTGCCGGCGTCGCGGACGGTGTATCCTGTCGACAGCGGTGAAGCGCTCGCATGGGAGATCATGCAATCGCGGAAGAACGACGTGGTGGCGGTGATCGGCGATGCACGGCGGGAGCGCCTTTGGCTCGGCGTGTTTGAGCAAGGCAACGACGGCCCCATGATGCGGCAGCCCTGGGCGGTTCTCCATCCGCGCGACGTACCCCGATGGGTGCCGGACGGCGCGCTGGCCGTGAGTTCCGACTGGAGTCTTCTGGCCGCCCGGCCCGAGTTTGAAGCCCTGCGCACGCTGCGGTGGATTGAAAGCGACCGATTCCCGCGGGCCCGATGGCTCGGCGCCCTGGCGGAAACCCGGCACCGGCATGGAGCGCCCGCGGCTCCGCCGACTCCCATCTACATGCACCCGGCCGTCACGCCGCGCGCCTGAGTCAGCACGGAGAACTACGGGCTCTTCGACGAAGCGGGCGCGGACAAATCCACGCGCTCGCGAAGCTTGATGGTGGCGAGCACCTTCGGCACGTACATCTGCGTTTCCGTCGGCAAGCGATCCTGGATGGCTTCAAAGGTCCGCGCGGGCGCCGATTTCAGCAGCTTCCCCACCCGCCCCTCCCCCGCGTTGTAGGCCGCGAAGGCCAGGGGCCAGGAATGGAACATCCCGTGCAAATACCGGAGGTACTTCGCCGCGGCCCCCGCGCTCTTCTCCGGCGCCAGCCGCTCGTCTTTCGGCTTCACGGACAGTCCGAAGCGCTGCGCGGTGGCCGGCATGAACTGGAACAATCCCGCCGCGCCCACCGGACTGCGCGCCTCGGGATTGAACGAGGACTCCACCTCGGCCAGCCAGATCAGTTCCGGGGGCACGCCCTCGGCGCGAAAGATATCCTTCAGCCGCGGCGCCAGCGCCGCCGCGCGCGCCGGGGCCGGGCGGCCGGACAGTTTCGTTTCCCACTTGGAGGTGCTGCGTGCGCTTTCCATGCGCCGCTGCTGCACGGCCGGGGGCGGCGGCGCGGGTTTCGGCCGCGGCGGGGTCTTCAGTTCGCCGCGCCGGGCCGGCGGCGGGGGAGGCGGCGGCTGACCCGGCGCGGGCACCTCTCGGACCAGCGCCTCGGCCATGTCGAAGTAGTCCATGCGCTGCTGCAGCCAGTCGGCATAGGACGCGCCCTCCGGCACCATGCGCAGCATTTCGATGGCCGACTCGGCGGCCGGCTTCAACCAGGCCAGGTCGTCCAACGAACCCGTCTCCAACGTCTGCGTGAGTCCGGTCCAGAACTCGGTCCACGTTTCCGGGGAAGGCCACTCGTACTGGTCCAGCAAGTCGGCAGGCAGATGCTCCCGGGCCAGTTGCTCGCCGGCCTGCACGGCCTGCTCCAGCAGGTCGTCCGGGAGCTGGGCGGATGCGGCCAGCGGCCAGGCCAGAGCCGGAATGAGCACGATGCGCTTCATCGCTGAATTAGACCGATAAGATGCCGGATTATTCAACATCGAATTGAGCGGAGGTCACCACGGCACGTTGTAGTCCGGATGCAGCGTAAAGGCGTTGGGCGTGTGCCGTATTTCGGGCGTCCCCCGCCCCTCCGCGCCGATCACCTCGACGACATCGAAGCGGAAGTAGTCGGGCTTGGAGCGCATCTGCATCATGTACCGGATGGCGGCCCGCGACAGGGCATGGCGCTTGCCGCCCTTGACCGACGCGATGGGCGCGCCGAATTCCTCGCTCGCGCGGGTCTTGACCTCGACGAAGACCAGCGTGTCGCCGTCCCGCGCGATGAGATCGATTTCGTCCCGGCGGCCTACGCGGAACCGCCGCGCCAGGATACCGAACCCAAGGCCCCGCAGGTGCCGCTCGGCCTGCTGCTCGCCCCACTTGCCCGCGCGATGCCGGGCATCTTCCGCGCCATTCTTCTTTTTTCCAAAGGGCCAGAGCATGGAAATACGCTATGACAAGGGCAATACGAGCTGGGATACCGGCGCAAAAGACCGGCGGTGGCAGGGCGAAGGTCCGAGCCGGCGCAGGGCCTCGAGGTGCTCCGGCGTTCCGTACCCCTTGTGCCGCGCCAGGCCATAGCCGGGATGGAGGCCATCCAGTTCCTGCATCAGGCGGTCCCGCGTCACCTTGGCCACGACGCTGGCCGCGGCGATGGACAGGCTCAACCCGTCCCCGCCGACGACGGCCGTGGACGGGCATGGGAGCCCGGGCACGGGCAGCCCGTCCACCAGGGCATGGTCCGGAAGGCCGGGGAGCGCGCGCAGGGCTCGGGCCATGGCGAGGTGCGTGGCGCGCAGGATATTGAGCCGGTCGATCTCCTCGACCTCGGCCCGGCCGACGCCGATCGATAGTTCGGCGCGGTTTGCCAGCAGGGCGAAGAAATGGTCGCGCTTGGCGGGGGACAGCTTCTTGGAATCGGTCAGGCCGGCGAGTTCGCCGCGCTCCTGGGCGACCAGAAAAGCCGGGTCGAAAATCACGGCCGCGGCGACGACGGGCCCGGCCAGCGGGCCGCGCCCGGCCTCGTCCACCCCCGCCACGCGGGCGCAGCCGGCGGACCAGGCCTGACGTTCGAAGCGCAGCAAGCCGCGCGCCTTCCGCTTACATCGCGGTTTCGGTCACGCGCGACTTCTTGCCGGTGGCGCGGCGCAGGTAGTAGAGCTTGGCGCGTCGGATCTTGCCGTGCTTCTCGACCTCGATCTTCGCCACGCTCGGGGTGTGCAGCGGGAACACGCGCTCCACGCCCTCGCCGTAGGAAATGCGCCGCACGGTGATGGTCTCCGTCGCGCCCGTGCCGTCGCGGGCGATCAGGGTGCCGGCAAAGGCCTGGAGGCGTTCCTTGTCGCCTTCCTTGATTTTCACCTGGACGCGCACCGCGTCGCCGATGTGCAGCGCCGGCGCGGCTTCCTTCCGGGCCTGTTCGAGACTGATTTTTTCCAGCATCTTCGCTCTCATCCGTCACCTCGTTTTTTCAATCCATCGTCCCCGCCGCCCAGCAGGTCCGGGCGGCGTTCGCGCGTCCGCTGCAGCGACTGGCTCCGCCGCCACCGGCGGATTTCCTCGTGGTCGCCCGAAACCAGCACGTCGGGCACCCTCATCCCCCGGAACTCCGGGGGCCGCGTGTACTGCGGGTATTCCAGACAGCCGTCGCTGAAGGATTCCTCCTCCGTCGCGCCGGCGCCGCCGAGCACGCCCGGCCGCAGCCGCACCACGGCGTCCACGACGACCGCCGTGGCGACCGCGCCGTTCGTCAGCACGTAGTCGCCGATGGAAATCTCATCGGTGGCCAGCGCCTGCCGCACGCGCTCGTCCACGCCCTCGTAATGCCCGCATACAAAGATCAGATGCGATTCGCCGGCCAAGTCCCGCGCCATCGCCTGGTCGAACCGCCGCCCCTGGGGCGTCATCAGGATCACCCGCGCGCCCGCCGGCTCCAGCGACTCCACCGCGGCGAAGATCGGCTCGGGCTTCATCACCATGCCCGGCCCGCCCCCGTAGGGGCGGTCGTCCGTGGTCCGGTGTGCGTCGTTCGTGAAATCCCGCAGGTTGACGACCCGGAACTCCACCGCGCCCGACCGCGCGGCCCGCTTGAGCATGCTCTCGCCGAGGAACCCTTCCAGCATCCCCGGGAATATGGTCAGGATGTCAATCTTGAGCGACGCACCCATGCCCGCTCACTCGACGACCTCCAGCATGGCCCGCTTCCCCTGCCGGGCGGCCGCCGTGCTCACCAGCGTGCGGATGGCGCCGACGGTCTTGCCGTTCTTCCCGATTACCTTGCCCACGTCCTCGGGGTGACATCGCAACTCGAAGATCACCGTGCGCTCGCCGTCCACCTCGGTCAGGCGGACGTCCTGGGGATGATCCACCAGCGCGCGGACAATATACTCCACCAGTTCCCTCATAACCCCATCCTCAAGCGGGCGCCGCGGCCCGCCGCTGTGTCGCCCGGTTCTTTTTCAGCAGGCTTCGGACCGTGTCGGACACCTGCGCGCCCTTGTCGGTCCAGTACTCGATCCGCTCGACCTTCAGCTCGTAGTTCGAGCCCTTGCGCTTCGGATCGTACCAGCCGACGGTTTCCAGAAAACGCCCGCTGTTCGGACACCGCATGTCCGTGACCACCACCCGGAAGAAGGGCTGCTTGTTGCTGCCCATTCTCCGCAATCGAATCTTGACTGCCATAGCTTCCTCCCGACACGCCCGCCGGCGCCGCCCGCATGGGGGGCGTCGGCCCTGAACGTGACTGGCTTTGATACCCTACCGGCCCTTCCGGATCAACCTTTTTTGCATGTGCTTGAACTGCCGGGCCATGCGCCGCGCCTGTTCAAACTGGTGGAGCACGGTGTTCACGTCCTGCACCGTGGTCCCGCTGCCCGCGGCAATTCTCCGGCGGCGGCCGGCGTTCAGGATGTCCGGATTCCGCCGTTCGCCCGGGGTCATGCTGCGTATGATGGCCTCGGTCCGCTTCCAGTCCTCGGTCACCTTCCCGGCCTGCTCCGGCCGGATGCGGCCGCGCAACATATCAGCCCCCGGCATCATTTCAAGCAGATTCTCCATGGGCCCCATCTTCTTGACCTGCTGGATCTGCGTCAGGAAATCCTCCAGCGTGAACCGGTCCTCCAGGAGGCGCTCCTGCATCCGCTCCATTTCCTCCTGATCCACAACCTGTTGCGCCTTTTCCACCAGGCTGATGACATCCCCCATCCCCAGGATCCGGGAGGCCATCCGGTCCGGGTGAAAAGGCTCTAGGTTGTCCAGCCGCTCCCCCGTCCCGGTCATGAGCACCGGGCAGCCGGTAACCGCGTGAACGGACAGGGCCGCGCCGCCGCGCGCATCGCCGTCGAGTTTCGTCAGGATCAGGCCGGTCAGCCCGACCTCTTTGTGGAACGTCTCGGCCACGTGGACGGATTCCTGCCCGATGGCCGCGTCCAGCACCAGGACGACGTTTCCCGGGTTCACGGTTTCCCGCAGGGCCCGGACCTCGGCCACCAGTTCGGCATCCATTTGGGAGCGGCCGCCCGTATCAAAAAGGACAACGTCGCACGCCTCGCGGCCGGCCCGATCGAGGGCCCGCCGCCCCAGGACCGGCAAGTCCTCGCCCGGCTCCGGCGGGCAGAACGCCACCCCGGCCTGGCCGGCGAGGATGCGGAGCTGGTCCACGGCGGCCGGCCGGCGCAGATCGCAGGCCACCAGCAGGACGGACTTGCCTCTCTTCATCCAGGCGCGCGCCAGCTTGGCCGCCGTGGTCGTCTTTCCCGCGCCGTGCAGGCCCAGCAGGAGCACGGAAGCCGGCCGGCCGGACAAATCGAAATCCCGTGTGGCGCCGCCCAGCAGCGCGACCAGTTCGTCGTGCACGATCTTGACCATCTGCTGGCCGGGCGTGATGCTCTCCAGCACCTCGCGGCCCATGGCCTTCTCCTTGACCCTGCTGATGAAATCGCGGGCGACCTGGTAGTTGACGTCGGCCTCGAGCAGGGCCAGCCGGACCTCCCGCAGCGCGTCCTGGACGTTGCGCTCCGAGAGCTTGCCCAGGCCGCGCCACTTTTTGAACAGCCCCTGCAGGGCCCCTGTAAGCTTGTCGAACATGGGCGTGGGTCGGGTCAGCGAACCGGCCCGCCTGGTGACGGGGCGTCGGGGACAGGGTTCGTGGATTCCTCGTCCATCCGAACGAGCCCCCGGCCGCCGCACCGTTCGCAGAAATGGGGGGGATTCACCTCGTCCCAGATCCGGCTCATCCCGCCACAGGCGGGGCAGATTACGTCCCGGTTGTCCACGCGCCGGATGTACGCGCCCCCGCGGCCCTGGCAGATCGGGCACAGCGTGCGCTCGCCGGGCTTGTCCGCGGACGGAATGAAACCCATCTGACCGCACAGCTCGCACGGCAGGCGCTCGACGTACCAGGACGCCCCGACCCGGAACAGGGATTGCTTGTTCTGCGTGATCCAGCGCCACTGCATGAGGGCCACGAAAAACAGGAAAGGCAGCAGAATCGCCACGGCCAGTTGCTGCTTCCGGCCGAAGGCGGCGCGCTGTCCCAGGAGCGGTCCCGAGATTTTCCTGTACGGTTTCATGTCCTGGCCCCGCAAACCACCCGATCGTGCCCGCCCAGGTCCTTCCGGACCTCGACGGACGCAAACCGGTCCGCTTCCAGCCGCCGGCGCACCGCGTCCGCCTGCCCGCGGCCCACTTCCAGAAATACTATCCCTCCCGACCGCAAGGATGTAAAGGCCTGCGGCACGAGACGCCCGATCACGTCCAGCCCGTCCTTCCCGCCGTCCAGGGCCGACCGGGGTTCGAAGTCGCGCACGGACCGGTCCAACTCCGCCCACTCCGCCGTGGGCACGTAGGGCGCGTTGGCGATCACGGCGTCCAGCGAGCCCGGCGGCACGCCTTCCAGCAGGTCGCCTTCCTCGAACTCGATCCGGCCTGCCAGCCCGAGCGCCGCCGCATTCTCCCGGGCGAGGGCCAGCGCTTCAGGCCGGAGGTCGCGGGCGAGATACCGCGCCCCGGGCCGCCTGGAGGCCAGCGCCAGGACGATACAGCCGGTCCCGGTGCCGATGTCGGCGATGGCCGGCCGCCGGCCGGACGCCCACAGCGCCGGGTGCGCCAGAACCGTCTCGACGAGCAACTCGGTTTCCGGCCGGGGAATCAACGCCCGGCGGTCCGTTTTCAGGACCAGGCCCATGAACTCCGCGTCGCCCAGGACGTACTGCAGCGGCTCGCTCTCCGCCAGCCGCCGGACATGGCCCTCGAACATGGACTCGACGGACAGGGGCATGGCCTCGCGGGCGTGGAGCGGCAGTTCCAGCCGGCGGCATCCCAGCGCGCGGCCCAGGGCCCACTCGGCCTTGAGTCGCGCCTCGTCGATGCCGGCGGATTCGAGGCGGCGCACCGCGACGGCCAGCACGTCGGAAACGAGGGGTTGGGACACGCGGGACTCCCGGTCAGGTTTTCATCAATTGCTGGATTCTCGATCCGATATCGTACTCGCGCAAGGCCTCGACCACCGGCTCCAACCCGCCCTCCATGACGCGGTCCAGCGTGTAGATGGTCAGGTTGATCCGGTGGTCAGTCAGGCGGTTCTGCGGGAAATTGTAGGTGCGGATCCGCTCGCTGCGGTCGCCCGAACCCATCTGCGTCTTGCGCTCGTTGGACAGGCGGGCCTGTTCGGCGCTGCGGACCTGGTCGAGGATGCGGGCGCGCAGCACGCGCATGGCCTTCTCGCGGTTGCGCTGCTGGGACCGCTCGTCCTGGCACGTGACCACGGTATTGGTGGGCAGGTGGACGATCCGCACGGCGGAATCCGACTTGTTCACGCTCTGGCCGCCGGGCCCGGAGGCCCGGCAGTACTCGATCTTCAGCTCCTCCGGCTTGATCTCCACGTCCACCTCCTCGGCCTCGGGCAGCACGGCGACGGTCGCCGCGGAGGTATGGATGCGCCCGCCGGCCTCGGTCACCGGGATGCGCTGGACACGGTGCCCGCCGCTCTCGTAGCGCAGCGTGCGGAACACGTTCCGGCCCTCGACGGAAAAGATGATTTCCTTGTAGCCGCCGAGGCTCGACGGGCTGGCGTCGATCAGGCCGGTCTTCCAGCCGCAGCGCTCGGCGTACTTGGTGTACATCCGGTAGAGGTCGCTCGCGAAGAGCGCGGCCTCCTCGCCGCCGGTGCCGGCCCGGATTTCCATGATGGTGTTCCGGCTGTCGGCGGGATCGGACGGCAGCACGGTTTCGAGCAGCGCGCGCTCCGCCGGCGGCAGCTCGCGGTCGAGGCGCTCGACTTCGGCGCGGGCCATTTCCAGCAGGTCCGGATCGCCCCCTTCCGCGCGGAGCATCGCCTCGCTGTCCTCGCGCTCCTTCTGCAGCCGGAAGTAGATGTCGGCGGCGCGGCGGATCTCCAGCAGGCGCGCGTGCTCCTGCAGCAGTTCCTGGAACCGCCTCTGGTTGGCGGCCGTCGCGGGATCGGCCAGCAGCGACTCGATCTCCGCCAGCCGCGCCAGCCAGGCCTCGATATATTTGCGGTCCAGCATCTCTTCATCCGGGGAGTTCGCCACGGAGGACACAGAGGCCACGGAAGGACCGGACCGGATTCGCCATCCGGCCGGACTCGCCTCGGCGCCCTCTGCGAACTCTGCGGTTCATCCGTCTTCGGGATTGGCCGGGAAAACAAAACGGGCCAGCCGTGTCCCGCGACATGACTGGCCCGCGAAAGGAAGCTAGCGAGCAGGCTTGGCGTAGCGCTTGCGGAAACGCTCGATGCGCCCCTCGGCGTCCAGGATCTTGGCCTGGCCCGTGAAGAACGGGTGGCAGCGCGAGCACGTGTTGATGTGCATTTCGCGCACGGTGGAACGGGTCTTGATCACGTTCCCGCACGCGCAGGAAATCGTGGCCTCCCCGTACTCGGGATGAATATCCTTTTTCATAACGCTCTCACAACCCTCGTGTTCCAGCCGCCCCGCGCGGCCGGGTTCTCGGACGAAGAGCGTGTACCATACCGTCCGCCCCGCCGCAGTTCAAGGCCCTTTTTTGCGGTTTTTTCGGCGTTTTTCCGCGCTCGTCCAACTTGCCTGCCCCGGCCCGGTAACGTAGAATGCCGGGAAGTTCCGTTGTTTCGTTTCAACGCACAAACACAGGAGTCCATGATGAGGTCCATCCTTGCCCCGTTCGGCCTGTTTCTTGTCCTCGGGTTTGCCGCCAAGGCCCAGCCGCCTGCCGAACCGCCCGCCGCGCCCGGGGAGACTCCGGCCCCGCCGCCGGAAGCAGCCCCCGCCGCCGCGCCCCGCGTGAAACTCCAGACCAGCATGGGCGACATCGTTCTCGAACTGGATCCCGCGAAGGCGCCGCTCTCGGTCGAAAACTTCCTGAAGTACGTGGACGACGGGCACTACAACGGCACGATCTTCCACCGCGTCATCAACGGCTTCATGATCCAGGGCGGCGGCTTCACCCGGAACATGCAGCAGAAACCGACCCGCGGGCCGGTCCGCAACGAGGCGGACAACGGGCTCAAGAACGCCCGCGGGACGATCGCCATGGCGCGCACCTCCGATCCCCACAGCGCGACGGCCCAGTTCTTCATCAGCGTCGTGGACAACGCCTCCCTGGACCACACGTCGCCCGACCCGCGCGGCTACGGCTACTGCGTGTTCGGCCGCGTGGTCGAGGGCCTGGACGTGGTGGACAAGATCAAGGCCGTCCAGACGACCCAGCGCGGGCCGTTCGCGGACGTCCCGGCGGAGCCAATCGAGATCGTCGAGGCGAAGAGGCAATAGTAGGACGCGCTGGCCCAGCACACCGCGGCGGCTTGAGCCAAGCCGCCCTACCCGGACGCGCCCGAAACAAAAAAGGACTCGCATGGCTTCCAACAAGAACAAGCGCTATTGGGTCGGCTTCGACCTGGGCGGCACGAAGATGATGGCGACGGTCTTCAACGAGGGATTCAGGCCGCTGGCTTCGGAAAAGGTCAAGACCCGCGCACAGAGCGGTCCCCGGCAGGTGCTGTCCCGCCTGCTGGACACCATCCAGGCCGCCGTGGGCCAGGCGCATCTCAAGATGTCCGAGATAGCGGGCATCGGCGTGGGGTGCCCGGGCCCGCTGGACCTCGACCGAGGGGTGATCCTGACGGCGCCGAACTTGGGGTGGCGCAATGTGCCCCTGAAGAACACGTTGGAGAAGAGGTTCGGCTGCGCGGCAACGATCGCAAACGACGTGGACGCAGGGCTGTACGGCGAGTTCCGGTTCGGCGCGGCGCGGAAGGCCCGCTGCGCGCTGGGCGTTTTCCCGGGCACGGGCCTGGGCGGCGCCTGCGTCTACGAGGGGAAGCTGTTCCGGGGCAAAAAGGGCTCCTGCATGGAGATCGGGCATATTCCGGTCGAACGGGGCGGCCGGTTGTGCGGCTGCGGGCAGCGGGGGTGCCTCGAAACCGTCGCCAGCCGTCTGGCCATCGCGGCGGAGGCCGCCATGGCCGCGCACCGGGGCGAGGCTCCGCACCTGCTGGGACTCGCGGGCACCGACGTGGGCGCCATGAAGAGCGGCACACTGGCCAAGGCCATCGAGGCGGGGGATCGCGTGGTCGAGCAGATCGTGCGCAACGCCGCGCAGAAGCTCGGCGGCGCCCTGGCCGGCGTGGTGAACCTGCTCGCGCCGGATGTCCTCGTCCTGGGCGGCGGGCTGGTGGAAGCCATGCCCAACCTGTTCCTGGGCGAAGTCCGCAAGGTGATCGAGGACAAGGCGATGAAGATGTACGCGGACGACCTGAAGATCATGCCCGCGAAGCTCGGCGACGCGGCGACGGCCATGGGCGCCGCCGCGCTCGTCGCCGACATGATCAAGGCGCGGGAGGAAGAGGACGCATGAGCCCGGATCCCGTCCCGGCGCCCGAGAGCCCCGCGCCCCCGCGGAACGTCCGCATGGCCGCCGTCATCGACATCGGCGCCACGGCGATCCGCATGGAGATCGCCGAGATCGACAATCAGGGCGGCGTGCGCAAGCTGGACAGCCTCTCGCACGGCGTCCAGTTGGGCAAGGACACGTTCACCCGCGGGCGGATCCAGCAGTCCACGATCCAGGAGTGCGTGGACGTCCTCAAGGGATTCCGGCGGGTCATGGACGAGTACGGCATCACGAAGCCGGAGCAGGTCCGGGCCGTGGCGACCAGCTCGGTGCGCGAGGCGCAGAACCGGGACACCTTCCTCGACCGCATCTACATCACGACGCGCATCAACGTGCGGGCGATCGACGAGGCGGAGGAGAACCGGCTGACCTTCATGGCCGCGCAGACCGTCCTGGCGGACGAGCCCGAGTTGGAGACCGGGTCGCTCCTGGTCGCCGACGTGGGCGGCGGGAGCACGGAGCTGCTGCTGCTCCAGGAGGGGCACATCGTATTTTCGGATTCGTACCGGCTGGGCTCGCTCCGCATGCGGGAAACCCTGGAGACGCACCGGGCGACCACCGAACGCGTGCGGACCATCCTCGGCCAGCACATCCAGCGGCTCGTCGAGCAGGTCGTGCGCAACCTGCCGGTCTCCACGGTCCCCGTCCTGGTCGCCATGTCGGGCGACGCGCATTTCGCCGCCGCGCAGCTCTGCCTGGACTGGTCCGAGCGGAAGACGGCGCGCCTCGACTACAAGGCCCTCGCGGGCCTCAACGACAAGCTGCTCCCGACCAGCGTCGCGAAGCTCGTGGGCAAGTACCAGCTGACCTACCAGGAGGCCGAGACCGTCGGCCCGGCGCTGCTGGTGTACCAGCACCTGGCGCTGGCGTTCAAGGCCGAGCACATCCTCGTGCCGAAGGCCAGCTTCCGGGACGGCCTGCTCAAGGAGATGACGCTGCGCGGCTACTGGACCGGCTCGTTCGCGGACCAGGTCCGCCATTCCGCCCTGGCCCTGGCGGAGAAGTACAACGTGGACGCCGCCCACGCGGCGCACGTCGCGGACCTGTGTGTGCGGCTGTTCCGGGAGCTGCAGCCCGAGCACCAGCTGGACCAGCGCTACGAACTCCTGCTCGAGGTCGCCGCGCGCCTCCACGAGGTCGGCGGCTTCATCAGCAGCCGCAGCCACCACAAGCACTCGCTCTACATCATCCAGCACAGCGACCTCTTCGGCCTGACGCGCGAGGACCTGGCCATCGTCGCCCTGGTCGCCCGCTACCACCGGCGCGCCCTGCCCGCCGCGACGCATCCCGAGTACATGGCCCTGGGGCGCGACGACCGGATCACGGTGTCGAAGATGGCCGCGCTGCTCCGCGTCGCCGACGCGCTGGAGCGCAACCACCTGCAGCAGGTCCGCGACCTGGACTTCGCGCGCGAGCCGGGGCAGTTCGTCATCCGCGTGCGCAACGTCGAGGACCTGACCCTGGAGCGCCTGGCCCTCAAGGAAAAGGGCGGCCTGTTCGAGGAGGTCTACGGCATGCCGGCGGTGCTGAAGGAGGAGCGGTTCGAGGACGCGGAGGCGCGCGATGGCGCCTAAGGCCGACCGGTTTTTCAACCGGGAGTTGAGCTGGCTCGCCTTCAACCGGCGCGTGCTGGAGGAGGCGCAGGACGCCTCCCTGCCCCTGCTGGAGCGCCTGAAGTTCCTCGCCATCACGAGCTCCAACCTCGACGAGTTCTTCATGATCCGGGTCGGCGGCCTCCAGCAGCTGCGGGCGCAGGGCTGGGACGGCGCGGACGCCTCCGGGCTGACCGTGAAGGAGCAGCTCGCCGAGATCGGCCAGGCCGTACGCGGCCTGATGGCGGACCAGTACGCGTGCCTGCTGAACGGCCTGGAGCCGCGGCTGGCCGAGCAGGGCATCCGCCGCATGGATCGCGGCAGCCTGACGCCGGAGCAGGACGGGTACGTGGAGGCGGTGTTCGAGCACGAGATCTTTCCGATCATCACGCCGATGGCGGTGGACATCGAGGAGCCGTTCCCGCTGCTGCCCGGCCTCGGGCTCAACCTGTGCGTCCGGCTCAAGGCCGTCCGCGGCGCCGAGCTGCCGCGCTTCGCCGTCATCCCCCTGCCCCGCGGCCTGGCGCGGTTCGTCACCGTGCCCACCGACGCAGGCTTCCACTACCTGCCGATCGAGGACCTGGTCACCGCCTACCTCGACCGCGTGTTCCCCGGCGAGCCGATCCTGGAGTGCATCCCCTTCCGGATCACCCGCAACGCGGACTTGAGCGTGGCCGAGGACGCCGCGAGCGACCTGCTCTCGCAGATGAAGGAAGTCCTGACCGAGCGCAAGCGCAGCCCGTGCATCCGGCTCGAGATCGGCGACAAGCCGTCGGACATCCTGCTCGGCTTCCTGCGCAGCGCCCTCGACCTGTCGGACCAGGAGGTGTACCCCGCGCCCGGGCCGCTGGACCTCGCGGCATTTTACCGGCTGGCGAGCATGACGGGCTTCGACCACCTGAAGATCGAGGACTGGCCGCCGCAGGCACCGCCGGACCTCCCGCCGCAGGAGCCGATGGTCGACGTCCTGGCGCGGCGCAACGTTCTGCTCTACCACCCCTACGACAGCTTCGACCCGGTGGTGCGGTTCATCGAGGAAGCGGTGAACGATCCCAACGTGCTGGCCATCAAGCAGATCCTTTACCGGACGAGCGAGAACAGCCCGGTGGTCGCCGCCCTGGCGCGCGCGGCCGACCGCGGCAAGCACGTGACCGTGGTCGTGGAGCTCAAGGCCCGCTTCGACGAGGCGCGCAACATCGGCTGGGCCACCGCGCTCGAGCACGCCGGCGTCCAGATCATCTACGGATTGAAGGGGCTGAAGACCCATGCGAAGATCTGCATCATCGTGCGCCGCGAGCCCGGCGGGATCCGCCGCTACGTGCATTTCGGGACCGGCAACTACAACGAGAAGACCGCGCGCCTGTACAGCGACATCAGCTTCATGACCTCGGACGAGGATTACGGCGCCGACGCGTCCTCGTTCTTCAACACCATCACCGGCTACTCCCAGCCCGTCCGCTACCGCAAGATCGAGGCCGCCCCCATCGGCCTGCGCGACCGGCTCCTGGACCTGATCCAGAACGAGATCGAGCGCTGCAAGCAGGGCCAGCCCGCGCGGATCATGGCCAAGTTGAATTCCCTGGCCGATCCCGAGCTGATCCAGAAGCTCTACGAGGCCTCGAAGGCCGGCGTGAAGATCGAACTCAACGTTCGCGGTATCTGCTGCCTACGGCCCGGCGTGCCGGGCTTGAGCGACCACATCACGGTCATCAGCATCCTGGACCGGTTCCTCGAGCACAGCCGCCTCTTCTACTTCCACAACGGCGGCGAGGAGCTGGTCTTCATCTCCAGCGCGGACTGGATGCCGCGCAACCTCGACCGCCGCGTCGAGCTGCTGGTCCCGGTCGAGGATCCGGAAGGCCGGGCCCGCCTGGTATCGATCCTCGAAACGAGCCTCCAGGACAACGTCAAGGCGCGGCGGCTGCGTCCGGACGGGACGCACGAACGCCTGTCGGCCCCGGCGAAGCAGAAGGCCGTCCGCAGCCAGGAGGTCTTCTATCGCCGGGCCGTCGAGACCGCCCGCGCGGCGGCCTCCGCGTCGGGGCCCGTCTTCGAGCCGCACCGGCCGGCCGGGGCCCAGCCGTGACATGAACGCGCCGGGGATCCAGCCTTCGGAATCGGCCGCCGAGTTCCTTCGACGTCACATCCTCGCGCAGGCCGAGGTCATCCGGCGGACGGAGGACGGCGTTCGGGCGGGACGGGAGGGCCCGCTGCACGACATGCGGGTGGCCATCCGGCGGCTGCGCACGCTCCTGCGGGCTTTCCGCAAGCCGCTGGCGGAGACGCGTGCCGCCGCGGTAGAGGAAGGATATGCCCGCCTGCTGAAGGAACTCGGCCCCGCCCGCGACACGGACGTCTGGATGCTGTTCCTGAAGCGCCACCCCGTGCTACGGCGCGGCGCGTCGGCGCGCTTCCTGGCCGCGCAGAAGAGGGAGAAAGCCCGCCGGCAGCAGCAGGTCCGCGAACGGCTGGAGAGCGCGGAGAATGGCGCGCTGAAAGGAGCGCTGGCGCGGCTGATCGACGAGGATCTCAAGCCCGGCACGCTTCGCGTCCAGCCGAACCCGGCGGCCGACCTCGGGCGCCGGGCGCTGCGCAAGGCGCTGAAGCGGATCCACCGGCGCGCGCGGGGGCTACCGCGCCTGTCGCCGGAAAAGATGCACCGCCTGCGCATCGCGTGCCGCAAGGCGCGGTACGTCGCCGAATTCCTCTCCGGCGCGTGGGACGCCCCGCTGGACGCGCTGGCCCGGCGGTTCAAGGCCATCCAGGACGTCCTGGGCGACGTGCACGACCAGGACGTGTACCTCGCGCACCTGCGGACCTGCCGGCCCCGGCCGCCGGCGCGGATGCTCCGGTCCATCCATCTCCAGCGCGACCGCGACCGGCTCCGGTTCGAGGAGGACTGGGCCCGCTTCGTGAAGCCGCGCTACCAGCGCAGGCTGGATCGCATCCTGTCCCCGCGCCGTTCGCCCTGATGGCGGGCTGGCCACACTTTGCAAAGTGTGGCCAGCCCCTCTCCGCCGCCGAATCATGGCCGCGGGGCGGGTTTGACCTTGAATCCGGCGGCGCGGAGGGGCAGATTCATGGGCGCGCCATGAGCAGGGCCCGCGATACAGCCTCGGCCGCGCCGGGCGTGGAGGCCTCGGCCGGCAAGTACCCCGGCAAGGGCTTTCACATCGGCGAATACGTGATCACGGATTTTCTCGGCCACGGCTCGATGGCCTCCGTGTATCTGGCGGTGGACGGCACCGGCCACGAGGTGGCCCTCAAGGTTTTCCAGGAGGGCCCCGGCGTCTCGGCGACCATGCTCGAGCGGTTCCGCCGGGAGGCGGAGGCCTCCAAGAAGCTGCGCCGGCATCCCAACATCATGCCGATCTACGGCACCGGGCGCGACGGCCCCTACCACTACATCGCCATGGAGTCCATCCGGAACAGCCGCACGCTGGAGGCCGCGCTGGAATCCACGCCGATGAGCCTCCTGCGCGTCGTCGAGATCGCGATCCGCATCGCCCGCGCCCTCCAGTACGCCCACACGCACAACATCGTGCACCGCGACGTCAAGCCGACGAACATCATGATCGACGAGTTCGAGGAGCCGCTCCTCTCCGATTTCGGCGTCGCGGAGCTGATGGACTGGCCGTCCTGCACGCTCACGGGCGCGCTGACGGGGACGCCGCTCTACATGTCGCCCGAGCAGGCCCGCGGCGAGCGGGTCGGGCCGGCCAGCGATATCTACTCGCTGGGCGTCGTGCTGTACGAGGCCGTGACGGGCGTGATGCCCTACGCCATCCAGCACGGGTCGCCCGTGAAGGACGTGCTGGAGGCCGTGAAGAACGAGTTGCCGCGGCGGCCGCGCCTGTTCCGCAAGGAGATCTCGCCCGACCTCGAGGCGGTCCTGTTCAAGGCGCTGGAGAAGGAGCCGCGGGACCGCTACGTGGACGCCGAGGCCTTCGCCCGCGATCTCGAGCGGGTCCAGGCGGGCCGTCGCGTCAGCGCCCACCGGTTTTCGATCCTCGCCTACCTGCGGCACCTCGCACGGCGCCACCAGCAGGGGTTGCTCATCTTCCTGGCCATGGCCGCGCTCCTGTCGGGAGCCGGCTTGCTCTTCCGGCAGCGGCTGCTGCGCACGCGCTTCGAGGAGGTCGTGCGCCGCGCCCAGTTGAAGAACGCCCTCTACATGCTGGCCGAAGCCGAGAACGGCGCCGGCTTCGAGCGGGAGACCCCTCGGGCGTGGAACGATATCCGGCTGGCGCGCAAGGCCATGATCGGCAGCGATTGGTCCGCCGCGCGGGACGGTTTCCGGGCGGCGGCGGACATCAGCCGCTCCGTGGGCGACACCCGGACCGCGGCCATCGCCGAACTGGACCAGGCCCGGTGCGAAATCATGCTGCAGGACCGGGCGGCCGCCCAGGCCCTGTACCACCGCATCCTGACCAACCCCGACGCCTCGCCGGCGATCGCGAACATGGCCCAGATGGAAAGCATCGAACTGGCCCTGCTCGCGGGCGACCGGCCCCGGGCGTTCGAGGTGCTGATGCTGCGCACCCCGCCCGCCGAAGGGCCGATCCGGACCGCGATCAAGGGGCTGGCCGGCGACCTGTCCAGCCGGGCCGTCGCGGAGTCGGTGGAGCGCATGCAGCACCCGTTCCAGAACGACGCGTACGTGGCCGCGGCCATCCGGGCCTACCTGGACGGCGAAATCCGTCTTGCGGTCGGGTATATGAGGCGCGCCATCGAGCTATCGTCGCCGCCCTCGGAATGGCCGGCGCCCTTCGCGCGCCAACTCTTCAACGAGGTGGACCGCTGACCATGGCCCCGCATCCTCCAGACCCCGGCCGCGCACGGACGCACCGGCGCCGCGGCTTCACGCTGATCGAGCTCCTCGTGGTCGTGCTGATCCTGGCCATCGGCATCGTCTGGACCGTCCACCACGTGCGGCAGCAGCGACTCACGCGCCGGTGCGCGGAGCAGCTGTGGCACATCTACACGGCCCTGGAAATGTACGAAATCGACCGGGGCACGCTGCCCCGGCTGGCCTTTTTCCCAAACGATCCGAAGCAGGACGCCGACAGCCTCTTCACCGTGATCCAGCCCTACACCGCGTCGGAGGGGCTGACGGTATGCCCGGCCCTGCCCCCGGCCCAGCGGGCCCTCGGCCTGACCTACGTCTGGAACGTGGAGAACAACGGGCGCAAGCTGCATCCTCCGGGCGTCGCCAGATGGATGCTCGTGGAGATCAGCGCGCTGTCGGATTCCGTGCCCCCTCCGCACGAGGGGCGCTACCACATCCTGTACTCGGACGGCCAGGTGGAGCTGTCCGAAAATCCCCCGCCCGACCTGCGGCGGCTGTGACCTTCCCCGCTACTGGATCGTGCTCTTGGTGGCCTTGACCAGCGCCTTCCAGAGCTGCTCGGGGGTTTCCGCCTCGAACAGCCGGTCGCGCGCGTCCTCTTCCTGGAACGTCTGGGCCAGGCCGGACAGCAGCTTGAGGTAGAAGGCGCTCGCGGCCGTGGGGATGACCATGAAGAACACGATCCTCGTGAGCGCCCGGCCTGGCCCGCCGAAACGGATGCCCTTGCGGTGCAGGCCCAGCGCGAGCGTCAGGCCCCCGCCCTCCACGCCGCGGACGTGGGGAAAGGCCAGCCCATGCTCTACGGCCGTGCTGATGATGGCCTCCCTTTTCAGCGCCTCCTCCTGCAGCCGGCCCGCGTCGTCCACGAAGCCTTCCGCCTCCATCTTCTGGCACATCTCCGCGATCACCTCGTCGCGCTCCTGCGAGACCAGCTGGGGGATCATCAGGTCCACGGACGAGAAGCGGTCGATCCCGACCTTGGCGGGCTCGCTGCGCCGTTTCCGGCGCCCGATATGTCGGGGTAACAACTCGGGGTAGTACAGCATGCGCGCGCAGTTCGGACAATGATGCAGCGAATCGGCGGCATGAACGGCGTGCACCAGGCTCACCGGCAGCGACATGCCGCACGCCGAGCACACCCCGTTCGCCACGGGCACGATGGCCAGCAGGCCCTTCTTCTCGATCTTCTGGTAGCGGGCGGCGATCTCGGGGGGAAGCTGTTCGACCAGGGTCTGAATGGAGGCATCCAGTTGGGAGAGGCGGGCGCCCTGCATGGAGGCCTCCTGTTGGGCGCGGGCCACGCGCAGCTCCTGCAACTGGATCAAGTGATTGATGACGCGGTGCATGCTTCCTTTCTTATGCGCGGCAGCGATAACAACGGAATCGCTCATACACGCCCTTCGCCCGCCTTCCGGGGACAGGCCGAGTGACGGTTTCTTCTACCAAATGCAACCCCGCCCTGTAAAGACATTCCGGCGAGGAGCGTGGAAGCCGGATGGGCGCGAATGAACAGGCGCCCGGGGGCGGCCGCGCGGCAGAATGGTTGCGTGTTTTATGAACCGAAATAGGCCGGGGCGTTGCCGGGTTTCCACTTGATATTGCAGCCGAGGCTCGGTTTCTGGTCGGCGGACGCCGGGCGGCCCGCGAGCACGGCGTCCAGGGCCGCGCGCAGGTCGCGGCCGGTCACCGGCCGGCCGTTCCCGGGCCGGCTGTCGTCCAGTTGGCCGCGGTAGGCCAGCCGGCGGCCGTCATCGAAGAGGAAGAAGTCGGGCGTGCACGCGGCCGTGTAGGCCTTCGCCACGGCCTGGCTTTCGTCGTAACAATAGGGAAAGGCGAACCCGAGTTCCCCCGCCATCTCCTTGAGCTGCGCCGGCGCATCGTCGGGGTGCCGGTCCGCGTCATTCGAGCTGATGGCCACCATCCCGACGTCGCGCCCCGCGTAGTCGCGCCCGATCCGGGCGATCTCGCGCTCCACGTGCCGGACGTACGGGCAATGGCGGCAGATGAACATCACCAGCAGGGCGCGGCGGCCGGCGAACGACGCGAGGGATACCGGCTTTCCGCTGACGGTGTCCGTCAGGCTGAAATCCGGCGCGGGGGTGCCCAGCGGCAACATCGTGGACGGCGTGGCGACCATGGCGGCTCCTTTTTCAGGAATAAAACCCATTTCCCGGAAGAATCAAGGCCCGCTCTTCTCCCTTCAATAATCCCGCCCCCACTTGAGCCGGAGCCCTTCGCGCAACTGCGGGCTGCTGATGGTCTGCAGGCGCAGCGAGCGGGACAGCTCCAGTTCCATCGTGACGGCATCGGCCTGGCCCGTCAGGCTCTTTTCCCCCTCGACGTAGACGCGGTCCCCCACGTACTTCCCGACGGCGATCGAGGTCAGGGCGGGATCCTCGGCGTCCTGCCGGATGTCCAACTGGTCCACGCGCAGGAGGTTCTGGCCCTGGCCGAGGACGTCCAGCGTGGCGCCGCCGCCGTGCAGGAGGTTCAGGCCATAGGCCAGGCGCAGGGCCTGCAGGGCCGTGATCCGGTCCGCCTCCCGGTTGAAGAGCAGCTGCGCCATGATTTCGTCCTCCGGCTGCGGCGGGTCGGAGGTCAGGGTCCAGGCCGGGGCGCTCAAGGAGCCGGCCAGATCGAGCCGCGCGGTCAGCCTCCCGGTTTCCACGGTCGCGCGGATGTCCAGCTGCGGATCGGGCGGCGAGCGGCCGTCCAGGTTGATCGCAGCGCTCTCCAGGTTGAAGCGTCGGCCCAGGAATACGAACCGCCCGCGCAGCACGCTGAAGGAGCCGGCCAGCGCCGGTTCGGCCGCCGTTCCCCGGATGCGCAGCTGGCCTTTCCATTCGGATTCCAGGCCGCGTCCCCGGATGTACACGCGGGCCGGGGCGCGGATGTCCAGGTCCAGCGACAACGCCGGCGTCAAGCTGCGGGCGGCCGCCGCCTCCCCCGCCCGCTCCGGACCGTTGATCTCCGCCACGTCCAGTTGCGGGATGGACGCCGCCGGCCGGTCCACGGATTCGTAGTCGAGCTCGCGCACGTCGATGCGGCCGGACAGCCGGTTGCCGGCCAGCGAGCCGTCCAACTGCACCTCGCCGTCGGCATCCAGCCGGAAGTGGTCCTCGCGCGCCAGCGCGGTGTCTTCAAAGCGGATGGCCACCTGGTACGGAAAATGGCGGGCGGGCGCATAATCCAGCCGGCCGGTCAGCGCGATCTTGCCCTGGCCGCCATCCGAGGCTGTGGCCCGGGTGATGGTCAGGCTCGACAGGTCGGAGCGGGCCTCGATGTCCACGTCCCGGAGCACGACGCCCAGGTCCAGGTTTTCATAGTAACCGTTCTGCAGCGCCAGCGCGCCCTCGATATCCGGGGCCTCCAGGCTCCCCCCGAAGGTCAGGCCGGCGTGCAGCTTTCCGCGAATCACGCGGTCCGCAAGATAAGACGCCGGCACGAGGCGGGCCAGGTCCACGTCGGCGTCCATTCGCCCATCCAGCGGCGCCGCCGGCCGCACCTCCAGAGACCAGGGGCGCAGGGACCACCGGAACGGGATGCCCACGGAGCCCGAACCCTGCACGGGACCCGAAACCGCCCAGTTCGCGCGCAGCACACCGTCCGCGAGGCAGACACGCAGTTCGGCATCCGCCGGTTTAAGCGGGATCAGCAGCGCCTCCCCGGGCCGAACCGCGGACAGATTCAACTGCAATTCAGCCGCCGGATCATCCACCTGGCCCTGCAGTTGGATCGCGCCCTCCGCCCGCCCCTCCATCGGCGGGCCACCCAGATCGGCGATTACACCCAGGGGAACGCCTTCGAGCCGGGCCATGGCCCGGATCATCCCTCCCGTGATCGAACCGGCCGTCCGGAAGCGACCGGCGCCGACATGTCCCTTCAGGGGCTGCCAGGCGATCCAGCCGTCGCCCCACTCCACTCGAGCCGGCTCATCCAGGACGAAGTCGCCGGGCCCGCACCGGCCGTACGCCTCGCGCACGGTCAGAACGGTGCCGGGCTCCGAGGCATCCCAGCGCCCGGCCGCGGCCAGTTCGAAAGGCCGGGCCAACCGGCCGTCGGCCCGCACCGACCAGTCGCACGCGGACCGGGAACCGTCCACGCGAACGGCCAGGTTCGAAATCGAGGCTCGCTTTGCGCCGACGTCCCGGGCCACCACCTCCACGCGGCCGGTCGGGTCGGGACCCAGCGGGCACATGTCGGCCTCCATGCGCAGTTCTTCCGCCGAAGCCCACGGGGTCGTCACGTTACGGACCCGGCCGCTGGCCCGGACGCGCTGCTCGCCGCCCGACGGGTCCAGGTCCACGTCCAACCGGGCTTCCCCGCCGACGGGCCAGCCGAGACGCGCCGCCGCGTCGGAGAGATAAGGCAGTTCGGCGGACAGGCGGCCCTTCGCCAGCCGGGCGGCCGGATCGAACTCCAGTCCGCCGGTAACGGACAGGGCGCCGCAGCGCGCGTCGAGATCCCGTATTTCGACGCGGCGATCCGCGTAACGGACCGCGGCCCGCGCCACGACCACGTCTTCCCCGCGCTGAACGCGCGCCGCCATTTCCCCCTCCGGCTGCTCCAGCAGGCGGCGCAGCGCGCCGTCCAGTTCCACGCGCTCCACGTCCCGCCGCAACAGTCCGTCGTTCTCCAACTCCGCGTGAAACGACACGGCCAGCGGCGGGCGCGCATCCAGCGTGAAGGAGCCGCCCAGCCGGCCGGCCCCCGCTGCGTCGGCCTCGAGGGTCCCCTGGCACGATTCGAGAGGCCCCCTCGCCCCCACCCGCGCCCTGAGCGGTCCGGTCGGTTTCGCCGGCAGATGCCGGGCCAGCGGGCCGCCGACCGCATCGAGGAGGTCCACGCCCAGGCGCCACCCCTTCGAACGGGACCACGCAAGGGTCGCGTGCGCCGCGCCCGGCAGGGCATCGGTTCGCTCGCCTTGAATGGCTCCGGCGAAGCCCGCGACGGGGTCCCACGAGGCCCGTCCGAGGACGCGCAATCGAAGGCGCGCTCCCGCGACGGGCTCTTCCAGCGCCAGGCCTTCCACCCGGAGATGATCCACGGCCATCGGCCAACGAGGGGGCCCGGTCTTTCGCGTTGCGGACGTCGGCTCGGCCGCCGGGAGTTCCGGGCGGCGGAGGACGTGCACCGTGCGCGCCGATAGTTCGCGCGCGACCAGCCGTCCCGCGCAGAGTTCTCCCGCGGAGAGGCGCAGGCGCACCCCGGCGGCCTGCAGCCACTCGCCCCCGGCATCCGACAGGCGGATCTCGTCCAGGCGGAGTTCGAACGGCAGCCGGCCATCGAGCCGGCCCAGGCTCACCCTCCACCCGGGCGCGCTCCACCGGCGGGCCAGGACGGCGGCCAACCGGTCCTTCGCCCAGGGGGTCTGCAGAAGCGCCAGGCCGCCCGCGGCAACCAGGAGCAGACCGCCCAGCGCGCGGAGCAGCCCCTTCCGCATGCCGCGGGCCACCCGCCGATCAGAAAGCCTGGCCGATGCTGACATAGAATTGGTAATCCTCATCCACGTCCGGGCGCTGGTCCAACGGGACGGCGACGTCCACGCGAACCAGGCCGAAGGACGTGTAGTAGCGCCAGCCGACGCCGGCGCCCCACAGGTAGTTCTCGTCGAAATCCGGCACGTTGGACTCGAAGGCGGAGCCGCCGTCCGCGAACAGGACGAGGCCCATGCTGCGCGTCGCGCGCCAGCGCATCTCCACCGAGGATTCCAGCAGCGATCGTCCGCCGAGCGGGTCGTCGCCCTCGTCGAGCGGCCCGACCTCCTGGTAGGCATAGCCTCGGATGGACCCGCCGCCCCCGGCGTAAAAGCGCTCGTCGGCGGGGATATCCCCGCGCGACGGGCCCAGCAGGCTGCCCGCGGCGAACCGCCAGGCCAGCACGAGCAAAGGCTGCCGGGCCAGGCGCCAGTAGCCGGCCGCCGAGACCTGCGCGCGGAAGAAGGCCATTTCGCCGTTGAGCAGGTCGTACGTCGGCGCCCCCAGGAAGGAGAGCCGCGTGCCCCGCGTCGGATCCAGCAGGTCGTTGGAGGTGTCGCGGATCAGGCGCGCGGGCAGCGCCCACAGGAAATAGTCCTCCCGTTCCTCCTGTTCGACCTCGGAATACCGGAGGGACAACCCGCCCTGCGCGCGGAGCTTCGGCGACAGCTCCCGTTCCAGCCCGGCGGCCGCCCGCACCCACTGGCTTGTATAGGCCTCCGCGGATTCGCTCTGCGCCTTCAGGTCCAGCAGCAGGTCCTGGTCGGGCCTCCCGAACTGGGGCCGACGGAATGAGGCCTCGGCGAACAGGAGGGATTCAGACACGCCCAGCTGCAACTCGAGCTGCTCGGCGCCGCCGAAGAGGTTGCGATGCAGCCACGACGCGCGGGCGTCGGCGCCCCCGTCGGTCGCGTAGCCGACACCCAGTTCGACGCGGCGGCGCTTGCGCTCCTTCAGGATAAGCGCGACCGGGATCTCGTCGCCGTCGGCCGCCGCGCGCCCGGCGTCGATCTCCACCGCGGAAAGCGGGCCGCTCAGCGCCAGGCGGTCGCGCAGCCGGTCCACCCGCCGGATGTCGTACCAATCCCCTTCGCGCCAGGGAATCAGCCCGCGGACGAAGGACTCGCGGAGACGGTTCAGGCCACGGATCCGGACGGGGCCGAAGCGGACCCGCGGGCCCGGTTCGACCCGGAAGCGGACATCCGCGACGCGCCCGGCGTGGTCCACGGTCACGGCCGGGCCCGCCAGCCGCGCGGCCGGGTAGCCGCCCGCCTGGAACGCGCGGAGGACCTGCGCCTCGGCGTCGAGGACCTCCTGCGCAAGGAGGGGCCGGCGGGCCACGAGGCCCAACCGCGCGGGCGACGGGACCGCGACGGATTCGGGCGGCGCGCCGGTGACGGCCTCAACGGACACGGAACGGATGAGATAGACAGGGCCCGGCCGGATCCGGAAGGTGATCCGGGGTTTTTGGCGATGCCGGGAATACGCGGGCTCCACCGTCGCGGCATAGTAGCCTCGGGCCCGGAGGGCCGCCTGCAGCGGGACGACATCCTTCTCGGCCCGGCGGAGCAGGAGGCGCTGGGTCGGCGGAGGCTTGTGACGGAGCAGCCAGGTTTCCGTGACCGACAGGAGTTCCTTTCGCAAGGCGCGGCCGGGCGCGCCCTCAATGCGGACGTCGCAGGGCGGAACGGTTTCGGCGCCGAGAACGGTCCGCGCCGCCAGCAGCAGGATCGCCGTTCGCCAACAGATACGCCCGGGCCATGCTGGACGGCCAACCTTCATGCGATCCGCCGAACGCTCATGGCCGCGCGGGGCCTGAAGCGCGGGGAAGACACGCTACGGGGCGGCGGGCGCTTCCATGCCGGAGCGGAAGCGCTCCGCGAGCGCCGGGTTGAGCTTCCGCCCCTTCTCGAACGCCCGTTCCGCATCCTGGGCCATGCCGGCGCCGGCATAGGCCCGGCCCAACTGCAGCCAGAACATGGGATCGCGCGGCCGGCGGCGGCATGCCTGCTCGAGGGCGGTCGCGGCGAGATCGAATTTCCCGAGCTGCATCCGGACCATGCCCAGGCTGTACCAGGCGCTGACCATGGCGGGGGAGCCCCGGGTCAGCAGGTCATAGACGAGTTCGGCCTCGGGGAAACGGTCCAGGGCCAGGTAGAAGGTCCCGGCGCCGATCAGCCGCGGCGAGACCACGGGACGCGCGCAGCAGGCCATGCGCCGCTGGTACTCCCGGCGCTCCTGCTCCAGGACGAGCAGGCCGGCCTTCTGGATCTCCTCGTTGGACAGCCAGGCCTGGTTCGCCGCGGTGGGCCGGATGAGGAGGGCGGACGTGCCGTCCAGATAGGCGAGCGCCCAGCGCCGGCTCTCCAGCAGCATGCGGAGCAGCGGGCCCGCGCCCAGCGCGCAGCCGTTCAGCAGCACCGATTCCGGCTCCCACTTCTTCTCCAGCGCGTCCCAGGCCTCGGCCTCTCCGTTCAGGCTGCGGGCGACGGCCTCAAAAAACTCGGGGGCGTGCAGGTCCGCGCGCTGGTCCACGAAGACGGGGCGCCCCGGCGCGGCCCACAGGAGGAAATTGCCGTCCTGAAAGAGATGAACGGTCTTCGCGGGGAAGCCCGGCTTCGCCAGGATCTCCGCGGCCTTCTCGGGGTAGAGCCCGCTCGCCACGCCGAACCCGGTCACGGAGGGCGAGCCGACGCTCTCGTAGAAATGATTGGAGAGAACGGCCGCGGCGGAACCGGCGGCGAGGAGCAGGACCAGCAGCGCGCCGGCGCGGGACCACCAGGCCGCCCGGGTCCCGAGGGCGGGCCGCACCCGGTCGCCCAGGTAGGCCCCCGCCGCGGAGCCGCTCAAGGCCAGGAAAGGAAAGGCCAGCAGCGCGAAGAACTCCACGTGCCGCAGCGAACGGACGACGAGGAAGGCGCCCAGCACGGCCAGGCTGGTCATCGCGATCGGCAGCTTCCGCTTTTCGGTGATCAGCCCGATCGCCCCGATGAGCAGGGCCAGCGTCACGATGTTCTTCACGAAAAAGGCGCGCTGGAATTGAAGACTGAACGGCGAGATCCATTCCTGGACGTACGCGAACACCACGAGGCTCCAGTCGCGGAATGTCTGGGTGAAGACCGCCGCGCCGAAGGGATTGAGCAGGCTCACAACGAGGGCCGCGGGGATCATCGCCGCCGCCCAGCCCACCGCCTTCTTGTCCTGCGACTCCCGGTTGCCGTGCCAGCGCTCGATGGCGAACAGGAGGAAGAGGATGGGGCCCAGCACGAAGCTCCCGTGCACGTTGGCCCACAGCCATTGGACGGGCAACAAGGTCACCGGCATCCAGGCGCGCGGGCTCTCCGAGAGCACACGGATGAACAGCGCCGCGAACAGGAGCGAGGGCAGCACCGGGGAAACCACGAAGCGAACGCTCAACAGCCAGGCGCAGCCCAGCAGGGCCAGGGCCGTGCCCACCGGCCCGGCCAGGCGCCGCGCGGGCCGGATCAGCAGGCCGAACGCCAGGACCACGAAGGCGGCGTGCAGCAGGGTCACCAGGGCGGCCCCGCCGAGGTTCCAGAGGCCGTACAGCAGGCGATCGTAGAGCCAGGACGTGTTGACCCAGGGCAGGCCGGCCGCGGTAAACGTGAAGGCGTCGGCCCGAGGGATCCCCTGCTCGGCAATCGCCCGCCCGGTGGCCAGGCGAAGCCAGATGCTGCTGTGCCCGATGGTGCGAATGCCCCACAAGGCCAACACGGCCAGCCCGACCCAGGCCAGCCAGCCGCCGCCCTGTTTCTGTTCCCCCGCCTGCGGTGACGTCTCGTTCATGAATTCAGCCCTCCACGCTTCTTCGAACTCGGTTCATTCTGTGGGATGCCCGGCGCGGCGGCAAGAGGTAAAAAGCCCGGTCACGGGCCCGGCCCGCCGGCCGCCTCGGCCCGCACCTGCTCGACGTCCAGCGCGATCTGCACGCGCAGCGATTCCAGGCTGTCGAAGCGGCGCACCTCCCGCAGCCGGCGCCCGAACCGGATCTCCATGTCCCGCCCGTAGAGTTCGCCCCCGCTGAAATCCAGGAGATGGACCTCGACCAGGTTCACCCCGGCCGGAAGGCCCTCGTGCGGCTTGCTGTCCAGGAACGCCGCGCCCGTCCAGGCGCCGTCCTTCATCTCGGCGCGGACCGCATAGACTCCGGGCGGCGGCAGCGCCTCGTTATGCGGGTCCAGGTTGGCCGTGGGGAAGCCCAGCCGCGTGCCGACCCGGCGGCCGGCCATGACGGTGCCCAGCAGGCTGTACGGCCGGCCCAGCATGACCGCGGCATCGTCCAGGCGCCCCTCCTGCACCGCGCGGCGGATCCGCGTGCTGGAGATGGCGAGGCCGTCCCACAGGACGGGCTCCACGATGGTCGCCTGCAAGCCCTGCGCGGCGACCCACTTCCGCAGCAGGTCCGCGTTGCCCCGCCCGCGATGGCCGAAGGTCCAGTTGGACCCCACCACCAGCTGGCGCGCGCCCGGCCAGGCCCCGGTGAGCCGCGCCAGGAACGGCCCCGGATCGAGGGCCGCCAGTTCGGGCGTGAACGCCAGCACGAGGCAGCCCTCGATCCCCAGCTCGTGCAGGAGCCGGATCTTGTGGGGCGTGGAGGTCAGCGAGAGGGGCGCTTCCCGCGGGCGCAGGATCTTCATGGGGTGCGGATCGAACGTCAGCACCCAGGCCGTTCCGCCCATGGCCGCCGCCTGATCCAGCGCGGCGCGCACGACGCCCTGGTGGCCGCGGTGGACCCCGTCAAAGGTCCCGATGGCCACGGTGCTGGGGCCGGGCTCTCGGGACATCTCCTCCAGGGCCCGACGCAGCTTCATCCGGGCGACCCTCCCGCGAGGAATCCGTGCAGGGGAAGGACCCGCTCCGCGACGCGGTCCACGTCCATGCGCAGGATGTCGTCCAGCGGCGCGGCGGCCTCCACGGCCAGGGCGCCGGCCCGCGTCCGGCGCAGCGCCTCCAGGAAGGCCCCGCAGCCGAGCGCCCGGCCGATGTCGGCGCAGAGCGTCCGGACATAGGTGCCCTTGGTGCAGCGCAGGACGAACCGGGCCCGGGGCGGCTCGAAGGCCAGGAGCCGGAACTCGTAGACATGGATCAGCCGGGGCTCCCGCTCGACGGTCTGGCCCTTGCGCGCGAGCTTGTACAGCGGGACCCCCTGCTTCTTTACGGCGGAGACCATGGGCGGCGTCTGCATGAGGTCGCCCACCCGGGCGGCCATTTCCCGCTCCACCGCCTCCCGCGTAACGTGCTCCCAGGGGGCCTCGGCCAGGATCTGCCCGTCCACGTCCTCGGTGTCCGTCGTCGCGCCGAGCTTCAAGGTCCCCTCGTACGTCTTGTCGGAGGCCATGACGCGGTCGGACAGCTTGGTGCCGCGCCCGAGCAGGATCACGAGCAGCCCGGTCGCCATCGGGTCAAGCGTGCCGCCGTGGCCGACCTTCCGGAACCCGAACCGGCGGCGGATGGCGTCGACGACGTCGTGGGACGTCATGCCCGCGGGCTTGTCGACCAGCAGCAGGCCCTCCCAAGGCTCGATGACGGGAGGCGGGGCGGCATAGCGGCCCCCGCTCATGTCGCCGGGCTCCCGCCCGCGCCGCCCGCGCCCAGTTCGCCGGCATTCTCCATCTTGTGCAGGATATGCAGGACGCGATCGCCCTTCTCGATGGATTCGTCCAGCTCGAAGGAAAGCCGCGGCGTGTATTTCAGGATGACGTGGCGGTGCAGGATCTCCTGGATCTCGCCCCGGTGCCGGTACAGCCGCTTGAGCATGTCGCCCCGCTCCGCCCGGTGGTCCCGGATGGACACGCGCACGACCGCCGTCCTCAAGTCGCTGCCGACCTCGACCCCCGTGACCGTCACGGCCGTCAGGTCGAACCCCGACTCGTTCATCACCCGGAAAAGCGCGTCCGCGATCTCGCGCTTGAGGAGTTCGTTCACCCTGACCATGCGCTGATGACTCATGACCGACTCCGGGATGCAGGCGCCGCGGCAGAAACGACGGCCTCGGTTTAAAGCGGCTGCTCGATCTTCTGAACTTCGTAACACTCGATGACGTCGCCCGGCTTGAAATCGGTGAAACGGTCGAGCCGGATACCGCACTCCAGGCCCTCGCGGACCTCGGAGGCGTCGTCCTGGAAGCGCTTCAGGGAGACCACCGCGCCCTCGTAGAGCACGTCGTCCGCCCGCTTCACGCGGGCGCGCGCGTGGCTCGTTATGCGGCCGTCCGTCACCATGCAGCCGGCCACGTTGCCCTTCTTGCCGATCTCGAAGACCTGTCGGATTTCCGCGTGCCCGATCACGGTCTCCTTGATCACCGGCTCCAGCAGGCCCACCATCGCGTCGCGGACCTCGTCCAGCAACTGGTAAATCACGCTGTAGAGGCGGATCTCCACGCCCTCGCGCTTGGCCAGGGCGGCGACGCCGTCCTCCTTGCTGACGTGGAACCCGACGACGATCGCGTTGGACGCGCTGGCCAGCAGCACGTCGTTGCCGGTGATGTTGCCGACGCCCGCCAGGGCGATCCGCAGCAAGACCTTGTCGCTCTTGATTCCCGACAGCGCCTGCCGGATGGCCTCGAGCGACCCCTGCACGTCCGCCTTGAGCACGATGGCCAGCTCCGTGCGCTGCTGTGTCTCGGCCGGCTTGAGCAGGTCGTCGAGGGACGCCCGGCGCGGCGCGGAAATCGCCTGGAGCCGGCTGGCCGCCTCCCGCTCTTCCGCGATCGCGCGCGCCTCGCGGTCGTTGGGATATACCACGAACTCCATGCCGGGCTCGGGCACGCCGTTCAGGCCCAGGCACTTCACGGGGATGGAAGGCCCGGCCGTGCGCACCTTGATGCCCTGGTCGTTGATCAGCGCCTTGACCCGCCCCCAGCAGCGGCCGCACACGATGGCGTCGCCCACCGAGAGGGTCCCCTGCTTCACCAGCAGGTTGGCCGTCGGCCCGCTGCCCGCCTCGAGGCGCGCCTCGATCACGAAGCCCTGCGCCGGCCGCCGCGCATTGCCCTTGAGCTCCAGCATCTCGGACTGCAGCAGGATCATCTCCAGCAGGTGGTCGATGCCGTCGCCGGTGACCGCGCTGACCGGGCAGCAGATGGTCTGGCCACCCCAGTCCTCGGGGGCCAGGCCCTCGTGCTGGAGCTGCCTCTTCACGCGGTCCACGACCGCGCTCTTCAAGTCTATCTTGTTGATGGCGACCATGATGCACACGTTGGCCGCCCGGGCGTGCTGGATGGCTTCCTTCGTCTGCGGCATCACGCCGTCGTCCGCGGCGACGATCAGCACGGCGATATCCGTCAGGTTCGCGCCGCGGGCGCGCATGGCCGTGAAGGCCGCGTGGCCCGGCGTATCCAGGAACGTGATCGGGTGGTCGCGGTAGGTCACCGTGTACGCGCCGATGTGCTGGGTGATGCCGCCGTCCTCGGACTGCACGACCTTGCTGTGGCGGATGCGGTCCAGCAGGGACGTCTTCCCATGGTCCACGTGGCCGAGGAACGTGACGACCGGCGGGCGCGGCTGGATGTCCTCGGGGCGCGGCTCCTCGACCTTCGGCTCGACCTTCTTGACCGGCTTCGGCTCGGGGGCCTTCTTCTCGTGCTCGATCGAGGCCCCGTGGCGGGAGGCCAGCTGCTGGGCCACCTTGAACTCGATGCGCTCGTTGATCGAGGCAAACACGTTCATCGTCATGAGCTCGGCGATCAGCAGGTTGGGCTTCAGGCCCAGCTGCTCGGCGAACTCCTTCACGATGATCGGCCCCTTGACGATGATCACCTTGGGCGCGGGCGGCGGGGGAGGCGGAGGCGGGGCGGCCGGCGCAGGGGGCGGAGGCGCCGCGGGCTTGGCCGGCGCGGGGGCGGCCTTCGCCGGCGGCGCGGCCTTGGGCGCCGGTTTTGCGGCGCCGGTTTCCGCGGGCGCCGCGGCGGCGGCCGGAGCGCCGACGGCCTTGCGCACCAGGGCCACCTGCTCGGGCGACAGGGCGGCGAAATTGTTCCGGACCTCCACGCTCATCGCGTGGAGCCGGTCCATCAGCTCCTTGCTGGTCAGCCCCAGTTCCTTGGCCAGTTCATGAACTCTCATGAGATTCCTCTTGTCCGTGCAGGTGTTCGCAGGCCTTCTCGACGCCCTGCAGCACCTCGCGGGCCGCCGCGGCATCAATGCCTTCCACCGCTTCCAGGTCCGCGGGCTCGGCCGCCAGCAGGCCTTCCAGCGTCAGGAATCCCGCATGCACCAGTTTCTCCGCCCGCTCGGGGCCGATGCCGTCCACGACGGCCAGCGCGGCCACGGCGCGCGCCACCTTCTCCTCGAAGCTGACGTCGCTCTCGTCCCGCAGGATGTCGATCTTCCAGCCCGTCAGCTTGGACGTCAGGCGGGCGTTCTGGCCCTTCTTCCCGATCGCCTGCGACAGGTGCTCCGCATCCACCACCACCTGGACCGATTGCGCTTCCGTGTCCACCGTGACGCGGATCAGCTTGGCCGGCGCCAGCGCGTTCGTCACGAACGTCTTGATGTCATCGTGCCAGCGCACGATGTCGATCTTCTCGCCGGATAACTCCCGGACGATATTTTTCACGCGGATGCCGCGCATGCCCACGCAGGCCCCCACCGGGTCGACCTTGGGATCGTGCGAAACCACGGCGATCTTGCTGCGGAACCCCGCCTCGCGGGCGATGCCCTTGATCTCGACGGTCTTGTCCGCGATCTCGGAAACCTCGAGCTCGAACAGCCGCCGCACGAAATCCGGGTGGCTCCGGGTCAGGATGATCTCCGGGCCCTGCGTCCGGCTTTCCACCTTGAGGATGAGGGCGCGCAACCGGTCGCCGATCTGGTACCGCTCCGTGGGCACCTTCTCCGCGACCGGCATCAGGCCCTCGGCGCGCCCCAGGTCCAAGATCACGTCGCTGCGCTCGATCCGGCTGACCGTGCCGCTGACGATGTCCCCCGCCCGGTCCTTGTACTCGCCGAAGACGCGCTCCTTTTCAGCCTGCCGGATTTTATGGAGGATGGCCTGCTTGGCGGTCTGGGCCGCGATCCGGCCGAAATTCTTCGGTGTGACCTCGATCTCCACGGTATCGCCCAGCTGGGCGTCCGCCTTGATCCGCCGGGCGCTGGGGAGGGTGATCTCGTCATGCGGGGCGTTGACCTTCTCCGCGACGGTCACCTTGGCCAAAGCCCGGATCCGGCAGGTTTTGCGGTCGATCTCAATGCGCAGGTCCTTGGACGGACCCACGCTCTTCTTCGAGGCGCTCAACAGGGCGGCTTCCACGGCCGTAAGAAGGGTCTCGCGATCGATGCCCCTCTCCCGCTCCATGTAATCTATGACAGCCAACAGGTCGTTGTTCATGACCACCACCCCGCTTTGGGGGCCGCTTACGCAACCCACTACCACCAAGCGCGATACACAAAAGAGTGGGTGCGGACCCACTCTTCAGCGTCACCGGCATGGTGTACTGGCAAACAATACTTTCTACTACAGAGACCTGGGGCGGTCAAGGTTTGTTTTGCGCGGCCGCAACCGCCGGGGCGACCAGCCTTTCCCCGGCCTCTACTCGGCGGCCTTGATTTCGTTCCAGATGGCGTCGAGCTCGGCCAGCTTGCACTCCGTCATCTTCCGGCCCTGGGCGTGCAGCCGCTCCTCGATGCCCTGGAATCGGCGGGTGAATTTCCGGACGGTATCCTCGAGCGCCTCCTCGGCGCTGTGGCCGAGGAACCGGCTCAAATTGACGGCGGCGAACAGCAGGTCGCCGATTTCCTCTTTGACCTTCTTCGGGTCGCCGCCGGCCATCGCCTCCCGGACCTCGCCTACTTCCTCCTCCACCTTGGCCATCACCTGGTGGACCGTGTCCCAGTCGAACCCGACGCGCGCGGCCCGCTTCTGGATCTGCTGGGCCTTATGCAGGGCGGGCGCGCTCCGCGGCACGCCGTCGACGGCGGACTTGCGGGGCGGCCCCTTCTCGCCCTTCTTGATGGCCTCCCAGTTCCGGATCACCTCGGCCGAGTCGCTGACCTGGACCTCGCCGAAGACATGCGGGTGGCGGCGGACCAGCTTGTCGGAGATCGCCGTGGCCACGTCGTCGAAGGTGAAGCTCCCCTCCTCGCTGGCCACCTGCGCCTGGAACACCACCTGGAGCAGGACATCCCCGAGTTCGTCGCAGAGCCGGGCGCGGTCGCCGCTTTCGAGGGCGTCCATGGCCTCGTAGCACTCCTCGAGCAGGAAAGGCTTGAGCGTCTGGAGCGTCTGTTCGCGGTCCCATGGACAGCCGTTCTCCGCGCGAAGCATGCGCATCACTTCGCGCAGCCGGTCGATCGGCTTTCCGCCCGGATCTTTGGCCTGAACCATAATATAAATGGCGGGAAAGGGTTACATCATATCTGGCGGAACAGGGAGCCGATGATTTCGGAGGGCGAGGCGTCGCCGGGCGTCTCGATCACCAGGGCGGTTCCGCCGAAGTCCTCGAAGACGGTGAGTTCGTCGGGCAGCGCGACGCAACTCATGCCGGCCATGACCGCGCCGCGGGCGACCCGCCCGCTGGCGGCCAGCGCGCCGCAACCGCGGGGCCGCCGCTGGATCGAGCGCGCGGCCTTGACCCACGTATCCGGCGTCGGGAAATCGGCCGCGGCATCCTTGACAAGGAACAGCGTGACGCCCATCTCCTCCAGGCCCAGCCGCCCGGCGATCGCGCGGGCTGCATCTTCCGGCAGGCTCGTCAGGGCCAGGGCGGGGATGCGGCGCTGGGCGGCGGCCTTCAGGACGCTGGCCAGGGCGGGATTCAGCCCGGCCTTGTCGGCCGCCAGCTTGTCCAGGACGCGCTGCTGGACCGCTTTTTGCGATTCCGCGTCGCCGCCCAAAATCGCGGGCAGGCTGGCCGCCGGCGAACCCGTCAGGCCGTGGCGCATGAACAACCGGTCGTCAAACTTCTCCTTGCTCTCCTGGGCGTGGCGGCGAAGCGCGTCGGAGAGGACCTGCCGGCCGTTTACAGCCAGGTCTTCGAGGACGAAGAGCAGCGCATAGGGAACAACGGCTTCATTCTTGTCCCCGTCATTTTCGGCGACCGGCTTGGCTTCCGTCTTTGCGACCATGGCGGCGTTGCTCCTTCTATCTGGGGGTTCTCCCCGCGACTACCGGCCGGTCAGGCCACGAGGGCTTCCGGCCGGGAACATGAAAAGCGCGGACAGTCTAGGGGCTCGAGGGCCCGCGGTCAAGCGTCGACTCCGGCGGCGGGGCGCCGGGCGGGGGGCCGGACAAGCCCTCCAGCGCGCGCTGGTAGCATTCGGGGCAGACGCCGTGCGTGAACTCGGCCAGCGTGCGGGTCTCGATGAAGTCCTCCATGCGCCGCCAGGCCTGCTCGTCCACCTGCACGCGCCGGCAGTAGGAGCAGATCTTGATGAGGCCCTTGAGCGCCCGCTTCTGCTGCACGTAGGCGTGGCCGATCGAGACGAAGCCGACCACGATCACGGCGGCCGTCAGCACGCAGGCGCGGTACCAGTTGAACCGGCCTTCGGGCAGCCGGAAAAGCAGGTTCGGCAGGTCCAGCACCGCGTCCGCCCAGATCAGGCTGACCAGCAGGAGAAAGGCCATGAACTGCCAGAAGGCGATATACGCGAGCGGCCCGCCTGGGCGCTGCCGCTTGACCTTCCGCCCGGGCATACCCTACCCCTTTCCGTACAGGAAGCGGAGCCAGGCGCCGGTATGGCGGGCCCAGGACTCCTCGTGGTGCCGCCCCTCGAGGTCCTCCACCACGGCCAACCGCGCGCCCGGCTCCACGCCCCGCGTTTTCAGCAAGGCCAACATCTCGGACATCCCCTCGGCCAGTTCCCGCTCGAGCGGATCGCCCAGCCCGCAGTAAAGGAACAGGCGGATGCCGGGGACCGCCGCCGCGTTCCGCACCAGGTCCGGGCAGAAACGGTCGCCTTGGAAACGGAAGGCCGGGGAGAGGCAGGCCGCGGCGGAGAACACGTCGGGCCGGCTCCACGCGAGGAAGAAGGAGATGGTTCCGCCCAGCGACGCGCCGGCCACGGCCGTGGAGGCCGCCCCCGGCAGCGTCCGGTACTCCCGGTCCACCCACGGCTTGAGCTCCTCGACCAGGAACCGCGCGTAGGACGCGCCGGCCAGCGATGGATGATACTCCGGCTCCCGGTCGGCGGTGGAATAGACGGCCACGGCGATGATCTCCTCCATTTCGCCGGCGGCCATCAGCCGCGCGCACCACTCGTCCACTTCCCAGTCCTGGTTCCCGGACGAAGTCTGCGGGTCGAACACCTGCTGGCCGTCCTGGAGATAGCACACCGGGTAGCGCCGGTCGGGCTGCTGGGCATAGGACGGCGGCAGCCAGACGATGACGGTGCGGTCGAAGCGGAGGAACGCGGAACGGAATCCCTCGTGAACCCGGTAGCTCCCCGTGATCTTCGGCGTCCGGGCCCGGGCGGCGTCCCGCCAGCGCAGGACCGTGCGCCGCACCACGGCCTCCCCGCCCGGTTCCAGCCTGTGGTTCTCCGGGATCTTCCCGTCGTCCCCGACCTCCTCGGTATCCCACGAGCCCCGGGTGATCTTGAATTCCAGGGGCTCCCGGGAAGAACAGGCGGCCGCGCCGACCCACAGGTCATCCGAGGCCCTCGTCAGGGGCAGGCCGTCCGGCCGCCACGAACCGACGACCTCCTGGCTGCCGGCGACGAACACCTGCTCGCCGGCCGGGAGCGGCGCGCGGGTGCTGATCTCGAATCGTACGAGCCTGGGTTTCGACATGGCCAGCGCCTCCGGATTTTCGCCCGGGCCCATTATGGACCAACGCCGCCGGCATGGCTAGCCCGCAGACGGCAAAAAAGAAGAGGCGGGCCGCCGCCGGCCCGCCTCGCGAACGCCACCCGGGGCCGCCCGCTACGGATTCATCAGGCGAGTGGGCAAGCTGTACGGCGGCACGTTGGTCCACGTCCACGGCGTGGTGGACCCGCGCGTCCAGATCAGGAACCCGTCGTCCGGCGAGATGGTGAAGCCGGCCGCCGACGAGTTGTTGACGTATTCCCACCGCGAGCGCGTGGTGTTGTAATACACGTCAAAGCCGACGCCCTGTTGCTGCCGGTTGAGCTTGCGGATTCGGTCCGCGGACATCGAGCCTACGCCGCCCTTGAAACCGGAGGCCAGCAGGTTCATTTGAGCCGGGCTCATCGTGCAGGGCAGGCGCATGTTCACGAGGTTATACGCTCCGTTCGGCTGGATGACCTGCGTCTGGTTGTTCGTCGGCACCCGGCCGATGAACATGAGGAGATAGGTCTGCGTCTCGTTGGTCGGGATGTTGATGGCCACGCTCTCGTCGAACGGGAACGCATAGTGGTCGGCCACTTGGTTCATGCCGCCCCAGCCCTGGCCCGTGCGCCACTCGTTGGAGGAGCCCCAGTCCAGGAGGTAGACATCCTTCTGCACCGTCTCGTTGGTCAGGCGGCTGTACCAGGTCACGATCGTGCTGTGCGGATCGGTGTACGCCGAGCCGCCCGGCAGGTAATGGCCCAGCACGTTCTTCAGCGTGTTGGAGTCCGGGACCACCGGCAGGCCGACCCAGTTCTGGCCGGGATACAGCGTGACGGTCCGCAGGCCGTACACCTCCTCGCTGGCCACGCGCGGCGAGCGGTTGGTCATCCAGCGGTCCTTGGAGGCGGCGCGGTAGAAGCGCATGTTGGAGGTCAGCAGCGTCGGCGCCGTGCGATTCAGACCGCCCGTGTCGGACAGCGAGTTGGTGAACCCGCTCTGCAGGAACTGCCACTGGTTGGACATCCCGTCGTTGAAGCTGCTGCCGTCCACCCACAGCAGGTCGTACTCGCGGTTCACCCCGCCGGACTGGTTCGTCGCGGCCACCCAGAAGATCTCCGAGTAGCGGATGTCCCCGCTGGTGGCCTTGACCAGGCCCTGCGTGACGTTGAAGCCCGGGAGCACGATCACCACCTCGTCCGACAGCGGCCCCTCGTTGCCCGCCCGGTCGCGGCCGACGATGCGGAACTTGTAGTCGGAGCCGAAGATCAGGTTCGACAGGGTGACCGTCGAGACCGACATGTTCGTCAGGGCCGCCTGCCCCGTGTACCCGTCGAAGTAGGCGCTGCTCGTGGTCACGGTGGACCCGTCTTCGCTGAAGTAGATCCGGTACGAGTTCCACGGCGACAGCGTCGCGCCGTCCGGCCGGTTGCCGGCGTTGGCCGCGGCGGTCCAGTTCAACTCGACCTCCGTGGTCGGGTCCTCGCCCTCGTCCACCGTGATCCCCATGATCTGCGGCGGGGCGTGCTGGTCCAGCCGCGTGACGAAGTTGGTCGTCTCGCTCATCTGGCCGTCGAAGGCGCGGTCGTGGTCGGCGTCCACGGCGAAGAGCCGGTTGGTGATCTCGCCTTCGGCCACGCCGGTGATGATCCGGCTCACGGGCATCTCCGTGCCGTTGGTCAGCGAAGCGGGCGCGTTCGTGTCGTACCGGTAGTGCAGGATCCCGGACGCGTCGCTGGAATCGGTGAACGACAGCGTGAACGAGTTGGCGTTCGTCCAGTCGGTCGGGCTGACGCTCAACGCCGTGGGCGCGGTCGGCGCGTTGGTGTCGTCGTCGTACACCACCAGCCAGCCGGCGTTGAGGTTGGTGCGGGCCTGGTCGCCCGGCCGGTCGTTGTCCGAATCCAGCGCGTGCAGCACGATGGCGTTGCTGTGGCCGGCGGCATCCCAGAACTGGCCCACCTGGTTGGAGGTGAACGTGGTGAACGCCCAGTAGCTGGTCGCGTTCTGGGCGGCGATGCGGGTCTCGCCGATGGACGAACTCCAGCCCGAGCTGTAATTCGCGGTGTTGCTGGACACCACGGAGCCGATGCTGATGTGCGTGTTCGTCAGGGTGCGCCCGTCCGAAGTGGTCGTCGCGGTCGTATCGCGCTGCAGGCCCAGGACGTTGTCGTCGCCGAGGTCGTAGCTGTGGAAGCCGAGCATCAGCTGGCTCGATCCGGACACCCCGGCCAGTTCGCCGTCGGACACGGCATACACCTGGTTGGACGCGTCTTCCGGGTGCGTGGAATAGGTCCACAGGTTGGACGTCGGGGCGCCGGGGCTCGGCCCGAGGAGCACGGTCAGCGCGTTCGTGTTCGCGGTCTGATTCGTCGGGAACTGCAGGATCGCCGGCGACGGGTCGTTGTCCTTCCAGGCGATGTACCCGACCTGGTAGGCCGTCAGCACCGAGGCGTCGTCCGGGCGGTCCTTGTCCGTGTCGGAGACGCTCACCGTGACCTTGCTCGTCGTGCCCACGAAGCTCATGTCCCCGAACGAGGTGAAGACCCAGACGTTGGTCGCCGCGGGGTTGTTCGTCGTGCTGGCGCTGCTCGAGGCCAGGGAGAGGTAGGAGACATCGTTCGTGATGAAGCCCTCGATGGTCAGGGTCAGGTTCGACAGGGCCTCCGTCCCGCTGCGGTGGTAGCCGCTCTCGTCGTACAGGTTGATGTGCAGGTACGGGGTGTTCGTGCTGCCCACGTTCTGCATCATGCGGTCGTTCAGGCTCCAGCGCCGGTTCGTCGAGACGCCCGCTGCCGAGGCGTTGGTCGTGCCCTGGTACAGCACCATGGGCCCGTGCAGGTTCGGGTAATCGAACGGCTTGTCTTTCGTCATGCTCTGGAAGATCGTCCCGCCCACCGGCGGATTGGTGTCGTCGTCGATGACCGTCACGGCGATCTGCTGCGTGTACTGAAGGTTGTCGTCCGGCCGGTCGTTGTCGGCGTCCGCCGCGTACACGCTGGCGGTGTGCACGCCCAGCACGATGTTCGCGAACGCCACCGACAGGTTCGTCGCGTAGAGGTTCGCCCACTCGCCGATGGTCTGGCTGGCGTTGGTCGGGCCGATGTTGAACGGCTGCTGGTTGAACAGCGAGGCGCCGGCCGGGGTCACCAGGTCGAACCGCGTCCCGTACGTCGGGTGGCGGTTGCTGTAGACGCCGCTGGTCGCGTCCGTGACGCGCGCGGTGATCGACAGCGTGCCCTGGTTCAGGTCCTGGTCGCTGACCAGGCCGGAGCCCGGCAGCGGGGCCAGGCTGCCCTGCAGCCGCAGGTTGTCCACGCGCCACGATCCGGTCGAGCCCGTCGCGTTCGTCGCGTGCAGGCGGAAGGTGACGGCGCCCTCCAGCGACGACAGGCTCAACGCCGTGCTGTTCGTCTTCCAGTTCGTGTCGGCGTGGTTGCCGCTGGCCAGGGCGGTCGCGTAGCTGTCGCCGCTGTACAGGAAGTACCAGTCGGTGGGGCCGGTGCTGGAGCGGTTGTCCATGAACGTCAGGTTCGTCACCGTCAGCGCGTAGCCGGACTCCACCGTCAGCGTGAAGTCGAGGTACTGGTACGCCTGGTAGAACTTGCTGGTGACCGCGCAATAGCCCGGATTGCCCGTGCCCTGGTTGATGGCGTCCACGCCCCCGCCGAGGACCGCGCCGGCGGTGACATGGGCGACGACCGTGTCCGCGTTGGTCGTGAACGTGTACGTCGTTTCATCGACGGGGATGTCGAAGTCGTACAGCACCATCGTGCCGTTCTCGGTCAGCCCGGCGCCCGTACCGAGGGCCGTCAGGTTCGTGAACAGCGGCGCGTCGGCGTCGTCGTCGGTGACGGCCACCGGCATGGCCAGCGAGCCGTCCTGGTTGTCGTTGAGCCGGTCGAAGTCGAAGTCCGTGACGTAGACCACCGCGCTGTACGTGCCGATGTTGATGTAGTTCCACATGCCCGTGGATGCCGTCCGCGTCAGGGCCTGGGTCGTCACGGGCACCCCGTTCGGGAAACCCACCGACATCGCGTTGGACAGCGCCATGTCGCCGTCCGCGTTATACAGCAGGAAGTGCGGCGCGCTCGCGTAGGCGTTGTTCGTGGCCAGCAGGCCGGAGGTGTAGTCGGACACCACGTCCACCACCGTGTACTGGCCCGTGGACACCTGCGCGTCCGTCAGGTTCGGCGTCTGCCACTCCATGCCGCCCTGGCTGGTGACGCTGAACGCGAAGTTACTGAAATTCAGATCCGTTGCGCTAGCCGCCACCTGCCAGTTGTTGGAGTCGCTGATTGAGGCGAGCAACTCGGAGGACGAGCCGGTCAGCCTCCCCGTGTAGATAATATTGACCGACTCGGCACCGCCCACGCTGACGGCGGTCACGCCGTTCGTCAAACCACGGTACAGGGCCGAGCACAAGTTGTTGGTCGGAACGATCGGCAGGTACCACCCGTCCGCCTGTGGCGCGGTGTTCGTGCCGAGCATGTTGACGGCGTACAGGAACGTGACGCGGTCCGGATCGTTGGAGGCGTTGACCGAGCCGTTGTACTGGTACACGGTGACCTGGTCGCCGCCCGAGTTGATGTCCTGCAAGCCCAGTTCGAACACCTGCCCGACGTCCGCGTCGCCCGTCGCGATCCACAGGTTCGTGTGGAACTCGGTCACGCGGTGCCAGTTGGTCCCCGCGTTGTCCGCCCAGCCGCAGTCGGTGAAGTGGACGATCGTCCCCGCCGGGAACGGGGCCAGGACCACGAAGGCGAACTTCTCGATCTTGGCGCTGGGCGAGCCGTTGACGCCGACGACGGCGATGTTGCCGGGCAGCAGGTTGGTGCTGCCGTACCCGCCGACGCCGTCGATGGTGAACTGGGTATGGCTCGGGGCGACCGAGTCGTCGTCCGTGACCTGGAGGTAGCCGAAGACGACGTTGGAGGCCACGCTCGCGTCGTCGGTCCGGTCGTGGTCGGTGTCGCGCAGCGTCAGCATCACCGGGTTGGTTTCGCCGGCGGAGCCCGACCCGTCGCCGGCCCAGAGGGCCGTCATGTCGCTGAAGGCCAGCGAGTCCCAGTGCCAGGCCAGGACCGTGTTGGTCTCGGTCGTGTCGCCCACCGTGCTGCGGCTGGCGCTGTAGTTGGCGATGTTGTTGGTCTGCCAGCTCGAGGAACCGACGGAGAGCGAGGTGTTCGTGTCCGCGGAGCCCGCGGCGCTCAACTGCAGGCCGCTGTAGTAGTCGTAGGCGTTGAACAGCAGCGTCAGCGGCGTGCCGGTCATGCCGCCGTCCGTGCCCGTGTAGATCACGGACTGGCCGGAGCCCGAGGCGGTCAGCAGGGCCGTGGCGTTGGACGCCAGGAGCGTACGGCTGCTCGCCCACTGCGCGCCGTAGGCGAACGTCGGCACGTCGTCGTCGTCGTCCGTGACGTTGATCCGGATCAGCTCGTTCGTGCTGACGTTGCGCGCCGTGTTGGGCCCGTCCTCGCAGTAGCCGCCGTAGGTGGCGGCCGGCGCCCCGTAGCTGTTCCACGAGCCATACGCCGCCCAGCTCCCGTTCTCGGTGCACCCGTCCTCCGAGCTGACGGTCAGGTAGTACTCGATCGTCTCGTCATAGCCGCTGATGGTGAAGGCGTTGTGCACCCAGGCCGTGATGCTCGGCGAGGAGTTCCCCGCCGACGAGGCGATGTTGCTGCCGTAAAACACCGCGTCGTAACCCAGTTCGTTGGAGGAGCCGTCCGAATAGAGGCGGAACACGTCCCAGTTCGGCGACACGCGGCCGTCGTCGGAGACGATGTTCCACGTGAAGTTACTGGGCGCAGGCCCGCTGTTGTTCTGCCTGTTCGTCGCGTACACGCCGCTCGGGTCCTCGATCTTGATGGCGAACCCGATCGCGTTGACCGCCTGCTGGATCTCGGCGTCGGTGATGGACTGGATCGGCCCGTACTTGTCGATGTGCGCGTCGAAATCCCCGGCTAGATAGCCCGTCAGGTTGGTGCCGATGTACAGCAGGGTGTGCAACGGCCCCGTGATGTCGCCCTTGCCGCCGATGCGGAACATCTGGATCTGGCCGCTGGAGAGCGCGCCGGCCGTGTCGCGCGCCCGGACGCGCCACCAGTACTGCGTCGCCGACGTGGAGAGGGTGTAGTTCGTCTGGGTCGCCGGCAGGTTCACGCGGAGGAAGATCGAGCCGTTCTCCGTCGTGCCGCTCTCGCCGTTCAACGTTTCGTTCGTCCCGACCTCCAGGAAGTAGCCGGTGACCTGGCCGTCGCTGTCGGTCGAGGCGTTCCACCACAGCGTCGGGTTGGCGGTCGCGGCATAGTTGTTGGTCGGGAAGCCGACCGCCGGCGTGCTCGGGATCGAGTTGGCCACCACGCCGTTGGCGTCAAAGACGACGTCGAACCAGAAGTCGATGCTGTTGTCGCTGATGTCCTCCTGCCAAGCCGACTGCGAGAGGTCGCCGTCGTTGACCTGCTCCGGCGCGATGGAGGCCGCGTCGGCGGCGTCCGGCGTGCCCGCGAGGATCTGGACCGTGCCGTCGCCCGAGTTGTTCCACAGGTCGTTGTTCAGGAAGCTGGCGACCGTGAACCGGGCCGTGACGGGGCTGCTGACCAGCAGGTCGGAGCGGTTGATCCAGAACTCCATGGCGTTGTTCGCCGCGCTGGCCGCCGCCGCCGAGCCGGCCGGCGGGCCGTACCAGGTGCCGCCGTCGTCGGCGTACACTTCCACCTGCATGGCGCCGTCGGCGCGGTGCACCGTGATGTTGCGCTGCGCGTAGTGCACGGCGGCCTGGCCACCGGCGAAGTAATTGCCGCCGTAGAAGGTCCCGGAGTCGTCGCCGATCCAGTTCATCGCGCCGCTCGCCGAGGACCGCCGCGTGTCCAGGCCGATGTTGATGTACGGGTGCTGGTCGGACGTGACGTCCCCGTACTTCACCAGGAAGTAGACGTTGGTCGTGTCCGCGTAGATGCGGACCTCGCGGATGTCCGCGTTGGTCGTGTTGGCCACGTCCTTGCGCTCCTCGCCGCACTTGTCCTTCCAGATGAACTCGTTACGCGACACGGTCGACGCGTTGTAGGTGGAGCCCGCCGTGCCCTGCCAGTCCGCCGGGTTGCCGTCCACCACGATGGCCTGGCTGCCGCCCAGGGTCGAGGCGCTGTCCACCGTGCCGGTCGAGTAGTAGCTGTAGTTCTCGGAGTAGAACCGGTAGTAGTACGTCTGGGAGGACGCCAGGCCGGTGTCGTCGAAGCTGGACGCGTTGCCGCGGTAGACCACCGTGTCCGAGCCGAGCGTTTCGCCCGCGTAGTAGGCCGTGCCCGGCGTCGGCGCGGTGAAGCTGCCCGACGTGTTCCGGACGATCATCACGTCGTGGCCCACCGTGTTCTTGGTCCACGCCAGGTTGATCTGGCTGTTGGTGTTGACCGAGTCGCGCGTGGCCGAGACGGGATTCGGGTTGACCAGGGCATTGACCGTCAAGCTGCCGGACGGATTGGTGCTGATGACGCTGCAGCTCCCGCCGTAGGCGAGGTACACGAAGTCGTGCACGCCGGTCTTGGTCATCTGCGCGCTGTAGCTCCACCAGCTGTTGTTATTGTGGTTCGACGACCAGGCCATCGAGTAGGTCGAGGTGGTCTGGTCGGTCCAGCGGATCTGCAGGTCCGCGCTCTGGCCGGAGCCGATCGGGTAGGTCTGGCACTCGAACGTCAGCGAATTGCCGAGGTTCGTCACCGCCACCGGCACGTTGTTGCTGCCGATCCACGTGGGGCAGGTGACGCCGACCAGCTGCGACCAGTTCGTCGCCAGCCGGATCTCGTCGAAGTACACGTCGCCGATGCTCCCGCAGTCCGGGTTCAAGGCGCCGACGTTCAGCCGGATGCGGTCCACGGAATCGATGCCCGTGCCCAGCGTCCGGGTAACGTCCCAGCTCGTCGGCTCGCTGCTCGGGAACTCCGTCGCCGTCGGCAGGTTGTACGCGTTGGCCTGCAGATTCTTCGTGCTGAAGTCGTACTTGCCCAGCACGAGGTAGACGCTGCCCGTGTGCGCCTCGGCGCCGCCGCCGTACGGCCGCAGATCGTAGCCGGACCACGCGGTTCCGCCGTCGCCCGCCACCCCCAGGGTGTACCAGTTGGCGCCGCTGGCCTTGCCGAAGAACGCCTTCTCGGTCGCGCCGTTGTAGAAGCTCAACCCGGCCCACTTGTTCGAGCCGTAGTACTGGTAGGCCATCATGAAGGCGACGTAGATCTGGCCGGAGTTGATCGCCGCGCCCAGGCTGCGCTCGGCGTAGCCGCTCGAGCCGTTGCCGAGGCCGGTGATCCGCATCAGGTTGCCCGCCATGTCCGTGTAGCCCTCGATGTTCACGAAGCGCGGGATCGCCGCGGCCTCGGCCGTAGGCGAGTTGGTCCGGATGCCCCAGCTGCCGCTGACCGCCCAGTAGTTGTCCCCGAAGCCCTTGCCGCCTTTCGTCGCGGTGCCCGGGGCCGTCGCGTTGGTATACGAGAACGGGTTGACGATCTCGTAGCTCTGGTAGCTCCCCATCGTCACGTTCGCCGTCAGGCCCGTGGAGTAGTAGTTGACGGCGTTGTACGAGTAGAATTGGTAATACGCGCTCGACCCGTCCGCCACGACGTGCTCCAGCGTGTCCCCCGTGCCCTTGTAGATGACCGTCGCGCCGTCGATCGTGTCGTTCAGGCTGTAGGTCGTGCCGTCCGTCGGGTCGGTCGAGATGGCGCTGGTCTTGTACAGGATCATGACGCCGTTGCCGGCGCCGTTCTTCTCCCAGCCCAGCCGCACCATCTCGTTGCCGTCCGCCGTCGCCGACGCGCTCACCGGGTCTTCCGGTTTCGACGGGACCACGGCCAGCAGCTCGGACCAGTTCGTCGCTACGCGGACCTCGTCGAAGTACACCACGCCCGGCGTGCCGTACCCCTCCGACGCCCCGGCCCGCAGGCTGATGCCGTCGATCTGCGTGACGCCGCCGACGTTTAGGTACTCCGCGTCCCACGAGCCCGGCTCGCTGTCCGGCACGGAGTCGGCCCCGATCTTGTACGCCGACGCGTGGGCGTCGTCCGTCGAGAAGTCGTACCGCATGATAATGACGTAGTCGTTGCCGGAGCCGTAATCCAGCTTCTTGGTGCTGACGGCGTTATGGACGCCCAGCGTCGCGCTCGCGCCCCAGCACTCGCCGAAGAAAATCTTCTCCGTCGCGCCGTGCATCAGGCTGGCGCCGGCCCACTTCTGCGCGCCGTCCCACGTGAAGTTCATGATGAAGGCCGCGTACACCTTGCCGCTCGTCCGCGCGGCGAACGAGCGCGATACGTACAGGCCCGCGTTATTCGAGGGCACCATCACGATCTTATTGCCCGTCGGCGTCGGGTAGTTCGTCTGGCCCGAGAAGCTGCCCGCGTGGTTCGTGACCCAGCCGGTGTTGCCCGACCATGCCCCGCTCCAGTCGTTGCTGCCCGCGCAGTTCGCCAGCGTCGTGCCGTTGGTGTACGAGAACGTGTCCACGATCTCCTGCGCGGCGAACTGCTCCGTCGTCTCGGAATCCGTCAGGCCGGCGGAATAGTGGTTGTTGTTCACGGAGTAGAACGCGTAGTGGTGCTCCGTGCCGGACGCGACCATGTGCTCCAGGCTCGAGCCCGAGCCCTTGTAGATCACCGTGCCGCTGCCGCAGGAATCCCCAATGTTGTACGTCGTGCCTTGCGTCGGCGCCGTCGAGGCCGCGCCCGGCCGGTGGACGATCATCACGTCGTACGTGGCGTTCTTCGTCCACGCCAGGTCCATCAGGGTCTTGCCATCCGCCGTCGCGGTCGCCACCGACGGATCGGGGATGTTCGTCAGGACCAGGACGGCCTGCACGACCTGCGGGCTGTTCGTCGCCGCGTCGTTGCCCGCGCCGGTGTTGGTCACCGTGTTCGTGCCGTAGTAGGTCCCCGCGGACAGGCCCGTCGCCACAAAGAAGTTCGTGTGGACCTTGCTCGCGCCGTTCGCCAGGCTGCTGCCCGTCAGCGGCCGCACGGTCAGCCAGGCCGCGTTGGTCGAAAGCACGTACGACAGCGCCCCGCCGCCGATGTTCGTCACGGCGAAGGTGTGGCTCGTCGGCGTGGACCCTACCACGCCGTACACCGCCAGCGCCGCGCCCACGCCGATGCCCGGGTGGCTCTTCAGCGTCACCGTGCCCGTGGCGGAATTGACGCTCGTGCACAGGGTGTTCGTCCCGCGCACGCGGTAGTAGTACACCCCGCCCTCCGTCAGCCCCGTCACCGCGTTGCTCGTCGCCGATACCGCCACGTTGGAGTAGCCGGTCGCATAGGCGATCGCGTTGGACGTGCCGCCGACGATCACGTCGTCGAAGGCCAGGTTGCCCGCGCTCTTGGTGTAGGTGAAGCGCAGCTTCGTGACCGATCCCGACAGCGGCATGTTCGTGTTCTCGCCCGTGGTCGGCAGCGGCATGATCGTGGACACCGTGCTCCAGCTGCCGGCATAACCCTCCACCAGCAGCGACGAACTCGCGTCCGTGCCGTTGCCCTTGACCCAGATCGTCACGCCCGTCGGGCTGCCGCCCAGCGTCGGGGTCTCCACCGCGTCGCCCGTGGCGTCCATCTGCAGCGACGGCGAGCCGCGGCCGTAATTGCCATCGGAGGAATAGGTTCCGCCGATGGCGGTGAAGGTCCAGCCGCCGGGCGGGGTCGTCCCGCCGTCAAACGCCTCGTCGATCAGCAGGGCGGCCACCGTGCTGCCCTGGTAGACATCCAGCTGGTACCCGGTCGCGCCGGCCAGCGCGCTCCAGTTGGCCGTGAAGTCCGCGAAGTTCGTCGGGTTGGCGTAGAGGCCGATCGGCCCGTTGGTGAAGCAGGACGCGACGTTCGTGACCACGTAGCCGTAGCCCGCCCCGATCGTGTTGGTCGCGTAGGCCCGGACGTAGTAGGTCTGGCCGGGCGTCAGGTTGGCCATCGTCGCCGAGAACTCGCCCAGACCCGAGCCGTTGGTCGTGCAGGGGTCGGCGATCGTCGGCGGGTTGGACGTGCTCCAGCAGACGCCGCGCCGGGTGACCGTCGCGCCCTTCTCGTCCGTCACGTTGCCGCCGCTCACGGCGGAGCCCGGGATGTTGTTGCTGATCGCGAAGGTCGTCACGGCCGGCGTGTCCAGCGGGGCCTGGCTGCCCGTCCGCGGGTCGCTGGTCCGGTAGTTCTGGAGCCCGTCGTCGCCGTTGAACTCGTAGATCGCCACGTGGTACGTCACGCCGGCGGTCAGGGCGGACATCACCACGCTGGTCCCGCTGCCGATGTACACGACGTAGTTGCCCGTGCCGAGCTGTGTGCCGCTGCCGAAGGCCGCGTTGTTCGTGTAGCCCATCCCGTCCGCCGGGTTCGAGTCCACCGCGCTCCCCTGCTTGACCACCACAATGGAGTTCGCGCCGTCCCCGCCGGACCAGCCGATCTGGAAGCTCGTCGCCGTGATGAGCGTGAAGGCCACCGCCGTCGGGTTCGCCGAAGGCTCCGCCGCGAAGGTCGTCGCGTTCGCCGTCGGGATCGTCGCCGCCGTCAGGTAGTTGTAGGTCTGCCATTGCCCGCCGTCGGCGTTGAACGGGACGATCGAGAAGTTGTACTGCGTGCTCGCCGTCAGGTTGCTGACCGTCGTGCCCGTCTCGGCCCCGCCGGTGACGATGTTCACCAGGGTCGCGTCGCCGAAGACCGTGGCGAGGGCGTAGTTCGTGCCGTCCGTCGGCGTGCCCGTCGGGTCGGCGCCCTGCCGCCGGAGGATCAGGTAGCCGTCCACCGGCGCGGACGCCGCCGTCCACGACAGGTTGATCGTCGAGGCCGAGGCCGCCGCGGCCGCGAAGCTGCCCGCGTGGCCCGCCGGCTCCGCGCTCAAGGTGTACGCCGTGATGACGTTCGAGTTCGAGCTCGCGCCGCTGGCGTTCTCCGCCCGCACCCGGTAGTAGTACGTCGCGCCCGCGGCCAGGTTGGTCACCAGCTCCGTCGTCGCGCTGACCGAGCGGTTCGAGTAGCCGGGGACGTAGGAATCGCCGGCGGAAATGCCCCGCAGCAGGACGTCGTCCACGCGCATGGCCGTGCCGCCCGTCTTGACCCAGCGCAGGCTCAAGTTGGCGCTGATCGCCTCCGCGGCCAGCCCGAGGTTGGTGACCATGTACCAACCGGCGCCGTCCCCCTCCGCCGGCATATTCGACACGGTGACGGCGTTCCACGCCGTTCCGCTATTGGTGGACCACTCCAGGTTGAACGTCGCGTTGTTGCCCGCGGCTTCCTTGCGGTACCCGAAGTTCAACTGGAGATAGGCGTAGCCCGTCGAGTCGATCCCGGCGATGCTGAACCCGTAGTCGCCGGACGTGGAGGTGTGGTAGACGTTGGCCGCGTCGGAGGCCGCGTTGCCGGCCGGGTCGGTGTACCCGCTGGACGAGCTGGTGGCCCGGAGATCCGCCGGGCTCGCGGCGCCGCCGTCGGACATGGTGTACCCGTCGTTATCAAAGCCGTTGGCCGATTCGTGCGACGCTATGGTCGTCGTGCCGCCGACCGTGCCCATGGTCTCGCGGAACACCGTTGTGGTCGTGCCGCCGCCCGAGCTGAAGTCCGAACTCGTGGCCACGTCCAGCCGGTAGCCCGTGGCGCCGGAGACGGCGTTCCAGTTGGCCCAGAAGTTGGCAGTGGTCCAGTTCGTCGCCGCCGTGGCGATCGGCGCGGCACAGAGGGTCAGGGCCGTGTTGGTCGTCGAGTAGACGCTGATGCCGCCGCTGTCCTGGGCGCGCAGCCGCCAGTAGTAGGTCGTCGCCGCAGTCAGGCCCGTGACGCTGAAGGTCGTCACGTCGCCGATCACGCGGGCCGAGTAGCCGTTGACGAAGCCGGCGAACGTCGAGGACGCGGAGGCGTCGAGCAGGTAGTTCGTCGCCCCCGTCGCCGCGCTCCAGTTGGCGGAGAAGCTGGCGACCGCCAGGTCCGACGCCGCGCTCAAGACCGGCGCGTCGGGCACGGTCCAGAAGGAGCCGTCGGCCGAGTAGGCCTTGCCCTGCGTGTTGCTGGCCCAGCCGCGGAAGTAGATTAGCGTGCCCGCGGGCAGGCCGCTGCGCGCGTGCGAGAAGACGCCCGTCGCCGTGCCGCCCTCGCTCGCTTCGTTGGCCGTCGGCGTCGCCGAGGTGTCCCACACCGTGCCGCGCGAGCCGAGCGCCACGCCGCCGTTGGTCGAGATCTCCGCGCCCAGCGTCGCGCCGTTGGCCGTGACCGAGGCGTAGGTCGGGTTGATCACCGTCGGCGCGGCCTGGCTGGCGCGCCGGCCCGGCTCGCCGCTGGCCTGGAAGTCGCCCCGGCTGGCGCTCGTGTTGTTCGTCGCCCGCACCCAGTAGTAGTACTGCTGGCCCGCCGTGGCGCTCGTGTCGTCGTAGTTCGTCGTGCCCGCCGTGACGCTGGCCAGGAAGGAGGCCGAGCCGGAAGCGTCGGAGGTGTGCCGCCAGATCCCGTAGCTCGTTTCGCCCGCCAGGTCACCCCACTGCAGCGCCACCCGGTCGGAGTACAGGTCGTCGCTGGCCACGACGTTCGAGACGATCATGAGCTTCCGGTAGCCGCTGTCGGAGGCGCTGAAATCGCTCTGGCTGGAGGTCACGTTGTTCGTCGCCCGCACCCAGTAGTAGTAGAGCTGGCCGAAGTCGGCCGTGGCGTCGTCGTAGCCCGTGGCGTCCGCGGCCGCGCTGCCCAGGAACGTCGCGCTCCCGGAATCGTCCGCCGTGTGGCGCCAGATCCCGTAGCTCGTCTCGCCCGCGCCGTCCGTCCAGGCGACGGCCACCTGCACGGTGGAGGCGCCGTCCCCGGCCGTCACCCCGCCGACCGTCGCCAGCTTCCGGTAGCCGGCCGAGCCGCTGGCCTGGAAGTCGCTCTGGCTCGAGCTCGTGTTGTTCGTCGCACGCACCCAGTAGTAGTACTGCTCGCCCGCCGTCGCCGATGTGTCGTTGTACGTCGTCGAACCCGCCGCCACGCTGGCGACGAACGACGCCCCGCCCGAGGCGTCCGCGGTGTTCCGGTAGATCGCGTAGCTCGTCTCGCCCGAGATGTCCGTCCAGTCCACCTGCACGTGCGCCGTGCTCGTGCCGTCCGACGCCCCCGTCACCGACACCGTCGCCATCTTCCGGTAACCGCTGTCCGACGTGCTCTCCGCGCTCGAGCCGGCCGGGTTCGTCGCCGTGACCCAGTAGTAGTAGAGCTGGCCCGCGGTCGCCCCGGTGTCGTTGTAGGTGAGGGTGTTCGCCGCGTTGGTGTAGATCGCCGTCGAGCTGGCGAAGGTGTCGACCGTGTTGCGCCACAGGACGAAGCCGGTCTCGCTGGAGACGTCGTTCCAGCTGTTGCTGACGTGCGCCGTGGAGCTGCCGTCCGAGGCCGCGAGGCCGGTCGGCGCCGCGGGCGCCACCTGGCTCGTCGTCACCGTCTGCGTCGTGGAGTCGGCGCTGACGCACGACCCGCCGCCCACCGCCCGCACGCGGTAGTAATACGCCGTGTCCGCCGTCAGCCCCGTCACCACCTGGCTCACCGCCGAGACGGAACGGTTGGAGAAGCCGGGGACGAAGCTGGAGCCGCCGCCCAAAGAGGTGACGATGATATCGTGCACGTAAACGGCGCCGGAAGGCTCCGACAGACGTAATTCGACGCTCGAATTGGCGTCGTTCACGTAGTTCGAAAACACGGCGCCCGTGGTCGTGGGGTCGAAGGTGGTGACATCCGTCCAGCCCCCGCCGTTGACGTTCTTCTGGAGCTTGATCGTGCGGCTCGCGCCGGCATCCAGATGAAAGACCGCCGACCCGACGGTATTGAGGGCCGGCAAGGCCAGGATGCCATTGGCGGCTTTCAATTGGACTCGCCCCACGGTGCAAGGCCCATCGGCGGAAGCGCTGGGCTGGATGATGCAACGGGTCATCGTGACCGTGCCGGCCGCGATGATCTCCGTATACGAACCATAACTGGCTTGAGCCGTCCAACTCTGGATGTTCTCCGAAACCAGCGTGCTCGGCGCCCCGCCGCCGAATGTTCCGTTCGTGGCGACGTCCAGCTGGTAGCTGGCCGCGCCGCCGAGGGCGGTCCAGTTGGCGGTGAAGTTGGTGGAGCTGATGGCGCTGCCCGCCGCGCTGGTCGGCGCGACCTGGAAGCAGTCGGCCACGAAATTCGACTCGTCGCCGTATCCGGTGGGCGAGGCCTCGCTGTTCTGGGCGAAGGCGCGGACGTAGTAGGTCTGGCCCGGGGTCAGGCCGGTGATGTCGCTGTAGAAGATGCCGGTGCCGGTGCCGTTGGTCGTCCGGGCGTCGGCAATGGTCGGCGTGCCGCCGGTGTTCCAGCACACGCCGCGGTTGGTGACGGCGGAGCCGCCCTGCAGGCTGATGTTGCCGCCGCTCTTGATGCTGGTCGGCAGGCTGTTGCTGAACGCGGCCGTGGTCAGCGTCGGCGGCCCGCCCGCCGGCGTGAAGGTCAGGACCAGGCACCCGCCGCTGGCGGCCAGCGAGAACCCGCCGCCGCCCAAACCCAGGCTCCACGCGCTGCTCGAGTCCAGGCTGAAATTCGCGGCGGACGAGATGCCGCCGCCGATCAGCACCCAGGAGTACGCGTTCGCGTTGTTGAAGTTCGACGTCACGTCGTCGTCGATGACAATCGTCGTCGTCGCGTTGATCGTCGCCGTGCCGGTGCTGTTGGTCACGTAGTCGCGGTCGAGCGTATCGGAGCAGTTCCCGATCTGGAAGACCGCCTTCGAGCCGTTGTTCATCGTCAGCGAGGACACGAGCAGGCGCCCGATGGCGTTCGACGTCGCGCCCGGGTACATCGTGCCGGCCACGGTCAAGCCGCCCACGCTGCCGGAGCCCGTCAGCGTGCCCGCGGCGTTGACCGTGATGGCGGAGCTGGTGTTCGTGCCGTTCATGATCAGCGTGCCGGCGCTGACCGTCGTCGCGCCGCTATAGCTGCTGGCGCCGGTGAGCTTCAGCGTGCCGGTCAGGAGCTTGTTCAGCGTGTTCCCGCCGCTGATCGCCCCGCTCAAGGTCAGCATGTCCAGCGACACGCCGATGGACGTCGCGGCGTTCAGCGAGATCGTGCCGGACACCGTGTTGTTGCCCGCGACGTTGCGCAGCGCGCCGAACAGGCCGCCGCCGGTGCCGCTCAACACCAGGTTCTCCGCCGAGGTGATGTTGTTGGTCAGCTCCAGCCGCCCGCCGCTGGCGACCGTGGTGCTGCCCGCCGAGGTGCCCAGGCCGTTGTTGTGCGCGATCCGGATCGTGCCCGCGTCGATCACGGTCCCGCCGCTGTAGCTGTTGTTGTTGGTGAACAGCACCATCCCGGCGCCCCGGTTCGTCACGTAGCCGGTGCCGCTGATGACGCCGAGGTAGTTCGTGTCGTCCGTGCGGTAGAACGCGAGGGCCGAGTTGTTGACGATGCTGGCGGCCGTCACGGCGCCGGCCGTGCCGTTGGCGCCGAGCTGCACCGCGCCCGCGCTGATCGTCAGCGCGCCGCTGAACGTGTTGTAGCCGGTCAGGGTCAGCAGGCCCGCCCCGTCCTTGGTCACGGTCCCCGCCCCGGTCCCGATGGCGCTGCTGACCACGATGTTCGAGGCGCCGCCGAAGGTGAGGTTGTAGCCGCTGCCGGAAATGGCCGTCGCGGAGTTCAGCGTCAGGATGCCCGAGTCGGAATTGATCCGCACGCCCGTGCTCTGCAGCGTGATCGCGCCGGCGAAGGTGTTGTTGCCGCTGATGTTCCGCAGCGCGCCGCCGCTGGCGATGCCCGTGCCGTTCAGGAACAGCGGCTCCGCCGCCGTCGTGATCCCGCCCGCCAGCTCCAGCGCGCTGGCGGTCGAGTTGGCGACGTAGGTGTTCCCGCCCGTTCCGCCCAGGCCGTTCGCGTTCGTCACCCGCACCACGCCCTGCGTGATGGAGAGGTTGCCGCTGAAGGTGTTGTTGCCCGCCAGGATCAGCGTGCCCTTTCCGATGTTCGTCCAGGCCGCCGAGTTCTGGATCACGCCGTTGACCGTCGCCGTGCTGTCCGGCGCCACCCAGATCCGCGGGCCGGCGGTGGTTCCCAGCTCGATGGTCCGGTTCGCGTGCAACGTGAAGACGTTCGTGAAGCCCAGCGTGCCCGTGCTCCAGACGTTGATCTTCTCCCCCGCGCCGCCCGGCACCGGGCCCGCCGCCAGGTCCGCCCCGAACGCCAGGATGCCCGCCGTAATGTGCGCCACGCCCGAGTTGGTGTTGAACCCCGTCAGCGTCAGCATTCCCGACTCCACTTTCTGCCAGTTCGCCGTCCCCACCATGCTGCCGCCGTAGCTCACCGCGTTCCCGCTGGTCACGCCCAGCTTCGGCGTGGCCACGTCCCCCAGCCGTATGCCGCGGTTGGCGTTCAGGGCGAAGGATCCCGTGAACTGCAGCGTGCCGCTCGACCAGACCTCGAAGTGGTTGGTCACCAGCGAGGCGGGCGCCGCGCCGAAGCACAGGTCCGCCGAGCCCTGCAGGATGCCGTTTTCCGCCGCCGAACCGCCCGTGTAGGTGTTGGTCGTGCAGCCCAGCGTGATCGTGCCCGTGCCGATCTTGTAGAGGCGGTTGGCCGTCGTGCCCGACGCGCAGGCCGCGCCCAGGCCGTCCGTGATCAGGCCGTTGATCGTGGACGTGCCGTTGCCCCCGCCGAACTCCACCGCGCCGGTGTCTCGCACGGTGGCCGTCTGCTTCCAGTAGGAGTTCTGGCGGTTGTCACCCCAGTCCCACTGGTACCGCCGGTCGTCATTCAGGAAGATCGAGTAGGCGTCGATGCGGGCCGACGTCGCCGGCGAACCCGCCATCGTCCAGTCGTATTTCGTCTTCCCGTTCAGGTCCACGTTGAACGTCGAGCTGGAGGTGATCTTGACCTTGACCGTGTAGTTTGCCGCCGACGAGCCCGCGGGCGTGTTCGTGAAGGATTCCCCCGCCCCGCTGCCGATCGCGTACCACGACCCGATGCCCCCGCCCGACCCGTAGTTCCCGCCGTCCTGACGGACGGACAGTCGCGACCCGCTGACCCGGTTCGCCCACGGCGTGCCGGTCGAGCCGCCGTCGTTCAGCGACACGCCGATCTCGCCGTAGTAGCAGCCGTAGCTGTACACGGTGATGCTGAACTCGTCGCCCACCTGCAGCTCGCGCGCGGAGGAGGTCGTCGCGCTGGCCGTGCGGAACGTCTTCCAAGCCACCGTGTAGCCCTGGTCGCCGCCCGCCCACATGCCCAGTTCGGTGCTCCCCCCCGTGTCGAACGTGCCGGCGCCGCTATCCCACCGCGTGTCGTACTGGCTCTGCTGCTGGAGATTCGTGACCGCGGAGAGGTTCTCGCAGGTGTTCATCTTGTACAGCTCAACATACGTTGAGGCGCTGGAATAGGCGGCAAACCGGGGCGAGCTCGAGTTGTACTGCAGTTTGCGCGCAGACGCGGCGCCCACATTTTGAATCAAGAACCGGCTGGACGCAGTGGTGGCGAACGTCCAGTGCCAGATTGTCGCAGAGCTGGCGGAAGCGGATCTGATCATGCCGTTGGCGGCGGGGGCGCCGATGTAGATGCTGCCAGCCTCATTGTAGATGCCATAGCTGCTCGAAACCGCATCGATTCTCCACACGCGCCCGACGGCCGGGTCCACAATGGCGCTGGCGGTGATGGTGACCGCCTGGGCGGAGAGGGCTGCCGTGGATACCGTCGCGAGCGCCGAAGACGCCATCGCGTTGGCGGTGCCGCCGCCGACGAAGACGTAGTAGCCGCCGGAGGTGATGTCGGCCGTGGACGTGATCAGGGTGAACGTCCCCGACCCGGAGTAGGCGGCCTCGGACCGCATCGGCGCGAGGCACCAGGCCGCCGCTGCGATCGCCAGCGCCAACGGCCGCCAGCCGCGCCGGGCGACAGGCTTCGACATCGTTTCATGCTTCATGGCTTTTCACTCCTCCGGGCTCGCGAACGCCCGTCGCCCCCTTGGACTAGAACAACGGCTTCCGGTCCATTTCCGGCTGATCAACTCATCGGCTCTTTTCCTGACAGAAATACATTACCGTCCCCATAAGGAGACAGCTCACGCATAAAGGAGTTCTCCCTGCCGATCCGAGGGAAATCCCTTTTTTACTTACTAGTATTAATACCTAGAATGCCGTTGGGCGTCAATGGATTGTGGACCGGCGCGACGCGGTTTCAGGCCCTGCGGAGACCCGGCGCCGGCGCCGGCGCGAAGAACGGCTCGCAGCGCCATCGCATCGTCACAATTTGCTATCAATAAGGAGATTCCGTATGTCGAAATTGAACGGGGTGTCTTGGAGGCCGTTCCAGGCCGGCTTGGACGCCGTTGACCCTATTGGGCCAAAGCACTACAAAGGCAGCGATATGGCGGCCTGCTGCACTCCGGACGGACGCCTACTCGATCCAGGCTTTCCCCGCCCGATACGATGCCAGCCGGGCCTCGATCTGCGCCGCCAGGTCCAGGCCGCCCCCCTCCCGCGCGAGTTCGGCGCCGCGTTTCGCCGCCTGGATCGCCCCGGGGAAGTCGCCGGCGTTCGCGCGCGCCGCGCCGAGCGTGTCCCACGCCGTGGCGGCCTTCCCGCCGTCCAGCTCGACCGCGCGCGCCGCCCATTCCACCGCCTTCGCGGGCCACTCCTCCATGCTGGCGTGGTTGACATCGACCGGCTTGGCCGTGGCGAGCAGCCACGCCATGTTGTTGAACGCCACGGCGTCCCGGGGATGCCGCTTCACGTACTCGAGGAAGTAGCCGTAGGCGTAGCCCCGCGCCCCGTCCAGCCAGATCTGCGCATAGCAGGGGAACAGGTCGCCCCAGGTGCGCCGGGGCTTGCCCGCCGCCTTGGTCATGCGCTCGGCTGCTTCCGCCGCCTCGTTCGTGCGGCCGGTCTCGTGGCAGACGCGGAGGTATTCCGCCACCGCGAAGGCCGTCGGGTCCTTTTCGAGGGCGACGGCCTCCTTGAACGCGCCGAACGCGCCGTCGAGGTCGCCCCGCGCCTGCATGCATTGCCCGCGGATGCGCCAGATGAAAATCCGCTCCAGGGGCCGCTGGTCCCGGACGGCTTCCATCAGGGTCTTGCCGAGCCCCTTCTCGAACCGGGGCCAGGCGTCCTCGGTCAGGTTCGGCCAGCCGCAGCAGTTCCAGATCATGCACAGGCGCAGGAAGCAATGGGTGTCGTAGAACGCGCTGCCGGCCTCGTATGCGCGCATCGCCTGCGCCCAGTTCTTCTGGGACAGGTGGCCATCCCCGCCGAGCATGCAGGCGACCGGGTGGCCCGGGTTGTACGTCCATACCCAGATGCCGAAATGGTCGCGGCTCCGCCAGTGCCGCGACAGGGCCAGCGACATCCCGCCCCACACGGCCAGGACCAGCGCGCAGGCGGCGGCGCCCCGCCGCGCGCTCCAGCCGCGCGAACGAATCCAGTCCGCCGCCGCCCACGCCGCGGCCAGCGTCAGGCCGATCTGCGGCAGGTACATGAACCGCGTAGCCACCCGCTCCGCCCCGGCCCAGATCACGCCGCTCAACGGGAAGAGCAGGCCCGCGAACCAGAGCCAGCCCCAGAGCGCGAGGGGGAACCGGTGGCGCAGGCGCCACGCCCCCCAGGTCAGGCCCGCCAGCACGCAGAACGCCCCGGCGAGGAGTTCCCACCACGACGGCAGGTCCGGCTGCAGCGGCATCAGCCGCGTCGGCCAGGCCAGCTTGGCCAGGTAGAAAAGGTAGTGGACGGGGATCATCCCCACGCGGTGCAGCACGGGCACGCTCACCACGGCCTTCCGCGCCACGTGGAACGCGATGGGCAGCGAGGCGAACCCGATCGCCAGGAGCCAGAACGCCCACTTCTCCGCGATCAGTCGCCCCGCGTCCTTCCAGAAGCGACTCCAGTCCGTGCGGCCCAGCGGCCAGATGTCCAGCAGCAGGAAGGCCACCGGCATCACGATGACGACCTGCTTGGCCATGCCCCCGAGGAGCATGCAGAGCCAGGAGAGGAGGATGTACGAGGACGAGGAGGAGGACGAGGAAGAGGAAGAGGAGGAGGATTGGCGGGAGGCGGTGTAGAACCAGAAACCGAGGAGGATGAAAACCCCGCTCAACACGTCCTTCCGCTCGGTGATCCAGGCCACGCTCTCCACGCGCGTCGGGTGGAAGGCCCAGAGCAGCGTCGTCGCCAGCGCCAGGCCCACGCGGCCCGTCCAGCGCCGGATCAGCAGGAAGAGCAGGCCGACGTTCAGCGAGAAGAGGATCACGTTGGTCAGGTGGCAGCTCCACGGCGGCCCGCCGGAGATCTCCATGTCCAGCATGAAGCTCATCCAGAGCAGCGGCGCCCAGTAATTCTCCGGCGCCGTGGTCCACGCCAGCCGGAGGCCCTTCCAGGAGAAGCCGTCCCCGACCACCGGGCTGGTCTCCACGTAGATCGGGTCGTCCAGGGTGACGAAATCGTAGCCGATGGTCGGCGCGTACAGCGCAAAGGCGGCCGCCATCGCCAGGAGGCACGCCCCGGCGGCGCGCCCGCGCCCGCTGAAAAGACGACGGGGCTGATCGCGCGTCGGTTCAGCCAGCTTGCGTTTATCCGCTCTCATGTCTTTCGCCGTCATGCCTCTTGCTCGTCCCCGCGCTCCTTCACTCCCTCGTTCTCGTCCTCTTCCTCGTCCTCGTTCTCGTCCTCGACCTCATACTCCATTCCGGCTTCCATCACCCGATCCGTTACAGAGAAACGATCCACCAATTTTGTGAGCATGGCAACAATCCGGACCAGCAGCATCTTTCCCTGCTCAACACGTTTTTCGGAACAAGCGTGTTTCGCGACCAACGCGTCGAGGCACGCCGCGCATTCCGTGGCCGAACCCCGGGCATCATCGAAGAACTTGGCCCGGGTTTTCATCGGCCGCTTGCCATTGCCCTCCGCCGTATTGAAAAGAGAGGAAAGACCGGCCCGGTCCAGGTGATCACAGACCTCCGCAATCCTGCGCCCCCGGGCCTCGGCAGACTCGACCAGTTCCACCATCAAATCCGTTGACCATTCGACGAACCGCAGTTCGACCTGGTAGACATCAAGGTTCTCGTGGTCCAACTCGTTTTGCACGGAGGTTTCCTTTCCTCTCGTCCTCGTACTCCTCCTCGTCCATCGTTCCCGATCTCATCCCCTGCTCTTGTCGAGTACGACGGACGATAACGAGGACGACCGGAAATTCGCGTTTATTCGGCCGCAATCCTCCCCCATCGTTCCCGGTCTCCTCCTCGTCCATCGTCCTCGATCTCACCCCCCCCCGCTCTTGTCGAGTACGGGGGACGAGAACGAGGACGACGGGAAATAAGCATTCCTTCGGCCGCGATCATTCCCGCCACGCCAGGCCCATCCGGTATTTCAGGATGCGCTTTTCGATATCCGTTGCCAAGGCGTCATCCTTTTTCTCCTTGGCCAGGTCCCGCGCCTTCTCCGCCGCGCGGACGGCGCCCGTGGAATCGCCCGCGTTGGCGCGCGCGGCGGCCAGCACGTCCCACACGCCGGGGAGCGACGGGTCGCCCGATGCGAGCGCGAGTTCCGCCCAGCGCACCGCGGCCTGCGGCCACTCCTCCATCCGCGCGTGGGCCAGGCCGTCCGGCATGGCCGTGGCCAGCAGCCAGGCCATGTAGTTCAGGTTGACGGCGTCCCCGGGAAACCGTTTCGCGTACTCGGCCAGGTAACCATACGCATACCCGCGGGCCCCCCGCTTCCACATCTCCGCGTAAAACGGGAACAGGTCGCGCCACGCGCGGACGCGGACGTCCCCCGCGGCCGCCAGGCGCTCGGCCGCCTCGGCGCCCTCCTCCGGGCGGCCGGCCTCGTGGCAGGCGCGAAGGTAGTCCGCCACGACCAGGGCCGCGGGATCGGGCTCCCACCGGACGGCTTCCTTCAGCGCCGCGATCGCGCCGGCATGGTCGCCCCGGGCGAGCAGGACCTGCCCGCGCACGCTCCAAGCCAGTTCCCGCTCCGGGGCCGGCTCCCAATCGGCGAAGCCCAGCAGCGGGAGGCCCCACTTCCGTTCGAACTCGACCCAGGCCGCCGCCGTGCGCTCCATCTGGCCCAGGTGGTTCCAGACCATGCCCTGCCGCAGGAAACAGGCCTTGTCCCCGACCGACGCCCCCTGCTCGAAGGCCTTCAGCGCCTCGGCCCACTCGCCCCAGGCCATGAGGGTGTCGCCCCCCATCGCGCAGGCGCCGCCCTGCTGCGGATGGCACTCCCAGATCCACAGGCCGAAGGAGTCCCTGTCGCGCCAATGCGACAAGGTCCGCAGCGTGGCGATGCCGCTGAACAGGAGAACGACCGCGAGCAGCACCCGGAGCCAGCCCCCGCTCGATCCGCGCGCGCGCCCCAGGGCGTCCATTGCCAGGACCACGGCCAGCGTAAGGCCGATCTGCGGGAGGTAAAGGAACCGGACGGCCACGCGCTCCGATCCTGACCACACGACGCCGCTCAACGGGAGCAGCAACGCCACGAACCACATCCAGCCCCACAAGGCCCACGGGGCCTTGACGCGAAGCTTCCACAGCAGCGCCGTGACCCCGGCCAGCGCGCCCAATCCAGCGGCCATTTTCCACCCGCTCCACAGGAGATCGTCCTGCAGGGGCGCCAGGCCGGCCGGCCAGACCAATTTCACGAGGTAAAACAGGTAATGCACGGGAATCATCGCGAGGCGGTATCCGGCGGAGACCGGGATGAGGGCCTGATCCCCCGCCTGCGCCCGGAGGGCCATGCCGGCCAGGAGCAAGCCCAGCAACCAGAAGGCCCACTTCTCCGCGACCAGCCGCCCGGCGTCTTTCCAGAAGCGATTCCAGTCCGTGCGGCCCAGCGGCCAGATGTCCAGCAAGACCAGGGCGACCGGCATCACGAGGACCACCTGCTTGGCCATGCCGCCGAGGAGCATGCAGAACCAGGAGAGGAAGATGCACGAGGGAGAGGAGGAGGCTTGGCGGGAGGCGGTGTAGAACCAGAGCCCGAGCAGGAAGAACAGCCCGCTCAACACGTCCTTCCGCTCCGTGATCCAGGCCACGCTCTCGACCCGCGCGGGATGGAACGCCCAGAGCAGCGCCGCCGCCAGGGCCAGGCCGCCGCGCCCCGTCCAGCGGCGGATCAGCAGGAAGACCAGGCCGGCGTTCAGCGAGAAGAGGACGACGTTCGCGAGATGGAAACTCCACGGCGACCCGCCGGAAATCTCCATGTCCAGCATGAAGCTGATCCAGAGCAGCGGCGCCCAGTAGCCGGCATGGACCGCCGTCCAGGCCGAACGGATGCCCGGCCAGGTCAGCCCGCCCTGGACCAGCGGGTTGTCCTCCACGAAATACCGGTCGTCCACGAGGCTGAAATCGTGCCCGATGCTCGGGGCATACAGCACGAAGGCCGCCGCCATCGCCGCCAGGCCGGCCAGCGCGCAGCGGCCCTTCCTGCCGGAGATCCATTCTTGTGCAGCCCGCGAGAACATATCGCTCTTCATCAACGCGGCCCCGCATCCAGGCCCGGAAATACAAGGACCTCCGCCGGCGCCGCGACATTATGAAAGTTTCCGTACAGTATAGTGAGCACGTTTCTAATCACGACCTGATTCTGGTCCGGAAATCCGATCGCCAGGTCTCCCTCCAGATTCATGTCCGCGGGCGTCCCCCGGACATCAAAGGAATAGCCGGGGATGGAGAGCCGGGGCCTGACCGTGGCCTCCACCCAGCCCAGGTATTGCGCCCAGGGGCGGTGCATCGCGTGCAGCCGGTTGCCGATCTGCCGCACCTGCCATCCGTTGACGGCCGCCAGCAGGAGCAGGCCGGCGCACGCGCCGATCATCCTTTTTCGGCCAACGAGAGTAACATCGACCCGGGAACACAGCCACGCCAGGCCCAGCAGCGCCGGAAAATAGTCATAGTACGGGACTTGCATGGCATAGGCCGGGCGGCCGAGCAGGTTCATGGCCGCATAGGCCGCCACGAGGAAGGCCACGAACCTTCCAAAAGGCCAGCCGGACCCGTTTCGTTGAGACCGCAGGCCCGGCCACAGGACGGCCAGCAACCCCGCCCACAAGGCGCCGGCCAAAAGAGTCGCCGGCGGCAATCCCCCCGGCCAGTCCGCCCATGCCGAACGCGATCCGACGCTGCAGATCAACTGGTCCTGGCGCGGCAATAGGATGTGCTGCGCCCAGCCTGAAAGGAAGGAAGGCAGGTCCGCCAGGCCCGCCGCGACGGAGGCTCCGGCGGGCGCAGACCACCAGAAAAACCGATCGCACCGAAGCGCGTGGCGCGCGTAGAGCGCCGCGTAGACGAGGATGGGCGCCAGCAGGGACGCGACCCACCGCCGGCGCCCGGCGTCCGGCCGCCGGCCGAAGGTCCAAAACCCGTGGGCGGCCATGCCGACGCCGGCGATGACCGCGATTTCATGCGCCAGCATCGCGCCGATCATGGAGAACCCGTATACCCAGAACCATCGCGCGCCGGCCTGGTCCATCTCCATCTGGCCCCGGGCATGCAGGGCCAGGAGAAGCAGGCCATATCCCAGCATGTAGCCGCCCAGGTGGCTCCAGGTGACCAGTTCGAAATTCGACATCAACAGCGCAAACCAGAGGGCGAACCCGCAGGCCAGGACCGATCGCCGTGTGCGCCACAGGATCTCAAACAGCAGGTAGGACACGGCCAGGTGCACGCCCAGGTTGGCCGCGTTCCACAACCGGAAATCGCGCCGGAACGCGGCGTTCTCGAGGGCCAGGCCGGCGAACAGGAGCGGCCGGTAGAGCACCTGGTCGCCCTTGAAATACTGCCGGCGCGCGCCGTAATCGAGCAAGCTCAAGCCCGAAGCCAGCGTCGTCTGCCCCTGGAGTTCCGCGAAATAGCCAAGCTGATCGGATTCGAAAATCCGCGTCAGCGCCGGGCGATAGGCCAGCGTCCCGCAGAGAATCAGCAACCCGGCGAACGGCAGGCGCGGGGACCAGCGCCTCCTGCTCCCGCCGGACCGTTCTTCTTTCCATTCCTCGTTCAAACGAGCGTCCGCCGCTGGCGCCTGCGAAGGGTGGCCGCGCGGACGCTTGTCACAGGGAGCCATCATCCTGACGGATGCTAGATCAGCCGCCCGCCCCGGGCAAAAACATTCCATCCGCCTGCTACGGGTTCATCAGCCGGGTCGGCGCGCTGTAGGGCAGCGCGTTGGTCCAGGTCCAGGCCGAGGCCGAGGCGCGGGTCCAGATGAGGAACCCGTCGTCCGGGGTGATGTAGAAGTCGTCGGCCAGCCCCGCGCCCGCATAGTACCATTTCTGTTCGGTCGTATTGTACCAGACGTCCCGGCCCGTGCTCTTCAGCTCGCGGTTGAGCTTGCGCAGGCGGTCGGAGATCAAGGAGTTGGGCCCGCCCTGGAACCCGGATTCGACCAGGTTCATCTGGCTCGGTTTCAGCTTCGCGGGCACGCGCATGTTGACCAGGTTATACGCGTGCGGCTCGATCACTTGTTCCTGGATGTTCGTCGGCACGCGGCCGAGATGGATCATCAGCCGGGTCTCGCTGGTGTTCGTCGGGATGACAACCACGAAGCCCTCGTCGGTCGGCAGCGATCGGTAGTCGGCCGGCTGGTTCAGGCCGCCCCACCCCGTGCCCGTCCGCCACTGGTTCGACGCGCCCCAGTCCAGCAGCCAGACGTCCTTCTTCACGACCTCGTTGCTGGCGCGGTTGTACCAACTGACGATGGTGCTGTCCGGGTCGGTGTACATCGAGCCGGCCGGCAGCTCGTGCCCGAGGACGTTCTGCAGGGTGTTGCTGTCCGGGATCACCGAGAGCCCGATCCAGTTCTGGCCAGGATAGAGCCAGACGGTCTTCATGCCGTAGACCTCTTCGCTCGCGACGCGCGGGGACCGGTCGATCAGCCAGCGGTCCGCGGACGCCGCGCGGAAGAACCGCATGGTGTCCACCATCAGCGTCGGCGCGGCGCGGGCGACGTCGCCGGTGTCCGGCAGCGCGTTCGTCCATCCGCTTTCGACCAGCGCCCACTGGTTGGACAGGCTGTCGGAGAAGCTGATCGCGTCCGCGAACAGCAGGTCGTATTCCCGGCTGACGCCGCCGCTGGCGTTGGTCGCGGCCTTCCAGTAGATCTCCGGGAAGCGGATGCCGCCGGAGCCGACCTGGACCATGCCCTGGGTGACGTTGAAGCCGGGCAGCACGATGGTGAAGGTGTCGGACAGCGGGCCGAGGTTGCCCGCCTGGTCGCGGCCGGCGACGCGGAACTTGTAGGTCGTGTCGAAGATCAGGTTCGTGACCGTCACGTTGGTGACGGACATGTTGGTCAGGGCCGCGTCGTAGGTCTTGTCCACGTACGGGCTGCCCGTGGTGGGCTCGGTCTCGTCGTCGGTGTAGTAGACCCGGTAGGTATCCCACGCCGAGAGCACGGCGTAGGAGGGCGCGGCCCGCTCGCCCGCGTTCGTCGCCGCGGTCCACTGCACGATGGCCTCGGAGGTCGGGTCCTCGCCCTCGATGGCCGTCACGTTGGCGATCACCGGCGGCGGGTTGGTGTCGATCCGCACGAGGAAGGCGGAATTGTTGCCGTTGGTGCGGTCGTTGGCGCGGTCGTTGTCGTCGTCGACGGAGAACACGAAACCCGTCAGCACGCCCTGGCAGCCGGCGACGTTGAAGACGTTCTGGGTGCCCGCGCCAAGCGACGTCCCGTCCGTCATCTGTGACGGCTCGGAGGCGCTGTAGGACGGCGCGACAGCGCGGTACTCGTACACGCCGGAGGCGTCCACTGCGGCGTTCCAGAACGACGTGATCGCCGTCGCGCTCAACCAGATCGGGTCGGCGGAGATGAGCTCCAGGTCGTCGAGGAAGATCCCGGGCGAGCCGTCGGTCCCGACCCGCACCAGGCGCAGGGTCACGCCGTTCTCGATCCAGTCGACGTCCCAGTCGTACCGCTGGTAGCTGTCGCTGGTGACCGTGTTGGTGCCGCAGCCGGTCCACTCCGCGCCGTCCCACCGCTCGACGGCCAGCTCGCGGCTGGCGCCCGCGCTGCTCAAGCGGGCGTAGACGGACAGGGTGCCGGGGTTGTCCCGCGCGGGCAGCTCGAAGTACTGGCCCACGCCGGCGACCGTCATGCCGCCCTTCCGCACGCCGCTGCGCGGGTCGCCGATGTTGACGTAGCCCGTGCCATGCCACACGCCGGTCCCCAGGCCGTTGGTGATGGGGATGTCCCATGGCTCTCCGCTCCCCTGGATCGGCCAGCCCTCGGACGCTTCGAAGCCGGTCTGCAGGATCGCGGAGCCCGAGGCCGCGGCCCCGACGACCGTGATGTCGCCCAGCGCCGGGCCGAGCACGTCGTCGTCGTAGACCGCGAAGAGGCCGTACTGCTGGTTGGTCAGCACCATCTGGTCGTTCACGCGGTCCATGTCGGCGTCCGGCACCGTGGCCTCAACCTTGTTCGTGTGCGCCGTGAACAGGTCGCCGATCTGGTTGTAGGTCAGGCTGTTGAATCGCCAGACATTCGTCGTAAGGCCCGCCGCCGCCAGCGGGGAACTCTCGTCTGCGCTGAACTCGGTCTTGTTGGACTGGATGACCGAGCCGATGGTCACCGACATGTTCCAGCTGGTGCTCATGGAGCCGCGCGACACCCCGCTCGGGTCGGTGGCGCCCAGGCTCAACCGCAACGGGTTGGAATCGGACAGGGCCGCCAGGTTCCCGTCCGCCGTCCGGAACACGCGGTTCGTCGTGTCGCCGGACGAGTAGGTGTTGCTCGTGCCGACGGTGATGTGGAGGTCGCGCAGCGTCGCCACGATGCCGGACACGGAGTAGATGTCCGCGAGGGCCGGCGCGTTGGTGTCGTCGTCGAAGACGTAGAACCGCAGCGGCTCGTTGACCAGGATGCCTCGGCTGCCGTACGTGTCCTGGCCGCCGGCGGGCGGGTCGGCCGTGTACTCGCCGCTGCTCTGGTCCTCGTTCTCGCCGCCGAGGGTGATGTAGTAGGTGTAGGCGTCGATGTCCAGGTTGGTGACGCTGAACGCGCTGTACTGGTAGCTGGTGACGCTGCCGTCGCCGCTGTTCCCGTAGAAGTTGGTGAAGACGCGGTCAAACCCGAATGCGTTGGTCGCCGCGCCGATGCTCAACGGGTCCCAGTTGGGCGAGACGCGCCCCTTGGTGCCGGAAATGTTCTGCACCGAGGACGGGTCGTTCGTCACGAACATGCCGGTCGCGTCCGTCCACCGCACGGCGAAGTCGATCGGGTCGTTCGTGTTCGCGAGTTCCCCGTCGTAGACGTTGGTCTTCGTCAGGCTCTTGTCCCACCCGGAGTAATTGGTCCCGATGTACACCAGCGCCGCGGTCGGCGGCACTGGGGCCGACGGGTCGTCCTCCCCGCCCAGGACCATGGTCTCGTACCAGTTGGTGCCGATCCGGATGTGGTCGAAGAAACATTCGCCGGCATTCCCGCCGGCGTCCGCCGAGCCCGCCTCGAGGAAGAGGTAATCGAGCTTGTCGATGCCGCCGATGCTCCGCTCCATGTCCCAGCCGTCGGCCACGCCGGTCGGGCCGGGTTCCTGCATCGAGAAGATATCCGTGACGGTATAGTACCAGGCCTTGACCTGCAGCAGGTCGGTGTCGAAGTCGTACTTGATGGCGATGAGGTACGGGTTGCCCGCGTTCAGGTCCCAATCCGTCGTCTGCACGGTCTGGTTGCTGTACAGGTTCGGGATCGAGATGCCGAGGTCCAGCCCGTCGTTCCGGGTCTTGCCGACGCCGAAGGCCTGGAAGCCGTAGTTGGCGTTGGTGCCGAAGCTGACGCCCCAGAACCGGGAGGCGTTGTTCTCCCCGCCCTGCATGATCCACATGGCGTACAGCTGCCCGCTGGTGATCGCCTCGAACTGCCGCTTGATCGCCGAGCGCTTGCCGTTGGAGTCGACGTCGAACTTCGCCTTGCGCGTGTAGTCGCCCTCCTGCGCGGGCAGCAGCTGCAGCGACACGCTGAAGTTCAGGTCGTCGATCCAGATGTCGCCCTCGTCCCACGCCCCGGACCACGCGCCCTCCCACCCCGTCCCGCCGTTCGCGCCGGCCAGGTTGTTGAAGTCCGCGTAGCTGTTGAACGATTCCTTGATGACCCGGCTGGCCCTCGCCCAGGTGGTGTCGTTCGCCGTCGGGATCGTCGCCGCCGTCCGGTAGTTGTACGTCTGCGCGTGGCTCGCGTCCCAGTTGTACGGGATGATCGAGAAGTTGTACTGCGTGTTCGGGGACAGGTTGTACGCCGAGAACGACGTCCCCGCGACCAGCCCGGTGACCGTGTCGCTGCCGAACGTGTCGCCGACAACGTAGGCCCGCCCGTCCGTCGGCGTGCCCGCGGGGTCCGTGCCCTGCCGGATGAGGATCATGTACGCGTCCGCGCCCGCCGCCGCGCTCCACGACAGGTCGATCTGCGACTTCGAAACCGCCGTCGCCGCGAAGCTGCCCGCGTGCGCGGAGGGCTCCGTGGAGAGCGTGTAGAGGTTGGTCACCGGCGCGCCGGCCGTCAGGTAGTTCTCCGACCCGCCCGACCCGTTGAGCTCGAACGCGGCGAAGTGGTAGAGCGTCTCCGCGGACAGCCCCGTCAGGTCCTCGCTCGTGCCGGAATCCAGGTACAGGGCCTTCGACGCCGCGCCCACCGCACCCGCCGAGCCCCAGGCCGGATCGGCCGCGTAGGTCGTGCCGTCCGTCGGCTCCTCCGCCGCCGCGCCAGAGCGGCCGACGAGCAGCACGTTCGCCCCGTCGCCGCGCGTCCAGCCCAGGCTCATCGTCGTCGAGTCCACGGCCGTGATCGCCAGCGCGGTCGCCGCCGCCGTCGGCGCGTCGTCCAGCGTGGTCTGGCTCGCCGGGTTGCCCGAGGCCGCGTTGGTGTTGTAATTCTCGCTGCCGCCCGAGCCGTTGTACTCGTAGACACGGAAATGGTAGACCGTGTCCGCGCTCAAGCCCGTCACCGGCACGGAGCTGCCGCTGCCGTTGTAGACCACGAAGTTGCCGGTCCCGATCTCGGCGCCGTCCCCGAAGTTCGGGTCCGCCGCGTATGGGACCGCGTCGTCCGGATCGTCGTCCACCGCGGCGCCCGCGTGCGCCACGACCACCCGGTTGGCGCCGTTGCCCGGCGTCCAGCCGACGGTCATCGAGGTCACGCCGACCACGCTGAACGCGACCGTGGTCGCCTGCACCGTCGGCTCGGAGGTGTTCGGCGTGAAGGTCAGGACCAGGTTGCCGCCGCTGGCGCCCAGGGTGAACGCGCCGCCGTCCGTGTCGGTGGACCAGTAGGTGTTGGTGTTGACCGTGAAGTTCGCGGCGTCCGCGATGCCCCCCACGATCAGGTTCCAGCTGTAGCCGGCGCCCGAGTTGAAGTTGGAGAGCTGGCTGTCCTCGACGTAGATCGTCGTCGTCGCGTTGATCGTCGCCGCGCCGTCGTTCTCGATGAAGTCGCGGTCGGAAGTGTCCGAGGCGTCGCCGAGCCGGAACCGGCCCGCCGAGCCGTCGTTCATCGTCAGCGAAGCGACTCGCAGCCGCGCCCGCGCGGCCGCGTTCGGGTTCGGCCGGACCGTGCCGTTGACCGTCAGGGCGCTGACCCGGCCGCCGCCCATCAGCGTCGCGCCGGCCGCCACGGTCACCGCCGACGCGGTGTTCGTGCCGTTCTGCGCCAGGATGCCCGCGTTGATCGCCGTGGCCCCGTTGTAGGAGTTGCTGGCGGTCAGGATCACGGCCCCGTCGGCCTGCTTGGTCAACGTCCCCGTGCCGCTCATCACGCCCGCGTACGTGCCGGTCGTGACCTGGTCGAAGACCACGGCCGAGTTGTTCGTGATCGCCCCCTGCAGGCCCGCCGCGTGGCCCTGGAGCGTGCCCGCGCTCACCGTCGTCCCGCCGGCATAGGTGTTCGTGCCCAGCAGGATCATCGTGCCGGCGCCCTTCTTCTCCAGGCCGCCGTCGGAAATAACGCCCGTGATCGTGACCGCGTTGGAATTCGTCACCACCCGCATGCCGGCGCCCAGCCCGACCGTCCCGCTCAAGGTCAGGCCGCCCGTGCTGTTCTCCGCCAGCCCGACGCCGCCGTTGATCACCACGTTCTTGGCCACCGTCCGCGTCGTGGTGCTGTCCGCGCTCAACTTGGTGCCCGCCGCCATGGTCAGCGTCCCGCCGGCGACCAGACCCGAGCCCGAGACGTTCGGCCCGATGCGGAGCTCGCCTCCGCTAAGGGTAATGCTGCCGGTCAGGTCCGAGGACGGCCGCAGGATCATGTAGCTGGAGCCGCTCTTGACGAGGGCTCCGCTGCCGGCGGTCTTCGTGGCGTTGGCCAGCGAACTGCCGGAGAGCATCTGGAAACTGGCCGTCGCGTCCACAGTCAGCGTGTTTCCGGCCAGGTCTATCTGCGCCGACGGGAAGAGGCCCCCGGCGTCCACCGCGATCTTCGCGTCGCCGCCGAGGGTGATGGTCCCCGCGTAGGCGCGGCCGGTCGAGTCCACCTTCCGCAGCGCGCCGCCGCCTGCGACGCCCGTGCCGGTGATCGTCAGCGCCTCGTTGGTGTAGTTGCCGGGCGACTTCAACTGCAGCTCGCCGCCGCTGCCGACCACGGTCCCGGCCGCCGTCGTGCCCATCGCGTTGGAATGCACCAGGCAGACCACGCCCTGCGTGATCGTCAGCGACCCGCTGAAGGTGTTGTTGGACAGCACCAGCGTGCCCGGCCCGATGTTCGTCCAGTTCGCCGAGCCCTGGATCGCCCCGCTGACCGTCGCCGTGCTGGCCGGCGCCACCCAGATCCGCGGGCCGTGCACCGCGCCCAGTTCGATCGAGCGGGTCGCGGCCAGCGTGAAGACGTTCGTGAAGCCCAACGTGCCCGTGCTCCAGACGTTGATGTTCTCCGCCGCGCCGCCCGGCGCCGCGCCCGCCGCCTGGTCCTGGCCGAATGCCAGCATGCCCCCGGGGATGTTCGCCACGCCCGTGTTGGAGCTGATGCCGGTCAGCGTCAGCGTGCCGTCCCCGACCTTCTGCCAGTTCGCCGACCCCACCATGCTGCCGCCGTAGGAGACCGCGGCGCCGGACGAGACGCCGATCTTCGGCGTGGCCACCGTCCCCAGCGCGATGCCGCGGTTGGCGTCCAAGGCGAACGAGGCCGTGAACTGCAGCGTGCCGCTGGACCAGATGTCGAAATGGTTCGTCGAGGGCGAGGCGGCCACGATGCCGAAACAGCGGTCCGCCGAGCCCTGCAGGATGCCGTTCTCTACCTGCGAGCCGCCGGTGTAGGTGTTGGTCGTCACGCCGAGCGTCATCGTGCCCGCGCCGATCTTGACCAGGCGGTTCGTCCGGACCGTCGACGTGCTGTCCGCGGCCAGGCCGTCCGTGATCAGGCCGCCGATGGACCGGCTCACCCCGTCCCCGCCGAACTCCAGCGCGCCGGTGTCCTGGACCTGCGTGGTCTGCTTCCAGAAGGAGTCCTTGCGGTTGTCCCCCGCATCCCACTGGTACCGCCGGTCGTCGTTCAGGAAGATCGAGTAGGCGTCGATCCGCGCCGACGTCGCCGGCGAGCCCGCCATCGTCCAGTCGTATTTCGTCTTCCCGTTCAGGTCCACGTTGAACGTCGAGCTCGACGTGACCTTGACCTTGACCGTGTAGTCCGCCCCCGACGAGCCCGCCGGCGTGTTCGTGAACGATTCACCCGCGCCGCTGCCGATCGCGTACCACGACCCGATGCCCCCGCCCGACCCGTAGTTCCCGCCGTCCTGCCGAACGGACATTCGCGACCCGCTGACCCGGTTCGCCCACGGCGCGCCCGTCGAGCCGCCGTCGTTCAGCGAAACGCCGATCTCGCCGTAATAGCAGCCGTACGTGTACACCCGGATGGTGAACTCGTCGCCCACCTGCAGCTCGCGCGCGGAGGAGGACGTCGCGCTGGCCGTGCGGAACGTCTTCCAAGCGACCGTGTAGCCCTGGTCGCCGCCGGCCCACATGCCCAGCTCCGTGCTGCCGCCCGTGTCGTACGTGCCGCCGCCGCTGTCCCACCGCGTGTCATACTGGTTCTGCTGCTGCGTGTAGGTCACCGTGGCGGCGAAGGCCATCCCTCCCGGCATCCCGAGCGCCGACGCCAGCAGCCATGCTGCCGCCCCGCGCGCCAACACCGCGCGGGAAGACAACCGTACTCCAACCTTCACGGGTGTGTCAGGTTTCATGATCGGCCTGCCTCAATCCGGTCAACCCGGAACACTGGATTATTAGCAAGCCTTTCCGCCCCTCCAGCGCAAGCGGAAGGCTCGTCGTCACGCCTCCGGCAAAACCCCTTTTCTGAAACGCCCTTCCTGATGAAAAGTATAGGGCGTTTGGCAATTCATGTCAAACAGCACCCCCCCCGCATCCGGCCCGCCGAATGCTGCCTTTCCAAAGCTACAGTCGCTTGAGAGAGGCCGACTGTCCTTTCCTTTTTTTAAGGAGGAATACTCCGCAACCGATGCCGGGAAGACGCTCTACGGCTCGACCCAGGGCTGCCCCTTTTCGTATTGCTCGATCCTCTGTCGCAGCGCATTCGCAACCTCTTTATTCCCATCTTGTTGCGCCAAGTCCAATGCGCGGAGGGCGGTGGCCTTCGCTTCGGCAAACCGGCCCATGCCGGCGTACGACGCCGCCAGCGTGTCAAGATAATCCGGCGGGCCCGGGTCGCCGGAAGCGTACAAGCGTTCCGCCAGGTCCAGCGCCTCCTGCCGGCGCGCCGAGTTCCCGTCCGGCCCCGTAGCGAGCAGCCAGGCCAGATCGTTCTGCGCGGGCCGGTACTCCGGGTCCCGGCGCAGGGATTCCCGGAGGTACGACTCGGCCCGGGCCCGGTCGCCGCGCGCCCGCCAGGCGAGCGCCAGTTCGCGGGGCGCGTCAGGCCGGTCCGGAAGGGCGCGCGCCGAGGCCAGGAGCGCGGCGACGGCTTCATCGGTCCGCTGAAGCCGCAGCAGGGTCTGGCCCAGGTGGAACATCACCTGACCGTCGTCGGGCCGCAGGACCGCCGCGCGGCGAAGGATCTCGAGCGCCTCCGCGTGACGCCCGGCCCGGGTCAGCACGCTGCCCAGGTTGGACAGGGCCAGGGCGTCGAGCGGATCGATTTCGATCGCGGACCGGTAATGGACCTCCGCCTCGTCCAGCCGTCCCAGCCGGGCCAGGGTGTTGCCCATGTTGTAGTGCGCCGGGCCCGTGTTCGGACGCTCCTCCAGGGTGCGACGGTAGTGCGCCAGGGCTTCCTCGCGGCGGCCCAGCCGCTCCAGCGCAAACCCGGCGTTGAAATGGGCGATGGGATTGTTCGAGTCCACGGCCAGCGCCTTCTCGAACCACGCGAGGGCCGCGTCCGGGCCGCGCAGGGCGTCGTCGATGTTGCCCAGGTTGACCAGGGTCTCGGCGTAGGCCGGCTCGAGGCGCCGCGCGTCCTCGAACAACACGCGCGCCTCCGCGTACCGGCCCTCGCGCCCGAGCAGGATTCCCAGGTTGTTCGCCGCCAGCCACGCGCCGGGATGGCGGGCCAACGTCGTGCGCCAGAGGGTTTCCTCGTCCCGGAACGCCGAGGCCCGCATCCAGGTCAGGACGCCCAGCAGCGCCAGGACAAGGACCAGCAGTCCGGCCGCCTCCTGGCGCCAGTCCTTCAGGGCGCGGGCGGCGCCCGCCGTGACGAGCGCGATCAGCGCCGGCGACCCGAAATAGATCCAGTGATCCGACACGTAGGTGTACCGCATCATATAAAGCACGTGCAGCAGCACCAGCGCGGGCGCGGCCAGGAAGAAGTAGAGGGCCACGACCAGCGGGCCCCGGCCCAGCCGGCGGCGCGCCGCAACGAGCCCGGCCAGCAGAGCGGCCAGCGCAAGCGGCGCCAGCCAGGCGACGGCGCGGCCCGGATCGAGGGTCCACTTCGGGTACAGGAAATTCAGCCCGGCCGGCCACAGGATTTTCGCCGCGTAGAACCAGAACGAGCGGCACGCCAGGAACGCGCGCTGCGCATAGTCCAGTTCGAGGCCCGGCCCGCGCCCCCACACCAGCCGCTGCTCCACCCACATGGTCACCGCGCCCATCGCCAGGCCAAGGAGCAGGAACGGAACGACCGCCCGCGCGTCCCGTCCTTCGAGGCGGGGCTTCCGCCACCACGCAACCAGCAGCATCAGCACCGGCAGCGCCGCCGCCGCCGTCTTGCTCAACACCGCCGCCAGGTAGGCCAGCAGCGCCAGCGCGTACAGGCCGGCCGTCCTGCGCCGGTCCCACGCCTCCCACGCCAGCAGCGTCAGCAGCATGAACGCGCCCGCCAGCACGTTCTTGAGCTCCGTGACCCACGCCACGGACATCGCGTGGATCGGGTGCACGGCAAAGATCGCCGCGGCCGCCCAGGCGCCGGGCAGCCGCCAGCGGGCGAGCAGCCGCCAGAGCAGGATGGCGTTGAGGCCGTGCAGCAGCACGTTGACCAGGTGATAGGGCAGCGGGTTCAGCCCCCAGAGCCGGTACTGCGCCCAGAACGCCGTGAAGGTCAGCGGGTAGTACTGGCAGGTCTCATTTTCCCGCAGGCCGAGCCAGATGCCCCGCAACCCCTGCGCCGAGGTCAGCGTCGCGTTTTCGGTCACGTGGTTGTCGTCGTCCCACACGAAGCCGGCCCCGAGGACGGGCAGGTACGCCGCGAACGCCAGCGCGAGCAGCGCCGCCGCCCACGGCCAGGTCCCGGACGGGCCGGGCTCTTTTCCGGGCAGGTTCATTCCAGGTACGCCTTATCCTTCTTATAGAGCGCCGCCCGGTTCCGCAAGGCCGCCGCGAGGTTGGTCCGGCCCGCCTCCGCGGCAAGGGCCGCGCCCGCCTCCGCGCGGGCGGCGGCCTCCTTGAACTCGCCATCCCGGGCCAGCGCCGCGGAAAGGGCGTCGAGCACCTGCGCGTCGCGGTAGCCGGTGAGCTGCGCCGCCGTCCCGGCGAAACGCCGGGCTTCCGCGATCTGCGGCTCGCGCGAGAGCGGGTGCGTGGCCAGCATCCAGGCCGCCTCGGCAAGCCACGGCACGTAGTTGGAATACGCCCCGAGGGCCTCCTGGTAATGGGCCAGGGCCTCGTCCGGGCGGTTGAGCCGGAGCAGCGCGCCCGCCATGTAGAAATAGGGCTGCCGGTCGTCCGGCTTCAGGCGCGCGGCCTGCGTCATCATCCGGATACATTCCTCCCACGCGCCCTGCCGGGCGAGGACCACGCCCGCGCCGAACCAGGCCGGCCAGTGTCCCGGCTCGATCCGGCGCGCCGCCTCGAATTCGCGCAGGGCCTCGGCCGGCCGGCCCGATTCCCCGTACAGCGCGCCGAGGCTGCTGTGCCCCTGCGCGTCGCCGGGCGCCGCGCGTACGGCCTGCTCCTGGAACGGCAGGGCCTCCTCCCGGCGGCCGGTCTGCTCGAGGGCGGCGGCCAGCGGGCCGAGCACCTCCGGATCGTCCGGCGCCGCCACCAACAGTTCGCGGTACTGCACGATGGCCTCTTCCGTCCGCCCCTCCCCGGCCTGGAGCGCGGCCAGGTTCAGCCGGGCCGCCCGGTGCGCGGGCGCCACCCGCAGGGCCTCGGCAAAGTACGAGCGCGCTTCTTCCGTCCGGCCCAGCCGATACAGCACGGAACCGAGGCTCGCGAGGGTGTCGGGCACGCCCGGCTTGAACCGGAGCGCGTCCGCCAGGAAATCCCGCGCCTCCTCGAACCGCCCCGCGTCGGCCAGGCCCGTGCCCATCTGGTGATACAGCGCGTGCAGGAAGCCGGGCTCCCTGGCGGCCAGCTTCGCGAAAGCCGCCTGCGCCTCCTCCGCGCGCCCCGCGGCCTGCAGCGCGATGAACTGCTCGTACCGCCACTTGGCCTCGTTGGGCCGGTAGCCGGCCCAGTTGATCGAGGCCGGCAGGAGCACCGCCGCGCCGACGAGGCAGGCCCGCAGCGCGGCGCCGCGCCGCCCCTCGCGCCACGCCCGGACCGCCTCCGCCACGCCGGCCGCGCCCAGGATCAGGAGGAAGGGCACGACGGGCAGGCGGTAACGGCCCGCGACGAAGAACGGGAGATGACTCAAGAATATGGCCGCCACGTACAGCCCCATCAGCGCCGCCGCCTCGCGGGCCGCGGCGGGGTACCCCGCGCCCCGGCGCAAGGAAAAGACCCCCATGCCGCAGAGCGCCAGCGCCAGCGCGAAGGAGCCCGGCAGCCACCGCAGCACCGGCCCGCGCTTCAACTCGAAGTAGTCCTCCTTGTTATGCCCCATTTCCACCGGGCCCCAGAACAGCAGCGTCTTCCGGGCCAGCCCGCGGAGGAAACCCGCCGGGTCCCGGCGGATGAACCGCAGCGCCTCGCCCGTGAAGTAGCGCGAGACGCCGGAATCCTTGAGGGGATGCCCGACCCGCGCCTCGACGGCGCGCGCAAGGGCCGGGTAGTCGAACGACGTGCCGAACACCCCCAGCCCCGGCAGGGTGAACATCACCACGCCCTCGGCTTGCGGATGATTGCCGATGAAGAGATTGATGCCCGCGTTGGAGGAGATCAGCACCGCGTCGCCGGCGGCCCGCAGGTTGCGGATGGCCGCGGGCGCCACGGCAACGCCGAGCCCCGCGAGCAGCGCCAGCGCCGGCGCCCGCCAGGCCCGGGGCGTCCCGGCGCGGAGCGCCCGCCAGGCCAGCCAGCCGATCGCGGCCGGCGCGAAGAGCAGGCCGTTGGGCCGCACGAGGGCGTACAGGCCGAGCAGCGCCCCCGCGGCGGCCGCGCGCAGGCGTGGCCGCCCCGCCCGCCCGGGCCCCAGCGCCAGCATGAACCCCAGGCTCAACGTCACCAGCAGCACCGGCTCCAGCAATTCGCCCTCGAAGTATACAAAGCCGGCGTACAACGCCATGAAGATCGCGGCCAACCCGCCCGCCCACGCGCCGAACCAGCGTCGAGCGGCGACGAAGGCCAGCCAGACGTTCAACAGGCCCAGCGCCGCCTGCGCCAGCCGGGGAAGCAGGTAGTCCGGGCCCAGCACGCGGTACACCGCCGCCAGGAAGAAGGGATAGCCCGGCGGACGGAAGTAGGCTCTCGGCTGGATCTCCGGGTCGGGCCGGCCCGGCGGCGGGGTCCAGTCTCCGGACACCATCGCGCGCGCCCAGTAGTCATGGTAGGCCGCGTCCACCTCGGGATGGCGGAAGGCCGGCGCGTCCGACTGGGCATACAGGTACGCGGCGCGCACGACGAAGGCCAGGCCCAGCGCCAACGCCGCGAGGCCCAGCCCGCGCGATGCCTTCGGCAAGGGCGTCCGATTACTCATCATGAGTCACCCCCGCGAAGGACGGATCCCGGTATGGCAACTCCTGCTCGTAGAGCCGGCCGCGCGCCTCGATCGCGCCGCGCCGTTCGTCCGGCGGCGCCTGGCGGACCGCCAGGAGGACGATCCGCCGCGCCTCCTCGAATTGCCCGGTCTCGGCCAGCGCCGCCGCCAGGGCGTCGAGCAGCGTATAGTCGCCGTAGGAAAGCCGCTCGCAGGCCTGCCGTGCCAGGGTCACGGCGCGCGCGCCGTCGCGCTGGCCCGCGTCGGGGTGCGTGGCCAGCCGCCAGGCCAGGGCGTGGATCGCGCCCGCATGGTCCGGTTCCGCCGCCACGGCCTGCTCCAGCAGGTCGCGCGCGGTCGCGTCCGCCCCGGCGCGCTGGCGGGCCAGCGCCAGCTGGAGCAGCGCCTCCACCGAGCCCGGGAATTGCCGGAGAATCGCCTCGAATTCCGCTTCCGAGGCGGCCCGGTCTCCCGCCCGCCACAGCGCCTCGGCCAGGCGGACCCGCAGCGGGAGATGCCCCGGGTAGGACGCCGCCAGCGCGCGCAGTTCGGCGGCGGCCACGGCCGGCGGCAGTCCCTCCGAAATCGCGCGGGACAGGTTGTTGACGACGCCGGCGTCCTGCGGCCGCATGGCCAGGGCTCGGCGCATGGGCGGGAGGGCTTCCGCCGGCCGGCCGGCGCCCGCGAGCAGGGAACCGAGATTGTAGTAGCCCTCGAAGTAGTCCGGCTTCAGCTCCAGCGCGCGGCGCAGGTGAATCAGCGCCTCGTCGAGCGCGCCGCGTTTCGTGAGCAGCGCGGCCAGGTTGTTGCGCGCCTCGAAATAGGCGGGGTTGAGTTCGACCGCCTTGCGCAGCGCCGCGAAGGCCTGCTCCTCCTCGCCGATGCGGAGCAGCTCCGTCGCCATGTTGTTCCAGGCCTTCGAGCTGCCGGGATGCAGCCGGATCGCCTGCCGGAACTGCTCGATCGCGCCGACGGGATCGCCCTGCTTCGACAGGTGCAGCCCGAGGTTGTTGTGCGCGGCGGGCGCGTACGGATTGCGCGCCAGGACGTCGCGCCAGAGCGTGCCGGGATCCCGGAACACCCGCGCGTGCGCCCAGGTCATCGCCCCGAGGACGAGCGGGACCGCGAACGCCGCGCCCGGCCGCTTGAGCCGTTCCGCCAGCCGGTAGAGGCCGGCCGCGGCGACGGGCAGGATTCCGAGGCTGGGCAGGTACAGGAAATGGTCGGCCACGAACGCGTGCTGGAGCACGAAGTTGATGTCGAGGAACGGGATCGGCATCACGGCGGCGGCGAAGAACAGGAGGCCCAGGCCGGGCGCCCGCCCCCACGCGCGGCGGCCGGCCCAGAGCCCGGCCACGGCCAGGAACGCCAGCAGCAGCGGCGCGTACTGCGCGGCCCGCGCGGCGTCCATCGGCCACGGCGGGTAGATCATCATCAGGCCGGACGGCCGGAACAGCTTGTCCAGGTAGAACCAGAACGAGCGGCCGGCGACGAGCCAGCGTTCGCCGGTCGTGAAGACCGCCGACAGGCCCTCGACGTTCCGCGAGCGCTCGAGCCCCATCGTCACCCAGGCCGGCGCCAGGGCCAGCGCCGCGAGGGCCGCGGCCAGGACGAGGGTGCGCCGCCGCAGGCGGCCGCCGCGCCAGGCATCCACGAGGACGATCGCGAGCGGCAGCGACACCACGGTGGTCTTGCTCAACAGCGCGGCCAGGAACAGGCCGAGGCAGGCCGCGTACCCGCCCCACCCCCGCCGCCCGCCCGCCGGGCCCGGCCCGTCCGCGTCCAGCCAGGCATACAGCGCGCCGAGGAAGAAAAAACCCGACAGGGTGTTCTTCAGTTCCGTCACCCAGGCGACGGACTGGACGTGGACCGGGTGCAGCCCGAACACGAGCGCGGCCAGGACGGCGGACCGCTCGCCCAGGCGACGCAGGATCAGCCAGACGAGCAGGACGTTGGCGATGTGGAACGCCAGCGTGACGAGGTGATAACCCATCGGGTGCACGCCCAGGACCTGGCGCAGCACCCAGAAGACGGTCATCAGGAGGGGAAAGTAGTGCGGATTGTCCTTCGGGTGGAACCAGATGGTCTTGAGCCCGGCGAGCGTATCGAGGTCGGGGTTTTCGGTGACGAACTCGTTGTCGTCCCAGATGAAGCCCGCGTTCAGCACCGGCGTGTAAGCGATGAAGACGGCCGCCGCCAGCAGGGCGGCGGTCAGGAGGATGGTCTGCTTTTCGCTGGACGCGGCATCCTTCATGAAAGGCCGTCGGGCAGCATACCAGAGCCGCCCCCTTGTTCAACGCGCGATGCCGCTCAAGGCGGCGGCGGAGTCCGCCTCCGCGTGACCACGAACGGCGGCCATTCCGGGTGGCGCGGCGAGGAGACCTCCAGGTATTCGTATTCCGCGGCGCGCTCCTGCAGGAACCGGCCCAGCGCCTCCGCCTGCGCCGCCGTCATGTAGGGCCCCCCCTCGAGCCGGCCAGCTCTGACGAATCCCTCGAAGATCACCGCCGGCGGATGGCGTTCGAGGTCGCGCGCGTACTGCGCCGGGGTGAAGCGGTCGGCCGGGCGGAAGCCGGGGATGGCGGCGGCCACCCGGTCGTACGCGTCCTCGCGGCCGTCCATGTCGGCCGAGAACTTGTAGAACGTGTTGCTGCGGCACACCGGATGATAGGCCATGTGCGCGATCACGAATCCGTCGCGGGGCGTCGCCGCCTCCATGAACCGGAACACGGCCTGCTGTTCCTCCCGCGCGCGCCGGAGGCCGGGCCGGGAGTAATGCCACGCCGCCTGCAGCGGAACGGCCAGGGCCAGCAGCAGGACCAGCGCCCGCCACGCGCCGCGCCCGCGCGCCAGTCGGGGCGCCCAGGCCCGCGCCGGGAACAGGGCCGCCAGCAGGAACCAGGTGCCGAGGTACTGGCTGTACGGCCGCGAGACGGTGGCCGCGCTTGCCGCGAGGAAACCCAGCGCCGCCAGGAGGAGCGGCTCGAGCCGGCGCGCCCGCGCCGCGTCCGCCAGCCACGCGGCCAGGCCGGCGCCCGCGTAGAGCAGCAGCAGCGGATGGCGCAGCAGTTCCAGCCGCAGGCCGCCGCGCGCCATCGCCAGCCGTTCGCGGAACGCGTTGTACCGGAAAACCATGTCCCAGGCCCAGCCCGGCTCGATGCCCGCGAACCGGAGCGACGCGCAGGCGAAGACGAGCGCCGCGGCGGTCCCAGCCAGCAGCCAGAAGGCCGGCTTCCACGGACGGCCCCCGCGCCGGAGATCCGCCGCCAGCGCGACCGGCCCGATCAACAGCGCGAACACGCCGTACTTGATGTTGCTCAACAGCGAAACCAGGATGACGAAGCCGCCGGCGAACCACGCCGCCGCCGGCCGGACTCCCGGCCGCGCGAGGAACAGCAGCGCACCGAAGAGCAGCGCGTTGGATATCGCGTCCGGCGAAAACTTGACCAGGTAGTCCAGCGCCGGCGCGCTGACCGCGACGACCGCGATCCCCAGCGCCGCCCAGGGCCGCGCCCCGCGGTCCAGCCCGCGGCAGGCCAGGCCCGCGAGGAACGCCAGGAACAGGCCGCGCCCCGCGATCGCCACCGCGCGGTAGACGGCCAGCGCGCGGGCATCCGGCGGCAGCCACCGCGACCACGGCGCGAGCAGGTACCAGTAAAACGGCGGATGGTTGACCGCGAAGTCCGCGTACGGCGTCGCCCCGCCGGACACGAGCCAGACACAGTGCGCCGCCGACACCTCGTCGTACGAGTACGGGAGCCTCGTCGCCGCCGTCAGCACGGCCAGGCCGCCCGCCGCCGCCCAGGCGGCCAGACCCCACGCGGCGCCGGAGCGAAGGTTCATGGCCCGGATCCGTTCGAAAAGAATGCCAGGACCGCCGGCTCGCCCGCCGAGTCGATCACGTCCTCCGCCCGGAACGGCGCGCCGTTCGCGCGCAGGCGCGCGGCATCCTCGCGGGACAGGAGGGCGCGCGTCGCGCCGAAGCGGACCGGGTCTTCCAGGCAGCGCGCCAGCCATTCCTCGTGCTGCGCGGGATAGATCTTGAAGTAGTTCGGCCCGTACATCCCGAACGGGGCGGAGAGCGCAAAGAGGCCGTTGTAGTGCAGCGCGGGCAGGTAGCGGGTCGAGACCAGCCAGACCGCGCCGCGCTCGAACCGGTCCGCAGGAAGGGGCAGCGCCAGGTCCGGCTGCCAACCGGGCCCGTACAGGGCATCGAATCGACGGACCTCCGCGCGCAGGGCGGGCAGCGGTCCGGCCACGAGCAGCGCGGCCACGAGCGCCAGGATCGGCGTTCTCCACGCCGGCCGCGGAAGCAGGATGCGCAGGTGCAGCGGGAGCATCAGCAGGGAGATCATTTGCGGCAGGAAAAAAAGCCGGTGCAGGTCGTTGGGCGAGAAGCGGGCCTGCACGAAAAGCGGCAGCAGCAGGAACAGGCCCGCGCAGGCCGCGAGCGCTTTCCACTCGGGCGGAAGCCGTTTTTTCTGAAAGCGGGCGGCCAGCCCCGCCGCCGGGAGCAGCCACAGCGCCACCGGAAATTCCGCGAGCCAGGCCGCCCAGAAACGGCCTTGCCCCCAGCCCGGCTCGCCCAGCCCCCACCCCGGCATGAAGGGCGGCCGGATCCGCCAGCCCGCCACGCCCGCGCCACCGGGGTGAAACACGAGCGCCGTCAGCAGCCCCCCCTGTATCGCGGCCACGGCCAGCGCGGCGGCCGCCGCCCCCAGGAAGAAGCGCGCCGCCGCGCGCCAGGCCGGCGAGAGCAGCAGCCCGAGCGCCACGAGCGCGGAGGCCACGGCCAAATCCTCCGACGTCAGCCACAGCGCCGCGTTCGACACCGCCAACGACGCCCAGGCGGCCGGGCGCCGCCGCGCCGGGTCGCGCAATCCCGGCAGGGCCGCCATCTGAAAGAGAAAGAACGCCTGGCCCAGCGGGGTCGGACGGCGGCCGATGAAGAGGGGCAGCGGATGACAGGCGGCGTATACATTGTTTCTCCACGTTTCCACCGACGGATCGAGGAACTTGCCGAGAAAGACCAGCCCGCCGCCGCATAACATCAGGATCATCGCCAGGATCATCTCGCCGCGGCCGACGCGCCACTCCTCCGGCAGGCCCGCGTTGAAACCGCGCCACCAGGCCCATGCCGCGGCCAGGAGGAGGACGAGCGCCGCCCACGACGTCGCGTCCAGCGCCGATTCCACGTGCCTTCCAGGCGCCGCGAGCCTCGCGAGGCGAAGGAAGGCCCCGGCCAGCACGTCGAACCCGTAGTGATAGGGCAGCAGGCGACCCGGGCTGGCCAGATCGCGAACGGGCAGGTTTCCGCGCCCTATGCTTCCGGTCAGCGGGATATGACACAGCCAGTCGTGTCCGACGTGCGTCCTGATCCAGAGATAGAGCGGCAGCGAAAGCAGGAGAAAAGCAGCCAGCCGGACGGCGCGGCCGCTCGCCTTGCCTTCCGCTACCTGCTTCCGGCGCCAGCCGACGACGATCAAGGCGCTCGCCATCCCCAGAACCGCCGCCGCATCGAACGGCAGCGGGCAGCCGGCCCAGAACGCGGCCGCGGCCCACAGGTTGATGAAAAAAAGGAGCGCCGCCGCACCGGCCACCATTGTCATGGCCGCCTCCTCATGGGGCCGGCCTCGTATTGTCCACCCGCTGCATGACCGTGAACGGCGTGCCCGGAATTTCGGCCATGCCGTACTCCGCGCCGTGGGCGTCGAAAAAAGCCTCGAGCGCCCGGGTCTGCGCCTCGGAGTACGGCGACCAGGCCGGGCCGCCCTCCGACAGGATCCCAAGGAACACGACCGCCGGCGGCCGCTCTTCGAGTTCCGAGCGGTACCCCTCCGGGGTCAGCCGGTCCGCGCGCGGGAATCCGGGGAGGTTCCGGGCGGCCCATTCGAGCCCGTCGTGCCCGCGTCCGTCGAAATCGCTGATGATTTTATAAAAGGTATTGGATCGGCACAGGGGATGCCAGGGAAACGCCGCGACCACCCGGTCGTGGGGGGCGGCGCGATCGAGGAGATAGCGAAGCGCACGGGCCTGGACCGTCCTCGTCGGCGAGAAGCGGCTCCCGTCGGCGAACCGGATCACCGGCCCCTGTTCCGCGGCCGGGGCCGTCAGGGCGCGCAGCGCCAGCAGAACCAGGACCAGCGCCGCCGGGCCGAGCCACCAGCGGGGCCATTCCTCCGCGGCGCGCGCGGCCAGGGCGGCCGGCAGGACGGCGGCGAGCAGGAACCACGAAGCGGTGTACTGGAGCCAGGGCTTGGTCGCAAGCACGGCCTGGAGCAGGAGAAAGAGGACGACGCCCGTTTCGAAGGCGCCCGCCCGCTCGCGGCGGCGAGCCACGCGCCAGCCCCATCCCGCCGCCCCGGCTGCGGCGCAGGCCAGCGGGAGCGGTTGATCCCGGAGCGCGCGCCAGAGTCCGGCCCCGAACGTATGCATGCGTTCCAGGGCCGCGTTGTAGGCAACGGCCGATTGCCACGCCGCGCGCGGGTCGATGCCGTATCCTTTCAGCACTCCGGCCGCCAGCAGCAGCGCAAGGCCTGCGCCGCCTGCGGCCCAGCCGGCCCGGGCCCACGCCGCCCGCCGGTCATCGGCGCGCCACAGGGCGGCCGCCGCGAGCACGACCGGCAGCAGGAGGAGTTTCGTGTTGATGAGCATGGCCGCGACGACCAGAAAACCGCCCGCCGCCGCCCGCCGCCGCGACGGACGCCCCCGCAGCAGCCAGAGCCCGCCCGCCAGCAGCGGATTCGACAGGCTGTCGGGCCTGAACTCGACGAGGAACGGGAGCACCGGCGGCAGCAGCGCCATGAACGCGAGCGCGCCCAGGGCGCAGGCGCGGGCGCCGGAGTCGCGCCCCCGCGCCGCGTGCGCCGCCAGCAGGAGCAGGAAGGCCAGGTGCCCGGCGAGCGCGAGCCCGCGGGCCAGATTCATCGTGCGCAGGGGATCCGCCAGCCGGGACGCCAGCGGCCGGACGAGCATCCAGAAGAAGGGAAGATGGTTGGCCGCGAAGTCGCGGTACGGGACCTGGCCGCGGTCCAGCAGCCAGGCCATGTGCGCGTGGCTGGCCTCGTCGTAGGTCACGACCCGGGTCCGGCTGGCGGGCCAGGCCGCCGCGGCCAGCAAAGCCGCGACAACGAGGAACCCGCCCCTCGATATCATGCCCCGCCTGTTCACGGCCCGTCATTCTAACCCATTGCCCGGCGCGGCGACAGTCCCGGATTGCGTTGACCGCGGCCCGGCGGTCCGTATGATGAAGGATCGAAACCTCAACCAAGGGAGAGCACATGAGCACGTGGACACGCAGCGGCCTGTGGTTCCTGGCGGCGGCGGTGGCGTTGAGTTTGGCGACCCCGTCCCTCGCGGGCTGGCCGGCGCCGGACCAGATGAAGGACATCCGCTCGATCGCCGAGCAGCTGGTCAAATGGTCGAACAAGCTGAAAGAGGAGTACCAGGGCAAGTGGCCGGGCGACCAGGACTTCCTGAACCGCGCGGGCCGCTTCTGCAACCGGTGCCAGCACCTGGTGAACATCGTGAACGTCGCTATCGACAAGGGCGAGGGCGGACGGCATACGCAATCGGCCTACGGCGAGGTGCGCGAAGCCTGGCGGGCGGTCTACACGGCCTCCGGCGCCGGCCATACCGACGACTGGAAAGAGCGGAAGGAAATCAACAAGCTGATGGATCGGCTCGCGCCCTACTACCAGTAAGCCGCTCCGGCCACGCGGAAAAATACAAAACGGCCGCCCTCCGGGGCGGCCGTTTTTTTCATGCGTTGCGCCCGCTTACTCGTCCTGCAGCACCACGACGCGGAAGTGGCCGCGGCCGGCGGCCAGGCCGGACGACACGGGCAGTTCGGTCAGCGCCCCTGTGGCCGTGATGGGATCGGGCCCGCTGACCTTGCTCCAGGTCGGCGGCGGATCCTCGGCGTCCAGCGGATCGGTGGTGTAATAGACTTCGTACCGCTTGCCCGCCACGGAATCCCACGTGACGACGGCCTCGTCGCCGGCGCCCTGCTGGATGCGGGCCAGGATGAACACGGAGTCCGGATCGCGGCCGTCGGTGCCGGCAACCCACTCCTCCCAGTCGTTCACGCCGTCCGTGTCGCTGTGCGGATTGTCCGGATCCGTGCCACCGCTCTCCTCCCAGGAATTGTTCAGGCCGTCGCCGTCGTTGTCCCGGGTGTCGAGCGCGTAGCGGGTCTTGTCGATGTTGAAATAGAGGTGGCCGTCCTCCGGGACCGGCTGCGGCGCCGCTTCGCCGTAGAACGACGCGCCGGTCGCCGTCGAGGCATTGAAGACGCGCACAAAGACCGGCGTGCCCAGGTAGGCGTCCGCGTCGCGGACGGTGTTGGAGACCAGGACGACGATGCTGCCCGGCTCGTAGCCCGGGGCGCCCGGCACCAGGCCGTCTCCGATCCGGACACAGGCGTTGGTGATGCCGGAAGGCTCGGCGATGTCGGCCATCGGTGCCGTGCGGGGGTCCGGGTTGCCGTCGTAGTCGGGCGGATACGGAATATTGCTGGTGGCCCACAGTATCTGCACCAGGTCGCCGTCTTCCAGGACCACGTTGTTCTCGTTCAGCGTGGTCGTCGTATCGACGCCCAGCGTGCCCGGCAGGATCTGGCCGAAGGCGGGCCCGGCGGCGCACAGCAGGGCCAGGACAAGAACTCCGGGCAGATCCTTCAAGGCCCGCCGCGTTATGAGGGAATCGTTGTCTTTATTCATGACGCGCTCGCCTCCTTCGACGCCTTCTCGTCCGCCCGTTGAGATCGGGATTGTTTCCTGACGCTGGCGCCCATACCGGCCAGCAACGCCAGGGAAAGCAGCATCAGGTGGGCCGTGCTCGGCTCGGGGATGACGACAAAGCAGTTGTTGGAATCGGCCTCCCACCCGCCCTCGAAGTCCTGCTCGACGACGAGGAAGTTCTCCTCCGCCTCGTAGAGCGGCGACTGACCCCATGCCACTTCCCCGCCCGTGAAATCCAGGGTGTTGAAGAAGCGGATGTACAGATTCTCTATGTTCACTTCCGTGTTGTCCCAGGTGATCACCATGTCGGAGAGGAACGTGCCGTCGATATCGCCGCCGCCGGCGTTGTAGTACGGCTGCCCGATATGCACGACCCCCAACAGGATATCGTCGTCGGTGGCGGTGCCCGGCAGGTAGCAGTCGTTGAACATGGCCATGGGGTCGATGTCGCCGTTGGCATCCCCGTAGATGTAGACGATCGAGCCGTACGGCAGAGCCGTGATCCCATCGTCCAGCAGCAGCGCCGAACTCACGTAGGCGATCAGGCTGATGATGTCGCCGCGCGCGGGCACACTGGTCAGGCAGACGATGCCGATCGCCAGGCCCAGCAACCATCTTTTCGCTTTACGTCCGGTCCTCATATCACAGGGCCAGTTGCTCAAATCAACCGACACCCCGCGCTCCCGGCCGCGTGAAACAGCCGATGCGCGAAGTATCCAAATTACACCTCTGGATTCAATTACTAGAGTACCGAGGATGTCCCCGGCTGTCAACAGAGCCCGCGCGGCCCGAATGGGCACACGGCTTCGCTTCACCTGCCGGGACCAGGAGATATTCAATCTATTAATCCATATAGGGTTATGACTGGCGCGGGCGCGCGGTTTACAGGGCGGTAGCGGAGTGGTACTTATAGTACATGTCGCAGTTGCCACCATCAGGCCCGCGCCGGGCAAGCCGACCGGGCGGGCGCGCCGCCGGCACGATCCGGGCGCTCATCCTGGCCGGGCAGGCCGCGTGGGCGCTGGGTGCGGCCGCGGCCATCCACGAGTCGGATCACACGTTCTGGCTGACCATCGAGACGGCGCCGCCGGGGGCCACGGTGCTCGCCGTGCCCGGGGACGGACGGGAAAAGGAGCAGGCGCTCGGCGTGACGCCGTGCGCGCTGGCGGTGGATTTGAACTGGGAAGTCCGGTGGTTCAAGAAGCGGTGGGAGTCGCTGACCATCCTGTCGCCCGGAGGGTTCTGCCGTCCGACGTTCAACACGAACGAGGGCTACCGCCTCACCGCGCGCCTCGTCGTTCGCAAGGAAGGCTGGAAGGATATCCCGATCGATACGCACCTCGCCACGCTGGCGGACCCGGGGAAGGATTGGAGCGGCAAGGAGCAGTGGCCTGCGAAGCAGACGCTGCGGTTTGTGCTGGAAGCGCTCCCCCCGGCATCGCCCCCCTCCTCCGCGGCGGCCCGCGCCGCGCCGCGCCGCGTGGTCCTGGCCGGCGCCGGGGAAGGATCCGGCAAGGTGGAGACCGGCCGGGTCACGATCTTCTGCGAGACGGCCTCGGCGGAGGTCTGGGTGGACGGCCAGTCCGCGGGAAGCGCTCCCGTCGAGCTGCTCCTGCGCGCGGGCAAGCGCCTCGTTGAGGTGCGCGCCGGGGACCGGTTGGTCTACCGGCGCGAAATCGAACTGGAGCCCGACGCCTCGCTCTCCTTCATAGTCCCGCCGGGGGAGTGAACGCGCCGCCCGCTCAAGACGTCATGGTGTCGCCGAACTCGTCCTCCAGCTCGACCGGCCCCTCCCGCCCCTTGTCGCCGCGGGTCAGCAGCCAGTGGACCAGGCCGAAGAGGCCGATGGGCAGGACCGCGCCGAAAAAGATGAGCTGCAGGAAGTTGAAATGGTACAGCAGGTCGGGCGTCATCCGGTACAGGTTCCAGAAGATCAGCAGGCAGCTCAACCACACGGCGCTGAAATTCGGAACCGCATCGCCGGAGCGCATGACGTGCAGGCCTATGAACCGCCTCTTCGTGATCGGGAAGAACAGGTTGGATCCCATGAAGCCGAGCTGGTCCTCCAGGAGGTGGGCCGCGTAGCCCGCCATGATCACCACCGCCGCCTGCCAGCTCCAGAGCAGCCAGCCCAGCAGCGCCCAGGCGGCGCCGACGAAGAAGCTGTGGCTCCAGTTGCGGTGCCACGGCAGGAAGTGCAGGACCACGCGCCCCTGCCCGTCCGCCTCCAGCGCAAAGGTCGGGCCGTCGAAAATATCCACCCGCGTCGTGGCGTCGTAGGTCTGGACGATCGGGGCGGCCAGCCGGGCGCGGCCGATCTTCCGCTCCGCCGGCTCGCTGTTCGGCACGGGGACCTGCCCGGTGTTGACGACGGGCCCGATGCGGACCTGCACCTCCTGGTTCTCCGCGTCGAACCGCACGATGTACTGCCGCCAGTAATCCGCGCCCATCCGCACGGTGTTGAGCTTGATCCGGACCGCCCGCCCCGCCGTCCGCGCCTTGTCCACCGCCCTGGCCAGCTCGTCGGCGATGGCCTGGGGATCGGGGTTCTGCGGGTCCGGGTCGACGTAGAAGTCGTGCCGGTAGAAGAACCGGTAGAACTTGAAGTCGATCGTGTCCGGCAGGATGCCGAATGCGCCGCCGAGAATGAAGTAGAGGGGATTGCCTTCCGCGGCGGCCCGGACCGCCCACGGGCAAAACGACGCCGCCATCACCCCGCTGACGAAATGGGATATGCCTTTCATCCGGGTCCTCCGTTCAAATCAGCCGCAGCCACATGGCGATCTGCTGCCCGAAGCCGGACATGTTGCAGGCGATCGGCAGCAGCAGGATGCCGAGGCAGTTCAGCCGGCGCGACGCGAACAGCACCGGGATCAGCCCGATGCCGGTCGCCACGATCATCACCAGGATCCCGCCCCATCCGGTCATCAGGTACACGATGGCCAGGATGATCACCAGCGCGACGAGCGACGCGTTGCGGTAGTGCACTTTCTCGATGAACCGGATGGTCGCCCGCGTCAGGGGCCCCATCATGAGGAAGGCGACCGCGCCGGAGATGGCGATCGCGCCCAGCACCATGAAGTAGTCGTAGTAGCTGCGCGGGACATAGAGGCCCTTCATCATCCAGGCCGCGCCCCCGCGGGTCAGCCCCAGCCCCGGCACGAAGAGCAGCATGAACGAGCCGACGTAGTACACGAGCTTCGACACGCCCTGCGACATGATGAAGACCTTCTCGTCCCGCTGCGCGGTCGCGTGGCCGGCCAGCAGGCCCCCGATGCCGCCGGTGATGACCGGGAAGAACGCCGCGAAGCCGCCGCCCAGCCCGCCCGCCGCCGCGCTGCGCAGGATCAGGTCGCCGTTCAGCTCCAGCGAGTGCGCGATGCGCTGCGGCGGTACGTTGGCCCCGCTGATCATGTTGAGCAGGCACCACGGCACGGCGAAGAGGCCGACGAAGGCGGGCATGATGTTCTGGAAGGCCATGTCCACCGACACGGGCGAACGGTAGAGCAGGATGAACCCGAGCAGGCCGGAGAGGAAGAACGTCGCGAGCCCCGCCCCCAGCGAGCGCCAGGCGTCCGCGAACTTGGCCAGGCCCGCCGGCCCCCGGTTGCCGCCCTTCGGCCACTCGGACATGAGGATGTACGTGATGATCACCCAGAGGATCCAGTGCATGTGCGGCCGCAGGACGCCTTGCACCACGGGCAGCACGCGCGGCGCGAACGGGCCGACCACGCAGACCAGGAAGAAGACGCCCGCCAGGCCGCCGACGCCGGTCATCATCGTGCCCTCGTACCCGCGGCCGCTCATCAGGTACTTCTGGCCGGGCAGCACCGTGAACATGGCGCTCTCGTCCGGCGCGCCCAGCAGGATGGAGGGGATCGTGTTGAGCATGGACCATCCGACGACGATGCCCGCCATGAACGGAAGGAAGACCTCGGAGGGGATCGACATCCCCTTCTCGATCAGCCAGTAGAACAGCAGCACCAGCGCGCCCAGCACGTTGTAGGCGTGCAGGGCGGGCAGCACCGAGATCGTGCACGACAGCACGGTGCCCAGGATCGTGACGCCCAGAACCGTCAGGATGTTCAGCATCATCGGGTCGCGCTCCGGTTATTCCAGCTCCACGGCCTGCGCGCTGGCGGGGACGATCTGCAACTGGCCCTGGTAATCGCCGATCGCGCCCGTGGCCTTCACGGTCCGGCCCGGCTCCAGCTTGTCCCGCTCGGGGCCCGGGACCATCCGGTCCCACAGGAGCAGGTCGATCTGGCCGGTGCCGTCGCTCAAGGGATAGACGATGCCCTTCATCAGCGACCGGGGCTCGCCCAGCGCGCCGCGCACGGTGAACACCCGGCCCTTCATGTCCGCCGTCAGCTTGCCGATCTCCACGAGGCCTTCGCCCGCGGGGGCCGGCGCGGCCGGGGGCTCCACGTCCACCAGTTTCACCTTCGCGGAATGGGTGACCTTGATCTGCACGGTCTTCTCGTAGACATCCACCAGGCCGCGGACCTTCATCAGCACGCCGGTGGACGGCGCGTTCTCCCCGAGGCGGGTCGCCACGTCATCCCAGTAGACCACGGGGATCCGCCGGCCCTGGTCCTCCAGGACCATCGTGTACGGAGCCCGGGAGCCCGGCGCCGGCGCGCGCAGTTCGGCCACGCGGCCGAGAACCGTGATTTCCTTCCCCTTCATGTCGACGGTGACATCGGCAATCTCCGTCGCGGCTTCGACCCGCGTGGGGACGGAACGCGGCGCGGCGGCGGCCGGCGCCGGCTTTTCTTCCGCGGGAGCGCCCGGCCCGGCGACCTGCCGCTCGGCGGAATCGGCGCGGACCTCGAGATCCTCCCCGCGGTTCAGCATCAGCTGGAGTTTGTCCTTGTAGGTGCGGACGCCCACGCGCGCCCGCACGGCGGCCCCGGGGATCAGCAGCGACTTGTCCCCGATATCCGGGTAGAGGTCCGGCCAGAAGGTGATGGCTCCTTCGCCGGAATCGTCCCGGAGTTCGATCACCCACGGCTGCCGGCTCTCCGGTTTCGGCGGGTTGACGGCCGTGATGGTCCCCTCGACCAGGATGCTGTTGCCCACGAGTTCGCCGTTGACCTCGCCCAGGACCGTCACCGGCACCTCCGCCCGCTCCAACTGGAGGTGCTCGGTCACCTGCAGCCGCATCACCACGTCGTCGTCCGCCGTCATGCTCAAGGCGCCGGCCACCGTGACGCGGTCGCCCGGCGACGGCACGAGGTCCTGCTCCACCAGGGCTTCGGCCTGGGAGCGGAAGGCGGTCACCGAAATCTCGCCCGTGCCGTCGTCCACGGAAAAGCGCAGCGACCGGACCTTGCCCGCCTCCTTGAAGACGCGCGGCTCGCCGGACACGGCGCCGACGACGCGGACGTACGCGAAATTCATCGTCGGCTTGATCTCGCCGATGCGCACCACCGGCAGTTCGCGGTGCGTGGCCATCAGGTACAGCAGGCCCAGGCCGATCGTGCCCAGCGCCAGCGCCGCGTACCGGAAGACCCGGATGCTCATGCGCTTCTCCACGCGCGCGCCGCAGCGCGGGCAGCGGGTCAGCGCCCCGACAAACTGGCCGCACTGGGCGCAGGTGATCTCGGCCGGCTGGTCCGCGTGCCCCGGCAGGGGATTCGTCGTCATGGCTTTCCTTTCCGAGCCCGGCCGCCGGAAGCGGACCCGTGGCCCATTTGGGAAGGTTGACTATATCGTGGCTGTTCCGGCCTGCCTAGCGGATTCTTCTGGACGCCCGAGGGATCGCTTGCCACCATGACCGCGTGATCCGAGCATCCCGCCAGCGCGCGGACAACGAGCGCGCGCGCCGCCGGGCCGAGCAGGCCCTGGCTGAAAGCGCGCGGGAATATCCTCTGCTGGCCGAATCCCTGCCCGACGCGCTCTTCATCACCGACCGCAGCGGACTGGTCTGCTTCGTCAATTCGGCGGCCTGCCGGTTTTTCCGCCGCCCCGTTTCCGCGCTGGTGGGGAAGAGGCAGACCGACCTCTTTCCTCAACCCGTGGCCCGCCAGCATACGCGGGCCATCCAGAAGGTGTGCCGGACCGGCCAGCCCCATATCAAGATGGAGCCGGAGCGCCTGCCGGGCACCGACCTGTGGATTGAGACCCGCCTCCAGCCCATCCGCAACCGGCGGGGCCGGATCACCCATGTTCTCGGCCTCGCGCGCGACATCTCGGCCCGCGTGAAAGCGGAGAGCGCCCTCCGCGAAAGCGAGGAGAATTTCCGGGCGATGGCGGAGAATGGAATTGACGCCATCCTCATCGCCGTGCCGCCCGGCCACCAGGTGTTTGTCAACCGGCGCCTGGCGGAACTCACGGGCTATTCCATCCGGGAGCTTCACCGGATGCATATCTCCAGGCTGGCGCGCCCCCCGGAAGCCCGCCGAGTGCTGGACATGTTCCGGCGGCGCTTGCGGGGCGAGGAGGCGCCCCAGCGTTATGAAGCCATGATACTGCGCAAGGACGGGAGGGAGACGCCCGTGGAGGTGTCGGCCACCCGTACCCTGTGGCAGGGGCGCGCGGCGGTCATGGCCATCGTCCGGGATGTCGCGGTCCAGCGGCGCCTGGCCGAGGAGCGCCGGCGCCTGGCCAGCCGGCTGATCGAGATCCAGGAGCGGGAACGACGCCTCATCAGCAGCGCGCTGCACGATCACCTGGGACAGATCCTGACGCTGGCCCGCCTGGAGATGGGGGCCGTGCAGCCGGCGCGCCGCGATTCCATCCTGCATCGCCAGAAGGCGCTCCTGCGCCTGGACGAGGCGCTGGCCACGGTCCGCAACCTCGCCACGTCGCTGCGTCCCCCGATCCTGGATGACCTCGACCTCGAAACCGCCCTGGAGGACCTGGCCGGCCAGTTCGGCGACTCCGGCATCGACATCCGCTTCAGCCATCGCGGGCGGCCCTCCCCGCAGAGCCGTCAGATCAAGACCTGTCTGTACCGCGTCACCCAGGAGGCCCTGACCAACGTGGTGCGCCATGCGCAGGCCACGCGGGTCCGGATACACCTGGACGTCCGCGCGGGCACGACCCGCCTGACGATTCGGGACGACGGCAAGGGTTTTGATCAAGCCGCGATTCCGGAGTCGCAGGGCATCGGGCTGGCCGGCATGCGCGAGCGGCTGCGGTTGTGCCGCGGGCGCCTTGAAATCCGGAGCGTCAAGGGCCGGGGGACCGGCGTCGTGGCCGTGATCCCGCCGCCCGGTTCACGCGTCATCCTGGAGGACATCCGATGATTCGTCTCATGCTGGCCGACGACCATGTCATGCTCCGGGAGGGTCTGCGCTCGCAGCTCAAGCAGAGCCCCGATCTGCAAGTCGTGGGCGAAGCCGGCACGCCCGCCGAAGTCATGGAGCAACTGCCCTCGCTGAAGCCGGACGTGCTGATCCTGGACCTGAACTTTCCCGATGGAAACGGCATCACGCTCCTCGGGCAGATCGGCCAGGCCTGGCCCTCCTGCCGCGTCGTGGTGTTGACCATGTACAACCACGTGCGTTACGCGCAGCACGCGATGGAAAGCGGGGCGCGGGGCTTTGTGGTCAAGGGCGCGCCCTTCGAGGAACTGGTCGAGGCCATCCGGGCCGTGCACCGGGGAGAGACCTACATGTGTCGCACGATGCGGGGGCGGCTTGCCGCGCAGAAACGCCGGGGGCGCCGTCCGGACGCCTTGGGATCCCTGTCTCAACGCGAGTTCGAGGTGCTGGTCCTGGTGGGGAACGGCCTGGCCATGAAGGAAATTGCCGCCCAGCTCGGTGTCAGCGAGAAGAGCGTGACCACCTACCGCGCGCGCATCCAGCAGAAGCTGCAGATGAGAAACAAGGCCGAACTCATTCGTTTTGCCCTGGAAAACGGCCTCGTGGAGTAGCCCCCGGCGTAGGCATAATCCTACGGCCCGCCACCGGTAATGCAGTGGACAAAGGCGCCGCCGATTTGTGAATCTATCGTTTCGGGTGGACGCCATCTGTTTTGAGCTTCACTCATGCCCGCAACGCAGGGGCCGCCGGTGGGAAGTGAGGACGGCGGAAGGGTGGGCTGAACGTGAAGGCCGTAAGTGAAGCTTGAGTGCCCGCGCGGTTTCCGCGCGGGCTTTTTTTCAGGGAAAAGGCGCATGGAACTGCATCCCACCATGTGGCGCACGTGCCGGGTCCTGGCCGGACCGACGCGCCTGCGCCTGCTTCGCCAGATCATCGCCGAGCCGGGCTTACCCGTCTCCGGCCTGGCCGATCGGGCCGCGTTGAAACTTTCGCGGGCCAGCCAGGAGCTTCGCCGGTTGAGTTCGCGGGAACTCGTGCAGGCGGTCCGGCAGGGCCGGGAGGTGCGATACCGTCCTTATCCCGACCCGCAGGTTCCGTCGGCTTCGCCCCTGCTGGCGGCCTTGACGGCAGCCCTGCGCCGGGGGGACGCGATGGCGGCGGATTGCCGGCGTGTTGCCGCGGCCTTCTCGCATCCGCGCCGCATCGCCATCGTTCGAGAGTTGCTGCGGGGCCCCCGTCCGGCTCCCGAACTCGCGCAGGCTCTCCCCATGCACTCCCGGACATTGTACCGCCACCTGCGCTGGCTGAAGCATACCGGCACGGTCAAGGAAGAGGGCGCTCGTTTTCTCTTTGTCCCGGATGCGAATCCCCTGTTGCGCTGCATAGTCCGCCTTCTCCATCGCCAACGGGAGTGAGGCCTGCCGCTTTTCATTCCCGGTTCGCAGGGCGGTGACATGTTTTATAAAACATGTCACTCGGGCCGCGACGCCTTCCCGGCTTTTTTCTTGGCGGGCCCCACCCCGGCACCTATGCTCGCGCCTTGTTCACCATGGCGGATACCGTTTCCATACGAAGTCTCCAGGAGCGCCTCGAGCAGGTCGTCTCGATTCGCGGCTGGCTGTACGGCAAGCGTTCGGGCGGACGAATCGCCTTCCTCCTCGTTCGCGACGGCACGGGCCTGTGCCAGTGCGTAGTCGAAGCGGCGCAGGCGGAGCTTTTTTCCGCCGCCGAATCCCTGGGCCAGGAATCGTCCCTCATGGTCACGGGACGCGTCCGGGCCGACAGCCGGTCGCCCGGCGGCGCGGAACTCGCCGTGACCGGCCTGCAGGTGCTTCAATCCGCCTCGGACTACCCGATCAGCCGCAAGGCCCACGGCACGGATTTCCTGATGGAGCACCGGCACCTTTGGCTCCGCTCCCCGCGCCAGGCCGCGATCCTCCGCGTCCGCCACACGCTCATCCGCGCGGCGCGCCGGTACTTCGACGACCACGGCTTCACCCTCGTGGATACGCCCATCCTCTCCCCGGGCGCCGCCGAAGGCGCGGGCACGCTCTTCCCCGTGGATTACTTCGGCGACACCGTCTACCTCGCGCAGACGGGCCAGCTCTACCTCGAAGCCGCCGCCATGGCCCTCGGCCGCGTCTATTGCTTCGGCCCGACGTTCCGCGCCGAGAAATCCAAGACCCGGCGCCACCTTGCCGAGTTCTGGATGATCGAACCGGAAATCGCCTTCGCCGAGTTGCCGGAACTGATGACCTGGGCCGAGGGCCTCGTCTGCGCCATGGTCGGCGCCGCGCTCTCCGAGCGCCGCGAGGAACTGGCCCTGCTCGGACGCAACCCCGCCGCGCTGGAGCGGATCGCCCCGCCCTTCCCCCGCCTGACCTACTCCCAGGCCGTGGACCTCCTCCGCGACCCCGCGCTGCACCGCAAACTGGAGCAGGAACTCGAGGCCGACCGTGCGCGGCTGAAAACCTTGATCCCTGAACTCGCCGCCCTGGACGAACAGCTTTCCCGCGCGCGCCAGGGCTGGCAGCAGGACAAGCTGGCCCAACAGGCGGCCGACCTGCGCGAACGGATCCGCGACCTCGAGGCCCAGGTCGCCCAGCGGCCCATCCATATCGAGCACGCCAGGAATTTCGCCTGGGGCGAGGACTTCGGCGGCGACGAGGAAACCATCATCTCCCGCCAGTTCGACCGCCCCGTGCTGATCACCGAGTATCCGCGGCGCATCAAGGCCTTCTACATGAAGCCTTCCCCGGCCAACCCGGACGTCGTCCTGAACCTCGACATGCTCGCGCCCGAGGGCTACGGCGAGATCATCGGCGGCAGCCAGCGCGAGGACGACCTGGCCGCGCTCCGGCAGCGCATGGCCGAGGAGGGCATGAATCCCGCCCCGTACGAGTGGTACCTTGACCTCCGGCGCTACGGCAGCGTACCGCACGGCGGCTTCGGCCTCGGCTTGGAACGCACCGTCGCATGGATCTGCGGGCTCAAGCACATCCGGGAAACCATCCCGTTCCCGCGGCTGATGGGGAGAATCTATCCGTGAGCACCAGGCCGTCCCGCCCCCTGAAAATCGGCGTCCTCGGCCCGCACAAGGCGACGGACGATGAACTCCAGTTGGGCCGCGAGGTCGGCGCGGAAATCGCGCGGCGCGGGGCCACCCTGCTCTGCGGCGGGCTGGACGGCGTAATGGCCGCGGCCTCCGAGGGCGCGAAAACGGCCGGCGGCCTGACCATCGGTATCCTGCCCGGCGACACGGCCGACGGCGCCAACCCCTTCATCGACATCGCGATCCCGACGGGCCTGGGCGCCTACCGCAACATGCTGCTCGTCCGCGCCTGTGACGCGGTGATCGCCGTGCGCGGCGAGTACGGCACGCTCTCGGAAATCGCCGCCGCGCTGCGGCTCAAGGTGCCCGTGGTCGGCTTGCAAACCTGGAAACTGGTCCGCAACGGGATCGAGGATCCCGGGCTCCGCGTGGCCGCCACTCCCTCGGAGGCCGTGGACCTCGCCCTCCGCCTGGCCGCCTCGCCGCCTACCGCGCGAACTTGAGAAACTCCGCCTCGATCGCCGCGACGGAATTCAGCCCGTAGCGCGCGGCGAAGACGGCCTGGTACCCCTGCCCGGCCGCGAGATCCGCGACAAACGGCACGAACCGGTCCGCGGGCCGGTCGAGCCGCAGCCAGCCGACCAGGTACTTCGAGGTTTCGTAAAAGGCGTGGACGGACGCGGTGTCGTTCGGATAGGCCGACGCCTCCAGCAGCGAGGCGACCGGGAACACGCGATTCAGCCGCCGGAACTGCGACCGGCGGCTCTTCTTGATGCCCTTGAAGGCGGAGTACGCGAACTCCTCGTAGAACTCCGCGAGGCCCTCGTTCAGCCACAGCGGCGGCGGCCGCTCGAGGAACCGGTTGACCACCAGGTGCGCCATCTCGTGCGCCAACACGTCGCCGCTGGACGAGGTGTCCGCCGCCTGCTGGAGGAACATCACCGGCCCCGCGACCTGGGAAAAGGACCATTCGGGCACGTCGCCGGCCGACGCGCCGAATGCCTTCCAGTCCTTTTGCGTGCGGAAGATGAAGATGTGCGAGCGCCCCTCCAGCCGGTCCGTCGCGCCTTCGAGATCGGCCCCGATGTAGCCGTAAAAGAACTCGGCCATCCGGCCGACTTTCCGGGCGAAGATTTCCTGCTCGAAATGGACGACGAAATGGGGGGTGTGCGCGTGCCGCCACTTCAGGCCGGGCATGTCGAGGGCCGTCTGCCCCCGCGGCGTCAGGGCCTTCGTGTCGACCTGCCCGCGGGCGACCTCCTGCCAGTTCGGATCCGCGGGCGGCGCGGCCGGGGCCCGGGATGCCGCGACCAGCCACGCGGCCGCGAGGACTGCCCGCCCGAGGCGCATGACGATCAGGACGCCTTGGCCTGCGCCGAGAGCCAGACGATGTGCCGCATCTCCTCGTGGATGATGTCGTCGAGGCGCTTGCGGCCCAGGGCCGGCGCGGCGGCGTCGCGAAGCCCCGAGTAAAAGAGCACGGCGTCCTTCTCCATCTGGATGGCCGCGCGCAGGATGTCCGCGAGCGGTTCGCGGCCGGTCAACGCGTCCTCGGGCGACTGGTTGATCTGGATCTTGAGGTGGTCCACCATCGCGTCCAGATACGGGGCCAGGTCTCCGTACGGGTCCTCGCCCTCCGGTTTCTCGGCAGGCGTCAGGGAGCGGCGCATGTCCTCGAAGAACTGGTAATGCTGGTCCTCCTGGCCGGCGATACGGTTGAGCAGCTCGCGGCCGGCCACGTGCAGTTTCGCGGCCTTGCGGTAGTAGCGCGCGCCCTTCTCCTCCAGGCGCTGGGCCATCCGCAGGATTTCGTCGGCGGTCAGTTTAGTGGACATGCGGGGGTCTCCGATGTGTGTGAAATCAGGCCTTGCCGCGGGCCGCGTGAAGCTCCCGGGAGAGCTGAACGACATGGCTCTTCTCTTCGGCAATGATCTTGTCCAGCTTGTCCCGGCCCAGGCTGGCCGGCACCCGGTCGCGCAGCCCGGTATAGAACTGCACCGTCTTGTGTTCGAGATCGATCGCCACGCGCAGGACCTGCTCCATGCTCTCCTTGCCCGTCAGCGCGTCCGCGGCGGTCGGCGAGCCCTCGCCCCCGTGCTGGTCGGCCAGCGCCTTGAGATAAAGCAGCTCCTCGTCCATCGGGTCGTAGGTCGTCGGCTCCTTCTCGGCCGCGGCCAGCTGCGTGCGCATCAGCGAAAACGTTTCCTGGTGCTGGTCCTCCATCGCCGCGAGCTTGAACAGCAGATCCTTGCTCCGCTCGCCGGAGTGCAGCTTCGCGGCCTTGCGGTAGAACGCGCCCGCGTTCCCCTCGATGCGCTCCGCGACCTTCAAGGCTTCGTTGGCGTTGAACGTAATCGGCATGTCCTGCTCCTTCCCTGTTTCGATGGCTTCCGCAACCTAGCACAGGACCCGGCGAAAGGCAAAGCCTGCCGGCGGTTCAGCAAATCCGCGGCAGGTCCTCCCCGCTCGGCGCGTCCACCATCCGCTCGCCGCCCAGCCGCGTCGCCAGCCGCACCCGGCCCGCCGGGCCCTTCACCACCTCGCCGATCGCCGCCGCCGCCCGGCCGCGCGGATGCGCCCGCAGCGCGGCCAGCGCGCGCTCCGCGTCCGCCGCCGCGCAGACGACTACCGTCTTGCCCTCGTTCGCCACGTTCAGCGGGTCCAGCCCCAGCAGGTCGCATACGCCGCGCACCTCGTCGCGCACCGGCAGCGCGTCCTCCCGTATCCGCACCCCCGCGCCGCTGGCCTCCGCGATATCGTTCAGCGCCGCCGCCAGCCCGCCGCGCGTCGGGTCGCGCAGACACCGTACGCCCGGCACGGCGTCGAGCAGGCCGCGGACCATGTCCCACAACGGCGCCACGTCGCTCTCCAGCCGCGACGAAAGCCCCCACGCCTCGCGCGCGCTCATCACCGCCACCCCGTGGTCGCCGAGCGTGCCGCTGACGAGCACCGCGTCGCCCGGCCGCGCGTTGCCCACGCCCGTGTCCGCGCCGCGGTACCGCGAGCCGAGCCCCGCCGTATTGATGAACAGCCCATCCCCCGTCCGCCGCTCGATCACCTTCGTGTCGCCCGTGACGATCCGCACCCCCGCCTCGCGCGCCGTCCGGCCGACCGACTCCATCGCCCGCCGCAGCACGTCGATTTCCAGCCCCTCCTCGATCACCAGCCCGAGTGTCAGGGCCAGCGGCGCCGCGCCCTGCATCGCCAGGTCGTTCACCGTGCCCGACACCGCCAGCCGCCCGATGTCCCCGCCGGGGAAGAACAGCGGGCGCACCACGTACGAATCCGTCGTCACCGCCACCTCGCGGTCCGGCGTCTCGACGTACGCGGCGTCGTCCAGTTTCTCGCTCCCGTCGTAGCCCAGGGCCGGCAGGATCACGTCCCGCAGCAGCTGCTTCGTGCGCCCGCCCCCGCCGCCGTGGGAGAGCAGGATTCGTTCGGAGGCGGATTTTCCAATGGTTGGAAAAGTCATGGGTCTATTTTTCCAATGTTTGGAAAATTTGCGCTATTTTTTTCCAATGGTTGGAAAAATCCCGGCGTTTTTTTCCAATCATTGGAAACCCGGCGCTACGTCTTTCCGAACCGGTAATACGCCGCGCAGGTGCCCTCGCTGGATACCATGCAGGCGCCGACGGGCTGGTCCGCCGTGCAGACCTTCCTGAACAGCGGGCATTCCGGCGGGGCGCACAGGCCGCGCAGGACGTCGCCGCACCGGCAGCCCTTCGGCTCGCGGGCGGGCGGCCGGTCCAGCCCGGCCAGCAGCCGCTCCGCGTCGTGGGCGGCCCACTCCGGCCGGATGCGCAGCCCGCTGCCGGGGATCACGCCCAGCCCGCGCCACGCGGCGTCGCACTCCTCGAACGCCTCGCGGATCGCCGCCTGCGCCTTCGCGTTACCCTCGCGCGATACGCTCCGGGTATACTGCACCTCGACCTCCGCGCGGCCGTCCGCGAGCTGCCGCAGGGCCATCCGGATCGCCGCGGCGAGGTCTTCGCCCTCGAAGCCCGCGACCACGCAGGGCCGGCCGTACTGGCGGGGAATGAATTCGTAGGGCGCTGAGCCGATGATCACGCTCACGTGGCCGGGACACAGGAACGCGTCCACCCGGACTTCGCCGCCGGCGAGCAGCGCGGCCATCGCGCGCGGCATGGTCTTGTGCCCGCACAGCACGAAGAAGTTGGGCGTGTCGCGGGCGGCCTCGCGCAGGGCCCACGCGGTGGTCGGCGCGGTGGTCTCGAACCCGACGCCGAGGAAGACGACGGCGGTCCCGGGATTCGCCCGCGCCTCGGCGAGGGCGTCGAGCGGGGAGTACACCACGCGCACCCGCGCGCCGCGGGCGCGGGCCTGCTCGAGCGACTCCCGGCTGCCGGGCACGCGGATCATGTCGCCGAACGTCGCGACGACGGTGTCCGGCCGGCCGGCGAGCGCGACGGCCTTGTCCACGTAGTCGATGGGTGTGACGCACACCGGGCAGCCCGGGCCGGAGAGCAGTTTCACGTTGTCCGGCAGCAGCGAGCGCAGCCCGGTACGGAACGCGGCCATCGTGTGCGTGCCGCAGACCTCCATCAACTGGACGGCCCGACCCAGGGAATGGGCCAGCGCCTGAATCGCGCGGATGGACTCGCCCGCGCTCATGCCCCGCCCATATCCGCCAGCGGCTTCAGCAGATCCCTGTACTCCCGCACATCGTCCTCGGTCCACTTTCGGATCGCGAAGCCGGCGTGGAGCAGCAGGTAATCGCCGGGCCGGGCGTCGTCAATGAATGAAATATTCGCCTCGCGGCGGACGCCGCCGATCTCGACGACGGCGGTGTTGCCGGAGCACTCGATGATCTTCGCTGGAACCGCAAGGCACATGGAGTTAGATGCTACCAGCCCGACGCCGACGCCACCGCGGCCTGGCCCAGGGCCACGCCCGCGTCGCCGGGCGGAACCCGCCGCGGACAATATACTTCAAAACCCGAGGCGGACAAAGTCTCCGTCAGCCACGCGCGGAGGAGATCGTTCTGGAAGACGCCGCCGGAAAGGACGACGCGGTTCGGTTTCTCGCGCTCGCGCAACCGCCCGCACAGGGCCGCCGCGCCGGCGGCGACGGTCCGGTGGAAACGCGCGGCGAGCACGGGGATAGCGACGCCCGCGGCACGCTGTTCCAGCAGCGCATGGAGGGCCGGACCGAAGGACAGGACGGCCTCTTCCAGCGCGAACGGCCATTCGCCGGTCTCGCGCGGGTCGGCGGCCGCCTGGAGCCGGATGGCGGCATCGCCCTCGTGTGCGATCCGGTCGCACAGGCCGAGCAGCGCCGAGGCCGCGTCGAAAAGGCGGCCGGCGCTGGAAGTCCACGGCGAATGCGCGCCGGAGGCGACCAGGCCGAGCAGCATCGTTCGCTGCTCCCCGGGAATCGCGGGCAGCCACCGCGCGGCGAGGGCATCCGCCGCTTCTCCGCACTCCGCCGCCAGCCAGCTCAAGGCCATGCGCGGCGGGTTACGGATCGCGCCCTCGCCGCCGGGCAGGCGATAGGGTTTGAAATGTCCGGCGCGGCGGAAGCCCGCGTAATCCGCGACGAGGAACTCGCCGCCCCAGACCGTGCCGTCCGGCCCGTAGCCCGAGCCGTCCAGCGCGACGCCGATCACTGGACCGGTCAGCCCGTGCTCGGCCATGCACGCGGCGGCGTGCGCGTGGTGATGCTGCACGGCGATCCGGCGATCCGCGGGAAACGCCCGGGCGAAGAGGGTGGATTCATAGTCCGGATGCAGGTCGTGCGCGACAACCGAAGCCTTGATACCGAGCCGATCCAGCAGGGCCTCGACGGTCGCCCGGTACCGCGCGGCGGCTTCGTACTCGGCAAGATTACCGACGGGTTCCGCGAGGAAGGCGCGGCCGCCCTGCGCGGCGCAGGGCGCGGCCTTGCCGTCCGCGCCGCAGGCCAGGACCGGCGGGCCTTCCAGGGGCAGATCCACCAGAAGGCCGGCGGGATAGGCAATGGAGCCGTCCATGACCCAGGCTCAATCCGTGCAGGGCTCGCGGCCGGTCAGGACGCGCCACTTGTTGCGCAGGACCCAGAGCGTGGGAACCCGGATGTATTTTTTCATCACGGGCGATGCGGTGCCGATCATCCAGCAGTTCTTGGGGCAATGCTTCACCTTCTCCCGCACGGCGGCGGCCTTCGGCCCGTTCCAGATCCCCTCGAAGGTCTGCGCGTGCAGGTTGCCCATGCTCTCGCACCAGACGCCTTCCTCCATGCCGTTGCACGGCCGTATTTCGCCCCACGGATCGAGGAAGAAATTCTCCGTGCCCGCCTCGCAGGGGAGCAGGCGCGGCTGGCCCCGGACGAACTGGATGAGGCCATGGTTGAAGTAGGCGCGGTACCAGTTTTTGATTTTGCGGGTTCGGAGCAGTTCCCTGACCAGTTCCCGGAAACAGGCGATCACCTCGTCCTGCTTCTCGATCCGGTTATCGTACTTGTGGAAGTAGTAGGAGTTGTGCACGGCGGCCGTCGCGAATTCCACGTCCATGGACTTGGCGAGCTGGTAGAGTTCGAGCATGTCCTTCGCGTTGCGGTCGGAGACCGTGATGCCGAATCCGATGTCCTTCACGCCGCGCCGCTGGAGTTCGAGCAGCGTGCGCAGGCCGTGGTCGAAGCCGTCCTTCACGCCGCGCAGTTCGTCGTTGGCCGCGGGCAGGCCCTCGATGCTGATGCGGATGCCGATCCCGGGGTGTCGTTCCGCGAGCCCGAGGAGGCGCTCGGTGAGGAATCCGTTGGTGCTGATGACGACCCGCTCGGCCTTGCGTCGCAGCACGGCCAGGATTTCGTCCAGGTCCTCGCGAACGGTCGGCTCGCCTCCGGTGACATTAGCGAAGCGGAGGCGGGGTAGCTTCTCCAGCAGGCCGGGCTTGAACTCCTCCTCGACCTTCGTCGGGAACTTCCACACGTTGCACATGTGGCAGCGGTTCGGGCACCGGTAAGTGGTTATGATCGCGGCATCCATGACGAGGCAACGTAGACCAGCGGCGCGGCGCTTGCAAGACCGGAGGCAACCCGAGCCTGTACCTCCTGCCCTCCGCGGCGAAGGCGTGCCCGGGGACCTGATACATACGGACGCGGCCCGCCGCGCGGCAGAGGGCAGCGAGGGAGGCGAGGCGACCGGGGCAGACACGCGCCAGGAGAGGGAAAAAACCGCCTCGAGCCCAGGCCATGTATCACAGTTTATAAACTGTGATACACAGGCCCCAGAGCGCAATTTCCTATATATTCCCGCGTTTGAACATATCAATATATCACAGTTTATAAACTGTGATACACACGTTTTCAGGCGTCGCCGCGACCCGGCGGGCAACACCTGCGCGTCTGGGGCCGCCGGCTACCGCGCTTCGGAATCAACCTAGCCGATCGCCTGGCAGACGGTGATGGCGGCGACGCCGACGATGTCGTCCGCGCTGCAGCCGCGCGACAGGTCGTTCACGGGCTTGGCGAGGCCCTGCATGATCGGGCCGTAGGCCGTCGCCCCGGCGAGGCGCTCCGTGAGCTTGTAGCTGATGTTGCCGGCCTGGAGGTCGGGAAAGATCAGGATGTTCGCCGCGCCCTTGAGCGGGCTGTCCGCGCACTTTGAGGCGGCGACGGCCGGGACGATCGCGGCGTCCGCCTGGAGCTCGCCGTCCACGAGGGCATCGAGCCCGAGCTCGGCGACACGCTTTTTCGCCAGGTCAGTCGCGCGAACCATCTTGTCCACGAGGTCATGCTTCGCGCTGCCGCGGGTGGAGAAGGACAGCATGGCGACGCGGGCCTGGCCGCCGACCAGGGCCTGGCAGGTGCGGATCGTGGCGACGGTGATGTCCACGAGCTGCTCGGCGGTCGGGTTGGGATTGACGCCGGAGTCGGCGTAGAGCAGCACGCCCTGCCCGCCGGGCGTGGGCCTCGCAAGGTCCATGATGAAACAGCTGCTGCCGAACTTGATGCCGGGGGCGGTGCCGACGCACTGGAAGGCCGTGCGGACCATGTCCGGCGTCGAGGCGATGGAGCCGGCGACCATGCCGTCGGCCAGGCCCTCGCGGACCATCATGTTGCCGAAGTAGAGGCGGTTCTGGATCGTATCGCGCGCCTGCTCGGGGGTCATGCCCTTGGCGCGCCGGAGCTCGAGGAGCTTGAGCATCAGCCGCTCGCGCTCGGGGGCATTGAGATAGTCGAGCACCTGCACCGGCAGGCCCTCGAACGAGACCTGGTCGCGGGTCTTCGCGCGCTCGGCCGGGGTGGCCAGGACGATCACGCGCGCGGCAATGCCCTGCTTCGCGATCTTGGCGGCGGCCTCCATGACCCGCGGATCGTGGCCCTCGGGGAGGACGAGCGTGCGGGCGGCGGCGCGGGCTTTGGGAATGAGCGTATCGAGAAAGCTCATGGCGTCGGCTCCTTTGCTACGCGGCGGGAGAAAGCAGCCGCACGGTCTCGCGGGCAATCATCAGCTCTTCGTTGGTGGGCATAACTACCGCCTTCAGAATGCTTTCCGCCGTGCTGATCACGGCCTGCCGGCCGACGGCGGCCTCGTTGGCGGCCTTGTCCAGGAAACAGCCGAGGCACCCGAGCCGGGAGACCACGCGCTCGCGGACGTAGGCGCTGTTCTCGCCGATGCCGCCGGTGAAAACCACCGCGTCGGCCCCGTCGAGGATCGTCTCGTACGCGCCGATGTAGGACACCAGCCGGTGGAAGAACATGAAGAGCGCGCGCTTGGCCTGGTCGTTTTCGCTCTCCGCGGCGGCGATGATGTCGCGCATGTCGCCGCTGCCGATGCCGGCGACGCCGAGCAGGCCGCTGCGCTTGTTGAGCATCCTGTCCACCTCGTCGGCGCTCATGCCCTGGCGCACGAGGTAGAGGACGACGGCGGGATCGATGTCCCCGCAGCGGGTGCCCATGACGAGCCCGTTGAGCGGGGTCATGCCCATGCTGGTGTCGATCACCTTGCCGCGGTCGATCGCCGCGATGCTGCAGCCGTTGCCGAGGTGGCACGTGATGAGCTTGAGCCGGGCCATCGGCTTGCGCAGGTAGGCGGCGGTGGCCTGGGCGACGAACTTGTGCGAGGTGCCGTGGAAGCCGTATTTCCGCACGCCGAACTTCTCGTAGTACTCGTAGGGGATGGCGTACAGGTAGGACGAAGGCTGCATGGACTGGTGGAAGGCCGTGTCGAACACGGCCACGTTCGGGATGTCGCCAAAGACATGGGCGCAGGCCTCGATGCCGCCGAGGTTCGGCGGGTTGTGCAGCGGGGCCAGCGTGGCCATCTCCTGGATGATCCGCTTGACCTCGTCCGTGATCCGGACCGAGTCGCGGAACTTCTCGCCGCCATGTACGACGCGGTGCCCGATGGCCTCGACCTCACCCAGGTTCGCGAGCACGCCGACCGCCGGGTCCACCAGCCTGTCGCAGATCACCCGCAGCGCCTCGTCATGGTTCCGGACCGAGACCTTCTCCTTGAGCTTCTTGCCGTCGAACCGCTCGTAGACGAGGCAGGGATCGGCCAGGCCGATGCGCTCGACGATGCCCTTGGCGCGGATGGTCTCGCCGCGCATGGCGTACATGGTGAACTTGAGCGAGGAACTACCCGCGTTGATGACGAGGACGTTGGACGGGCCCTGGGGGAGGTATTCCGTTTCCGTTGCCGGCGTGCTGCTCATGTCATGCTCCGTTGAAAGAGGCGGGTCTCGGGCGGGCCGATCCCGGCTGTGTAATCCGGGGGTCTCTTAAACCAGAGCCGGCCCGCGGCTTCAAGCGAAATCGGGTCACCGGCCGCGGACCATAGGCACGAAGCGGACAGGCAGATCGTCCTCCACCGTGACGCGCCCGTCTTTCTTGCGCAGGATCACCAGGCGCTGCGCGCCGGCCTCGCCGACCGGCAGGATCATGCGGCCGCCATCCTTCAACTGGTCGACCAGCGCGGGCGGGATCTCCTCGGGGGCGCAGGTGACCAGGATGGCGTCGAAAGGCGCATGTTCCGGCCAGCCCCGGTAGCCGTCGCCGGCGCGGACGTTCACCCGCGCATAGCCCTCCGCCGCCAAGGCCCTCCGGGCGTGCTCGGCCAGCTCGGGGATGATCTCGATGGTGAAGACCTCGGCCCCCAGTTCGGCCAGGACCGCCGCCTGGTAGCCGGAGCCCGTGCCGATCTCAAGGAACTTCTCCCCTTTCCACGGCGCCATGCGCTCGGTCATGTAGGCGACGATGAAGGGCTGCGAGATGGTCTGCCCGTGGCCGATGGAACAGGGATGATCGCCCCAGGGATCCGAGCCGTCGCGGTACCGCTCCGGGATGTACTCGGGACGCCGGACCTTTCCCATGGCGCGCAGCACGTCCGGATCGCGGAGGCCATAGGCCTTGAGCACCTCGACCATCCCGACGGCCTTATCGGTCATTCCCTCCTCCTGCGGGGGATGCTCCGAAGCGCCTGAACAGCCGCCCGTCACCGCCAACAGGGCCAGCGCCGGGAAACCGCGGACCGCCATGCCGAGCCCCTTCATGGAGCAAGTTTACCACACCGGCCGCCGAATAAGAAAACGGCAAAAAAGGCTAGCCATGTCCCCGCGCCTTGTTTACAGTTCGCGCTGATTTGCACGCGTTTTCCCGAATGATCCGCCGCCCGGCGGCGGGGCGCGAAGCCGAAGGAGAAAACCTGATGAGCATCAAGAAGATAGGGCCCGCCGCGCTGGAGCGCTGGGTGGACGGCTTGATCGGGCGGCAGACGGTGATCGGCGTCCAGGCCAAGGGCGACAAGTTCGCCTTCGCGCCGCTGGCGAAGACCTCCGCGCTGCGGCTGGACTACGACGTCGCCGTGACCGCGCCCAAGGCCTTCCTCCAGCCGCCGTGCGAGACCTTGCTGCGCTTCAACCCGAAGGGCTACGAGAGCGTGGTCGACGAACAGCCGTTCGTCCTCTTCGGCGTGCACCCCTACGACGCGGCGGCGATCCTGCAGATGGACGTCGTGTTCGCCGAGGGCCAGGCGGACATCCACTATCTCAAGCGCCGCGCGCAGGCGACGCTGGTTGTTTCGGACGTGCAGCAGCCGTCGGCCAACGTGTTCGCCGGCTGCATGAACACCGCGGTCCTCGAGCAGGGCGGCGACGTGATGCTGACCCGCATCGGCGACGCGTACCTCGTCGAGAGCCGCTCGGACAAGGGCGCCGCGCTGGTGAAATCCCTCGCGGGCGAGCCGGACGCCGCTCCGGCCGACCTGCAGCTCCGGAAAAAGACCTGGGACGACAACCGGAAGCGCCTGCGGCGCCACGAGCTCAAGGTCAAGCCGGGGGACCTGCCCGCCCTGCTGGCCCGCTCCTACGATCACCCGGTCTGGGAGGAGAAGTCGAAGCGCTGCTTCTCCTGCGGCTCCTGCAACCTCGTGTGCCCGACCTGCTACTGCTTCAACGTCCGCGACGACGTGCGCTGGGACCTCCAGAGCGGCGAGCGCGTCCGCACGTGGGATGGCTGCATGCTCGCCGAGTTCGCGCTCGTCGCCGGCGGCCACAACTTCCGGAAGAAGAAACCGGAGCGCTACCGCCACCGCTACCTGCGGAAGGGCCAGTACCTTTTCGAGCAGCACCGGCAGATCGCCTGCGTCGGCTGCGGCCGCTGCATCGGCGCCTGCGTGACGAAGATCGCGAACCCGGTGGAAATCTACAACCGACTGGCGGAGGGACCGCGATGAGCCAGATCCTGACGGCGGAAAAAGACATCTACCTGCCCGAGCCGGCGGATGTCGTGCGCGCCGAGCCGATGACGAAGATGGAGATGTTCTTCGAGTTCAAGCTCTCCAGCGGCCGGCCGCTGGGCCACATGCCCGGCCAGTTCGCCGAGGTCGCGATCCCGGGCATCGGCGAGGCGCCGATCTCGATCTCCTCGTCCCCGACGTACCGGAGCGGATTCCAGATGGTCGTGCGCAACGTCGGCAACGTGTCCGCCGCCATGCACCGCCTGGCCCCCGGGAAAAAGGTCGGCATCCGCGGCCCGTTCGGGACGCAGTTCCCGGTGGACGGCGCGATGAAGGGGCAGGACCTCCTGTTCGTCTGCGGCGGCATCGGCCTGGTGCCCGTCCGCTCGGCGATCGACTACGTCCTGCATCACCGCAAGGACTACGGCCGCGTGACGATCCTCTTCGGCACCAAGAGCCCGGCCGAGCGGCTGTTCGTCGAGGAGGCGAAGCAGTGGGCCGCCCAGCCGGACACGACCTTCCTCGAGACCGTGGACCGCGGCGACGAACACTGGAAGGGGAGCGTGGGCGTCATTACGACGCTCATGCCGAAGGTCAAGGTGGACCCGGCCCGGACGGTCGCCGTTATCTGCGGCCCGCCGATCATGTACAAGTTCGTGATCCTCGAACTCGACAAGATGGGCATCGGGAAGGACCGGATCTTCGTCTCGCTCGAGCGCCACATGAAGTGCGGCGTCGGGAAGTGCGGGCACTGCCAGATCAACGGCCTGTACGTCTGCCAGGACGGGCCGGTGTTCCGCTACACCGACGTCGCCGAAGTACGGGAGGCCATCTGATGGACAAGCCGCGCGTCGCCATTTTCGATTTCGCCTGCTGCGAGGGGTGCCAGCTCCAGATCGTCAACCTGGAGGAGGAACTCCTCGACGTCCTGTCGCTGGTCCAGCCCGTCGAGTGGCGGGAGGCCATCAGCGACCAGAGCGACACCTACGACATCGCCATCGTCGAGGGCTCGATCACCCGGCCCGGCGACGAGGAGAAGCTGCGCCAGATCCGCTCGCGCGCCAAGGTCCTCGTCGCCCTCGGCGCCTGCGCGACGATGGGCGGCGTGAACAAGCTGAAGAACAACTTCACCATGGAGGACGTCCGGCGGGAGGTCTACGGCAAGGACGGCTCGATGCCGCACCTGGACACCGCGCCGACCAAGGCGCTGGACGAGGTGGTCAAGGTGGACCTGAAGATCCACGGCTGCCCGATCAACAACAAGGAATTCGCCTACATCCTGCGCTGCCTGGCCCTCGGCAAGACGCCGGCAATCCCGAACTACCCGGTGTGCGTCGAGTGCAAGATGCGCGGCAACGTGTGCCGCTACGAATACAACGAGATCTGCCTCGGCCCCGTCACCCGCGCCGGCTGCGACGCCAAGTGCCCCTCCGCGGGGTTCTGGTGCTTCGGCTGCCGCGGCTACGTGGACGATCCCAACGTCCAGGCTGCGCGCGAGGTCATGGAGCATTACGGCAAGACCATGGAAGACTTGAAGGGCCGGCTGCTGCTGTTCAACAGCAAGCAGGAAGCCACCGAGAACGTGAAGTAGAGGAAGGCGGAAGCCCCATCATGAGCAAGACCATCGACATCCACGTCCACCACATCACCCGCGTCGAGGGGCACGGCAACATCGTGCTGCGCGCCTCCGACGGCCGCATCGAGAAGCTCGAGTGGCAGGTGCCCGAGGCGCCTCGCTTCTTCGAGGCCATGGTCCGCGGCCGCAGCTTCGAGGACATCCAAACCATCGTCAGCCGCATCTGCGGCATCTGCTCCGTCACCCACTCGTTCTCGTGCATCAAGGCCATCGAGGACGCCATGGGCATCGTGGTCTCCGAGCAGACCGACAAGATCCGCATGCTGCTCCACTACTCCGAGCAGCTCGAAAGCCACAGCCTGCACGTCGGCTACCTCGTCGCGCCGGACCTGCTCGGCCAGAAATCCGTCGTGCCGCTCGTGAAGAGCCACCCGGACGTCGTCAAGACCGTCATCAAGCTCCACCGCACGGGCAACCAGTGGATGGAGGCGATCGGCGGGCGCATGACCCACCCCGTCACCATCAAGCCCGGCGGGTTCGCCAGCCTGCCGACCGAGCAGTACCTGCGCGAGCTGAAGAAGACCCTCGAGGGCATCGTCCCGGACCTCAAGGCCCTCGCCGAGGTCGTCTTGAGCCTCGCGCCGAAACTGCCGGCCTTCGACCGCGACACCGAGTACGTCGCGCTCGTCGACCCGACGCACTACTCCTTCTACCACGGCGGCATCGGCAGCACGGACACCAAGGACCTGACGCCCGTCCGGAAGTTCGAGTCCGTCGTCAACGAGTACGTCACCGCGCAGTCCACCGCCAAGTGGTGCAAGTGGCACCGCGACGCCTTCGCGGTCGGCTCGCTGGCCCGCTTCAACCTGAACGCGGACCTCCTGCTGCCCCTGGCGGCGGCCACGGCCAAGAAGCTCGGGCTGAAGAAGGGCTGCTGCAACCCCTACATGAACAACGTCGCCCAGGTCGTCGAGAGCGTGCAGGTCGTCGAGCACAGCCTCCAGATCATCGACGAGCTGCTGACGAAGGGCATCCAGCCCGAGGTGCCGAAGGTCCAGCCCCGCGAAGGCGAGGGCGCCGGCGCCGTCGAGGCGCCGCGCGGCATCCTGTTCCACCGCTACGCCTTCGACAAGAAGGGCCACTGCATCCGGGCCAACTGCTGCATCCCGACCAACCAGAACCACGCGAACATCCAGAAGGATTTCGAGGCCCTGGTGCCGCAGATCATCGGCCGGCCGCAGGAGGAAATCCGCCTGCTCCTCGAGATGCTCGTCCGCGCCTACGACCCGTGTATCTCCTGCTCCACGCATTACCTGGACGTGAAGTTCGTGTAGGAGCTTTTTTCTTCTCTTCCTCGTTCTCGTGCCCGGCTCCGATGGGCCGGAGAGGGGGAGAAGGAGAAAGAGAAGGACAAGGAGGATGAGCGCGGCCATCATCGTGATCGGGCTCGGCAATCCCCTGATGGCCGATGAAGGCGTCGGCGTGCGGCTGGTCGAACGGCTCGCCGCTCAATCCGGCCGCTTTCCCGGCGTAAAATTTCTGGACGCCGGCACGTCCGGCATGGTCGCCCTCCATGCCATGCGCGGGCTGCGAAAGGCCGTCTTCGTGGACTGCGCCCTGATGGGCGAAGCCCCCGGCGCGATCCGGCGCTTTACCCCGGACCAGGCCGCCAGCCTGAAGAAGTTGCCGGGGCTTTCCCTCCACGAGGGCGACCTGTTCGGCATTTTGGAGTTGTCGAAACAACTGGGCGAGTGCCCGCCGGAGGTCGTCATCTTCGGCATTCAACCGTCAAACCTCGAACCCGCGCCCGGACTCTCGGATACGCTGACCGCCCGCCTCCCGGAGTATGAGGCGGCCGTCCGGGCGGAAATCTCATGCACGAGTTCTCCATAGGCCAAAGCGTCGTCCAGACTGTGTTGGCCGAATTAAGCGGCCGCGGCCTGCCGCCCGGCGCCCTGCGCGCGGCCCGGATCGCCGTCGGTTCCATGCACCAGATCGTGCCGGACACGCTGGTTTTCGCCTACGAAGCACTCGTCCGGGACACGCCGGCCGCCGGGTCGCGGCTGGTCATCCGCCCGGTGCCCGTCACGGCGCGGTGCAAGGCCTGCGGCTGGCAGGGCGCGCTGGAGGTCCCTCTCTTCCTGTGCGGGGCTTGCCAATCGGGCGAAATCGAGTTGATTACAGGGATGGAACTGCACCTGGAAAGCCTGGAGGTGGAGGAACATGGCGACGCAGAACATTAAAGTCTACAAGGACCTGATGGGCGAGAACGAGAAGTGGGCCGCCGCCACGCGCAGGGTCCTCGCCGAGCGGCGCCTGTCCATGGTCAACCTCATCGGCTCGCCGGGCTCCGGCAAGACCGCGCTGATCGAGGCCACGGCGAAGAAGCTGGGCGCCGGGTTCCGCGCGGCCGTGCTGGAAGGCGACGTCGAAACCACGCGCGACGCCGAGCGCATCGCCGCCGTGAACCTGCCCGTCAGCCAGCTCCTCACCAGCGGCGCGTGCCACCTCGAGGCGAAGCTTGTGTACCAGGCCCTGCTGGAACTGCCGACGGAGAACCTGCGGCTGGTCATTGTCGAGAACGTGGGCAACATGGTCTGCCCCGCGGAATTCGACATCGGCGAGCACGCCAAGGTCGCGGTCTTGAGCGTGACCGAGGGCGAGGACAAGCCGCTGAAGTATCCCCTGCTTTTCCGCGAGGCGAAGGCGGTCGTGCTGACGAAGATCGACCTGCTCCCGCACCTCGATTTCAACCTCGCGGCCTGCGAGGGATTCATCCAGCAGGTCCACGCCGGCGTGCCGGTGTTCAAGGTATCCGCCCGGACCGGCGAGGGATTGTCGGCCTGGGCCGACTGGCTGCTCGGCGTGTAGATCGGCCACGAGCGGCCTTCCTACTTGGCCGCAGCAGCCTCGAACGGCGCGGTCTCCGTGCCGTCCCCCTTCTTGATGAGTTGCTCGATCTTCCGCTCGACCTCGTTGAGTTGGCCGGAACAGAACTTGACCAGGCCGGAGCCTTCCTCGAAGACCTCCATCATTTTCTCCAGGCTCAACTGGCCGCTCTCCATTTCGGCCACGATCGCCTCGAGCCGGGCCAACGCCTTCTCGAAAGTCATTTTCTGGTCATTTTTCTTTTCCGCCATGCGCCCCTCCCTTCACGACCTCGGATTCCAGAGTGCCGCGATGTAATTTCGTCGAAATCCGCTCGCCCGCCGCCACCCGGGCGGCGTCCCGCAGGACCCGTCCGTCCGCGGACCGCGTAATGCTGAAGCCCCGCTCCAGCACGGCGTCCGGGCTCAAGGCCTTCAGCGAGGCCGCCAGCCGGCGCAGGTCCTGCTTCTTCGCGTCGCGCCATACGAGCGCCTGCTTCCGGAAACGCAGGCCCAGGTCGTCCAGCCGCTGCTGCCGCCGCTGGAGCCGATGCCGGACCTCGCGGGCCAGGCCCGCGTGCAGCGCCCCGATCCGCTGCCGGTACTGCTTCACCAGGCTGCGCGGCTCGCGGAACACGTCGCTGCGCTCGACCTTGAGCAGCCGGTTTTTCAGCTCCAGCGCGCGCTGCCGCAGGCCGCGGGCCAGCCGCCCCGCCCACTGGGCCAGCCACTGTTCGAACTCCGCCTTGGGCCGGACGACCAGTTCCGCCGCCGCGGACGGCGTCGGCGCGCGCAGGTCGGCGACAAAATCGCTGATGGTGAAGTCCGTCTCGTGCCCGACCGCGGAGATCACCGGCAGGGCCGACCGCGCGATCGCCCGCGCGACGACCTCTTCGTTGAAGGACCACAAGTCCTCGAGGCTCCCCCCGCCCCGCCCGACGATCAGCACGTCCAGCCCGCCGCGCGCGTTGAGCGTGTCGATCGCCGCCGCAATCTCCGCCGCGGCCCCTTCGCCTTGCACCTTCACCGGCGCGACGAGGATGTACAGGTTCGGGAACCGCCGGCCCAGGATGTTCAGCATGTCCTGGATCGCCGCGCCGGTCGGCGAGGTGACGATCCCTATCCGCCGCGGCAGCATCGGCAACGGCTTCTTGCGCGCCGCTTCGAACAGGCCCTCGGCCGCCAGCTTCTTCTTCAGTTGCTCAAACGCTTCCTGGAGGCTGCCCTTGCCCGCCTCCTCGACGCGATGCACGATGATCTGGTATTGGCTGCGGATTTCGTACGCCGTGATATCTCCGAAGGCCCGGATTTTAAGCCCGTCCCGCAGTTCCACCTGCACATGCCGCCGGTCTCCACGGAACAGCGCCGCCTGGATCTGCGTCGATTCATCCTTGAGCGAGAAATACACGTGGCCCGAGGAGTGAACATGCACGTTGGAAAGCTCGCCCTCGACCCAGACGCTGCCGAACTCGTTCTCCAGCGCGACCCGGATGAGGCGGGTGAGCTCGGAGACCCGGTAAATCCGGCGGCCGTCCGGAGGTCTGGAGGGTTCAGGGTTCAGGGTCCGGCCACTATTCACAATTCACCATTCACTATTCACTTCTCCACCCGCTCCCGCACCCGCTTGACCTTCTGCGCCCGGCCGGTCTCCGCGTCCACGGTAACCAGCAGGCCTTCCAGCCGCACGTCGCCGGTCGCGACGTCGAACGGGGACGGCAGGCCGGTGATGAACCGCTTGAGGACCGGGGCCAGCTCGCGGCCCAGGACGCCGTCGTGCGGGCCGGTCATGCCGAGGTCGGTCAGGTAGGCCGTACCCTTCGGCAGGATGGTCTCGTCCGAGGTCTGCACGTGCGTGTGTGTGCCGACCACCGCGCTGACCCGGCCGTCGAGGTGCCGGCCCAGCGCGATTTTCTCGGAGGTGGCCTCGGCGTGGATGTCCACGATGATCACCTTGCCCAGCCCCGCGTCCGGCTTGAGGACCTGGTCGACCGTCCGGAACGGGCAGTCGAAGTGGGGCGCCATGAAGACCCGCCCGACCACGCTCAACACCGTCACGCGCCCGCCGGGCGTGTCCACGCTGATCCAGCCCCGGCCGGGGCAGCCCGGCGCGGAATTCGCCGGGCGCAGCACGCGCGGCTCCTTCTCGATGAACGTCACCAGGTCCTTCTGGTCCCACGCATGGTCGCCCAGCGTGATGACGTCCGCTCCCGCGTCGAGGATCTCCCGAGCCAGCGGGCCGGTGATCCCGCGTCCGCCCGCGGCGTTCTCCGCGTTGGCCACGACGAAGTCCACCTCGCCCTTCTGCCGCATCTGCCCGACCACGCGGGCAAAGGCCGCCCGGCCCGGGGATCCCACCATGTCGCCGACGATCAGGATTCGCATGGGGTCTCCCTATTTCGCGTATTCCACGCACCGCATTTCCCGGATCACGGTGACCTTGATCTGCCCGGGATACTTCATTTCCTGCTCGATCTGCTTGCTGATGTTGCGGGCCATCTGCATGGCCTCGTTGTCGTCGATCTTGCCCGGCTCGACGATCACGCGGATCTCGCGGCCCGCCTGCATCGCGTAGCTTTTCTCGACGCCGCGGAAGCTGCTCGCGATATCCTCGAGCTTCTCCAGGCGCTTGAGGTAGATGGCCGTGGTTTCCGAACGCGCGCCCGGGCGCGAGGCGGAGATGGCGTCCGCCGCCGTCGCGAGAACCGCGTAGGTGTTGCCGCCCGCCTCCACCTCGCCGTGGTGCGCCGCGACGGCGTTGACCACGACCGCCGCCTCGCCGCATTTCCGGAGCAGGTCCGCCCCGATGATCGCGTGGTTGCCCTCGACCTGGTGGTCGATCGCCTTGCCGATGTCGTGGAACAGGCCGACCCGCTTGGCGACGACCGGGTCCAGCCCGAGGTCCGCGGCCATCATCCCCATGAGCTGCGCGGTCTCGATCGAATGCCGCAGCACGTTCTGCGCGAAGCTGTGCCGGAACTTCAGCCGGCCGAGCGTCCGGACCAGCTCGGGCGCCACGCCCTGCAGGCCCAGCTCGAAGATCGCCTCCTCGCCGGCCTTGCGCGTGACCTCGTCCATCTCCTCGCGGACCTTGGCGACGACCTCCTCGATCCGCGCCGGGTGGATGCGCCCGTCGGCCATCAGGCGCTCCAGGGAGACCTTGGCCACCTCGCGGCGCAGGGGATCGAACGAAGAGATCACGACGACCTCCGGCGTGTCGTCGATCAGGAAGCTCACGCCCGTCGCCGCCTCGAGCGCCCGGATGTTGCGGCCCTCGCGCCCGATGATCCGCCCCTTCATCTCGTCGTTCGGAAGGTTCAGCGTGCTGGTCGTGACCTCGGCGACCTGCTCGGAGGCGTAGCGCTGGATGGCGGTCGTGATGATCTCGCGGGCCTCCTTCTCGGCGCCGGCCTTGGCCTCCTCCTGGTATTTCCGGATCATGGCGCCCGTCTCGGCGCGCAGCTCCTCGTCGACCTTCTGCAGCAGGATCCGCCGGGCCTCCTCGTGCGACAGGCCGGCGACCTCCTGCAGCTTGACCTTCTCCTGGTCCACGACGGCCTGGATCTGGGCCTCGCGGGTGCGAACCGCCTCCTTGGCCTTCTCGATCTCGGCCATCCGCTCGTCCAGGACCTGTTCCTTCTTGTCCAGGACGCCCAGCTTGCGGTCCAGGTTGCCCTCGCGGGCGGCAATGCGCTCCTCCAGCGCCATCAGTTCCTGCCGCCGCGACCGGATCTCCGCCTCGAAGGCGTCGCGGGCGCGCATGACCTCGTCGCGGGCCTGGATCTGCGCCTCGCGGGCGATGACCTCGGCGTCTTTCTTCGCCTGCTCCAAGGTCAGCTCGGCCCGCTTCTCGATCGTGTGCGCGTGGGCGCGGGCAAAGAGCGCCCGGGTGTAAAAACCCAGGACCATCAGCAGGAAGGCGAATACGGTGGGCATCCACCAGTTGGTTGTCAGTTCTTCCATGTTCAGCTCCTGCCGGCTTGAAGAAGGCGACCGGCGGTTTCGGGGTTTCGTTTCAGGGATTCCTTCATCACGTACATTCGTTCGTCCGTCGCCACGGCGTCCATGTTCACGTCGTGCGCGGCGCGCGGCACCCGGCGCACGAGCTGCGCCTCGAACGCCACGCCGACGCGAAGGCCCGCCGTGCGCGCCAGCAGGCGGTCGTAGTGCCCGCCCCCGCGCCCCAGCCGCCGGCCCTTCGCGTCGAAGGCCAGGCCTGGGACCAGGACCAGTTCGATGTTCCGCGGATCGGCCGCCCGCCGCCGGGCCGGCTCGGTGATGCCGTACTGCCCGGCCTTCTCCGCCGCGCCCGGCGTCCACCAGGCCCACGCGTAGGCGCCCTTCGCGCCGTCGAACGCCGGCACGCAGATCCGGACGCCCCGCCGCGCGGCCGCGCGCAGGAGCGGACCCAATTCCGGCTCGCCCGGCGTCGCCCGGTAGGCGGCGATCACCCGCGCCGCGCGGAAGACCGGCCACGCGGCCAGCCGCCGCCGCACCTTCCCGCTCCACGCGCGCACCCGCGCCGCCGTCCAGCGGGCTCGAAGACCGCGCATTTTCTTTCGCAGGGCGTCCTTCATTCCGGCTTCTTCCCGCGGCGCGCCTTCTTGCGCTGCTCGTTCCAGTGCTCGATCCGCCGCTTGATCGTCTCCTCGTAGCCCTGCTCCGTGGGCTCGTAGTAGATCTTCGATGTCGGCGCGTATTCCTGGTCCACGAAATGCCCCTCGAAGCTGTGGGCGTACTGGTAGCCCGTGTGCCCGAATTCCTTCGCGGCCTTCTTGGAGCCCGTGCTGCGCAGCGGGCGCGGGACCGGCAGGACGCGGTCGTTCTTGACGTCGTCCATCGCCGCCTCGATCCCCATGTAGGAGGCGTTGCTCTTGGGCGCCGTCGCCAGGTACGTCGTCGCCTGGGCCAGGACGATCCGCGCCTCGGGCATCCCGACGAAGTCCACGGCCTCGAGCGCCGAGGTCGCCACGGTCAGCCCGCGCGGATCGGCGTTGCCGATGTCCTCCGAGGCCAGGATCACCAGCCGCCGCGCGACGAAGCGCGGATCCTCGCCCGCGTAGAGCATCTTCGCCAGCCAGTAGAGCGCCGCGTTCGGGTCCGAGCCGCGCACGCTTTTGATGAAGGCGGAGATCGTGTCGTAGTGGCCGTCCTCGTCGTGGTCGTAGACGACGGCCTTTTTCTGGATCGAGTCCGCCGCCGCGTCGCGGGTGACGAGGACGGTCCCGTCCGGCCCTTTTGGCGACGTGAGCGCGGCGATTTCGAGGGCATTGAGCGCGCGCCGCGCGTCGCCCTCGCAGACCTTCGCCAGGTGGTCGAGCGCCTCCGGTTCGGCGCGCGCGGGCAGCGCGCGCAGGGCCTCGTCGGTTTCCAACGCGCGGTCGAGCAGGCGCCGGACGTGCTCCGGCGCGAGGGCCTCGAGCTGGAAGATCTGCGAGCGGGACGTCAGCGGCGAGTTGATGAAGAAGAAGGGATTGTGCGTCGTGGCGCCGACCAGGATCACGGCGCCGTCCTCGACGTAGGGCAGCAGGACGTCCTGCTGCGCCTTGTTGAAGCGGTGGATCTCGTCGATGAAGAGGATGGTTTCCACGCCGCTGGTCGCGCGGCGGTTCCGGGCCGCCTCGAGGTGGGCGCGCAGCCCGGCGACGTTTTCCAGCACGCCGCTGGTCCGGACGAACTTGCGGCGGGTGACCCGGGCGATGACCTCGGCCAGGGTGGTCTTGCCGCAGCCGGGCGGGCCGTAAAGGATCAGGCTACCGAGCCGGTCGGCCTCGATGGCGCGGCGGAGCAGCTTGCCCGGGCCGAGCAGGTGCTCCTGCCCGACCACGTCGTCGAGGGTCCGGGGGCGCACGCGCGCGGCCAGCGGCCGCTTTTTCGCGTGCTCCGGTTTTTCCTCCTGCTCGAATAACTCGTCCATCGCTCCGCTCCGGGGGCAAAAAAATACCCCGCCATTGCCGTTGGGGCTCTATCCCTGAACCTCGCTTAACGAGGTGGGTGCTCCGCCGATCGGTCTCCAAGTCCCCCGGGTTTAGACAGGGGCATGTGGGCGCCGCCCGGACTTCGAGCTCCCTGATGGTTAATGTTGGGTCAGAGAATTCGGCCCGATCACGAACAAGGCAGGGTATTTTTTTACCCCCGGACCCCGCGGCCCGGAGGAAATCCCTTTTCTTTGGCAAAGAACAGGCCGCCGGCTATCCGGCGGTCGGCCCGGGCGCCGGTCCCCGCGGACCCGGCCCCGCTCTCGGCCGAACCCCGGGCGCCGAAGCCCTCCGGGGCCGCGCGGGCTCCGCGTATTTCGGAAGGGGCTGCCAACTGTCCAATGGATTCACAGCAGCCCGCCATCCCGCGCCTGCGAATACGAACACTAGTTCATTCCATGACGGAATCATGGGAATCTACTCTGCCTTGTTCAAATTGATCGTTCAGCTCTCGCGGATCTCCGCGTTCAGCTCGCGCTTCAGCGCTTGCTTTATGGCTTCATGATAGCCGTTGGCTTCCTCGTCCGTCAAGGTCCGTGATGCCGACCGGTAAGTCAATGCGTAGGCGAGACTTCGACGGCCCGCGCCGATGCTTCCACCGGAAAATATATCAAATATTTCGATATTTTCCAGTTCCGCCGGCGCCGCCTTCCGGATCAGCCGCACCACGTCCTCGTGCCGGATCGCCGCGTCCACGATCAGCGCCACGTCGCGCCGGACCGACGGATACGCCGGGACCGGCCGGCACGCGGGCGTCACGTGCGCGCGGCCCAGCAGCGGCGCCAGCCGCACCTCGAGCACGGCGACCGGCTGGGTCATCCGCCACTCGGCCCGCTGTTTCGCGGCCACCAGGCCCATGCGGCCGACCGGTTCGCCGCCGATGAACAGCGCCGCCGCGCTCCCGGGCTCCAGGTACGGACAGCCCGCGTCCGCCTCCAGCCGCCACTCGACGCCCTGCGCGCGCGCCAGTTCCTCCCACGCGCCCTTGAGCCAGAGATACATCTCCTGCGGCTCGACCGGCCGGCGGCGGTCCAGCCCCGTCCGCCCCGCCGGGCCCATCAGCCCGATCGCGAGCCGGTCCTCCTCGAACGGCTGCCCGTCCGGCCCCGCGCCGAACACGCGCCCGATCTCGAAGAACGCGGCCTCCTCGACCTGGCGCGCCAGGTTGCGGCCCAGCGTATCCACCATCTGCGGCGCCAGCGCCGTGCGCATGACGGCGTGGTCCTGGCTCACGGGATTCGGGATCACCAGCCGCCGGGTCGCATCGCCGGGATCGAACAGGTCCAGAAACCGGGCCGATACGAAGCTGTAATTCATGATCTCGCGCAGCCCCAGCCCCACAAGGTGGGCGCGGCAGGAGGAGACGGCGCGCCAAGCCGCATCGCTCGATCCTTCAATGATTTGCGCGTGCGGCGACGGCGACGGGATATTGTCCAGGCCATGGACGCGCGCGAACTCCTCGGCCAAGTCCACCTCGACCTCGAGGTCCGGCCGGAAGCTCGGAACCCGCACCGTGCAGCCCTGCGCGTCCGCCTTCTCGACCGGCAGTTCGAGCGACTCGAAAACCTGCTTGATCCGCTCGCCACTCTCGTTCAGGCCGAGCAGCGCGTTGACCTTGTCGAACCGGCAGAGAATCCGGCGCGGCTCGGGCTGCTTCGCGAAGACGTCCACCACGCCGCGCGCGACGGTCGCGCCGGCGAGGTCCGCCATCAGCTGCGCCGCGCGGCGGCTCGCCCATTCCGTGCGCCCGATGTCCACGCCGCGCTCGAAGCGGTAGGACGATTCCGTGGAGAGGCCGAGCTTCTTCGACGTGCGCCGGATATCCTGCGGACGGAAGCACGCGCTTTCGAGCAGGACCGTGTGCGTCGCGTCGCGGATCTCGCTGCCCGCGCCGCCCATGATGCCCGCCATGGCGACCGGCCGCCGCGCGTCGCAGATCGCCAGCATGTCCGGCGTCACCGCGCGCTCGATGCCGTCCAGCGTCGCAAGCTTCTCGCCCGCGCGGACGCGCCGGACGACGATCCGCCCCTCCTCCAGCAGTTCCTGGTCGAAGGCATGGAGCGGCTGGCCGCACTCGAGCATGACGTAGTTCGTGATGTCCACGACGTTGCTGATCGCGCGGATGCCGGAGAGTTCCAGGCGCCGCTTCATCCAGGCGGGCGACGGGCCGATCTTCACGCCGGCCATCACGCGGGCCGTGTAGCGCGGGCAGCCCTCGGCGTCCTCAACCTCCACGCGCGCAAGCTGTTCCACCGCCGGATCGGATTCCGCGAAACGGACCTCGGGCCACTTCGCGCGGCTCCCGTACAGCGCCGCCACCTCGCGCGCCATGCCGAGGACGCTCAAGCAGTCCGGCCGGTTCGGCGTGACGGAGAGATCGAGCACGGCCTCCGGCGGGCCGAGGACCTCGGCGAGCGGCGTGCCCGGCGCCCAGGCCGCGTCGAGTTCCATCAGCCCGGCATGATTATCGGACAGGCCCAGTTCGTCCTCGGCGCACAGCATGCCGTGCGACTCGACGCCGCGGATCCTCGCGGCCTTGAGCTTCAGGCCGTTCGGCAGCGTCACGCCCGCGGGCGCGAACGGGCACTTCATCCCGGCGCGCGCGTTCGGGGCGCCGCAGACGACGGTCAACTCGCCCCGGCCGGTGTTCACCGCGCAGAGCGTAAGCTTGTCCGCGTTGGGGTGCCGGTCCACGCGCAGGATTTCGCCGACGACGACGCCCTCGTACGTCGAGCCGAAGATCTCGAGGCCTTCGACCTCGGTGCCGGAAAAGGTCAGCTTGTCCGCCAGCCCCCGCGGCGTGTCCTCGAACTCGACATACTCTTTCAGCCAACTGATCGGCAATCGCATGGCGTACCTGCCTGTCTTCCAATGACTGGAAAAATCTAAGGGGCATTTTCCCAAACATTGGGAAAAGTATCGAGCCTTTTTCGGGCTCGCGGGAGCTCGCCCGTCACCGGTCAAAAGGCCTGGAGGGCGGAGCTCCGCGACGCCGCAAAGCAGCGGTTAGATCCCCAGGTCCGCCCGCCGGCACTGGCCCTCGATGACGGCGCCGCTGCCGGTGGTGATCTGGATCTTGAGCATGCCGGGGGTCAGCGCCTCGACGATTTTCACCTGGGCGCCGCGCTGGAGCAGGCCCAGTTGGCGGGAGGCGTCCTCGAGGGAGAATACGGCGACGGTCTGCGGGGTGGTGATGGTCTGCCCGACGACGTCCACCGGGGCGGCGAGGCCGGCCAGACGCTGCTCGACGCGGGTCAGGTTCGGCGCCCAGCCGCCGAGCTTCTGGTTCTTGGCCTGGAGTTCCAGGCCCTTGAGCCGCCGGTTGAATGTCGAGGAGCGGACCTCCTCGGGGACGTCCTTGTCCACGCCGAAGATGCGGGCGAGGCCGTTGGCGACGAGGGACTCGGCGAGGTCCTCGCCCGCCTTGTTTTTCACGATGCCGTAGAACCGCTCGCGGTCGCTGCGCCCGCGGGCGTCCTCGCGCATGGTCTGGATCGAGAACCCCTCCTCGAGGAATTTCGCCGTGAACTTCTTGGCCTCCTTGCCGAGCTGGATCGAGGAGGCGGAATCGATGCCGAAGTAGGCGGCCTGCTCGGCCACGCGCTCGGGGAGGCTGTCCTCGGATTCCGGGGTGTCGACGAAGTAGAGGCGGAAGATGTAGTGCCGCTTGTGCCAGCGGACATGGAAGCTGTCGCCGTCGTTCGAGGGGTCGTCGATCAGCGTGCAGTCCTCCATCACGCGCCACTTCGCCGCGTCGACGCCGGCCGGGAGAAGGGCCAGCGCCGCGAGGGCCGGCGCCAGCCGCTGTCGCCATCCGAAGCTCATGGGTTGATTCTTACCACAGGTCGGGCACAATGTCATCCGTCAGGCTGAAAACTGGAGGAACCAGCATGAGCGCTTCCGGCCGTTTGGTGATTCTTTCCGGCCCATCCTGCGCGGGGAAGAGCCCGCTGGACAAGGCCCTGGCCCGCCTTTATCCCGCGCTGCACGCCCGGCTGCGCAAGCTGGTGCTGCACAACAGCCGCGCGCCGCGGCCCGGCGAACGGGACGGCGTGGACTACCACTTCCGGCCGCGGCAGCAGGTCGAGGCCCTGCGAAGCAACCCGCGCTACGCCGTGCTCGACGTGCGGGGCGACCTGCAGGCGCTGGATCTCGAGGCGCTGGCGAAACAGCTGGAGGGAGGCGACGCGTTTTTCGAGGGGAACCCGTTCGTCGGGCGGGTGCTGCTGACGCATCCGTCGCTGGCGGGGGTGCGGCGGTTGAGCGTGTTCCTCGCGCCGCTGTCGCGGGAGGAAATCCTCGAACTCAAGAATCCGGCACGGCGCGTGGCCCTGCCGGATTTCGTCACGGACATCATGCGGCGGAAGCTGCTTCGCCGGACGCGCAAGCAGAAGGGCGAACTGGCGCTGCCGGACCTGGAGAATATCGAGAAGCGGGCGGGCAGCGCGTACCAGGAACTGAAAGAAGCCCACGCCTTCGAGCATGTCATCCCGAACCACGACGGCGAGGACAGCGAGAACTGGGACGCGTTCTACTGGCCGCTGGGCGACGCGCGGCGCGCTCTGCAGGCGTTCGCGGCCCTGCTGGAAGGAAGGCCGGCCGCCGGCGTCGAAAAATGGGAACGCGACCTGGCGCCCTGAACCGCCCCATCGGGCGCGGGCTACCTCTCCCCGTCCGCATTCGTTCTCACTTCCAAGACCAGGGGCTCCCCGAAACGGCCGCCATCCGGCTCCCGGCACTGGAGCACCCAGTCTCCGGATTCGGGGGCGCGCCACGTGATCCACTCCCGCTCCGTCCGGCGCAGGGGCCGCAAGGGCAGCGAATCCATTTGCTCGCCGCGGACCACCGCAACGAAAACCCGGGACGCGGCGCCCTCCGCCCAGGAAGCGCTGCCCGTATTGAGCACCTCCGCCTTGAGGGTCTGGCCCGGCTGAAGACGGACCGGCGAGCCCGGCGCCCGGGCCACCTCGCGGCCCTCCGCCTGGATACGGCCCCACTCCGCGTTGAAGCGGGCGCCGGCCTCCATCCTTGCCTCGCGCACCGGCACGATCTGGTCCCGGCGGAAACGGGGCACGGCGATCTGCAGGACCTGGCCGGCCGGGCGCCATTTGCCGTCCGCGCCGACCAACCCGCCATCCTCGCCGAACCCGGAACACCCGGCAGCCGGATAGGCGGCGGCGATCAGGCCGGCGGCCTGGCTTCGCGCAACCAGTACGACGAAGAGATCGAACCAGCGTTCCTGGTTCGAGAGATCCGCGTCGCGCGGATCCGGCCCCACGTCGACCGGCCCGCCGTGCCAGACCAGCGGCCGGCCTGCGATAGCCGACCGGGCCCGCTCCGCGAGCGCTGCGGCGGCCTCCCAGTCCGGTTCCAAGCGGCCGGCCCCGGGCAGCGACACGGATAGGAAATCGAGGTGGGCCGAACCGGGCGGCTCCGAATCGAACCAGGAGGACAGGGCGTCGGCGTCCATCCGCGCGGTCAGCATCATGGCCCCGCCGATAAGCTGGAGGCGGCGGCGGATCCAGCCGGCGCGCCGGCTCGCGAAGTCGCCCAGGAAAAGGCGGTACGATTCCTCCCCGGGCAAGGCCGTCCGGCCCGCCGCCTCGGCCTGCCAGGCGCGCCAAGCCGGCCCGAGCGACTGACGACGGGCTTCTCCCAGGAGTTCGCGGTTCCACTCGATATCCAGTGCCGCGAAGGTGGGATTCTCCGCCGCCCTGACCGCTTTCAACAGCCGCTCCGCGCGGTCCCATTCCGGATCGAGCGGATCCATCCACGGCAGGGCCAGCACGATCACCATTTCCTGGCGGCGGGCTTCTTCCGCCACGTAGCGCAGCGGTTCGGCCTGCCGCTCGTCGCGGCACTCGATGAACAGCGTGTTGTGCCCGGCCTCCCGGAGGCGGCGCAAGTCCTGGCGCACCGCATCCGGGTCGAAGCAGTCCGGGTCCAGCCAGGAGAGGGCGCCGGCCGGCGCGGGCGGTTCGTACCGAACGCCCGCCATGCCGAACGGCGAGCCGCGCCACTGGAAACGACCCCCGACGATCCCCAAGGGAGGAGGGGCTGCGTTCTTCTCCGGCAGCACCTTGATCCCCTGCTCCTGCCGGTCGTAGAAGAAGCCGGGGCGGCGAAGATCCTCGAGCACGATCACGACACGATGATCCTCCGGCAGGCTTCCGGCCGCGGCGGCCAGCCCGAGGCTGATCTCGAACGGCCGGTCGGGCGGGACGGCCGGGAGCACCGCCCGGCGCAGCACCTGCCCGTCGCTGTCGCGCCGGAGTTCGGCGGCGACGCCCACGCCGGAAATACCGGGGCGGCCCGCCCAGCAAGCCCGCACGCGGATCTCCTCGCGGGAGGCGTACACCCACTGGGGGCAGCCGGCGTACAGGAAATAGAGGTCGCCCTGGAGCCGCCGCACGGCGTCCGACACGATACGCTCCGTCAGCGGGCGCGGGGCGCCCGCCGGATCCAGCGCCACCCAGCCCCAGCGGCGCCACTTGCCGCCCGCCCGGCCCGCGAGGAACAGCGAGACGGGCCAGCCCTGCCGCCGCCCCCATTCGTCCTCCGCGCCGTACAGGGGAATCCAGCGGCCCGCCCAGGACGCCGTCTCGACGGTCCCCCGGGGCAATCCCGGCGGAATGGCCGCCGCGTGCGCGGCCAGCCGCACCTTGTCGCCGCGCTCGAGGTCGCGGAGCGCGGAGATCGCGACCGGCGGCCGGCGGCATGGCGGCGACACGAGGGCGAGTTCCGGCCAGCCGCTGATTTCGGCGCGCGGACGGGGATCGGCGGCCCAGCGCACCTCGCTCAAGCCGTACAGGTGGGCCCCCGGCGATTGCGGAGCCCGGGCCATGTCCAGGCCGATGCGGATCCGCGACACCTGCCGGAGCTGGAGCCCGTCACCGGGTCCGCCCCGACCGCGCCCCCCGCCGAGATAGCGGAAGAAGGATTGGTGGAGAAGCCGGGGCGCCCAGTTCGTGGCGACCTCGACCGGCAGGCCCCATTGCGAGCCGTCCCGTTCCTGGCCTTCGACAAAGAGCCGCGAGGTCCCGACGTCGCCGCGGGCATAGAAGGCCAGCGCATTCTCCTCCGCGGCCACCACGCCCGTGGGGACATGGCCGCTCAACAGGTCCCATTCCCGGAATCCTTCCGCCTCCACCTCGACCGCCGGCCAGGGCGCCTCGCCCGATTCGGCCAGCCGCACGGCGCCGCGTATTTCGCCGGAGTCGTTCGCGTGGCGCCAGGTCCGAACGCTGGAAGACAGGCCGGCCGCGCGCGCGCCGGCCACCAGGTTGGACGCGACGGCTTCTTCCGTCACGGCGCGGCCGTTCTCCAGCCGAACGCGCGACGCAAACGGCTGCGGGCCGCAGAACAGGACCGGCCCTCCGCGCTGGATGTGATCCGCTATGGGCCCCCACCAATGCATCGGCAGCGCGCGGGCCTCCGGAATAATCAGCACGCGGCCGGGTCCCAGGCGGGGCAGGATCTCCGCCGGGTCCCCGGCTGCCGGATAGCGCTCCGCCGCCGGCAGGAAATCAAGGCCCCGCGAAGGAAACACCGGGTCGAGCACCACGACCGATTCCATCCACCCGGCCGCGGCCGGCTTGTCGCGATCCTCCCGCGCGCAGCCGGCCCCCGCCAGGAAGGCGGCCAGCACCGGACCCAGAACCGTGAAACGATTCAAGGGCATGGCGGTATCCGGAATCCCAGCGCCCGGGCCTTGCCGGACAGCCCGGGCGAGCCGCGGGCGAGTCGGACCGTCCACGAGGGAAACTCGCGCCGGTCCGGGTAGGAGTGGCGCAGCCGCCGGAAGCGGTCGGCCACCATTTCGCCGGGCGGTCCGCGGCGGAGCGCGGCATCGTCGGCCTCGATATCGTACACGGGCCGGACCAGCGAGCGCAGGACCTCTTCGTCCGACCGGCCCCGGGCGTCGGCCTCGAGGAGGCCTCCCGCGGGACCCGCGCATTCCGCCGGTGGCCAGCCGGGCGTCGCCTCGAAGAATCGGCACGCCTCGCTATAGACGGCCGCCGTGCCGTTCAGGCGGCCATCGTAGGAATAGCCGGCGATATGCGGCGTGCCGAGGGCGACGCGATCCAGCAGCGCAGCGGAGATCGCCGGCTCGTTCTCCCACACATCGAGGACCGCCCGCGACACGATCCCGCGATCGAGCGCCAGCCCAAGCGCTTCCGTGTCCATCGCCTCCCCGCGCGCGGCGTTGAGGAACAGGGCGCCGGGCCGCAGCCGCGCGAAGAAATCGCAGCCGGCCATGTGAAACGTCGGGCACGGCCCCGTCCGGGTCAGCGGGACGTGCAGGGTGACGATGTCCGAACCGCGCAGGACTTCATCCAGCGGGAGAAAGGCCGGATCGCCCGTCGCCAGCTGGAGGGGCGGATCGTTTCGCAGGACGCGCATCCCGAGCCCCTCCGCCTTGGCGGCGACGCGGCTTCCCACCTGCCCCACGCCGATCACGCCCAGCGTCCGGCCCGCGAGTTCGAATCCGTCGCGGCACGCCAGGTGCAGCAGCGCGGCGACCACATATTCCGACACGCTGTTGGCGTTGCAGCCCGGCGCCGCGCACCAGGCGATGCCGGCGGCCTCCAGCCAGGCGGTGTCGAAATGATCGAATCCCGCGGTCGCGGTGCCGACGAATTGGGCGGACGAGCCGGAAAGAAGCCGGGCGTCCACGCGGGTCTTGGAGCGGACGATCAGCGCGTCCGCGTCGCGCACGTCGGCCGGGCCGATCCGGTCGTCCGGCCGCACCACGACTTCGCCCAGCCCCTCGAACGCCTCCCGGCCCGCCAGCACGCTGGCCGCGCACACCGTTTTCACGGCCGGGATTGTGTCGGAGATTCGCGGAGCGGACAAGCTTCAAGTCGGCGGGCCGGCGTCCGCCCACCGCGCCAGGGTCCAGCGGTACTCGCCGGCCACGCTGTCGACCACGTCGCCGGCGGAGCCATCGGGCAACGCGTCGAAGCTGTAGGTCTCGATTTCGAGATGTTCCGCCGCCCCGGACCGCAGGGCCCTGAAAAACGACGGGCGCAGCAAGGCCGCCGTCGAGCGGAGCCCAGCGCCGCCGCCGAAAGGAAGGGGCACGTGAAAATGGACGCGCACGGTCCGGGGCGGCGGCCCGCCGGCAAGATCCCGGAGGGCGCCCGGGAGGTCGGGCCACGAGCGGCGCCGGCCGTCCGGCCAGCGGGCCGCGGCCTGGTGCAGGTAGACCGGCTCCGCGAATCGGCCCAGCGCCTGCACATCGGCGCCGTCCGATTCCAGGGCGGCGCTCAACTGGATCTTCGAGACCCGGACGCCCGCGTTTCGGTAGACGGCCAGGACGTCCTCCGGCTCCTCGAAGCAGAGCGCCATGTGGCACGTGTCGAGGCATGCCCCGACGTGACGCCGCGCCCGCTCGCCGGCGCGGTCTGCGGTCCAGAGATGCTCCCGCATGAACAGGACGAGCTCGGCCGGCGTTTCCCACAGGCAACCGGGCTCCGGCTCGAGGCCCAGATGGATTTCCCGGCCGGTCCTGTCCCGGATCCCGGCGAGGTGCGCGGCGGCGGCCGAGAGCCGGTCCGCGATGAGTTCGAGATCGGCATCCGTCCGGACCCAGCTCCGGAACGAGCCGGGGACGGTGCTGATGCTGCCGGTCATGCCCTCGGGCAGCAGCTGCGCCAGTTGATCCGCGAGGCGCATCGTGTAGACGACGCGCTCGTCCGTTCGCCAGTCGGGGGCGTAGACGCGCTCCTTGACCGGGCCGCCGCGGAAACGGCCGAAGGGGAATCCGTTGATCGTGAAGACGTAGAAGCCGTGCTCATCGAGCAGGGCTTTCAGGCGCGGGAGCGCGTCGCCTTCCGCGAGTTCGCGCGAGACGGCATCGCTGATCCGCAAGCCGAGCCCGAACGGGCGGCCCGGCGCCACGCGGTCGCGGACGGCGCGGGCCTTGTGCCGGATGGAGTTCTCCAGTTGGGCGAGCGTCTCGTCCGGATGGATGCTCAAGCCGTACGTCAGGTGAACCGGCGGCTGTTCCTGCAGTTTCATGCCGTCGCCGATGTACCGCGCCCGCGCGCCGTCCACAAGCGCAAAGGACGCCCTCCTCCGCCGCTCCGCCCCCCCGCGCGATTCGCCGAAACAAAATGCTTCACGGGTGTGAAGGACTTTGTTACCGTCTTCAGCCATGAGCGCAGGAGGATCGCCATGACCTGGAAACCGTTTCACCATCCCGATTTGAGCCTGAAAGTCATCCGCCGCCAGGCGAGCGCGGCGCTGCTGGACTTCCTCGCCGAAACCGGCGTGGTCCTGATGACCCGCGGCCGCTCGCTGCTCTGGGGGCAGGGCTTCAAGATCCCGACCTCCTACCGCATGGCCATGTGCCGACTCCGCAAGCAGGGACTGATCGCCTATCGCCGGGCCGGCGGCCAACCGCCCGTGCTGCAGGTCACGGCCAAGGGCGAGGAAGCCCGCGAGGCCGCGGCCCGGCCCGAGCGCCTCTGGCAGCGGAAGTGGAAAGGCGCCTGGCACCTGCTTTCGTACGACATCCCCGAGAAAAGCCGCACCTACCGGGACCACCTGCGCTGGTTCCTGTCGACGCAGAGGATGGGCATGCTGCAGCACAGCCTTTGGATTTCCCCGGACGATATCCGCGCGGAGTTCCACGACCTCGCGCAGGCCGCCGCGCTGGACCAGTACGCCTTCCTGTTCGAGGCGCGCAACGTCCTGGGGCGAAGCGACCGGGAGATCGTGGAGCGGGCCTGGCCCATGGAGCGGATCGCCAAACTGCAGGGCTGGTACCTCTCGGTGTACGAGGAGAATTTCAACCGGCTGATCGCCCGGCCGCACGCGCCCGCGGAAGTCTTCGAACTGGGCCGCGAGGAGATGTCCGCCTACGCCGCCGTGATGCGCGAGGATCCGCTGCTGCCCGAGGCCCTGCACCCGGCCGCGTACCGCGGCCCCCAGGTCGCCGAACTGCACCGGCGGATGCTGCGCGCGATCGGCGAACGGCTGTAACAAATCACTTCACATCCGCGATCTGATTTGTTGCGGACGGGGCGTGGCCGCCTTCCGCGCCGAGGCCCGGCGCCCGGGTGAAAGAGCCCGGACGCATTCCTCCACGCATGCCGACTCCACCTCGCCCACCTCGTGCCGGCGGCCGATGCCGAGGGGGTACGTGACCCACAGTTCGCCGCCCAGGTGCTCGCGGAAATCCTCCAGGCCGCGCAGGATTTTCAGCCGGCCCCGCCCGTCGCGCGCGGCCAGCGCCGGATGCCACAGGGTGAATCCGCTCCGGAGAAGGCCGCTCCGGATCGCCCGCAGTTCCGCCGCCTTCAGCCAGCCCTTTCGCCGGGCATAGCCGGAATCCAGCATCAGGCCGATGGCGACGGCCTGCCCGTGCCCGATCCGGAAGCCCGTCATCGCCTCGAGCTTGTGCGCCACCCAGTGCCCGAAATCCAGCGGCCTTGCCCGGCCGGTCTCGAACGGATCGCCCCCGCCCCGGATATGGTCGAGGTGCAGCGCCGCGCACCGGCGGATCAGCTCCTCCATGGCGGCCCGGTCGCGGGCGCGCAATTGCGAGGCGCGCGCCGAGAGCCAGCGGAAGAAGCGCGCGTCGCGGATCAGGGCCACCTTGAAGGCCTCGGCGATCCCCCCGATCCAGTCGCGGTCCGGCAGCGCCGCCAGGAAATCCGAATCGTTGAGCACGGCGAACGGCGGGCTGAAGGTGCCGACCAGGTTCTTGACGCCCCGCCAATTCACGGCGTTCTTCACGCCGACCCCGACGTCGTTCTGGGCCAGCACGGTCGTCGGCACGCGGATCAGGCGCAGCCCGCGGTGAAACAGGGCGGCCGCAAGGCCCACCGCATCGAGCACGGCCCCGCCTCCGACGGCCACGACGAAGGAGTGACGGCACAGCCGCCAGGCCTGGAAACGGGCCAGCAGGCGGCCCACGAGGGCGGCGTCGCGCTTGGCCTTCTCGCCGCCCGGCACGCGCTGCGGAGGCGCGACCAGCTCCAGCGCGCCGGTGTGCGCGGCGAAATAGGCCCGGATGCGGCGGGCCAGGGCCGGGTGCGCGCGCCACACGCCGGCATCCACGAACACCGCGACGCGGTGGCGGCGCCGCTCGCCCATCCGCCGCACGGCCTTGAGCAGGACGGGATTCGCGGGATCGAACAACCCGCGCGTGAAGATCACGGGGAACTCGACCGGCACCGCGAAGGACTGGCGCAGCACCGCGTCCTTCTGGAGGCGGGCGCTCATGCGTCGAGGGACCGGTCCAGGCGCCACTCCACGGCGCGGGCCAGGTCGAGCAACGTCCCCGGCAAGGGCTCGACCGGGAAGGAGGCGGCCCACGCCGCCGGCACACCGGGGCGGCCGTGCGTGCCGCGAATGCGCGCGGGATCCGAGCTCACGCGGCCGGGCGGCCAGCCGAAAAAGAGTTCGCACGGGTCGTAGCCCGGCTTGTTATGGATGTCCACGTGGCCGGCGTAGTCGGGGGCCTCGCGCGGCTCGTTCCACCACGGATAGGCAAACCACCGCCCCTTCTCCGCCAGCAGCGCGAACTCGCCTGTCCGGGTCGGGCCGAGCCCGAGTTCGTACTGCCGGCCGCGATCCATGACCTCCGCGACGCCGTCGAGGTCGCGCAGAACCGCCTCGACGCGGCCGTCGTCCGCGCCGCCGCCGATGAAGACGTGGGCCACCTGGTGATCGGCGAGCGCGAACGCGCCGCTAGAAAAGAAATCGGGGTACAGCCGCCCGCGGACCGGCCGCGCGGCCAGCAGGCCGGCTTCCCGGAGCGCCCGGTTTGGAAATACCGGAGGACCGGTCACGGGTTCGATGGCGTAGTCGCCGAAGAAGAGGAAGTCGTAGCCCGTTTTCTCCGCCTCGTCGCGGAGGCGCGCGAGGTATCCGAGCGCGCGCTCCAGGGCGCGGGCGGCCGCCGGACTGTCGGGGCCGTGCCGCTGGAGGTCGTAATCGAGGTGCGGCAGGTAGCCGAGCAGGAGGTCGGGCGCGAGGTCCGGCGAGTTCATCACGCGGGCCAGGGCCTCGACGATCCAGTCGCTGGACCGCGCGGAGGCCAGCGGGCCCCAGTAGTGCATGAGGTTGAACGGCGCGCCGATTTCCCCGATGAGGCGCGCGTAGAGGTCGGCCGGCTGGCTGTAGCAATCCTGGATCATGCCGCCGTGGTGCTTGTGGATCGGTCGCGGCGAGAGCACGAGGTCGACGTCCTCGCCGAGGCTCTGCTGCCAGAACATCATGCCGACGCGGCGGCCGGCCTGGCGGAAGCGGCGCCACAGGCGGGCGCCCGCGACGAGGCCCGCGGACTGCTCCCACAACATCACGCGCCGCAGCTCGCGGAAGAACAGCCCGTTGCCGACCATGCCGTGATCGCGCGGCCAGGCGACCGTCCGGAACGAGGCCTGGGCGGAGCAGGTCACCGCGGGAAAGACCGGCTCGAGCGGCCGGAACCCGAAGACCCGGGCATGGGCCCCGGCGCGCGAGACGATATCCCAGCCCAGCGCGGCCACGTCCACGACCAGCAGTTTTTTCGGCGCGTTCATCCTCGGCCTCAACTCATGTAGAAACGCCGCCCCAGTATGCGCGAGACCGGCCAGACCGCAAGCAGTACGATGCCGGCGAGCCCGCCCGCGGGCCCGGCCCCGGCGCCCCAGGCCAGCGCGGCCTGGAGCGGCAGCAGCGCGCGCAGGAGCGCGCCGACGGCGGCGGGTATCCTCCGTGCCCGCTCCGGCGGACCGGCCAGGCGGACGGACGCCAGGAAGGCCACCGAACCGGCGAGGAACCACGGGGCGACGAAGAGCCCGGCCCCGCCGCCCCCGAGGCGCACGGTGACGGCCCCGAACACCATGAGGCCCAGCGTCAGCGCGCCCACCGGCCAGGACTTGGCCCGGCCGACCGGGCCGGGCTCCGCCTCCCGGCGCGCCAGGTTCGTGACCGACAGGATGTACAGCCCCAGCGCGCCGGCCCCGGCGACCACGAGCGGCGGCCAGCCGGCCAGGCCGGGGAACGCCGTCGCACCCAGCAGCAGGCTCAACGCGCGGCACACGCCCATCAGCGCCGATCCGAAGAACGGCGCCCTTTTTCCCCCGCCGTTGTAGAGCACGACTGCGGCGGCGAGGGCCAGGCCGACGTCCCGCGCGCGCGGCCCGAGCGCCGCGCTCAACCCCACGCCGGCCAGCAGCAGGGACACGGCGGCCGCCAAAGCGCAACGCGGGCTTGCTCCGCCGGACGGCAGGGGCCGGAAGGGCCGCTCCCGGCGGTCGGTTTCCAAATCGAGCACATCGTTCAGCAGCAGGCCGCCGGCGTAGAAGCAAAGGGACGCCGCGACCGCGGCCGAGAGCCGGCCGGCCATGCCGGAGGCGGCCTGCCGGCCCGCGGCGAGCAGGAATCCGGCGATCGGGTCGCCGGGCACGGTCAGCAGGTTGGGCACGCGCAGCAGCTGAAGCCAGGCGCGCGCGCGGCCGGCGGCTGGAAGCCGCTCACTCATTCGCAACCGCGGCGGCTTTCGGCGCACCAGGACGATAGGTCTCCACCACGTCCATCAGCACGGGATAGTATCGGTCGAACAGCTCCGGCGGCACGGAACAGATGATATGGTGGGCCACGCGGTCGCGGACAAAATCCACGGAAAAAACCCGGCTGGTCACCAGGCCGGCCTTGCGGAGCACCGCCGGGCCGCCGAGGAAGAAGAACGCCTCCGACTGCGTGCGGATGCCGGCCTCCTCCTCGTTGCGATCGATCTCGCGGACCAGGCTGGGCAGGTCGTTGTACTCCACCGGCGTGGCCATGACGCTGATGGTCGAGCCGGACGGGCCGCGGAAGACGACGTCGTACGGACGGCTGTCCGGCGGCTTGAAAGCAGTCCATCCCGCGGGCGCGACGATGGAAAACAGGCCTTCGGGATCGGCGTAGCGCGGTCCGTTCAAGCCCAGCACGACCGCCTGCAACTCGTCGGCCGGATCGGTGAATCCGGGCAGCTTTCTCTTCGGCATCCGGCGCAGGTCCGCGGCCAGCGCCACCAGCAGGAGCAGGCCGAGGCCCAGCAGAACCAGCTTCACGACGGAATTCCCCGCCGGCTTCCCGGGCGGCCGGAGCGGGTTCCTTCGCGGGCTGGGCGCGGGGGGGGTCATCGCTGGTAGGTGGAGGGATCGATGAAGGGCAAATCGAGCTGCGGTTTGAAGCGGGGGTGCTGGCTGTAGAATTTCATCGGGTTCTCGAACAGCAGCCGGCTCGCCTCTTCCGGCGTGAAGCCCTGCTGCTTCATGAAGCCGGCGACCTTCGGCAGGCTGACGGGATCGGATACGCCCCAGTCGGCCGAGCTGTTGACCAGCGTGCGTTCCAGGCCCCATTTCCGGAGGATACCGCACACGCGCTCGGGGTTGAGCTTGGAATAGGGATAGACCGTCAGCCCGGCCCAGACCGGCCGCTTGCGCGCGAGGTCCATGGTATTCTCGGTGTTGTGGTCGAGGATGATCCGGCCGTCGTCGTAGTTGAACTCGCGCAGGATATCGAGGGTCCGCTCGACGCCCTTCCGCTTGCTGACCTCGGGGGTGTCGTGGGGCGTGTGGATCAGGACCAGCAGGCCGTGGGCCTTGGCCAGCTCGAGCTGGAGTTGGAAGACCTTCTCCTCGCCGGGCGTGATGCGGTTGAAGCCGATTTCGCCGATCGCGACGCAGCGCTCGTGGCCGAGGTAGGGGCCCATGCCGTCGAGCACCTCGCGCGCCAGGGGCAGGTTATCCGCCTCCTTGGGGTTGACCGAGACGCAGGCGTAGTGGTCGATGCCGAAGCGGCGGGCGCGCGCCGTCTCGAAATCCAGGATGAGCTGGAAGTAATCGAAGAACGTCCCGGCGTAGCGGCGGGAGGCCCCGAGCCAGAAGGACGGCTCGACGGCCGCGCGGATGCCCTGGCGGTACATGGCCGTGTAGTCGTCCGTCGTCCGTGAGTACATGTGGATATGGGGGTCGATGATGGTCATGGGTCTATCACCTGTTACGAATCAAAGGCTTCGGCCGTTCCCCTTCAAGTTTTTATTTTTCCCGGGCGCCGGGGCCGGCCGTCCCGGTCCATGAAGGAATAAGCGCTCCGCGGGGCGCTAGGGTTCACCGATGTCCCGGAGCTGGTCGCGCAGACGGGCGGCATCCTCGTACTTTTCCTCGGCGATGGCGCGGGCCAGGTCCTCGCGCAGTTCCTCGCCACGGCTTCGCGGGCCCTGCCGGCGGATGCGGCCCAGCAGGTCGGTGAGCGCCTCGATCTCGGGGCTGCCGGGCGGGGCCCCCTCCTCCCCCTGCCGCCGCCAGAAGGAACGGATGTCGGACACGGCCTCCTGCAGGATGGACACGGCGTCCGTCTCCCGCTGCTCACGCATGTTTTTCTCGGCCCGGGCCCGGGCGTTCATCATGCGGATATAGGGATAGAACTGGAGAAACGCCCACGCCATGTCGTCGTCGGCCGCATGGTGCTCGACCAGGTTCAGGAGCTCCAGGTTGTGTTCCGTGTCGCGGATCACCCCGTCAAAGTGACGGAGCGCGTGGAACGCGAGGTAGCGGTAGTAGTACTGCATCGCTTCCTGCTGCAACTCCGCACAGGCAGCGGGATCCAGCGCCGGCATGTCCGCCTGCAGCGACCGGTAGTAGTCCAGCAGGGAATCATGGCCCCGCGGGCGCCGGCCGTCGGGCCGGCCTTCCGGCTCCATCTGCAACACGCCCAGATCGAGGCGCAACTGGACCTTCAGCCGGCCGTCGCGGCCGATGATCCAGCGGGCGTTCACACGGCCCGGGTCATAATCCCAACCGCGCAGAATGGGCGAAAGGTCGCTGTTCATGCCTGCTTCTTTCTTCTATGAGTATACCCACATGCCGCGGCATAATCAAAGCACTCGGAGCGCGCTGGAATGCCGGCGGTTCCTGGCGTATAAGGATATCCATGAAACAGACTCCCTTGCATGACGCCCACCGGCAACTCGGCGCCCGCATGGCCCCGTTCGGCGGATGGGACATGCCCATCCAGTACGAAGGCATCCTCCAGGAACACGAAGACACCCGCCGTCGCGCCACGGTGTTCGACACCTGCCACATGGGCGAGTTTGCATTGAGCGGCCCCGGGGCGCAGGCCGACCTCGAGCGGCTCCTGACCCAGTCCGTGGCCACCATCCCCGCCGGCCGGTGCCGCTACGGCTTCCTGCTGCGCGACGACGGCGGCGTCCTGGACGATCTCACCTGCTACCGCTTCGGGCCCGATCGTTTCATGCTCGTCGTTAACGCGGGGACCCTGGACCGCGACCGGGAGTGGATTCGATCGCATCTCTCTTCCGGAACGCGTTTTGCGGACACATCGGAAGCGACCGCCAAGCTCGATGTGCAGGGCCCGCTTTCCCGGCAGGCCATGGAAAAGGCCTTTCAGACCCCGATGCCGGACCTCCCCTATTTCGGATTCGCGGAGACGCCGCTCGCCGGCGTCCCTTGCCTCGTCAGCCGCACGGGCTACACGGGGGAATGGGGCTACGAGTTGTATTTTCCCGCCGATCGCGCGCGCGAGTTCTGGGACCGTCTGCTGGCCGTCGGCGTCAAGCCAGCGGGCCTCGGGGCGCGCGACACGCTGCGCCTGGAGATGGGCTACCCGCTGTACGGGCATGAGCTGACCGAGGACCGCACGCCGGCCGGGGCCTCCCGGGGCAAATACATCGACCTGACCAAGGACTTCATCGGTGGCGCCGCCGTCGCCCGCGAGATCGAAGGGGGGACCACCGCGCTACTCGCAGGCCTGCGGCTTGAATCCCGCCGCGCCGCCCGCGCCCATGACCGGGTGATGAAGGACGGCCGCGCCGTCGGCGAGGTGACCAGCGGTTCGCTGGCGCCCAGCCTCGGCGTCGCCGTGGCCCTGGCCTACGTGGCGGCCCCGCTGGCGGAGGTCGGGACCGCACTGGCGGTGGAAAGCCGCGGCAACCTGCTCCCGGCCGCCGTGACCGCCCTGCCGTTCTACACGGAGGGCACGGCGCGGCGGAAGACCGGCGCATAGGCCCCCTGCCGCCGCGGCCGGGGACTTTGCCTTGGACATCGCGAAGCCAAACAGGTACACGTATCCCATGATCGCCGAAGGCCCCTGGCATATAAACATCACCATCTGGTCCGGCTTCGCGGCCTGGATGCTGGCGCAACTGATCAAGCTCCTGCTCTACATCCGCCGGACCGGCCGCTTCGACCCGGCCTTCATGCTGCGGCTCGGCGGGATGCCCAGCTCGCACTCGGCGACCGTGACGGCCGTGGCCCTCTCCGTCGGCCTGCGCACCGGGTTCAGCAGCACGCTCTTCGCCCTCGCGTTGACCTTCGCGGTCATCGTCATGATCGACGCGCAGACCGTGCGCCGGGCCGCCGGGCTGCAGGCCCGCCTGCTGAACCAGATCGTGGATGAACTGTTCCGCGAACACCATATTTCGCAGCAGAAACTGGTCGAATTCCTCGGCCATACGCGCCTGGAGGTGCTGTTCGGGATGCTGCTCGGGGTGTTCACCGCCCTGCTCATCCACGGCAAGCTGGGCATGTAGCCGGCCGCAAGGAGGGACCATGCTGACGACACTGCGCGTCAAGAACCTGGCCCTGGTGGAGAATGTCCGGGTCGAATTCCAGCCCGGCCTGAACGTCATCACGGGCGAAACCGGCGCGGGCAAGTCCATCCTCATCGGCGCCCTCAACCTCCTGCTCGGCGAGCGCGCCGACCACGACCTGATCCGCGCGGGGGAAGACGCCTGCGGGGCGGAGGCCTGCTTCCGGCTGGCGGATGCGTCCGCCGTGGACGAGGCGCTCGAGTCCTTCGGCCTGGAACCCTGCGCGGACGGCCAGCTTATCGTGCGCCGCATCATCCGCGCGTCCGGCGCGTCCCAGGCCGCGATCAACGACAGCCCGGTGACGCTCCCGGTCCTCAAGAAAGTCGGGGAACTCCTCGTCGACATGCACGGGCCGCACGACCACCAGTCCCTGTTGAGCCCGGAATTCCAGACCGACCTGCTCGACGCCTTCGGGCACTGCTGGGACCTGCGCGCCGCCTACGAAGAGATCCACGCGCAACTCCAGGGCCTCGAGGAACGCGTCCGGCAGATCGAGCAGAACGGCGCCACCGCGGAGCAGATCGACCTGCTGACCTATCGGATCACGGAAATCGAGCAGGCCGCGCCCGTCGACGGCGAGGAGGATAAAGTGATCGAGGAGCACCGTCTGCAGGGCAGCGCGCAGCAGGTGCTGGAGCTCGGCGGCGCGGCGCTCAACGCCCTGCAGGACGGCGAGGGCGCGGCGTTCGACGCCCTGGCGGCGGCGCAGAAGGCCCTGGACGGACTTTCCCGCCTCGCGCCGCGCGCGGCCGACTGGCGGCAGGAGACCGGCGCCCTGGCCGGCCGCCTCCAGGAACTGGCCGCCGATCTGCGGCGATTCCTGGAGGGCATCGAGGCCGACCCGGCCCGGCTCGCCTGGCTCGACGAGCGCCTCGCCACCTACCAGCGCCTCAAGCGGAAATACGCCCCGACCGTGACCGAGATCCTCCAGGTCCTCGAGCGCGACCGCGGCCGCCTGCACGACCTGAAGACGCGGGGCGAGCAATTGGCCGCGCTGGGGAAGGAGATCGAGCAGGCCCGGACGAAACGCGACCGGGCGGGCGCGGCCTTGCGGGCCCGCCGACGCGAGCACGCCGGACGCCTGGCCGAGGCCGTCACGCGCGAGCTGCGGGCCCTGGGCTTTTCCCACGGCGCGTTCTCCGTCGAGGTGCGCGAGGGCCAGCCCCGGCTGTCGGGCATGGACGACGTGGATTTTGGTTTCGCCCCGAATGCGGGCGAGCCGATGCGCCTGCTGCGGGCGATCGCCTCCAGCGGCGAGATTTCCCGCGTCATGCTCGCCACCAAGGCCGTCCTGGCGGCCCATGACCGGATCCCCGTGATGGTCTTCGACGAGATCGACGCCAACGTCGGCGGCGAGATGGGCAGCGCGGTCGGCCGCAAGCTGGCCGAGGTGGCGCGCCGCCACCAGGTGCTCTGCATCACCCACCTGCCCCAGGTCGCCGCGTGCGGGGCGGCGCACCTGGCCGTCAGCAAGTCCGTCCGCGACGGGCGGACGGTGACGGACGTCCGCCGGCTGGACGCCCGGGAGCGGGTCGATGAGGTGGCGCGGATGCTGGGCGGGCGCGACCTGACGAGCGTCACGCTCAAGCACGCCCGCGAGCTGCTGGAGAAGTCCGGCGCCGCCGCTTCGCCTCCGTAACAATACTATTCACATCCGTGAATCGGTTCGTTACGGACCGGCCACGGGGCGGGGCTGTCGGGAAGTCAGCCGGCGGAAGGACGGCAGATCACGCGCGTGCCGCTCCCCCCCGCGCCGGCCGCGATCTCCAGTTGCGCCCCGACTGTCTTCGCGCGGTGGCGCATGATCCGGAGCCCCAGCCCGCCCTTCTTCTGCGCGTCCGGGGGCAGGCCCCGCCCGTCGTCCTCCACCACAAGGCGCCAGCGCCCGTCCTCTTCCGCCAGTTCCAGGATGATCCGCTGGGGCTGCCCGTGGCGCGCGGCGTTGTGCACCGCCTCGCGGGCGATGTAGTACAGCTGCTCGGCCACGGCTCCCGCCGGCGGATGGCCGCCGGACTGCCGGAAGACGCAGGCCACGCCGAACGTCTGGCGGGATTCGTCGGCCAGCCGGCGCAGGGCGTCCGCCAGACCGTCCTCGCCGATGGAAACCGGCGCCAGCCCGCGGGCCATGCGCCGCACCTCGGCAACGGTGTCCTTCAACGCATCGTGCAGCTGTCGCCCCGACGCCTGCTCGGTCCGCCCGGCCTGCTCCAGTTGCCGCAGCAGGCCGCGACTCAAGAAAAGGGCGCCCGTGAGCTTCTGGCCCAGCGAGTCGTGCAGGTCCTGGCCGACGCGCTGCTGCTCGCGCGCGGCCGTGGAATGGATCTCGTCCTCGAGACGCATCCGCTCGTTCATCTCCTGCGCGATCCGCTCGTGGGCCTCGCGAAGGGCGGCGGTCCGGACGTGCACAAGGCGTTCGATCTGGCGGGTGCGGCGGCCGACCGTCGCCAACTGCCATGAGATCAGGGCCGTCAGGCCCAAGCCGATCGCCAGGAACAGCCCGGATTCCCGCAGGCCCCGGGGCCGGGGGTAGGCCGGGCCCGGGCGGCAGCGAAAGCGCCACTCGCGGTCGGCCACGCGGACCGGATGCTCATAGCGCAGCGCCGCCCTGCCGCTTTCCGGCGCGGAACGCTCCACGAGTTCGATCTCGAACCGGAGAGCGGGCACGCCCAGCAGGACGCGGTCCAGAATGTCGGAGGGCTTGAACAGGGCCGTGACGAAACCGACCAGCCAGCCGGGCGGAGGGAACACGACATCATCGAGGGCGACATAGTAGATGGGGGAAAACACGTACCATCCGGGCGGCGTTCCGTCCGGCCCGCCCGTCGCGACGCCTCCCAGGACGGGCCCATCGCGGGTTTCCATGAGCGCGATCGCGCGCGCGGCGGGCGCCCAGGAAGCGAAGTCATACCCTGCGGGAAGACCGAGCCGCTCCGGTTGAGTCTGATAGGTCAGCGCGAAATACTGCTCGCGGGCGGCGGCCGGCGCATAACCGCCGCGCCCGTCCGATTCCACCAGCTTCAGGGCCGGGCGTCCGGAGGCGTCCGGCTCCTGCTCGAGCGATGCGCGCTGGTCGTGCGGGATGCTCCGCACGAATCCGAACCCGCCGAGCACGCGCTGCTGGTGGAGCATGCCCTTGAGCACGAACTCCTCGAAATCCTCGTCGCTGATCCGGGCCGAGAGCGTGTGCAGAACCCGGAGGGAGTCCAGCACGTCCAGAAACAGGCGGATCTCGCGCTCGGTCGCCCGGCGCAGCGTCCCGGCTTCCTGCAAGAACTCCGCCTCGAGCGCCCGGGTTTCCGACAGGGCGCGATACCGCCACACCCCCAGGCTCAAGCCCACGCCGAGGATGGCGATGACGGCGGACAATACCCAGAAGCGACGGGCCACGCGGCCGGTAGGGGCCTCCGAACTCATGGTGGAAGCATAGAACGCCCGTCCCGTCCGGGAAAGCGGAAACGCGCGGCCGGCCGGGGCGATAACGAAACACTTTACACGTGTGAAGTGTTTTGTTACGGATGCGCCGCGCCGGACCGGGGACGGCCCCAGCGGTGCTCCTCGCCGCGGCGAAGGCGCGCGAGGTTGGAACGGTGCCGCCAGATCACGAGGGCGCCCAGCACCGTCAACACCCCGGGCAGCAGGGCGCCGGCCCGCCCGTACAGCCCCCAGGCGGCCGCCGGCACGGCGAACGCGGCCGCGATCGAGGCCACGGAAACGTACCGGGCGATCACGAATACCGCGACCCACACGGCCAGCCCGATCCCGACCGCGGCGGGCGCCACGCCCAGCAGCATCCCCGCGCTCGTGGCCACGCCCTTGCCGCCCTTGAACCGCAGGAAGACCGGCCAGCTGTGCCCGGCGATCGCCGCGCACCCGCAGAGCAATCCCAGTTCCGGACCGCACTCCACCCCCCATCGCCGGGCCAGCAGCGGGAACAGCCACGCCGGCACAAATCCCTTGAGCGCGTCCGCCGCGAACGTGGCGATCCCCCACCCCTTGCCCACGGCCCGGAAGACGTTGGTCGCGCCGACGTTTCCGCTGCCGACCTTCCGGATGTCCACGCCGTTGAGCCGCGCGAACAGGTACGCGAACGGCACGGAACCCAGCAGGTAGGCGCCCAGGGCGAAGGCCGCGTGGCAGAGCCAGTTCATGGGGGCAGTATAAAGGAGCGAATGGCGAAGAGTGAATAGTGAATCGAAGGGCCCGCTCCGCCGGGAAAGGCAAAGCGCCCCGGCCAGCCGGGGCGCCTTGCTCCGCTTCCCGATCTCTTACGGGATGTTGACGCTCGTGCGGAAGAACTTCCGCGGCGTGTCGTTGGTGATCAGCATGTCCAGCGCCCCGCCGCCCACGGCCGCGGGCGCGTTCAGGTTGTAGGGCGTCCAGACCTGCGGATCGGCCTGCAGGTCCGTGCTCCACCAGACGTCGTAGGTGCGGCTGTTGGTCGTGTTGGGGCCGACCTGCAGGGTCATCAGCGTATTCCCCCGGATGGCGAGGACGCGGTTGACGAAGGAACGCGTCGCGTCGGTCGGGTCCGTGTCGCCCGCGTACTCGTCGTCGTTCGGCGAGCCGTCCACGTCGACATCCAGCGAGGCCACGCGGTTCGAGGCCGCGACGCCGAACTTGTCCCACCACGCATTCGGGATGCCGTCCGTCGTGCCGCCGCCGCGGGTGATGAGCAGGTCGTTGGCATAGAGAGTGAAGTTCGGACTCCCGCCATCGTGCCCGCCGTTGTAGAAGTTAATGCGGCCCACGGGCGCGGCCAGCCCGGCGGACACGACGTTGGTGGTCATTCCGTCGTTGCGGGTCAGGGTGACGCTCAACTGGTTGCCGGCGAGCTGCTCGGCCACGACCTGCACGACCGCCGTGGCATTGTAAGCCCAGCCCAGGTCCACGGGGGTGTCCAGGCCGAAACTGATCGCGCTGATGTTCTCGTACGAGAGATCGTAGTTGAACAGCTTGTTGCCGGAGGCGTCCTGTAGATCCAGGCCGCGGTTGCCGCCGCTCCAGTTCATCCCCAGCAGGCACTCGAACTTGTCGCCTTCCGCCAACGCGGTGTTCAGGTCGCGGTAGGCCGAGGCGTAGTTCGACTTCGTCCCGCCGATGAAGCTGAAGGACCGGTCGTTGAACGAATTCATCCAGGCGGTCGACACCCTCGAATCCGTCAACTGGATGGCCGCACCGTCCGACAGGGCAGAGAACTGCCATGCGCCGAAGCCTGCGCCGCCATTGGACTCATTCGTGAAGGTCGTCGGTACGATCAGGCCCGGGACATAGTTGCCGGCGTTGTCAAACTCGCCCGGGAAGTCGAACACGTTGACCAGCAGGGGCGCGCCGACGTACCCATCGGCCTCGGCATGGATCGTGGTTAAGCTCTCGGAGACGCCGTTGGCGACGAAGCTCGTCACGGCGTCGCCATCCGCGAACTCGACCGTCGCGGGCACGGTGACCACGGAGGGCGCCGCGCTCGACAGGTCCACGGTCAGCGGGCCGGTCGTGTCGCTGCGCTGGATGAAGATCGTTGTCGTGCCGCCGACGTCGATATTGATCACGCCCTCCATCTCGAGCGCTTCGAACTCGTTGATGCCGAGGCGGTTGACATAGAGATTGTTCTCGCCGCCCTGCTCGGTGTTCCAGGCGTAGAACCGGGCCCGGTCCGGCGCCTGATGGTTGAAGCTCACGCCCTCCAGCAGCATGTACTCGGGGGCCGAACCCGAACGGGTCAGCCCGATGTCATACTTGTCCTGCCCCACTCGGGTGACCGTGACATTGATGGCCGAGTCCGCCGCATAAACCCAGCCCAGGTCCTGCAGGGCCCCGCCGAGCGCGTGATTCTGCCACGCGTACTGGTCCGCCGTGACGACCACCTCGAACAGCCAGGTGTCGCCGTTCTGGAGCATCATGCCCTTCGCCCCGTTGCGGAAGTTCACGCCCAGGTCCAGGGTCAGGCTCTGGCCCATGGCGAGGGCTGTGAACCCGCGGGTGGCTTCGACGATCGGTTCGTTGGTTCCCGTGTCGTCACCGACCTGGTTCGCGAAGAAGCCGAAGGCGTTGTTGGAGACCGCGTTGACGTCCCCGCCGCCGGAGGCCGTCGAGTCGCCCAGGAAGGCGCCGGCGAAGTTGGTATACCCGTCATGGCCGCCGTCGTTGTGGCTGATGGTCCACGCGTCGAACCCGACGCCGCCGTTCGCCCCGTTCGTGAACAGGCCCGGCCCATAGTAGGAGGTGGAATCGTAAGCCACGTTGTACACCTCGACATCCGCCGTGACGTCCGCGAAGCCGGCCGCGGAGACGGTGATCGTCGCCTGGCCGCGGCCGGCGCCGACGATGTCCACGGAGGCGCTCGTCTCGCCGTCGCTGATCTGCACGGAGGCGGGGACCACGACCACGTTGGTGTCGTCGCTGGCCAGGTTCACATCCAAGACCTCGCCGATTTCCCCCGTTCGGCTGATCACCAGCTTGTTGGTATGGTTCACCACCATGCCCTCCTGGCCCGCGAGGGACAGGACCGGGGTCTCTGCGCCGCTCCAGATCGCCAGCCGGTTGAAGAAGAGGTTGTTGCCGCCGCCGCCCGCGGTGTTGAAGTTGTAGAACCGGACGCGGTCCGGCGCGCCGCCGAGGTTCACGCCGGCGAGCTTGTTCGTCGCGGTCTGCGTCCCGCCGCGGATGATGCTGACGTCGTACAGGAACGACGTCTTGCGCGTCACCTCCACGCGGATCGAGGTGTTCGCCTCGTAGGTCCAGCCGAGGCTGGTCTGCGCGCCGCCGCCGCCGTGGTTCTGGTAGACGTAATCGTCGCCGATGACCGCGACCTCGAGCAGCCACGTGTCGCCGCTCTGGATCATGACGCCCTTGGAGCCATCGCGGAAGTTCACGCCCAGGTCCACGGAGAGCGTGTCGCCCGCGGCGAGTTCCGCCGCAAACGGGCGGGTGGCCTGCGAGAGGGGGTCGCCGCCCGTCCCGTTCTGGTTGGCATAGAGGCCGAACGCGTCGCCGGTGGGCTGGGCGTTGACGTGGCCGCCGCCGTCGGCCGTGGAATTGCCGATGAAACTGCCGGCGTAGTTGGTGAACCCCACGCCCTCGCCGTTGTTATTGGTGATGATCCAGGCCGCGAAGCCGCTGCCCTGGTTCGCGCCGCTGGTCCAGCCGCCCGAGGGATAGTAGGACGAATCGTCGTACGCCACGTCGAAGACCGCCACGGAGAGCGAGGCCGTCGGGAAGCCGTCCGCTGTGGCCTGGATCAAGGCCGTGCCGGTGTCCACGCCGACGATCTCGACGGGCGCCGAGTTGCTGCCGATCTCGATCGTCACGTTGGTGTCCACCGTGGCCACGGCCTCGTCGCCGCTCCACGCCGTGACGTCCAGCGCGGCCGCCGTCGAGCCGTTGCGCGTGACCGTGAGCCGGTTGGTGAAATTCGCCGGCATAGCCGCGCGGCCGACCAGGGTCAGCACGGGCGTTCCGCTGTCCGCCAGACTCATGTTATTCAGGAATAAATCGTTGGGAGCTCCAGCTTCTGTCGCGCCCGAGTACAAGTGGAATCCGCCCGGCGCGTTTCCGAGATCGAGTTCCGCCACATAGTTGCTGCCGTCCACGTTTCGCTGCAGACTGACCCGGGATGTGGTTCCCGCCTTCTTCTCGACTTCAAGCGTATAGTTGTAGCCGGCGCCCGAGTTGGACCACCCGAGGATGTTGGTCGTGATTCCATACTCCACTTTCAACCCGCCGTTGTTGTCGCTGAAGTTGATGTTCAGCAGCTTGGCACCCCCCGCGCTGTAAATATCGATGCCCTTGTTTCCATTCCAGTGGTTCACCGCCAGATCGATGGAAAAAACCTGTCCCTCGGTCAACGCTCCACCGGAAAAATACCGGGTGGCGTTCGCGTAGCTGTTGGATTCGGGCGGATTGGCATACATACCGAATGCCTTGCCGTCGGTGTCAATGTTCACATTGGTGCCGAGGTTCGTGGAGGTACCCAGGAAGTGCCCGGCATACTGAAGCCATGTGGTCAGTTCCCATGCCTGAAAGCCGGTACCCGCACTGCTTCCATTGGTCCAAGACGTGTAGTTGGCGGCACTATCCGTCCCCAAGTCGGAAGACCAAGCAGTCGCTGCGCAGAAAACCATCAGCACTACCAGCGGCACCGCGCTAAAACGATTGACCGACATCATTGCACTTCTCCTTTTTGGGCTGGCTGCAAACAAGGATAACTCCGGACTGAAAAGTCACGTGAAAATAGGCTGAATCGATTTTGGTGGCAAGGGAAAAAGTCAGGGCTTTCCGAAAAGCCGCTCGACCCGGCTCATTCGCGCTCCGGGCGGGGATCGCGGCTCATGAGATCCTCGACCGCCCGGCGCGGATTCTTGCCCTCGTGCACGACCGCGCAAACTTCTTCCGTGATAGGCACTTCCACGTTCCGGCTTCGGGCCAGATCGCGCGCCGCCCCGCAGGTCCACACGCCTTCGGCCACCTGCTGCATGCCTTGCAGGATGGCCTCCATGGATTCGCCGCGGCCGAGCCGTTCGCCCACGCCGCGGTTGCGGCTCAAGCGGCTGGCGCAGGTCACGACCAGGTCTCCCAACCCGCTCAATCCCGCGAAGGTCTGCGGATGCGCGCCCATCGCCACGCCCAGCCGCCCGATCTCCGCCAGGCCGCGCGTGATCAGGGCCGCCTTCGCGTTGTCGCCGAACCCGATCCCGTCGCAGACGCCCGCCGCGATGGCGATGACGTTCTTCAGCGCGCCGCCGAGTTCCACCCCGACCACGTCGTCCGACGTGTACACCCGGAACCGCGGCCCGTTGAACAGCAGCTGCAGGGCGGCCGCGCGGCCCATGTCCGCGCACGCAATCGTCACCGCGGTCGGCACGCCGCGCGCGACCTCGGCGGCCAGGCTGGGCCCGGACAGCGCCGCGACCGCCTCCCCGCCGAGCAGTTCGCCGGCCACCTCGGTCATCCGCCGGTGCGTCTTCTCGTCCAGCCCTTTCGTGACGCTTACGATCAGCGGGCGGGGGTTCGGCAGGAAGGGCGCCAACGCCGAAACGGCGCCGCGGAAAAAGCGGGACGGCGTCGCCAGCACCACCGCCTCCGCCCCCGCCGCGGCCTCGTCGAGCCGGGCGGTCCAGCGGAGCGCGGAAGGCAGGCGCACGCCGGGCAGAAACTTTTTGTTTTCGCCCGTTTCGCGAATGGTCCGGAGATAGTCTTCGAAAGGCCCCCAGACGGAGACCTCGTGCCCGTTGCCGGCCAGGATCAGCGCCAGGGCCGTGCCCCACCCCCCATCCCCGATGACGGCGATCTTCATCGGGAATCAGTGTAGCGACGCCGCGGCATACAGCAATCCCGTAACGGCCAGCAGGCCGGAGACGCCGCCGACGATCGCCGTGACGCCGAAGGATGGGATCAGCACGAAGCCGGCAAGGAACGTGCCCAGGATGGCGCCGAGGCTGCCCCAGGCATAGACGTCGCCCACCGCCCGGCCGGTCCGCGGGTCGGCCCCGACCGCCATGCGGGCGGCCACCGGCCCGATCGTCCCCAGCAGCAGCGCCGGCAGCAGGAACGTGATCAGCACGTGAAGGACGATCCGCGCGGGCCAGGCCTGGCCCCGGAGCAGGGACCAGTGGCCCGCCAGGTCGTTCAGCCCGCGCACGGCGAAGCAGCCCGCGGCGGCCAGCAGGAACAGGAGCGCGAGAAGGCGGCGGGGCGGCCGGCGATCCGCCAGCATTCCCCCGGCATAGTTGCCCGCCAAGATCCCGGCCAGGACGACGCCGATGATCGCGGTCCAGGTATAAAGCGACTGCCCCACGTGCCGTGAAATCACGCGCCCGGCCAGCAGTTCCACGATCATGATGCACGCGCCGGACACGAACACGGCGGCGTTGGCCATCCACCGGATTCGATTCGACGCCGGGCCTGCCTCGACGGGATTCACGGCTTCCGATCCGGCCTCAACGCGGCTTCAGCGCGTCGCGGATTTCCGTGAGCAGTTTCACCTCGTCCGAGATCGCGGGCGCCGGGGCCGGCTTGGCCTCCTCTTTCCTCTTCAGCCTGTTGATCGCCTTGACCATCATGAAGACCGCGAGGGCCACGATGACGACATCGATCGCCGTGTTGATGAACAGCCCGTACTTGAGCTGGACGGCCGGCGCTTCACCGACAGCCTCCTTCAAGGTGATCACCTTGTTCGAGAAGTTGATGCCGCCCATCAGCATAGCCAGGGGCGGCATCAGGATGTCGTTGACCAGCGACGATACGATCTTGCCGAACGCGCCGCCGATGATGATGCCGACGGCCATGTCGATCATGTTGCCCTTGACCGCGAACTCCTTGAATTCCTTGATCATACCCATGATGACACTCCTTTGAGGTTGACCGCAACCGGCCCACGATAACGCAGACCGGGCGGCTGTCAAAGATCTTCCGGCGTATTCACATTGCTCAACAGGGCGGGATCGTCCACGGCCACGCGCTCGACCCGGGCCCGGACCCGGTCGTCGAGCCGCTGATCCCCGGCCGGCTCGCGCCGCCATTCTTCCGCCAGCGCCCGGGATATCCACAGCAGCTTGCCGTCCTGCCCGCGCCAGGTCGGGCGGACCGCCGGCGCGATCCCGGTTTCAGCCCGGGCCAGGACGGCGCGGACGGTTTCCACGCGCAGTCCGACGGCATCCACGGGCAGGATGACGCAACCGTCCGAATCCCCGAGCGCGCGCAGGCCGGTCTGGACGGAGGTGAAGCGCCCCTTCTCCCATTCCGGGTTCCGGACGACTTCCTCGCCGGCCAGTTGCGGGGCGATACGGTCGAAATCCGCGCCGAGGACCACCACCACGCGGGCGCAGCCGCCGGCGCGCAGCAGGCCGGCCTGGACACAAGCCAGCGGCCGCCCGCCCTCCGCCGGCAGCAGGGCCTTCGGCCGTCCCATCCGGGACGACGCGCCCGCTGCCAGCACCATGCCGACGTGTTTCATGCCGGCCATTCTGCCTTTTCCGCGTGCAGAGTCCACCCGTAACCGTTATACATCCGGGGCATGGGCCGCCGCCTTTCCATCATCATTGTCGCATTCAACGAAGCGCCCAACCTGCCCCGGCTTCAGCCGTCCATCGCCCGCCTGAAGCGGCCGGCCGGCTGCGAGATCGAGACCGTGCTTGTGGACGGCGGCAGCCGGGACGGCACGGCGCAAGCCGCGCGGGAACGGGGATTCGACCGCGTGCTCGATGCGCCCGGCGCGAGCATCCCCGTGTGCCGGAATATCGGGCTGAAGGAGTCTTCCGGCGAGTGGATCGCGTTCCTCGACGCCGACTGCGAGCCGGCGGCGGACTGGGCGGAGCAGGCGGCGGCGCAGCTCGAACACGAACCGCGCGTGATCCTCGGCTGGCCGGTGGAGCCGCCCGCGCCGATGACGTGGGTGCAGGCGGCGTGGCATTTTCACTGGCAGCACAAGAACCGGGCCATCGAGCAATCCGCGCGCGGCGAGGTCGTGCGGCGCGAGGCCTTCCGGCTCGTAACGACCCGGAACATGTGGCTGACCCGCAGCGCGGCCGAGGCCCTGGGCGGATTCGACGAGCGGCTGGCCACCGGCGAGGACACCGACTTCGCCTTCCGGGCGCACCGGGCGGGCATCCCGGTGCTGGGCGTCCCGGCGCTGCGCGTGGTGCACCACGGCGAACCGGCGACGCTCCGGGCGTTTTTCCGGCAGCAGCTCTGGCACGCCAACCGGTTGAGCTACTCCCGCGTGGACGGGAGCGGCCAGCGGGCGGGCGGCAACGCCCCGCGCTTCGCGAGGCTTTTCGCCGCGTCGCTGCTGCTTTTCGCGCTGGCGGTCCCGGCGGGATGGCTCGGGCACTGGAGCGGGTGGCTGCTCGCGTTGCCCCTGCCCGTGCTGGTCGCGGGGCCGGCGGCATGGACCTGCCGCAAGGGAGGGAGTTTCCGGCACTTCCCGGCGTTGTGCGTCCTGTACTTCGCGTACGGACTGGCCCGCGCCATCGACCTGGCGGGGCTGCACCGGGAAAAGAAAAGCTGGAAGAGCGGAAGCGTCAGCCGGGCCTGAAGGCCCGCATCGCCTCGATGACTTCCGCCTGGTTGGCCTCGGCCAGGCCGTTGTGGAAGGGCAGCCGCAGCAGCCGGTCGCACACGGATTCCGTCACGGGGCATTGGCCCGGCTGCCCGCCGAAGGTCCGCCCCATTTTCGACAGGTGCAGCGGCAGGTAGTGGAACACGCTCGAAATCCCGCGCGCCTTGAGATGCGCCATCAGGGCGTCCCGTTCCTCCGCCGAGGGCAGCAGCAGGTGGAACAGGGCATACGCCGATTCGCAATGCGCGGGGATCACCGGCAATTGCGCGCCGCGCGCCGCGGCCCAGTCCGCGAGGCCGTCCCGGTACCCGTGCCACAGGGCCTTGCGCTTCGCCTGGATGGCCGCGCGCTGTTCGAGCTGGGCCAGCAGGAACGCCGCAAGCAGGTCGGACGGCAGGTAGCTCGACCCGATGTCCACCCAGGAGTACTTGTCCACCTCGCCGCGGAAGAACCGGCCGCGGTCCGTGCCCTTCTCGCGCAGGATCTCGGCGCGCGCCCGCCAGCGGGGCTCGTTGACCAGCAGGGCGCCGCCCTCGCCGCAGGTGAAGTTCTTGGTCTCGTGGAAGCTCTGCGTCGCCGCCGCGCCGAACGTGCCCAGCCAGCGGCCGCGGTATTTCCCGAACAGGCCGTGGGCGTTGTCCTCGATCACCGCCACCCCGCGGGCCCGGGCCGCCGCCAGGATGGCGTCCATTTCGCACCCGACGCCGGCGTAGTGGACCACGACGACCGCGCGCGCGCGCGGCGTAATCAGCTCCTCCAGCCGCCGCTCGTCCAGGTTCAGCGTGTCGGGCCGGACGTCCGCGAAGACAGGCCGGGCCCCGTGCAGCGCAAAGGCGTTGGCCGTGGAAACGAAGGAGAAGGAGGGGACGATCACCTCGTCGCCCGGCTTGAGCTCCAGCAGCAGCGCCGTCATCTCCAGCGCGTGCGTGCAGGACGTGGTCAGCAGGACGTCGGTCGCGCCCAGCTCCTGCTTCAGGAGGTCGCGGCACTTCCGGGTGAACTCGCCGTCGCCGGAGATGTGCCCGGATTCCAGGGCCCGGGCCATGTTCGCCAGCTCGCGCCCGGCGGCGCGGGGGCTATTGAAGTGGATCCGATGGGGGCTCATGCTTGAGCAGCGCCTGTGTCTCGGGCAGGGATTGCAGCTCGCGCCAGACCAGCTCGGCCGCGATCCGGATGCCCGCGCTGTTCCAGTGCGTGTCATCCGGCCAGTAGAGCAGCTCGCCGCGCGCGGCGCGCTCCCGGAACGGCTCGACCAGGTTGACCACCGGGATGTTCTCCGCCCGCAGCCGGCGCTCGATCTCGAGCAGGCAGGACGGCGGCAGTTCCCGGCCCCCGAGTTCGGCCGGCGGGATCCGCTCCCGGTACGTCGTTTCCTTGTCGGGGATCATCAGGATCACGAGACGGATGCCGCGGCGCGCCATGAAATCGCTCGTGTAGCGGATGCCCTCCATGATCTGATCGGGATCGCGCTCGAACGGGTCGCCCAGCGACAGGTCCAACGCAGGCCGGTAGAAAAGGATCGGCTTTCCGGCCACGTCGCCCGCGGCGGCGAACACCTCGGGCATGATCTTGCCGAACAGCGCGTACCGGATCCGGTTCCAGGCCCGCTGCGAAAGCTGGGCGAGCGCAGACGTGTCGGGCAGCGCGGTCTTGAGGTTCCCGGGCAACAAGGCCTGCCATACCACGCGCGTCGTCGTGGCCGAAAGGATATAGTTCTCCGCCGGCTTCAGGCCCTTGTCGCGGATGTCCAGCTGGTACAGCAGGCTGGAGAAGCCGTGCTGGATGACCGACCGCTCGACGAAGCCCCAGACCAGGATCTTCGGCCGGCGGTGCTGGAACCGGTCGCTGTCCACGAACCGCTCGACGCTCAGGAACGGGCCGACGCCGACCATGGCGCGATTGTAGACCGGCAGGACGGACCGCTCCGCGAGTTGCACGGCGAACATGTTGGTCATGGGATCGCCGGCGGCCATGAAGCTGTCGCCGACCACGACGACCGGGTGCGCCAGGTCCGGCGGGGCGGGCAGGTTCCGGAATCCCGCCCCGTCGCAGGTCTGCGGGCCGCCCGGATGGTCCTGCTCGAAGCGCGCGTTGAACGACCGGATGCCCACCAGCCGCGTCAGGTCGCCGCCGCGGATCCCGGGGACCTCGTTGGTGACATACCGATCGCTCGACTGGTTCAGGGTCCGGACCGCCGACGGCCGGAAGATGAGCCGCTGCTGCCAGCCGTACCACGTGAAGCGGAGCATCCAGTCGAAGCCCAGGCCCGCAAGCCAGGCCAGGCCGACGACGGCGAGGACCGCCCCGCGCCAGCTCCGGCCTTCCGCCCAGGTCTGCTCTTTGTCGTTCAGCGTTTCCATGCCATGCCCGGCGTCAGAATTGGAAATAGAGGAACGGCGAACTCGTATTCACCAGGATCGCCCCCACGCACACCGCATACAGCACGGCCAGGGCGAGCGCCAGCCGCCAACCGTTCCGCCACCGGATCTCCCACGTGTTCCGGAATCCGAAAGCCAGGACCATCGTCACGGCCAGCATGAGATAGGGCAGGGGCGCCGCGCCGAGGGCGGCCCGGATCCCGTGACCGAGTCCGTGGACGCCGAACAGGCCCTTGAACATCGCGCCCGCCTCCCCCATCGACGTCGCGCGGAAGAACACCCAGCCGAGCAGCACGAGCAGGAACGTCAGCGCGCGCTGGACGGCCGGCGGCGCCCAGCTCAACAGTCCTTTCTTGCCGGCCGCCCGCTCGACGGCCAGCAGGATGCCGTGGTAGCCGCCCCACACGACGAATGTCCAGTTGGCGCCGTGCCACAGGCCGCCGAGGAGCATGGTCAGGAACAGGTTGATGTAGGTCCGCACGGGCCCGAGCCGGTTGCCGCCCAGCGGGATATAGAGGTAGTCGCGCAGCCAGCTCGACAGCGTGATGTGCCAGCGCCGCCAGAAATCGGTGATGGACACGGCCTGGTACGGCGAATTGAAATTCTGCGGCATGCGGAAGCCCAGCATCAGGCCGAGGCCGACCGCCATGTCCGAGTAGCCGCTGAAGTCAAAATAGATCTGCATCGCGTAGCCCAGCATCCCCGTCCAGGCCGTGAACAGGCCGGGCGCCGCCTGCTCGAAGGCGGGCGCGACGAGCGTCGCCACGCCGTCGGCCAGCAGGACCTTCTTGGCCAGTCCGAGCACGAAGAATGCGACGCCCAGCGAGAACTTGGCCAGCGTATGCGTCCGCTCGATGAGCTGCTCCGCCAGATCGCGGTACCGCACGATCGGCCCCGCGATCAACTGCGGGTACAGGGCTACGAAGCAGGCAAAATCGACGAAGGTGCGCGCCGGCCGGGCCATGCCCAGGTAGATGTCGATCGCGTAGCTCATGCTTTGGAACGTGTAGAACGAGATGCCGACCGGCAGCACGATGTGGAGCAGCGGCAGGATCGGTTCCGGAGCGCCGAGGAATGAGGCGACATGGTTCGCCGTCCGCGCCGCCAGGTCGAAGTACTTGAAAAAACCCAGCAGGGACAGGCCGGAGACGATGGACGCGACCAGCCAGCGACGGCGGACGCGGGGCGTCTTCGCGGCGCCGATGCCGCGGCCGGCCGCGTAATCGATCGTGGTGGACAGCAGCATCAGCGCGCAGAACCGGTAGTCCCACCAGCCGTAGAACAGGTAGCTCGTGACGGTCAGGAACAGCAGGCGCGCGCGCTTCGGGAGCAGCACGTAGTAGCCCAGCAGGACCGCGGGCAGGAAGAGGAACAGGAACTCGTAGCTGTTGAAGAGCATTTGCGAAAATGGAACAGGAGTCAACGGAGAGAACAGAGATTTCGGATCCCCTCCGTTACCGCCTGTCTATCTCTTCTTTCTTCCGTTCTTCCGTTACCGCCAGCCGACGACGGTCCCAGGTGACGCCGCTCCGGATGACCCGCGCCGGCGCGCCGACCGCCAGGCTGCCGGCCGGGATATCCCCGGTCACCAGCGCCTGCGCCCCGACGACCGCGCGGTCGCCGATGGCCGCGCCCTTGAGCACCGTGACGCCGCGGCCCAGCCAGACGTGGTCGCCCAGGCGGATGTCCTTCGCCGGGTTCAGCCGCGCGCCGGTCGCCGCGTCCAGCACGGAGTGCATGTCGCCGCTGCGCAGCCCGACGGCCTCGGACAACATGCAATCCGCGCCCAGGACGACTCGCGCGCCCTCGTACGCGCCCAGGTAGGCGTCCTCGATGGTCGTGCCGGCGCCGATCTCCATCGCGCTGCCACGGTCCTCCAGCTTGATCTTGCCGGCCGCGATCGAGCAGCCCGCGCCGATGGACAGCCGGTGGCCGTCGCCGCGGACCAGGATGTCCAGGTTCGCCAGGCGCGCCCCCTCGCCCACCTCGATCCGGTTGTCGTTCCCGCCTATGCAGACGCGAACGCGGGTCAGCAGGCCGCGCGAGCAGTCCAGCCGGTTGCCCGATCCGCGCACGGCATAACGGTTCCCGCCCAGCCACGTGTTCACGAGCCGGCGCAGGCCCGAGCCCGCGATCCATTCTTTGATGCCCTGTTTCATGCGCCGGCCTCCGGCCGGAAGTGCTCCAATGTAGCAAAGGCCGTCCATTGTAGGAAGTTCACACCGACGCGGTCCTCCGGGAACAGCATCGCGGCCGCCTCGGGCCGGAACCACGGGTTCGCCCACTGCTCCCAGCGCGCCTTCAGGCGGCGCCCGGCCTCGCCCCGGCACCAGTGCTCCCACGGGATCCCGAATCCCCGCTTGGGCCGGTCGTACAATTCCTCGGGCACGTAGCGCTGGAGCAGAAGCCGGAGGATCCGCTTGCCGCGCCCCTCCGGCTCGAACTTCAGGCGGTCGGGCAGGCGCGCGGCGAACTCCACGACCCGGTAATCCAGCAGCGGACTCCGGCACTCCAGGGCGTGCGCCATGCTGACCGTATCGACCTTCCGCAGAAAATCGTCCGGCAGCCAGGTCTTCACGAGCAGGTACTGCACCCGGCTCAACACGTCGGCCCCGGCGGTCCGCGCCATCCAGCGGGCGCGGTCCGCGACGGCCTCGCCGTGCGGCACGCCGCGCAGGAATTCCGGCGTGAACAGCTCGAGGCGGCGCTTCCGCGAGAGCTGGCTGTCCAGGTTCAGGAACCCGCGCTCGAACCCCAGCAGCCGCTGCTTGAATTCCCAGAGCCGCTCGCGCAGGCCCATCGGACGCCGCAGCCGCCGCCGGTGCTCCGCGGAGCCCCACATGCGCGCGGCCTGGCGGATGTAGTCGTACCCGGCGAACGACTCGTCGCCGCCGTCGCCGGTCAGCGCCACGGTGACGAACTTCCGGGACAGCTTGGAGACGTAATAGGTCGGCACGGCGGACGAATCGCCGAAGGGCTCGTCGAACTGGCGCGCAATGCGGCCGGCCTCGCCGAAGAGGTCGTCCGTGACGCAGAGCGTTTCGTTCTTCAGCCCCAGGTGCTCCGCGACGGCGCGGGCGAGCGGGGCCTCGTTGAAGGCGTCCTCCCGGAACCCGATGGTGTAGGAATGGATCCGCCCGCCCGTGATGTCGGCGGCGAGCGCGGCGATCAGGGAGGAGTCCACGCCGCCCGAGAGGAACAGGCCGACCGGCACGTCGGAGACCAGGCGCAGGCGGATCGCGTCGCGGAGCAGCGCGTCGAGCTCGTCGACCCAGTCGCCGTCCGCCCGGTTGTCGGCCGGCGCGCCGCGGAAGACGGCGTCCCAGTACTCGCGCTGCTCCAGCTTCCCGTTCTCGAACACCGCGTAGCGCGCCGGCGGCAGCTTCCGGACCTGCTCGAAGAGCGTGCGCTCGCCGACGGTGACGCCGAAGGTCCAGACCTGGTCCAGCGCCACGAGGTCCAGCCGCGCGTCGTCCACGAGGCCGCCCGCCCGGAGGGCCTTGATCTCCGAGGCGAAGGCGAGTCCCTGGCCGGGCTGCCACGCGTAGAAGAGCGGCTTCTTGCCCAGCCGGTCGCGGGCGAGGATGAGCCGGCAGCGGCGCGCGTCCCAGAGCGCGAGGGCGAACATCCCGTTGATCCGGCGCAGGGTCTCCTCGATCCCGTGCTGCTCGTAGAGGTGCAGGATCGTTTCCGTGTCGGAATGCGACCGGAAGACGTGGCCCTGCGCCTCGAGCTCCGCGCGATAGTCGCCGAAGTTGTAGAACTCGCCGTTGAAGACGATCCAGGCCGTGCCGTCCTCGTTGGACATCGGCTGGCGGCCGGCCGGGGACAGGTCGATGATGCTCAAGCGCCGGTGGGCCAGGCCGGCGGCGGCGACCGCGTCCGGCGCGGCGTCCTCCCCCGCGGCGGTCCACGCCTTCAGCCCGTGGTCGTCGGGCCCGCGGTGCGCGATCGCGTCCCGCATCCGGGCCAGCCGTTCCGGGGTCAGGCCGAGTCCTTCGCCGATGAATCCTGCAATGCCGCACATGGGGTCAGAGCCGGTAGACGTCGTACGCGTCGTTGGAGAACAGCCGTTCGAGCGAGGCGAAATCGTACTTCAGGTCGGGCCGCACGGCGCGGATCTCGTCGGGGTGCCGGGCGACCACGTACTGCACGCCCGCCGCCCGCCAGAACGCCCAGTCCGCCCGCGGCCAGGGATAGCCGTCGCAATGGTGCTCCAGCTTCTCGACGAACAGGTCCATGTCCGCCATGATGTCCGCGAACCGGTGCGGCAGCAGCGAGGCGACGGGGCCCAGCACCAGTTCCTCCGGCGCGCCGAGCAGCACGGCGCCGGCGGGCAGTCCGCCCAGGAACCCGGCCAGCTCGCGCCGCGCGTCCCGCACGAGCCCCGCCGACCGGGCATGCGACCGGAGCGCATGGGCGAAGATCACGATCGTGACCAGCGCATAGAGAACCAAGCCGGCGGCCAAGAGACCGGAGACCGGCCGGGAGACCAGCCCCAGGCCGACCAGCAGCGCGGCCGGCGCGATGCTGTACCCCGCGTAGCGCTCGGCCTCGCCGAGGAACCGGGCGTGGCGCCACGAGGTGAGCAGGAAGGGCAGCACCCAGACCCAGGCCCAGCCCAGCAGCCAACGGTAGAGCAGGATTCCGCGGAACGAACCGCCCGCGCACAGCACGGCGAGCAGGAGGAACAGCACGCCGCGCGTCGCCATCTGCAGGTACGTGTTATGGAAATAGAAGTCGGACGCCGCGGAGGCCGCGGCCCGCGAGAAGAGACCGTGTCCCCGGACCGTCGCGGCCAGCAACCGCACATCCTGCCAGCGGTTACGGTTGGCGACCGTGCCGAAAGTATACTGCAGCTTGCGGCGGAAGTAATCGAGGTGCCGGACCTGGCCGCGCAGGACATGCCGATATCGCCCGGCGGATAGCGCTAACGCCACGGGGAGAGAGGCCAGAGGCACCAGCCACAACCGGTGCAGTCCCGGCAGGAAGGACAGCAAGGGCATGAAGAACAGCATCACCTGGACGGCGAACTTGCTGGACAGCAGGACCCCGGCGCCGGCCAGGACCGAGACGGCCGCCCAGGCCCAGGAGGACAGATACGCGGCCAGGAGAGCGCTCCCGAGCGAGATCGTGAACAGCAATTCACCGAACGGGCGCGGCGTGATCTCGAAGGCGCGCGGGCCGACCCCGTGCGCCAGCATCGCGGGATTCAACCCGTAGAGCGCGGCGCACACGAAACCCGTCCAGGCCGGATCGGCGCCCGGCGCGAACCGCCCGGCCAGCGCGCGGCCGGCTAGGAACACCAGCCCGGTCTGCGCGGCATCCGCCAGCGCGCTCGGCAGGGCCGGCAAGCGACGCAGCCACGACTCCGGGAAGAGCGCTATGAACTGGTGGTACAACCACGGGTAGCCGACGGTCCGGTCGAAGAGGCAGGCCTCCAGCCGGGCGGGCGGCCTGAACCCGCCGCGCCGGATCTCGCGGCGCAGGAGCAGATGAAAGCCCGCGTCCGAGCCGATCTGCGGATGACGCCACGACGGCCAGAGGCGCGCCGTCAGCACCGCCGCCAGGACCAGGAGCAGCAGGAGAGCTTCGTTCATGTCCAAGCCGCCGCTACCGACTCAACCGACCGGGCCGACCACCTTGCACGGCGTGCCGTACGCCTTGTGGCCGGCGGGGATGTCGTGGAGGACGAGGCTGTTCGCGCCGATGATGCAGCCGTCGCCGATGGTCACGCCCTTGGCGACAACGACGTTCGGGCCGAGGTAGCAGCGCGAGCCGATGCGCGTGGGTTGCCGCACGATTTCCTTCTGCCCGCCGCTGACCGCCCAGTCCACGCTGTCGTGCGTGTAAATCTGCACGCCGGCCGAGATCGAGCAGTAGTCGCCGATGGCCAGGCCGCCCGAGCCGTCCAGGATGACGCCCGGCCCGATCCATGTGCGGGCGCCCACCTGGACATCGCCCATGACGATCGCGCTGTCGTAGATGCTGGCGCCCTCGCCGAAGCCCAGCAGCCGGGCTTTTTCCCAGCGGTCGACGACGTAGTCGCCGAAGGGCAGCGTCCGCTTCCACTTTTTCTGCACCTCGGCCTGCCGCCGGGACCAGAACCGCTTGAGCAATCCGCGGATACCGTTCATATCACGACTCCTTCCCCGTCAATCGCCGGTACAACGCCAGCAGCTTCGCCGCGCTCGCCGCCCACCCGTGCTCGGCCACGGCCTTGCGCCGGTTCCATTCGCCCATTTGCTTCCGAAGCTCCGGGTTGCCGGCCAACCGGAGCAGCCCCTGCGCCAGCGCGCCGGGATCCTTGATGGGAGAGATCACCCCGCCGGGGGCGAGGCGGAGGGATGAGGGATGAAGGGTGGAGGACGAAGAAGAGTCGCCGATGAGAACCGGCACCCAGGCGCAATCGGTCGTGGCAATCGGCAGCCTGGAGGCCATGGCCTCGATGGTCGCGAAGGAAAACGATTCGTAGTCGCTGGAGATGACCTTGATGTCCACCGCCGCATAGAGGGCCGGCAGCTCCGTAAACGGCACTTCGCCGAGGAACAATACGCGGTCGGCGATGCCCAGTTCCGCGCAGTCTTTCTGGACCCAGGACTTCAGGTGCCCCTCGCCCACGAGGATCAGGCGCGCATCGGGCCGCTCCTTGAGAAATTCCGCGAAGGCGCGGACCAGCATCTGGTGATTCTTGAAGTCCTGGAACCGGGCGACGTACAGGACCAGGCAGGTATCGGGTCCGATTCCAAGCCGCCGGCGGAAATCCGAGGGCTGCGGGCGGAACAGGTCCGTGTCCACCGAGTTCGGGATGTTCTCGCAGTCCGGGCGCACGAGGCGCCGGATTTTCTCCACCGACACGCCGCTGGCGATCACGCCGTCCGTGGCGCGCAGGCCCGGGGAATCCTTCGCCCCCTCCGGGCCGGTGAGGCGGACGACGACCGGGATTTTCAAGCCCGCGCGCTTCGCCGCCGCGGGCCAGTCGGGCATCTCGCAGAGGTGCACGATGTCGTACTCCGCCTGGCGCGGCAGCACCCATTTCAACGCGCGCGCCTCGAAGAGCCGGCGGTCCAGCAGCCATACCCGCCAGCCGCCCCGCATGCGGTCCCACGGAATCCACGCCAGCCAGGGCGACCGGACCGTGTGCATTGCCGGCGGCGGCTGGAAGGACGCGGGGATCACCGGCGGGCGGCCGCGGCTGAACAGGGGCAGGCCGGAAAGATACGACACCTCGCAGCCCAGCTTCGCGAGGTGTCGCCCGATTTCGAGGTCGAACGTCTCCCCCCCGCCCCGGACCAGGCTCAACATGCGATTGATGAACAAAACCTTCATGCGTATTTGAACAGGTGGCAACGGAGGGAACAGAGAGTCCCGATCCCCTCCGTTATCTCTGTGGCCTCCTGCTCCCTCGTCATGCCGTTCGCCCGAACCGTTCCATCCACTTCCGCAGCATGTTCTTGACCGGCGCCGGGATCAGCGTGCGCCAGGTCGGCTTCAGTTCGCGCGGGACTTCGTACCGGTCCAGCGACAGCGCCGGCGCGCGGCGGTCGGGCCCGTCGAGCATGGCGCGAAACCCCTCGGCGTAGAGCTGTGCCGTGCGCTCCGCGGAGAAATGCTCCTCGATGCGCTTCCGCGCGGCCGCGCTCATCCGGGCGCACAGGGCCCGGTCGCCCGCCAGTTTCACGACGGCCTGCGCGAAAGCGGCGACGTCCCCGACCGGCGCCAGCAGGCCGCTGACGCCGTCCTCCACGATGCGGTCCACGGAGTCGTGTATCCGGAAGGCCACCGGCGCGCAACCCGCGGCCATCGCCTGGAGCATCGCGTTGGGGCAGGCCTCCAGCCGCGACGGCAGCAGGAAGCCGTCGCTCTCGTCGAGGAGCCGGTCCACGCGATCGAGCGGCTGGTTCCCGAGCAATTCGACCCGATCTTCCAAGCCGAGCCGGCGAAAGCCCTCCCGCAACCGCTGTTCATCCGGCCCGTTCCCGACGGCGGTGAGGAAGACATCGGCGCCGGCGTCGAGCGCCTGCCGCAGGATCGCGGGCAACATCAAGGTGCCCTTGTCCAGGTCGGACAGGCGCCCGGTGTAGATCAGCCGGAACGGGCGGCGGCCCGGGTCCCGCGCCGGCAGCGGCCGGAGCACCGCGCCGTTGTAGGCAATGCGAACCGATCCCGCCGGGAAGCCATAGGAGTGTTCGAGGTCATGGGCCACGCGGTGGCTGACCGCGAACACGGCGTTCAGGTGTCCTGCGACCGCGCGGGCGGACACGTAGGCGCTGCGCGCCATCAGCGCCACGCGGGCCGCGCACCGCACGCCGCGCGGCAGGTACCGCGCCAGGTTCGTCGTCAGGACGTCGCAGCCCGGCAGGATCAGCGCGCCGCGATAATCCTGCAGTTCCAAGTGCCGGACCAGGGCGCGCGTGGCGTCCGGCAGGCCGTCCGGGAGTTCCAGAAAATCCACGCCTTCCAGGCCCTCGAACCGCGAGCCGGCGAAGGTCTCGACGGAATACGGCGGCACGCACCGGAAGTCCACGCCGAGCGCGGCCAGGCGCGGCCGCACGCGCTGGAAGAACGTGAACGTGCCGCCGGCCTGCGGCTCGCAAAGGTACGCAATCTTCATGGAAGCGGCGACAGCGGAGGGCGGGGCGGCACGGATTGGGCCGCCTGGAACACGTCGACGATAAACACGCGGTCCAGCGGCGTCCGGAAGGGCTCGTCGGGACGGTACCGGGTGTGCCAGGCCAGTTCGCTCCCGTCGACGCGCGCCCCGCACTCGACGTCTTGGATCACTTGCACATGCGGGGACATCGCCCCGGCGAGCCGCTGCACCATGCCCAACGGCACGAAGCCGCGGAAGAGCAGCGTGTTCCCGTACTCGGCCCAGGTGTACTCGAGCGCCGACGCCGGCGTCACCAGGCCCCGCGTCTGCCGGTGGCGGAGGGAGCCCGTATCGAACAGGAGCACGTCCTTGTCCTGCCATTCCGCCTGGCGGACGCGCAGGTAGTCGTACACGCGCCAGTTGAATTCGCCGGCCTGCCGAAAATTTTCCGAGGTCCCTTGGTTGGCCGCCAGGATGACCAGGGCCGGCACGAAGAGCGCGGTCGCCCACGCGCACCACGGCAGGCGGGCCAGCAGCAGGCCGCCGAGAAGCGTCAGCCCCATCGCGGGCAGGATGTTGAGCCGGCCCGCCGTGTACGACGCGAGGATCGTGGCCATCGAGGCGCCGGCCCAGAGCACGCCGAAGCCCGCGACCTGCGCCGCGGAAAAGGCCGCGGGCAGCGCGTCCTCTTTATCCGAAGCCAGGCGCCGCCACAGGAAGACGGCCGCGGAAATCGCAGCGATATTGCCCAGCGCCAGCAGCCGCCGCGTCCACGGGGCCAGCGTGGAGAAGCTCATCAGCCCGGACAGGATCGCGCCGAAGAACCGGTCGCCGATCCACCAGTGGACGAGCTGCCGGGCGTTCCAGCCGATCCCCCACAGGGAGAAGCCGACCTTCATCTGGTCGGGGTAGTGCCAGGCCGTGTTCAGGCCGAACGAATCGGTCGCCCGCCATGCCGCGTACAGCAGGAAGGCCGCGCCGAACGGAACCATTTTCAGGAGCGCGCGCCCGAGCGACCGGCGCCATGGCAGGATCGCCAGGCCGACGGCGGGCAGCAGGATGCCCTGCTCGTACGAGAACAGGCCGACGGCGTAGGCCAGCGCCGCGCCCGCCAGCCAGGCCGCCCCGCCGCGCCGGACGTGGGCCACGAACAGCCAGCCGGCGAGGGCATAGAACAGCAGGCCGCACGTCACCTCGTTGAGGATCTGGGTGGACCACTGCCACGTCTCGTGCAGGTTGGGCAGCAGGGCGAACAAGGCGCCCTGGAGCGCGGCCACGCGGCGGCTCCCGGTCAGCTCCAAGCCCATCTTCATGATGAACCAGAGCATCAGCGAATGCGACAGCAGCGACAGGATCGTCCAGTACACCGGCCGCGGCCCGAACAGGCGATACCCGACGGCCACGGCCGTGGTGCTCAACGGCCGGTTCGGGTCCTGGAGGCTGACCGTGACGGCCTCCTTCATCGAGGGGAACAGCGTGCTGCGGGCGTAGTTGGTCCAGTCGTCCGCCACGAACACGGCCCAGGGCGAGGGCAGATAGCGGGACCAGACCTGGAGCAGCAGCACGCCCAGCACAACCCCCCAGCCCAACCTCCGCCTGGAACCGTTATTGAATCCGTCCATACCGTTGCTCGCTTGCACAGGAGTTCGCAGGGAAAATTGAGCCCAACACTCCCCCTCTGTTCACTCCGTTACCTCCTGTTCCTCAATTCCCTTCAGGCTTACGCCCTCGCGGACGAGGAAGTAGGAGCCAAGGACCACGTTCGCGAGCATGTTCAGCGCGTGGGTGACCAACGCGTAAGCGAGGGCCGGCCCCTTGGGCACCCACAGGCTCAAGGCCAGGATCGCGGCCGCGTGGTAGACGCCCACGTAGCCCGGTGACGATGGGATCGCCGAACCGAGGTTGACCACCACAAGGACGAGGAAGCCGGCGAACCAGGGCGTATCGAAATTGAAGGCGCGCACCCACAGCAGCGTCGCCGTGCCGCCGATCGTCCAGATGGCCAGGGACAGGCCCGCCGCCGCGGCCAGGGTCGCGGGCCGCCGCGTGGCGGCCGCGCCGGAGGCGAACCCCGAGGCGATGGAGGCCACCCGGTCGGCGATCCGGTGCGGCATGACCCGGGCCAATAGCCCGGTGAGCCGGCGCAATCGCTCCTGGTTCAGGGCCAGCGCCAGCAGCCCGACGAACGCCACCAGGGCCGCCGCGATCATGGAAGCCAGCCCGGCCTGGATGATCGGCGGGATCTGCACCAGCAGGGTCAGCAGCAGGGTGACAATGATTACCGACAGCAGGTCGAACACCCGCTCCACCGCGATGCTGCCCAGGGCGCGGCTGACGCCGAGCCCCTTCTTCCGGCCGATCCACGTGGCCCGGGCGATCTCGCCGAGGCGCAGGGGCAACACCGTGTTCGCCAGGAAGCCGATACAGATGTAGGCGAAGGTGTCTCGGACTCGCAGGCCCGGCGCGGGCGACAGCAGCACCCGCCAGCGGACCGCCGCCACGACCCAGCCCCCGAGCAACAGCAGGCCGCCGGCCGCCAGCAGCGACGGGCGCGCCCCCTTCCAGGCCGTCAGCACGTCCGCCCAGTGGACGTTGCGCAGCGCCAGGAAAAGGAACAGCGCGCTGACCAGGAGGCCCAGCCCCAACCGCCAGTTCTGCTTCAGGGTCTTCACGAGGCTAGCTATAAGTTAAAGCAGCACCGGAAGGCGCGCCGGCTATTTCCACTCTTTTCTTCATTCGCTCCGCTTTCACGAACAAGAGGCAAGGGAGAGGAAACAGGCCGTCTCCGCCCTGTGTTCGCCCTGCTTCCTCCTGTTCACTTCCCCTTCTTCCGCCGGCCCGCGCGCCACAGGTGCCAGCGCAACTTGAGCATCTCCCGGAACACCCGCGCGATCGCCCGCCAGTTGGTCATCTTCGACTCGCCGCTCAAGCGCGGATGGATCCCGATTTCGCCGGACCGGATCCGACAGCCCCTCCGGACGGCCTGCATGATCACTTCCAGATTCACCAGGCTGGTGTTGGAGTACAGCTCCATGTCCCGCAGGATGTCCCGACGGACAACGTAAATGCCTTCCATGCCCTCTATATTGAAGCCCACGATCAGGCTGGTCAGGCGGTGGAAACCGTAGGTGAAAAGCTTGCGGTGCGCGCCCGGCCCGCGGCGCCGGCGGCTGACCGCCAGGTCCGCGCCGTCCATCAGCTTCACAAGCTGCAGGACCTCCGCCATCTCCACCTCGCCGTCGGCCCCGACCGCCATGACATAGTCGCCCTGCGCGGCGCCGTACCCCGTCCTGGTCCCCGCGCCGATGCCGAGGTTGCGCGGGTGATGGATCGCCCGCACGTTCGCGTTCTCCGCAGCCAGCGCGTCCGCCACCCCGGCGGTGCCGTCCGTGCTGCCGTCGTCCACGACGACGATCTCGAACGTACCGATCCACGGGTTGGCCGCGACCGCCCGCTTCGTCTCCTCGACCACCGGGCGGAGGTTGTCCACCTCGTTGAACGCCAGGATCACGATGGAGAGCGCGGGGCGGGTGGTCTGGGTGGTGGGCTCGGTCATGCTGTATTCCCCGGCAGGAGGCCCTGCGTGCCCGCAAAGCCCAGGTTCATAAGCGCATCGATGATGGACATCCCCGCCGCGAATTCCGGCGTGTTGAACTGCGCGTACCGCGGGTGCGAGAAATTCTGCGCGACAGGCGCGATCCCGGCCGCCTCGAACTTCTCGTTTTCCTGGTACGTCGCCGCCGCCACCGCGCCGTAGAGGTACGCGTTCCCGCCGACCTCCCGGACGAGCGTGACCAGCCGCTCGGTCGAGACCTCGCCCGCGCTCGGCAGCGTGGAGCTGCGGACGAACCGGCCGCCGGGAATGCCCAGGCGCTGTGCCAGCGTCGTGATCGCCAGGATATTGTACTCCGCCAGGTTCATCTCCGGGCTCTTCAGCAGCGGCTCGAGCACGGGGAATACCTCGGCGAAGGCTGGCGCCTTTTGGTAGTTGAACCGCACCACGTCCGCCAGCCGGTAGCGCTCGGACGCCGGCATGGAAATCTGCGTCTCGGTGATCAGCCGGGTCCCGTGGTAGGAGCGGTCCACGGGCAGCGTCAGCCACTTGTCCTTGCCCGGCCCCGCCAGGATTTTCGAACGGTTCACCCAGCTGCCGCCCGTCTTCGGGAGCTGGACGTTGTCCAGCAGGATGAAGCAGTCCGCGCGGGCGATCTTGTTGAAGAATCCGAGCCAGGGGAAGAAGTTCGGCTGGTGGATCGCGACCAGCTTGCGGGGCGCGCTCATGCTTCTTCTCCGTCCCGGAGCGGGCCGGCTTCCTTCAGCGCCTGACGAAAGGCAGTTTCGACGCGCGCGGCCTCCTCGTCGGTGGCCGCCGGATAGACCGGCAGCGCGACAATGCGCTTCATCAGGCGCGCGGCGTTCGGGTAGCGTTCGCCGGCCGAAGGCGCGATCCACCAGAACTCGGTCGAGCACGGCAGGCCGAGCCGCTCCGCGGCCCCGAGCAGCCGGTCGCGGGTTGCGGGGGGCAGCCGCAAGGCCAGTTTGAAATAGACCGATCCATCGTTCCGGTGCAGCGACTGGCTTTCGCGGCCGCCGGCTTCGCAGAACGCGGCCAGGTACCGCCGGCCCAGCGCGGCGCGCCGCTGAACGAACCCGGGCAGCTTCGTCAGCTGCGACCGGCCCAGCGCCGCGCCGAGGTTCTGCATCTTGTAGTTGAACCGCATCCGGTCGTCGCCGCAGTGCCGGTAGTACCGGAGCCCGCGCACGCGCTCCAGCACCGGCGCGGAGGGCGAGGCCACGGCGCCGCCGTCCACCGTGGTGATGATCTTCGTCGCGTAGAACGAAAAGACGGAGGCCGCGCCGAACGATCCGGCGGGCCGGCCCTGCCACGTCCCGCCCAGCGCCTGCGCGCAATCCTCGATCACCGGCGCGCCCAGGGCGGCCAGCGCGGGAATGTCCGCGATCACGCCCGTATGGTGCGGCGCGATGATCGCCTTCGCGCGCGGCGTCAATACGCCCCGCGCGGACTCGGCCGACAGGTTGAAATCGGCCCGGTTGACGTCGGCATAGACGGGCGTCGCGCCCGCCGCCCACACGGCGTTGCGCATGGCCGGGCATGTGGAGACGCAGGGAACCACCACCTCGTCGCCCGCGCCCACCCCCAGGCCCAGCAGGGCCAGGTGCAGCGCGGCAAAACCAGACCCCACCGCCACCGCGCCGGGGAGACCCAGCCGCGCCGCCAGTTCCGCCTCGAACGCCGCGATCTCCTCGCCGTCCGCGACGAGGCCGGAATCGAAGACGCGAAGCAGCGCCGCGCGGTCCGACGCGTCGAGGCAGGGCTTGGCGGTCGGAATGATCACGGGTGCGCCTTCTCCCATTCGTCCACGGTGCGGGCCACGCGCGCGGGGGCGCCGACCACGAGGCACCGGTCGGGCACGTCCTTCAGGACCACCGCGCCCGCGCCGACGATCGCGCCCGCGCCGATCCGGACGGCCGAGCCCAGGATCGCGCCCGGCCCGATGTACGCGCCCGCGCCGATCCGGACCTTGCCCGCGGAGTGCACGCCCGGGCTGATGAACACGTCGTCCCCGATCACGTTGTCGTGGTCGAGGCTGGTCCCGGAGTAAATGGTGAGGTTCCCGCCCAGCTGCGAATCGGTGTTCACGACGACGCCGGGCCCGGCGAAGAGCCCGCGCGGCCGCGCGACGGACGGCGCGATGAAGGCCGCCGGGTGCACGATCGGCGGCGCGTCCACGCCGAGGCCCGCCGCCCAGCGCATGAGCGCCGCCGCCTTGTCGCGCAGCCGGATATTGCCCATGCCCAGCGCGACGCCCAGGACGAGGCCGCGCGCGTGCCATTCCGGCAGCAGGCCCAGGGCGCCGCGGACCGGCACGCCGTGGATCGCCGTCCCGTGCTTGGCCGGGGCATCGTCCAGGACCGCGAGGACCGGACCGAGGCCGGCCAGGCGGATCGTCTCGATCACGACCTTGGCGTGAAAGCCCGCGCCCAGGATCACCAGGCCGGGAGAAAGCGGTTCAGCGTTCATGTTCTCTTCCGTTCCGCGAGCGGACGCGTTCGCCGTCAGACCAGTTGCAGCATCTTATCACGAAGCAGGTGGCCGACCAACTCGTGGTGAATGCGGTGGCCGGTCCGGAAGGCGATGAACCGGCCCCGGACGGGCCGGCCGAGGATGCGGAGGTCGCCGACGAAATCCACGATCTTGTGGCGGGCCGCCTCGAGGCCCAGCTCCATCGGGCAGCGCGGATAGAGCATCAGCACGGTCTCCCGCACCGGGCCGAGCAGGTCGCGGACCTTCTCGGTTTCCGTCTCGACGAGGTAGCTGCGGGCGTCCAGCACGTGCCGCGCCGCGTCGGGGGCGGCCTCGTCGTACTCGGCCACGCCGATCGGCAAGCCCTCGAGGTGCGACCAGTGGAACACGTAGGACACCGAGAAATGGTCCGCCGGCACGCCGAGGACGTAGCGCCCGTCGCGCAGTTCGGGATGCGCCGATTCCTCGCCCGTCGTGCGCTGCCGGTCGAGGAAGAACAGCGGTTTCGCCAGGGCATAGACCCGGCGCGGCGCGCCCAGCGCCCGCGTGCCGAGCCGGGAGAGCGCCGCGTGGAACGTCGCGCAACGGCCGCTGTCGGTCATCGGCACGCCCTCGGAATCGAGCTCGATCCTCGCGTTGTCCACGCCGCAGAACGCCAGCGCCGCCAGGACGTGCTCCGTGTGATGGACCGCGACGCCCGCCTGCTCCAGCAAGGTCCAGCGCGGCATGCTGCGCAACTGCTCCGGCCCGCACAGGACCTCCGGCGCGCCGGGCAGGTCCGAGCGGACGAAGCGGATGCCCTCGTCCGCGCCCGCCGGATGGAACCGGAGCCGGCACTCGCCCGGCCGGTCCAGGGCGGACCCGGCGATCCAGCCGGAGGATGATGCGACTGTGGTTTGCTCGGTCACGATGAAAAGACGGCCGCGGGGACGTCAGCCTTGCGCCCGGTAGTACTCCGCCGTCAGGGCGATGCCCTCCTCGAGGTCCACCTTCGCCTCGAAGCCCAGCAGCTCCCGCGCCTTGCTGACGTTCGGGATGCGCAGCTCGACGTCGGCGTAATCCTTGTAGACGAACTCGATCTTCGACTTCGAATTCAGGACGCGGATGACGGTGTTGGCCAGGCCGTAGATCGTCGTCACCGCCCGCTGGTTGCCGATGTTGAAGGACTCGCCGACGGCCTTCGGGTGCTCCATGCAGAGCATGGTGCCGCGGACCATGTCGTCGACGTAGCACCACGCGCGGATCTGGGTGCCGTCGCCGTTGATCTGGATCGTCTCGTTCTTGAGCGCGCGCTGGATGAAGATGCGGATGGCGCCCTCGCCGACCTGGCCGGGCCCGTAGACGTTGAACGGGCGCACGACGGTGACGGGGAGCCACTGGTCCTGGTAGTAGGCGATGGCCAGGTGCTCCTCGGCCAGCTTGCTGACGGCGTAGGTCCAGCGCGCCTCGCCGACCTTGCCGATGGAAGTCTTGTCCAACTCCGACGACCGGAACGCGTTGGTCCCGAACACCTCGCTCGTGGAGAAGCAGACCACGCGGTCGCAGTGGGTCAGCTTCGAGGCGGCCTCGAGCACGTTGGCCGAGCCGACCATGTTCACCCGCATCGTCTTGACCGTGCTCTTGACCACGGTGTCGATCCCGGCGATCGCGGCGCAGTGCACGACCAGGTCGGCGTCCGCCATGGCCTTCGCGAGGCTGTCGTAGTCGAGCACGTCGCCGACGACAAGCTTCAGGTTGGGATGGTTCTTGTACGCCTGGGTCTGCAGCGCGTTGCGGGCCAGGTTGTCGTAGGCGACGATCTGGTTCTGCTCGACCAGCCGCCCGATCAGGGTTGAGCCGATGAAGCCCGCGCCGCCGGTGATGAATATCTTTTTGCCTTTAATCATGGACGTTCTCCGCGTTGCAGGACCGACTGTGCATGTTTAACAAAAACCGCGCAAGCCAATAGGGAGGAGGGATGGAACAGGAGGCAACGGAGGGCGGGCCGCTCCCCTCACCCCTCCGTTCTCTCTGTTGCCTCCTGTTCAAAACCCCTCATGATCGAGACCAGTTCGCGTTCGGTCGCCCCGCGGCTGTACAGCCGGATGCACTTCTCCCGCGCGGCGCGCCCCATGGCCTCCGCCTCGGCCGGATGATCGAGCGCCTGCCGCATGGTTTCCGCCAGCGCCGCCGCGTCGTCCGGGGGCACGACCTTCCCGCAGCCCTCCAGGACGAGCGGCAGGTCGGAGATCGCCGTGCCGATCACGGGCCGGGCCATGGCCATGGCCTCGAAGATCTTGCACGGCATCTGCGAGCGGGCCAGGGGCGTGTCCTTGAGCGGCAGCACGATCAGGTCCGCCAGGCTCAAGAACTCCGGCATGCGCGCGGCCGGCTGCGGGCCCAGCGTCGCCAGGTACGGCCGGTACGACGGCTCCGACCGGAGCTTCTCCACGTGCTCGTTGACCGGGCCCACGATCACGAACCGCGTGTCCGCGCGGCCGAGCCGGACCAGGGCGTCGAGGATGATCTCGATGCCCTTGTGCGGCCGCACCACGCCGCCGAAGACGATGCAGCGCAGGCCTTCCAGCCCGCATTCCTTCTTCAACGCCGCCGTCCGCTCCGGCGACGAGGGCTTGAAGAAATCCGTGTCCACGCCCATGTGGACGATGCGGCCGCCGAATTTATTCTGCAGCCACGTGCTCGTCGAGATCACCAGGTCGGCCTTCGGGATCAGCTTTTCCACCAGCGGGTTCCACGGCTCCTCCAGCGGGTGGTGCAGGTTCCGCAGCACGGATTTCCAGCGCGACGCCCGCGGCATCTGGTGGAACAGCGCGCCGTCCCACTCGTCCAGGTAGACGACCACCTTCGCCCCGCGCCGCCGCTTCTCCCGGAGCGCGACGGGCACCGTGTCCGCGAAGGCCTTCACGGCGACGATCACATCGCCCGTCAGCGCGGCACCGAGCCTCCGGGACTCCCACAGGCAATCCGGAAGCCGGTACAGCCGGGGCGTCGGCACGACCGTGTAGTCGAACGCGCCCCGGTACATCGGGCAGACGCCGTGCCCGAAGTCCGGGCCGGCGACCTGGACCGGGTAATGCCGCTGCAGGGTCCGGGCCAGCACGGTCACCGGGCCCAGGACCGGGCAGTAAATATCGGGAACTAAAAAGGAGATTTTCACGAAGGATAATTACAGGAGGCAACAGAGGGAACGAGAGGTCTGAAAGATTCTCCGTTACCTCTGTTCACTCCTGTTCGCTGTATTAGAAAGTTGCGATTTCGCGGCCTATTGTTAGTGTAAGGGCTTTTCAATACACGCATGAGAATCGTGATCATCGGCGCTGGCCCCTGCGGCCTCGGGGCGGCCCACCGGCTGCTGGAAAAAGGGCATTCCGACTTCGCCGTCTACGAGCGGCGCCCCTACGTCGGCGGCCTGGCCGCGTCGTTCCGCGACGAGCGGGGCTTCACGTGGGATTTCGCCGTCCACGTCGCGCACTCCCACTACCACTATATCGACCGGCTGATGGACGACCTGCTGCCCGGCGGCTTCCTCCACCACGAGCGCCGCTCCTGGGTGCGGGAGTACCAGACGTTCATCCCCTACCCGTTCCAGTACAACATCCGCCATCTGCCGCCCGCCGCCCGCGACGAGTGCCTGGCCGGGCTGCGGGAACTCGCTCAACGTCCACCATCCGACGCCCAACGTCCAACGCCCAACAACTTCGAGGAATGGATCCTCGCCGGCTTCGGGCGCGGGATCGCGAAGCATTTCATGGCGCCCTACAACCGCAAGATCTGGTCCACCGAGCTGCGGGACATGGGCTACCAGTGGATCGGCGACCGCGTGCCCACCCTCGACCTCGCGCGCGTGGAGCGCAATATCGCCGAGGGACGCGACGACGTCTCCTGGGGCCCGAACCACACGTTCCAGTTTCCGAGGGAGGGCGGCACGGGCGCCATCTGGCGCGCGCTGGCCGCGCGGCTGCCCGCGGGCCGGCTCCACCTTTCCTGCGGCCTCGTCCGGCTCGATGCCGGACGCCGGATCGCCGTCTTCGAGGACGGCCGGGAGGAGCGCTACGACGCCCTGATCTCCACCATGCCGCTGATCCGGCTCGCTGAACTGGCCGGCGACACCGGACTCGTCCGGCGCGCCCGCGGCCTCCGCTACACGCACGTCGAGGTCACGGGCGTTGCGCCGGCCTTCCCCATCCCCGACGCGCTGCGGGACAAGACGTGGATATACTGCCCCGAGCCGGCCTGCGACTTCTACCGCGTCACGCCCTTCTCGATCTTCTCCCCGGCGCACGTGCCCGACCCGGACCGCCACTGCTCCCTGCTCTGCGAAATCTCCACGCCGGGCGACGCGCCGATCCCCCGCGGCGACAGCGGGGCGGCCACGCTGCGCGGCCTGCGGGACATAGGGCTCATGGATTGCGATCCCGCCCGGACCCACCTCTTCACCATGGTCGAGGAATTCGGCTACCCGGTGCCGACCGTCGACCGCGACGCGATCCTGGCCGATGTCCTGCCCGCGCTCGAAAGCCAGGGCCTCTATAGCCGCGGCCGGTTCGGCGGCTGGAAGTACGAAGTGGCCAACATGGATCATTCGGTCATGCAGGGCGTCGAGGTTGCGGACCGCCTTCTGGACGGCGCGGAGGAGGTCACGCTGCCGAAGCCCGCCGTGGTCAACGCGGGCAAGCGCTGACGATGAAAAAAATACTCATGGTGCTGACCAGCCACCGGCTGGACTGTTTCCGGCTGTGCATGGACCTGCTCGTGCGGGGCGGTTCGATCCGCTTCTTCGACCGCGTGGTCCTGCTGCTCAACGGCGTGGCCGGCCGTCACCTCCGGTACGTCCGCGACCTGCAAGCCGCGCATCCTGACATCCCGTGGGACACCATCGCCGGGCCGCGCGGGCGCGGGCGGCTGATCTCCAACCTCCAGAACGAGTGCGTGCGGCGCCACCCGGACTCGCTCTACTTCAAGATCGACGAGGACACCTTCGTCTCCGCCGACTGGCCGCAGAGGCTGACGGCGGCCTACGAGGCGCACCGGGACGACCCCGGCCTTTCGCTGATCACGCCGGTCATCCCGAACAACGCGCTCGGCTGCTTCTACCTGCTCCACGCGTTTCCCGAACTGGCACGGGAGTACGACCGGCTGTTCCGCAAACCGCTGACGACGAAATTCGACGGGCCGGTCTGGATCAACGGCCGCATCGCGGACTGGATCACGCGGGAGTTCCTCGACCTCCGCCGGGCCAACGAGCGGCTGCGCGCCGTCCGGGCGCCGGCCATCGCCGGGGACGGCCTCTCGATGCCGGAGGGCGGCCCGTTCGGCCGCTTCGCCTTCCGGTTCAGCATCAACTGCCTCTGCTACGACTACCGCCACTGGCGGGAACTCGGCGAAATCCCCGAGTTCGACGAGATCGGCTGGGGCGACTGGATCGTCGCGCACGGCAAGTTCGCCGTGCTGGCGCCCGACGCCCTGGTCCACCACTACTCGTTCTTCGTCCAGCAGGACTGGCTCGACCGCACTCCGCTCCTTGAGGACCTGCGCCGGGCCAACCTGCCGGACACGCTGCGCTGGCCGGACCGCGGCCCGGCCCGGCTGGGGCGCATTGTCCAGCAAGTTCCGCGCGCCATCCGGCGCCGCCTGGGCCGCTCCTGATCCCGCCGTCAGGGATTGCGCCGGTTGTTCACCAGGTCCGGCGTGAACAGCGTCGGCTCGTACTCCGCCCCGCCGTCGGCGGCGAGGCGCTCGACGCATTCGTAGCCCTGCGCGAAACTGTGGTCCTGGTTGCCGACCTCGTACTTCCAGGCGCCGAACCGGCCGCGGCTGAAGATGCCCCGCGCCTCGAAGGCGCGCAGCGCCGGGTCCACCAGCGCGTCCCGCCCGAGGAACGGCGTCGGATACGCCTGCGGCAGGCGCCGGTGCGCGACGGACACCACGCGGCGCCGGTCCGGCAACAGGCCGTCCTCGACCAGGGCGCGCACCGTGTCCTCCGCCAGGCTCTCGCGGCGGACGGGCTTGTCCGCGCTCTCCGAGGTCTCCGTCATCAGCGACCACTGGGCCCCCGGCCGGGGCGCGTTCTCGGGGCTGTAATTCGTGAAGACGGTCACCCGGTAGTACGGGCTGTTGGACTCCGGGAAATATATCCAGCACTTGGTCTTCAGGCGCTCCGGCGTGGTCCCGTCCATGCCCACGCCGACGACGTGGGTCGCGGAGTACACCAGCCGGTCGGCGACCCGGTCGTCCACGATCCCGGGCGCCATGCGGACCAGGCGGTTGAGCGGCGCCGTGGAAATCAGCCGGTCGTAGAGCCACGTGCGCCCGTCCGCCGCGGTCGCCTGCCGGAGGTCCGGGTCGATCCGGACGATCTCCGCGCCCAGCGTCACGCGCTCCGCGGGCAGCCGCCGGCCCAGCGCCTCCCAGACCGCGCCCGTGCCGCCCCGCTTCGGGAACCGGAACGTCCGGTTGGGCCCCCACGACACCTGGTCCTGCCCCGTCTCGATCGAGCGCGTCACCGCCTTCAGGTCCGGCACGGCCACGCGCTCGCCGATCCAATGGAAATCCATCTTTTCCGGCGGCGTCGCCCAGACCTTGAAATTGTAGGGCCGCATGAAGAGGCGCGCGACGCCCTCGCCGAAGGTCTGATCGATCCACTCCCCGAAGTTTCGCGGGCGGCAGGGTTCAGGGTGCAGGGTCCGGGCCGCGGCGGCCTTCCGCAACCCTTCGACGCAGTCCTCGCGGTCGGCGGGGTCGAGCCGGTGCAGGTTATTCTGGAACGGGTACGGGACGAACCGGTTCTTCAGCCATACCCAGCTTTCGCGCTCGTGGCGGTGCCAGCCGTCGGGGCCGAGGGCCAGGTCCATGTAGCGGTCGAAGGTCTCGTAGTGGGAGAACTGGACGTGGCCGCCGAGGTCCCACGTGAACCCCCGGTCGTCCACCCACGACGAGGCCAGGCCACCGAACCGCGGCCCGGCCTCGATCAGGCGCCAGCCGAGCCCCTTTTCCTCCAGCCGCAGCGCGGCGCCCAGGCCGGTCGGCCCGGCCCCGAGGACCAGGTACTCGATTCGATGCGCCGATGTCATGTTCGCGAGCGCGGCACGATGAGCCGACCCAGTGTTTTCAGACCTTCGCGCCACACGGCCGGCCGCGCCGGCGCGGTCCGCCAGGCCCACAGGGCGAACCACAGCGCCCGCCCTGCCCGCCCGCGGTCCCGCCACCAGATCGTGTTTTCCTCGAGGGCGTTGAGCAGTGCGTCCTTCATATGCCGGCGCGGCACGCGGCCCTCCCAGATATCCCGTCTCTTCAGGAGCAGGCGGTGCGCCTCGGCGTCCTGCGGCCGCGTACGCCACGCGCCCTCCACCTGGCTGATCCCCGACGAGGCCCGGCGGTACCGCGCCAGCACCGCGTCCACCAGCCCGACCGGGCGCCGCCGCGCGATCCGCATGAACCACTCGTAGTCCTCGCGCGCCCGGTAGCGCGGGTCCTCGTTGAACAGGCCCACCTCGTCCAACAGCGAGCGCCGCACCAGCACGGAGCTGATCGAGATGAAGCAGTGCCGCGCCAGCTCGCGGAAGCAGTCGCCCGTCGGCGGGAGCGCGCCCTCGTGCCGCACGCCGAGCACCTTCGAGTCCTCGTCCAGCAGGTGGCAGTACGCGTGACAGAACGGGATGTCCGGGTGCGCCTCGAGAAACGCCACCTGCCGGGCCACCCGTTCCGGGTACCACCCGTCGTCGGAATCGAGGAAGGCCACGTACTCGCCCTTCGCCAGCCGCGCGGCGACGTTACGGGGCACCGCCGGCCGGCCCGAGTTCTTCGGGAGACGCACGAACTGCAGCCGCGACCCGTACTCCGCCTCGATCAGCCGCGCGCTGCCGTCGGTGGAGGCGTCGTCCACGACGATGACCTCCATCCGCGGGTGCGTCTGCGCGAACACGCCGTCCAGCGTCTCGCGCAGGTAGCGCTCGCGGTTGTAGGTCCCCACGCAGGCGGTGACCAGCGGCTGGTCGGGCGCGGCCATGTCAGGCGCCGGGCTTCTTCGTTCCCTGCCAGATCAGGAACATGTCCGCGAACCGCTCCGGGGCCGGGATCAGGGATACCTTCGCGTCGTCCGAGCCGGCGCGCAGGCGGCCGAGCAGACCCTCCGCGTCGAACCACTGCTCCCACGGCATGATCCGGAGCCGGCCGAGGCACGCGGCGTTCTTGTCGATGATCGCAAACCGGCCGCCCGGCTTGAGCACGCGCATCAGCTCTGCGATCGCCCGCCCGACGTCGGGCGCGTGTTCCAGCGCCTCGACCATGAACGCGGCGTCGAACTCCGCGGCGCCGAACGGCAGGTTCAGCATGTCGCCGGTCACGCCCCGTATCCCCTCGGGCAGCAGCCGGACCAGGGTTTCGGAGAGGTCCAGCCCGACGTACTCGTGGTTCGGGCGGAGGTCGCGCAACGCCTGGAGGAACCGGCCCGCGCCGCACCCGATCTCGAGGACGCGCAGGCGCGAACCCGATTCCGGCAGCGCGCCGCACAGCGCCTTGAACCGGAAATCCTCGGCCACCGGCTTGTTGTCCATCCAGCTCGGGAACTCCACCTCGAAGTGCCGGCGGATGCGCAGCACGATGGCGTCGACGAAGAACTTCACCGCCCAGCAGGGCTCCGAGTCGCGGAAGTAGAGCGAGTCCTTCCCGTACGCGCCGAAGAAGCCGCCGGACGGGTTCTGGTTCTTGAGCATCCAGCCCAGCAGCCGGTCGCCGGTCTCCAGGTCGCCGAGCTTGAAGAAGATGCGCGCGAACTGCGCCTGGCCCGGCGAGCAGACCCAGCGCGCGCCGGCCGCGGCAGGCAGGCCGCCGTCGGGCCGGATCAGCGTCTTCACGTATGCCGCGGCTTCGCGCGCCTTCTCCGGCCGGCCCAGGTCGATCAGCGCTTCGACGGCGTAACCGAAGAAGTGCGAGTTCGACGCGTAGCGGCGCGGGTCGAAGATCCGCTCGTAGTAATCCAGCGCCCGCCGCGCGCCCTCGACGAAGTCCGGCCGGTCCAGCCGCCGCCCGGCCTCGAGCAGCGGCTCGAGCGCGTAGAGGAAGATGTACGTCGGGATCTTGCCGTCGTACACGTCGGGGAAGGACCCGTCCTCGCGGAGCTGCGAAAGCATGTACCCGCCGGCCCGCCGGAGCCCCTCGCGGAACGGCTCCTCGTCCGCGAAGCACAGGAACCCGCGCATCACCTGGGCGGTGTCGAACACGTAGAGCTTGCCGTCGATGCTCGACACGGAACCGTCCGGCCCCAGCGCCTGAAGCATCGCCTCCGCCCAGCGCCGCGCGACCTGCGGCTCGCCGATCTGCAGCAGGGTCGGGATGTAGTAGCCGGTAACCTCGCGGTAGACCTCGCGCCGGCAGCTGGCGAAGTAGACGCCGCCGTCCTCGGAGTTGGCCCGGATCCATTCGCGGGCGCGCGCGATCGCCGCCTTGTAATCGGGCGGCGGGGCGGGTTTCCGGAACAGCCGCGCGACCTTGCCGCCGGCCCGGCGTAGCGCGTAGGCCGGGTCGTTCCGCAGGGCGCCCAGCCAGCAGCGGGCCGCGGCGGCGACATCGCGCCGGGCCCTGGCGGCCGCGGCGAGCATGTAGTAGCACTCCGCCTTCTGCCCCGGCGTGGCCCAACCCAGATGCGGCAGGTGCTTCTCCAGCATGCGCGGCCAGGTCCGCTCGATCTCCTTCTCGCGCGATGCGGTCAGCGACGAGCCGTGCTGGCGGTAGAGGAACAGGTCCTTGTGCAGCGGCGCGAGCTTGAAGCGCATGGAGACGCGCAGCCAGTAGTCGTAGTCCTCGGACAGGAAAAACTCCTCCGCGTAGTCGCCCACGGCCTCGCGGACGGCCCGCCGATAGAGGAAGCTCCAGCCGACCGGGTCGCGCTCAAGCAACGTCTCCGGCTCGGGCACGCGCCGCACGCGCAGCGGCCGGCCGTTCTCGTCCACGACCATGCTGTCCGTATAGACGAGGCCGACGTCCGAATGCGCGAGCAGGTAGGCGGCCATCTCCGCCAGCGCTTCGGGGCGATAGGCATTGTCGTCGGAGATCCAGGTCAGGAACTCCCCGCGCGCCTGCGCGAAGCCGGTGTTGAGGGCGGCCGGCAGCTTGCGGTTGCGCTCGTGGCGGACGGAGCGGATGCGCGGGTCCTTCTGCGCCAGCGTCCGGATGAGGTCGGGCGTCGCGTCCGTGGAGCAGTCGTCCACGATGATCAACTCCCACTCCCGCCAGGTCTGCGCGCGGCAGCTCTCCACGGCCTCGGCCAGGTATTTCGCGCCGTTGTACGTCGGCAGGACAATGGATATCAGGGGTTTCTTTTCCGTCATGATCGCTCCTTCCGATCGCGCAAGATGGCGGCGACCCGATCCGCGGCATGGCCGTCGCCGAAGACGGCCGAGCCCGGCGCTTCCTCCGCGGAATCGGTCCAGGCCTGCTCCAGGGCCGCCCCGACGCGCGCGCCGTCGTTTCCGACCAACCGGGCGAGTCCGGACTCCACGGCCTCGGGCCGCTCCGTGACTTCGCGGAGCACGAGGACGCGTTTGCCGAGGGTCACGCCTTCCTCCTGCATCCCGCCGGAGTCGGTGAGCACCAGCCGGCAGGCCTTCATGGCGTGCAGCAGCGTCACGTAGTCCACGGGATCCGCGAGCCGGACGTTCTTCAGTCCGCCCAGTATCTCGGCCGCGGGGCCGCGCACGCCGGGGTTCGGATGCACGGGATACCAGACCTGCGCGTCCGGATGGCGGGCCGCGAAATCGCGGACCGCCCGGAAGATGGCGCGGATGGGCTCGCCGAAGGATTCGCGACGGTGGCAGGTCATCAGCACGAACGGCCGGCCCGCGGGCACGGGCGGGGGCGGCGCCGGCGTCGTGGCCAGGATATGCCGCAGCGCGTCCACGATCGTGTTGCCCGTGACGAAAATCCTGTCCGCCTCCACGCCCTCGCGCCGCAGGTTTTTCACGGCGCCCGGCGTCGGCGCGAAGTGCCAGCGCGCGCCCACGGCCGCCACGCGCCGGTTGTATTCCTCCGGCCAGGGGGCCTGGAGGTCGAAGCTCCGCAGCCCGGCCTCGACATGCCCGAACGGGATGCCCGCGAAGAAGCAGGCCATCGCCGTCGCCATGACGGTCGTCGTATCGCCCTGCGCCAGCACGGCATCCGGCCGATGCGTCGCGAGGTGTTCGCCGAGCCCCGCCAGCACCCGGCCGGTCAGTTCGCCCACCGCCTGGTCCGGCCGCATGAGGTCAAGGTCCACGTCCGCGCGCAGGCCGAACATCGCGAGCGCCTGATCGAGCATCTCCCGGTGCTGGGCCGTCGCCAGAACCGTCGCGTCGAACGACGGATCGCCGCGGAGGGCAAGGATCACGGGGGCCATCTTGATGACCTCCGGCCGGGTGCCGACGACACAGGTGACTTTCCGCTTCATGGCAGGCGTCCCCTTCTCGATTCAGGGCAGGTATCGCTGGCGCCAGTGCTGGAACGCGAACAGCGCCCAGATCACCTTCCGGTGGTCGCGCCGGTCGCTGAAATGCTCGTCCAGCAGTTGACGCACGGTTTTCGGATCAAAGAGCGCGTCCCGCGCGAGCCGGTCCGGCGCGCACAACTCCTCGACCCGCGGCCGCAGGTCGCGCTGGAGCCACGCGGCGACGGGCATCATGAAGCCAGCCTTGCGGCGCTGGACGATCCGTTCCGGCAGCAGCCCGCGCGCCGCGCGCTTGAGCAGGTGCTTGGTCGTGAAGCCACGGAGCTTGTATTCCATGGGCAGCCCCGCCGCGTACTCCACCACGGCCGGGTCCAGGTACGGCACGCGCACCTCGAGCGAGTGGGCCATGCTCGCGCGGTCCACCTTCACCAGGATGTCGTCCTGCAGGTACAGCTTCGCGGCCAGGTACAGGATGCGCTCGAAGCCGCCGATCAGCCCGGACTGGCGCACGTAGCGATGCACGTCCTCGAAGGGATCGCGCCGCCGCAGGGCTTCCCGCGCGTCCGCCGAGAGGAGACCGTTCTTCTGCTCGTTGCCGCAGCACCCGAGCCAGACCAGGAACCGGACCTCCGGCGAGATCCCCGCGCCCTTGAAGAACTGCTGCGCCAGGAACTCGAGGCTGGCGTACCGGTGCGACACCGGGATGTGCCGCGCGGCCCGCGTCAGCGCGTCGCGCCAGGCCATCGGCAGAAACGACAGCCGCTCGACGAGCCGGTGCGCCTGGAATGCCGGGTACCCGGCGAACAGCTCGTCGCCCCCGTCGCCGCCCAGCACCACCTTCACCTCCCGCGCCGCGAACTGCGCCAGCAGGGAGGTCGGCAGAATGGAGGCGTCCGCCAGCGGCTCGTCCATCCGGTCGAGGACCCCCGGCAGCAGGTCCAGCGCGCGGCGGAGGGACAGCACCTCCGCGCGGTGCTCCACGCCGCACGCCCGGGCCACCTCCCGGGCGAAGGGCGACTCGTCGTAGCTGGCCTCCTCGAATCCGATGGAAAACGTGCGGATCGGCCGCGACGACTCCGCGGCGGCCAGCGCCGTGACCAGGCTCGAATCCAGCCCGCCGCTCAAGAACACGCCCACCGGCACGTCCGCGCGCAAGTGCTGCCGCACGGCGTCCCGCAGCAGGACCCGCAGGTCGGCCGCGCACTCGTCCGCGGAGCGGCTGCTCACCGGCCGGTCGCGGAGCGGGATATCCCAGTACGACGCCATGCGCGGCGCGGCCCCGTCGAACTCCATGCGCGTCCCGGGCTCGAGCTTGTGGACGCCCTCGAAAATCGTGTGCGGCGCGGGGATGTAGCCGTACGTGAGGTACTTGCTCACGGACAGCAGGTCCAGCCGCCGCGCCACGCCGGGGTGCCGCAGCAGGGCCTTCAGCTCCGACGCGAAGACCAGCTCGCCGGCGACCTGGGTCCAGTAGAGCGGCTTGATGCCCATCCGGTCGCGCGCGAGGTGGAGCGTCCGCGCCTCGCGATCCCACAGCGCGAAGGCGAACATGCCGCTGAAATCCTTCAGCGCCTCAGGCCCCTTCCTCGCCCAACCCTGGAGCAGCGCCTCCGTGTCCGACGCGGTCCGGAACGCGGTCCCTTCCCGCTCCAGGTCGGCGCGCAGCTCGAGGTAGTTGTAGATCTCGCCGTTGTACGTCACCGTGTACCGGCCGTCGGCCGTGCTCATCGGCTGGGCGCCGCCTTCGAGGTCGATGATGCTCAACCGCCGGTGGCCCAGCGCGATCGCGCCGTCGCGATGAAACCCCTCGCCGTCGGGCCCGCGCTTCTCCAGCGTCCGCGCCATGTCCCGCAGGACGGCCTCCGGGTCAGCCGGACCGGACCGAAACATCGTGAATCCCGCGATTCCGCACATGGCTTGTGTCCCGCAGCATCGCTTCCGCGGCGTCCGCCGCCGCGTCCACCGAAAGGCTCTTCATGCACGACCGGTCGTCGTGGCAGGCCGCGCGGGGATGAAACGGGTGGCAGTCGAAGCAGAGCTTCGGCGCTTGCAGCACCCGGTGCGGCCCGCCCTCCGGCGGCCCCCACTGCGGCCGGCTGGTCGGCCCGAACAGGCACAACGCCGGGGTGCCCGCGGCCACGGCGAAGTGCGCCGGCGCGCTGTCGTTCCCGATCAGCAGATCCGACTCCGCGAGGAGCGCCGCCATCTGGTCCAGCGTAGTCTGCCCCGCTAGGTTGAGCGCCGGCTGCCGCATCCGGCTTTTCATTTGCTCCGCTAGCTCGCGTTCGCCGGGGCTGCCGAGAATCAGGATGGATGCCTTCTGCCGCTCGGCCAGACGGTCGGCCAGTTCCGCGAAGCGCTCCACGGGCCACAGCTTGCCGGGCCAGCCCGCGCCGGGCGCGACGGCAACCACCGGGGCGCGGAGCCCGGCCTCGGCCAGCCGGCGGGCGGCCTCGGCCCGCTCCCCGTCCGAGAGCCAGTATTCCAACTCCGCGCGCGGGGCCTGCACACCGATCAGCGGCAGCAGGTCCGCGATCCGTTGCGCCTCGTATTTCCGGCTGGTGTAGGGCTGGGTGCGCGCCTCGCTGAAGGGGTGCCACAGGCCCGCGTCGTGCGCCGCGCCGACCCACCGGGCCGGGCGCACGGCCTGAATCATGCACACCTCCACCAGGCTGGTCACCGACGTGGAGAACAACCAGTCGTAACGCCTTCGCCGGAGACGCCAGAAGAAAGCCGCCTCCCCCGCCAGGCTCAAGCCGCGGTCCCCTCGGCCGCGGTTGAACAGGACCAGGCGCGGCGCGTACGGCACGGACTCCGCGACGTACGGGATCTTCCGGACCAGCGCGTCGCACCACGGCCCGGCCACGAGGTCCAGCGCCCAGCCCGGCCGCTGCTCCCGCAGCGCGCGTAGCGACGGCCCGATGTGCAGCGCGTCGCCGACGTGCGCCAGCTTGACGACGAGGACCCGGGCGCGATCCCCCGGCTCCGCGGCCGGGCGGTCCGCCGCCGCCACATTGACCACGTCGAACAGCTCGAGCAGGAAAACATAGCGCCAGACGTTCAGCGGCGGCTCGTAGCTCATCGCCGGCCACCACGCCTCGCGCACGGGGCGCAGGCCGTGCGCGACGAACTTCCCCCATCGCCGGAACGACGCCCGCCACATCGCGGGCAGCCGCCGCGCCGCCTCCCGGCCGCGCGCCAGCCGCACGATGGCCGCGACCAGCAGCGCCGGCGCAAGCAGGACGAGCAGCGCCGCGAAGGCGACGCCCTCCGCCCGGCGCAGGATGAAACTCAACGAGGCGCGCGTCACGGGCAGATCGCGTACAAGATCGTCTCGTTGCCCCAGGAGCCGTGGTGGCCCAGGTAGTAGCGGTAGGAGGGCTGAACGCGGCTGATCAGCGCGGGCACGTCGGCCAGGTCGTCGCGGCCCTGCTGCTTGTGGTACACGCTGATCTGCAGCCTGGGCTTGAAGCGGCGGATGGTCTCGACGGCGCCCTGCAGGATCGGCATCTCGTAGCCCTCGGTGTCCAGCTTGAGCAGGTCCACGCGCGCCAGTTTGTTTTCCTCGACGAACTTGTCCACGGGCGCCACCCGCACGGGGATCCCGCCCGTTTCGCCGGGGCGCGCGATGTGAGACAGGCCGCCCTTCTGGCTCACGAACCGGACCTCCGCCTCCGTCTCGCCGAGGGCCATCGGCACGGTGGTGATGTTGGAGCGGCCGATGAACAGCCCGCGCAGCGTCTCGAGGTTCATGGGATCGGGCTCGAAGGCGAACACGCGTCCAGACGCGCCGACCTGGTTGGAGTACATGATCGAGGTCCCGCCGTCCTCGGCGCCGACATCGAGGATCGTGTCGCCCGGCGCCGCCCGCACCACGGGATGCCCGTACTGGGGATAGGAGGCCAGCCGGAGGAACAGGAAGGATCCCGTCTGCCGGTGGCGCACCACCGAGGCGAGGGTCAGCGCGGAGTCCTCGTCCTGCAGCCGCTCGAAAAGGGCGTGCAGCGGCGCGGAGTACTTCTCCAGGAAATCCGTTTCGCGGCGGAATCGCTCGTCGTAGGCGGGGTCGTCAAAGAGCATGACGCGGCGGAACCCGCCCTGGGCCAGCCGCTGGCTCTGCCACACCTCGTAGCCGGGCGGGGCGTAGGCGACCAGCGCCGGCTCGGAGGCCGGATCCAGGTCATCGAGCAGGCACAGGCGGATGCCGAGGCCCCGCAGCGCGGAACGCAGGAGCATCTTCGCGCGATACCGGCTCTGCCAGAAATCGTCCGGCAAAATGAACCTCGATACGCGCAGGCCGTGCCGCGCCTTGAACAGGCGGCGGATCGTTCGCACGTCGTCGGCCCGGCAGAACACGTGAAGGGGTTTTTCCCGGTTCCAGCCTTCCGGGAAAAGGGTCCGGTACATGGGCGCGGCGGCGACGGCTTCCTTGAGTGTAGCAGTCATGGCATATCCCTGTGTTTTCGGCGAAGCTACTCCTGCGCCCGGGCGGCGGGCAATTGGTCGAGGCCCGGCAGGGTGCGCAGAAACAGCCTGGCCAGTTCCGAATCGCTTCTCTTCCGCCAGCAATCGATCGATATCCGATCTGCCGCCGTGAAGGCCGGGTAGCCGTACAAGCCGCCGAGGAGCAGCAGCGAGGTCGACGACACGGAAACCACGGCGGCCAGGTCCCAGCCGGCGACGAGGCATTCCACGGGGATCTGCTGGCGGACGCGCAGGATCTGCAGCCGGTCCCCGGCCAGGTCCTGCTTCAGCCGCGGCGCCAGCGGCGTGATCTCGCGGGGATGCTCCTTCCACAGGATGGAATAACCCTTGTCCAGGATCTCCGAGACGGCCGCCCGGTAGAGGGCGTACTCGTTCTCCGCGGTCAGGAAGATGTCCGCGAACGGCTGCGGGAGGAAAAGGACCGCGGATTCCCCCGGCCGCTTCGGCGGCTGCCGGCACTGCGCCGGGTCGAACAGCGGCGCGAGAGCCTGCAATCGGCCCCGCAGCGACTCGCTTTCCACGTGCACGACGGGGACGCCCGACAGGTAGGCCGGCAGCTCGACCTGCCGCGCGAGATAGGAATACATGCGAACGACCCGCGCGCGGTCCCGGACGCACAGGCCTTCCATGCCGAGGCATTCGGACGTTCGCCCCCAGTGGCTCCACTCCCGGCGGAGCCCGCCGGGCCAGCCCGCCGGCTTCAGCTGCTTCAGGCGCGCCCGCCCGCACAGGACCTCCTGCGGGATGAACTCCTCCGCGCCATCCTCGAACAGGACCACGCGCGCCCCGGGGAACGCGTACAGGATCAGCTTGGTGGCCTCCAGCCCCAGCTTGGACACCCAGATCTCGTCCGGGTCCGCGCCCAATCGCTCGCGCAGCACGTCCCGGGCGATCGGCGCGAAGCGGCGCGTCGGGAAATGCGACACCAGGACATCCTCCGCCCACTCGATCGCGCGCCAGCTCCAGAGGCAGCGCGCCGCCTCCTGCATGGCGCGGGCGAGGTCGGTGTACCGGCCGTTCGCGAAGAAGACGAGGACGTCCTCGTGCTCCTCCGTCGAACCGCGATCCCGGACGCGATCCTGGGTCAGCGCGGCGGCGGCGTTAACGAGCTGGCCCAGCCCCGGGGCGAATACAAGTCGTTTCATGGTATCGAGTTCAACGGGTAGGGCGGCTTGGCCCAAGCCGCCGTGGCGCGTTCCGCGAACGCGCCCTACTTTTCTCATGTGTGCTCAATTGTCGACTGTCTTGTGTCCGCCAGCGTCCACAGCCCGAGCGAGCGGTCCGTCCTGCCGTCCGGGCACGGGTCCGGCAGGACGCGCAGGGGCTCGGGGAACGCAAAGGGCAAAAGGGTCATGTTCAGCGGGCGCTCGTCGCCGAGCGCGCCGTCCCAGTTGGCGTTCAGCAGCGGAAACGTCGTCGCCAGCAGGTAGCGCGCGCCGCTCGCACGAAGGCGCTTCAACGCCGCCAGGGCGTCCCGGTACGGCAGGCGCACGAAGAAATTCCGGCAGACGACCAGGTCCGCGCGCGGCAGCCGCGAATACATGGCGTTCATGAAACGGACCGCGCCGGCGCCAGCCGGCCCGATGCGTTTCACGGTTTCACGAACCGGGTCGCCGCCGATATAGGTGAGCCCGTTCCAGGCCGCTAGCCGCGAGGCCGCCGCCGGGCCGCAGGGATACTCCAACACCGAACGAATCCCGAACTCGGCGGCCAGGGCCGGGATCGCGCCGGCCCATTCGCCGCCCCCGTCATCCCGCCGCGCGGGCGGCCGTTCCGCAAAAGCCGTCTCGTGGGGGTGCGGCTCCACCCACCGGTAGTACGCGCCGGCCAGGCACGGGACCGACTTCACCGCCGCCCTGGCGGCCCGGGCCAGCCGGGCGACGGCCGAAACCGCCGTTGGGCCCGCGGGTCTCTTCGCGGCGTCATCCGTCCGCCAGGAGCCCAGGTATTGCGTCTTGAACATCGCCCGCGTGTCGGGCCGCGAGACCAATTCGACCGTGGGGTCGTTCTTGCCGAAACGGTCGTACGCCGTGCTGACGGCGGCGTTGGCGCTGATGAACAGGATGTCGTAGTCCCGCTTCGGCGTCAGCGTCGAGGTCCGCTCGACGATCAGGTCGAGCGTGGCCTTGATGAACGGGTGCCGCGGGACGGCGGAAAAAACCTGGTTCAGCACGCGGATGGATTCTTCCGGCTCGCCGTTCCGGATGGGCTCTGCCGCGAGCCGGCGGCATTCCTCGGGCGAGAGCACGAACTCGGTGAAGACCTTCGCCTGCCGGCCCGGCGACGGGAGCATCCGGTCCATGGCCGCCAGCGGGACCTGGTAGTACTGCCAGAAGACGCCGCCGAAATGGTAGACCACCAGCCAGCGCAGCACGTCCAGCATCATGATCGGGCGGGCGAGCCGGTGGATTCCCTCCCAGATCGCCGGGTAGTTCGCCGCGCAGAACTCCCGCGCCCGCGCGTAGGTCCAGAGCCGGACCTCGAAGTCCGGCGCGTACCGCGCCATGCTCTCGAACGGCTTGCGGTCGAACGTCTCCTGGTCCGCCCGCAGCTTCTGGTCCTTCCCCCACGGGAAGAACATCATGTGGATGAGGCGGGGCGCGGCGTCCATGGCGCGGCCGTCCTTACCCGGCCCGAAGGATTCGTTCCGCCACTTCCCGGACCGCGCCGAACCCGCCGGGCCGCTTCGTCACGTACGCCGCCGCCTCGAGTACCTCGGGCTCGGCGTCGGCCACGGCGACCGGCAGGCCGACCCAGCGCAGGCACTCCAGGTCGTTGATGTCGTTGCCGACGAAGGCGATCTCGCGGGGCTTCAGCCCGCGCGCCGCGGCGACCTGCTGCAGCGCCTTGAGCTTCTTGTCGCAGTTCTGGATGCAGTCGATCTTGAGCTTGCGGCAGCGGGCGGACACGACGGGATTCGGCTCCATGGAGATGACGATCACGCCGACGCCCTCCTTCTTGAGCAGCCCGACGCCCATGCCGTCGCCGCGGTGGCACAGCACGGCCTCCTTCCCGTCCTGGTCCACCAGGACGCGGTTATCCGTCATCACGCCGTCGAAATCCAGGGCCAACAGCTTCACCGCGGCCCATTCCTTCGCCGTCACTTTTTCCGATGCGCGCATAATTCCCCCCGCTCGTCTACAGGCCCTTGATCAGCCACCCGCCGTCCACGTACAGGTCCTGGCCGGTGACGTACGAGGCCGCGTCCGAGGCCAGGAAGATCACGGCGCCGGCGAGGTCCTCCGGCCGGCCCCAGCGCCCGAGCGCGGTGCGCGCGGCGCGGGCCGCCCGGCGGGCCGGGTCGCCCCAGCTCCCATTCGTCATCGCGGTGCGGAAGTAGCCGGGGCCGATGCTGTTGACCCGGATGCCGCGGGCGCCGAAATCCAGGGCCATGGACTTGGTCAGCTGCTTGAGCGCGCCCTTGCAGGCCATATAGGCCGGGTTGTCCGGGAAGGCCAGTTCGGCGTTGAGGCTGGTGATGTTCAGGATCACCCCGCGCCGCCGCCGGGCCATGGCGCGGGCCGCCAGCCGCGACAGCTCGAACGGCGCCTTGAGGTTCACCTGGTAGGTCCGCTCCCAGTGGGCCTCCGGGTAGTCCATCGCCGCGTGCGGCAGCGTGATGCCCGCGTTGTTCACGAGGATGTCGACGTGCCCGGTGGCCCGCTCGGCGAAGCGCACCAGTTCCGCCCGCTCGTCCGGGTTCGTGACGTCCGCCGCGCGCGCGTGCGCCTTGAGGCCGGCCCTCTTCAGCCGCGCGACGACGCGCCCCAGCTCCGGCGCCAGCACGTCGGCCAGCACGACCGCGGCGCCGGCCTTCAGCAGGGCCTCGGCGATGGCGAGCCCGTTGCCGCGCGCCGCGCCCGTGACCAGCGCGCCGCGGCCCTTGAGCGAGAAGAGCGAATCGAGGTATTTCATGCCGATCCCCTACTTTTTGCCCTTGAACGAGTACGGCGTCGGCGCGCCCGAGGCGTCGGCCGTCCGCTGCCGGTCCCAGTCGCGGATCTGCCGCACGACATCCACCCCGACGTTCCGGCTCCACGCCTCCAGCAGCGACCTCGCGACCGGCCCGACCTTCCCCGTCCCGATGGCCACGCGGTTGAGCGAGGTCACCGGGATCAGGCAAAACGGCGTGCCGGTCATGAAGGCCTCGTCGGCGGTCCAGACGTCGTACGGCTCGATGTTCTTCTCCACCGCCTGCAGGCCGAGCTGCGGAGCGAGCTCCTGGACAACGTACGCGCGGCTGATCCCGCGCAGGATGTTGCGGCCCTCGGGCGTGATCAGCGTCTTGCCCTTCACGATGAAGAAGTTGTCGCCCGTGCCCTCGGCGATGAACCCGTCGGGATCCAGCAGCAGCGCCCAGTTGTTTTCGCCCTCGAGCTTGGACGCCTCGATGTTGGCCATCAGGTAATGGATGCGGCTGCGGTTCTTGATCTTCGGATCGAGCAGGAAGGCGGGGATCGCGCGCTGGCTGGTGACCGCCGCGTTGATGCCGGCCTCGAACAGCTTGCCCATGCCGGCGACGGTCCAGCGCAGCGGGAAATCGGCGATCACGACGTTCGGGCCCTTGTGCAGGCCCACCACGCCCTGGTAGATGCCCAGCAGGCCGCGCGAGACATCGATCATGAGGCGGTGCTCGTCGTCCGCCGCGAAAGCGGGCTCGTTGCGCTCGATCGTTTCCAGGCAGGCCCGCTCGAGGTCCTCGATCGTCTGCTTCAGCGGGATGTGCAGGATCTTCACGCCGGCCATCAGGCGTTCCAGGTGCTCGCGCAGCTTGAATTGCTTCTTGCCGAACGAGCGGGTCATCTCGAAGACCATGTCCCCGAACATCAGGGCGGAATCGTAGATGGAGATCCGCGCCTCCGACTCGGGCACGAACTCGCCGTTGAAGTACACGACGCGGTCTTGTGCTTTTTGTGTCATGGGATGGGCTCGCTTGTCTTTCGTGTTTCTTTTTGAACAGCCATTTATCCGTTAACCGGCACGGGGGGATTCCGGTCCAACCGGTGGATCTTCATCATCGCCTCCACCAGGGCCAGGCCATCGGCGGAGTCGATCTCCCAGCTTTTCCAGACCGGCACGATCCAGGCGCCGATCCGGCCGCCGAGCCGGTTGCCGGTCTCGAGGAGAATCGGCGTCCTCGTGATGTAGAACGAGCCGGTCTCGATCAGCAGGCGCCCGCCGCCCTCGGCGTCCTGGCGGCGCTTGCGGCTCCGGAAATCGTAGTTGAGGCTTTTCATCGCGCCGGCCTCCTCCCACCAGACCAGCAGGTCCTCGGGCACGGAGGCGGCGAAGAGGGAATCCAGGCCCGCCCGGTCGAAATGCTCGAGGGCGCCGTTCAGCTCCGCGCTCTCGCGCACGGGCGACGTCGCCTGCAGGAACACCACGCGGTCCGGCAGGTTCCCGCCCTTCTCCAGTTCGCGGCAGGCGTGAACGAGCGCCGACTCGGACGTCGCGCGGTCGCCCGAGATGTCGTCGGGCCGCCGGATGACCCCGGCCCCGTAGCGCCGGGCGACGGCGGATATCTCCGGGCAGTCAGTGGAGACATACACGCCGTCGATGGCCGGGCAGCCGCGCGCCGCCGCGACGGTCCAGGCCAGCAGCGGGTGGCCGCAGAAGTCCATGATGTTCTTCTTCGGAATGGCTTTCGACCCGCCCCGGGCGGGGATGATGGCTATCGTGCTCATGGGTTCGCTGTCTCCAGGCTCATTCCCACCTCACCGGCAGGTGCGCGCGCAGCTTCCGGGCCTGCGGCAACTCGGCGGGCGTGAGGCCGATCGCGCCGTCCCCGATCGCCTTCTCGATCTTCCGCACGGCGCCGACGAGCATCCGCAGGCCGGACGGCTCGACCGAGGCCGCCTGGTCGGACCCGTACATCGCGCGGTCCAGCGTGATGTGCCTCTCCAGCGACGTCGCGCCCAGGGCGACGGCGGCGTAGGACACCGCCAGGCCCACCTCGTGCCCGCTGTACCCGACCTTGCACCCGTAGCGATCGCGCAGGGTCTGAATGCCGCGCAGGTTGGTCTTCTCGTCCTCGACCGGGTACGTGGACACGCAATGCATCAGCTCGAACGGGCACCCGGCCGCGCGGAAGATCTCGACGGCGCGGTCGATGTGCCGCAGCTCGCTCATCCCGGTGGAGATGAACGTGTACCGCCCCTCGCCCGCGACCTCCTTGAGGAAATCCTCCCACACGATCAGGGCGGAGGCCACCTTGTTGTGCTTCAGGTTGAACGGCCGGAGGAACTTCTGGCTCTCCAGGTCCCAGGCGGACGCGAACCACTCGATGCCCTTCTCCTGGCAGTACGCGTCGATCTCGCGGTACTGCGCCGCGCCGAACTCCAGGCCTTCCTTCTGCGCGCGCTGGGTCGCGCCCCACGGGCTCTCGCGGGGCGCCGCGAGGAATTCCTTCGTGTACACGAGGTCGATCGCGCGTTTCTGGAACTTCACGGCGTCGCAGCCGCAGTCCTTTGCCACGTCGATGAGCTGCCGGGCGATCTTCAGGTCGCCGTTATGGTTGATGCCGATCTCCGCGATGACGAACAGGCTCATGGGGTTCTCCCTCTCACGGGTTTGGGTCCTACGCGCACCGGTGCCGCGCGCGAAAATCCTGCCAGGTTTCGCGGACCTTGTCCTCGAGGTCCGAAAATCGGAAACCGGGATAATGCTGGAGCAGCTTCCGGCTGTCGAGCGTGCTGACGGTCGCGTCGCTCGGGCCGCGCGGGGTGCGCTCGAAGCGGAACGGCACGTCCACGACGCGCCGGAATATCTCCAGCAGATCGACGATCGACGTGCCCTTCCCCGTGCCCAGGTTGAAGGTGTCGGAGGACGACAGGTCGCGCAGGGAATGCGTCATCAACCGGGCGATGTCCTTCACGAACACGTAATCCCGGACGGTCCGCTCGTCGCCGCGGACCTGCAGAACCTCGCCGTCGAGGATCCGGCGCATCCAGACCGCGACCACGCCCTGGGCGGAGGTGACGGACTGGCGCGGGCCGTAGGCATTGGCCACGCGGTAGACATCATAGGCCAGCCCGCGCTTGGCCCGGACATGCCGCAGGAAGTGCTCGCAGGCCAGCTTGACGATCCCGTACGGGTTGACCGGTAGCGGGACGCGCGCCTCGTCGGCGGCCCCCTCCGCGGGCCCGTAGACCGTTCCTCCCGAGGAGACGAAAACAAGCTTGCGGACGCCGGCTTCCGCCGCCATCTCGAAGAATTGGACCGCGGGCAGCAGGTTCTGCTCGATCTCCAGCGGGATGTCGTTCCAGCTGACCGCGGGATTCGTCGCGCAAACAAAATCGTACACCGCGTCCTGGCCCTTCAAGGCCTCCGCGGCGGTTTCCCTGGCGGCCCGGTCGCCCGGGACCAGGCGGACGCGGCCCTCCAGGTGCCCGAGGTGGCGCGTCCGGTTGTCGGGAAACCGGTCGAGCACGGCGACCTCGTGGCCGTCCTCGACGAGGCGGTCCACCATGTGCGAGCCGAGGAACCCGTCGCCGCCGGCCACCAGTATCTTCATGCCTTCCTCTCTCACGGGGCGCAAGGCCCGTCCTCACGGGCTGGGCAATCCCCCGGTCAACCCGATCGCGCGCTCCAGCATCCGCCAGGTCTCCAGGAACCGCTCGCGGCCGCAGCCCAGCGCGATGTTCCGGAACGCGCCCGGCGCGTAGCGGTCGCGGCGCTTCAAATAGGCCTCGATTTTCTTCTTCAGGTCGGCCGGGCACGAGCAGACGAATTCCGGCGGCAGGATTTCCGCGATGCCGGCGGAATCGAAGCAGAACACCGGGATATCGCAGGCCAGCGCTTCTAGGGCCGCCAGCCCGAAGCCGTCGGATCGACTGGTAAACACGAACAGGTCCTCGTCCTTCAGCGCGTCCGGCAGCGGGCTGACGAACCCGGCCAGACGGACGCCCGCCCGCCGGATCTGCTCGCCGCGCGCGTCGGCCTCGATCTGCCGCAGCCACTCCGGCGTCCCGCCGTACCAGGTGTAGCGCACCGGCTGCCCCCGCCACGCCGGGAACTCCCGCGCCAGCTCGATAAAAATGTCGAGGCCCTTCTGCCACGAGGGATCGCCGGCCATGCAGGCGCGCAGTTCCGCCCGCGCAGGCGCCCGGTCGCGCACGGGAGAACGCTCCACGTCGATGGCGTTGCCCGAGACGAACACCCGCTCCGGCTGGACGCCCAGCAGAAACAGCACCAGTTGCTTGGTCTGCATGCTCACCGCGAGGTGCCACGTCAGGCCGTTATGCAGGAAATGGCGGACCGCGGCGAAGTGCAGCCGGCGAAACATCCGCCGCCACCACGAGGGCCCCTCCAGACCGGCGGTCACCCGGACCACGGACGACGCCTCGTGCCAGAACACGACCTGTTTCCGCTTGAGGAGCCAGACGTTCAGCGCCAGCGCCCAGAGCGCCGGCGGCTTCCGCAGGGCGTTGACGCTGCTGAAAAGGAGGATCGTGTCCGGGTCGGCGCGCAGGGCGCGAACGATCCCGGGCAGCGTCCGGAGCCCGTCCAGGTGCGCATAGGCGATGTCGGGGCGCCCGGAAGCCGCGCAGCTCGGCGCCCCGCGCAGGAATACCGTGCGCAGCGTCACCATGCACGGCCCGGCCTTCGGCTCGGGGTGATGGCACAGGATTAACAGCTTGGGCGCCGTATTACTCAAGCAAGCATACCCCTTCATGTAATGGACAGGAGGTAACAGAGTAAACGGAGAATCCGGATTCTTCTCCGTTCCCTCCGTTAGCTCCTGTTCCCTCTCCGTTCACGGGGAGCGGAATTCGTACCAGCCGCCCCGGCGCAGCCGGTTACCCAGCGCCGCGCGCCAGCGCGAAGGCTGGACCAACAGTTTCAGCGCCTTCCCGGCGAGCGAGGCCAGCGAAGCGACGCGGCGCTTCCCGCGCTCCCAGGCGCTCTCGCGGGCGGCGCGGAAGGCCCATTCCCGCCACTTCGTCAGCCGGGCGTCGGAGACGCCGGTCAGGTTGACCACCAGCTTGTAGGCGTCGCCCAGCACGGAGAAGTAGGCGTCCTTCGAGCCGTAGCGCCGGCGGATGCGCTCCTGGGTCTCCGGCCGGTGGTACTCCTCGCAGCCGGGGTACGGCGTGAAGTAGAAGAAATAGAAGTGGCGCACCTTGTTTTTTCGGATCCAGCGGACGGAATCCCGCACGGTGGCGCGGCTTTCGCCGGGCGTCCCGATGATGAAGGTGCACTGGGCGCCGATGCCGGCCTCGCGGGCGATCGCGATCGCCGCGGCCGCTTTCTCGGGCGACGCGCGCTTCTTCATCGTCGCCAGGATGATCTCGTTCCCGCTCTCGATGCCGAAATTGAGGCCGACGCAACCCGACCTCCTGAACAGGGCCGCGAGTTCCGGGTCGAACCGATCCGCCCGCGCGTGGCTGTACCACGGCGCGGCATAGCCCTCCCGGACCAGACGCTCGGCGAACTCCACGGATTTCACCCGCGCCGCGTTGATGCACTCGTCGACGAAAAGGTACGAATCCACCCCGTAGCGGGAGCGGAGGTGGGCGATCTCCTCCATGACCTTGTCCATCGAGCGGAAGCGCACGGTGCGGCCCATCATGCGCCAGCAGAACGAGCACTCGTTGGGGCAGCCGCGGCTCCAGACCAGCGTGGCGCAGCGCTGGACGTCCGCGTTTTTGCTCCAGAACGCGACCTCGCCGCGGTTGTTCCGGAAGTAGGTTTCCGCCGGGAACAGGTCGTAGGCCGGCATCGGGAACAGGTCCAAGTTCCGCTCGATCGGGCGCGGCGGGGTGACGACCAGGCCGCCGTTCACGCGGTCGCGGAAGCTGATGCCCTTGATGCCCGGCAGGTCTTTCGCGGCGCTGGCGTCCAGCGCGGCGCACAGCTCGCGGAACGTGTGCTCGCCCTCGCCGTGCACGCAGTAGTCCACGGGCATGTTCTCGAAGATCACGTCCGGCTCGATGGTCACGCCGCCGCCGAGCACCAGCGTGGCGCGGGGGAAGCGATCCTTCAGCGCGGGGAGCAGGCCCTTGAGGTGCCCGTAGATGGTGATCAGCCCGCCAACCCCCACGACATCGGGCTCGTCCATGGCCGCGAGGTCGCGCTGGAAGGTCTCGCGGTCGGGGCGCAGGGCGTTCTCGTCGTACACGCGGACATCGTGCCCTTCCCGGCGCATGATCTCCGCGATGATACCGAGCCCGACAGGGAAATCGCCGGGCGGCTGGTCCGGCCGGATGATCGGGTTGACGAGCATGATTTTCATGCAGCCGCCGTTCTCCGCCGCAGGGCGTTCCAGAACCGGGACGCCGGGTTCAGGGCGGCTTCCTCCTCGACCGTCCGGCGCAGGTACGGCCGCAGCCAGCCGGCCGGCGGCCGGATCGAGTCCGGCAGGGCGCGGCGGATCTCCCACAGGATGCGGCCCAGCCAGGGGCGCCGCCGGCTGATCCGGCGGTCCGCTTCCGGCCGCCGCCAGATGGACAGGAGGGCGATGTTCATGAAGTAATCGGGCAACCGATCCGCGTCCAGGAAATCGAGGTCGTCGAAAGCCAGCTTCCGCCCGCGCGCGGCGAGTTGCCGCAGCCGCCGCCGGAACGCCCGCCACGGCCAGGCGCCGCGCAATCCGTGGTCCACCGTCATGGTCATGTCCGCGATCCAACGGGCCGCGGGATCGGGCGCGGCCGGCGCGGGGCCGTCCCGGCGAAGCTCCTCGATGGCGTTGCGCACGAGGTTCACGGACGCGTCGCCCGTGGCCACGAGGGCTTGGTCCAGAACGGCCCGCTGGGCCGCCGCCACCTCGCGCCGATACGCCGCGTCCGCCAGCATCCGCTGCAGGGCCGCCTCCAGGGACGGCATATCCGAAACGACGACGGCGCCGCCGTCCTCGAGGGGCGACCGCCAGAACTCGGGCGTCACCGGCGGCTTGAAGTACACCACCGGCACGCCCGCGAGGATGGCGTGCGCCGCGCTGGTCGAGGCGTTGGCCATCAGGAGCATCACGTCCGCCGAGTCGAGAGCCTCCAGCAGGTCGGGGGTCGCGGGCTCGAACCGGTTTTCCACGGTCGCGGCGAGATACCGGTAGAAAGACTCGTGGTCGAAGCGCGGGTGCTTCTTGAGTTTCCAATCCCAATTCAGGTTGCGGACCGACAGCCGCGCCAGTTCGGTCCACCACGACAGCGCCTCGCCAGGCGCCGGGTAGCCCCCGTTCACCATGAGTTCCGACCCGTACTGCGCGGTGATGATCAGAACCGCCGGGCGATCCGGCGAGGCCGGCGCCGCCGCCCGCATCCTTCCCCGCTCCGCGGCGGCGGCGAGGTCGCGGCGCATGCTGCCGGTCTGGAACACCCGCGCGGACGGATCGCGCCATCGGCTATGCAGTGCGGCATCCGGCCCGCCCCATACGGCGATCGCGTTGCCCGCGCCCAGGCTGCGGGGGCCGACGCACGGGAGGGCCAGCCCCACGTGATCCACGGCCAGTGTCGGCACCCCGGCGCCCGCCCACTCGAACGCCATGCTCCGGACGGTTCCCTCGATGTCATAGGGCAGCACGGCGACCCCGGGTCGGTAGGCCCGGTGACAGAGGCGGACGATCCCGCGCTCCGCGGATGCCAGGGCCAGCCAGTCCCGCCAGCCGCGCAGGAAGAAGGCGGCGCATTCGGGACCGGCCAGGATGCGCACATACTCCGGCAGAGCGGGATCGGACACCGCGTCCGCCAGCGCCGCCTGCATCGCCGGCTCATCGGGCATCGGCGGCGGCCGGATGGGCAGCCGGCGCAGGTGCGACCAGGAAAGGTAAGGTCCCCGAATATCGGCCGGCTCCGGCATGACGGTCACGAGACCGCCGCCCCACTCCCGGTGCAGGACCGGGAGGAGCGGCTCCTGCTCGGCCCAGCTGATGCTCTGCGTGAACACCAGCGCGCGAACCGGGTCGCTCGGGAGCGCCGCCTCCGCGTCCGGCTCCGGGATGCACGGCGGCACATCCGCCAGGCGAATCTCCTCGCGTACTGCCGGCGTCAGCGACAGGAACAGCATCTCGCGGCCCCCGCCGCGCGCCAACCGGTCGACCACGAAGTTGAAGAGGTCCGCATCCGGGGTGGAGGCATCCCAGAGCAGTGGCTGCTGCATTTCGGAAAACACCCTGACCCGCGCGGGCCGCCGCTCCGCCAGCAGCCGGGAGGCGGAACAAGCCAGGTTCAGCACAGCGACCAGCGCATGGAAGGCGTCGTAGGCGATCAGGCCCGACAAGCCCCCGTCGCCCTCCCGCTCCCGGAGCGCCCGGCCGATCCGCCCGCACCAGTCCCACACCCACTGCTCGTGCCGAACGGACTCGGCCACGGGCAGGTAATCCCACAGCGAAAGGCAGGGGCGGCCCTGCAGCCGGCACTCGAAGTAGATCTCCGGGCTGGCGGTCACCACGACATCCGCGGCCTCCGGCAAGCCCTGCTCGCGGGCGGCGGCCCATTGGCGGCGCTCGGCGATGAACGTCAGGGTTGTGGCGGACAGTTCGTTCACAGGCGTACGGGAATGCCCTGCTGCCGCAGGTAGGCCTTTGCCTCCAGCGGCGTTTGCTGCGTGAAATGGAAAATGCTCGCGGCAGCGACGGCGGAGGCCCCGCCCTCCTGCACCGCCGCCCGCATGTGCTCGTAGTTCCCCGCCCCGCCGGAAGCGATGACGGGGATGGACACCGCCCCCGCAACGTCCCGGATCAGGTCCAGGTCATAACCGCCCATGGAGCCGTCCCGGTCGATGGAGGTCAGCAGGATTTCGCCGGCGCCCCGCGCCTCCACCTCGCGCGCCCAGGCCACCGCCTCCCGGCCCGCCGGCCGGCTCCCGGCATGCGTCCACACCTCGCCGCGCCCGTCGGGGTGCCGCTTCACGTCGATCGACACCACCACGCACTGCGAGCCGGCCAGGGCCGCGGCGCCGCGAATAAGTTCCGGGTTCTCCACGGCCGCCGTATTGATGGCGATCTTGTCGGCGCCGGCCCGCAGCAGCCGCCGGACGTCCTCGACGGCACGGACCCCGCCGCCGACGGTCAGCGGCATGAAGCATTCGTCGGCCAGTTGGTCGATCTCCTCGAAGTCCACGGCCCGGTTCTCCCGGGTGGCGGCGATGTCCACAAAGATCAGCTCATCCACCTGCCGGGCGGCGTACACCTTGATGGCCGGCAGGGCCGTGCCCACCCGGCGCCAGCTGTCGAAGCCGATGCCCTTGACGAGGCCGTGATCCTTGTACAGCAGCGTCGGGATGATCCGGACCTTGAGCATGCTCAAAACGCCGACAGGAAGTTGCGCAGCAGCGCCAGGCCGTATCGCAGGCTCTTCTCGGGGTGGAACTGCGTGCCGACCACGCGCCCGCGTCCGACGATGGAGGCGAAATCCGGGCCGTGCGTCGTGACCCCGAGCACGTCCGACGGCTCGGCGACCTCGAAATGATACGCGTGCACGAAGTAGAAATCCTTCCGGTCGGGGACGCCCTCGAACAACGGCGAGGACCGGGTCTGGGCCACCTCGTTCCACCCGACGTGGGGGATCCGGAGGTCCGGGCGGACCTTGGGCAGCCGGATCACGCGGCCCGGCACGAGGCCGAGCCCCTCGCTGTCACCGCCCTCGGTGCCCCGGTCCGCGAGCAGCTGCATGCCGAGGCAGATCCCGAGCAGCGGTATGCCGTTCTCGAGGACCTCGCGTCGGATCGCGCGGTCCCAGCCGCGCCGGCGGATGACCTTCATGGCCTCCGCGAAGTTCCCCACGCCGGGCAGGATCATGCGTTCCGCCGAACCGGCCTGCCCGGGGTCGTCCGTGAGTAGCGGATCGCCACCGCACTCCTGCACGGCCCGGCAGACGGAATCGAGGTTGCAGAACCCGTAATCAATGACCAGGACGCGGCTCATCGGCGGCAACAGTCTTCGGGCCTTTCAGGGGAAGCAAGTAGCCGGCGGCGCCCACGACGGCGCATCCTGCGCACAGGGCGTGGGGACGGCCTGTTCGGATCGCTTTTCGCAGCGCCCGATAGGCCCGGTTATTCCATATCTTTTCCAGCGGCTGCTTGAGAACGTGGCCCAGTATCATGCGGCGCGTGAGATCATAGCAACAGGGCGCCACGCTTCCGTCGGCGCAGACGGTAACGGTGTTCATGACATGATCGCAGCGGCGCGCGGCCTTCTTTCGACGCGCGGCCGGGATGACCTCGTATTCCCCGCCCGCGGACGTGCCCGGCCATTGAATCGCAAAGGCGGTCTTTATTCCCGTTACCGTCCCGGCCAACCGCCGGGTCAACCACGCGGGCGGCCGCGCGGGACGGGCCGGGGGCGGCCTGTGGCCACGAATAAACTGGGTCGTGTTGATATATACGTCCGGCTTCTTCGAGTCCGACCGCTTGACCATCTCCGCCAATTGCCTGATGCGGGAGACGATCTCGCGCGTGTTGCTTTTTCGCCGGATGTATTGGTTTTCTTCGGGAGACGCGCCGTCCAGGGAAATCTCGATAGCGTCCAATCCGCATTGCAGCAGCTTGCGGATGGCCCGGGGCGACAGGAGCGCGCCGTTGGTAACGGTCTTCACATGCAAGGCCGGATCCGCCGCCTTGAGCCGGCCGACCATGTCGAAGAACCGGGGATTCAACAGGGGCTCGCCGCCGTGATACAAAACGACGACCTTGACGCGCCCCCGGTTCCTCCGTATGGCCTGCAGCACCTGTTCGAAGACCGGCCCCTTCATCAGCCCGCGCGGCATGCGCACCGTTCCGGTAGGACAATGACGGCAGGCCAGATTGCACAGGCTGGCCGGCTCGATCCGGACGACGCGAGGGAACGGGAGGATGTCTTTTCTACACGTTGTCGTAGTTGACCTTTTCCAGGTTGCCGAAGCGGTCCTTCACGAGCTGCCCCCGGGCATCGGTCTTGAAGAGTTTCTTGTTGGTGAACCGGTCGCAGATCCGGATGAACTCGTCCACGCCCATGTCCAGCGGGTTGAGGATGTCCGCCAGCGACTTGCCGAGGTAGCTCCACGGGAACCGGCCGTCGAGCCGCCGGACGATGCTCATGGCGTCCTCGCGCGTGATCCGGCCGCGCCGGAGGTGGAGACTGGCGATGTCGCTCGCGCGGCTGAACCCGAACTTCAGGAACTTGAAGTAGTCGTGGACGCCGGTCTGGTGGTTATCCAGGTTCTCGTAGTTCACGCACGAGCCTTCCACGGTGGTGTGGAAGGTCGTGAAGCCGTTGGCCTGCGCCAGCAGGGCGTTGGTGTACCCGTCCCACGGCATATAGTAGCCCAGGAAGATGCCCGTGAGCCCCAGGGCCTTCAGCGCCTCGTCGGGGGGATACGTGTAGGGGATGAGGTGCTTGGGCTCGATCCCCTCCATGCCGGCCAGGTCGGACACGCGCAGCCCGAGCAATCCCCCGAACTCCTCCAGCCACCGGCGATCCAGGGCCCTGTTCTCCACCGCCGGCGTCGGCCCGCCGTACTCGTGTTGCGGGTTCTCCCCCCACACCAGCAGGGGCACCTGGAACCGGACGGCCATGCGCACGGGGATCGTGAAGATGCCCACGTGCTCCGGCCAGGAGATATCGCCCACCTGTGTCAGCCCGATGCGGTTGAGCCGGCGGCGGACCACCTTGTTCGGGCTGAACTCCACGTAATCCACGCCCAGGCGCTTGATGTTCTCGATGTTCTGGCGGCCGAGATCGGACAAGTCGCACGTGGTCGCCGTCACGCACAGGGGATTCATCGCCAGTTCCAGCAACCGCAGGACCTGGAAGGTGCTGTCCTTGCCGCCGCTGACGGGCACGATGCAATCCCAGCGTTCCCCGTCCTTCGAGCGGAACCGCTCCAGCACCTCGTCCAGTTCGGCCCTGCGCTTCTTCCAGTCAATATGCTTGCGCCGCTCGTAGTTGCGGCAGGCGTTGCATACGCCCTCCTCGTCGAAGTGCAGATCCGGCTTGGTGTCCGGCATGACGCATTTCGTGCAGTACCTCAACATGGCCCCTTCCTCCTTGTGTGCGGCCGATCGGGTTCAGCTCACCAGATCCCAGGCCAGCGGCGTCCCGCGCGCGATCGCGCGGGCGGCCTTCCGGCCCAGGACTTGTTCCAAATGCTTCGGCGGCAATCCGTCTCCCGGCCGGATGGACCGGACGTTCCGCTCCGTGAACGCCGCGCCGGCCGCCATGTCCGCGACGACGAACAGCGAGCGGCGGAACACCCGGCTGGCCTTCTCGTGCTCGGCGATCTCGTACGAAACCGCGCCCAGGGCCTTTTCGGCCTCGCGCACGGCCTGCGCCATGGCCTTGAACTCGTGCAGTTCCAGGGAGAACGCGCTGTCCGGCCCGCCGTCGGCGCGCCGGAGCGTGAAGTGCTTCTCGATCACGCAGGCGCCGAGCGCGACGGCGGCGACCGCGGCGCTGATGCCGAGCGTGTGGTCGGACAACCCGACCGGCACACCGTGCCGCCGCGCCAGGTCGGGGATCGTGCGAAGGTTCATTTCCTCCGGCCGCGCGGGATAGGCGCTGGTGCACTTCAGCAGGGCCAGTTGCGCGCAGCCGGCGGCCCGCAGGGTCGCGACCGCCTCGTCGATCTCCTCGCGCGAGGCCATGCCGGTGGACAGGATCACCGGCTTGCCCGTGCGCGCCACCTTCCGCAGCAGGCGCGTGTCCACCAGCTCGAACGAGGCGATCTTGTGCGCGGGCACGCCCAGGCCCTCGAGAAAATCCACGGCCGTGTCGTCGAACGGCGTCGAGAAGAACTGCAGGCCGAGCGATTCGGCCTCGGCCTTCAACTTCGGCTGCCACTCCCACGGGGTGAACGCCTCGCCGTACAGCCGGTAGAGGGTCTTTCCCTCCCAGAGCGTGCCCTTCCCGATCCGGAACTCGGGCCGGTCGCAGTCCAGCGTCATGGTGTCCGGCGTGTACGTCTGAATCTTGACCGCGTCGGCGCCCGCCTCCCGCGCGGCGCGCAGGATCCGCACGGCCACGTCGAAATCCTGCCCGTGGTTGGCCGACATCTCGGCCACCAGGTAGACGGGCCGGCCCGGGCCGATCTCGCGGCCGGCGATGGCGAAGGCCGCGCTCATGCGCCGGTCTCCGGTTTGTCCTTCCGGATTTGTACGATGTAGCGCTGCCCCCGGAAATCGAAGAAGACGGGGAACCGGTGGGGATCGGCCACGCGCAGCAGGTCGAACTGATCCGCCAGGCTTTTCCCGGGGTCGAGGCGGCTGTCTTCAGGCTTACGCTTGCGATAGTACTGCATGCCGGTCCCTTCCTGGGGCTGCGGCTTCACCGTGTCCGCGTGGGCGAGGGCGTAATCCATGAGCCGCAATTCCACGTCGAACAGCTTCCGATTAATCTCGTCGTACAGCTCATGGCCCTCCAGTTCCACGACCTCCTTCTTCCAGATCGGCCCGGCGTCCAGCTTATCGGCGGCTTCGAAGAGCGAGACGGTGAACCGGGTGCGGCCGGCCAGGATCTGCCAGATGTGGGGGGACCAGCCTCGGCCCTCCGGCAGGTCGCTGGCGTGGATCACCAGCGCGTGCCGGTACTTCGACAGGATTGGCGTTCGCACGATTTCGCCGCAGGAAATGAGAAAAAGGAAATCGCCCCCGTCCGCGTACGCGGCGCAATTCAGCAGCCGCACGGAACAACCCGCCCCCTGCCGGGCCCGCCAGTCCCCAAGCCAGACCCAAACGGGGTGTTCGCAGTTCGCGCAGACGACATCCACTTTCAGACCGGCCCCCGCCGCGTGGGGCGCGGGCGGCCCGTTCTGCGCCGCAGCGGCCGCGCAACCCGTACAAGCGCTAGCCTGGGCGGAGGCGTCCTGCTCGATGGACCACACGCACTCGAACGCCTCGGCCGCCGGCAGGCCGGACACGCTGCCCCAGCGTTGCGCGATGGCGCGCAGGATCTCGGCGGAGCGCGGATGGGGATAGGGCCGGGCCTCGCTCTCGTAGAGGTTCATGGCCTCGATCTTCCTCTCCAGCGTGCCCGAGATGTCCACGAAAACCTGGGGATGAAAGACCGGCTCGAACTGCTGGAAGGCCCATTCCGTGGAAGAGGCGACCTCGTACGCGTACACGGCCCGGACGCAGCCGCCCGGCATCGGGCGCGTGGCCGTCAGCGTGGCGCGGAACGTGGTGACATGGTCGATGTTCAGGTCGCCGCCGTGCTGCGTGTACACGACCTCTGGCTTGAGCTGCTCGATGCGCTTTTCGATCTTCTTGATGACGTCCAGGAGCGGGACCGTGTCAAAACGGTTGTCGGGCAGACTTTCCAGGAACACGTCCCGGGCCCCGAGGCGGCGGGCCGACGCGCGGCATTTCTCGCGCAAGGCCTCCAAGTCGGCCGGGTCGGCGGCCTCGCGGCAGTCATAGCGCGAGGTGATGCCCTCGCCCAGGATCAGGATGTACACGTCGTGCCCCGCCCCCGCGAGGCGGGCTATGGTCCCCCCGCACCCCAGCACCTCGTCATCCGGATGGGCGGCGATCACCAGTGCGTTCATGGCTTGTCCTCCTGGATCGGTGTAACGCGGACCTCGGCTTCCAGGCCGGCGCCCCGGAGCGCGGCCCGGCGGAACTCGTAGCGGAAGCCCTCGTGCTCGAGGAACGCGGGAGGATAGCCCTCTCCGTCGAGCATGCGCACGAAATCGTACAGTTGCCCCAGCGAGTCGACGCGGGGAATCCGGCTCTCGGCGGGCTTGCGGCGCTTGAAGACGACGGGCGTCCCCTCCTGCGGCCGCGGCGCGGGTTCCGTGGCGACGATTTCCCGGATCATGCCGGCGGAAAGATGCGTCGCGCGGACCAGTATCTCCGCCACGGAGCCTTCGAGCGACAGATCCTTCTTGAGGTACACCGGGCCGGAATCGAAGGAACCCTCCATCCGCAGCGCCGCGAGCTTGGTCGAGGAATGCCCCCGCACAATCAGGTTCTGGAGCGGGCTGCCGCCCCGCCCGTACGGGACGTCGGTCATGTGGAAGCAGACGCACTCGTAGCGCGACACGATCTCCTCCGGGACCTTCCACGACCAGTGCAGGAAAAAGATGTACCGCGGCGCCAGCGGCGCGAGCCGCTCCAGCGTCAGTTCCGCCGGATCGCCGACGTAGCGCCAAGCGCCGGGCCCGCGGCGGATCGTTTCGTCGAACACCAGCCGGTTCCACGACTTGCAACCCGCCACCACGTAGGTCTTGTCAGGCATGCGGCCTCCTCCGGATGAAGCAGCGGACGGGCCGGCCGGCCACCGCGACGGAGTCTTCCGGATCGAAGTCCGCCCCGGCGAAGGCCCGAAGCGAAGGCTCGTTCTCCGGCTTGACCAGGGCCCGGACCGCGGCCGCCGTACGGTCGGCGAACAACCGGTCGCAGCCGGCCCTGATCAGCGCCGGCCCCCAGCCTTCGCCGCGGCGCGAGGAGGCCACGCTGACATCCACCTCGGCCTCGCTGCCGTCCGTTCCGTCAAACCGGATCTGCCCCAGCGCCTGTCCTTCTTCGTCCGCCGCCATGTAGATGGCCGTCCGGCCGGAGCGCCGCTTCGCCTCGAACCAGCGCACGTGATCCTCCCACGGGATCGGCTCCGGGTGAAACGCGGCGGACCGCACCGCCGGGTCGTTGGCCCACTCCCATAGCGCGCGGGCATCGGACTCGACGGCCGGGCGGAGGCGGACCAGCGCGGACTGCAGGGCCGCCAGAACCCGGGCGGCGCCGCCCCCGTCCACCAGGGCCCGGCCCGCGGCGCTCATGGCGCGCCGGCGGCCGGCATCGGGCATCATCTCCCCCATCCGCTCGGCGATCATCCTGCTTTTCAGATCCGCGTGTTCGCCCAGGCTCACGCCAATGCCCTCCTCGTCCAGGCCCGCCGCGATGCGGCGCTGGTTGTCGGCCAGCACGATCATCAGGACCGGAAGCCCCAGGAAGGCTGCTTCCCAGCACGTGCTGCCCGCGCCGAGGATCGCCAGGTCCGCCCAGGCCATCTGCGCCGGCATGTCCGTCACGTCGACCAGCAATTCCGCGTTGTCCGGGAGCTGCGCCCGGAGTTGATCGCGATGCCGGTTCAACCCCCCGACGATGACGCGGGCCTCGACATCCAGCCCGCGCAGGGCCTCGACGACCCGGGCCGTCACGTTGTCGGGATCCGCTCCGCCCAGGGAAACCAGTGCCCGCCGGGCCATCGCCGGTATCTCGCGGGGCCGGTCCCGCCACGGCAGGAAGGCCCGGTTCAACATCGCGTACCGGGGGCCGAGCAGGAACACCGTCCCGGGATCGGCGGCGTAGCGCAGTCGCTCGGCGTGGATATTCTGGTTGAACAGCACGTCGGCGTGGTATCGCTCGAGGTGCCGGTGATCGTCGACGGCCATCAGCCGGAAGCCGGCGTCCCGGAGGGCCGCCTGGTACGCCTCGTCGAAAATGTACCCGTCCGCGACGACCCAGGACGCCGCTGCCTCGCGCGCGGCGGCCAATGTTTCCTTCAGATCGCCCGGGTGCGGTTGGACGCGTTCCAGCGATTGCCAGCGGCACCCGGCGGCTTCCACGCGCCGGCGTACCGGTTCATGGTCGCCGTGGGACAGGAACACCACGTCCCAAGCCGCGGCCCTCGCGGCCTGCGCCAGCGAGAGGCACCGCATAACGTGCCCCGCGCCGATCTGCGGCGAGGCATCGGCACGAATCAGCAAGACCGGAGAAGAATTCATTTCAGGGAAAAAGGCTTTGGACGGGATTACAGGATTTTCAGGATGGGAAAATCAGCTTCAATCTTCCCTCCCTCAAATTATCCCGTCCATCCTGTTATCCTGTCTGATCCGGACAGGATTACAGGATGCTCAGGATTGGGAAGGCGAAGTTAGCTCCCGCACTTTTCGCCTCACTTCTACTCCTCCTTCAGCGAAGTTCAGGAGCAAACCCACCGGTTTGCCGGTGGCCACCAGGTAATTAACCAGTTGCACTTCGTGGGCCGTGGCAAGTTGCCTCACTGATTTCAATTCAAGGATTACGGTCTGCTGCACCAGGATGTCGGCGATGAAATCGCCTACAACTTCTCCTTCGTAGCGGACCCGAATGGGAACCTGGGACTCGGCGGTGAGTCCCGTCTTCCGCAATTCAATCAATATGCATTTCTCGTAAACAGATTCCAGAAATCCGAAACCCATCCTGTTGTACACCTTGTAGGCACAACCGATGATCTTCTCTGTAAGATCTTCGTATTCCATGATGCCTGCCCCGAACTTATCCTGTCTAATCTGGACAGGATCACAGGATTTTCAGGATGGGAAAATCAGCTTCAATCTTCCCTCCCTCAAATTATCCCGTCCATCCTGTTATCCTGTCTGATCCGGACCGGACTACAGGATGATCAGGATGGGGAGGGCAATAGGGCCTGGAACATGGCCTCCGCGCGGGCCCAATCCTCCGGCGTGTCGATATCCTGCACGCGGTGGCGCGGCAGGGGCACGGGCACGGAATCGCTCGAAAAGAGGCGCGGCTCGGCCCGGTAGCGCGGGACGTCCAGCCAGTAGAACTGACCCGCGTCGTGCCACGCCTCGGGCAGGTCCTGCGAGCGCCGCGTCCGGTTCTCCGGCCAGAACATCTCAAGCCGCCCCGTCGCGCTGACCTTCAGGGCGCGGAGAATCGGGTACGCGAAAGTCGTAACGGAGACCGCCGTGATCGCGCCGGCCTTTTGCAGGGCATCCAGCCCGCGCTGCAGGTCCGCGCCGGTCACGAACGGCGCCGTGGCGTAGAGGCAGCAGACGTACCGCGGCGCGCCCCCTTGCCCGGCCAGCCAGTCCAGCGCGTGCACCAGGACGTCATCGGTCCCGGCATGGTCATTCGCCAGCTCGGCTGGGCGCCGGAACGGGACCTCGGCGCCCTCGTCGCGGGCAACCCGCTCGATGGCCTCGTCATCCGTGGAGACCAGGATGCGTTCGAACAACCGGCTGTCCCGGGCCGCGGCGATGGAATAGGCGATCATCGGCCGACCGCAGAACGGTTTAATGTTCTTGCCCGGGATGCGCTTGCTGCCGCCCCGGGCGGGTATGAGCGCCACGGCCTTCATCGGCTTCCGCGTCGCTCCATCAGGAACCACGTCAGGTCGTCCTGCGGGAAGACCGGGTCGCGCCGGTAGACGAACCCGTAGTCCACCAGCCGGAACGCCGGGTGCCGCTCCATGAACTCGCCCGCGAAGTCGCGCTTGAAGAGGCGCCCGCTGTGCCCGCGGTACGGGACCTCGACGGGGGCGGGGTTGTAGTACTCGATGATCGCGACGTACCGCCGGCCGGCGCGGGCCAGCCGGTCGTAGGCCAGCGGGAGCATCTCGGGATTGAGATGGATGAGCACGCCCTTGGTGAAGGCCAGGTCGTGCGGCTTCGGTTCGTAGTCGAAGAGCGACGCGCGCACGGCCTTCACGCCCGGGATCGCGGCCATCTCCCGCGCGGCCTTCGCGTTGATCTCCACGCCCGTGCAGGCGGCCCCCGGCCGCAGCGCCCGCAGGGCCTTGAGGTTCATGCCGATGTTGGCGCCCAGTTCGATGACGCTCCCGACGTCCCGCGCGCGCGCCAGGATCCGGGAAAACAGGGCGAGGTTGCCCGCGAGCAGCTGGTCGCTGCGGTTGCGCCCGATGTAGTCGTCCCCGAACGTCCCGGCCCAGAAGGCCTCCTGCTCGGTGCGGGCGCGGCGCGTTTTTTTCTTTTTCTGGCTCATGGTCATCCTCCCAGGGCATGGCGGACGCCGCCGATCACCGCCGCGACCTCGCCGTCGGTCATCGCCGGGTACATCGGCAGGCTGATCAATTCCTCGTAGGCCCGCTCGGCCGCCGGGCACAGGCCCGGCCCCGTGCCGAACCGCCGCCGGTAGAACGGGTGCAGGTGGATCGGGATATAGTGCACGTTGACGCCGATCCCCTGCTTCCGCAGCGCGCCGAAAATCTCCGCCCGCCGCGCCGCGGGCACGCGGATGACATACAGGTGCCGGCCGTGGACCGACGCAGGATGAAGGATGAGGGATGAAGGATGAACGGGGCGAACCACCGGGGCCAAAGGCAGAAAGGCGGCGTCGTAGCGCGCGGCGATCTCGTTGCGCCGGGTGATCCAGCCGGGCAGCTTCTTCAGCTGCGTGATCCCGAGCGCACACTGGAAATCGGTGATGCGGTAGTTCCAGCCCAGGTCGACCATCTCGTAGAACCACGAGTGGGACTCCATGCGCTGCCGGAAATCCACGGTGACGCCGTGGCTCCGGAACATCCTCATGCGGCGCGCGTACTCCTCGTTATCCGTCGTGATCGCCCCGCCCTCGCCCGTGGTCATGTTCTTGACCGGGTGGAAGCTGAACGTGCTGAGGTCCGCCAGCGAACCCACCGGCCGGCCCTTGTACGCGCCGCCGACGGCGTGGCAGGCGTCCGCGATCAGCACCAACCCGCGCGCACGCGCCAGCGCGGTCAATGAGTCGTAGTCGCAGGGCAGGCCGGCATAATCCACCGCGATGATCGCTTTCGTCTTCCCCGTTATCGCCCGTTCCACCTTCCCGGGATCGATCAGCAGGTCCTCCTCGCGCACGTCGGCGAAGACGGGCGTCGCGCCCTGGAACACGGCGCAGTTCGCGCTGGCGGCGAAGGACATGGGGGTGACGATGACCTCGTCGCCCGGCCCGATCCCCGCCGCGTAGACCGCCGCGTGCAGGGCGGCCGTGCCGTTGCTGACCGCGACGGCCTCCTTCGTGCCGGTGAAGGCCGCCAGCGCCTTCTCGAACTCGGCGACCTTGGGGCCGGTGGTCAGCCAGTCGGACTTCAGCACGTCGACGACGGCCTGGATGTCTTCCGCGTCAAGGAACTGTTTACCGTAAGGAATCATAGCCTGTTTTACAGGAGGAAACGGAGGCCGCGGAGATATCCCGCCTCCGCTCCCTCCGTTACCTCCTGTTCAAATCCCTCTTTCCTTCGCCCAGGCCTGGGCCTCGGGCAGGTCCAGGTCGGCGATCATGCGGGCGAGCCGGGCGTCGTCCAGCCAGTCGGTGTTGTTGTCGCTCCCGTAGTAGAAGCCGTCTGGACAGGGCCGCCCGCCCTTCTCCATGTGCCAGTTCTCGCCCCACCAGGGAAAGGCGGGCCGGATGATGAAATGGGTGTTGAACTCGATCGTCTGCCGGCCGTCGTCGACGGGAATCATGACCTCGTGCAGCTTCTCGCCGGGGCGGATGCCGACGACCGGGGTCTGGCACTCCGGCCCGATGACGCGGGCGAGGTCGGTGATCCGCATACTGGGGATCTTCGGCACCCAGAGCTCGCCGCCCTTCATGTCCTGGAGCGCGTTGAGCACGAGGGCGGCGCCCTGCTCCAGCGTGATCCAGAACCGCGTCATGCGCGGGTCGGTGATGGGCAGCACGCCCTCCCGGCGCCGCGCCAGGAAGAACGGGATCACGCTACCGCGGCTGCCGACGACGTTGCCGTAGCGCACGACCGAGAACCGCGTCGGGCGTCGGCCGCTGTAGCTGTTGCCCGAGACGAAGAGCTTGTCCGAGCACAGCTTGGTCGCGCCGTACAGGTTGATCGGGTTGGCCGCCTTGTCCGTGCTCAAGGCCACCACGTGGGTGACGTCGCTGTCGATCGCGGCGTCGATGACGTTTTGCGCGCCCAGAATATTCGTCTTCACGAACTCGAACGGGTTGTATTCGGCCGCGGGGACCTGCTTGAGGGCGGAGGCATGGATGATGAACCGGACGCCGTCGAGGGCGCGGCGCAGGCGGTCGCCGTCGCGCACGTCGCCCAGGAAGAACCGCAGGCGCTGCCGCTGGGCCGGCGTGAACGACAGCTCCATTTCGAACTGCTTGTACTCGTCCCGGCTGTAGATGACGACCACCGTCGTGGCCGTGTGGTCCAGGATGATGCGCGTCAGCTTCTTGCCGAGCGAGCCCGTGCCGCCGGTGATGAGCACCCGGTTCTTTTCCAGGAAATCGAGCGGTCGCATCGTGATCATGAGGACCTCGTGGGTGGAGGGTTCGGGTCAGAACAGGCGGGTCACATGGATATAGACACCGAAAATGCCGTTGGCTTCCTTGGGCTCCCAGAGCCAGATCCCGGACAGGTCGGTGTCCATGCTGTCGTAGATGGCGAGCAGCCGCCCGGGCGACACCTCGACCAGGTCGCAGTAGCCGCTGGTCTTCTGGTCGGCGCGGGAGAGGACAACCTCCCGTCCCCAGGTCCGGCCGCCGTCGGCGCTGAAGAAAAGGCTGTTGCCCGGTCGGCCCGTGGCGAGGGCCAGGATGCCGTTGGTCAGGAGCCGGAGCTTCGGCATGACGCCGGCGATCGGCAGTCTCCGGTACTCCCAGCTCCGGCCGCCGTCCCGGCTGCGCGCCGACAGCAGGTCGCGGGACACGGAGATGCCGCCCCCGCTCCACGGGGCGCCCGTGCGCATGACGCACAGCAACTCCCCGTCCGGCAGCAGGACCAGCGCCGGCTCGTCCGCGCCCTCGATCCCCCACGGGGCCTGCGCCATGGAGGCCACCTTGGACACGTACCGGTACGACCGCCCGCCGTCGCGGGACTCGAACAGGAACGTGGCGTAGCACTCCTCCGAGGGAACCTGCCCGTAGCCGGCCACGTAGAGGACGCCGCCGGTGGACACGACGGCCTGCTGCTCGAAGTACAGGTTCGCCGGGGCGGCGCCGCCTTCCAGGGGAACATCGAGCGGAACCCGCTCGGGCGAGGTCCAGTGCACGCCGTCCGCGCTCCGGATCGAGCCGAGCGAGCCGGTGGGCGCGAGGACCGCGGTGCGGTCGTGGTGCACGCGCTCCCCCGAGGGCAGGACGGCGGCCGCCATGAAGTACCCGAAATCATAATGGGCGAACCGGCTCCCGGCCTCGATCACGCGGGCTTCCGGGGGCGGCGGCTCGCCGAGCCACGCGTACGGATCGCCGAACTGCCAGGTGCGGCCGTCGTCGTCGCTGTAGGCCGGCCACCCGACGGGCGCGGTGCCTTCCGTGACGGCGTCGCCGGCGATCCAGTAGGAGAGGGCCAGGCGGCGGTCGGACACGCGGCACAGGATCGGGTGGTTGGCCACGCCCCACCCCTTGGCCCTGTCGGTCTGCACGATCACGAAGGGCCGGCCTTTCCGGGCCAGCACTTTCAGGCCGGTCGTGCTGGGGCCCGAGGCGCACCCCGGCAGCAGCGCCAGCGCGAGGGCCGCCGCGGCCACGCCGCGCCATCCGCGAAGAATCCCGTTCATCGCGCCTCTTCCGGTTGACGGATCCGCGACAGGTCCCACTCGTAGGGCTGGTGCACGATGTTGCCGTGCATGAGATGCCCCAGCGCGTAGGGCCCGGCCTGCGGGATGGCCTCCAGGCCGTCCGACGTGATCGTGAAATGCGTCACGGTCTGCGTGTCGATCAGGTCCACCATGCCCTCGCGGTTCCGGATGAACAGCTCGACGGTGTAGGCGTTGGGCAGCAGGCGCGGCGCGGGCAGGCGGACGACGAGTTCGCCCGGCCCCTCCACGCACTCCGGGGCCTGCCCGTCCACCAGCATCGAGGTCTCGAGCACCCGGACGCCGGCCGCCACGAAGGCCAGGTTGAACAGCGGCCGCTCGATCCGCTGCTTCGCGGTGAAGGCGAGGCGGATCGCCAGCGTCTCCCCGAACGCGAACCGCGCGTCCGCGCGCCCGTCCTCGTGGAGGGGATCCGCCCGGTGCACGGTGAAGAACGGCGATTCCGCGACGGCCGCCGCCCCCCCGCCCTGCTTCGCGCGCGCCTCGTCGGCGGACAGGAGGATCTGCCGGTCACGGTACGCCCGGACCACGTCGCGCGCCGGGCCGGACAGGACGACCTTCCCGTGATCCAGCCAGACCGCTCGGTGGCAGAGGGACTCGATCCGGTACAGGCTGTGCGAGACGAGGGCGATGGCCATCCGGCTCTGCCGCATCTCGTTGATGCGGTCGATGCACTTCTTCTGGAACTCCATGTCGCCCACGGCGAGGATCTCGTCGATCAGCAGGACCTCGGGCTCCAGGTAGGCCAGGACCGCGAAGCCCAGCCGCACGTGCATGCCGGAGCTGTAGAACTTCACCGGCATGTCGATGAAATCGCGCACGCCGGAGAAGTCCACGATCTGCTCGTACTTCTTCTCGATCTGGGCCGTCGTCATGCCGAGCACGGCGCCGCTGATGTAGATGTTCTCCCGGCCGGAGAGCATCGGGTGGAACCCCGCGCCCACCTCGATGAGGGCGCTCAACCGGCCGCGGATCTCCACCCGGCCGGAGGTCGGGCCGTAGATGCCGCTCATGATCTTGAAGATCGTGCTCTTGCCCGCGCCGTTCGCCCCGATCAGCCCGAGGCACTCCCCGGACCGCACCTCGAAGGAGACGTCGCGGACCGCCCAGAACTCGGACGGGCGCAGGCCCTCCGCGACGTCCGCGGCCGGCGCGGGCGCGGAGGCCGCGTCGGCGACCCGCGCCGCGAACTGCGGCGAGCGGGCGCGCCGCGGCAGGAACGCCACGCGGGCGATATCCACCAGGCCGTAGGCCATCGCCTTCTTGAGCGAGCGGGCGAACTTCTTCGAGAGACGCTCGACGCGTATGGCGGGTTCAGAGGACATGGTGTTCGGCTCGATGCGTCCGGTTCTCCGTGCTCACAACCGCTCCGCCAGCAACGGCTCGCAGATGTGGAAGAACCGCCAGCCGGCGGCCAGGGCCAGGAACGACAGGATCGTCGAGACCACGAGGCCGCGGGTGACGTCGAACGTCCCGGTCTCGACCAGCGACTGCATCGCGTGCAGGAAATGCGAGACGGGGTTGAGCGAGTGGATCCAGAACAGCGCGAGTTCCCACTTCCCCGTGATGTCCGCCAGCCTCGGCGTCGGGTACACGGTCGGGGCAAGGAACAGGCCGAACTGGAACGCGAAATCCAGCATCCGGCCCATGTCGTCCATCATCGTGTTGACGGGCGCGAACAGCAGGCCCAGCCCCATCGCCAGGGCCATCAGCGGGACCAGCAGCAGCGGGGCGAAGACCACCTGCCAGTGCGGGACGTACCGCGCCAGCGCGAAGGTCAGGGCCAGCACGACGAGGCGGATGCACAGGTTGATCACCGCGTTGAGCGCGGAGCTCACGGCCAGGACCTCGCGCGGGAAGTAGATGCGCGAGACCAGGTTGCCCGCCCCCGCGACGCTGTGCGTGGTGGTGATCGTCACCTGGGTGAAAAAGCCCCACACCGTCGTGCCCATCAGGGCGAACAGGACGTACGGCATCGCGCCCTCGGCCATCGGCACGTTCACGATCTGGGCCTGCCGCAGCAGGGCGAACACGATCGTCGTGGCGACGGGCGGCAGGATGACCCACAGGTAGCCGAGGAACGACTGGCGGAACTGCGCGGCGAAATTGCGCGACATCAGCCGCCAGGTCAGCTCCCGGTACGACCAGAACTCGGCGAGCATCTCCCGCCACGCCGAGATGGAGAGGCGGTCGGTGTTGGACGACTCGTAGACGGTCAGCAGGGGCGCGCTCATGGATGGCTCCGGGCTACGCGGTCGTGGGCAGCGGGCCGGCCGTGTCCGGGACCCGCCCGGCCGGCGCGACGCCCGCGCGTTCCGCCTCCTCCAGGGCCTTGAGATTGAGGTACAGCGCGGAGGCGGTTCCGTTCAGGGCGAGCAGGATCGGGTGCCAGGGCAGCGGCAGGAAAGAGCCGCCGATCGCGAACATGAGCGCCATGACCTTGACGGTGTAGCCCAGGTCCGCGAGGGCCGGCCAGGCGCCGGCCCACCGCTTCTGGATCGAGCGCCCGATCAGGAAGGGGATCAGCAGGAAGCCCACGTGCATGGCCATGCCGATGAAGCCCATCTGGCGGCCCGCCATCAGGATCTCGCAGTGCACCTGGGCGGTGGCGCCCCAGTACTTGTCCCGGAACAGCGACTCGTCCGGGTTCATGCCGACGCCGAACACCGGGTACTCCTGGATGAGGGCCCACGTGTCGGCGATCTTCGTGCGCCGCTCCATCGCGCTGTAGGCGTCCGGCCCCGCCCCCTTCTCGGCCTTGCCCTTGAAGAAGGCCGCGATGCTGGCGGGAAGCGTCTTGAACCGAGCAATATTCTGCCGGCCGGACAGGGGGATGAGGAAGAAGAACGCGGCAACGGCGATCAGCAGGGCGCGCCGGTAATGGAACCAGTAGCGGGGCAGCAGCAGCGCGCCCAGGGCGAAGAGCTGGAGCAGGCCGGCTCGGCTGCCCGTGCGCAGCGAGATGAAGAACGACGCGATCGCGACCGCCAGGCCCGCCCAGCGGACGAGCTTCCGGTCTCCGCTCCGCGAGTAGTAGAGGTACAGCGGCATGAACACGCCCATCATGTAGGCGAAGAAATTCGGGTCCTGCACGAGGCCGGAGGCGGGCCCCATGATGCGGTCGCCCATGCCCCAGGTGGCCCCCGCCTGCGACAGGCGCAGGCCGCCCTTGATCCACCAGAGCGAGGCCAGGGCCATGGTCGTCGGCACCGCCCAGACGCGCTCCACGGTGACCGCCATGGCCTCGATCAGGATCAGCATGTAGGCGTTCTTCACCAGCATGTCGATGAAGCTGTTCCACCCCGTGTACGTCTGCATCGCGCCCGCGTACTGGGAAAGCAGCCCGAAGCCTAGGAGGGCCAGCGCGAGCTTGGTGGCCGGCCCGAAGCGGAGGATCGGGCGGCCCTCGATCAGGGCGCTGGCGACGTGCAGGCCCGTGGCGATCACCATGCACAGGTTCGCGATGCGGAACGGCATGAGGAAGGAAAAGCGGTGCTGCGGCTGCACGATGAGGATGCAGATGTACCACAGCAGGAATCGGAAGGACCAGAGGGACATGGAAAGGATGAAGGGTGAGGGATGAAGGATGCAAGCGGGAGATAAGCAGGCTTCGCCCCCGTCAGTTCCCGCGAGGAACGGCCTGCGCCCGCCCTGGTCTTGCCCTGTTCATGCGGCGCCGGCCTCCGGCGCCCCGGACTCAAATCCGCAAAATGGCCCGGACCAGCCGGCTGCCCAGGAGCCGGTTGATCCGCTCGCGATACTGCTCGGCCTGCCGGAGGCGCGTTCGCAAAAACGCCGCCCCGTTGTCCTTCGCCCCGCTTTTCTCCAGCAGGGCCAGGCTCTGCTCAATGTGCACCTTGGCCGTGTCGAGTTTCTTGTTGAGCGAAAGCAGGAGCCCGCTGCGGAGGATGCGGTCAAACGCCGTCTCCGCGACATAGTAGTCCTTGCGGTCCCCCTTCACCCACACGCGATGCACGGCGCCCCAGGTCTCCAACTGCCGGCAGGCGATGCTGATGCTCGCCTTGCTAACGCCGAGCTGGCTGGCGAGTTCGTCGAGGCTGGCCGGCTCGGGGCTCAAGTAGAGCAGCATGAAAATCTGCCCGAAAAGCCGGCCCAGCCCGAAGGATTGGGCGGTGCGCCCTCCCGCTTCGATCATTTCCCAGCGAGCCGATTGGACAGGATCGGGCAACATGGCGGAAGTTCGTTTAGAATGTTCTAAAAGTACTCAAAGCGAGGCGCGGCGTCAATAGCGATTTGAAGCCTTCCATGATTATCGCTACCTTCTTAATGTAAAGTAGTTGCGTTAATGATGGACAGGCGATTCACCCGGAGGAGGACCGGCGAGGAACACCACGTCCAGCACGGCGTCGCCGGCTTGAAGCTTTCGCCAGACGCCGGCCTCGGAACGGTACGGGCTGTAGCCCCAGCCCTTCAGCAGCTCGAACAAGGCGGCCGCCTTCGTGCCCGGCGTCCACGGGTCGCCGCTGACCTCGATGAGCAGCGCCGGGTGGAAACGCCCGATCAGCCCGGCCCCGCCCCGCACCGCCTCCAGCTCGTAGCCCTCCACGTCCAGCTTGATCAGCGCCAGGGAGTCGAGCCCCTCCAACAGCTTGTCCAGCGCACCCAGCCGGATGGCGACCGTCCGGATCCCGCGCGCGCGCGCCGGGGCGTCCACCACCCGGGCCTCGTACAGGTTCTCCCCGCCCGCGGCGTATTCCGGGATCGCCAGCACCCCCTCCCCCTCCCTCGAGGATACCGCGCACGGGAACAGCGAGACATTCGCCAGGTTCAGGCGGCGCACGTTGGAGGCCAGGACGTCGAACGTGCCGGGCTCGGGCTCGAAGCTGCACACCCGGCCGGCCGGGCCGACCCACTTCGAAAACAGCGCGGTCACATAGCCGATGTTCGCCCCGGCATCCACCACGCGGTCCCCGGGCCGCACGAGCCGCCTCGCCATCGCGGCCGGCGGCCAGCGGCCCTCGTCGAAATGGCGGACCAGCCGCCAGCTGTTCCACTTGCGAAGCCGGTGCTTCAGCCCCGCTGGCGCGTACCGGCGAACCAGTTGTTTCAGGAAGGAAAGCATGGGGGTGGGTTCAGGGTTCGGGAAATCAGCATCTCTTTGCCACTTTGTCGCTTCCTTCATGCCGACGCCAGCCAGGTGCTGTCCACTTCCACGCATACCGACTGCTCGATCATATCCACGTTCAGCACGACCTTGGTGCGGCCCTTGACCCGCTGCACCACGCCCTCCAGGCCCTTGAACGGCCCCGCCGTCACCTGCACCCGGCGTCCGGCGGCGAGATAGGGCATGACCTCGATCACGTCGTCCACGGCCAGGGCCTGCCGGATCTGCTCCAACTGGCCGACGAGCCGCGCCTGGTCGAGCACCTCCAGCAGGTTGGCGACGTGCTGGTTCTGGCGCAGCGTGGAGCGGCCGGCGGCCGTGGCGGCGCAGAAGACATAGCCGGGGAAGAGGGGCGACCAGAACGAGCGCTCCCGCGCGCCGTAGCGGTGCACCTTGCGATGGAGCGGCAGGTAGGCCGGCATCCCGGCCCGCCGGCAGAAGGCCTCGAGCTTTTTCTCGCAGCGCGGGCGGGTATGCAGCACGACCCACGCCTCCCCCGGCCCCGGTTCGCCGATTTCGGGGGGGGGCGGCTGGCGGGTGGAATTCATCGTCGCGGGGCGCTCCCGGCTCACGCCCACTTGGCCTGACCTTCCGTCGGGTCCGCCGGCGCCGCCGGGGTGGCCGCCGCCTCGAGGTCCTCGCTGTGGCGGAGCCCGGCCAGGATGGTCTTGAACGTGCGGAGCAGGATCAGGATATCCAGGACGAAGCTCATGTGCTTGATGTAGTAGAGATCGTACTGGAGCTTCCGCCGGGAGGCCTCGATGCTGGCGGCGTAGGGATACTTGACCTGCGCCCAGCCGGTGACGCCGGGCGGCACGAGCAGCCGCTCCTTGTAGAACGGGATGGCGGCCGCCAGGGTGTCCACGAACTCCGGGCGCTCCGGGCGCGGCCCGACGAGGCTCATCTCGCCCCGCAGCACGTTGACCAGCTGCGGGATCTCGTCGATGCGCGACTTGCGCAGGAACCGGCCCACGGGCGTCACGCGCTGGTCGAACTTGTCCGCCCAGACCGGCCCCGTGAGCGCCTCGGCGTCCTGGCGCATCGTGCGGAATTTCATCAGCGTGTACGGCTGCCCGCCCTGCCCCGCCCGGCGCTGGCGGTAGAGCATCGGCCCGCGCGAGGTCAGCTTGACCGCCAGCGCGGCCAGCAGGCTGATCGGCAGGGAGAGCGCCAGCCCGATCAGGGCGACGACGATGTCCATGCCCCGCTTGATCTTCCGGATGTGGATCACGGAGTTGTTCATCGCCGCGTACATGAGCCATTCGTCGTCGATGTGGTCCAGCGGGATCTCCTGGCTCAACTCCTCGTGAAGCCCCACGTAGTCCACGATGGCCACCCCCGCGTAGCGGAGCGGGCGGAGCAGGCGCAGCAGGGCGTGCTCCCGCGCCAGCGACGTCGCGACGATGATGGTGTCCACGGCGTACGCGTCGGCGAACTCGTTGAGCCGGCTGATATGCCCGAGCACGGGGATGCCCTCGACGAGGTCCTCGTGTTTCGTCCGGCTGCCGAAGATGATCCCGAACACGCGGTAGCCGGCGTCCGGCGCGCCGGCCAGCAGGCGGAGCACCTCCCGCGCCTCGTTGCCCTCGCCGATGATCAGGGCGTTGCGGGACAGCAGGCCGTAGCCCATGCCGATCCGGTAGAGCGTCCGCAGCCCCCAGCTCCCGAGAAAGATCAGGCCGCCCGCCAGCAGGAGGATGCCCCGGCCGATGGACGCGCCGGCGCGGGCGTAGAACAGCACGACGATCAGGATCAGGGCGATGGCCGTCGTCAGCAGCGGCAGCTGCGCCAGTTCCCGCTTGCGCTTCAGCAGGGGCTCCCGCTCGTACATGCCGCCGCTGTAGAAGACCAGCAGGAACATCGCGCAGGCCGCCCCGAGGGTCAGCCGGTGGTGGAGCACGTAGTCCCAGCCGTCCCCGGGGCCGAGCCGCAGGAAGGCGGCGAGCACGATGCTGCCGGCCACGCACAGGAAGTCGAGCGCGAGGAGTACGATGCGCCGCAGCGAGATGCGAATATGCGATTTCCCGAGCATCGTCAGCCTTCCCGCCGCGCCGGCGCCGGGTCAGCGGCTCTTCCGGTAGCCGCCGTTCGCCGCCGCCGCGGCCGCGCCGGGCCGGGTCCCCGACCCGGAATACCCGGACTCGTAGTCGTAGTACCCGTAGTACGTGGAATAGTAGTAGTAGCCCACGCGCCCGAACTCGAGGTTGTTCAGCACGCAGCCGAGGAGGTGGGACCCGCGCTCGCGCAACAGCTGGATGGCCAGCCCCGACAGCTTCCGGGAGGTCTGGCCGGCCCAGACCACGAAGATGACGGCGTCCACGAGCGAGGCCAGGATCACGGCCTCCGAGACCGCCATCACCGGCGGGCAGTCGAACACGACGCGGTCATAGGTGCGCCGCGCGTAGTCGAGGAAGGAGTTCATCTCCGGCCGCAGCACGATCTCGGCCGCGTTCGGCGGCAGGGGCCCCGTGGCCACGAAGTCCAGGTTGGGCAGGCCGGTCCGCTGGATCACGGCATCCGGCTTGGCCTGGCCGACCAGCACGTCCGACAGCCCGCGCCCGCCCTCGAGGCCGAAGAACTTGTGCAATTCCCCGCGGCGGAGGTCGCCGTCCACGATGAGCACGCGCTGCCCGACCTGCGCCAGGCTGACGGCCAGGTTCAGGCACGTGGTGGTCTTGCCCTCCTGCGGCACGGCGGACGTCATCAGCAGGGTGCGCACCCGGTCGCTGGCGCCGCTGAACAGGAAGGCCGAGCGGAGGTTGCGGTAGGACTCCGCCAGGACGCTCTTCTGGTCGATGTTGGCCAGCACGTGGGTCCGCAGGTCCTGCGGATCCCACTTGGCCGTCGGCACGACGCCCAGGAACGGGAGGTTGAGCCACTTGGTCACCTCCTCCGGGTACTTGAGCGAGTCGTCGATGGTCTCGAGCCCGAACACCAGGGCCAGCCCGATGCCCAGCCCGACCAGCGCCGCGATGACGATGGACTGCACCTTGCGCGTGGTGATGGGCGAGGTCGGGGGCTTGGCGCGTTCCATGATGCGCTCGGTCTCCGGCTCGATGCCGATGGAGACGTCGATCTCCTTGAGCCGGTTGAAGACCAGATCGTACAGCCCCTGCAGCCGCTCGGCGTTCCGCTGGAGGGCGCGGTATTCCTGGGCCTTGCGCGTGGAGTCGATCGCATCGGCCTCCCAGTCCTTCTCGACGCGGCGGGTGGCCTGCTCCTGCAGGGTGAGCGACTCCAGGTGGGCGTTGAACTGGCTCATCGCGAACTGGACCTCGACGTCGAGGGCCTGCTGGTTCTTGGCCAGGTCGTCCAGGGTCTGCCGGATGGCGGGATGCTCGTCCTTGAACTTCTCGCGGTACTGCGCCAGCTGCGCCTCCAGCCGGGCGCGCTCGCGCTTCAGGTCGCTCCACCCGGGCCGCTCGACAACGCCCCATTCCAGCACGCGCTCCGGGCGCTCCGCGGCGGGCTCCGCGCCCTCCGCGACGGCGGCCTTGTCCTCGCCCGCGCCCGCGGGCGGCGCGCTCGCCGGCCGCAGGGCGGCCGCGGACGGCCAGGCCAGGGTGTTCAGGATGATGTCGTCCGAGGCGCCGGTCAGCAGCGGCCGCTGCGACTCCAGCAGCATGCGCTCCATGCGGTAGGTGGACGCCCGGCGCGAGAGCTCGGCCATGAGCGAGGCGGCCACGTTGCCCCGGTCCTGGAGCGCCACGACGCTGTTATCCTTCTCGAACGCGACCATCCGCGCCTCGGCGCGCTTCAGCTCCTCCAGCAGCCGGTTCGCCTGCTGCGTCAGGCTGATGACGGTCGCCTGCGAGGTGTCCATCCGCTCCTCGGCCTTGAAATCCAGGTACTCCTCGGCCAGGGCGTTGACAAAAGCCGAGGCGTACAACGGGTCGGGCCCCTCGGCCTCGATGGCGATGAACGAGGTCTCCGAGACCTGGAACGCGCGCAGTTCGTCATAGACGCCCTGCTTCTCGCCCGCGCGGGCCAGCCGCTCCTTGGCGCGCTCCTTGAGCATGCCGCTCTGGAGGATCAGCTGCTGCGTCGCCAGGTACTCGCCCCGCAGCTGCATTTCCTCCTGGCGCAGGATGGCCGGGAGAGGAAGGCCCTGGCTCAACAGCAGCGTGGCGCGCGCCCGGTACACCGGTTCCTCCTGCAGCGCGAAGACCATCGTGACGCCGACGGAGACGAAGAAGCAGAGGGCGACCAGCCAGATCCGCTTGAGGATGACGTGGAAGTACTGCTTGATGTCGAAGATGTCCACGGACCGGGACGGCAGGGGCGCAGGGGTTTCGGGCCTCGAGGCGGGAGGCGCGCCCGCGGCGCCGGCGGAGGACGGGGGCTGTATCATGCTTTTCATCATCAGAAGCTCAACAATTTCTCGGGCACGATCACGACGTCCCCGTTCTGCAGCGGCACGTCCTCCTCGAAATTGCCCGTCTTGATGATGCGGCCCACGTCCACGTAGAGCGTCTGGCGGGTCCCGTCCGGCGCGGAGCGCAGGATGCGCACCTTGCTGTCGTTCGCGAACTTGCCCAGGCCGCCCGAGGTCAGGATCAGGCGGGCCAGGGTCGTGTCCTGCCCCATGCCCAGGGAGGCGATGCCCGGCTTGGCGACCTCGCCCAGCAGGTACACCTGCCCGCGGCTCGCCTGCTCGGCGAAGGGCACGAAGAAGATGTCGCCCGGCAGCAGCGGGGCGTTCAGGCTGGTCTCGGCCGCGCCGAACAGCCGGCCAAGGTCCACGGGGATGACCTGGTAGGTGCCGGACTGGTCCGGCCGCAGGATGCGCGCGGCGCTCCAGACGCCCTCCCGGTCGATGCCGCCCACGCGCATGACCGCCCGGATGACGTCGAGCCCCTCCGAGTACGGGTGGAAGCCCGGCGCGCCCACCGCGCCCAGGGCCAGGAACTCCTTGCGGTTCTCGCTGGCGCCGAGGGAGGGCACGAAGACGATGTCGCGCGGCCGGAGGAACTGGTCCCGGCTGAAGTCCAGCGTCTCCAGCATGGTCTGCACGTCCACCGTCAGGGTCTGCCGCGCCATCCCGCCGCCCGGCTTCCACCGGAGGATCCGGACCTCGTTGCCCGCCGCCTCGCGGGTCAGGCCGCCGGACATGGTGATGACCTCCATCAGCGTCATCATCTGGTCCCCGCGGAAGGGCGTGGCCCCGGGATTCACCACCGCGCCCACGACCAGGATGGCGCCCTCGACGAACTCCGACACCTCCACCGTCACGGTGGCCTGCTTGAAATAGGTCTCCTCCAGCCGGCGCTCGATCATGTCCGCGGCCTCGTCGATCGCCAGGTCCTCCAGCGTCAGCCGCCCCACGAAGCCCAGGTCCACCGTGCCGTCCCCGGCGACGGTGTAGATCTGGTTCAACGACGGGTCCTCCAGCACGGAGACGCGGAGCCGGTCGCCCGCCATGATGCGGCGCACCGTCTCCCCCTTGAGGCTGGGCTTCGGCTCCTGGGCGAAGGCCCCCGCCGCCAGCCCAAGCATTGCGGCGACGCAGAGCGCGCGCCGCATCCCGTTGCGTATTCGATGATTGGCCATCAACATCCCGTCCCGTGCGACGTGAAATCAGAACGTGTAGGTGAACGTCAGGGTCACCCGGTGCTCCTGCAGCAACTCGTCTTCCAGGCTCGACTTTTCACAAGTATACATGTAGCTCACGTCCCGCACAAGCCGCCGCGAAAGGGTGCGCGAGTGCGTCAGGCCCACGTGGTAGTCCCAGATCTCCTCCACGTCCTCCCCCTCTTCCAGGGGCACGTTGAGTTCCCAGCCCACGCCCGTGTCGAGGTCCAGGTCGTAGATGAACAGGTCGCTCTTGGTGAAGATGTATTCGATGGTCGTCTTGTCGGTCTCCGCCGTGGAGCCGAACGTGCTGACGGGCTCGCGCTCCGCCGTGAGGGTCTGCCTCGCCGAGCCGGAGAGCTCGTGCGCCAGCTCGAGGCCGTAGGTCAGGCTCACGTCGTTCTCCTCCGGGTCGCTCTCGTACTCGTACGAGGCATGGAGGGAGAACATCAGGGTGGGCGACAGGTCCCACACGCCGTCGGCCGTGAGGGTGTGGATGATGTCCCAGTCGCCGGAGCGGTCCTGGGGGTCCTCGACCACGCCTTCCCGCTCGAAGCCGAAGCTGTAGGTGATCGTGGGGCGCTCCCACAGGGGGAGTTGCCAGTCCACCGTGATGCTCTCCTCGATCTCCCAGGTCGGATCCTCGGGGTCGTTGATCAGCACGGTGCGGGTGCGCTGGTAATCGTAGTTCAAGGCCAGGTCTTCCCGCAGCTGGCAGGCGGCGTTCCAGCCGACGATGGTTTCATCCTGTTCGCCGTCCTCGAAGGCCGGGTCGAGATGGCGCTCGCCGGTGAACTCGTAGCGGCCGCCCAGCGTCAGGGCGCGCCAGGTCCAGAGCACCTCGCCGCCGTACTCGTGGGTGTCGGTGACATCCCGGGTTTTCCGGTCGCCGGGGACGTAGATGTCCTCCGCGTCCTTGTATTCACGCCCGATCCCGGCGTAGAGATCCACCTGGTACCGGGCCAGTTCGGTGCGGGTGTCGAGGCGCAGCTTGCCGAAGGGCGCGTTCTCGTTGTCCAGGTCCGTGCGGATCAGGTGTTTCTCGAAGCCGACGTTGGTGTCCAGGGTCAGCTGCGTGCCGCGGCCGAAGGGCGCCTCGCCCAGCAGCTGGAGCCGGGGGACCATGTAGTAGTCCGTCATGTCGTACTCGGCTTCCGACGGACGCTGGCCCTCGACGTTGCTCGTATAGATCAGGTCGATGCCTGTTTCGGCGGTGACGTCGAAGATGCCGAGGCGCAGGAACTGCGCGGAGGCGGGACCCGCCAGGCCGCAAACCGCCCCCCCCAGGAGGGCGGTTCGCCACAAGCGGCCGATCCGCCCGGCGCCGGGCGGTCCGCTCTGCTGGATGCGGTGGGTCAACCCCGTGTTCTCCGTTGCACTGGCCGGCGCACGAACCTATACGGCGCCCCGCCCCGAGGTCTCCCGGGGACGGCCGCGGCGGTCAGTCCAGCCGCTTCTTGTCGCTGTACTCGCCCACCGGGATCGGGCCGCCGGCCTTCCCCGCGAAATCGCCGGGCTCGCCCCACTGGACCAGCCGGCCGTCCTCGACGAACAGCCAGTAGGCTTTCGGATAAAGCGTGAAGACGCCGGGCAGGTATTCCCAGACTTCGAGCGAGCTCTCGTCCTCGTACACCTTGGCGGCGCGGACGGTGTTCGGCTTGCCCATCTTGTCCAGCACCACGTCCGGCGTGTCGCCGAGGCGCAGCTTGCCGACGTTCTTCCCCGGCGAAGCGCAGCCCGCCAGGATCACGGCGAGTCCCAGACACACCCACCAGGCCAGTTGCCCCTTCATGGAAACACTCCTTTCTTCCGCGTCAAATCCCGTCTGATGCGTAAGATTTCATATGTAACGGCCGGCGCGCCAAATAGCAAGACCTACCATCGCCGGCCGCCCCGTCCGCGCCCGCGCGCGCGGCGGATCAAAGCGCCGACAGCAACGCGTCCACCTTGTCCGTCTTTTCCCAGGTGAAATTGTCCAAGTCGGTCGTCCGGCCGAAGTGGCCGTAGGCCGCCGTGGCCTCGTAGATCGGCCGCAACAGGTTCAGCCCCCGGACGATCTCCGCGGGCTTGAGCCCGAACACGCGGCGCACCGCCTTCTCGATCTTGGCGTTCGGCGCGATCCCCGTGCCGAAGGTATCGACCAGGACGGACACGGGCTCGGGATAGCCGATGGCATACGCCAACTGCACCTCGCACCGCCGTGCCAGCTTGGCCGCGACGATGTTCTTGGCTACGTAGCGCGCCATGTACGCCGCGCTGCGGTCCACCTTGCTCGGGTCCTTGCCCGAAAACGCCCCGCCGCCGTGCCGCCCCATGCCGCCGTAGGTGTCCACGATGATCTTGCGCCCCGTGACGCCGCAGTCGCCCTGCGGCCCGCCGACCACGAACCGCCCCGTCGGGTTGACCAGGAAGCGCGTCTTCCGGTCCATCATCTTCGCCGGGATCTCCTTCCGGATCAGCTCGTCGATGATCGCCTCGCTCAACTTCTTGTGCGAGACGTCCGGCGAGTGCTGCGTCGAGATCACCACCGTGTCCACGCGCACCGGGCGGTTGTCCTCGTAGGCCACGGTGACCTGCGACTTGCCGTCGGGACGGACGAAGGGCAGCGCGCCCGAGCGCCGCACGCGGGCCAGGCCGCGGGTGAGCTTATGCGCGAGCATGATCGGCATCGGCATCAGCTCCTTCGTCTCGTCGCAGGCGTACCCGAACATCATGCCCTGGTCGCCGGCGCCCTGCTCGGCCGTCGACTTGCCCTCGGCCTTCTTGGCGTCCACGCCCTGCTTGATGTCCGGCGACTGCCGGTCGAGCGCGACGATGACGGCGCACGTGTGGCCGTCGAAGCCGATGTCCGAGCTGGTGTAGCCGGTCTTGAGGACCTTCTGGCGCACGACGTCGGAAAAATTGACGACGGCCTGCGTCGTGATCTCGCCGGCGACGACGACCATGCCGGTCTTGGCCAGCGACTCGCACGCGACGCGGCTCCTCGGGTCCTGGGCCAGGCAGGCGTCCAGGACGGAATCGGAAATGCCGTCGCACAGCTTGTCGGGATGGCCCTCGGTCACCGACTCGGACGTGAACAGATACGATGAATGTGACATGGTTGACTCCTTCCGCATTGGATTGGGGCGGCTACTTTGCCCTGTTCAGCCGACAAGTTCAAGCACATCCGGCGCCACGCGACGGGTGAGGTCCCGGCAGGCCTCGAGCACCTCGGTGGCGAGGACGGAGGGAAGAACCTTCCGGGCCAGGCCCTCTGCTTCCGCAAATCGCAGGCTGCGAATGACTTCCTTCACCAGCGGAATCGCGGAAGGGCTCATGCTCAATTCGTCCACGCCCAGGCCGAGCAGGAGCGGCGTCATGACCGGGTTGCCGGCCATTTCGCCGCAGATGCCGACCCAGATCCCGTGCTGGTGCGCGACGTTGATCGTGTTCCGGATCAGCTCGATGATCGCCGGGTGGGTCGGCTCGTAGAGGTACGCCACGCGCTCGTTGACGCGGTCGACGGCGAGCGTGTACTGCACGAGATCGTTGGTCCCGAGGCTGAAGAAGGCGACGTGTGGCGCGATGAGGTGGGCGGTGATCGCGGCGGAGGGCACCTCGATCATCACGCCGACCTCGACGGCGTCGTTGAACGGCACGTCCCGCAGGCGCAGCTCGTTCTTGGCCTCCTGGAGGAAGGCGTTCGCGCGCATGACCTCGCCGACGTTGCTGACCATGGGATACATGATCTTGACGTTCTCGTGGACGCTGGCGCGCAGGATGGCGCGCAGCTGCGTCTTGAATATGTCGGGCTGGGCCAGGCAGAAGCGGATCGCCCGCCAGCCCATGAAGGGATTGAGCTCGGACGGGGTCTTGAGGTGCGAGAGGAACTTGTCGCCGCCGAGGTCGAGCGTGCGGATGATGCACGGCGCGGGCGCGACGCGGCGCGCCACCTCCTCGTAGGCCGCCGCCTGCTCGTCCTCCGTCGGCAGGTGCTGCATGGAGAGGTAGAGGTACTCCGTCCGGAACAGCCCGACCCCCTCCGCGCCGTCCGCCAGCACGGCATCCACGTCGCCGGGCATCTCGATGTTGGCCGAGAGGACGACCTCGTAGCCGTCCCGGGTGACCGGCCGCTGGGCGCGGAGCCCGGCGAGGCGGGATTGGATGGTCTGCCGGGCCTCGGCGATCTTGCCGTAGGCCTCGAGCCGCTCGCGCGTGGGGCGGATGTACAGGAGGCCCTTGTGCCCGTCGATCAGCACCTGGTCGCCGGTCGAGATCCGCACGCTGACGTCGTGCAGCCCGACGATCGCGGGCAGGGAGAGGGCGCGCGCCATGATCGCGGTGTGCGACGTCGGGCTGCCGAGGTCCGTGGCGAACCCGAGCACCTTGTCGCGGTTGAGCGTGGCGGTGTCCGACGGGGCGAGGTCGTTGGCGATGACGATGTAGGGGCGGTCGAGCCGGCTCAACAGCGAGGCGCTGCGCCCGGCGAGGTTGCGCAGGATGCGGCGGGTCACGTCGCGCACGTCCGCGGCGCGCTCGCGCAGGTAGTCGTCCTCCAGCCGCGCGAGGGCCTGGGCGTAACGGTCGGCGACGACGCTCAAGACCGACTCGACGTTCCGGCGCTGGGCGCCGAGGCCGCGGATGACCTCCTCGACGAACGAGCGGTCGTCCACCACGAGCAGGTGCGCGTCGAAGATGCTCGCGCTCTCCTGCCCCATGGCCTCGCTGACCCTCTGCTGGATCTCGTGGATCTGCTGGCGGGTGGCGATCAGGGCCTCTTCGAACCGGGCGATCTCGCGCGGGATCTCGTCCTCGGCGATCTCCCGCTCGACGAGGCGCTCCTCCTCGGTGGTCACCAGCAGCGCGGGGCCGGTCACGACGCCCGGAGAGACGCCGATGCCCTTGATCTCGATTTCCGCGCGCCCTGGAGCTTCCGCCATGCCTAGTCCTCGTAGAATTTCTTCTCGACCAGTTCCTGGAGCGCGTCGAGCGCCTCGACGGCGTCGGCGCCGGTCGCCGTCAGCCGCAGCATGGTCCCGAGGCTGCCCTCGATGGTCAGCAGGCCCATGATGCTCTTGGCGGAGACGACGGCGCCGTCCTTCTCGACCAGGATCTCCGACGCGAAGCGGCTGGCCGTCTTGACGAAGAGGGCCGCCGGCCGGGCGTGGATCCCGAACTTGTTGACGATGGTCAGCTCCCGGGTGAGCGGGGCGGCCGGGTCGGGGCGGTTCTCGGTCATGTGGACGCCTGCCGGCTTAGCGATTTCATGAGCTTCTCGTCCAGTTCCTTCGCCGCGTCGTGGCCCATCTGCTTCAGCTTCTGGTTCAGCGCGGCCACTTCGACCACGTGGGCGATGTCGCGGCCCGCCGCCACGGGGATCGTGATGAACGGGATCCGCACGCCCAGCACCTCGCGGTGCTGCTGGTTCAGCCCCGTCCGCTCGTCCTCCTCGCCCGGCTCCGGGCGGCGGAGGCGGACGATCAGGTCCAGCCGCATGTCCTTCCGCATGGAGGCCACGCCGAAGAGGCTGGGCACGTGGATGATGCCCAACCCGCGGATCTCCATGTGGTAGCGGGTGATCTCGACCGCCGAGCCGATGATCTCACCGCTGCTGTCGCGGCGCAAGATGGTAAGATCGTCCGAGACCAGGCTGTGGCCCCGCTCGATGAGCGCCAGGGCGGTCTCGCTCTTGCCGACCCCCGGCTTGCCCTCGATGAGCACGCCGATGCCCAGGAGGTCCACCATCGTGCCCTGGGCCCGCAGGCGGGGGGCCACCAGGTTCTCCATGATGATCGTCGCCTCGTTGATGAACCGGCTCGTGACCATGGCGGTCTTGAGCACGGGAACGTGGTGCGCCTCCCCCAGCTCCGCCATCTCCGGGAAGAGGTGGCGGTGGCGCGTCACGACGACGCAGGGGATCTCGCTCTCGAAGAATTGCTTCAGCCGGGCCCCGCGCTCCTCGTCCGGGAGCGTCTTCAGGTAGGTCATCTCCGCGAGCCCGAGCACCTGGACGCGCCGGAAGGCGAAGTAACGCAGGAAGCCGGCGAGGGCCAGGCCGGGCCGGTTGATCACTTCCTCCGGCACGGCCCGGTCCAGGTACATCTCGCCCGCCGCCACGGACAGCCCGAGGCTGTCGGCGCCGGTGTCCAGGAACTGTCGGACGGTGATGGCCATGCCCGCTCAACCCGCGCCGGGGCGCTCCTTGGCCTGCGCGTCCAGTTCGATCTCCGCCAGGCCCTCGCGGGACTTGTGATCGGTGACCCGGTCGCGGTGCCGGCGGAGCTGCTTCTCCGCCTTCTCCACCGCGCCGTCGATGGAGGCGTACAGGTCGTTCGTCTCCTCCTTCGCCTCGACCCGCACGTGGTTCGGCGCCTGCACCACGATCTCGGCCAGGTGGCGGTACTTCTCGACGTCCAGGATCACGTGCACGCTTTCGATGCGCGGGTAGTCGAGCAGCGCATGCTGCAGCTTGTCGTGCGTGTAGTCGCGGATCGCTTCGGTGATCTCCAGGTGCCGCCCTGTCACGCTGATTTGCACGGCCGGTCTCCTTTCGCTCTGGTTTACATGCTGAACCGCGGCCCCAGATATAGCTCGCGGCTCATCGGGTCGTTGATCAGGAAATCGCTCGTCCCCTCGCGCAGCACCTTGCCCTCGCAGATCAGGTACGCGCGGTCCACCACGGACAGGGTCTCGCGGACGTTGTGGTCGGTGATCAGGATGCCCAGCCCGCGGGCCTTGAGCTCGATGATGATCTGCTGCACGTCGAAGACCGCCAGCGGGTCCACGCCGCTGAACGGCTCGTCGAGCAGGATCAGCGACGGGCGCGTCACCAGGGCGCGCGTGATCTCGAGGCGCCGCCGCTCGCCGCCGCTCAAGGTGTAGGCCTTCTGCTTCGCCAGGTAGCCGATCTTGAGCTCCTCCAGCAGTTCGCCCAGCCGCCGCTTCCGCTCGCGCGCGGAGATCGGCAGGGTCTCCAGGATCGCCAGGACGTTCTCCTCCACCGTCATCCGCCGGAAGATCGAGGGCTCCTGCGAGAGGTAGCCCATCCCCAGCCGCGCCCGCTGGTACATCGGCATCCGCGTGACCTCGCGCCCCTCGAAGAACACCTGGCCCGCCGTCGGGCGCACCAGGCCCACGATCATGTAGAAGCTCGTCGTCTTCCCCGCGCCGTTCGGGCCGAGCAGACCGACGATCTCCCCGCGGTTCACGGAGAGGTCCACGCCGTTGACGACCTTGCGGCCGCGGTAGGCCTTGACGATCTGCCGGGCCTCGACCAGTCCAGTGCTGTGCGCCGCCACGCCCTTATTCTCCTCTGAACTGATCCTTCACGCCGCCCTCTTCAGGATAGATTAGCAGCCGGGCGCCGGGTTGGCAAATCATCTTGTCCTCGTTCCGCCAGTAGGTGATCACGTCCCCCTCCAGCACGTCCCGCCCGCGCGTGATCCGCGGCTTGCCCGAGAGCACGATCTTGCCGGAGGCCACGTCGTACGTCGCCAGCTCCGACTGCGCCGTGCGGTCGAGCTGCGTGATGGTCACCCGGCCCTCCGCCTTGATCGTCTTCGCCTGGCCCTTCTCGTCGAACTGCACCGTCAGCTTGTCCGCCGCCAGCTGCATCTTCGGGTCCGTGACCAGGACGTTGTACTCGAACAGCGCGATCCGCTGCTTCGCGTCGAACGTCAGGCGGTCGGACGTGATGACCGTGGCCGGATCCTCCGGCGCCGGCGCCGCCGCCTCCGCCCCCGCCGCGACCCGGGCCGCCGCGGCCAGCGCCAGGCCCAGCCCCCACCGGAACATGCTCTTCATGGCAGCCCTCCCGATTCCATGCCCTTCCGGGCCCCGCGGATCTCCACGCGGGCCTTGCTGTAAATTTCAAACCGCTCCTGCTTCGCGCCCCACCAGAAACCCTTGCCCGTGATCTTCAGGCCCTCCCGGACGATCTCCACGTCCGCGTCGGACCGGGCGGTGCCGTCCTTCTGGTTGTACACGCACCGGGGCGAGGTCACCGTCATCTCCACGGCGCCCTCCTTGTAGAACTCCAGCTTCACGTTGGTGATCTCGGCGATGCCGTCGGGCCGCACGCGCGCGAAGTCGCCGTACAGGACGCTCTTGAGGTTGTTGTTCTGGTCGTAGTCCGGCACCTTGAACCCGGAGACCGTCTGCGTCGCGCCGGTGGAGACCAGCTGCGCGCGGGCCGGCGCCGCGAACAGGAGCGCCGCCGCCGCGGCCAGCCGCAGCGCGCCGGGCATTCTTTCAGTCCACCACGTCATCGATCGCTTTCAGTTGTTTCCACAATCCGTCGAGGGCGGACCACGGTATCGCGTTTTCCCGGTCGGACAAGGCTTTTTCGGGGCGGACGTGCGTCTCCAGGAAGACCCCGTCGCAGCCCGTCGCCACCGCGGCGCGCGCCAGGGCGGGCGCAAACCGCCCGTCCCCGCCCGTGTGGTCCCCCGCCCCGCCCGGCGACTGGACGCTGTGCGTGGCGTCGAAGATCACCGGGTAGCCGGTCTCGCGCAGCACCGGCAGGCTGCGCATGTCCGCCACCAGGGTGTTGTAGCCGAAGCTCGCGCCGCGCTCGGTCAGCAGGATCTTCCGGTTGCCCGTGCTCTCGACCTTCGCGATCACGTGCCCGAGATCCCACGGCGCCAGGAACTGGCCCTTCTTGATGTTCACCACGCGCCCGCTCTCGCCGAGCGCCAGCACCAGGTCCGTCTGCCGGCAGAGGAATGCCGGGAGCTGCAGCGCGTCCGCCACCTTCGCGGCCAGCGGCACTTCGGTCTCGTGGTGCACGTCCACCAGCAGCGGCAGCCCGTACCGCTCCTTGACCTCCGCCAGGATCTCCAGCCCGCGCGTCAGCCCCGGCCCGCGGAACGAACGGTGCGACGTGCGGTTGGCCTTGTCGTACGAGGCCTTGAAGATCAGCGGCGCCCCGGCCTTCTTCGACCAGCGCGCCAGCCGCCCCGCGAGGTCCAGGCACATTTCGCGGCTCTCGATCACGCACGGCCCCGCGATGAGGACCAGCGGCGCGCGCCCGCCCACGGGGACGTTCCCGACTCGGATGGTTTTTGTTGCAGCCATAAATAGATTCCAGGGTTCCCGCCTTCGCCGGGACTCCGGCGGGCAAGCAGAGTTCAGGTTGGAAGTTGGACGTTGGCCGTTGGGCGTTGGACGTTCTGCTTTCATCCTTCAGCCTTCCTCTTTCAGCCTTTGTTCCGCCTTCGCCACGTCCTCCGGCAAATCCACGCCCAAGCCCGGCTTCGCCGCCTCGATGACCTTGATCCGGTAGCCCAGGTGCAGCGCGCGGAGCTGCTCGAGCTTCTCCAATTTTTCCAGCAGGCACGGCGGCTCCGCGACCAGCCGCTCCAGCGCCGCCTGCCGGTAGGCGTAAATCCCGATGTGCTGCCAGTAGACGGGCCCGGCGCCCCGGGCATCCGCGGCGTCCCGGATGTGCGGGATGCGCGAGCGCGAGAAGTACAGCGCCGCGCCGTCGGCCGCGCAGACGACCTTGACGATCGCGGGCTGGTCCACCTCCGGCCCGTCCTCCATCCGGCAGGCCGGCGTCGCCATGTCCCATTTCGGGTCGGACGCCATGACGCCCGCAAGCCGGTCGATGACGCCGGGATCGGCCAGCGGCTCGTCGCCCTGGATGTTGATCACGATGTCCGCCCCGCGCCCGCGCGCGGCGGCGGCGACGCGGTCCGTGCCCGACGGCAGCGCCGGGTCAGTCATCACGGCCTCGACGCCCAGCGGGCGGACCGCCGCCGCGATGCGCTCATCGTCGGTGGCCACCAGGACCGCGTCCAGCCGCTTCGCGAGTTGGACGCGCTCGACCACGCGCTGGACCAGCGGCTTGCCCGCGATCAGCGCCAGGCTCTTGCCGGGAAATCGGACGGAGGCGTAACGGGAGGGGATGATGCCGAGGATGCGGGTCATAGGACTCCCCCCTTCGCCAAGGCTCCGGCGGGCAAGCAGGGTTCAGGATTCAGGAAATACGATTCACCATTCACTATTCACTTCCCCATCTGCGCCATCAGCTCCTCCGGCGAGCACGTGGCCGTCCCGAGCTTGCCGACGACGACGCCGGCGGCGTAGTTGGCCAGTTCGGCGGCCTCGATCGGGCTCGCGCCGGCGGCCAGGGCCAGGACGCAGGTCGCGATCACGGTGTCGCCCGCGCCGCTGACGTCGAAAACCTCCCGCGCGCGGGTCGGCACGTGGTGCAGTTCGCCCGCGCGGCCGCGCAGGAGGATACCCTGCGGCCCGAGCGTCACGAGGATCTGCGCGGCCTGCCATTTCTCCAGCAGTTTCTCGCTGACGCCCAGCAGGGCCTGGTCCTCCAGCGGATGGGCCTGCGGCCGGGTCTCCGGCACGCCGGCCAGGTGGAAGGCCTCGCGCCGGTTCGGCGTGGCCAGGGTGATGCCGCGCACGTCGAGCTCCTGCCCCTCCTTCGGGTCCATGCCGACCGGAATGCCCGAGGCCCGCGCGACCTTGAGCACGGCGTCCACGACCGGCTGGCGCACCACCCCCTTGCCGTAGTCCTCGATGATGATGCCCGCCGCCCGCCGCGCCTCGCGCTCGATCAGGTCGCAAAACGATCTCGCCCGGGGCTCGGCGACGGGCGCGTGATCGTCCCAGTCCACGCGGACGACCTGCTGGCGGTCGGCGATGATGCGGGTCTTGACGATGGTGCGCAGGCCGTCCATCTCCAGCAGGCCCTCGAGCCCGACGCCCCCGCCCGCGAGCACCGCCTTGAGGTCCGCGCCGGCCGCGTCCAGGCCCAGCACGCCGCCGACCGCCGCCTGGCCCCCCAGCGAGCGGACGTTCCACGCCGTGTTGCTGGCGCCGCCCGGCATGCTCTTCTCGTGCGTAACGGAGACCACGGGGACCGGGGCCTCTGGCGAGATGCGGTGGACCGCCCCGTAGATGTAGCGGTCCAGCATCAGGTCGCCGATCACCAGGATGCGCTGCCGCGGGAAGGCCGCCAGCAGTTCCCGCGCGCGTTCAGGACGCAGGCTCATCGTCCACCTCGAGTTCCTCGTCGTCTTCGGATTCGCCGGTCACGACCCGGTCGGGCTCGACCTCCACCTTGGTCAGCCACAGCGACACGCTCGCCACGGGCACCTTGGCCGCCAGCTTGGTGCAGAACCGGTCCTTGTCGTCGGAGACCCACATCCACAGCTTGCCCTTGCGCACGAACAGGCCGTTGAAGGCCGCCTCGGGCTCCAGCTTGACGCTCGGCCGCCGGCCCATCTCCGGCAGCTTGAGGTTCTCCCGGCGGCGGATATTGACGTAGAGGTCGTAGAGTTTCTCGTCGGCCATCACGCGCGCGTGGACCGTGTCGCCGATCTTCAGCGGGCGCGAGCGCATGAAGTACATGAACGAGATGACGTCCCGCGTGTCCGGCTCGATGGCGAAGTCCTTCTTCTTGTCGGTCATGTTCGACCGCCAGTGGGCGACGCCGCGGGCGTGGTCGAAGACCGTCGTCTCGTCCGCGCGGTACCGCCCCTCCTTGAGGCGCTTCGTGAACCGGACCGGCAGGAAGGTCACCGGGTCGATGATCGCCTCCAGGAAGTCGTCCACGGGATAGAGCTTTTCGAGGATCCGGTTGGTGCGCGTGCGGAACCGGATCGCCAGCCGCGTGCGCCCGTCCTCCTCGATCCAGCCCGTGGCGGTCGTCGTGATGCCGACCTTGAACATGCCCCAGTAGATCCGGTAGGTCAGCTTTTCGCCGACGGGGAACCAGAGCTCGGGGACCGGCTCCGCCGCGCGGGCGCAGACCACGAGCCCCAGGCCCAGGACCAGCATCGCTACCGCTGTGTGCCGCTTTTTCATCAGCTTCTCAAGGTAGGGCGGGTTCGCCGAACCCGCCGCCATACGCGGCGCGTTGAGCCAACGCGCCCTACCGTACTTTATCGCCATGCCCCCCGGCCGCCGCGATGCGCCCAAGCCGCCGCTCGTAGGCCTCCCGCGCAATGCGCACGTCCTCCAGGAAGGGCCCCAGCTCGTCCATGTGCAGCGCCTGCGGCCCGTCCACGAGCGCGCGGTCCGGGTCGGGATGGAAATCCACCAGCGCCAGGTTCGCGCCGGCCACCACGCCCTGCGCGGTGACGTGGAACAACTCCAGCAGGCCGTCCGGCGCCCGGCCGCGCCCGCCGACCGAGTGCGACGGGTCGATGCACACCGGCAGGCGCGTCAGGCGCTGGACCACCGGCACGTGCGCGAAGTCCACCAGGTTCCGGTGCGGGTCGCCCATGTGCGTCTTCACGCCGCGCAGGCAGAACACGATCCGCTGGTTGCCCTCGCTGGCCAGGTACTCGGCCGCGTTGAGCGATTCCTCCAGCGTGATGCCGAACCCGCGCTTGAACAGGATCGGGAACTCCTGCTGCCGGCCCGCGTGCTTGAGCAGCTCGAAGTTCTGCACGTTGCGCGTGCCGATCTGCAGCATCACCCCCGTCGGCCGGCCCGCCGCGTCGAGCGCCGCCCGGATCTGGTCGATGTGGTCCTCGTGCGTGATCTCCATCGCGATCACCCGGATGCCGTACCGCCCGGCCAGCTCGAACACGTACGGCAGGCAGTGCGCGCCGTGCCCCTGGAACGAGTAGGGATTCGTCCGCGGCTTGTAGGCCCCCATCCGCGTGCAGACCTGGCCGTGGTCCCGCAGGGCCTTCATCATGCGCTCGACGTTCTCGCGGTTGTCCACCGCGCAGAGCCCCGCGAAGACGTGCAGGTTGTCCTGCCCGAAGCGCACCCCGTTGTACTCGAACGAGGTCGCCCGGTGGTCGTCCTTGTGGCGGCCGATCACCCGGTAGGCCTGCGACACCCGGACCACGCTCTCGACGCACGGCAGGTTGCGCATGTCCTCCATCGAGAGCAGCTTCGTGTCGCCGATCAGGTAGATTTCCGTCAGCGTCTGCTGCGCGCCCCGGACATGGTGGACCCGCGTCTGGACGTTCGGCAGCAGGGCGAGCGTGTCGGACAGGTGGCGGTACTCCGCCCCCTCCAGGTCCACGTTGGGCTGCAGGATCAGGATCATGCTCTCATTCCGCGGCTATTGAATCGGTGGACCTTATCATGTTTCCCGCCGCCTGTCATGCCCGGCGGCCTGAAATCGCGCTGGTATTGTCACGGGCATCTCGGTTCTTACAAGGAGAAACGGGCAGACCGCCCTGCAGGAGCCGGGGCGCCCCCACCCCGCGGAACTGGACTCACCATCAAAACCGCTTGGCGCCACCAGCTACGCCGGCAAGCGCTCCGCCAACGCCGCCCCCTGCGCGGGATTGACCATGCGGAGGAAGGCCAGATGGCCCCGGAGCACGTATTCCGGATCGTGCGCACCGCCCCGCCGCGAACCCAGAACCACATCTTCGGGGCCTAGCGTTCGCAGGCGATGTACCGCCGCGCGCAGGCGGCGGACGTGTTCCCGCCGCACGTTCGGCTTCTCGTTGAGGACAACCCCCGTCGCCTGCTGCCGCTGGCCCCGCCGCATGACGCGGACTTTATCCTCGTTGACCGTGAAGCCTTCCTCGCAAACGATTTGCTTGAATAACGGGATGAGACACGCAAGCCGGGGATTATCCGAGGAAAACATCAGATCGTCGGCGTACCGGGAATAGCGGAACTGCATTTTCTCGGCCAACCCCGTAAAGCGCCGATCCGCTTTCAAGAATACGAGGTTGGACAAAGCCGGGCTGGTGGGCGCTCCCTGGGGCAACCGCCCATTCACCGTGCACAGATTCGTCAACAACACGGCCACGCGATAAGGATAGCCCAGCCCCTGGAAGACCTTGCGGATTCGGGCATGGGTGATGGACGGGAAGAAGTCCTTCAAGTCCACCCGGACGACCACCGCGCGCCCGATGTGCGGCCGCACGTTGTCCATGATGGAGCGTCCCCTCACGAAGCCGCAGGCCACTGGATGAGGCCGGGCCTTATCGAGAATATGCCGGAGTATCCATCGTTGGAGCGTCAGCAACTTCCCCTCCGGCGCCAGGATTTGACGGGCGCCGCCATCCGATTTCGGGATATTGAATTCCTTGTAGAAGCGCAGGACATTGCGGCTGATCCAGCGGACATGCCGCTCGCTCAAGTCATGCTTCCGGGCAAAATGACCCACGCTGAAAATCACCGGGAGCCGTCGCGCCGCCATCAACCGGCTATAGCGCGTCAGGAACTCCAACAAGCGGGGGTCGATTTGCGGATTCTTCTTCGCCAGCCAGCCGCAGAGGAAGTCATGCTTTAAATCCGCCGGACTGACGCCGGCATCATAGAAAAGCCAGGGCTGTTGGGAATCGCTGAACAAGCGGGCGCAGGCGCAAACCAACTCCGCCAGCTCGGGATCCACCCCCGCCTGCCGCTGGAGCAGGCCGAAATTTTCAACGGCCAGGTATTTGTTTGCGGTCTGCATAGATCACCCCGCGCCGGTTCAAGTTCACCGTTTTGGTCATTCCTTCATTCGGCTTCCGAATTTGTTTCGGGTTTCGGATTTCGATATTCGGTTTAAAAATAATGAGGGGCGGCGCGGTTTACCTTCTCTGCGCGTACAGGCGCGCCTCGGCTCTCGATCCCGCGCTTGGCTAGGGTCGAGAGCTTGGCGCTGTTCTGGTTAACGTTGCGCATGGCGAACCGCCACACCCTCCGCCCTTGCGGAGAACTAAATCGCGCACCGCCCCTCAAATCTTCCATTCTGAAAGAACTACTTCACTCATCCGGTTAGGTAGGGCGGCTTGGTTTAAGCCGCCGCCTCCGGCAAGAAGCACTCGCAACGAGCGGCGGCGCGCTGGGCCAGCGCACCCTACCCGCTCCCGTCTCTGGCCTATATTAACCTCATTGATAACGGATGAGGGGCGGCGCGGTTTACCTTCTCTGCGCGTATAGGCGCGCCTCGGCTCTCGGTCCCGTGCTTGGCTAGGGCCGAGAGCTTGGCGCTGTTCTGGTTAACGTTGCGCATGGCGAATCGCCACACCCCCCGCTCTTGCGGAGAACTAAATCGCGCACCGCCCCTCAAATCTTGATTTCTGAAAGAACAATCGCCGGCTTGTCCGTCCGGCTTACCAACTTCGGATTCGGGAAAGGCACCTGGCCATAGTTCCACTTTCTCCTTGCCTCTTCGCTCTGCGCCTTATCCCCGTCTTCAAACATGGCATCCTGCCGCAAATCGTATTCCAACCGCGTCAGCTCCACGCCGCAATTCGGGCAGTATACCCCGCGAACAGGCCCCGCCTTGTAATGATGTCCTTCCGCGAATTCCGCCGCGCACTTAGAGCAGACAACTACCCGCTCGCTTCCTGTGAACCGCAGCCAACCCACCACCCCCGCTCCCGCCGCGCCGGCCGCCGCAAGTTTCAAGAACGCCCGCCGGGAATAGCCTTGTTCGGTTGTTTTCATCTCTCTCCGACGGCCAATAGTTAATAGTTTAGGCTTGACCCGCCCCGCTCGCCCCGCTGGTTAGGTAGGGCGGCTTGGCTCAAGCCGCCGCCTCCGGCAAGAAGCACTCGCCGGGAATAGCCGCTGCTTGTCTTCATTGCAGAACCCCCGAATTGTGATTGAAGTGCGTCATTGCGGCTTCCTGAATCGTGCGGTCGGCTTTGATGCGAAACTCCTGTCCACGGCCGCAAGCATCATGAAGAGTTGCCCTGGAAGCACAGCGTTGGCATGCTCTGTTGCATTCGCCGGACGAAACTCATCGGCTATTTCAATGAGGAAAGTCAGCGCCTGTTTTCCCGACTTTTCGTAGTGATACGCCAGGCTGTCACCGCTGACCGGGTATGGCCCGACATTGGGGGTGTAGTTGCCCCTGACGTCCTCCCCAAAAACTGGACAGGGCGATCTTTAGTATGCTCCCCTTCTGGCGGCCCGGAAAGGGAGGCGGGAGATGAGCGGGAAAAGATACACGCAGGAAAAAGGGGTCAGCCCCAAAAATAAAGAATAACATTTCACCGGCTCCAATCGGCCGGTAGTTTTTCAAGGGCGCTACAAAGGCGCTTTTCTCGACTCATGATTTGCCAGCGTCTGATTTGATAGGCAACGGCAACGCCGCTTTTCAGGTTCACCCACATGGCCGCATCCCTCTGGGTCAGCCCGCCTTGAGCATGCAGATACCAGCACGCGGCCGCACGGAAGTCAGCGTTGCGCCTTCGTTTCTGCAAATCCTCGGGCTTCACACCGAATGCTCGGGCTACTCCCTCCAGAACGGCTTTCGGTTCGCACCGGCCCAATAACCGCCGAAAGGAAACATCCTCCTTCCGTCGCCGCATTCGGCCCATCGCTATATGCTTTTGCTCCACTTCCCGCTGGAATTCCTCCGACCCTAGAGCAAGCCGCGCGCTACGATAGACCGCTCGAAAATCATCCTCGCTCCGCGCTAAACATTCCTCCACAAAGCCACGATATGCCGCGCCGCCGGCGCCTTTCCCTATCAGTGCGCGGATCGGTCCGTACTCGATCCAGGGCCAGGCTCGCTCCAAGCCAGCGTAACTTCGGTACGTGCTCCATGGATGCGCCCGCAACCGTCTCACACGCTCCTCGATCGGCCATTCTTCCGCGCCCTTGATATGTCCCGGAAAAAGGGGTCAGCCCCAAAAATAAAGAATAACATTTCACCGGCTCCAATCGGCCGGTAGTTTTTCAAGGGCGCTACAAAGGCGCTTTTCTCGACTCATGATTTGCCAGCGTCTGATTTGATAGGCAACGGCAACGCCGCTTTTCAGGTTCACCCACATGGCCGCATCCCTCTGGGTCAGCCCGCCTTGAGCATGCAGATACCAGCACGCGGCCGCACGGAAGTCAGCGTTGCGCCTTCGTTTCTGCAAATCCTCGGGCTTCACACCGAATGCTCGGGCTACTCCCTCCAGAACGGCTTTCGGTTCGCACCGGCCCAATAACCGCCGAAAGGAAACATCCTCCTTCCGTCGCCGCATTCGGCCCATCGCTATATGCTTTTGCTCCACTTCCCGCTGGAATTCCTCCGACCCTAGAGCAAGCCGCGCGCTACGATAGACCGCTCGAAAATCATCCTCGCTCCGCGCTAAACATTCCTCCACAAAGCCACGATATGCCGCGCCGCCGGCGCCTTTCCCTATCAGTGCGCGGATCGGTCCGTACTCGATCCAGGGCCAGGCTCGCTCCAAGCCAGCGTAACTTCGGTACGTGCTCCATGGATGCGCCCGCAACCGTCTCACACGCTCCTCGATCGGCCATTCTTCCGCGCCCTTGATATGGACCGGATTCAGATGAACATAGCGGCTCAATTTTAACAGGTACTCGTCACCGGCCACGACCTGCGCCTTATATCGGCCCTGGGTCAAGTGGCCGACCCGCCGGTGGCGAAGATTGAAATACACCGTGTAACTGGTCAGCAACTGCCCCATGAAGGCCGACAGATTCCCGCGAGGCGTTTCCAGCAGCAAATGGGCGTGGTTGGTCATCAGGCAGACCAAGTAAACGCGCACCCTGTGCCGGTCGGCCATCTCCTCCAGCGCTTCGAGCATCCGCTTGTAATCCCGGCTATCCCTGAAGATCGTTCGCCGCTCGATTCCTCGAAATGTCACGTGATAGATCGCGCCGGGAAACTGCAATCGCAGGGGTCTAGCCATGCTTTAGATCATGAATACATTATTCCGGAATGTCTATTATTCTTTATTTTTGGGGCTGACCCCATTTGCCTCTCCCCACCATTTGCCCTTGTTTGCATGGTCATCCTCCCCTTTAGGTATCGCAAGAAAAAAGCGCGCTCGTTCGCAACGCCGTGTCCTGCTCTGGCTTTGAAGCGCGACGGCTTGCCCGCAGGCGTGGCGATGGTGGGCCTCCATCGCCGATTTTGGCGGGCGAGGCCGACCGCCCTCCATTTAAGCGTCCCGCGGGCTGGGAGCCAGCAGCTTCAACAGCAGCAGTTCCATCTGCAGCGCGTCGGGCACCGACGAGCTGACCATCGCCTCGTGGGCCTTCAGGAGGATCGCGTGGCCGTCCCGCAGTTGGGCCGCGCTGAACCGTTGCGCCTGCTCCGCCAGCTTCATGCCGCGGAACCAGTGCCCCTCGCGCGGGTCCTTGCCCAGGGCCTTGAGCGCGGCGTCGATCTCCGGGCCCTCCCGCCACGCCAGCTTGCGGCCGTACCCTTCGCCTACCGGCCGCGCCCAGCCGCGGTCCAGCGCCTCGCGGAAGACGATCATCTCCCGGAACCGGAACTCCAGCGCGTGGAGCAGGCCGATGGCGCTCTCGCCCTGGAATACGAGCTGGCGCAGTATCTTCAGCGCGCCCTGCAGGTCGCGCGCCCCCACGGCGTCGGCCAGGTCCCACGCCGCGGACTCGCGCGAGAGCGACACGATCGCCTGCACGTCCTCCGGACGCGCGTCCTTGCGACCGCCGAGATACACCGCCAGCTTCTCGGCCTCCTGGACGATCGACCGCGTGTCCATCCCGACGCGGTCCAGGAACAGATCGAGCGCCCGGCCGACGGGCTTCAGCCCGTGCCGCCGGAATTCCTCCATCACCTGGCCCCGGGCGTATTCCGCCTGCTGCCACGGCTTGTCCGGCTTCGCGCACTCCTCCACCGTGCCCGCGGCCTCGCACGCCTTGAAAAACGCCGAGCCGCGGAAGACCTTGAGCGCGCTGACCACCAGCGTCTGACCCACGGGCAGCCCGGCCTTGATCTGGTCCGTGAGTTCCTCCACCGCCCGCTTGAGGTCCTCGGCGATATCCTTGGTGAACAGCGTGGCGTCCCGCAGCCAGACGGTCTTCCGCCCGCCCAGGAAACCCACGGTCCGCAGGGCCTCGAGGGCGCGCCGCACCGCGAGGATGCCCTCGGCGGCGTTCTCGACGGCGGCGTCGATGATTTCCAGCCCGAACGCCGCCTCGGCCGGCGGGCAGAGCGAGTCCACCAGTTCCTTCGCGCGCGTCCGCACGCGGTACTCATCCTCGCCGTAGACGAGGTAGATCGCCTTTCGCTCCGCGCCGCCGCCGGCCGGCTTGGCCGGCCTTTTTGATTTTTCCGCGCCCGCCTTCAATGCGCCTTTCCGGTCACGCGATCCCGCATGTCCTTTTCCGCGTCTTCCCTTTCGACGTCGGACAGGCCCAGTTGCTTCAGGTAATCCTGCCACGAAACGCCCGCAAGCGCCACGGCTTCCGCGAATTCGCCCAGGCGCCCGTCCCCCGCGCGCCGCGCGACGGCCGCCACCATTTCCTCCGCCTGCCGGTAAAAAGCCGGGCCCATGGCCGAGTACGACCGGACCGCCTGGACCTCTTCCATCGTCTGCAGTTGGGCGGCCTCGTACAGCGGCAGCCGCCGGTCCAGCGGCGCACGGCCGGCCCGCGCCACCCGGGCGGCCGCGGCCCAACCTAGATAGGAGGCCAACCCCTCGTCAAGCCAGAGCGGCACGCGGTCGCCGAAACGCCGCCACAGTTTAAGGTGCACCAGTTCGTGCGGCAGGCGGCCCGGGTCGGCGACGGCGTCCGGCTCGCGCAGCAGGAATACCTCGTCCCCGGCCTGGATCGCCAGGCTGTCCTTGCGGCGGTCCGCGCCGCGCAGCACGCGGCCCCAGAGGGCCCGGTCGCCGACCACGAAAATCCGCGCCGGGCGCGGCGCGGGATCGGGCCCCAGGCTCTCCTCGATCGCCGGCCACGCCGACTCCGCCTCGGCCCGGACATCCCCCACCTCCCACGGCGACCGGCCATAGACGTGGAACGCGTTTTTTTCCGAGCGGACCCAGCCCGGCCCGCCGGCCTTCCAGAGCTGCCGGGCCAGCGGGGAAAACGATCCCGTGCCGGCGGGCGCGGAAGACGCGGCGCCGGCGCGCAAACTTCCGCCCACGGCCAGCGCCCACGCCATGAATACAAGGGATTTCTTCATTTCGACTCGTCCAGCAGCACGGCCCGGACGCTGCCGACGGGCACCCGCACCTGCATTTGCGCCACCGTGCGCGGGGGCTCGGCCGTGATCCAGATCGCCCCGGGTACTTTGCGCACGAAGAGCCCTTCCTTCTCGCTGGCGATACGAAGCCGGTAGGCCCGCACCCGCGCGCCGCGCAGGGAAAGGGTCTCCTCCCGCTCCACGCGGATCACCAGGTCATGCGTCCGGTCGTCGGCGGCGATGGTCGCGCGGTCCTCGCGCCCGGGCCGCAGGTCGAGCTCCCGCATGCTGCGCATCAGCGAGAAGAAGTCGTGCGCGCCCGGCGCGACGGCATACTCCGTGTTCGTGCCGCGGACATGGTCGACCCACGCGGCCACGCCGCGCTCGCGGTCGAACCGCAGTTCGTCGTCGCAGCGGAACCAGCCCTCGGAAGTCTTCTTGACCAGCTTCACCGGCAGCCCGGTTTCCGGCTCGATGAAGCTGTCGATGCAATCCTCGACGGGGTAGATCTTTTCCACCCACCGGTTGCTCTTCGCGGTGAAGCGGAAGCGGAGCAGCGGCCGCCCGTCCTCCTCGACCAGCCGCGTCGTCACCTCGGCGGTCCCGACCCGGACCAAGCCCCAGACCAACTCGTAGCGGAGCGTCTCCTCCGGCGCGGCGCCGCGCGCGGGATCCGCAAGCAGGCCCGCGAGGAGCAGGCAGAGGTGAAGGCCACGGCGCATATCGGGAAGGTAGGGACAGCCCCGCGGGAGTTCAACCCTGATTTCAGAACCGGAAATTCAGGCGGACCGCCGGCCAGGCGGCGGGGTCCGGCTCGAACGCGGACGCGCCGCGGATGCCGTCTGCCGCGGTTTCCAGCCGGTCGCGGTTGAAGCGGTGCGCGCCGTCGATGCCGCCGTAGATGCTGCCGGAGTACCAGGTGAACTCGAAGAAGGTGATGACGGCGAACGCGCCCCACTGGTCGTGGTCCGCCGTGTCCACCATGCCGAAGAGGAACAGGCTGTTGAGCAGGATCGAGCGGACGCCGCTGGCCCATTCGCCCGCGTAGAAGTAGCCGAAGCCGGGGACGATCCCGAGCAGGCCGCCGGTCAGCGGGCTCTTGTCGCGGCCGCGGTTGTATTCCGCCAGCGCGGCGCGGGCGGCTTCCTGGGGAACGGGCGCCAGGTCCAGCGCGGCGCCGGCGCCGGTCACGTCCTTCTGCCGCAGCCGGCCGGCGGCGAGCCGGCGGCTGGCGAACGCCTTCTCGTCATCCGCGGTCCCGCCGCGCAGGACGCTCTCGAAATAGAAATCGCTTTCCGCCCACTTCCGAGCCGACTGGGCGTTCTCGCCGCGCAGCAGCAGGGCGGGCGCGCCGAGCGCGGGCTGCGCGTCCTCGGCGCGGTTCAGCATCCGGTCCGCGAGTTCGTATTCGCCCGCGCGCCAGTACTCGAAGGCCGAGGCCCAGTACCAGCCGCCCCGGGCCTCGCCGGACGGCGCGTCGCCCGCGAGCCGGCGGTACTCCAGGGCCGCGCCGGCGTGGTCGCCCTCCGCCGAAAGCTCCACGGCCAGGGAAAGCCCCGGCGAGTCCTGCGCCGCGGCGCAGGCCGGAACCAGCCACGCCAGGGCGACAACGGCGCTCCAGGTCCGCGCGCCCATCAGTTCCCTCCCCCGCCGTGGAACCAGAAATCGTGATCGGACACCGGGTCGGCGAACCGCGGCGCCCCGTCGCCCGGGACCGGCCGGCGCGCCTCGGCGACGACGGACGGCTCGCGGACCAGGCGGTCGGCCATCATGGGCAGCCCGAGCAGGCCGTGCGCTCGGCTGGCGGCGAGGAAGTAGGCCGAGCAGCTCGGCTCCAGCGAGCAGCGCGCGCCGATCGCGGGGCGAATCTGGGTGCGGTAGAACGACACCAGCCACTTCCCGGGCGCGGACAGCCATCCGCCGCGATCCGCCCGGGCGCGCGGCGCGGCGCATTCCGCGCGCAGCGCGCGGCTCCAGAGCGGCCGGCAGGTTTCCAATGATTGGACGAGGGCAAGGTCGTCTTTTCCAAGGTTTGGAAAAGCCCGGAGCAGCTCGTTCAGCGAGCAGCCGCTCCGCAGGGACAGGGGCTGGGATCGCGTTTCCAGGAAGGCCTGGCGCAGCAGCGGGTAGGCGGCGGCGGGATCGCCTGCGGCCCAATTCAGCCGGCCCAGCTCGTAGGCCGCGCGGGCGCGGATTTCCGGATCGCGGGCGGACGTCAGCGCGGCCAGCGGTTCCTCATCGGTTCCGCCGAGGCGCAGCCGGGCGACGGCGAGATGGAGCGCGGCCGTTTCGTTCCGGGGATCGGACAGGAGGACGCGGCGGCTTTCGCGCGCGCACTCGGCCCAGCGGCCTTCGTCGAAGAGCTCCTGCGCAAGATCGGCCCCGGCTGCGCCCAGCCGCGCCGCGGCGAAAAAAAGGAGGATCCCGGGCCATCCACCCGGAATCCTCCTCGTACGCATGACGGTACGGCCGGACTTAGTAGTAGGTCTCGCCGTACTGCTTGGCGTAATCCTTGCTGGTCACGCCGTTGGCGCCGTCGATGCCGTCCCAGATCGCCACGACGATGCTGACGACCGGAACCAGCCGCACCCATTCGCGCCAGTGGATTTCCTTGCCGTCGTTGTAGGCCGAGCCGGCCCGGATACCGAAGCAGCAACCCGCGATGAAGCCCATGAGGCCCCCGCGGCCCGCGCCCTTCTCCGCCGCCTGCACCGTGCCCAATCCCGCCAGGACAAACGCCGCAATCAACATGCCGACAATGACTTTCTTCATGCTGTCTCCTTCCTGATTCGCCCTACTCTACGTTTACAAATGCCGCGCGCAAGTTTTTTTGCGCGGGCAAGACGTTATTCGTATATGTTGCCGAAATCGTCCACGAAATCGACCCCCTCGAAGAAGGGGCCGGCCACGAAAAGGCTCCCGGGGACGGGCTGGTTGACGGCCAGGTTGCTGATGCGCACCGTCTCGCGGGTCTCCACGCCGCCGCTCCACAGCACGCCCCGGTGCAGGCAGGGAATCACCGCTCCGCCCGCGGCCGGCTGGAAGGCGCTGTAGTCGTACTGGGCGGTCCGGTTCTTCATTTCCGGCGAATCGAAGAACTCGATCCGGGCCAGGCGGTTCTCCGGGTCCATGGAGAGGACGACGAACAGCCGGCCCTTCTCGTAGCCGCGTCGGACCGGGAAGCCCTCCGCCGCCGGGAGGACGGTTTCCGGCGCATCGCCTATTTTCAACAGGTGGTCCATGGCCGTGCCCGGAATCTTGCGGAGCTGGATGGTCATCTCCTCGTTGAGCTGGGACACCGGCCGGGAAAAGCCCTTCGGGTCGCCCTCGATGTAGCTGAAGAACGTCTCGCCGTCGGCCACGATCCGGCGCTGGACGGGCGTGACATTCTCCACGTGCAGCCGGTCCGGCTTCTGGAAGTAGACGCGGCTCAACGCGCGCGCGGAGTTCCCGCCGACCGTTTCCGTGTCCCGGCGCACTTCGCAGCTGACGCTCTGCACCGCGTCGTAGCCGGCGAGGAGCTGCTGCGCCAGGGTCTGCGCGCCGGCGGCCGGCGCGAGGGCGCCGGCCCCCCATGCCGCCAGCCACACGAGCTTCATGTGCTTTCTTCCCGTCTTCATCCATCGATTCCGAGCCGTGTCGCGTCCCGCCGAATACCGCTGACTTTTACCAACGTCCGGGCCGGCAGGCAATCCCGCACCGATCGCGGCGGCCGCATTCGCTAAAAAAAAGTCCACTTAATTCGTTGACGGGCCACCATATCATGTGGTAGGCTATTAATAATAGCACCATTAGTTGCTGATCCGATCCGGAAATGACAACTGATGGGAAGCATAACCAGAAGGAGAAAGCATGAAGAAGTGGATCGTGCTGGCAATGGTAGGCGCCATGGCCGCCCCGGCGATGGCCCAGTTTGCAGGACTCCCCTACGCGGACGGCGCGGCGGCGCCCGAGGCAGGCCTGGTTCGCGGGTCGGCCGGCGCCGTGGTCGGCGATGACGCCAATGCGTACGGCGGACGCGTGACCTTCGGCGTCATGGAAGGGCTGGCCCTGTTCGCCGACCTGGGCTTGCTCGATCCGGACGAAGGCGACACCGGGTTCACCTACCAGGGCGGCGGGCAATACACGCTCCCCCTGGACCTGCCCGTCGACGTCGCCCTTCGCGGCTCCATCGGCATGGCGAGCTACGAGGTCACCGATGACGCCGACGCCGACTGGCTGTTCGTCAACTTCGGGGCCCTCGTCAGCAAGACCATCGAGCAGTTCACGCCCTACGGGTTCCTCGGCATGTGCTACCGCGATGTCGAGATCGATTGGGAAGGCGTCGGCGACGCCAGCGAGGACGAGACCGATGTCGCCATCGCCGGCGGCGCGCTGTTCGCCCTGAACGAGCAGTTCTCGCTCTACGGCGAGCTCGCGCACATCGACGACCTGTTCTTCGGCCTCGGCGGCCGGTTCCAGTTCTGATCCTGGAAGAGCAGGAGAAACAAGACGGCCCGTCCCCTCGCGGGGGCGGGCCGTTTTTTGCCCGGCGACGGCGCGAACCAACGGCTTCACGCCGGCGGCGCGGATTCGCCGACCGGGCTGATGACCACGCGCTTGCGGCCTTCCTCGCCCGTGGGCTCGGAAAAGGTTTCCAGGCCGGGCGTCTCGGCGGCCAGGTGGTGCACCAGCCGCCGCTCGTGGGCGGACATCACGGGCAGCTTGACGGGCCGCCCGGTCTTCCGGACCTCCTCGATGGCGGCCATGGCCTCGCGCAGGACCTGCTCCTTGCGGCGCTCGCGGTAGTCGCCGACGTCCACGACGAAATGCACGTCCCGCCCGGCCTTGCGCAGGAGCATGCGGCCGAGGATGAACTGGAGGGCGTCGAGGACCTGGCCCTTGCGCCCGATCAACTGGGCTGCGTCCGAGCACTCGATGCGCAGCAGCACCTCCTGCTCCGCCGGCGCGGAGGCCTCGACCTTCGCGTCGAACCCGGTCAGCCGGAGCAATTCGCCCAGCGTCTGCCGGGCCTCGTCCTGCACCTGCGAGAGCGTGTCCTGGTCGCTCATGGCGTTCCTCCTCGACTACCGCGCCGCCGCGGCCGCCTCCCGGGCCTTCTTGCGCCGCTGGGCGATCAACTGCTGCGCGATCATCAGGCACTGGTTCGTCGTCCAGTACAGCGAAAGGCCGGAGGCGAAATTGTAGAACAGCACCAGCATCATGATCGGCATGAACATCATCATCTTCTGCTGGTTCGGATCGCCGCCGGAGGGGGTCAGCTTCTGCTGCCAGGCCATGGTCACCGCCATGATGATCGGCAGCAGGTTCAGCGCGATCGGCAGCTTCCCGGCCAGCAGGTTCTCCGGCTGGCTCAAGTCGCGGATCCACAGGAAGCTCGCGAACCGCAGCTCGATGGCGCTGCGCAAGACCACGAAGAGGGCGATGAAGACCGGGATCTGGATGAGCATCGGCAGGCAGCCGCCCAGCGGATTGACCTTGTGCTCCTTGTAGAGCGCCATGATCGCCTGCTGCTGTTTCTGGGCGTTGTCCTTGTACTGCTGGCGCACGGCGGTGACCAGGGGCTGGATCTCCTGCATCTTCCGCATGCTCTCCGTGCTCTTGTGGGTGATCGGCCAGAACACGACGCGGATGAGGACCGTGAGCAGGATGATCGCGATGCCGTAATTGTGCGGCCACAGGTGGGCGTGGATGCCGTTCATGACCTGGAGCAAAATCTTGCCGATCGCCGCCCAGAAGCCGAACTCCATCACGTCCACCATGTGCTGCCCGTGGCGGCTCAAGACGTCGAACTTCTTCGGGCCGATATAGCACTGGACCGTCCGGGTGAACGCCTCTCCGGGCGCCAGCGCCGTCGCGCCGAACTGGACCGACACGGCCACGTCGGCGAGGACCGCCCCGCGGGGCTTGGCGGCGGGGTCCTGCCGCTCGGCCTCCGGCAACTCGCGCCGCGCGACGACCACGGCCTTCTCGGCCCCGCCCTCGGGCACCACGACCTGCGCGAAATACTTGTTCTTGGCCGCGACCCATTCCATGGGGGTATCCAGCGGCCACTCGATCCGCTCGGGGATGCGGGGAAGCCCCTTCTCCTTCCGCACCTCCTCGAACCACCGCGGCAGCTTGGCGCCCCAGTGCTGGACGCCCTCGCCGCCCGGCGAGAGCGTGTCCACGCCCTGGTTCACCACGCCCTTCATCGCGCTCTCGCCCGGCAAATTGGGCATCGGGCCCGTGTGCATGACGTGGCCCGGCACTTCCAGGGCCGCCAAGCCGCGGTTGGAGAACCGGTCGGTAACCTTGAGCAGGTAGCCGTCCTCCAGTTGGAAAGTCCGTTGAAGCTGGAGGCCGGAAGCCGCGGTGCGCTCCAGGACGATTTCATTCCCGGCCTGGGACACCAGGCTGAAATTCACCGCCTCGGACAGGCCCGCCAGGCCGCCGTAGGCCAGCGCGCGCGCCGAGGAGAAATCCAGGAGCACCGGCGCGCTGTCCGCCTCGGCGGTCAGGGGATACTGCTTGAGCTCGGCGGAGGCCACCGACGCGCCGCGCGAGGAGATCGCCAGGCGGAGCAGCCCGTCCTCCAGCGTGGCCGTGGTTTCCGGGCCGGCGTCTTCCGGCTCCGCCTCCGCGACGACTTCCGCGGCCGGGGCCGGCGCCTCCGCCGCGGGCGCCGATTCGGCCGGGGCCAGGGCCGGCGGCTCCGAGGCCGTGTCGGCCGGGGGCGCCTCCTCGACGGCCGCCGGCGGCGGGGCGGGGAAGAAGTACTTCTTGATGACGTGCCGGTCGAGCGCCGGCCAGGCCAGCCACAGGGCGAAGAGGGCCACGAGGATCAGGATGTCGTTTCTTTTCATCGATCAACTCCGGGACAACGAAGGGAAGAGGAGGCCGGCACGGGATCGAACCCGCCGTGGTGGAGCGGATGGCACTTCAGCAGGCGGCGCGCCCCGAGCATCGAGCCGCGCCAGAACCCGTGCCGCTGGAGCGCCTCGATGAAATAGACCGAGCAGGAGGGCTCGAACCGGCAGCAGGGGCCGAGCAGGGGTGAAATCGTGACCCGGTAGAGCCGAATCAGCATGATCAAAAGGAACTTCATGGTCAACGGGAAGACCGGAACAGGAGATAACAGAAAAAACGGAGGCGAACCCTCTCCGTTACCTTTGTTGACTCCTGTTCCATCCTTCCGAGTTTATTACTTCTAACGCTTTCCGCTGATCTATACGTCCTCGCTGCCCATCAGCCCCGCCTTCCGGGCCAGCGAGAGCAACTCGGCCGACAAATCGTCCCACGACGCGTCCAGGGCCGCCCGGCGCGCCACGAGGACCACGTCCCACGTCCCCGCGAACCGGTGCCGGTTCCGCCGGAATGCTTCCCGCAGGCGCCGGCGCGCGCGGTTCCGCTGCACCGCCCCGCCGACTTTCCGGCCGGTGACCACGCCCAGGCGCAGGGCCGCGCCCTCGCCCGACCGCAACCAAAGCACCATGCAGCGCCCGAATTGGCGCCGGCCCTGGTCGTAGGCTTCCCGGAACAGCGCCGAACGGATCAGCCGCCGCTCGCGGCCCAGGACCGCGTCCGGAGCGCGCCGGCTGCCCGCGGCATCGGTCATGATTCCCCCGCGGCGGGCGGCGTCAAACCACGAGCCGCTTGCGGCCGACCTGGCGGCGACGCGCCAGCACCTTGCGCCCATTCTTCGTAGCCATCCGGCTACGAAATCCGTGCGTCCGTTTCCGCTTTACTTTGGAGGGCTGATACGTTCGTTTCATGGCCGTTTTTCCGTATGTTTTTCGCTGCGACCCTGCCCTTGTAGCAGCTTCCGCCGCGAAGTCAACCGGGAAGGGAAGGAAGGTTCAGGGCTGGACCCGGGGCGACGCGGGTGTTAGGCTCGCCGCGATTTCCAACCAGGAGGAGGCGGCATGGGCGACGCGGGCGGAAAATGGAGCTCGGCGGAGAAGATGAGTCATTTCCGAAACCTGGCCCTCGTGGCGTTGAGGGACGGCAAGCTGGCCGGCGCGGAACGGGACCTGCTGAATTTCCTGGCCCGTAAGTGGGGCCTCTCGGATGCCCAGGTCGAGGAAGTCCTCGCCCATCCCGATCGCGTTCATCTCTCCATCCCCAAGGACGAAGCCTCGCGATTCCAGCAACTGTACGACCTGGTGGACATGATGATCATCGACGGCGTGCTCGGCGCGCAGGAGAAGGCCCTGTGCGTATCCTTCGCCATGGCCCTCGGGCTGAACAGCGGGCTGATCCCGGTCATCGTCGAGGAAATCGTCGCCGGCGACCAGCTCCTGCGGTCCGAGGAGCAGATCCAGGCCGTCATCCGCGCGCGCGTGGCCCGGCCTCGAAAGTAAAAGCAGCGCCGGTCGGTTCGTTCCTACCGGTTGGTGACCGCCTGCTGTGTCAGCCCCGGCTCCAGCCCGCGGAGCAGCGAGGCCACGCCGGCCACCGCGGCGCCGGCGGGCAGGCCCAGTGCCTTTTCCGCCGCGCCCGGATTCACGTCGAGCGACCGGCCCAACCGCTGCGCCACGGCGCGGGTCCGGAACCGGACGATGACATGATCCTGCGCCCAGGACTGCCCGGGATCGGGCGGCGCGAAGGGCCAGTCGGCGCGCGCGCAGGCCGCCAGCCCGATCACCAGCAAAAGAAGGATGCGCCGCCCCGCCATGCCGTCTTTCATACCCCGGCCCCGCGCTCGACCTCCGCCATCCGCGCCTCCCACTCGGCAGGCGTGGCGGCCTGGAGGAAGGCGATCATCATCGGGCGCGGAACGCCCATCCCCTTGGCAAATCGCGGGATCCAGCGACGGAACAGCGACACGCCGAACCGCTCGCCGTAGAGTTGGATGTGGTCCGCGTACAGCCGGCGCATCATCGCCAGCCGCTCCGCGAAACAGGGCGCCGCAAGCGGCGGCTCGCCCGCGAGGTCGCGGGCGACGTCGCGCAGGAACCACGGCTCGGACAACGTGTGCCGCCCGATCATGATCGCCGCCGCGCCGGTCCGCTCTAGCATCTCCCGCGCGGCGGCGAGCGTGAACACGTCGCCGTTGGCGATCACCGGGACACGCACGGCTTCAACGACCTGCCGGATGCCGTCGAGGTCCACGGCCCCCGAGAACCGCTGCGCGCGGGTGCGTCCGTGCACCGTCAGCGCCGCCGCCCCGGCGGCCTCCAGCCCGCGGGCCAGCTCCGCGGCGGCATCCGGCGCGTTCCAACCGAGCCGGATCTTGACCGTGACGGGGATCTTCACCGACTCCACGACCCGGCGCGCGATCTCGACGGCGAGTTCCGGCGTTTTCATGAGCGCGGCGCCCGCGCCGCGGCTGCAGATCTTCTTCTGCGGGCAGCCCATGTTGACGTCGATCAACTCCGCTCCCCGCGCCTCGAACCACTGCGCGGCCTCGGCGAGGAGGCCGGGCTTCGTGCCGTAGATCTGCCAGCCGAGCGGCCGGTCGTCCGGCGCGGTGGCGACCAGGGCCGACACCTTCCGGCTGCGGCCGCGCAGGATGCTGTCCGGGTTGACCATTTCGCTGAAGGCCAGCCCGACGCCGCCGAACGACCGGACCAGCCGCCGGAACGGCAGGTCCGTGTAGCCGGCCATCGGCGCCAGGACCGCGCGCGTGGCCAGCGGCAGGCCGCCGAGGGCCCAGGGTGTTGTTACCGATAGGGGCATGGGGTCAGGATTTTCCGATGTTTGGGAAAAATGCACCATACTTTTCCAAGCACTGGGAAGAGATTTCACCGCAGAGGGCGCAGAGGGCTGACCTGTTTGCGTGCCAACCAACTTCTACCCCTTGCACCTGTTTCCCTGCCCGTTTCGCGGTTCCAACTCCCCGCCCCTCCGCGTCCTCTGCGACCTCCGCGGTTCAACTCCGAAAAAACCCAAGACGGTTCTTGCGCTGGGCGGGGCGCTTGTGGTAAGTGGTACACCGTTTTTTTGTCCTGAAATCTTCAATTCCGAAGACTTTCACGCGCAGCCAGAAAACGGAGAAGTGTGGAAATGAGCAAGAACATCACGATCATTGACGGAAACGAAGCGGCCGCCTACGTCGCGCACAAGACCAATGAAGTCTGCGCCATCTACCCTATCACGCCCTCCTCGAACATGGGCGAGTGGGCCGACCAGTGGTCCAGCGAGGGGCGCACGAACCTCTGGGGCACGGTGCCCCTCGTGGCCGAACTGCAGAGCGAGGGCGGCGCCAGCGGCGCGGTCCACGGCGCCCTGCAGACCGGCGCGCTCACGACGACCTTCACCGCGTCGCAGGGCCTGCTGCTGATGATCCCGAACATGTACAAGATCGCCGGCGAACTGACCTCGACGGTCTTCCACGTCTCCGCCCGCTCGCTCGCCTGCCAGGCGCTTTCGATCTTCGGCGACCACTCGGACGTGATGGCGACCCGCCAGACCGGCTTCGCCCTGCTGGCCAGCTCCTCGGTGCAGGAGGTCATGGATATGGCCCTGATCGCCCAGGCCGCGACCCTCGAATCCCGCGTGCCGTTCGTCCACTTTTTCGACGGCTTCCGCACGTCGCACGAGGTGAACAAGGTCGAGCTGCTCGACGACGACCAGATCAAGGCCATGATGGACGACAAGCTCATCATCGCCCACCGCGCGCGCGCCCTGAACCCGGAGCGGCCGGTCATGCGCGGCACGGCGCAGAACCCGGACGTCTACTTCCAGGGCCGCGAGACGGTCAACCCGTTCTACGCCGCCGCGCCGGGCATCGTCCAGAAGGCCATGGACCGGTTCGCGAAGGTCGCCGGGCGCGCCTACCACCTCTTCGATTACGTCGGCGCCCCGGACGCGGAGCGCGTGCTCGTGATCATGGGCTCCGGCGCGGAGACGGCGCTGGACACGGTGAACTACCTCCGGAAGAACGGCGGGGACAAGGTCGGCGTGGTGATCGTCCGCCTGTACCGCCCGTTCTCGGCCGCCCACCTGCTGGCCGCGCTGCCGAAGACCGCGAAGGCGATTGCCGTGCTCGACCGTACGAAGGAGCCGGGCTCCGCGGGCGAGCCGCTGTACCAGGACGTCGTCACGGCGCTGGCCGAGGCCCTTGGCGCGGGCTCGCTGGCCGCCATGCCGAAGGTCGTGGGCGGGCGCTACGGGCTGTCGTCCAAGGAGTTCACCCCGGGCATGGTCAAGGCCGTGCTGGATGAACTCAAGAAGACCCAGCCGAAGAATCATTTCACCGTCGGCATCACGGACGACGTGGCGAAGACCAGCCTGGACTACGACCCGGCGTTCAGCACGGAGTCGGACAAGACCGTGCGCGCGATGTTCTTCGGCCTCGGCGCGGACGGGACGGTCGGCGCGAACAAGAACTCGATCAAGATCATCGGCGAAGAGACGGACATGGACGCGCAGGGCTACTTCGTCTACGACTCGAAGAAGGCCGGCTCGCGGACCGTGTCGCACCTGCGGTTCGGTTCCGAGCCGATCCACGCGCCCTACCTGATCTCGGCGGCGAACTTCATCGCGTGCCACCAGGCGATCTTCCTCGAGCAGGTGGACATGCTGAAGTACGCCGTGCCCGGCGCGACGTTCCTGCTGAACAGCCCGCACGGAAAGGACGAGGTCTGGAACACCCTGCCGCGCAAGGTGCAGCAGCAGATCATCGACAAGAAGCTGAAGCTCTACGTGATCGACGGCTACAAGGTCGCCAGGGACACGGGCATGGGCAGCCGCGTGAACACGATCATGCAGACCTGCTTCTTTGCCATCTCCGGCGTCCTCCCGCGCGAGGAGGCGATCGCGAAGATCAAGGAATCGATCAAGAAGACCTACGGCAAGAAGGGCGAGGAGATCGTCCGCAAGAACTACGAGGCTGTGGACCAGACGCTGGCCCACCTGTACGAGATCCAGGTCCCCGCGCAGGCGACGAGCGCGCACGACATGCCGCCCGTGGTCGCGGCCGAGGCGCCGGAGTTCGTGCGGCATGTCACGGCGGAGATCATGGCGGGCCGCGGCGACGACCTGCCCGTGAGCGCGATGCCCGCGGACGGCACCTGGCCGACCGGCACGACGAAGTGGGAGAAGCGCAACATCTCGCTCGCCGTGCCCGCGTGGGAGCCGGACCTGTGCATCCAGTGCGGCAACTGCAGCCTGGTCTGCCCGCACGCCTGCGTCCGCTCGAAGCTCTACGATCCGGCGCAGCTCGCCAAGGCCCCGGCCTCGTTCAAGAGCGTCGAATGGAAGAGCAAGGAGCAGCCGGGCCGCCGCTACACCGTGCAGGTCACGGTCGAGGATTGCACCGGCTGCGGCCTCTGCGTGGACGTCTGCCCGAAGAAGGACAAGGCCAATCCCGCGAAGCGCGCGATCAACATGACCGAGAAGGCGCCGATCCTCGAGGCCGAGCGCGCGAACTGGAAGTTCTTCGACAGCCTGCCGGACGCCGACCGCGGCGCGCTGGACCTGGGCAGCATCAAGGACTTCCAGTTCACCCTGCCGCTGTTCGAGTTCTCCGGCGCCTGCGCCGGCTGCGGCGAGACGCCCTACGTGACGATCCTCTCCCGCCTGTTCGGCGAGCGGGCGCTGATCGCCAACGCGACCGGCTGCTCCTCCATCTACGGCGGCAACCTGCCCACGACGCCGTGGACGGTCAACAAGGAGGGGCGCGGGCCGGCCTGGTCCAACTCGCTCTTCGAGGACAACGCCGAGTTCGGGTTCGGATTCCGGCTGACGCTCGACAAGCACCGCGAGTACGCCCTGGAGCTGCTCCAGAAGCTCGCGGGCGATGTCGGCGCGGACCTGGCGGGCGCGATCGCGGCCGCGACGCAGCACAACGAGCAGGAGATCGGCGCGCAGCGCGAGCGGGTCGCCCGGCTGAAGCAGAAGCTCGCCGGCGTGAAGAAGCCCGAGGCCGCGCACCTGCTCGCCATCGCCGACGCGCTGGTCAAGCGCAGCGTCTGGGTGGTGGGCGGCGACGGCTGGGCCTACGACATCGGGTACGGCGGCCTGGACCACGTCCTCGCCTGCGGCCGGAACGTCAACGCGCTAGTGCTCGACACGGAGGTCTACTCCAACACGGGCGGCCAGTGCTCCAAGTCCACCCCGCGCGGCGCGGTGGCGAAATTCGCCGCCGGCGGCAAACCCGGGTCGAAGAAGGACCTGGCCATGATGGCCATCAGCTACGGCAACGTGTACGTCGCGCGCGTCGCGCTCGGCGCGAACCCGCGGCAAGCCCTGAAGGCCTTCATCGAAGCCGAGGCGTACGAGGGGCCGTCGCTGATTCTGGCCTACAGCCACTGCATCGCGCACGGCATCGACATGATCAACGGCCTCAAGCAGCAGAAGCTCGCCGTCGACTGCGGCCACTGGCCGCTGTACCGGTTCAACCCGGACCTCGCCGCGAAGGGCCAGAATCCGTTCTGCCTGGACTCGAAGAAGCCGAGCGTCCCGCTGAAGGATTACGCCTACAACGAGATCCGGTTCAAGATGCTGACCCGCAGCAAGCCCGAGGAGGCCAAGCGGCTGATCGAGCTGGGCCAGGAGGACGTCAACGAGCGCTGGCGCATCGTCGAGCGGATGGCCGCCGCGCCGGCCGGGGCGCCCGTGGAGCAACTGTAAGAAGAAAAGGAGCACGCCATGGACTTGAGCACCACCTACATGGGCATGAGCCTGAAGAACCCGCTCGTGCCGTCCGCCGCCCCGGTCTCCGAGAGCGTGGACAAGATCCGGCAGATGGAGGACGCCGGCGCCGCCGCCGTGGTCATGTTCTCCATCTTCGAGGAGCAGGTCCGGCAGGAGGAGCAGTTGATCGACGACCGGCTCGCCGCCGGGACCGAGAGCTTCGCCGAGTCGCTCTCCTACTTCCCTGCGGTCGGCGACTACCACGTCGGCCCGGACGCCTACCTGGAGCTGATCCGCAAGGCCGCCGACGCGACGGACATCCCGATCATCGGCAGCCTGAACGGCGTGTCGCACGAGGGCTGGATCTCGTACGCGCGGAGGATCCAGGAGGCGGGCGCCAAGGGGCTGGAGCTGAACGTGTACTACATCCCGACGGACCCGAAGCTGACGGGGGCCGCCGTCGAGCAGGAGTACCTGGACATCCTGAAGGCGGTCAAATCCGCCGTCACGATCCCGGTCGCGCTGAAGATCGGGCCGTACTTCAGCTCGCTGGCCAACATGGCGCACCAGTTCGACCAGGCCGGCGCGGACGCGCTGGTGCTCTTCAACCGGTTCTACCAGCCGGACCTCGACCTGGAGAACATGACGGTCGCCTCGACGTTGAACTTGAGCACGCCGGAGGACATCCGGCTGCCGCTGCGGTGGATCGCGATCCTGCACGGCCGGATCAAGGCCTCGCTGGCGGCGACCACGGGCGTGCACGGCGCGCGCGAGGCGGTCAAGTACCTGCTCGCCGGCGCGGACGTGGTGATGACGACCGCCGCGCTGCTCAAGAAGGGCCTCCGCCACCTGACCACGCTGGTCGAGGACCTGGACAACTGGCTCGAGGAAAACGAGTACGAGTCCGTCCGGCAGATGAAGGGCATCTTGAGCCAGAAGACCGTCGCCGACCCGGCGGCGTTCGAGCGCGCGAACTACATCAAGATTCTGGAGAAGTACAAAACCGAGTACCGGATGGTTTGATCCGGCCACCAAAGGAGAACACCATGAAAGCCACGATCGACAAGGACCTCTGCACGGGCTGCGAGCTGTGCGTGACCACCGCCCCGGACGTCTTCGAGATGGGCGACGACAACATCGCCCAGCCCAAGGGCGACAGCGTGCCCGCCGGCTCCGAGGACGCCGCCCAGGAAGCGGCCGCCAACTGCCCGGTCGAGTGCATCAAGGTCGGCTAAGCGATCCGCCATCGCGCTGACGCAAACGGGGGGCCTTTCGGCCCCTCGTTTTTTTTACGCTTCAATTCGCGGGGCTGATTCCGGGGAACAACCGAAATCGGCCGCGCGCCGGAACAGCATCGCCCCCGGCCGGCCCAGGCCCTCGTATCCGGAGAAACGGGACGGGTCAGGCCTGTTCCTCGACGGCAAATCGCCGATAGCGCTTTTGCATCCAGCGCACGGCCCAGAGATCCCAGATTGTTTCCTTCAGCCGGCCCCAGTTGGTGTACTTGCTCCGGCCCGCGGCCCGCGGCCGGTGCCGCACGGGGATTTCCCCGATCCGCGCCCCCCGCATCGCCAGCAGCGCCGGCAGGAACCGGTGCATGCCCCGCCACTCGAGCGGCAGTTCCCGCGCCCATTCCGCGCGGAAGGCCTTCAGGGTGCAGCCCGTATCGCGGACCTGCTCCTTCAGCGCGCGGTTGCGGACGGCATTGGCCAGCCGGCTGCCCGCCCGCTTGGCGAAGGAATCCTGCCGCTTCCCGCGGTAGCCGCAGCAGACATCGCAGCGATCGAGCTGTTCCAGCAGCCGCGGGATGTCGGCCGGATCGTTCTGCCCGTCCGCGTCCAGCGTGACGAGCACGCCGCCCCGCGCGGCGCGAAACCCGGCCTTCGTCGCCGCGCTCTGGCCGGAGTTCGGCGCCAGCCGGATCACGCGCAACTCGGGCAGCTCCGCGGCCACCTTCTTGAGCACGGCCGGCGTGCCGTCCGTGGACCCGTCGTCGACAGCTAGGATCTCGAAACTCCGGCCCGTTTTCCGAAGCACCCCGCACAGCTCGCGCAGCGTACCCTCGACGCACTCCTCCTCGTTGTACGCCGGCATGATCACGGATATCTCGACGGGACCGGAGGTTTCTTTCATCGCAGCGAATTATCCTTCGCGCGCCGGGCCGGCATCCAGCAGAAAAACGGGAGACCCGCCCAGGCGCACGACATCTCCCGGGCCCGCCTGCTCGCGCCCCAACGCGTCCAGCGCGGCCGTGCACCCTTCCGGCCGGGCGATCTCGCGAACGGCGCCGTGGGTCCAGGCGATGACGACGGAGCGGCCGGCCTCCGTCTCGAGGGCCAGGCGGCGTTCACCCGGCGGCGCCTCCAGCCGGCGCATGAACTTGCCGCCGCCCACCTGCTTCAGGAAGAACCGCAGTTGCTCATAGGCCGGACGCGGACGCCAGTTCGCGGGATCGGTATCGTCCACCAGCCCATAACCCCGGGCCACGAGCCGCCACCAGTACACGCGCTCCGCCATGCCCGAGCAGACCGCCGCCGCCAGATAGCGGATCATGAAGTCGGCGTACTCCTGCTCCCCGACGCTGGGATCCCCGTGCCGCGGCCCCGGCGAAACGTGCGGCGACCCCACGGGGGACCAGACCCCCTGCCCCTGCACCGGCCAGTTGACTTCGGAGATGATCAGCCGGTCCTCGCAGGCCGGGGACGCCGCGGCGATGGCGCGGGCCAGGGCGCATTTCTTTTCCAGGTCGAACCCCGCCTGCGTGTTCTCCGGCGCCCCGCGCCGGTCCACGTACAGGTGATGCGACAGCGCATGGAACCGGAAGCCGGCCGGCGCCTGGTCCAGCAACGCCAGCACCGACGGGTACTCGAAATCGATCCCCGCGGGCCCCATGAACTTCAAGCCCGGGTAACGCGGGGCCCGTTCCGCCACGGCCTGCGCCATGCGGCCGTACTCCCGCCAGTCCCACACCCCCCACTTGACCCGGTTGACCGCGTGCCCGATCTCCACCCAGTCCGCGATGCCGTCCACCTGCCCGAGCGCCTGGTCCGCAAAATCCGCCCACCGGGCCGGATCGCGCACCGAGGCGCGGTCCTGGACCAGCGCCGCCGCGACCGGATGGCCGCGCTCCTTCAGCGCCCGCGCCGTTCGCGCCACCAGCGCCCAGTGCGCCGGGCCGCGATGGCGATAAAAGCGGAGCATCACCGGGATGGGCCCGAGTTCCTCGAGAAGCGCCGCCTCGCGTTCGACGGTGTCTTCTTCGGGATGCAGCGCGACGCCGAACCGGCGCTTCAGATCCACCGGCCGGGCGTAGCATTCCGCGATCAAACGGTTGTACTGGCGCCGGACCGGAAACGCGGCGCGGGCCACCGCCGCCGCCGTGCGCCAGGCGTTGCCGGCCGGGTAGTAATGGCGGCGGTCGGGAGGCCGCATGGCGCTGATCGCCTGGCCGGACCGCTCGTCCCAGATCCAGATGTCCGGCTCGGCTGGATAGGTGGTTTCCGGGGGACGGGCCGCCCTCCGCTCCCGGCGGGCGCGCAGCGGGTGACGCCAGCTCCGGCTCGCCGTGTGCCAGGCAAAGAGGCGCCGGTAGAAGCGCTCCCAGCGGAGGAAGGCCGGCGGCGGCGGCGCGGCGAAGTACATCTCGATGAACACGCGCAGGAAATCGGAGGGCAGCGTGATGCGGGAGATGTCCCGGGCCCGGGCGCGGTTCGAGAGCGCGCCGCGGATCCGGGCGCGGTTCAGGTCCACGAACTGGACGTCGCGCCATTCGCCCGCCCCCGCGCGGCGCAGCAGGATGTTCTGGTTGCCAAGATCGCCGTGGACCACGCCGGCCTCGTGCAGCGCCCGCACGGCGCGGGCGACGGTCTCGAGCAGCGCCATCAGCCGGGCGCATTCGGGCTCGTGGCGGTAGAGGCGGATGAGCTCGTTGCGGAAGCTCGTGAGGCCCTGGACATACTCGGAAAAGTAATAGGATTCCAGCAGACGAAGGCCGCGCCACCGGTCGAGGTACCCCACGGGCGGCGGTGTGCCGACGCCCCGCTCCCGCAGGTGCTCCGCGGCGAGCCAGGATCGGCGCGCCTTGGTGCCCAGCAACCGGTCGGACAAGTTCTTCAGCAGCGAGGCGCGCCCGAAGGATTTCACCGCCGCCTCGACCGGCCGGCGCTTCCGGAACAGCACGAGCCGCACCACGCGACTGCGCCCGCCGACCTGGACGGTCTCCCCTTCCGCAAGCAGCGCGGGCAGCGACTCCATCTTCTCCGGCAGGCCCGGCTCCCAGAAGTCGGGATCGAGATGGCCGCTGTACCGGCTCGGACGCACGCGGGGCGCAGGCGACAGCTTCATGCCGGGTCCTCCGCGGGATCGGCCGACAGCGCGCCCAGGACGATAGCCAGCACGATCATCAGCTCCGTATCGCCGAAATTGTACTCCACCAGCCCGTTGAGCAGGAGCCCCGCGAGCATCCAGGTGAAGGCGACGGCCTGGGCGCGGCGTTCGCCGTCCATCGGCGCGGCGCGCAGCCGCCGGGCGGCCTCGGCCAGGCCCAGGCCCATCCAGGCCAGATACACCGCCAGCCCGATCCAGCCCGTTTCGACGAGCACCTGGACGGGGTTCGAGTGCAGGTGGTTCCGCTTCCGCTCCACGCCGGGATCGATCCGCATGAGCAGGGGCGCCGTGACCGAGCGGTAGCCTACGCCCAGCGGATACTGCTCCACCAGCGCGGGCGCGATCCGGGTCCACATGGTGAGCCGGCCTCCGCCCTGGGTATCCCACTCGACCTGGAGCTGCTCCACGCGGCCGCGAACGGGATGCAGACACAGGGCCGCGCCGACCAGCGCGAGCAGGCCAAGCAACCAGAGCCAGCGGCGCCGGGCCGCCAGGCTCACCGCCCCGAGCCCGACGGCGGTGATCCAGGAGCCCCGCTTGAAGTTGAGCACCAGGCCGGCGGCCTGCGCCGCCGCCAGCGCCCACCAGCCCGCGGGGATGCCCCCGCGGCGGCGCCGCCACAGGAACAGCGCCGCCGTGGCCAGGAGCCCGATCATCAGCATTTGCCCGGCGGTCATGGACCCCAGCGCGACCATCCGGCCGAAGTAGTCCGGGATGCCGGCCAGGACCACCGTCTGCGCCCGCCAGGCCTGCCACGAGTTCAGCAGGACGATCTTCAGGCCCAGCACGCCGCTGCCGGCGGCGAACGCTTTCAGCAGCGCCGTGCGCCGGGGCACGGTCGGCGCCAGGGCGGCCGTGACCGGGATGAGAAGGAACCAGAGGAGCCTTCCCGTCTTCTTCACCAGCCGGAACGGCTCGGGCCCGAGGACGACGGACAGGACGGCGATCGCGGCGAAGGCCAGCGCCGGCCAGAACAACAGGGGCCAGGCGATGCGCAGCCGGCCCCGGATCGCGGCCAGGCCCGCGCAAGCCAGGCCCAGCCCGCCGCAGACCTGGGCCAGCGCGATGGAAAAAGGCACGCCGAACGCGGCCGCCAGCAGCAGGGCCCAGGCCCACCGTTCCCAGGGCAGGTCGCGCCGGACCGTGCCCGCCGCCGCGGAAGCGCGCGCTCTTCGCCGCGGCCACCAGGCCGCGGCCGCCAGCATCGAGGCCATGATCAGCATCGTCCACGCGGAATCCGTGCCGTCGGCGCGCAAGCCGTTCCACCAGCCGCCCCCGGATTCCGGCACGCGCGTCGTGAGCAGGCCGTTCAGCCGGATCGTGAACACCCAGCCGCTGTGCGCGCCGATCGCGAACCAGATCGTGCCGGTCCGGGCCACGAAGGCGCACAGCACGCCGCCCAGGAGGGCCAGGTTCGCGAGGCGGACGCCCTCCGCCACGGAGAAGGCCGGCAAGGCCCGCGTGGATTTCAGGACCGCGGCGACGGCCGGCCAGAAGCCGGCCCGCTCGAACGCGGCGGGATCGGTCTCCACGAAGTGGGCCAGCCCGAACAGGACGCTGCCGACCAGGGCGGCGGGCAGCGCGCCCCAGATCCGGGCGGGCACCCGATACAGGATGCCGCGGGCCAGCGTCTCCTCGAAAAAGCCGACCGCCAGCGCCGCGCCGGCATACACAACCAGCATCAGCGGATTCAGGTTCCAGCCGTGATCGGCCACGTACACCCGGGCGCCGGCGGCGGACATCGCCAGGGCCACCGCCCCCATCGTCAGCAGGCCGAAGAGCGCGCCGCGCCCGAGCTGGCTGAGCCCGGGCCGCGCCGCCGGCCGATCCTCCGCGGAATAGCCGAGGTCATGCCAGCCGCGCCAGCCCAGGCGCCGGAGAAGCCAGGGCAGGAGGAGGACGAGAAACACCTGCAGGCACCGGCTCATGACCTTGTCCGGCCCCTTGCGGAGGACCGCGCGGGCCATTTCCTCCGGCGCGTGCGGCATCAGCCGGACAAGGGCGACGGCGGTCACGGCGGCCGCGAGGAACGTGCCGGCCAGGTAAGCCAGCACCGCCAGCGTCGCCCGGATGCGCGTGGCGCGCGGCGCGGTCATGCCGCCCCGCCCTTCCGGTGTTCCAGTTCCCACAACTTGGCGTACTTCATGTACACGCCGAACATGCTGATCAGGGCGATCACCAGGCCCGGCGGGCCGTCCAGCAGGCCGCCCTTGAGAAAGTAGGCCTTAATGAAGCGCCAGCCCGGCCGGAACAGGAATTCGCGCCAGCGGAAGCGCTCGCCCAGTCGATATTTCTCCTGCGCGGTGATCGTTGAAAAGCGGTTCATCGTCTCCAGGTGTTCCCAGATGTCGTTGTACGTGTAATGATGGAGGGGCGCCTTCAGCGTCTTCACCGGGCCGTTCACCGCGACGCGGTCGTGGGGCTCCTGGCCTTCGCTGCGCCCGAGGTCCTTCCGGAACAGGCGCAGCTTGATGTCCGGGTACCACTCCCCGTGCCGGATCCAGCGGCCGAGGTAGTAGACCATGCGGGGGAACTGAAAGCCCGCGAAGGCGCCGGCGCCTGCCCCGAACAGCGACTGGATTTCATCGCGCAACGCCGGGGAGACCTCCTCGTCGGCGTCCACGAACAGCACCCAGGGATGCCGGGCCATGCCGCGGATCAGGTTTTTCTGCCCGATGTAGCCCAGCCACTCGTGCTGCACCACGCGGTCCGTGTACTCGCGGCAGATGTCGATCGTCCGATCCTTGCTGAAGCTGTCCACGACGACGATCTCGTCGCACCACTTCACGCTTTCGAGGCAGCGACGGATGTTCTGCTCCTCGTCGCAGGCCGTTATGCAGGCGGAGATCTGTTCGCGCATCCGGTTATCCCTTGGCGGATTATAACGCATGGCCCGCCGGCCGGGGGAAAGCCCCGGGCCCGCGGAGCCTAGCCCGCCCAACACTCCAGCGCGGCTTGGTATACCTGTTCCGGCGTGATCGAGGCCAGTTTTTTTATCGCCTCGGGATCGTGGCGGGCGATGTCGCGCGAACATGGGCCTTCCGCCCGGATGATCCGGCGCCGGTCGCCGAGCGGCGCGGTGCGGCTCGGATCGGTCATCCCGAAGATCACGACTTCCGGCCGGCCGACGGCCGACGCGACATGGGCGCCGCCGCTGTCGTTGCAGACCACGAGGTCGCACGCCTCCAGCAGCGCGGCCCAGTCCGCCAGGCTGGTTTCCCCGGCCAGACTGCGCGCCGCCGCCCCGATGCCCGAGGCGACGCGGCCGCACAGTTCCGTCTCCCGGGCGCTGCCGAGCACGACCAGGCCCGCGCCGGGCCGTTCGGCCAGCCGGCGGCCCAGTTCGATGAAGTGCCCGGCCGGCCACTGCTTCGACGGGCCCCGCGCCGCGCCGGGCAGCAGCGCCACCCTCGGGGCCGGCAGGCCCGCGAGCCGCTCCCGGGCCTTCTCGCGCGCCGCCGGTGGCACGGCCAGGCGCGGCGCCTCGAACCCGCCCGTCGGGACGCCGGGGACGAGCGCGTCGAGGTACTCGTATACCTGGTGCGCGCGCGCCGGATCGCCGCTCGGCTCCACGACATCGGTCAGCAGCCAGCGCCGCCAGTGGCCCGGCCGCCCGCGCCGCTCGGGAATGCCGGCCAGGCAGGGAACGAGGGCCGAGCGGAAGGAATTGGGCAAGATGACCGCCCGCTCGCAACCGGCCGCGGAGACGGCCGTTACAGCCGGCCGCAAGCCGGACGGCCACTCCAGCAGAGCGTCCGCGGCGCGGTGCAATTCCCAGAGCGGGCGCATCGCCGGTTTGACCAGCAGCACGATCCGCGAATCGGGATTCCTCCGCCGGAGTTCCTGGAGCGCGGGCATGGCCATGATCCCGTCGCCGACCCAGCCGGGGGCGCAGACGAGCGTCGCGCCGGGATCACTTGAAGCAGATGCGGGAGATGCAGGCATGGAAATCCTCTTCGCCGCTCAACAGCTCGATCTCCACCCGCAGGAAGTAGATCGGCAGGTCGCGCCGCTCGATCATGGGGAAGCGGACGGCGTCCTTCTCCGTCGTCACGATGGCCCGGGCGCCGCGTTGCAGGCTGCGGTTGATCGCGTCCAGGAGTTCCTGCTGGGTATAGCGGTGGTGGTCGGCGTAGCGCTTGTGGTAGATGACCTTGGCGCCGAGCCGGACCAGCTCATCCTCGAAGCCCTTCGGCGCCGCGATCCCCGAGACCGCCCCGATCTCCAGGTCGCGCAGGAACTCCAGGCCTTTTTTCTCCCGCGTGAATACGTCGCGCAGGTACTTGGGCGAGTGCCGGCACTCGATGATTTCCGCCTTGGGGTTGAGTTCGCGGAGCGCCTTTCGCAGGTCCGGCGCGCCGTCGCCGATGGACTTCGTGATGAAGATGAAAGAGGCGCGCCGGATGTTGCGGATCGGCTCGCGCAGGATCCCGCGGGGCAGCAGCCGCCTGTTGCCGAACGGGTTGGTGCGGTCCACGAGCACGATGTCCGCCCAGTGTTTGAGGCGCAGGTACTGGAAGCCGTCGTCCAGCAGGAGCGTGTCGCAGCCCAGCTTCTCGATCGCGTAGCGGCCGGCCTTCACGCGGTCCTTGTCCACCAGCACCTTCACGTTCGGGAGGTTCGAGGCGAGCAGGTAGGGCTCGTCGCCGCCGGTGGTCGAGTCGAGGAGCAGCCGCTGTCCATCGGAGACGACCAGCGGGGGATCGGCGTCCTTGCGGAAAGAGAGGCGGCGGGCCAGGCGGGTAAGGAAGGGCGGCTTGTCGCGCTTGTAGCCGCGGCTCAAGATGGCGACGTTGCGGCCCTGGCGCTGGAGCGAGCGGGCGAAGATCTCGACCACCGGGGTTTTGCCGGTGCCGCCGACGGTCAGGTTGCCGACGCTGATGACCTGGCAGCCCAGCGTGTGATGGCGGAACAGCCCGCGCGCGTACAGCCAGAGGCGGACCTGGACGATGGTCGCGAACACGAGCGAAAGCTGCTTGAGCCCGAACCGGAGCAGGGCGGCAAAACGGCCCGGCCGGCGGTCCTCGATGACCGTCAGCAGGTAGTTCTCCAGCCCTTCCATCCGGCGATCCGGCATGCCTTGATCCCCTTTCCGCGGCCCCGCAGTTCAGGGCCATGGTGCCATCCGGAGGGGCCGGTCGTCAACGTCGGCTTGGGGCGCGGTGGGACCTCTCAAGGCTCCCCGTAACAGATATTCCCGTCCGGGAGGCTGCTGCCCGGGAGGCCGGCCAGCGACTCGAAGATCGCCTGGGCCGCGGGCGAGGAATATCCATAGGGGCAGACAAACTCGTCGCCTCTCATGACCATGTAGTGCAGGTGCGGATACCCCAGCGCGCCTACGATCAGGTCCGCCACGGGCGTTCCGACCCCCACGCCCTGCCCCTCGCTCACATGCACCGCGTTTAACTGATTCGTCTTCACGACGGGATCGGCCGTGGAGGGTTCGAGCACCAGGCTCACATCGGTCCCGAGCGGCGTGCGGATGGTCACCGTGACCATGAGTTGGCCGGGCGGCTCCGAAAACGGGGTCTCCGAGGCCTCGATGCGCTCCACGACACCCGTCACCGGGGAAACGATCTCCGAGGAAGCCAGGCCATGGTTCACTTCCAGATCGATCCCGTTGTGCGGGTCGGTTCCGCTCCAGTTCGGGATGCCGAAAGCCGCCACCCGGATGATATCGCCGGTGCGGCGGACCGGAAACTCCAGCGGTTCAAAGCCGACATTCCCGCCGCTTTCGGGCATGGAACTTTCCAGCCGGTAGAATCGCCGCGCAGTCGAGAGAGCGGTGTGCACGCGCATGGGCCCGCCCGTCCCGGAGAGCACCATGGCCATCGGCATCCAGTCCTGGGGGCGCAGGCTGTCGGCGCAATATGCGCGGTACACGGCACCGCTCACGGCGAACAGCGAGAGGTCGAGCAGCGCCCCCGTCCGCGTCGCCGTATCGAACGCCGGGGACGGATACACGGCCACCGCCACGAATCCCGTCGCGGCGATCCCGAGCTCGTCGGCGGCCACGACGCGAGCGGTGTAGATCCCGGCCGCCGCATAGCTCCGTTGCGCATAAGGAGCGTTCGTCTGCCCGCCATCGCCGAAGAACAGCTGGAAGGCGACGTGGGCGCCCGGGAACAAGCCGCCGTTCACAACCCCCAGCGCAACCGGTTGGTCCACGACCGTCGCCGCCGGCTCGGCCGCCAGGTGCACCGCGGCCGGGATCGCCTCGTTGGTGAGCACGTTGAACAGGCCCCGGCGTTGGGAAACATATCCCGACAGCAGGCTGGCCCCGCCGGAACTGCCGGAGAGCACGTCGGCGTACATGAGCGAGCACGGGATGGCGGCAAACAGGTCGTTCTCGGGAACATGGTTCGTCTGGCCGGCGCCCGGCCACATTTGAAACTCCTCCGAATCCTGCCAGGCGTTGTTCAGGATCAGCAGGACGGCGCTGACGTTGGTCGGCGTCGCCCCGGGCCAGCTCACCAGCGGCCGGGGCTGGTTCGTGAACGGTCCGGGCGACCGGAACGCGGGGGCCTGCGTCACGGACCCGCCGCGCAGGTCGAAGGCGTAGGACACCGCCACGCCGTTGGTGAAGCCCAGCAGGTCAATCCGGTACGATCCATTGGTGAAGCCCGCCAGGTCCGCCGCATGGCGCGAGCCGGGCTCGAAGTAAAGCCCCTCGCCCCCCTCCGGCTCCATGTCCCATGTTTCGCCGCCCGGCGCGACCAGGAGGCCGCCCATCAGGTTGGCGCCTTCCGCGCTGAACATGAGTTCCTGCATATCCAGGCCGTTCACCGCGATCGTAGCCGCCCGGACGCACTTGATGTCGGTCAGCGCCGGAACATCCGTGGACCACTTCGCCGCCAGCGTCAGGACCGTCTCGCCCTGCCGCCATTGGCCGTCCCAGATCACCGCGTGCGGGGCCGAGATCACCGAGATGGGCCCGTTGCTGACGCCCAGTTGTACAAAGCCCCGTCGCGCCGCCCCCAGGGACGCCACCCGCTCGACGCAGCGCGCCTCGGCCTGCGGCATGAAATCTACCGTCTCGGTCGTCGTGTTCGAGACGGTCAGCACATTGGTGAAAGTGTAGAACCCGCCCAGCGAGGCCGGGTTTGTCGCGTGATAGGAAGGCAGCGCGCCCCAGAGGTCCTGCTCGAAGGCGGAGGGCCAGGCGCTTCCGGCCAGGCTCACCTGGACCGGGGCTTGCTGATAGGGCCAATCCGGCAGCGAGACCTCGACCGACTCGCATCCGGCCAGCGATCCCGGCGCAATCCCCAGCGTCACCACGAAGGACTGGGTGATCACTCCCAAGGCCCCGATCCGCGCGACATCGCACGCGCGCGATACGTCCACCGGGGGCAACAGCCACGCGTTGGAATCGACGAGAAGGGCGGTGATCCGGAAACTCACCCCGTTGGTCAAAGGCCCCGCCGTCCGCGTCACGAGCGCCGTCTGGGCGGGCTCCCACAGGGCGTACATCCCCGGCGCAGCCTCCAGATCATCCGCCTCGCTCAAGGCCACGCCGGCCGGCAGCACCATACGGACCAGCAGGTCCTCCACAACGACGGCCTCGCCTCCACCGGGATCCTGCACGTTCCCGCTTACCTCGACCGCGCGCGTGGCCACGTACAGCCTGTTGGTATCTATCCGGTCCACGGCCGTGTTCACCGTCCGCCGCTCGCTGGACCAGAGGGTGAGCGTCGGCGTAACCGCCGCGGAGGCCCGCATCATCAAACCGAGGCAGATCAAAATAAAGGCGACTTTTTGGGCGGGTTTCTGTTTTTCCATGGCACGCCTCCTTCCGCGAGCCGGGACTGCAACGCGGCCATGCTACCGTTTCTTCGCCGTCCGCGTCACGCCCGCAGAAGAAGCCGGACAACACAGCCAAGCCTGGCCCAGCCCTCTTTGCGCCGGCCTCATGCCTTGGCCACCAAAACGCGTTAAAACGCTTTACTAAACGCGGCCGGCTGGTTATTATGGACGAGGTGATCCGATCTGATGCCGATACGCGGAGGAGGTAAAGCATGAGCAGCAAGAACAGGAGCATGGACATCCGCGTTGAGGCCTTCTCCCGGCGTCGCGTCCTGCTGTCCCTGGCCGCCGCGTCGCTGCTTCTTGCGCCGTTCTCTATTTCAGCCGCGGCAACCACGGCGGGCAACGTAACCGGGCTGACGCTCACCACGAACAGCCCGTCGGGGAACATCACCGCCTCGTTCGCGTTGAGCGGCGGCGGCTCGGTCGAGGTGACCCCGTTCGCGGCGGACGTGGTCCGCGTGGATTACCACTGGGTCGGCCCGTTCGAGACGGACCAGCCCATGATCGCCAAGCCGCTGGCCGACTGGACGTCCGCGGGCGCGACGATCAGCGACCAGGGCTCGAAGTACGTGATCCAGACCAGCCAACTGGACATCGAGGTGGAGAAGACGCCGGTCAAGATTCACTTCAAGGACAAGAGCGGGTTCTATCTGCTGCAGGACGACTTCATGGAATACGACGCGGGCTACAACTACACGGGCCAGCGCGGCACGGGCTCCTCAAAGCTGAAATGCCAGAAGATCATGCCGGGCGGGCAGGCCTACTTCGGTCTGGGCGAGTACGGCGGCCCGATGAACCGGCGCGGGCGGGAGATCGACTGCTGGAACACGGGGACCTTTAACTGGGGCGAGTACCAGAACCCGACCTACATGAACATCCCGTTCTTCTACGGTGTGCAGCCGGCGGCCGGCGGCAACCCGGCCTTCGTGTACGGCGTGTTCTTCAACAATCCCTGCCGGCCGCTGTTCAAGTTCAACGTCTCTTCGGAAACCCGCTACTCGTTCGAGGCCGGCGACGGGCGCATGGATTACTTCTTCATCGGCGGCGGGGCCTCGCACACCATGCCGTCGGTCATCAACCGGTTTTCCGAGCTGACCGGCCGCCCGACCATGCTGCCGAAGTGGGGCCTCGGGCACCACCTTTCGCGCTTCTCGTACGACAACCAGGCGTGGGTGGAGTACATCGCCAACCAGGCCACGGTGGAGGACATCCCGCTCGACGCCGTGTACCTCGACCTCGACTACATGGACGCGAACGCGGACGGCAACATCGGGGACGGCCAGATCCGTCAGCTCGCGTTCAACTCCCGCTACGCCGACCCGGCGGGCATGGTCAACTACTGCAACGCGCGGGGCGTGAAGGTGGTTCCGCTGATCGAGCCGTGGCTCCAGCCCGGCGACACGGCCCACTACACGGACGCCAACAACAACATGCATTTCATCAAGGACAACGGCGGGAGCACCGTCACCCGCAACATCTACACCGGCGCGGTCTCGTGGTTCGACTACAGCAGCACGCCGATGAACACGTGGTGGAAGGATCGCATCGTGAGCTGGTTCAACTCGATCGCGTTTTCCGGCATCTGGAACGACCTGACCGAGCCCGAGGGCGGCGACGGGATCCCGTACAACGGCCTGCTGTGGGTGGACGGGAAGTTCGGGACGTCCAGCACCGACTCCCGGCGCTGGTGGTCCAACGAGCGCAACTACTTCGGCCTGCGCTGCGCCCGGCAGAGCTACAACACGATGCTGGCGAAGGATTCCAACAAGCGGCCGTTCGTGTTGAGCCGCTCGGGCAACGCCGGCCTGCAGCGCTACGGGGTGAGCTGGAGCGGCGACACGGCGGCCAACTGGTTCTACCAGCGGGCGACCATCCGGTTCGGCATGGGCGCGATGATCTCCGGCGCGGCCTGGTACGGCAACGACGTGGGCGGCTTCTCCGGCACGCCCTCGGCCGAGCTGATGGTGCGCTCGACCGAGTTCAACTGCCTCACCCCGTTCTTCCGCAACCACGCCAACGACAACTCGGCCGACCGCGAGCCGTGGCGCTTCAGCGAGCCGTACAAGAGCCAGCTGCGCGACCTGATCAAGCTGCGCTACCGGCTCATGCCCTACCTCTACACGCTGGCCTATCAGTCCACCCAGACCGGCGAGCCCATGAACGTGCCGCCGGTGTTCGATTATTCCGCCGACGCCAACACGTACGGCTTGAGCGATTACGAGTTCCTCGTCGGCGACTTCATCCTGTCGGCGCCGATCTACAACGAGGGCGCGAGCACCCGCACGGTCTACCTGCCCTACGCGCCGGGCGTGGAGTGGTACTACTGGCCGTCCGGTTCGCCCAACAGCTCGCCGTCCGGCGACAAGTACGCCGGTGGCCAGACGATCACCGTCAGCGCCCCGCTGGGCAAGGCGCCCCTCTTCGTGCGCTCCGGCGCGATCATCCCGATGGGTCCGTCCATGCAGTACGCCAACCAGAGCCAGGCGGCGTGGATGGACATCCACTGCTGGCCCAGCGGGACGAGCGAGTTCACGCTGCACGAGGACGACGGCGAGACGTGGGACTACCTGGGCGGCGAGTACAGCCGGCGCCGGATGGTCAGCGCGCGCACGGCCGCCGCGTGGGACTTCACCATCGAGGCCAGGCAGGGCACGTACAACACGGGGGCGCGTGATTTTTATGTGTACGGCTACAACCCCGGAACCTCGGTCGTCCACGGCGTGACTCTGAACGGCGCGCCGCTCGCGCAACTCGCCAACTTCGGCGCGGGCTCGCAGGGCTGGCTGATCACCGGCGAGGGCCGCATCGGCATCAAGCTGCCGGACACGGGCGCGGCCGCCGCGCTGCGCGTCAGCTTCGGCGACGTCAACGACACGATCCAGCTCACCGCCGCGACCAACTCGGCGGCCGAGAACGCGGGCAGCGTGCGCGTCTACGCGAGCCGCGCCGGCGCGGCCACCGGCGCGGTCAGCGTCGCGTTCGCCACGGCCAACGGCACGGCCGTCGCGGGCTCGGACTACACCGCGACCAACGGCACGCTCCACTGGGCGGCCGGCGACCTGGCGAACAAGTTCGTCGACGTGGTCCTCGCGGACGACGGCAGCTACGAGGGCCACGAGACGTTCTCGATCGGCTTGAGCGGGGCCGTCGGGGCCGACCTGGACTCGCCGGGCCAGCAGACGGTCACGATCCTCGACAACGAGCCCCTGCCGCCGGACCTGCTCGTCACGAATCCGCCGACCGCCATCGTGGTGGCCGAGGGCACCACCAACTTTACCGTGCAGGGCGTCGCCAACGCGCTCAACTGGGCCGGCCTCGCGTGGAGCAACCAGTTGACCGGCGCGACCGGCACGGGCGCCATCGGGTTCTCGTGGTCCCTCGCGGGCGTCGGGCTGGGGATCGGGACCAACCGGATCGTCCTCTCCGCCACGAACGCGGGCAGCGCGGTGCTGGCGACGGACGACGGCACGAACGCCGTGTACAACGACGCGTGGGACCTGTCCGACAACGGCGGCTCGGGCTGGGGCGCGTGGCAGTTCTACGCTAGTTCCGCCAACTCGAGCGAGAACGGCCGGTTCATGGCCAGCGCCGCGTCCGTGAACATCGGCGCGCCGGCGTGGGGCCTGTACGCCAACAGCGGCAACCTGTCCGAGGCCAAGCGCCTGCTGACCAACGCGCTGGCGGTGGGCCAGACCGTGTCGGTGCGGATGGACAACGGCTCCATCAATACCGGGAGCGGCGCCGGGGTGGCCTTGCAGAACGCGGCCGGCACGACCCTGTGGGAGTTCTTCTTCAACGGCGGCGACACCTTCTACAGCATGAGCAGCACGACCACCGATGTCGGCTGGACGTCCACCGGGCTGGATGTTGAATTCACGCTGACCAGCCCGACCACCTTCCGCGCGCGGATCACGCCGTACGGCAGCAACACGCGCACGAATACCGGCAGCCTGGTCACCGCCGCGGACCAGTCCATCGCCGTGTTCCGGGCCTGGAACTACAACGCGGGCGCGGGCTCGGACTACGACTTCTTCTTCAACCGCCTGACGCGCCTCGGCGCCGCCGGGTCCGGCCCCTCGACCAGCGTGGTCGTGGAGATCGTCCGCGAGGGCGCGACCAGCCAGATCCCGCAGGACTGGCGCGACCGCTACCAGTTGACCGGGGCCGGCTCGGGCGACAACGACGACCGGGACGGCGACGGGTTCAGCAACCTGCAGGAATACTGGTCCGACACGCATCCCACCAACGGCGGCTCGTTCTTCGCCCGGTTGGGCGTCGCGGGCGCGGGCGGCCCCGGCGCGGGCCCGTTTACGGTGGAGATCGGCGCGCCCACCACCAACAGCCGGCTGTACGATGTGTCATACTGCAGCAACCTCGTGGAAGGGACGTGGACCCCGCTCGGTTACAACCGGCCCGGGCAGGCCGACGGCGGCGCCTTGAGCATCGCCGTCACCAACGCCCTCGGCACGCCGGTCCATTTCCGGTCGCGGGTCTTCCTGCCCTGACGCGCCATGTCCGGGCCTCGTACAGCGTTCCGGCCCGCCTTGGCGCTCCTCGGACTCCTCGGGCTCGCTGGGGCCGCGTGGTTCCTGGTGCGGCGGGAGGCGGCGCCTCCCGCCGCGGCGTCGAGCAAATCGGTCACCTCAACCGAAATGCCCGCCGCCGCGTCGAGCAAAACGGTCCTATCACCCGAAATACCGCCGGCTGGGGCGCCCGTCATGCCGCTGACCGCGCCGGACTTGGAGCGTTTCCAGGAGGCCAGCAGCCGGGCGACCAGGGAACTCGAGGCCGAGAGCCCCGGCCTTCCCTACGCCGTCGCCGCGTCCCGCGCGGCCCGGCGGGCGATCGCCGCAGCGGGCTACGACCCGGACCGCACCGTGGCGGCCTGGCTTTCGCCGTCCTTCACCGACGACCTGGCGACCCGGCGCGCGGCGGACAACCTGCTCTCCGTGATTCTCGGCGACCCGGCGGGGGCGGAGGACTTCGAGCAGATTCTTCAGGAACTATCCCCCGCCCTTCAAGACGCGGCCCGCGAACGGCGGGCCCGCCATAACGGTCGGCCTTGAGGGCCATCCCCCTGGCCCATGGCCTTCCGACTACGGGTTAATTGACAACATCGCCTCTCCGAATCATCATGATCCGCCGAGGAGGGGAGCCTGCCGGCGTCGGAGAGGGGGTGGGCGCATGAGCGATCAACATCATCCCATCGTGGCCGTGCATGGGGTGGGTTCGGGAACGAATTGGAATCGCGCCGGGTTTTCCCGCGAACTTTCGGATCACGTCAGCCGGGTGCAACGCCCGGTCCGCCGGATCGAGTACGGGGAAGAAAAACCGCCGCGCCGCCCGCCCTGTTCCATCTTCTGGAAAGAGGCCCTGTGGGAGGGTGAGAATGACCGGATCGACAAGCGGGTCGCCGCCGGCCTGCGTCTATTGTCAGTAAAATTTCCGGGGGCATGGCTCGCCGCGCCGTTGCTCGACCTGCTAGCCGATGTGCCGCTCTACTGTCTCACGCCGCAGAGAAGGAAAATCCGCAAGGTGGTCCGCGACACGATCAGGATGTTCCCGGGGTGCGTTGTTGTTGCTCACAGCCTCGGCTCGGTCATCGTCGCGGATATCCTCTGCCAGGCCCTGCGCGACGGGACTCTCCGCCGGGGCGACGTCTCCGCGCTGGTCACGATCGGCAGCCCTCTGAATATCCTCGGCCTGACGAAAGGCGCGAAAATGTCCGGCGAGTTTCCCTTCCCATGGCATGACCTGTATTACCCGGCGGATCGCATCCATTTGAAGGCGCCTCTCGACGGGAAGCGGTTTCCCGGCGTGGACAGCCGTCCGCTGGCGCGGGACCAGGGATTCGTCCAGGCACACACCTCGTACTGGGGTTTATCACTGATTGCCAAATTGGTGCGCAGACTGTCTACAGGAGGAGCCCCATGAACCGTCTATGGCGATCCCTCGCCGTCGGCGTCCTCGCGCTGCTGGCGGGCCTGGCGACCTCGTGCATGACCCGGCAGGCCGTGACCCGGGCTGTAGAGGGCTGGTACGTTCCGGATCCGGACCAGGTGTTGACCGTCAACGGCGAATGGGCCATGGACGGGCTTCACGCGCTGTTCCATGTGGATGACCCGCCGCGCGACGGGACGCTTTACACCAACACGGCGGGCGACAGCCTTGTCTTCAGCCGGACCAACGGAATCCGCGTCGCGACCATACGCGGAAAGAACCGGCAGAAGACGGAGTACGAGTTCCTGGGTTACGGCGGCCCGAACCGGTCCGCCGTGATCGGAGTGTGGTGGGATGTGAAATAGCTCGCGTGGCATGGGCAACCGACGGCGAAAACAGGGGGATCGTCATGACAACGCATCAGCATAAAGAGCCTCGCTTTCTGGATAATAGACTAAAAACCGCCGAGCGCGAGTGGATTAGGACCCGGCGCGAACAGGTGAACGCGGATCCATCCGGCGCCAGGCATCGCATCCCCTACGCCCATCCGGAGACACCCGGACAGGATGTGGGCTTAGCCCTCTCGGGCGGGGGGATACGATCCGCGACGTTCAACCTTGGCCTGCTCCAGGCCTTGCAACGATACGGGCATTTTTGGAAAATCGACTTTCTTTCAACGGTCTCCGGCGGCGGATATATAGGAAGCTGTCTGACTTGGTTTATGTCCTGCCTCGGCATGGAATTCCCTCTTGGCGCAAGGCGGTCAGACAACGCGGAATTCCCGGGGGCGGTCCATAACTGGCTGCGAGACCATGGTCAATACATTACGCCGGGGCGCGGCATGGGCGCGTTCGCCGTAGCGGCGGCGGTCCTGACGGGGCTTCTCGTGAATTTGGCGATCCTGCTCCCTCCGGCCCTCTTGTTGATCCAAGCGCTTCGCGTGCCCATAGGCTCACGTCCCGCCTCCATCTGGATAGGAATCGGCGGCGCCATTCTCCTGTCACTGCTGGTCGCGGGCATGTTCGCCCAAGCCCTGCTCTCGGGCCTCACCCGGTCCTCGCCTTGGTTTCAACGCCTGGAATGCCAGTGCGAAAAATGGAAGGGTCGCTTGCTCCTGTTCGGGCTCTGCGGTCTTCTTGTAAGCATCGTCCCCTGGATTCACGACCTGCTTTCCTGCAAAGGTGCGGCCTGGATTCGCTCGATAAAAATCCCCGCCGGCCTGTCCGCGGGCGGCGTGTGTTCGATCCTCGTGGCCTTGATCGGCGGCAAATCAAAAAGCAGCGCCCTTTCCCCGGGGCGGTCATTTTTCCTCTGCGCGGGCCTTTCCTTGCTCATCTATGCGCTAGCCATTACGCTCTTTTCGTGGGCTGGCCGAGTATTTCAGCCGGCGATGCCGTTCTGGATATTTCCCGCGGTTTTCACCGCCGCGCTCCTCCTGGGCCTCCTGGCGGACATTAATCGCATGTCCCTGCATCGCTTCTATCGGAATCGTCTGAGGGATGCCTACCTGCCTCGCCCCCGCCTTCTGGTGCCCGAGCCGGAACGCGCACAGTACCCGGACGCCGATCCGGAAAACAGCCTCTTGAAGGATATTCAACCCACCCGCGCGCCCTATCATATCATCAATGCCGCCCAGAATACCGTAGGCTCCAAGAGGTACAAGTTGAGGGAACGCGGGGCCGATAACTTCATCTTCACGGCGAAATACTGTGGGTCCGAATCGGCCGGATATGCCAGCACGTCCGAGTACGGCCTCGGGCGCACCAACCTGGCCACCGCCATGGCCGTTTCGGGGGCCGCCGTCGATCCTCATACCTACGCCACACGCTCGCGAGCCTTGAGTTTCATCATGTCTTTCCTGAACATCCGGCTGGGCTATTGGATCCATCGCCCCGGGCACCCCCCTCCGCGCTGGAACACATTCTGGCGGCCGCTGTGGTACCGATGCATGGGATACGAAATGACCGGGAAGGGCCTGTCCGAGGACAGCGTCTATCTCCACCTCTCCGACGGCGGCCAGTTCGAGAACCTGGGCCTCTATGAACTCATCCGGCGACAGTGTCGCTGCATCATCGTGTCCGACGCCACGGCGGATGCGGAACGCGGGTTTTCCGACCTCGGTCGAGCCATGGAACTAGTGCGCGCGGACTTCGGGACACGCATCGACATCAACACCGCGCCCTTGCGGATCCCGAAGGCCCTCGGGTTCTACCCGGCATGCCATGTGATAGGCCGGATCCGCTACGCCGACGAGTCCACAGGCGCGCTGATTTACATCAAACCCACCCTCATGAAGGATACCCCGGAAGACGTGCTGGCCTACCACCGGAAACACCCGCAGTTTCCGGCCGAGTCCACGGGAGACCAGTTCTTCAGCGAACAACAATTCGAGGCCTACCGGGAACTGGGCTTCCAGACCGGCCGGCAGCTCGCCGATGTCCTGGAAGAGGAACTCGACCTCTGACAGAGTGCTCCAGCCCGACCCGGCCGGATTCATCAACTCCCCCGCTGTCGCCACGCTTTGCTTCCGTTCGGTGACGGGCCTGCAAACAACGGCTATGCGTGTCAGCCCTTCATCCCCGTCAGCGTGACGCCCTGGATGAAGTACTTCTGGGCGAAGAAGAAGATGACGACGACGGGCAGGGTCATCATCAGCGAGCCGGCCATCATCATGCCGTAGTTGCCGCCGGCCTGGACGTTGAAGGCGTAGAGGCCCAGGGAGAGCGGGTACAGCCGCTGGTCGGAGAGGTAGATCAGCGGCCCCATGAAGTCGTTCCACACGCCCATGAACGTAAAGATCGCGATGCACGCGAGCGTGGGCTTGATCAGCGGCAGGATGACGTTCCAGTAGATCTGCCAGACGTTGCAGCCGTCGATCTTCGCCGCGTCCTCCAGGTCGCGCGGGATGCCCTTCATGAACTGGCGCAGCAGGAAGATGTTGAACGCGTTGCCGAAGAAGCTGACGAACCAGAGCGGCGTGAGCGTGTTGTACCAGCCCAGCGACTTGATGATCAGGAAGTACGGGATCATCGTCACCTGCGGCGGGATCATCATCGTCGCCAGCATCACGCCGAAGGTCAGGTCGCGGCCCGGCCACCGCAGCCGCGCGAAGGCGTAGGCGACGAGCGAGCAGGAGAAGACGTTACCGACGATGTTGAGGATGACGAGGAATACGCTCGTCGCCGCGTAGCGCCAGAACGGCAGGTAGTCCAGCGCGCCGCGGTAGTTGCGCTGGACCTTCGCCCACCACGCCCCGGCCTGCGTGTTCCGGCGCAGGATCACCGTCAGCTTGGCCTTGTCCGGCCGCGATTCGTATTGCGAGCCGGCATCCACTTTCTCGTACGGCAGCCACAAGCGGATCTTCGTGGACTCGTCGTCCGGGCCGGCTTCCTGGAGCGTCACGCTGCCCCAGTTGAAGTTGCCGAGGTATTCCGGGCGCTTTCCGCGGTACAGCGTCCCGCCCTTCTCCAGCGTGAAGTCGAGCGGGTGCCACGAATCGTCCGGCCGCAGGAACAGCGTCACGCGGTGCAGCCGGTCGGCGGCGAACGGCAGGTCCAGCGTGGTGGTCAGCGTGATCGACGCATCGCGCTGGTCGCCAAAATCGTAGTTCAATACGGCCGCCGGCGGCGTGGCGTTGGTCTCATCCACCAGCCGCGCCACGACCGGGCTCTCCACCGTCCAGAACGCCGAGACCGGCGCGCCCTCGGTGAGGTCCGCCTCCTGTAAATCGAAGCTGCGGACGCGGACGGGGCCCAGCAGCAGCGCCCGCGCGACGTTGTCGCGGACGTCCTCGATCAGCTCCGGCGTCAGCCTGGCCCGCGCTGCCGCCCCGAGTTCCCCGTCCGTCCCCTTCCACGCGGCGTCGGGCAAGACCTGCTTCAGCCGTTCGTGCAACCCGGGAGCCAGAATGTCCGCATCGCCGGCACCCGACTCCGCCAGGACCTGCTCGATGACCGGCTTGACCCGCGGGTAGTCGGCATCCGTGGGCTCACGGTAATAGCGCGCGTCCATGTAGGGCGAGGCGGCGACGGGATCGGGCCGCATGGGGAAGATCGTGATCTTCCCGCCGAATATCTCGCGGTCGACCTTGAAGCTGGTCCCTATCATCCACACGAACGGCAGCGCAAAGACCGCCGCCCCGCCGACCAGCAGGCCGTAGATCAGCAGCGCGCGGCTCAAGCCCGCCAGCCGGCGGCGAATGAGGTCGGATTGGGCGGATTCATTCATCCTTCATCCCTCATCCTTTTCCTCACTCCCCTTCATAATGCACCCACTTGCTCGAGATCTTCATCTGGATCGCCGTCAGCACGACGACGATGAGGAACAGGAACCATGCCATCGCGGCCGCGTAGCCCATGTTCAGGTAGCGAAACGCATTGTTGAAGAGGTGGTAGGCGTAGAAGAGCGTCGAGTTCACCGGGCCGCCCGCGGTCATGATGAACGCCTGCGTGAAGATCTGGAACGTGCCGATCAGGCCCATGACGAGGTTGAAGAAGATGTACGGCGTCAGCATCGGGAGGGTGATGTACACGAACTTGTGCCACGTCCCGGCGCCGTCGATCGCCGCGGCCTCGTAGTAACTCTCGCTGATGCCCTTCAGGCCGGCGAGCCAGATGATCATGCCGCCGCCCGCGCCCCACAGGCCCATGAGGATCAGCGCGCCCTTGCTCGTGTGCTCGTCCTGCAGCCAGTTCGGGCCCTCGATCCCGACCGCCGAGAGCGCGGCGTTCAGCAGGCCGCTCTGCGGGTTGAACATCCACATCCACAGGATGCTCGACGCGACGGCGGGCACGATGCTCGGCAGGTAGAAGAACGTCCGCCACACCGCCACGCCGCGGACCTTGAGATTCAGCAGCAGCGCGATCCCCAGCCCGAGCGCCATGCCCAGCGGGATGCCGAGGACCATGTACACGGTGTTGTAGAGCGATTTCCAGAACAGCTCGTCGCCGCGCAGCATGAACAGGTAGTTGCGCAGGCCGGTGAACACCGCCGGGTTCAACACGTCGAACCGGCAGAAGCTGATGACGATCGAGAAGAGCAGCGGGCCGCCGGTGAAGACAACCAGCCCGACGAGATACGGCAGCGCGCAAGCCACCCCGCCGCGCCACTCGGCCCGGAAGTAGGCGCTGCGCGAGCCCTCCAGCCCCTTGCGCCGCGTATCCCGCCACCACGCGGCGACTACGGCCAGCACGACCAGCGCGCCGTACACCCAGAAAAACCAGGCCCAACTCCGGACCGGCCGGCCCTTCGGCGGATCGAGCAGCAGGTTCAGGTCGCGCTGGACGATGGCGGTGTAGTAGTCCAGCGATTCCTTCGCCGTCTTCTTCTTGAAGATCGCGTCCTCCATCGCCCAGATCTGGGCGTTCCAGAGCTTCTGGCCGACGGGCGTCACGGGCCGGTAGCGCGAGTTCGTCAGCAGGTCGTTGAACTGCTTCATGGCCGCCTTGAACTTCGGCTCCATGTTCGGGTTGTTCTGGACGTAGCGCTCGAAGGCGTACTCGTTCTGCGCGCGGTTCGGGTACTGGCGCGGCACGTAGGGGCGGCCCTGGCTGGCGTACGTGAAGTATTCGCTTTCGAGCATGATGGCCAGCGACCGCTGGCTGACGAGGTAGCGGATCAGTTCCCACGCGCCGTCCGGCTGGCGGGCAGTCGAGGGAATCGCGTAGGCCCAGCCGGCGAGCCAGGAGATCGGCGCGCGGCCGGCGTCCAGTTCGCGTTTCGGCATGGGCGGCGGGGCGGAGCCGAAGTCCAGATCGCGGCCGTAGAAGGCCAGCGAGCTCAAGATCCAGACCCCATCGATCTTCATGGCCACCTTGCCCTGGATGAAGGGATCGAGCGCGTCGCCCTGGAAGGTGGTCTGGAACGCGTAGACATCGCTCGCGCCGCCGAGCCGGTCGTAGATGCGCGTCATGAAGTCGAGCGCCTCGACGACCCGCGGGTGGTTCAGCGTGCAGGTCCGGCCTTCCGCGCTCATGAACTCGCCGCCGGCCTGCCAGCCATAGAGATAGAGCCACGAGTTACCGTAATTCGGGATGAAGCCGATGGTCTTGATTTTGCCCGCCGCGTCGCGCTCGGTCATCGCGATCGCCATCTCCTCCAGTTCCTCCCACGTGCGGGGCGGTTGCGCCTCGCCCAGTTCGTTGGTGAAGCCGTGGCGGATGAGAATATCCTTGTTGTAGAGCAGCACGCGGTTGTCCGCGTTGTTCGGGATGCCGAAGGTGCCCTGTTCGCCCGTCAGCGGGTTGCGATAGACGGCCTCGTCCCAGCAGGCGGGAAAGAAGTCGTCGGCGCGGATCGGCGTGATAGCCGCGAGGGCGGAGGCGCCCTTCGCGCGTGGCGGCTCCTCGCGGGCGCCGGGCCACGGCTCGGGCTTCGATGGATCGGCCTGCCAGGCCGCCCAAGCCTCTTCGTCACGGGCGAGGCGATCGTCCAGCGGCGCAAACGCGCCGCGGGCGGCCCACTCGCTGATGGCGAACCGGTCGAAGAAGATCACGTCCGGCGGCATGCCTCCGGCGACGCTGACGATGAAACGGGTCGGGTCCTCGACCTGGTTGCGCGAGGCGTGCTGGCCCGAGATGACGCGGTAGACGGGATAGGAGGGATCCTGCTCGTGGCGCAGGCGGCTCAACCGCTCGAACTCGCGGATGGAGTCCTCGAGCGCGCCCTTGATCGGGCCGTCGGGGCCCATGAAGGTGATCTCGACCGCGCCGTCCTCATGCTGGATCGAGCGCTGGGGAGCCAGCAGCCAGAGCGCCGTGACCAACACGGCCCCCGTCAGCGCGCCTTTCAGCCATCCGCCCATTCAGAATCCTATTGACCTTACATGACCCCGCTATGCGCGGCTTGGCTCAAGCCGCCGAAATGGCGGCGCGTTGGGCCAACGCGCCCTACTACGCGGGCCTCGGCCGGATTGGTTGGCCGAATCCCGGCGAACGGCGCCCAGTCTTTCACAGGTCTTTCCGATGCCGCAAGCCTTTTGCGATCCCGCCGCACTCTTTAAGCAATAAACGCCGGACGAATCCATGTATCACAGTTTATAAACTGTGATATTTTGGCCGCAAGAAGTGCAATATTCTTAAGTAATATCGAAAAACAAATCGTGTATCACAGTTTATAAACTGTGATACCTTCTGCGGGGGAGAAGCGGGCAAGCGAACCGCAGGGAGTTCGTCGATGGGTTGCATGCCCCCCCCCTCTGCCATTATATGTATGATTAAATTATGCGAATCACCATCAGAGAAAAAGGAACTATCCTGCTTTTAGAATTGGATGGGCGTCTCGATGCCTTCGGATCCAGCGAACTGGCGGGCGCCCTGAAACAGGATTTCGACTCCGCTACGGTCTGCCTGCTGCTGGACATGAGCCGCGTCGATTACATCAGCAGCGCCGGCCTCCGCATCCTGCTGCCTGTCCACAAGGAACTGATGCGGCGTGACGGGGCCCTGATCTTGGCCAGGCTACAGGGCTACTGCCGTGAAGTGCTGGAAGTCACGGGCGTTGCCGACGTCCTGCCGCAATTCGACAACCTCGAAAAGGCCTTGGCCAGCGCGCGGCGCGCGGCCCTTCGCCGGCACAATCGAGACCACTGGGACCACCTGGAAACCGCCGCCCTGGATCACGGCGCGGTCCGTATCATGAACGCCGGCGGCGGCCCGGGCGCCGTCGAGGTGCTCGGCGACGTACGCGACGTCCTCCACGCCCGCGTGACCCCGGACCAACTGCTCTCCAAGCGGTTTTTCGAGACAGAATACTCCATCGGGCTCGGCGGACTCGGCCGCGCGCCCGAGGATTTCTTCGAAATCATGGGCGAAATGATGACGATCGGCGGCACGATGGTCTGGCTGCCGACCGACGGACACGACACGCCGGACTTTCTCATCCCCAAGACGGACAAGGGGCACGTGATGATCCGCACCGGCTACAACATCTCCCTCGCGGGCGGATTCGACGAATTCATGGTCTTCGAGAGCCGGGAGCCGTCCGGCACCACCATCTCGCAGTTGTACCGGGACCTTTTTCAACTGGCCCGCCGCCGGCGGCCGGACTGCAAGGGCCTACTGGGTCTCGCGTTGCGGGCGCAGGCCGTCGCCGTGTACGGCTCCGGCGTGCTCCGCTCGCCCGTCGCGCCGCTCGCGCCCGCCAACGGTGGGTTGATCACCGATCCCTCGAACATCGGCGAATGGATGGCCTGCGACCGCGAGCCCCGGCACCGGAACGTGACCATGCTCATGTGCGGAGTCGGCGCGGATCTCGCCATGCCTCTGGATGCCTTCGATTCGGTGGAATTGAACAAGGTCTTTTATCTGCATCCGGCCAATATCGGCGCCAAGACCGAGTTGCTGCACAACCACGCCGTGCTCTTCAAGGAACAGCCTTTCCCTGAACGGCCGACAGACCTCGAGGACGAAATCCAGCGCGTCGTCCAGAACGGCGAGTTCGTGGACATGCGCCACCTGCTCGACAACTCCTGCATCACGCGGGCGCTCATCGGCGTGAGCTATATCCAGACCGTGCGCCCGGACCCGCATCACGATCCGTCTCCAGCATAATAAACGGCGCCCCTTATTACATTGACGGCGCGCCGCATCTTCTGTATTGATCTATTTTAGAACATAGAGGTGTGACAATGATCAATGGCATGAAAAACATCAGCGGCAGAAGGATTGCGAGTGCTCGAAAACGGAACAATAACTGGATCACCCAGCAGGAATTGTCCGATGCCGCGATCGCCCGGGGCGTTCAATTGGATCGGGCCGCCGTCGCCAAGATCGAAAACGGGTTGCGCGGCGTCCTGGACTACGAATTGCTGACCATCTCGGAAATACTGGGCGTGGAACTGGACTGGCTCCTGTCCGAGCGGGCGACGCCCGCCGCGGCGGAGCCAGCCGCCCCGCCCCACCCCGACGAATTAGAGGAGCCCGCCCCCTCGCGTCCCCAGCCGCCTGCCCGGGATGAGAACCGGGCGCTGATTTTCCTGTAACCATGGGGCCAAATGAACACCAATAGACGCGACTTCGATAAGGAAGCGGCTAACTGGGACGAAAATCCGGCCCGGGTACGATTGGCCGCGGACGTGGCCCGGGCTATCGCGCGACAGGTTCCGCTTACGCCCGACATGGACATCCTTGATTTCGGTTGCGGCACGGGCCTTGTCGCCCTGAACTTCGCCCCCCTGGTCAAGTCGGTCACCGGCGCCGATAGCTCCCTCGCGATGATCGAGGTGATGGAAGCCAAGGCGAGGGAGCAGGGACTGAATAACGTTCACACAAGGCACCTGCTTCCCGGCGGCAGCCTGGCCGGCGCCTACGACCTGATCGTCAGCAGCATGGCCTTCCATCACATCGAACAGCCCGCGGCCCTGCTCCGCCAGTTGTTCGCCGCCCTCAAGATGCCCGGACGCCTTTGCGTGGCGGACCTGGATTCCGACGGAGGCGAGTTCCACCACGACAATACCGGCGTGTTTCATTTCGGGTTTGAAAGGAACGCGCTGGGCGACTGGTTCAGGCAGGCGGGCTTCTCCAAGATCACCGCAACGACCGCCGCGGAAGTCACACGGCCCGGCCGGACAGGCGCCGTCCGCACGTTCAGCGTCTTCCTGGTTTGCGGCGAGAAGAACGCAGGCTGATCCTGAAGGCGGCCGGCCGTCGCGGCGCTTTCCAATCCCTGGAAAATTCCCGGGTGTGTTTTCCAATGTTTGGAAAATCAGCCGGCGAGCATTTTTTCGAGCGCGGCCTCGTCGAGGATCGTCACGCCCAGCTTCTTCGCCTTGTCCAGCTTGGAGCCCGCGTCCGCGCCGACGACGAGGTAATCGGTTTTTTTACTGACGCTGTCCGTCACCGTCGCGCCGGCCTCGTGCAGGCGGTCCTTGATCCCCTCCCGCGAGTAGTTCTTGAGCGTGCCGGTGACGACGACGGTCTTGCCGGCCAGCGGTCCGCCGGCGGCGGGGGCTTCGCTTTCCGGCCCGGTCTTGAAGTTGACACCCGCCTTCCGCAGCTTCTCGATTACGCTGCGGTTGCGCGGGTTGCGGAAGAAGTCATGGACGCTCTCGGCCATCACAGGCCCGACGTCGCGTGCCTGCTGCAGGCCTTCGACGCTCTCGGCGGCCAGGGCGTCGAGGTCGCGGAATTGTGCGGCCAGCTTCCGGGCCGCGCCCTCGCCAACGTGCAGGATTCCAAGCCCGTTGATCAGCCGCCACAATTCCCGCCCCTTGCTCGCCGCGACCGCCTCGACCACGTTCGCGGCGGATTTCTCCGCCATGCGCTCCAGGGCCGCCAGCGGCTCCGCCGCTAAACCGTACAGGTCCGCCACGTCCTTCACCAGGCCCTGGTCCACGAGCTGGTTAACCAGCACTTCGCCGAGGTTCTCGATGTCCATGGCGCGCCGCGAGGCGTAATGCAGAATCGTCCGCTTGAGCTGCATCGGGCACGCGATGTTTTCGCAGCGCCAGGCGACGAATTCCGGGTCGCGCCGGATCGGCCCGCCGCAGGCCGGGCACTTCCCGGCCACGTGCCTGGCGAGGTCGAACGGCTTCGCGCCGCGCGGGCGCTCCTCCGGGACGACCGCGACGACGGCCGGGATGACCTCGCCGGCCTTTTCGATGATCACCGTGTCGCCGACGCGGATGTCCTTGCGCCGGATCTCCTCCTCGTTGTGGAGGGTCGCGCGCGAGATCGTCGAGCCGGCGAGGAACACCGGCTCCAGTTCGGCGACGGGCGTGAGGGTCCCGGTGCGGCCGACCTGCACGGTGATGGCCTTGAGCTTCGTGCGGGCCTGCTCGTGGGAGTACTTGTAGGCGATCGCGAAGCGCGGGGCCTTGGCCGTCGTGCCGAGTTTTTTCCACTGGGCCAGGCTGTTGACCTTCACCACCGCGCCGTCGATCTCGTACGGCAGCGTCGCCTCGAGTTTCTGCAACTCGCCGGCGGCGGCGATCACCTCCTCGATGTCGCGGCACCGCCGCCAGAACTGCGGGGTCGGCAGCCCGAACGCCTTCAGCGCCTCGAGCACCTCCGCCTGCTCGGCGAACTCGATGCCCTCGCAGGCTCCGACGGCGTAGAAGACGGCAGAAAGAGGCCGCGCCGCCACGATGCGGGAGTCCAGTTGCTTGAGCGAGCCGGCGCAGGCGTTGCGCGGATTGGCGAAGAGCTCCTCGCCGTCCTTCTCCCGCTGGGCATTGAGCTTTTTAAAGCCCTCGACGGGCAGGTAGGCCTCGCCGCGGACTTCGAGGAGCGGGGGGGGAGAAGGAGAAGGAGAAGGAGAAGGAGAAGGAGAAGGAGAAGGAGCAAGAGCAAGAGAAAGAGGGAGGGAGCGGATGGTGCGGAGGTTGGCGGTGATGTCGTCGCCGGTGGTTCCGTCGCCGCGGGTGGCGCCGAGGGTGAAGGCGCCGTTCTCGTAGCGGAGGCTGATGGACACGCCGTCGACCTTGGGTTCGAGCACGTACTCGATCGGCTCGCCGGGAAGCAGCTTGCGCGCGCGGCCGTCGAACTCGCGCAGCTCGTCGAAATCGTACGTATTGTCCAGCGACATCATGGGGACGAGGTGCCGGACGTTGCGGAACTCCTTGAGCGGTTCGTCGCCGACGCGCCGGGTCGGGGAGTCGGGCGTGACGAGGCCGGGGAACTGCTCCTCGATGACGCGCAATTCCTTGTAAAGCGCGTCGTATTCGTGATCGGTAATTTCCGGCCGCGCCTCGACATAGTAGAGGCGGTTGTGGCGGTTCAGTGCCCGCCGGAGTTCCGCAACCCGTTTTTCAGCCTGCGTGCGCGTCATGGTCCGGCCGCCCCCTCCGCGCGCGGGAGGCATCGCGCGGCCAGGAAGACCACCGCCGCCCCGAAGGTGTCCGCCAGCCAGTCCACCGCATCCATCGTCCGCGGCGGCACGAAGTGCTGGTGTACCTCGTCCATCGCGCCGTAGAGCGACGCGAAGGCGAAGGCGAACGCGGCCGCCCGGCCGGCCGACATCCCCTGCCCCCCCGCCAGCGCGCGCAGGAGCCACAGGGCCAGGATTCCGAAAAACAGGGCATGGATGACCTTGTCCTCGCCCGGGTACGCCGGTGGCCGCGGGAGGCGCGTGAGGGAGCTCAAGTAGAAAATGGCCCCCGCCCACGCGAGGGGCGGCAGCCAGTAGAAGAGGCGGCGCGCGAGGGTCTTCACAGCCCCCACCGCTTCGAGACGAACGGCCACACGATCTCGAACGCGATGAGCGCGATGATGATCCATTCGAGGATCTCCAGCCGGCGGTTCGCGTTGCGGTCGCTCAGTTTCTCGTAGAGGCTCTCGATGGTGTCCAGCTTGCGGAGGTTGCCGGCGTTCCACTCCGCAAGGTGGAAGCGCTGGGAGGCCAGGCGGTAGACGCGGGCGAGGTACTGGTCGCCCAGGAGCTTCAGCGCGTTGCTGACGCGCTCGAAGAGGATGGCCCCGTCCACCTGCATCTGGCCGACGCGCCGCAGGCTGGACATGCGGGAGAGGCCGAGCAGGCGCTGCCAGGTAAACCGCGAAAGCAGCTCGTAGGAACGGTCCAGCGAATCGTCGAGCTGGGCGTCGAGCACGCGGAGTTCGAGCAGTTCGATGTTGGCGAACTCGAGGACGTCGAGCACGTCGCCGGCGTCGCGGTCGAAGATCAGCGCCGCGTTCCAGTCGATCAGCGTCAGGTCGTCGGGCCCGTAGGAGAGCTGGACGGAGACGGCGTCGGCGACCTCCTGGGCGGAGAGCGGGCCGGTCTCGGCGCGCAGGATGCGGGCGATCTCCTCGCCGTGCCGGGCGGGCAGCTGGTCCAGCGGACAGGGCAGATCGGCCTGGCGCACCTCGAACATGAGGTAGTCCTCGACCGGGCCGGTCGGGCGCGGGCGCGAGACGGCGCGACGGATGCGGCGCAGCAGGCCGTCGACGCGGCCGCGGGCGTCGCGCTCCAGCGCGTCCCCGGCGTTGAGCTCGCAGCTAAGGCGGCCCAGTTCGGAAAGGGGGCCCTCGAACGGGATGGCGTAGGCCACGGTCACCGCGCCGAAGTCGTACAGGACCATGTCCACGGCGGAGGACAGGGCGCGGTCGGCCACCTGCAGGGCCTCGGCCCGCTGGGCGACGTGCAAGGGCGCGGGCTGGTAGCCCCCGTAGTACTTCGGGGCCCGGCGGCTGGTGGTCGCCTCGGTCTTCACATCCGACCGCGCCAGCAGACCCCGGACGCGATCGAGGCGAATGGAGAGCCCGATGTCGAAAACATAGAGGGCGTGGCAGACCCCTTCGCGGACGCTGACCGAAGCCATGGGATGAAATCCTTATTTAAAAAAAATCAGGCGCACCGATATCACCAGCAGAAATATCCCGAACACGCGGCGCAGCAGCAGTTCGGGGAGGATCACGGCCAGGCGCGCGCCCAGCAGGCCGCCGATCACAAAACCCAGGCAGATCAGCCCCGCGGCCGGCAGGTTCACGTGGCCATGGCGATAGTAGGTGATGGCCGCCAGCAGGCCGATCGGCAGCGCGAACAGCGCCATGCTCGTCCCCTGCGCCGTATGCTGGGAAAAGCCGAAGCCCATCACCAGCACCGGCACGACGATCACGCCGCCGCCGATGCCCAGGAGCCCGCTCAAGGCCCCGACAGCCAAGCCCACCACCATCAGCAACAGCCAGTGCATCGTCATCCTTTTTCTTTGACTAATCCTACCCCGGTCCGCCGCCGGAGCCAAGCGGAACCCGGCCGGCGCCGCGAAAAAGCGTGCTTTTCGGGAACCCGGCATGGTACATGGCCCGGGAGTCGAGGCTTACCGATGACGGCGGACCACCAGACCAGTCACCACATGACGCTGGCCAACCGGGTCACGATCCTCCGGATCCTGGCCGTGCCGGTTTTCATCCTGATGCTCCTCTATTATACCCAGGGACTCGCCCTTGGCCGGGCCGAGGACGGCTACCGGATCGCCGCCCTGGTCGTATTCATCGTGGCCGCCGCCACCGACGCCCTCGACGGCTATCTCGCGCGCTCGCGGGACGAGATCACGCACCTCGGGAAGATCCTGGACCCGCTGGCGGACAAGGCCCTGCTGCTGTCCGCCCTCATCCTGCTCACCCGCCCGGCCCTGCCCTCGCTCGAACCGCATATCCCCGTCTGGTTCACCCTGCTCGTGATCAGCCGGGACGTGGTGCTGATCCTCGGCGCGGCCGTGATTCATGCCGTCGCCGGATCCGTGGTGGTGAAACCGCGCGTGGTCGGCAAGGTCGCCACGTTTTTCCAGATGATCACCATAACGTGGGTGCTCATGCAGGGCCGGCCGAGGCTGTTCGCCGTATGGATCCTGCTCGCCGGTTCGTTCACGTTCATCTCGGGCGTGTGGTACCTGTTCGACGGCCTGCGCCAACTCGAGAAACACTCCGCCGCTCCCGGGCGCATGCCCTCCCCGCCATGAGCGAGCCCGTTCCCCAGCGGGTGGTCGCCATCGTGGGCCGGCCGAACGTCGGCAAGTCCGCGCTCTTCAACCGCCTCGCCGGCCGCCGCATCGCCATCGTCCACGAGGAGCCCGGCGTCACGCGCGACCGGCTGGAATGCCGCGCCGAATGGGCCGGCCGTCGCTTCGAGCTGACCGACACGGGCGGGCTTTCCACGATGGACGCGTCCGCGGCCAAGGACCTCTTTGAGGCCGAGACGCAGCGCCAGGCGGAACTGGCCATCCGGGAAGCCGCCGCGCTGATCCTCGTCGTGGACATCACCGCGGGCGTGCTGCCCCTGGACCGCGAGGTGGCCCGGCGGCTTCACGCCAGCGGGCGCCGCACCGTCATCGCGGCCAACAAGGCCGATCACCCGGGGCTGGACGACCAGGTTTCGGAGTTCGAGAGCCTCGGCTTTCCCGTGTTCCCGGTTTCCGCGCTGCACAACCGCGGCCTCGACGCGCTCATGGCGCCCATCCTCGCCGCCCTGCCGCCGCCCGCCGACATCGCCGAGGAGCCGCCCCTCAAGGTGGCGATCGTCGGGCGGCCGAATGTCGGCAAGTCCTCTTATATCAACAAGTTGCTAGGCAGCGACCGGGTGATCGTTTCCGACGTGCCCGGCACCACGCGCGACAGCATCGACGTCCCCTTCTCCGTCGGCGCCGGCGAATCCGCGCGGCGATACCTGCTGATCGACACCGCCGGCGCGCGCAAGCTCGGCCGCGCGCACACCGCCGTCGAGCGGTTCAGCCTGTTCCGGGCGCAGAAGAGCATCGAGCGCGCGGACGTGGCCGTGCTGATGCTCGACGCCGTCGAGGGGCCGGGCGAGCAGGACAAGAAGCTGGCCGCGCAGATCCTGGAGCACCGGAAGGGCTGCCTGCTGCTGGTCAACAAGTGGGACCTCGCCAGGGGCGTCAAGGAGGACGAGTACGAGGCCGCGCTGCGCCGTGTCCTGCCCTTCCTCGACTTCGCGCCGATCCTGTTCGTGTCCAGCCTGACGGGCTACTCGCTGCGCCGCAGCATCGAGGCCATCGACCGCGTGGCCGAACAGACCCGGCGCAAGCTGACCACCGGCCTGTTGAACCGCGTGCTGCACGACGCCGTCGCGCGGGTCCAGGCCCCGCACATCCGCGGGCGCCGGATGAAATATTACTACGCCACGCAAACGGAAACGGCGCCGGTGACCATCCGGCTCTTCGTCAACGATCCCAAACGGATGACGCCCGCCTACCGCGCGTACCTGGTCCGCGAACTGCGGAACGCGTTCGGGCTCGAAGGCGCGCCGATCGTTCTGCAGTTGAAGGCCAGCCATACCGGCGACCATCCGTAACGCTGACGCCGCGAGGGCGTGGCGCCTCCACAATCCGGCTGAAAGCAAAGCCATTCCGCCCATTTTTCTTTAAGTTCCTTTTTAAGGTTGACGCCCCTATATATAGGGGTATTTTGCGAGGTCATGGTGCGAAGCATCAATATGTGGTGGTTCGCCTGGTTCGTTCGCAGCCATAACCGTCTTGTTTTCAGCGAGTTGTAATAAGGAGGATTTTCATGTTGGACACGCGCGAATCGGTGGAGCTTTGCGACAAGGACGCGGCGCATTCACGGCGAGGGCCCGCGGCGAAAAGCGCCCGGCGCGCCGCCCCGGCGGCCAAGAAGAAAGCCCGGCCCGGCCTCGCGATTCCCCGCGTGTTCAGCACGACGGGCGTGAACCCCTTCGACGCGGTGGAGTGGGAGCGGCGCAAGGCGGTCATCGGCGACGAGAAGGGCAAGACGATCTTCGAGCAGGACAACGTGATGGTGCCGCGCGCATGGTCCATGCTCGCGACGAACGTTGTCGCGTCCAAATATTTCTACGGCGAACTCGGGACGGCCGCGCGCGAGCACTCCGCGCGCCAGCTCATCCACCGGGTCGCGCGGACGATCGCGGACTGGGGCCTCGCGGACGGCGTGTTCGCATCGCCGGAGGACGCGGAGATTTTCTATAACGAACTCGCGTGGCTCTGCCTGCACCAGCACGGCTCGTTCAACTCGCCGGTCTGGTTCAACTGCGGGCTGCACCACCAGTACGGCACCGGCAAGGGCAACGGGCACGGCCTGCTCTACTTCGACCGCGCCGAGGGCCGCGTGCGCCGCGCGGAGACCCAGTACGAGAAGCCGCAGTGCTCGGCCTGCTTCATCCAGTCGGTCGAGGACTCGATGGAGGGCATCATGCGGCTCGCGCACAGCGAGGCCATGCTCTTCAAGTTCGGCAGCGGCACCGGGTCGGACCTGTCCACCCTCCGCAGCGAGCGCGAGAAGTTGAGCGGCGGCGGCCGGCCCAGCGGCCCGCTCTCGTTCCTCAAGGTCTACGACTCGATCGCCAGCGTGGTGAAGTCCGGCGGCAAGACGCGGCGCGCGGCGAAGATGAACACGCTGAAATGCTGGCACCCGGACGTCAAGGAGTTCATCCAGGCCAAGCAGAACGAGGAGAAGAAGGCCTGGGCGCTGATCGAGCAGGGCTACGACGGCAACTTCAACGGCGAGGCCTACGCGTCCATCGGCTACCAGAACGAGAACTTGAGCGTGCGGCTGTCGGACGCGTTCATGCGCGCGGTGCTCGAGGATGGCGAGTGGCCGACGCGCTGGGTGACCGATCCCGCCAAGTCGGGGCCGACGTACAAGGCGCGCGACCTGATGCGCTGGATCGCCGAGGGCACGTGGACCTGCGGCGACCCGGGCGTGCAGTACGAGGACAGCATCCAGCGGTGGCACACCTGCGCCCGCACGGGCCCGATCAACTCCAGCAACCCGTGCAGCGAGTACATGTTCCTCGACGACAGCTCCTGCAACCTGGCCTCCCTGAACCTGATGAAGTTCGTCCGGGACGACGGCGGCTTCGACGTCGAACGGTTCCGCGCCGCGGTCCGGATCTTCGTCACGGCGCAGGAGATCATCGTGGACAACGCGAGCTACCCGACGGAGTCCATCACGCTCAACAGCCACCGGTTCCGCCCGCTGGGGCTCGGCTACGCCAACCTCGGCTCGCTGCTGATGGCCCTCGGGCTGCCCTACGACAGCGACCGCGGCCGCGCGATCGCGGGCGCGCTGACGGCGGTCATGCACTTCGGGGCGTACACGCAGTCCGCGCGCCTCGCGGAGGCGCTCGACCCGTTCGAGGGCTTCGCCGAAAACCGGGAGACCATGCTCGAAGTCGTCGGCCGGCATCGCGCCGCGCTGGACACGCTGCCGCCGGGCTGCCCGCCCGACCTGCTGGCCGCCGCGCGCGCAGCGGCGGACGAGGCGCTGGAGGCCGGGAAGAAGCACGGCTACCGCAACGCCCAGGTCACCGTCCTGGCGCCGACCGGCACGATCGGGTTCATGATGGACTGCGACACGACGGGCGTGGAGCCGGACATCGCGATCGTGAAGTACAAGCTCCTCGCCGGCGGCGGGATGCTGAAGATCGTCAACCGCACCGTCCCCGCCGCGCTCCAGCGGCTCGGCTACGGCCGGCCCCAGGTCCAGGAGATCCTCGAGTACATCGAGCACAACGACACCATCGAGGGCGCGCCGGGCATCAAGGACGAGGACCTGCCGGTGTTCGACTGCGCCTTCAAGCCGCGCAACGGGCGGCGGTACATCCCCTACGGCGCGCACCTGCGGATGATGAGCGCGGTGCAGCCGTTCCTCTCCGGGGCCATCAGCAAGACCGTCAACATGCCCACGGAAGCGACCGTGGACGAGATCATGCAGACGTACATCGACGGCTGGAAGCTGGGCTTGAAGGCCATCGCGATCTACCGCGACGGCTGCAAGCGCAGCCAGCCGGTGAACACGGGCAAGACCGAGAAGGCCGCCGAGAAACCGGGCGGCAACGGCTCCAAGGCGCGCCCGCTGCGCAAGCGGATGCCCAGCACGCGGCAGTCGATCACCCACAAGTTCGACATCGCCGGGCACGAGGGCTACCTGACCGTCGGGCTGTACGACGACGGCTCGCCCGGCGAGTTGTTCATCACCATGGCCAAGGAAGGCAGCACGATCGGCGGGCTGATGGACTCCTTCGGCACGGCGATTTCCATGTGCCTCCAGTACGGCGTGCCGCTGAAGACGCTGGTCGAGAAATTCGCGCACTCGCGGTTCGAGCCCAGCGGCTTCACCAAGAACCCGGACATCCCGATCGCCAAGTCGCTGCCGGACTACATCTTCCGGTGGCTCGGCCACACGTTCCTCGAGGGCTTCAAGGCCCCGGCCCCGGCGAAGTCGCTGCAGCCCGAACCGGCGGTCGCGGTCCCGGCCACAGACAAGCCCGCCAAACCCGCCGCGGCCCCGGCGCACGGGATGAACGTCCAGGTTCTCGACGCGCAGTTCAAGAACTTCATGGAGGACGCCCCGGTCTGCGACCAGTGCGGCGCGATCACCGTCCGCAACGGCGCCTGCTACCGCTGCTACAACTGCGGCAACTCGATGGGGTGTTCGTAGGCGCGGCGCCATCCCTTTCTCGTTGAACGGGGCGCCCACCCCTGCTAGGAACACGGGGCGTGAGGCCGGACGCGCTGATCCAGAGTTCCGCCGGTAAAAGCAGGGCCGTCACGGTCCTGTTTTTGGCCGCCGGGGTCCTGCTGCACCTGGCGCTGGGCGGGGCCGCGATCCGGGCGCAGTCGGCCGTCTTCGACGAGCCCCCGCACCTCTTGAGCGGATACATTTTCCTGGCGACGGGGAAGGATTGCTTCAACGGGCTGTACCATCCGCCCGTCCAGCAACTCATGGCCGCGCTTCCACTCCTCGGGCTGAAGCCGGAAGTACCCCGCGAATACGTCGCGGCGCCCTACCGCGATCCGAATCCCGCCTACGCGCTGGCCCATCGGTTTCTCTTCCACAACGGCGCGGGCACGGATCCCGACCGCCTGCTCAACACCGGGCGCGCGGGGGTGCTGGTCTTTTCCGGCCTCGCCGCCGTCGCGATCTGGGGCGTCTGCGCCCGGTTCTTCAATCCGCGCGCGGCCTGGATCGCGTTCTTCCTCTACATCCTGAACCCCGCGGTGCTGGCGGCGGCCAGCCTCGTGACCACGGACCTGGCGGTCTCCGCGTTCTTCTTCCTGTTCTTCCTCTGCTGGGGGCGCTGGGAGCAGCGCGGGCAGCGGCGGGATGCCGTGTGGGCCGGCACGCTGCTGGCCCTGGCCCTCGCCAGCAAGTTCACCGCGATCGCTGCGCTGCCGGTTCTCGCCCTCTGGTTCATCGCGCGCAAGGGGCGCCTGCCGTTCCCGTGGAGCCAGGTCGGCTGGTTCGCCGCCGCTTTAATCCTGATGCTGGCGCTGATCTACCGCGGGCACGAATTGCCGGTCTTCGTCGAGGGACTGCGGGGCGTCCTGTTCATGACCAAGAAGGGACAACCAACATTTCTCTTCGGCCGGCACAGCGAGACCGGCTGGTGGTACTACTTCCCGGCCCTCTTCCTCATCAAGACGCCCTTGCCTTTGCTGCTGGGCCTGCTTGCGGCCGCGTCGGCCGTCCTGCGGAAGCCCATGCGGATTCCGTGGTATTTGTGGCTTCCGCCGCTGGTCTACTTCGTCCTGCTCTGCCGCTCGGACATCCAGATCGGGCATCGCCACCTCCTGCCGGTGTACCCGTTCCTGTTTCTCGCGGTGGGGCTGTTCCTGGCCGACCGGTTGCCGCGCCGGCCGTGGGCGATCGCGTCGGCCGCGCTGGGGCTCTGGTACGCCGCCGGGACCGCGTATTCCGCGCCGTATTTTCTGGCCTACTTCAACGAGACGGTCGGCGGTCCCGCGAACGGGTACAAGTTGGCAACGGATTCCAACGTGGACTGGGGGCAGGGTCTCCGGGCGCTCCGTGATTATGTTCTAAAAGAGAACATCAGCGGATTTTATCTGTCGTACTTCGGGACGGCCGATCCGAACGCCTATGGTCTGGAACACGTCTCGGTGGGCTCCGTGACGAATCCGGATTTCCACGACCGGGATCCGGACCTGCGCAAGGAGCGGCGGGCGCTGCTGGTGGTGTCCGCCACGAATTACCAGAGCACCTACTACGAGGGGCATCGCAACTTCGAGTGGCTTCACGCGCGGACGCCGGTTGCCGTGCTCGCGCGGAGCCTGCTGGTATTCGACATCACGAGAGATGCCGACGCGCACCGGCAGCTTGCGGCCTACTTCGACGCCGTCGGCCGGTCCGCCATGGCGGCGATCGAGCGGGACTGGGCCGCCGCGCTGGACGCTTCCCCATTCTTCTGATTTTATGGTGACGCCACACGGATCGTGCGAACGTCCACAGCGAGGAAGCGGCGCCAGGGATCGTGAATACGAATGGCGCCCGGTGCGGGTACGCTATGGGGTGGCTCGTGCGTTAACCAGGCCACATCCTGAACGCCTGCTTCCCGTAAACGAGCCAGCAGGGTCGTCAACTCTTCCGGAGTGCGCACGAGGAAGATGGGGCGGCTGAAAAAGAGAGGCGCAAGGGACGTCGTGGGCAGCAAAGGGACATTGGTAACAAAAACTCTTTCGGGACGAACAGACAAAACACTCGCGACGTTTTTCGTATAGGTCTGACGTTGAATGAGAAGGCGTATCGAGAACAACTGCAAAAGAACAGCGACGCCCACGGCAGCGGTTATGGTCGCCTTACCCGCGAGCGAGTTTCTCCACAAAGCCGTTATGACGCGCGCGGCAAGAATGGCGAGAAGCGGGTAGACGGGGAGCAGAAAGCGGCACCCCCAATGAATCCCCTGCGAACTGACCACCGGGGCAAGGCAGCCGTATCCGATCGCGTATCCAACAGTCAGCCACACCAAGGCTTTCAATCCCCGGGAGCCAGACATCACTGACGCACACTTGGCCGGCGCGAAGCGGGCAAACCCAACGGCCAGTATGGGGGCGGGAGCAAAAAGCCCATTAGTGTACAACATCGTATCCATCGGCGATGTCGAGGCCGCAAGTGTAACCAAAATCAAGAGCCCGCTCAACCCCATGAGTAGAAAGATCCCAGGCGCCCAGCGATCATCCAACGAGCGAAACAGCCCGAGAGACAGCAAGGGTATGCTCAACAGGAGTGACACGATTGGTTGTGGATGGGCGTTAAGGAACAGATTGCGAAAAACCACCACTCGTTCGGATACGAAGCGTGCAAGATTGAAGGCCTCTTTCGCCTGGACAAAGTGATAACCACAAGGATTACCCAATGAACAATAATAGAATATCCATAATGGTATCAGGGTAACAACCGCAACGGCGGGGAATAGCCATGCGATACGTCGGCGGGGCGACAGGAAGCCCTGCACAACAGCCCATATGCCGGCGAAAAGATATAATTCATCTCGAACATAGATCGCCAATCCGGACAGCAGCGCGGCGACGACCAATGGCAGCGCGGTGCCTGTCCGAAGGTGGCACAGCCCTGCCCAGATAGACCAACCCAACAGGGCAACGGCCAGCGTATGCTCCCAGAAAGAAAGGCTATAAAACCACAAAGGGCCGGCCAGCCCCGTCAGCAGGACCGCTAGCGGCGCCGCGCCGGGTCGGGAACCGGTTTCGCGCGCTATGCCATATACGGCCGGCAACAATAGGAGGCCCGCCAAGCAGGGGAGCACGTAGAGCCCGGCGAATCCGATGAGTCTGTACGGCACACTAGCAAGCAGTGCAAATATCGGCGTGTACTGAAGAAAGAGCTTCCCTCCGATCTTTATACCGAAAGGATATGGAATGGGTGCCCATGCCAAGTCGGGATCCACGGCCGCCCCCGGCCAGCGAATATCAAAAACACGATATCCACTTTGGATAAGCCCCTCCATCTGTATAAATTTGCAGCCCGTGTCGGCAGCCCAAAAACCATCGCGGGGGATAAAGAAAGCGAGACACGCGCCATAGATCAAAATAATCGACAAGCCGATCCCAAGGGCGGCGCCAAAGGATGATTTCATCCCAGACTGTGCAACAATCTCCATGCCGGCCTGCGCTTATCCCGCTTTTTCGAAGCAGCTCATGGGCATGCCGCAGCCTGCCCGGCTTGTGAGCGGCGACCGCTCATACTACTCCGACCATGAAATACCTGCCACCCCGTTACCGGGGCGGCTACGTAGCCGCGCGCGTAAGCGCTTGGAAAGCGGCAGGTATTTCGTAGCCGGAGTAATAGTTGTCGAACCGCTCCTGAACTGTGGCATCCCCAGAATCGGCCCCACCGCCAGGAGTTCCTGCCTGATCGATTAGCCCCGAAGAGACGCACAAGCACCTCGGCAAGAACAAGCAACAATACAGGCATAGCCAACGCAATGGCCAGCTTGCGCCAAAGGCTATTTCTGCGTGTCATCAATGGCGAACGTATACTAATGTCTCCGCAATGGCGACAATTCAAATAGCCTTTTTACTAATCCGCCATGAAATGCCGGCCGCCCCGTTACCGGGACGGCTACGCAGCCGCGCGCGTAAGCGCGTGGAGAGTGGCAAGGTTATCGTGGCCGCAGTCGTATTTCGCGACCCGCAGTTGGAATGCTGCGCCGATTGATATTGCGCAATTTCTTGCCGGGCAGTATTACGACAGACGATCCGAGCGGGCTCGAATCGCCCGGCCAAAGCATGCATAAACGATATCCAGCTTGTTTAGTGATGGGGCTCCTTCTCCTGGGGCTCGCGGCGCATCTGGGTGCCGATGTGTGGCCCCGGGACGCGTTTTCCTGGATGGATCCCGAACAGTACTATCACTGGGCCGGCCGGATCGCCTCGGGCGGCGCCACCCTGCGGGGATTTCCCGTTGCCTCCATCTATCCCCTCCTGCTGGCCCCTGCCCTTGCCGTTTGCGGATCTATTGGATTCGCGCTGGCCACTAATGCCATATGGCTCTTTTTCATGGCTTGGGGTGTGTATTCGCTGTGCCGACACATCCCCCTGACTATCCCCGCGCCTGTCGTTCTGGCCACGATGGTTTCCTCCCCCCTCCTGCTGGGACTATCACGCGAGTTGTACCTCGAATTCGGACTGACGGCACTGGTTACGCTTACCTATGCGGCGTGGTTTGCACGCCGCCGGCCCCCCGGCCGTACCGGTTTTGATTTCTTCCCCGTTTTGTTCGGCCTGGGCTTCGCGCTTAAAATGACATGGCCCGTTTTTTTTGTCGGGCCAGTCCTCGCCACCCTGGTACGCGCCATCCGGACACGCGACGGCCGGCAATGCCTGTGGCTGGCCGGGGCCGTCCTTGCTCCCCCGGCAGTGGTTGTCGGGCTTTTCTGGCTTCTGAATCCAGCCGGATTCGCCTATTATATGAGCGCGGGAAACACGGCGTTGCGTTCGATGCGGCTCCTTGGTCCGCCCGACGTGATCAGCTCGGCATCGGCACTTTACTATCCCGCGGCCTTCGGTCGCTATGGTCTTTTTTTACTGGCCCCGTTTTTCCTGTGGCTGGCCGTTCGGGCCTCCTTGCCCGACCGCGCGGTATCCAAGACGGATAGAGAAATCGTGGGGGACCTATGGTTGTGGCTGATCGTACCCATCGCCCTGCTAACCTTGCAGGTCGTGAAGGAGCCGCGGCATATCGCCCCCTGCGTGGTACCCGCGGTGCTGCTGCTTTTCAAGGGTCTGGATCGGCTGCGCGCTCGCGCGACCCGCGTTATCGTTTCCGGGGTCGTGCTGACTCTGGCGGCGACTCAATACGCGCTCACCGCCAGCCGTGCTGTATATGCCCCCTACTACCTGAACCGGTCTTTGAATATCGAGGCCTTAAAGCAGGTCCTCTTCGAAAACATGCCCGGCCGTGAGCCGTACGTGGACGAGGCGGGCGTTATTGACGTCCCCCGATGGTTGTTCACGCGCAGCCTTCTCATATCCGGCTTTCCCCCGAATGAATCCCTGGCGCTCGTTTGGGCCTTTCGCCCCGGAATTGTGATGGATATGGAGAATTTCACCCGCCCACACATCGAGTATGCGACCGGCTATGAGGAGTTCATGGAGCTTTTTTCGCTCGCGGGCGCTAACGCCTATAATCGCCGCTGCGGCTGGAACGGCTGCTATCGCACGCTCGATCGCGACCAAGCGGCACGAGGCGCAGACGCCCTGATCCTCTTCTCCGCCCCCGGGATCAAGCCCTCCATGAAGAGAGACGGATTTTCATGCGCTACGACCGTTCCCCTCGCCGACGGGTCGGCAATGAGTGTTTACCTCCCGGCCCGCGCCCCATCCGAATCGTTTCGCCAGACTTACGCCAAGACGTTCTTGAAAGAAAACCCGGGCGCGTCCGACTTGGAGCTCAATACTGTTTACTATGCCCTGTTGTTACAGCAGTATCTCCGCACGGGCAGTACGGCGCTCGACATCTCATCGGCAGGACTTCCCGCCGGATTTGTGCCGGGACCGGAGAGGCGGAACATTTACTTTATCTCCATGTATACCCCTCTTGCGCGTCGCCTCGACGAGGCATTGGCTCGCGCCCAAAAGCAGCCCTGACGGCAAGGCAAGCCCATATCAAACAAGAAACAACCGCCGAAGAGAGCCCAACCTGAAACCAAGCTTCTCCAGGGCCACGACACCATCGGCGCGAATGAGAGCCCAGGGGATCAGGCGCAGGTAGATTCACTCTGATGACTCTCTTCCTGGCAGAAGGTATCCTGCGATTGATTCGTTTTTTTCTTACGTATCCACAGAAAGAAGCGATTATTAAACGTACAAGGTGCGAGGTGCGGAGGAAACAGCCGTCGAGTTGAACCCCGCCGCGAGTTTGCTCGACGCGTAATAAAGGGAGGAAACCGTCATGACCCGTCGCTTGCTGTGCGTATGGATGGTGCTCGTTGCCTGTTGTTTCGCTGTTCTCGCGCAAATGCCTCAACAATTTGTCTATGTGGGGGAGACAACGAACGGGCCGACGATTCAACTCCTGTTGCGGCTCTATACAAACGATGTTGGTGGTGTCTGCCTCTTCGAAGATTCCAATACCGTCCAGGTGGCGGATGGATACTATTCTGCCCTTGTGGGGGATACGCCCACGACGGGAACGCTTTCTGAAGCCTTGGGCTGCGGGGAAGTGTATATTGAGCCCGTCGTGAACGGGGCGCCCGAAGCAAGAGAACTGCTTCATCCCAATGCTTATGCTCTGGTCGCTGATGGCGTGCTGCAAGGCAAGATCACTTCCGCCATGATCGCCACCGGGGCCATTCAACAAGCGCACATTCAAAGCGGCGCCATCCAGTCGGCCCACATCAGCGAGGGGGCCGTGTCCTACTGGCAGATTCAGAATGGGACCGTCGGCACCAACGATCTGAACGTCGGGGAATTGGATGGCCGATTTGTGAACGTCACGGGCGACACGCTGGCTGGGGACATAAATTTAGGAGGAAAGAAGATAGGCGGTGTGGCGACTATTACATTTGCCAATAATCCCCCATATATCAGTGGCCCCGTTCTTTCGAACTACTATACCTCCATTTATATTAATAATGGCAGAATATTAACAAGTGCTGACAATATTGACCATCTGTACTCGTTCTATTCCTTGGGCGGGGGCTGGGCCGGCAACTATGGCCTGTCGTGGCTCAAGCTAAGATCTGTAACGTCGGCGGGAGCAACCTGGACCACGAACTACACGGCCAGTTTCTACGTGACATCAAATGTCGTCAACGAAATCCGCGTCACCGGGCACTTCAACATGCAGGGAAGCGCCATCAGCAACGGCGTTTTTGTCGGGAACGGTTCAGCCCTGTATGTCCTGCCGCAGGGCGGCCTGTCCATGGGAACATTCACTAATGGCCTCCCATAACGCCAAGAAGACAGGAGGCCAAGATGAATGTTCCTTTCATGCCGACGGCCGGCAGGACGGCCTTTGGCTTGCTGTTTGCGCTTTGTCTCCATGCCCGCGCAGAGGGCCCGGCATGGTGGACGACGCGCGGGGTGCTGGATACCAACGCGCCGGCTGGAGATTATGCCCCAGTCAACCAGGGGCAGCTTAAGCACATAGCCGTTCAGGCCTGTTCCGAACTGGACGATTCCATCGCCCAATTTGGCGGAGCGGGCACGGCCATCTCCAACTTGGTGGCCGGGTTTTCAAATACGACCAACTACGCCCCGGTCAATATTGGGCAGCTCAAGAATACGGCCTTGCCGTTCTGTGAGCGCCTGATGGCCATCGGCTATACCAATGACTATCCCTGGGCCGGAGCCTCGGCGACCAACGACTATGCCGCCGCCAATATCGGGCAAATGAAATATCTGTTCTCGTTCGACCTGGTCCTGGATACGGACGAGGACGGCATGCCTGACTGGTGGGAACTCGCGAATGGATTCGATCCCGAAGGCCCGTCCGACGCGGAGGAGGACCCCGACGCGGACGGCTATTCCAATCAGGAAGAATACCAAGCGGGCACCGATCCCGCAGGATTCAACCCTTCGCCGGTAGTCGCAATTACATACCCCAGAGACGGAGAGGTGCTGCCATGAAAAAAAAGCGTATATGGGTTTCATTGGCCATGTATGCCTGCTGTGCCTTTGTGAGTACCGCCGGCTATCGAGCTGTCGACGAGCCCCAGCGGCGCGTGGCGTCGGGCTCCGCGGCCGACACCTACAGTCGAAGCAGTAAATCGATTGAACCGGCGGGAGGGTGGACCGAGATCAGTGTCACGCGGACCAACCATGAAATCCAACTCGGCAACCACGCGGGAGTGACTGATCAACTAACGCTAAACCCGGACGAAGAAGTGGTTGTTGTTGCCAGGAAGCCTCACTATCCGAAGGGAATAAGCGTCTTCCTGTACACGTTACATGGCGGGTTGGTGAACGGCAAACCTACGGATTCTATGACGACCGACGGAACCGGGACGATATCGTTCCGGTTCCAAATAGGGCCATGGTCGGGAAATTATCCCTTAATCCTGCGGTCTGGCGGGCGAGAAGAAGAGATCAGCTTCTGGGTAACAAAGAAGGATGAGAAGCGATGAAAAAGGCTTTAACCGGGATTCTTCTTTACGCAGTAGTTGCCGGCAGCCCCCGATGCTCCTACGCCGCCTCGTCATGCGGGAATCCACCGCAACCGCCTGATGTTTGTGGAGTTTGCGGAGGGACTACTACAGATCCCGATTGCTGCAATCAGAATAATGGAGGAGGCGGAAACTCGCCGGCCGCGCCCGGATCGGGCTGGGGTGGTGCCGCTAATGGTCCATCGTGCAGCAGTTGTGGAAGCGGGGCGAATCCATTCAATCCCTTTTCCGGCAGTGTCGGCCGCGAAATCAAGGACTTGGAACTGGCTCATACCGTCGGGGCCTTTAAACTGCAAATGACGCGCCACTTCGCCAGCCGATGGGACGCCTACCCGCATATCGCTTTTGATACCCCTTTCGGCGGCGCGGGCTACTGGAGGCACAGCTGGCAGTGGAGCATTCTTGATTTCGGGACCAACGAAATTGGCCAGGAGCGTATTCGGATTATATATCCAAATGGGAAGTTCGGGAATTTCGCCAAAGACGCCGTGAGCGCATTCTTCCCGATGGCACCAATTACTACCTCATGTTTCTAGACGGCACAAAACACCATTTCACTAAACAGACAGATGGCGGCACCAAGTTATTTCGCATGGAAGCCACAATAGATCCATTTTCCAACCGCTATTCGTATGCCTATTCCAATGGCCTGCTTTCACAGGTTACCGGGCCCAATACCAACCAGTACCTTCGCTTCAGTTACCAACCGGCAACCAACTCCGTGCCCGCGGGGAGCATCGAGTTCTACTACATCGAAACGAACGCATCGGAGGTCCTGCTCGCGGGGAGCTTCAACGGCTGGTCAGCTCAGCCCATGACCCAGACAAGCGGCGTGTGGCAGCGCGTGGAGACGCTTGCTCGCGGCTGGCACTACTACAAGTTCATTGTCCGATACGCCGGCGATACCAACGATTACTGGAGGATCGATCCGGATAATCCAACATGGGCCTACACCGGTTCGGCGTCGGATCTGCAGACGAATTCCGTTGCCGTCGTGGACGTGTATCTGATCTCATCGGTACTGGCCAGCGACGGGCGCTGCGTAACTTACCAATACGGCAACTGGATGCCCAGTCTTGAGGCGGTGGACATCCCGTTGGTCCGCGCTGATTATGGAGACGGGACTTATGCGGAATACAGCTACTATCAACCTGCCGACGATCTGTATCGCAAAGCACTTATGAAGACAGCGCGCGATCCTCATTACGAAGGGCCTGGCCGCGCCATCTGGTATGTGTATCAAACAAATCTGGCTTTCACGGGGGAGATTTACGAGGAACGCAGTATGGTGAACAGCCAGATGCTTTCCCGGCTTCTCCTGGATAACAACAATGCCGATAAGCGCATCGTGGTGGATGCGGACGGCCATCAAACCGTCCAGGATTTCGGCACAAACGCCTATGCCACCAATGCCGTGGGCTACGTAACCCGCGGCATTCACCATGCCGTCGGCGGCGATGTGGGGATGCTGTGGAAATGGATTGACGCGATGGGCCGGACCAATGTGTATGAGCGGACCGTGCACTTTGGGAGAGCGACGTCCGTCTGGAACAACGTTCGAGGCACCAGGGTGTTTCGCTATACGGACGATATGTACCCCTTCTATCTCGCCGAAAGGATGGATGAGGCGGGCCGCACTACAAAGTATCAACGAGACGACAAGCATCGGGTGGTCAGGGTAGACTATCCCGATGGGAGCTTCGAAACGAACTCGTACAATGATTCCGGACAGATGGTTTGTTCTTTAAGGAGGAATGGCGCCGCGGACTCATATGAATATGACGAACGCGGTCGGAACACATGCTTGATTGATGGCCTGGGCAACAGGACGTGTTACGCATACGACGACTGCGATCGTCTCGCGGCCATCAGCAATTCGTTGGGATATGTGACCTTTTTTTCCTACAATTGGCGGGGGCAGGTAACGAACGCAGTCTTCCCTGACGGAACGCAGGAGCGCCTGTGGTATGACGAGTACGGGGTGCTTACGGGCCGCACGGACCGCGCAGGTGGCATGAGAATACTGGCCCGCGACGCCTTCGGATTTCTTAACGCTGAAACGGATCCGACCGGAGCTACTACCTATTATCAGCACGATCTGTCGGGACGTCTGCTTAAGACAATTACGCCTTTGGCGCTGATCGTTAGCAATACCTACGACGGCATAGGCCGGAAAACACGAGAAATCTACGCGGATGACGGAACATTTCGCGAGTGGCACTATGATCCCGATGGCGTGCGGACGCAATATGACCGCCTGGCGGGGCCTCCGACCACGTTCAAATACGATCCACATGGTCGTCTTCAGTGCGTTACGGATCCCCTGAACAGAACAGTTTCCTACGGTTACGACGCAGCCGGCAACTGTACGCACGAAACCAACGCCTTGGGTGAAGCCATCGTCCACACCTTTGACCTAGCCGGTCGGGTTACGTCCACGCGCGATTGCAATGAGCACACGGTCAGTAACGTCTACGACGAGACCGGAAGACTGGTTCAACAAATTGACGCCAATTCAAACGCCAACATATACACCTACGATGCTCTGGGCCGGCTCCTCTGCCTCACAAGGGGAGGGCCGGGTTTCACCCCGGCCTTGCTCCAAACCAATTCGTATAACGCCCTTGGATGGATCATTACCTCCACGGACGCCAACGGCCTGATGCGCTCCAACACGTATGATGTAATTGGACGCCCGCTGCGCATGTACATGCCCGACGGCGCGTACAACGAAAACCAGTACTCCAATACGTTCCTCGTCAAAACCCTTGATCGGGCCGGACGACAAACCGTGCTCCAGCGGGACATTCTCGGGCGCGTCACCAACCAGGTGGATAACGCGGGGCAAAGCGTTCGATTCGTGTATGAGGCCCTGGGTAACCTGTCAGACCTGTACGACCAGAACGGAGCCCGCACCCGGTTCCAGTACAACGCCGAGGGCCGCCAGACCGCCAAAATCTATGCCGACGATACCCAGTACACCTATGGATATGATGCCGAAGGCCGGTTGGCGATCAAGCTCGATGCCAAAAACAAAACTACCGTTTATCAGTACGATTACGTCGGGAACCTGACCAACATCGTCTATGCCGCCGATCCCGCGGTCTCTTTCACCTTTGACGCCCTCAACCGAATGACTCGCATGGTAGACGGCGTTGGCACGACCCTCTATGCCTACTCCGGCAGTTGCGGGGCACTGGTTTCCGAAGACGGCCCATTTGAAAACGATGCCTTGTCCTACGAGTACGACAACGGAAAGCGCCTCTTATCCGTGACATCCGTGTTATCCGCGGTTTTCTATTCCTATGACGCCCTCGACCGCATTTCCGCCGTGGTAGGGCGCGTTGGCCCCAACGCGCCGCTAACCAACACCTACACGTACCATGCCAACGGCCGCTTGCCCTCCGACCTCCTTCGCGGCAACGGCACCCGCACCCGGTACGAATACGATCTCCTCAAACGCCTGACGAACCTGGTCCATGAGACCGACGCCAGCGAGGTCCTGGCCTCCTATGCTTACACGCTGAACAATGCCGATGAGCGAACCAGGGTAGCCATTGGAGCCGGGACGCCCTCGTCCCGCACGATTGATTACGCCTACGACCCCATCGGCCAGCTCATCGGCGCCGACTCCGATCAACCCGGCCATTCCTTCGCCTATTCCTACGATCCCGCCGGAAACCCGGTCCAGCAGGACAATAACGGCTTCGTGTTGACCAATGTCTTTAATGACCTCAACCAGAACGTCACCAGCCTCTGGTCCGGCGCCGTCGCCGTCCTCGGCACGGCCAACCTCACCAACGGCCAGATTTCCGTTCAGGGAGGGCCCGCTTCCACGCGGGCCGATGGTCTTGGCGGCCTCATCTACGCCGCCACCAATCTTCCCGTCTCTGACGGCACAAACACCTACACCGCCCTCCTGTCCGACCCCTTCGGCCGCGTGTCCACCAGCGCCGTTTCCGTGATTGCCCGGAACCGAGGCTATGGCTATGATGCCAATGGGAACATGACCAACGACGGGCAATTAGCGTACACATGGGACGACGCCGATCGTCTGATCGAGGTAGGGCGCGTTGGCTCCAACGCGCCGCCCCTGATGACCTGCCGCTACGACGGCCTCGGCCGCCGCCGCGAACGCATCCTGTCTGCTGTAGCCGGGGGCGGCGACCCCGGCTCAACCAACCGCTATGCGTACAACCGCTGGCTCGTCGTTGCCGTCCTCGACGGCTCGGACCTGGTCCTTGAAACCTACACCCACGGCCCCGATCTCTCCGGCACCCTCGGCGGCGCCGGCGGCATCGGCGGAATCCTGACCGACTTCCGACCTCTGACCTCCGACCTCCGGCACTTCCACTTCGACGGCAACGGCAACGTCATCGCCTGCACCGATACCAACCAGACCATCGTCGCCTCCCTCGAATACGGCCCGTTCGGCACGCTCCTGACGCGCTCCGGTTCCTTCACCCCTCGCTATCGGTTCTCCTCGAAGGAATGGGATGATCCTGTTGGGCTGTATTGCTACACCTACAGATTTTACTCGCCCGCTCTCGGGCGGTGGCTCTCCCGCGATCCAGTCGGAGAGCATGGGGGCATAAACGTATTTACTTTTACTATGAACAGCCCTCACAGCAAATTAGATCCTTTCGGTTTGTGCGAGACCTGCGGAACAGGACCAGGAACAGGCTACAGATGTTGTGGGGGCCTACCTTACTCAATTATAAACGAAGGTTGCTGCGACGATAAAGATAGATATGGCAAGGAATATGAGTGTTGCGAGAATAAGAAGGTTTATGATCGCAAACCTAGGAAAGATTGCCCAACAGCAACTGGTTTTTGTGCATGCAACGGAGGCGTTTGGGGTCAACCCTCAACCTGGGCAAGTGCAATATGTTCAGCTATAGGCGGCGCGTATGGTGGCACTCCTGGCAGCATTATTGGAGGCTTTGTCGGTATATTCATTGGGGAGGGTTACTGTAATGGGAAGGTGTGTTGTGTCGAATAGAACCAACGTTCATAAGATGGCTTCACTGGTCCACACATTGTTCTGCATTCTTGCATCTGTATTATTCGGTGCCATCGCCAGAGAATCGTCGTCCCAGCATTACAGCGAGAAAGCACAAGTGCTTATTCAATTTGTCGCCTTTACGATCATGCTTGTAGCCCTCAAAGGAGTGGGCAGTTCAAAGACGAGGCGTCCGGGGTCGGACCACAGGTTGTTTTAGAGCCTGAACGACTTATGCATATGAAAGGGGGGCGGCGGGGTCGAGTCTAGACGGCCTGTTGCCCAAAGAATCATGAGGGTTCAATTGTCCGAGAAGATAATGTTCGGCAACTCTACGGAGTGGTAACGGGTCCGAGAGCGCTGGCCATGGGACAACGGAAGAAGGAATGATGTCGGTAATAGCGAGTTGGCCAAAGCGGCCGCTGTGCTCCGAGGCCTTCCTGCGTGGCGCAACAGTATTCGCACGTTCTGTAGCGTTGCGGGTCAGACCTAATATATCAAATATCGAGCTTGACTTGAAGCTGGCTGGGGCTAGTCTGGTCGTCGGGGCGGGCGGGGTCGAGTCTAGACATTAGACATAAGGATTGACGAGGGAGAGGAAAACGGGCAGTGTGCGGGCATGGCGAGACCCCTTCGAGTGGTGATAGCGGATGGCTGGTATCATGTGACGTCCCGGGGCATTGATCGGCGGGCGATATTTCACGACGATCATGACCGGCGACATTTTCTTGACCTGCTGGGCGTCCTGCCGGAACGATTCGGGATTCGAATTCACGCCTATGTGTTGATGGCCAATCACTATCATGTGCTGGTTCAAACACCCAAGGGTAACTTGAGCCAGGGAATTCATTGGTTGAATTGCGGCTATGGCATCTGGTTCAACTGCCGGCATCGACGAGTGGGCCCTTTGTATCAAGGACGATTTAAGGCGGTGGTGGTGGATGGGGAGGGAAGCTGGGCTCTTGATATCAGCCGGTATATTCACCTGAATCCGATTCGCGGGCAGGCGGGGTCGAGTCTACGGGCAGGTGGGGTCGAGTCTAGACATTAGACATTAGGATTGACGAGGGGCGGGGAAACGGGCAGTGTGCGGGCATGGCGAGGCCCCTTCGAGTGGCGATAGCGGATGGTTGGTATCATGTGACGTCCCGGGGCATTGATCGGCGGGCGATATTTCACGACGATCATGACCGGCGACATTTTCTTGACTTGCTGGGCGCCCTGCCGGAACGGTTCGGGATTCGAATTCACGCCTATGTGTTGATGACCAATCATTATCATGTGCTGGTTCAAACACCCCAGGGCAACTTGAGCCAGGGAATTCATTGGTTGAATTGCAGCTATGGCATCTGGTCCAACTGCCGGCATCGGCGAGTGGGCCCTTTGTATCAAGGACGATTTAAGGCGGTGGTGGTGGATGGGGAGGGAAGCTGGGCTCTTGATCTCGGCCGGTATATTCACCTGAATCCGATTCGAACCAAACGAATGAATCTGGGCAAGAAGGAACAGAAAGTTGAGCGAATGGGGTGGGCTTTGCCGGACAAGACGGAGGCGGAGTCCAGAGTAGAGGCTTTGCGCGCGTATCGTTGGAGTTCGTATCGGGCGTATGCCGGATATGCGTCGCTCCCCGAGTGGTTAACCTCGGACACACTGATGGGACGGCTATCGGAAGCGAAGCGGAAAAGTCCGGCCACCTACCGGCGCTGGGTGGAAGAAGGAGTATTGGATGGGAAGGAAGAAAGCCCTTGGCTGAAGATGAAAGGGGGACTGGCGCTTGGGAGCGAGCGATTCCTGTCCGTCCTGCGCAAGATGGTTAAAGGAGACCGGAGGGAACAAACCCCATTAAGGAAGCTGGAGAGCGATCGGACCTTTGACCAGGTTGTTAAGGCAGTTGAAACGGCAAAGGGTGAGAAATGGGAAACCTTTCGGGATCGCCGGGGCGATGAGGGTCGCGATCTGGCGTTATGGTTGGCTCGCAAGCACTGCCGGATGACCCTGAAGGCCCTGGGAGACAAGGCTGGCGGGATGGATTATCTGGCCGTAAGCAAAGCCGTGTCGCGCATGGCGGAGCGCCTGAACAAGGACCGGACCATCCGGCAAATTCTGGCTAAAGCAGAAAGCGATATGTCTAATGTCTAGACGCGGCCCCCGGCTTCCTCGCGCGACCAGCAGCCCGGCCGCCCACGCGATCGCCCCGGGATTGGCCGCCCTGTGCATGCCGTTTTCCATGTGATCGCGCCCATCAAAAGAAATTCATCGGGACGAAGCCGGCGGGCGGCGGCTCGGCGGGAGCAAGCCGTTCCTGCGCCAAGGCGGGATCGCGGACGTCAGGGTTCGGATGCGCCGTCAGAACCCAGGCCAGGCTGGCCGCCAGGCGCGCATCCTCGCCGGCCGCCCGAGCCGCATCCCGGAAAAGCTCCTTCGCTTTGCCCGGATCCCCAAAGCGGGCCTCCCAGAGACCAAGGTGGTAACTCGCGCGCGCGTAGCCCCACGAGTTCAAGGCTCGCTGGATCAGCGCCAGCCCTTCCTCCCGGTCCCCGCGCCCGCTTCGCATGACGGACAGCCAATACGGCGCGACCGGCCAGTCAGGCCGCCGCTGCATCAGGTCGGACCAGCGGGCTGCCGCGGTGTCCGGGTCGCCCCTTCTCATCGCTTCCAGGGCTTCGTCACGGCGGGTGGTCAGATATTCCAGTCCGCCGATTTCACGGCGGACCCGCCACCGGTAGTCCGCGGCCCGCAGGCGCGCGGCCACGGCCCGGCCATAGGCCAGCGCCTCGTCTTCCTGGCCGTTCTGCACCAGTTCATTCATGTGGCCGACCGCCGCCTGGGCGGCCAGGAATCCGTGCCGGCGCGTCCAACCGACCAGCGCCTCCGCGGCCTCGTCCGCCCGACCCTGGGCCGCGAGCGCGCGGGCCAACAGGCTGCGCAGGTCGCGGCGGTGGGGCTGGCGGCGCAGGACCGAATCGAGGGCTTCCGCGGCCTTGCCGTACCGGTTGAAGGAAAGCAAAAGCTGCCCCCGGAGATAAGGCGCGGCAAGATCGCCGGGATTCCGTTCTTCATGCGCGGCGAATCGGGCGTCGGCCTGCTCCACGTCCATCGCTTGGATTTGGAGGGTCAACGCCCCGAGGCGGCGGTTGTAGGCGGCGATCCGCTCGTTGACATCGAATTGCTGGTTGAACGGCGGCTGGCCGTAGCGGCCCAGGAGCGCGGACACGAAGCCGAGTTCCGCCACGGGCGTGAACAGCAGGGCGGCCTTGGCCTCTTCCAAGGACCACTCGCCGTTCGCCGCCGGGGAAAGATCCCGGAAGGGCGGGACACGGGCCAGCGCGTCCGCCCACAACCGCGCCAGCTCATAGGTGCCCTCGAAGGAAAAATGCACATGATCCACGAACCATTCCGTGTCGCGGGACGCCCCGTTGTTCCGGAACGCCCTGGCGACATCCACCAATTCCACCTCGCCGGGAAGCGAGGCGCCCAACGTCCGTATCGCGTCGTTCAGCCGCGAATCGACGCGATAGCGAAAGGCATCCAGGTCCAGGGCCCGGGCGAAGACGGGCTCGGCCTCTGCCAGCCGGCCCAGTTGCTGCAGGCAAACAGCCCGCCGATAGGCGAGTTCCGCATAGGCGTCGTCTTTCGCCGAGGCGGCATCAAAATGACCCAGGGCGGCCGCCCAGTCCCGGGACCGGAAGGCGGCCACACCCCGCTCGTAGGCCTGCTCCCAGGCCTGGCGGTCGGGCCACGAGAGGTCGGGCCGGTGCACCGAGAGCGCGGGCGGACAATCGGTGTGATTGGCGGCCATGGTGCACAGGAGCACTCGCGCGCCGGTCCCGCGCGCGGCCGCGATGATCGCCCGCAGGTTACGCGCGAACTGCCGCCGCATGGACTCCAGCCGGGCATCGTCGAAAGGGACGGGGTGGTGCAGGGCCCGGGCCACGCCCTGGAACTGGATCGCGCCGCGCGTCTCGGCCAGCAGGGCCAGGCCCTGGCTGGCCAACTGCGACAGGCGAAGCCGCGTCAGGAGCACGGCCGCACGCTGCAGGAAATCGCCGTGCGCCCCTCGCGCGATCCGGGTCACCGGCCCGTAGGGGCCGATCACCTCGTTGTTGCCGATGTACAGGATCACGGCGTCCGGCTCCAGTTTCTTCAACTCGCCGGCCCAGTCGCGGATGATCGGGCTGCTGATGGCCGTCACGGCGGCATTCACGACCTGCACCTCGCGGCCCGGGTAGCGGCGCCGGAGCCAGGCGTCCAGCATGCGGGCCGGACCGAAGGCCGGGACCGGGTCGCCCTGCGCGGCGGACTCGCCCACGATCACCACGCGAAGGACGCCCGCGGGCTTGGCCTGCTCCGCGAGAATCGGCGAAGGCGTCCGGGCCAGCGGGGGAATGAAAAAGCGGTATGCAAAGAAGGGATTGTCCGACCACATCGACCGGCCGTCCACGCTCACGGGAACCAGCAGATCGTTCGGGAATCCCGCGCCGATCCCCCGGCACAGGAACTCGGCCAGCAGGAGCAGCAGGAAGGGCACGGCCAGGGCCACCCCCAGCTTCCGGAAGAGCTGTTGCTTCATGGTCATGACGGCTTGCGGCCGTGCGTATCTAGCCTTGCCGCGGTGGTGGCGTCAAGCGCGCGCGGCGGGCGGCCCACGCCGCCTACCAGGGTCTGATCCGCGAATTGGGCACGGCGATTGGCCTTGCGCGGCGGGCGGGGGTCGGGTAGCTTGATATTATTCTACGGATGCTCGGGTGGTGGAATGGCAGACACGCATGTTTGAGGGGCATGTGCCGAAAGGCGTGGGGGTTCGACTCCCCCCCCGAGCACCAGTTTAAAACCCCCTGTAAATACTGTATTATCCTAGCTGTTGTGGCCGTTTATGGCCTTATGCAGGATTAGAGCAATCTAGCACGAAAACGCGGGGTAATGCTTCGGATTGTGTCAAGCCCGTGTCAAACAGCCGGGCGGAGGCCGCTTATGCCTGCCCCTCTCAAACGCAGGAAACGCCCGACAAGCCCCGATTCAACCCGGCGCTACACCCGACAAATAATCAGCCCCGCCCGGGGCAAGCTGGAGCCGTTAAAGGCCACGGGTGAAACTGGACGGCGGCGGACTGGTCACAAGATCACAGCGGCAGGAACACAGTGACGGGACGCGCCAAGCCGGGCCGGTATCGCAGCCGCAAACCGCGCCAAGGGACAGCGCCAGGCGTCAGGGGGAGGGCGGGGGTGTGCCCGTTCTCCCCGCCGGGGGGCCTTCGCGGGGCGCTCAAGTTGTTATTCCCCCCAAAAAAAGGGTCGGGATTAATTGCGCGATGATAGGCTGACACGTTGTTTCGGAATAGACATTGCAACCAAGGGAAATTATCCTAGAGCGCTGTACAGGTCATAAAATGATTACGAAAGAGAATGCCCTGAATATCTACATAGATGGCTCTTCACGGAATTCGCCGAGGGTGGGTGGCATTGGCGTGAGATTCATCCTAACCAATTCCGTCGGGCAAGATGAAACAGAAGACATTCCTTTTCTGGGATACAGGGGGGCAACGAATAATCAGATGGAACTTCAAGCTGGCATTATGGCCCTAAAGGAAATGAAGAAGCGCACGTTGCCCGACTACATTAGACAGGTGGCCATTCACTCCGACTCACGTTACGTCACAGACAACTATCAAAGGGCTCTGTTCCAATGGTCAGGAAATCGTTGGCGCAATCAAAATGGTCGGCCGGTTGATAATGCGGAGCAATGGAAAGAACTTGTAAAGCTCATCAGGAAGATCGGGATACCCGTCCATTTTTATTGGGTGAAAGGTCACTCAAAGGACGAGCACAACAAAGCCGTGGACAAAGCAGCCAAAGCGTCTGCTAAAGCGCCTTTGAATGCGCCGCTCACTCGTGTGAATGTAAGAAGAAAGCATACAACCAGGCCGCTCTCCAGGGGAAGTGTTGAGATGATGGGGCAGCGAATTACGATACGGATAGTGACAAGCGAATGGCTTCCAATCCAACGACTATGGAAGTACAGGTACGAAGTCGTATCGAAAGCGAGCAGATTCCGAGGCAATATTGACTTCATATACTCTCGGCTCCATCTTGGCGCCGGTCACACTTATTACGTTCTGTTTAATAGTGATGCCGCAAATCCCCAAGTCGAAAAGCTGTTCCGTGAGACCAAGCCGAAACAACGGATTACTGGTCAGGATTGATTATGTGCAGGACCAGTATCGAGATGAATATTTGCGCGTAATATGTCGTGGCGGTGAACATTCATCCCCGCCCCAATCCCGCCATGCCGTCATTTAGCCGGGTAGGCTGCCAGCTTTTCCTCGGACTTAGCGCAGGGGCAGGGTTGCCGCGTCCGTAGGGGTCTTGTGGCGAGCGGAGAGGTCATTCACCCCGAAAATAATATATGATCGGGGTTAATCACGTTATGATGGGCGGGGCTGGTGCTCGTTGCGAAGTATCGAGACCAGTTCAAGGCCCCGTTGTAACGATTCTGAATCCTAGATAGTTTGCACAAGTAGATTTCTGGCGATCCCAGTCGAGATAATCTGTGGCTGCATAATCAAAGTTTGCACTCCAGAATCCTCCGCGGGTTCTCATGTCTGGGTCATTTGGACCCCAAGCGTCTGAAAGCCACTCCGCAACATTTCCGCTTAAATCATAAAGGCCGAAGAAATTACTGCTTGCTCGCGTCTGAAATGAGCCGCCATGACTTGTCCCGTCGTAATAGCCGACGGGCGTGGTCCCAATTGTATACATTCGATAAGGATGCGAACTGCTCATCCAGCAAGCGTCCTGCCCATCAATTGAATTTCGCCCATATGCATATGTAGTATTTGTCTGGCCATTCCACGCCGCCGCCTTGTACCACTCATTGAAATAGCTTGCCCTTAAACAATAATCATCCATCGGCAGTCGAAAACCCCTGAAATTGTTCAGCCAAGCTAATCTTTCTGGAGGACTAAAGTTGTCATACCAATCTGCATAAGCAATGCCGCTTGGATGCCAAGCCGACCCGCTTGTGCCTTCAGAATAACATCGCTGGTCTTCGCCCCGTCCAGCAACAAGGGTCAACCAATTGCAGTACTTCAGCGAGCCATACCACGACACACCTGTGATGGGCCGATTGCTCGGAACCAACCACACGCTGTATCTCGCCCCAACTGGGTTCCCTGTATCATAGATTAAGTCGGAACTCGCAATGGAAAACAGTATTTCATCACTAGACATGCTAGAATTCATGTACACATTTCCACCAGATGCGAAGAACATATTGGTTCCACGAATATCGTTCGTATGAATTTGGGCGTCGTTTAGAAAATCAACCCACTCACAATTCTGTACTTCGTATTTGCTCATATAAAAATCATACGGGGGGCCTAGCGGTTGTCCACCTCCGGCAACAAGAACGATATTTGTATGTGGAGCAAAGAATGGACGATAAGTAATGCGAAAGTACATCGGGATATTTACTGACATTGTTCCGCCGGTTGCGGTCAGGGATTCCAGTTTGGACCATGCCTTGTTCCATTCATCGGTTGGCGAGGATGCCCATTGAATTGAGTAAACGCCGTTACTATAAATGTCTGTCCACATCAGCAAGCCATTGCTGCGAAAAGCCTCTATGTCAAACATCTCTGCCATTGAGAGGTGCGCCTGCATTACAACCGTAAGAAGCAGTCCGGTGCGTCGAAGGTTCATGTATCACCCCTAGCGTCAGAAGCAGATTACGCCTTGGTGCCAGGGTTTGGCAAGAAGGACGGGCAACGGGCAGGCAGAACAACCCGATGTTAAACTCGGCGACTATTCCCCGGTGCCATGCAGACAGGCGCAAAGAGACCAGTTAATAAAGCGTGAACTTCTGTAAAGCCCTCACGGATTCTGGCGGGTATTACTTGACAATTATAAGGCGTATAACCCTGTAAACAAAAGGCAGGGGTGGATATTGGCCCAGGATCGGCACTACGGATTTTCGCGGCTTTTCGGGGCGGTGGGGTAGCTTCATAACGTTATGATGGGACGGTGGTCAACGACAATTATAAACACGCATTGACGACAATTACACTCCTGCAAAATGGCGGCATGCCTGAACCAGGCTCGCATCCTGTTTCTACATGGCAACGTGCAGCTAAAGCCAAAATAGGGTCAGTAAATACCGGTGGTTTTGAAGGTGTTGCCCACAATCCATATCGGGATAGCCACCCTCCTGCGCCCCATTGATAGGGTGCATTATTGCACACAAAATAACGGCCTTTTCATGCCTTGTTGAGTGTAAAAAGACACCCTATTCCAGTCCTGTCCTGTCCCGTCTGCCCCCTGGTCGCCTCCTCTGCCCCCCTCCCTGCCCGTGTTCTTTTGTAGTTACCTTCAAAGGCAATCCAAGTTCCGCCGCTTTCTCCTGCATGAGCCGGGCCGGGTTGAATGTTGACCCCTCGGGAACGGAAACATAGAGGGCATCATGAAGCGGAAGAAACAACCGGCATTCACCGCGCTGTTCGGCCTCCAACACGGCCGGTATGATCGAAAGGAAGATGTCTGCGATGGTTCCTTGTAGCCTCCATGCGAGAACCTTCCCCCTGTGTATCCGTTCGCGTGACACCCCTTGAATAAGGCGGCCGGTAGCGGTGTGAACATGACGGGGTTGGTCCTTGGTCGGCTTGCCTTGGTCCCATAGTCGGTTTCGGTAGCGTTCCGCCCCGGAAATGACTTCCCGGAGAAAATGGCCTTGCTCCAAATTCCACGCTTCCGGGACGTACAGATTGGGATATGGCGAATAGACCGTTTTCTGGAAACGGGTCTTTGCGTCGTCGCGTGAAGACTTCGCAGCGCGTTGTATCTCGGAATAGATTTTTGCCGGGTCAATGCCGGGCGGGATCAGGTTATTTTGTTCAAGCTCATGGCAAAGAAGGGAAGGCTCCGCCGATGAGAAGTCCGCTTCAATCAGCCGTTCACCCGGTCGCAAGCTGGCGCGGAATGCTTCAATCCGTGCGGCCTTGGTATTGTGACCAGGCTGCACCATGATCGAGCCGCCGTAACCGATTCGGCCTGTTCGCTGCACCGTCCATCGGGGCTTGATTGTTTGCCCATGCCAAGGGATGCCGCGTTCGTTAAGAATGGCGCAAAGCTGTTCGGCATCTGCGGGAACAAATGCTGTCAGAACTTCACGCGGGCAGGCTGTTTGAATCTCCGCAATAGAGTTTCGCCGCACAATCGCGGCCTTGCGCTTGCCGGTGGTCCGCCCATTGTCGCCGGGCGTTAAACTGATAGGCCCTCGGGCTGCAAGGTCCACTAGAGCCTTGTGTACAGTTCGCCGGTTGTGCCCCGACGCCATGCACCAATCATCTTCAGAGGCCAACACCTTGGCACCATAAGCGGACTTGGGCTTGATGGTTTCAAGATGGGGCAGGGCGTTGAAATACACGTTCATTTCCGGACCGGTCAGGTCGGGGAAGTGTTTGCGTATGTACGATTCAAGCTCTGCGCGGGGCTCAACAAGGTGTCGCTTGCTCATGTTCACCTTCTGCGGCGAAAAGCCGCTTTAGTGAATCCGCCTCGGCCTTGCTGAAATAGGGCTTTCCCTTGCGACAACAACCGCACCATGCGCAGCAGTTTCCAAGCCCGCCCGGAAGCTCGTGAATCTCGGTCGGGGTGTTCTGATTGCAGCGGCGGCAAAAGGCTTTTGTCCTGGGCGTGTAACGTTCGGACTCGCTACCCTTGAAGATCTCGACACTCATGATTGTCCCGCTTTCTTCTGGTAAGGACGAACTCGCCAAAGGGGGCAGGTGTATCCACGGCAATCCGTGATCCCTTCGCGGTCCTCGTACCCTAGGCACTCAAGGCATTTTGCCGATACGCAGGAACGAAGGGATTTCCCCTCAAAAGCTCTGGCAACCAAGCCCCGGAGCCTCACAGGGACGGCTTGCATGGCTTCCGCTTGCTTCTCGACAGCCTTTGCCTTTTCAGGGTCGTTTTCGCGCCCGCCACGGCCTTGAATCGGGGCATGATCGGGGTTTGTCGCCGGGGTCAATCCAACTGGGTTCACCGGGAGGATCACGCCCAAGCCCACCGATTCATGGGTCGTTTCGACGGCACGGCGGGCTTGAGCCAGGGGCGCGCTTCGGGCGACGGCGATCATGACGCACCGATAGCTTTAATCGTTCGCCGCGTAAGTAACCGGTCGAGGTCCGCCCGGCGAAAGAGAACCAGTCTGTGCCCAAGTTTTGCGTAGGGCACCAACCGCCTCCGTTGCATGTCGGACAAACACCGCCTGGACACCCGAAGGAAACTTGCGGCCTCGTTGGGTCGCATCAGGTCGCTAGACAAAACCGCATCCATAGCTCTTCACCAATCCGCGCACTTCGCCGCGCTTGCGGCCTATACATGCACGCTTCGTTATAAAGTCGCATCATGTATCTGCTACCTGCAACTAGTAGCATCTGGCTTGCCAACAACGGATTATGCCCTAACTATGGGCGGGTTGGCGGAGGGGAATGGCTAAAAGCGCGAGAGTTAGAGTAGGTGCAAAATAATGAGAGGGACACGTCAACTCAACTTGAAGCATTATCAGGCTGTTTTGACTGCTAACACGCAGGAGTTGGGGAATTGCTTGACGCCTAAGTGCGCCAAGGTTTCTTATGTGATGCGCCCAGCATGGGCCATTTATTCGCGGCGGTTTCTTTCGGCCTCACGTTTTTTTTCGGCTTCGACTGACAACGACGTGTGTAATCGCTCAATGGTTAAGTCATAAACTTGTTCTGCGTCATAAGTGACAACGCGCTCGTTTGTTTCTTTCCTGCCAAGCCAACTGTCGGGGCATTTTGTCTGCTTGCGCATACCGTCGAAGGTCTTTAGACAAACACCAAGAATCTCGCTTGATTGAAGTCTATTCAAGCGCCCCCCCTTGATTGAACCCCCGCGCCCGGTCATGGAATAGACAATCGCCGCTTTACCTGCTGACCGCGCGGCTTTTTCGGGATGATCGGCCAACTCCTTTATGTACTGAAAGAAAGGCTCAATAAAAAACTCTGTTGGAATAGCCCGGTATTTCAATAGCGTAGTGAAATAGCGCCACTGCGTTCTGTCGCTTAACCGCGATAGCCAGCTACAAAAGGATTGGCGTAAGTCCTCCAAGGATTGTGAATGAGTATTTTTCTGTTGAGGGGCAAAAGCACTCTTTATGCCAGTGACTCCAAACTGTTTTTCAATGATACGGTCATCAAAGAAATCCAGAATCCAGCACCGACATTGTTCCAGTACGTCTTTGGGTGATAGGCTGACTAATTTCTTTATTTCTTCTTCTCTCTTTTTGGCCCTCTGCTTGAAAAAGCGTCTTACCTTCTTTTCCTGCTTCGGCACTTTCGCATCCAGTTCTGCTATCTCCAGAAGTCGCTTATGTTGCTCTGGGCTTAAAGAGGCGAGGATTCTTTCATAATCTCTTTCTTTCATGCGGCATCTTCCCTTCATTCCGTTTTGCTTGACCCTGTTCAACTCGCCCCCAGCACCATCACATTTTCCTTCTTGTGCGGCTCGATAGTCCAGAAGCGTTCGGCGTCGGCCTGTCGCATGACAGCCTTGTAATGACGGGCAAAGACGCCCAGGCTCCCAAAGTGGCCCAGTTGGGCGGCGACATAGGCGGCATCGCTCTTGAGGGCGTACAGGGCGCTTGCGAACGTATGCCGGGCTACGTCCGGGGGCCATGCTTCAATCTCGGCCTTTTCCATCAGGGCTTCACGGCGGCGACGGAGTTCATACTGGCCGGGGGCTACGTTGCCACTTCCCCGGCTTGCAGCCAGCCAGCGCAAGGCGCAAGGCTCCAGCTTGACGGCTCGGGCTTGGCGGACCTTGGAAGCCTCTGGCGGCACGATCACTTCACCTTCCGCAAGGTGAATCTTGTCCCACGTCAGGCGCATCATTTCATAAGGGCGGAGGCCACAGAACAGCAGTAAGGTCAAGGGGGCGACCATGCCGGGGTCATGCTGTTCGGCGGCGAACATCAGCCGCTCAACGTCTTGCGGGGTGAACACGGGGGGCGGGGTGGCGTCGGCCAATTCCCGGCGCTTCCGCGTCCCGGCATAGAAGGAAAGCAGGGCGTTCAACTGGCGTTCATAGCCCCGGCGGGATTGCCCCTTGTAGCCCCGCCGTTCAATCCATGCATCCACTTCCGTCCGGCTTATGCCCGCCGTCAGGTTCTCGCCCTCGGTCTTGCACCATAGGCGCAGCTTCCATCGGGCATTCTTGATCGTGACCGGGCGAGCGCCCTCCCGGTACAACTGGCGCAGATACCGCCAGCAGGTCCATGACAGCTTTTCCGCGTTGTGTTGTGGATGCCGCCGGATATACTCTCGGGCAGCCTTTTCAAGGGTCGTTGCGCCGCTTAAAATGGTCAAGGCGGCCACAGCGTCCCGGCGGTCGGGGTCGGATAAGGTCAGAGCCAAAAGGCCATGATTTTTCAGGTCCACGCTTTTGTTCTCCGCCCAGGTCTTGGCTTCGGCAAGTGTGTCAAAGCACTTGCGCAGCCTCTTGGTCCGGTCGCAGTTGTCCGCCATCCACGTCCCGAATCCCGTCGGGCGGATTGCAAAGCCGTGATAGTGGGTTGTCTTGGATTCCTTCTTGCGCATGGTGGTTCTCCTATCTTCCATTATACCCCACGCGCCAAGTGTGTCAAGAACGTGTCAATCAAACTTGCAATATGCCGCATTATTTGAGTAATATTTGGTAAATCTAGGGTGTTCGGCGCAGTCTTGAGGGGCATGTGGCGCAAGCCGTGGGGGTTCAAGTCCCCCCCCGAGCACCAACTCTCTTTTTTTCGACAGGCTGCGACAGGTGGCGACAATTCGCTATTCTCCACGCTTTGCGGCTGGATTGTGGGTTTGAATGTAAGGATGGGCCAGGCATAATCCAGGCATGGCGGACATCGAGTTTGTCAGCGATGCGGAGATTTATCGGCGGGTTATCCAGGCCGAGGTGCCTCAAGCCCGGCGATTTCTGTGGCTGGCGACAGCCGACCTGAAGGATCTCCACGTGGCCCATGGCCGCCACATGATTCCCTTCCTGGGCGTGCTGTCATCGCTATGCGAACAGGGCGTGGCCATACGCCTGCTCCACGCCAAGGAGCCGGGGCCCAATTTCAGGCGCGATTTTGACCGCTATGCTAATCTCGTCACCGACATGGAACGCATCCTGTGCCCGCGGGTTCATTTCAAATCCGTGATCGTTGATGGACGCCTGGCCTATACGGGCAGCGCTAACCTTACGGGGGCCGGCATGGGCGCTAAAAGCCCGCATCGGCGGAATTTCGAGGCCGGGATCATCACGACGGAGGCCTCCTTGGTTCAACAAATCATGGACCAGTATGATCGCGTTTGGATGGGGGCGTACTGCGATGATTGCGGGCGCCAGCGACACTGTCCGGATCAGATAGCCGATGTGGGGCCTCGGCGACACCACCGTGCAGACCGATCGCGGTAAGGCCCAGACGCCACCAAGTCACGGCGGTCCGGTTACGTCGTCGGGAGACTTTCCCTCATACCCAGCCACGCAGTTTCACCGCCTCCGCGACGCGATGGACGGCGACGAGGTACGCGGCGAGGCGCATCGGGACGTTCTGCTTCTTGTGCATCGTGAGGACATTCCGATACGCGTGGGCCATGATGCGCGCCAACTGTTTATGGACACTATCCAGGGGCCACGTATAGTTCGACGCGTTCTGGACCTGTTCGAAGTAGCCGACCGTGACACTGCCCGCACTGGCAAGGATGTCGGGAATGATATGGACGCCCTTGATGTGAAGCGTTCGGTCGGCCTCGGGCGCGGTGGGGCCGTCGGCCAGCTCACACACGATCTTCGCCTTGATCTGCTCTGCGTTCATGCGCGTGATCACGTTTTCGAGCGCGGCGGGGTACAAAACATCCACGTCCAAATCAAGCAGGTCCTCCCCACAGACCGGTTGGGCGCCTGGGAAGCCGGTCACGCTGCCGGTCTTCAATTTGTAGGCGACGAGCGCTTTCGGATCGATGCCTTCCGTGTTGATCACACCGCCGCTCGTGTCGGACACCGCCACTAATCGTCCGCCGCCAAGGATCTCGGGATGCAGCAGCGCCACGTTTTGCCCGGCGTTGCCGAAGCCCTGGATCGCGTACGTGCCCTTCGGGTCGATTCCCAGGGTCTGGCACGCCTCGCCCACCACAAGCACCCCGCCGCGGGCCGTCGCATCGCTCCAGCCCAGGATCCCGCCCAGCGCCAGCGGTTTGCCGGAGACCACGCCAGGCCGCGCGTGGCCCATGACAGAGCCGAACTCGTCCGCCATCCAAGCCATGATTTGCGGGTTCGTGTAGAGATCGGGCGTGAGCACGTCGCGATGCTCGGCCAACGGCTGGGCCATGATGCGCATCCAGCCCCGGGCGAGGCGCTCCCTCTCCCCCTCGGTCAGTTTCCTCAAGTCGCAGACCAGTCCGCCGCTCGCGCCGCCGAGGGGAATGTCCACCAGCGCCGTGCGCCACGTCATCCATGCCGCGCTGGCGCGCCCCGCGTCCAGGCTTTCGTTGGCATGCCAACGCAACCCCCCGCTGCACGGGCCGCGCGCGTCGTTGTATTGGATGCGGTACCCGTGGAAGGTCTTCGTGGAGCCGTCGTCCATCTTCACCGGCACGGTGAACTTGTATTCGCGCTGGGGCCACCGGAGAAATTCACGCAAGGAGGATTCCAGGCCGAGCCGATCGGCGGCTTCATCAAACTGGGCCTGGGCCACCTCAAACGTGTTGACTTTTTCATTCATAGCCAGCGCTCCTCTCTTGCCGAAGTTCGGCTTCCTTATACCGGGTTGCGAGCGCGTTGAGAAGTCTGCCGCATGGAGACGTGCCGCATGGAGAAGTCCTTGCCATGCCCTGCTTCAGAACATACAGTAACGATCCTCATGGGCGAAACAACCGCCATGCATGCCGCACCCCACATCCCGCCGCCCCAGGAAGGGAATTTTGGCCGCCATGCTTGATCCGACGCTCACAACCGGGCTGCCGGCCCTGGACCAGGTTCTGAAGGGACTTCTCCCCGGCGACAATATCGTCTGGCAGGTGGATGCCGTGGAGGAGTACCAGGAGTGGGTCGAGCCCTTTGGTCGGGCGGCGATTCGCAACGGCAAGCGGCTGATTTACTTCCGATTCGCGCGCCATCAATCCCTGCTGTCCGCCGGCAAGGGCATCGAGGTCCATGAGTTGGACCCCGAACAGGGATTCGAAACCTTCATCGCGACGATTCACTCCGTCATCGATCAGGCCGGTCCGGGAGTGTTCTACGTCTTCGACTGCCTCTCTCGGCTGGCCGCGGATTGGTGTTCCGACCAGATGCTGGCCAATTTCTTCATGCTGACGTGCCCGTACCTCTACGACCTGGAGACGGTCACGTACTTCGCCCTGTACCGCAACTACCACACGTCGCACGCGATCGGGCCGATCCAGGCGACCACGCAGCTTTTCCTCGACACGTACCGGCACAAGGGCGACCTCTACGTGCGGCCGGTCAAGGTCCAGCATCGGTACTCGCCCACCATGCACATGCTCCACGTCTGGCACGGCGACAGCTTCCGGGCCGTCACCGCGAGCGCGGTGATCTCGGAGATCCTCACGCTGTCGCAGTGGTCGGGGCTCGCGTCGGACAGCAGTATCGGCTTCTGGGAAACGAGCTTCATTCGCGCGCGCGAACTGATCCAATCCGGCGAGTACCGGCCCGACCTGCCCGGCCGCGGCAAGGACGTCTTCGAGACGCTCATCAAGATGATCATCTCGCGCGACCCGGGCATGCAGCGCCTGATCTCGAGGTACCTGACCCTGCAGGACATCCTGGACGTGCGCAAGCGCATGATCGGAACGGGGCTGATCGGCGGCAAGACGGTGGGCATGCTGCTGTCGCGCGCCATCGTCAAGAAGGCCGACCGGCGTTTTGTGGAGGAGATGGAGGAGCACGACTCGTTCTTCGTGGGGTCCGACGTGTTCTACGACTTTCTCGTGCGCTGCGGCGTCTGGTGGATCCGCCAGAAGCAGAGGAACCCCGAGACGTTCCTCGAGGGGGCCGAGCAGGCGCGGCGCCGCATCATCACGGGCGAGTTCCCGCCGTACATCCTGCGCCAGTTCGAGGAGATGCTGGACTACTTCGGTCAGTCCCCGTTCATCGTCCGTTCCAGCTCCCTGCTGGAGGACAACTACGGGCACTCGTTCGCCGGCAAGTACGAGAGCGTCTACTGCGCCAACCAGGGCCCCCGGGAGCGGCGCATGCAGGACCTGCTGGCCGCGATCCGGACGATCTACGCCAGCTCCATGAGCGAGAAGGCGTTGAGCTACCGGGCGGACCGCGGGATGCTGGACCGGGACGAGCAGATGGCCCTGCTGGTCATGCGCGTCTCGGGGGCGATGTACGGCCGGAATTTCTACCCGCAGATGGCCGGCGTCGGGTTCTCGTTCAATCCGTACGCGTGGGCGCCGGAGATCGACCCGAAGGCCGGCGTCATCCGCCTCGTCTTCGGCCTCGGCACGCGCGCGGTGAACCGCTCGGACGACGATTACACCCGGATCGTGGCGCTCAACGCGCCGGAGAAGCGGCCGGAGACCAACTTCGACGAGGTGGCCCAGTACGCCCAGCGGCGGATGGACTACCTGGACCTCGAGGCCAACCAGCTCGTGTCCGACTACTTCACTGACGTGGTCACGGGCGACGAGGATTTCCCCATCGAGATGTTCGCGTCCGAGGACGCCGCGCCGTCCGCCCGCGGCGGGAAGCCGCACCGGATTCTCACGTTCGACTCGCTCCTGGCGCGGACGGGTTTCGTCAAGGACCTGCGCGAGATTCTTCACGTGCTGCAAGTGGCCTACAATCACCCGGTGGATATCGAGTTCACCGCGAATTTCGTCGGCGACGGCCGGTACAAGATCAACCTGTTGCAGTGCCGGCCCCTGCAGGTCCAGGGCGCCGCGCTCGTGGAGATGCCCGACGTCAAGGTGGGCCGCGAGGACCTGATCATCGCGGCGCGCGGCGCGGTCATCGGCCAGAGCCGGCTCAACCGGATCGACCGGCTGGTCTATGTTTCCCCGGACCTGTACAGCCGGCTTCCCGTGCAGGACCGCCACGAGGTCGCCCGCCTGCTCGGCGAGATCAACCGCGCGCGCGGCGCGGCGGGCGGCCCGTGCCGAGCCGGCGTCGAGACGGTGATGCTGCTCGGGCCCGGCCGCTGGGGGTCCGGCAGCCCGCACCTCGGCATCCCCGTGACGTTCAGCGAGATCAACCGCGCCTCGATCCTGTGCGAGATCGTGGCGATGCACGAGAACCTGGTGCCGGACGTTTCCCTCGGCACGCACTTCCTCAACGAGCTGGTCGAGAGAAACATCCTCTACCTGGCACTCTTTCCCCAACAGGGCGAAAATTTCCTCAACAAGGAGTTCTTTGAGAAGACACCCAGCCGTCTCCTCGAAATCGTGCCCGGCGCGGGGAAGATGAAGGAGGTCGTCCGCGTCCTCGACGCCGCGCAGATCGGCGGCGGAGCGATCATCAAGATCATGGCCGACGCCGTCCGCCAGCGAGTGCTGGTCTACTTCGAGCGGGATTGAGACTTCATCGCCAGGGTGAAATCTCGCACTCGTCCTCAGCGACAGCGGCCCTCGTGCTCGTCCTCGGGAAAAGTCGCGCCGCGGTCCTTCGTCGAGCACGAGCACGATCCGGGGGGGTGAGCGTCAGCCGTCCTGCTTGAGGCGGAGGGGGCGGGCGGGATCCGTGACGGAGCCGATCTTCGCGGCATAGCCCTTCTTGCCGGCCACGTCCTCGTCGGTGACGAGGCGCACATCCAGGAGCCCCGTGGATTGGTGGCCGGTGCGCAGGTAGTTCATTTCCGCGAGCGACGAACTCCACCCCTGCAGCCACGTCATGAGGTCGGCGCGCTGCTGCTCGGTGCCGGCGAAATGGATGAGGAGATCGATGTCGCTGCCGGGCTGGGCCGATGCGTTGGCGGTGCTGCCGAAGACGTACATCGCCTTCACGCCGAAGTGGGCCGGGCCGAGCCGCTCCGCGATCTGCTCGGCCATCCGGAGGCGCCAGCGCCAGTGGTCCTTGGCCGGCGGAGGCTCGTGCGCCGCCTCGGGCGCGCGCGGCGCGTCCTCCGTCCTGTCCAGCGGCTCCGCGAGAAACCCGAGCGCCTCGACCTGGTCGGCATTTAGGAGGATGCTGAGGATCCGGCCGCCCGTGGACTTCGGCACGTCGATGACTCGCACGGCGCCGGCGAGGTGCTCGAACGGGCGCAGGATTCCGGGCAGGATGTTGGGGGACTGCTTGAGAAACGCCTCGTTGAAGCGGACCCCCTCGTCGTCGGGGTAGAGCGGGAGGTAGCGAATGGACGCCTCGACCAGGTCCTGGAAGAAATGCGTTCCGAACGACAGTTCGGGGACGTAGTTGCCCTTGCGCCGCGCGATCTCGATCAGGACGGCCGTGTTGTTGATGTCGGAGTAGGTCACCTGGACGCCGAGCTTGATGTCGCCGCGGCTTCCCCATCGTCCGGGCCCCATCAGGATGAACTGCCGCTTGGGGAGCAGACGGTTCAGCATGCCGACCGCCCGGCCGACATCGAGCAGGTCGTTCCGGCTGGTCAGGGCGGCATACCCGTCGGGGTCGACGTAGACGATGTGCGTGATTTCCGGAATGGTGCCGTTGGAGACGAATCGGTTGGCCGAGAAGACGATACGGTCCTCCGGGATGTCGCTGGGGATGGCGCTGGGCAGGTTGCTGCCCGTCAGGCTCTGGCTCCGGCACTGCAGGAGGTAGAAGTGGGTTCCGTCCGAGGCGAATTCGATGTCCACCGGCCGGCCCATCTTCTCCTGGAGCCGCTTCAACATGGCCTGCAGCTGCTTCATGAACGTCGTCTTCCGGACCAGGCCCTCGAACGTGACGATCACATCGTCGTTCGCAAAATCCGTGCTGAGCCCCGCCGGGGCCGGAATCCCGCCTTCGTGGAAGACGGAGACCATCTGGTTGACGCCCGGGATCTCCGGGCCGTGTTTCCGCAGGAAATCCTTGGTGTTCACGGTCTCGAAACGCCCGGCCTCCAGGTTGATGACGTCCATCCTCTTCGGCGAGTAGCGCCGGACTTCATCCGGCGTGACGTTGACGCGGAGTTCCGGCGCGCCGGGGGAGATCAGGATGGGGTAGTCGTCGCTCACGCGGTCGACGGCGCGCGTGCCGAGGCCCGGCACCAGCCGGACCAGCCCGTCCTCGCGCTTGATCCGCGGAGACCAGCGGAACTCGTTGTTGGAGAAGGCCACGCCGGAGAAGGCCGGGAGGAAGTAGCTGCCGATGCGGCGGCCGACGACCTGCTGGATCATGATCGCCATCTTCTCGTGGAAGTCCAGCAGCCCCCAGGCGCCCCGGTACTCGATGGGATCGGGGCCGAACATCGAGGCGTACACTTCCGCGATGGCGTCCAGCAGGGCTTGCAGGCGCTCCGGGCGGGTGCCGTGGTTGGCGAGAAACAGGCTCTTGTATTTCCCCGAGAACGAGGCGCCGACCCGGTCCTCCAGGAGGCTCGAGCTTCGCACGATCAGCGGGGTGTCGCCGAAATCGTCGAGGGCCGCCGTCAGGCCTTTCACGACGTCGGTCGGAAACCGCGAGCACTTCAGGAGGTGGATGATGTTGGAATACTCCAGGCGCACCTGTTCGAGGTCCTTGTACTTCTGTTCGTTGATCGCCTCGAGGTCGTTGATGTGAAGGAAGACCGTGAGGGCGTCCGCGGGGATGTAGTACGTCTTGGGGACCTTCAGGTTCTCCATCGCCGCTTCCCGGTCCTTGGACAGGATGGAGTACGCCAGGAACAGGCCGGCGCTCTTCCCCCCCAGGTTCCCGCTGCTTCCGGCGGGATAGATGATGTGCTGGACCAGGTCGTGGAAATCCGCGACCTCGACGTTCTCCTTCGCGGTCTTCAGGTACTCGAGGTGATCCGAGAAGAAGCGCCGGAGCAGCGACACCCGCAACCACTTCTCCGTGGTCGGCGGCAGGCTGACGGCCTTCTCCGTCATGGTCTTGTAGAGCATGACGGCGTCGATGATCTCCTCGAGCGTGGTGTCGATGTTGTCGACGGCCTTGATGAGGAAGCTCGTCCTCTTCTCCTGGATCCACTTCTGGATGGAGGCCAGGATGTCTTCCGGGCTCAGGTGCTTCTCGGCCAGCGCGAACACCGCTTCGCTGAGGGTCAGCATCTTCTCCACGGTCTGCGTCTCGGTCGGCGAGTTCGACTCCTCGTGGAGGTGCTCGTCGCCGATCAGGTCGCTGTGGCGCACGATTTCCCGGGCCTCCGTGATGCCGTGCCAGAACAGGCGGTACAGCATCTGCCGCGAGAGGTAGTTCAACATGGCGGGGTCGGTCCGCCGGATCAGGTCGACGATCACCATCCACTCGCGCGAGTTCTGGCCGGTCAGCTCCGCTCGGGCTGTCTCCCACTCGGTGCGCATCTGTCGCAACCTGCGGTGCTGGACGGTCTGGCCGATGCGGTCGGCGATGGTGTGGATGAGCTTGTGTTCCTTCTCCAGGAAGCAGTCGTTGCCCTTCATCGGCACTTCCTGCCGGTAGGAGACCTCCAGCGAACCGGACTTCATCCCCTCCACCCGGATGTCCGCGGCGTGACCGCAGACCGCCGGGGCGTAGTCCGGGGACTTGTACACCGCGTCCTCGAACGTGATGCGCGCCTGGCAGATGTCCGGGAACTGCCAGCCCGAGGGAATGATGCCGGCCATGCGCTGGAACAGGTCGGCCAGCGGGAGGTCGTGCTGGTCGAGCAGTTCCTCCACGTGGTAGAGGCAGTCAAGCTCCTTGGCCCTCTCGCGCAGGGCCTCGAGCATATTGTCCAGCGACTGGCCCCGGCTGTTCCGTCGGGATGGCATGGTCAGGCTTCTAGACCCAGCCGCGGCTCTTCACCGCCTGGGCCACCCGGTCGATGGCGATCACGTAGGCCGCGTCCCGCATGTAGAGCTTCCGCTTCTGGGCGAGTTGGTTAACCGCGTGAAAAGCCGCCGTCATCTTCGAGTCCAGCTTCTCCAGGACCTCTTTCTTCTCCCAGAAGTAGTTCATGTTGCACTGGACCTGTTCGAAGTAGCTGCAGGTCACGCCGCCCGCGTTGGCCAGGAAGTCCGGGATCAGGAAGATCTTCCGCGCCTTGATCATCTCGTCCGCCTCGGGGGTGGTGGGGCCGTTGGCGCCTTCGACGATGATCTTCACGCGCGGGCCGATCTTGCCGGCGTTGGCCGCGGTGACCTGGTTCTCCAGGGCCGCCGGGATCAGGATGTCCACGTCCTGGGCGATCCATTCATCGCCCGGCAGCACCTCGTAGCCCAGCCCGCGGGCCTTGTCCTTGTCCATGTCGCCGAAGGAGTCGGCGATGCCGGCCAGTTGGTCGGCGTCGATGCCGTCCTTTTTCCGGAACGCGTAGGACGTCTTGTCCTTGTTGTTCCAGCACGCCACGCAGGTCACCTTTCCGCCCAGTTCGTGGTACTTCCGGATGGCGTACTGCGCCACGTTCCCGAAGCCCTGGACGCTGGCGGTGGTCTTCGACGGGTCGATCCCGAGGACCTTCATCGCCTCGCGCAGAACGAAGATCACGCCGAAGCCCGTGGCCTCGGTCCGGCCGAGCGACCCGCCCATCCCGACGGGCTTGCCGGTGATGAAGCCCGGGTACCGCCCGCCGTGGATTGTCTCGAACTCGTCCAGGATCCACAGCATGTGCTGGCCGGTGCTCATGACGTCGGGGGCGGGCACGTCCTGGAAGGGGCCCACGTTCTTCGCCATCTGGCGGACCCAGCCCCGGCAGATCTGCTCCTGCTCGCGCGCGCTCAGGTTGTGCGGATCGCAGATCACGCCGCCCTTGCCGCCGCCGAGGGGAATGTCCACCACGGAGCACTTCCAGGTCATCCACATGGCCAGGGCGCGGACCGTGTCGATGTTCTCGTGCGGGTGGAACCGGATGCCCCCCTTGGCCGGGCCGCGCGCGTCGTTGTGCTGCACGCGGAACCCGTTGAAGACCTTGACCTGGCCGTCGTCCATGCGCACCGGGATCAGGAACTGGAATTCGCGCAGGGGCTGCCGCAGAAGCTGTCGGACCCCGTCATCGAGTTCGAGCAAGCCCGCTACCTGGTCAAACTGACGTTGAGCCATCTCGAACAGATTGTACGCTTTATCTTTCATCGTCGCGCGGTTCTTCCTTTCTTGATGTGAGGATGCACTCCCTGGGAAAAGCCACTTCCCTCCTATCACAGACGCCGCGGACCTGCCTAGCCCGGATTATTCGCGAAGCGCGAATAATCCGCCGCTTCGCGGCCGTGATCGGCCCGCCACGGCGGGCCGAAACGGGGCTTGCCACGTTCGGGACACGGCGCACACCGTGTCCCGTCACGTCTTGGCGCACGGACTGCACCGCAGCCCGTGTGCCAAGCGGTTTATTCATGAACGGCTGGCGTTCATGAATAAACCGGGCTAGCGGAATATTGGGCGCGGGCCGTGCCGCGCGAAAAAAAAGGCGGGCGGCTATTTCAGCCGCCCGCCGGATCCCCAAGGACGTTGTGTCACCGATTACACGAGCCCCTGGTCCAGCATCGCGTCCGCGACCTTGACGAAGCCGGCGATGTTGGCGCCCATGACATAATTGCCGGGCTGGCCGTATTCCTTGGCCGTCTCGAAGCACGCCTTGTGGATCGAGACCATGATCCCTTTCAGCCGTTGCTCCACTTCCTCGCGCGACCAGGTCAAGTGCATCGAATTCTGGGCCATCTCCAGGCCGGAGGTGGCCACGCCGCCGGCATTGGCCGCTTTGCCCGGTCCGTAGAGGATCTTCGCCTGCAGGAACTGGTCAATCGCCGCCGGGGTGCTCGGCATGTTCGCGCCTTCGGCGACGAGGTAGCAGCCGTTCTTCAGCAGCATCTGGGCGTCCTCGCCCGTGATCTCATTCTGTGTGGCGCTCGGAAAGGCGCACTGGCAGGGAACGAACCACGGCGTCTTGCCCTCCTGGTACTCGCACTTGAAATGGTCGGCGTACTCCTTAATGCGACCGCGCTTGACGTTTTTAAGCTCCATGGCGAACGCGAGCTTCTCGGCGGTGATGCCGGCCTTGTCGTAGATCGTGCCGTTCGAGTCGGAAAGCGTGACCACCTTCGCCCCGAGCTGGTTCAACTTCTCGACCGTGTACTGGGCCACGTTGCCGGAGCCGGACACCGCGCAGACCTTGCCCTTGAACGTCTCGCCGCGGGTCTTGAGCATTTCCTCGGCGAAGTAGACCGAACCGTAGCCGGTCGCCTCGGGCCGGATCAGCGAGCCGCCCCACTTCAGGCCCTTGCCGGTGAGGACGCCGGTGAACTCGTTTTTCAAGCGCTTGTACTGGCCGAAAAGGAAACCGATCTCGCGGCCGCCCACGCCGATATCTCCGGCCGGAACGTCCGTGTCCGAGCCGATGTGACGGAACAGCTCGGTCATGAAGCTCTGGCAGAACCGCATGACTTCATGGTGCGACTTGCCCTTCGGGTCGAAGTCCGAACCGCCCTTGCCGCCGCCCATGGGGAGCGTCGTCAGCGCGTTCTTGAAGATCTGCTCGAAGCCGAGGAACTTCAGGATGCTCTGGTTGACGCTGGGATGAAAGCGCAAGCCGCCCTTGTAGGGGCCGATCGCGCTGTTGAACTCGAAGCGAAACCCGCGGTTGACCTGGATGCGCCCCTGGTCGTCCTGCCACGGAACGCGGAAAAGGATCTGCCGCTCGGGCTCCACGAGACGTTCGAGAATGCGCCCTTCCTCGTATTTCTTATGGCGCTGAATGACCGGATCGAGAGACTCCAGCACCTCGCGCACCGCCTGCATAAACTCCGGCTCCCCGACATTTCGCTTTTCCACCATCTGAAGTACGTCCTGAATGTAACTCATGAACTTGCTCCTTATTCATTCGTTCAGTGACTCAATACGGTAATGGACAGCCATAAAGTAGACACCCGCGAGCACTCTTCCAAATATATTCATATTAAAAGTATTATTGCTGATATGGCAATATTGCCGTATCATTATAACAATGAGCAGTCGCGAGATGCCCGTTTTTTGAGCAATTAGCATCGATAGGGTGAGCACAAGCGGCAAACGGAAACGGCAGGGCGGGTGTCAGGAAATCGTAAGGAGGACTCGATGATGCAGCAGAGCAAATCGGTCAAACTCGCCATTCTGAAAGTTCTTCAGGAGCTGGACACTCCGGCCGGGGCGGCTCGCATCGTCCAGCATCTTTCATCCGAGGGCGCGAATCTCCAGCCGCGCACCATCCGCTTTTATTTGCTCCAGATGGACCGCGAGGGCTGGACGAAAACCGTGAGCCGCCGGAGGGGCCGCGAACTGACCGCGAAGGGCCGCGACGAACTCGCGCACGCGAACATTATCGAGAAAGTCGGATTTATCTCTTCGCGGATTGATGCGTTGAGCTATCGCATGACGTTCCGAAACAGTGCGGGCGTCGGGACGCTTATTGCCAATGTTTCGACGATCGAGAAAAGCAATCTGCTGCGTGCGCTCGAATACATGAACCCCGTATTTTCGCGGAAACTCGCCATGGGGAATCGGCTGGCCGTGGCCAGGGAAGGGGCGTCGCTGGCCGGCTTCAACGTGCCGAAAGGAAGGGTGATGCTCGGCACGGTGTGCAGCGTGACGGTCAACGGCATTCTACTGGCCGAGCGCATCCCGGTGACGTCCCGGTTTGGCGGCCTGGTGGAGATCCGCGACGGCAAGCCGGTCCGGTTCGTCGAGCTGATCGCCTACAGCGGCACGACCATCGATCCGCTGGAGTTCTTCATCAACGCCGGCATGACCCGCGTGCGCGAGTGCGCCAAGACGGGTTCCGGCATTGTAGGGGCCAGTTTTCGCGAGGTGCCGGCCGTGGCGCTGGACGATGTGCGTCGCATAGGCAAGGAGATGGAGCGGCAGGGATTGGGGGGGCTTCTTGCCCTGGGCCAGCCGAATCAGCCGTTGCTGGATATTCCGGTGGCGGAGGGCCGTTGCGGCATGATCGTGCTCGGCGGGATGAATCCGATCGCCGCCCTCCGCGAAGCCGGTGTCCTGGTGACCATTCAGTCGCTGGCGGGTCTCGATGAGTGCAGCACATTTCAGCCTTTCCAGTCGCTACGGAACCGCTATCCAGGATGAGGGACACCATCCATCCGGCCACGGCGACTTCGATATCATGACCACAAGTCGCGTGCTGCCGATCGGCGGGGATCAGTTCCTGCTCTCCAGTTTCCAGCCTGAACGATCCGGGGCGCGGCGTTTTTTTACCGGGCGGGTTCGGCCGGGCGCGTTGGCGGCGGCAGCGGCGCCGCGCAGATGGTCAACCGCAGGCCACAGCGCAAGCAGCGGTTCGCTTCCTGAACGGCCGTGGCCGCGTTGAACGAGGACTCCACCTCGTCGAACGACCGGGTCCTCCGCTCCAGCGGCAGGATGGGCGTCTTCGGACGCTTCTTGCCGGCGAAATGCTCCTCGCGGCCGAGCCGCGGGTTCTGCTTGCGCAGGGAGGCCAGGGATTCCTCGATGCGGCCCGAACCGCCGAGGTATCGGTCCATCGCCGCGGCGGCGTTTCGGCCGGCGTTGATGGCCTCGATGACCGTCGCGGGGCCGCTGACCACGTCGCCGCCGGAAAACACGCCCGGGCGCGAGGTGCTCCACGTCGCGGGATCCACCTGGAGCCGGTCCCGGCGGTCCAGGGCCACGCCCAAGCTCTCCGGCACGGCGGGCTTCTGCCCGATGGCCATGATCAGGTGGTCCGCCTCCTGGACGAACTCGCTGCCCGGCACCGGGACGGGGCGGCGCCGGCCGCTGGCGTCGGGCTCGCCCAGTTCCATCCGGATGCACTCCAATTGCAGCTTCTCCGGGCGGGCGACGACCCGCTGCGGGGCGACTAGATAGCGGATCTCCACGCCCTCTTCGATGGCGTACTCGATTTCCTCCGGCGAGGCGGGCATCTCCTGGCGGGTCCGGCGGTAGAGCATGACCACGCGCTTCGCGCCCAGGCGCACCGCCGTGCGCGCGACGTCCATGGCGACATTGCCGCCGCCGACCACGGCCACCGTGCCGCCGAGCTTCACGTCGTGGCCCCGGTTGATCGCCTCCAGGAGCGTCAGGCCGTCCTGCACGCGCGGATCGTCCTCGCCCGGGATGCCCATCTTGGTCCCGCGCGCGGCGCCGACCGCCAGGAAGACCGCCTCGACACCCTCCGCAAAGAGCGGGTCCAAGGATTCCACGCGCGCGCCGGTGACGATCTTCACGCCGATCTCCTCGATGCCGCGAATTTCCTGGTCGAGCACCTCGTCCGTCAGGCGGTAACGCGGAATGCTGGCGCGCAGGCTGCCGCCGGGCTTCGGCGCGGCCTCGTAGACCGTGACCTCGTGGCCCAGCCGCCGCAGGAACCACGCGCAGGTCAGGCCGGCCGGGCCGGACCCGATCACGGCGGTCTTCTTTCCCGTCGGCGGCCGCATGGTGACGCGGGCTTTCCACTCGCCGGTGTCCACGGAGGCGACGAAGCGCTTGAGCTCGCGGATGGCCACGGGCTCGTCCATCTGGCAGCGGCGGCACGCCTGCTCGCACGGATGCGGGCAGACGCAGCCGAGCACGAACGGGAACGGCGCGCGATCGCGGATGACCTCCAGCGCTTCCTGGAACCGGCCCTCGGCGATCAGGGAGACGTACTGCGGGATGTGGATGCCCGCGGGGCAGGCGTTCTGGCAGGCCAGGATCCGCTTCTCGCGGTCGGCCCAGGGAATGGGCTCCCGGTCGCGCAGCGCGCCGGTCGGGCAGACCTCGACGCACGCGCCGCAGAACCGGCATTCGGCCGTCCGCATGTCCGCGCCGGCGCTGGTGTCCACCCGGCTCTCGATGCCGCGGTTGACGATGCCGATCGCGCCGACGCCGCGGACGTCCTGGCAGATGCGCACGCAACGCCCGCACAGGATGCACAGGTTCGGGTCGCGGATGAAGTAGGGATCGTCGTCGCGGACCGGCCGCTTTTTCGGCTGCGCACGATAGGACGAAAGCAGGTTGCGCGCGCCCGCCCAGTCCACGACCTTCTTCAACTGGCTGTCCTCGAGGATCGGCTCCGACTGTTCGCTCAAGATCAGCCAGATCAGGTTCTGGCGCAGCTTGAGGACCGCCTCGGTGTTGGTGCGGACGACCATGCCGTCGCGCGCGGGCGTCGTGCAGGACGTCGGCAGGCCGCGCATGTTCTCGATCTCCACGATGCACAGCCGGCAGGCGCCGACGGGCCGCAGGTCCGGGTGATAGCAGAGGTTGGGAATGTAGAGGCCCGCGTCGAGGGCGGCCTGCAGGACCGTCTGTCCGTCCCGGGCTTCCACCGTTTTGCCGTCTATGGTCAGTTTCATCATCGGATGGCCATGAAATCGCAGGCGCCGTAGCACGTCTGGCAGCGGGTGCACCGCTCGAGGTCAATCCGGGCCGCCTGGCCCTTCTTCCACTCGATGGCGTTCGCCGGGCAGGCCTTGAAACAGCGGCCGCACTTGGTGCAGGCCGACTCGATCACCTCGAAATGGCGCAGGGCCTTGCAGGCGTGCGCGGGGCATTCCTTGTCGTGCACGTGCGCGTCGTACTCGTGGCGGAAATAGCGCAGCGTGGTCAGTACGGGGTTGGCCGCGGTCTGGCCGAGGCCGCACAGGGCCGTGCTCTTGATCGTCTCGCCCATCTCCTGGAGGAAAGCGATATGCTCCGGTGTGCCGTGCCCGGCGGTGATCTCCTCCAGCGCCTCGTGCATGCGCTTGAGCCCGACGCGGCAGGGGGTGCACTGGCCGCACGACTCCGCCACCGTGAAGGACAGGAAGTAGCGCGCCACGTCCACCATGCAGGTGCGCTCGTCCATGATGATCAGGCCGCCGGACCCCATGATCGCGCCCGTGCCGGTGATGGACTCGTAGTCAATGGGCGTGTCCAGCAGCGACTCCGGCACGCAGCCGCCCGAGGGGCCGCCGAGCTGCACGCCCTTCAGGCCGATCCGCCGCTTGCTCATTCCGCCGCCCGCCCCGAAAATGAGTTCGCGCAGCGTCATGCCCATCGGCACCTCGACCAGGCCGGCGTTCCGCACCTGGCCCGCCAGCGCGAAGACCTTGGTCCCCCTGCTGCGCTCCGTGCCGATCGCGGCGAACCATTCCCATCCGCGCCGGAGGATGGGCGGGATGTTGCCGAAGGTCTCGACGTTGTTGATCAGCGTCGGCTGGCCCCACAGCCCCTGGTGCGCGGGGAACGGCGGTTTGACGCGCGGCGTGCCGCGCCGCCCCTCGATGGAGGCGATCAGGGCCGTCTCCTCGCCGCAGACGAACGCCCCCGCGCCCTGCATGATGCTCACATCGAAGTCGAACCCGCAGCCCAGGATGTTCGAGCCCAGGCAGCCCTCCCGCCGCGCCTGCTCGATGGCCAGGGTCAGCCGCCGGACGGCCAGCGGGTACTCCGCCCGGCAGTAGATCACGCCCTCCCGCGCCCCGATGGCGTAGCCGGCGATGATCATTCCCTCGATCACGGCGTGCGGATCGCCCTCCAGCAGGCTGCGGTCCATGAACGCGCCCGGGTCGCCCTCGTCGGCGTTGCAGATGACGTACTTAAGATCCCCCTTGGCCTCGCGGCAGAATCGCCACTTCTGCCCTGTCGAGAAGCCCGCCCCCCCGCGGCCGCGCAAGCCGGCCTTGTGAACCTCTTCGATCACGGCCTGCGGCGTCATGTCCATGGCCTTTCGCAAGGCCTGGTAGCCCCCGACCCGCCGGTAGTCCTCGATGTGCTCCGGATCAATCTCGCCGCAGTTGGCCAGGACGATCCGCGTCTGGTTTTTGAAAAACGCCTCGTAGTCCTGGCCCGCCCGCCGTTTCTCGACCGGCCGGCCGTGGACGAGGTGTTCCTCGACGATCTCGGCGACGTGCTCGGGCTGGATGAACTCGTACACCACCCGCCCCAGCTCCGGCGTGATCACGTCCACCAGCACGTCCCGGAACAGGCCGCGGTCGCCGGTGCGGACGATGTCGAACTTCTCCAGCAAGCCGCGCCGCTCCAGTTCCGACTGGAAGGCGGCGGCCACCTTCTCGGCGCCCGCGGCCACGCCGCTGGTGCCGACGCAGATGAGGATTCGATGGGAAGATAGAGCCGCCATGAGGGCAAGACCTTACTTGTACAACTCCAGGACCTCGTCCATTTTTGCCGGGGTGCAGCGCCCATAGAAGTCGTTGTCCACCATCACCACCGGCGCCATGCCGCAGCAGCCCAGGCAGGCTACGCGCTCGAGCGTGAAGCGGCGGTCCGGCGTGGTCTGCTCGACCTGGATGCCCAGTTTGCCTTGCACGTGGTCGAGCAGGTCCTTGCCGCCCATGATGTAGCAGGCCGTGCCCTGGCAGACACGGATGGTGTGCCGGCCGCGCGGCTCGAGGCAGAACTGCGCGTAAAACGTCAGGATGCCGTAAATCTCGACGGGGAACACGTCCAAGGCCTTCGCAATGGGCCCAATGGACTCCGGCGGCACGTAGCCGAACCGCTCCTGCATCTTCTGCAACAGCGGAATCAGCATGCCGTTGCGCCCGCGGAACGGGACGATGACCGCTTCGATGTCAGCGGCGCGCAGGTCCGCATCGGCTTGTATTTCCTGACTCATTTTCGAGGTCTGATGCGCCGTTGGAAAACTTACACGCCCTTCGGCCCCTGTGCAACACAGGAGCCGGGCACTCTATCCGGAGGCGCCGTTTTCTCAAGTTTTTTCGTACGGCCCCGATCGGGCGCTGACCGACCGCTTCGGTCCGCTGAATAGGCGCGATGAGAGTGCGATTCTTTCGACCGGCAAGAGGCCTTCTGATCCCGGCGCGCCGTGCCGTGAAGGCGACCGAGATATCCTGCAGGAGCGAGCCTACCGGAGCCAGATCCCGTCGATTTCAAGGCGGAGGGATTCCGCTTTCCTGTTGGCGATGAAGAATCGGACCTGCGCCAGGATCTGACCGGGGAAGTTCGGGATATCCAGGCGGTCTCCTCGGCACGCGGGGACCCTCTCCGCGAGGGGGATCTCCACCGTCTGCCAATCCACGCCGGTCTCGAACTCGTACACGAGGTAATGCCGCGCGTCGCGTTCCGCCTCCACGAGGAACTGGTGGCGCTTGCCGTCGCCCTTTAGCCGGATGACGGCGGTGCGGCAGGCCGACATGTCGATCGGGTCGAAGTAGTACTGCAGGGACGAAAACCCGCCGTTGTTCTCCAGCGAGACTTCGCCCGAGAAGACGGCGTAGAGCTCCATCTGGTCGGCGGGATATGGCTGCAGCAGGGGAAGCAGATCGCTTGGCTCCTTCAGGGCCGGATCAAGCCATACAGCCTCCTGGTCGCGCCGCAGGAGGACCGGCATACGCTCGTGCGCCTGCCTGATCAGGTCATTTGTCGCACAGGTGACAATGGCGCAGGATACGGTTTCCGCCTTGGTTTCGGGGTTGGCCCAGGCCGACCAGAGCCTGGCGAAGGCGAATAGAGCCCGGGGTTTCAATAGCGCATCGATGTCAGCGCCTTGCCGTTGGGACCATTCCAAACGGCCAGCACCTTCTGGGTAGGCGCGATGTTGTACGACGGGACGAGTTTATTCAGATCGGGCTCATCCTCGGGCAGCGACCAGGAGTCGTGCATCTCGGGGGGGGAACTTCGACATGACGGTACGGCGCCCGCACATGGCTGAAACTTGGAGCACGGACGGAGGAATGCAAGGCGGCTATCGTCGGGTAGCTGCACCCGCGCCGCGCACCATCACCAGAATCGCTGTTCGCAGATGCGAAGGGAGCTTGCGCCAGACCGCCCCTATCTCGTAGACCTCCGAAGGTAGTGAGGCTGGCCGTGAGTCCACGTGTATTTTAACCGCGCCAGCATTGATCGGGCTAGGGGGTTCAAGCCGCCCCCCCCCCGAGCGCCAACTCTCCACGCCGGACATACGGTGTTCTCCCCAGCCATTGCACGGCGGACTTGCGCCGGAATACGTCTTGCTGGACAATAGGCCGGCAGAGAGGCGGACAACCAAGGAGACCATCCATGAAGCACTTCCGACGAGTCCTGTATGTTCTCGGTGTCGCGCTGGCGCTGACCACTTCGGCCAAGGCCCCCGACCCGGCGCGTTCGGCCGAGTTATTCGACCAGGCCGCCGCCGAACTGGATCTGCGCGGCGACATGCTGGTGTATTTCCAGATCGAAGGCCTGGTGGAAGGCTTGCTGGGCAAGATCAAGGACGTCGCGGGGCGCATCGCCGAGCGAGAGGACTCCGCGGCCGCCGCGGTCGATATCGTTGGCCGCATCGATTCGTTCCTGCGGACCCAGGGCCTGTATGACGGCGTGAGCATCGGCATCAGTTCCAGGCCGCGACCGGACGGTTACTACGACGTGAAGAGCTTCATCGCCCGGAAGCCTGCCGATCCCGCCCCGCTCTTCTGGCGCATGATGGGGGGAGCGCCGCGGGAACTGCGCGTCCTGGACCTGATTCCGGCCGACGCCGCGGTCGTTCTCTCGGCGGACTTCCGGCCGGCGGACGTCTGGGCCTTTCTCCAGGCCGCCGTCCAGGAAGTCGGCGGCGAGCAGCCCTATGGGGAACTCCGGGCCGCCGTCGAGGAACTCAAGACCACGGCCGGGGCCGACCTGGACGCCCTGATCGCCTCGCTCGGCGGTGAGGTTGCGTTTTCGCTGCAACTCTCGCGGGACCGGACGGTGGAATTGCCGCTGGACAGCCAACGCCTGGCGGTGCCCGTGCCCTCGTTTCTGCTGGCGCTGGGCGTCAAGGACGACTCCCTTCTGCAGTTGCTGCTGGCGCAAATCAGGGAAGGCGACCTGGCGCTGGAAACACGGCAGGCCGACGGCCAGACCACCTACGTGGCGCCGGTCGTGACGGAGGAGCCTTTCCCCATCCAGATCGCCCTGGCCCAGCACGAGAACTACCTGCTTGTCGCTTCCCATCCGGATGTCATGGCCGAGTCCCTGAAGGCTTTCCAGAGCGGGAAGGGCCTGAAGTCCGAACCCGGATTCCAGGCGATCACGAAGGACTTGCCGACGCTGCATAACGGGCTGATCTTCGTGGACGAGCGTTTTAGAACCACGGTCTACGAGATACAGATGACGGCCCTCCGCGAGGAAATGCCCGACGAGGAGGCGGAGTTGGCCGTGGAAGTCATGAATCAGTTGTTCGGGTGGAGCAAGGAGGGCTCGCTCGCCAGCGTCCGGGTGGTCAAGCCCAACGGCATTCTGACCCATGCCGTGACGCCTACCGGCGGCAAGGAGGTAGCGCTGGCCGGCGCGGCAATGCCCATCGGCCTCCTGGCGGCCGTGGCCGTCCCCAGTTTCGTCAAGGCCCGTTCGCGCGCCCAGGAAGCGCAGATGATCAACGTCGTGCGCATGGTGGACGCCGCCAAGCAACAGTGGGCGCTGGAGAACAGCAAGGAGGACGGAGCCGATGTCACGGAAGACGACATCGCCCCGTACCTGCCCGCCGGCATCCTCGACCTGCCTCCGGGACACACCCTGCACATCAATCCGCTCGGCGAAGACCCAACGATCACCCGCCCGGACGGGTCAACCGTAACCCTGTAATAATCGTCCGGCTCTCCCGGAGGCGGCGGGAAACGCCCCGGGATTGGCGCATCGGGAAGGACGCACTTTCACCCGGCCGGATAGCCCGCTTATTTCACGAGCGCAGCGACGCTCACGCAATAAGCGCCTCTGAGCACGTGATTTGCATTAGCAATTCGCGTGCCAGAAGACATGACGTTTTGTCGAATCAGGGATTCGACAAAACGTACGTGGGTTCCGTTTGTGCCCGCAACGCGGGCACATCCCCGCGTGCGGCCACGTTGCCGCGGCCGACGCGGCTCACGTGGCGGCCCTTTGGGCGGATAATGCGCGCCAGTCGCGCATTATCCGGGCTAGCGCCCCGGCAGGCATGAGGTCCTATCCTCGTCTTGCATGAACTCCCATGCACAATGCGGGAGAGCAACGGCCAAGGGGAGTTGTTCTCCCGAAGCGGAGGGGGCGCCTCGGGATGCGGAATCGCCCGGCCCTTTCTTCGATTGAAGACCAACGTCTGGCAGCCTCTCGAGATCCTCCTTTCGGGGCGCATGCGGCCCCTCATCAGAAGAAAGAAACGAGGGGGCGCTCATTCCACGAAAAACATCCCGGTCTTGCCGTTCGATACCCCGCGCGATTCCGCGCCCGGACGCTCCGCTTGCACTTGGCCAGGGATATCTTTATCTTCCGGGCGGAGCAAACGAGCAGGCGAAATGGACAGCTTGAGCGGACAGGCGATTCTCATCACGGGTTCAACCCGGGGCATCGGACGCGCCATTGCCGCGGCGGCGGCGAGTCGAGGCGCGACCGTCGGCATTCACGGTCGCGATGCGCAACACGTGCAGGATATCTGCGCCAGCCTGGCGGCTTCCGGCGGAGAGGCCCTGGCTTGCCCGGGGGACTTTGCGGACCCCGAGAACGCTCGCGAGGTGGTGCGGGCTTTCCTGAAGGCCGCCGGCAGGCTGGATGGCCTGGTTCACTGCGCCGGCACCGGAAAGGCCCGGGCCTTCCGCGCCCTGACGCTCCCGGATTGGCGGGCCACGTTTCGGGTCAACCTGGAAGCGGCCCTGCTGGCCTCGCAGGAGGCCTACCTCTGGATGCGGCAACAGAAAAAAGGCGCGATCGTCCATATCGCCTCCCTGGCCGCCCACGGCCCCGGACGCTGGATGGGCGCCGACTATGCCGCAAGCAAGGCGGGCCTGGTCAGCCTGACCAAGAGCCTGGCCCTGGAGGCGGCCCGCTTCGGCATCCGCGTCAACGCCGTATCGCCGGGCATGGTGGAGACCGACATGACCGCGGCGCTGACTGAAACGCTGAAAAAAAACATTGGGATTCCGATGAACCGCTTCGCCCGGCCCGAGGAAGTCGCCGAGGCCGTCCTGTTCCTGCTGTCCGACGCCTCGTCGTACCTCACGGGGCAGGTCCTGCATGTGGATGGCGGGTTGTGGATGGAGTCCTGAAAGGAAGATCACGATGGAAAAGCGCCGCGTCGTCGTCACGGGAATGGGAATGGTCACGCCCCTGGGGCTTGACGAGTCGTCGGTCTGCGCGCGGCTCTTCGGAGGGCAAGGCGGCATCCGGCGGATAACCTCTTTCGATCCCGCGACGTTCAAGTCGAAGAACGGGGCGGAAATCGATCCGGAGGCGCTGGCCGCCGCGCTGACCGCGTTCGAGTTGAAGCCTTCCGATCGCGCCACGGACATGGCGTTGGCGGCCTCGGGGCACGCCTTAAAACAGGCCGGCCTGCTCCCGGCGGGGCCGGGCACGCCGGGGGAAGACACGGCCGTGCTGATCGGGTCGGGTTCGGGTCCCTCGCACGCCGTCACCGAATCCTGGAAGGCCTATGCCGCGCAGGGCGCGCGCGGCGTGCGGCCCACGACCGTGCCCCGGTGCATGCTCAACGTCTTGAGCTCCCAGGTCTCGATCCGGTTCGGCCTCAAGGGTCCCAACTACGTGCTTGTGGCCGCCTGCTCCTCGTCCACGATGGCCCTGGGCATCGGCTACCGCATGATCCTGCACGGCTACGCGCGCCGCGTGCTCTGCGGCGGCAGCGATTCCATGTTCACGGCGCCGCTGTACACCGGATGGGACAACCTCGGCGTCATGTCGAGGTCGCCCGATCCGGACAAGGCCTGCCGGCCTTTCGACGCCGGGCGCGACGGGTTCGTTCTCGGGGAGGGCGCCGGCGCCGTGGTCCTGGAATCGCTGGAGGAGGCCCGGTCGCGCGGCGCCCGAATCCGCGCGGAGATACACGGCTACGGCGAAACCTCCGACGCCACGCATATCACCCGGCCCAGCGTGGAGGGGCAGGCGGCCGCCATGACGGCCGCGCTGCGCTCCGCGCAGATGGCGCCTGGCGACATCGATTTCGTCAATGCGCACGGGACCGCTACGAAGGCCAATGACGTCTGCGAGGCCGAGGCGATACGCGGCGTGTTCGGCTCGGAAGCGGACCGGGTCTTCGTGGTCTCCTCGAAGTCATTTTTCGGCCACCTGCTGGGCGCGGCCGGGATCGTGGAAACCCTGTCGGCCATCCTCTGCCTCGAGGCGGGGCGGCTGCACGCCAACCTGAACCTTGATCAACCCGACCCGATGTGCAATGTTCGGCTCGTGGGCAGGGAGTCCCAGGCGATTCCGCTGCGCACCTGCATGAAAAACAGCTTCGGGTTCGGTGGCGGGAATGCCGTGATGATCCTGGGCCAGTACAAGGAGTAATCGCATGACGCGAGAGGAAATCCTCGGGAAGCTGCGGGGCATCATGGGGCGGACCAGCCAGGCCAAGGTGGACTGGAGCCGGGTGAACGAACAGAGTTCCATCGCCTCGCTGGGCATCGATTCCCTGGCCATGCTCGACCTGATGTACGACCTGCAGCAGGAGTTCGGCATCGAGTTCGAACCCCAGGATGTGGTGAACGTGTCCACCGTGGGCGATCTGGCCGCTTTCATCGAGGGGCGGATGGGTGCGTGAGGCGGATTCGATATCTGGTCGAATACTGTTTCGTGCGGTTGTTGTTGTTCCTCCTGGATCGGCTGCCCCTGTCCTTCTGCGCGCGGCTGGCCAACGGCGCCGCCGATATCGCGTTCCGGCTGCATGCGTCGCGCCGGCGCATTGCCATCGATAACATCCTTGTGTCCGGGATCACCGCCGACCGGCGCGAAGCCGAACGGATTGCCCGGGCCTCGTTCCGGCACTTCGCGCGGCTCGTTGCGGAATCCCTCAAGTCGGACGCCTATTTCAGCCGGCATCCGTGGACGGAATGCGTCGACTGGCGGATTTCGCCGGAATTGCAGCAGATCCTGGACGATCCCTCGCGCGGCCTGATCCTGGCCTGCGGCCACCTGGGCAACTGGGAGATCGCCGCGCAACTGCTGTCCCACCGCAAGCCGGTCGTCGGCATTACGCGGCCGATGAACAACCCGTATGTCAATCGCCTCATGCAGGCGCGGAAGCCCCGGAACCGCTTCGAACTGACGCCGAAGCACGACGCGAACATGGCCCGCTTGGTTTCCGCCCTCAAGGAAGGCAAGGTGCTGGCCATCATGATCGACCAGCACGCCCGGGACCGGGGCATGATGATCGACTTCTTCGGCCGCCCGGCGGCCACGCACACGGCCATCGCCCTGCTGCACCTCGTGACCCGAACGCCGCTCTGCTTCGGCGCCTGCGTGGAAACGGCGCCGATGCAGTTCCGGTTCCACGCCTCCGGCCCCTTGCGCTTTGAGCCTACGGGCGACAAGCAGCAGGATATCCGCCGCATTCTCGAGCACCTGACCCGGGAACTCGAGACCGCCATTCGCGCCCATCCGGAGCAGTACATGTGGGGACACCGGCGCTGGCGCGACGTCAAGCCCGCTCCCCCTTCCGGAACTCCCGCGCTCCGCTAATCCGGTTCCGGGCGGACCTGGCGCTCGGACGACAGCCGTTCCTCGCCCCTCCCCAACCCTGCCCCGCCGGCCAATTCCAGGCCGAACGGGATCTGCTGTATTTTCCGACTCCTCGATGCAGCCTCTCGCTCCCGCTCCTTTCCAGGGCGACCGCTCGGCGCCCCTGCAAATAGAAAGGAAGGACGGGGGCGGCATTCCGCGCTTTTTTAGGCGCCACTCTTGTGTCGCCCGCGCGGGGGAGGATACTATGGGCGACGCCAGCAAGGGGTGCCTTGTATATGCCGGAATGCAACCAGGAGGCCGACTCTTTTCGTTTCCCCCCAACCCGTTGGACTCTCGTTGCCCATGCCCAGGCCCCTGAACCCGAAGCCGGCCTGGACGCCATGAACGAACTGCTGACGGCTTATAGCCCGGTTCTGCGCGGTTACTTGAGACTAGTCATGCGGTTGCGCCCGGAACAGGCGGAGGATATGGTTCAGGATTTCGTAACCCGGCGCATCCTGGAAGGACGCCTCCTCCAGCGCGCGGACCGCACGCGTGGCCGGTTCCGCTCTTTTTTACTGAAGTGCTTCTTGAATTTTGTCCGGAGCGAATTGCGCAAGGAAAAGGCAGCCAAGCGCGGGCCACCCCCATCGCAGATGCTCAACCTCGATGACCATGCCCAAGACATTGCCGATCCGTGCCAGGAGCGAAGGGCCTTTGACGCCCTGTGGGCCCGGCAAGTGCTCGGGGCCGCGCTGGAGCGCATGCAAAAGGACTGCGAGGAGAAAGGGCGCCAGGATGTCTGGACCGTTTTCGAGCAGCGCGTCCTGAATCCCATTTTCTCCGACAACCCGCCCCGCCCCTACGAGGAACTGGTGACCGCCCTGGGCCTGAAATCCCCCCTCCAGGCCTCCAACCTGTTGATCACGGCCAAGCGCGGCTTCCAGCGCGCCCTGGAAGCCGTAGTCCGTGAAACGGTGGCGAACGAAACGGACATTCGGGCCGAGATCGCCGCGCTGAAACGGGCGCTGGGCGGCGTAACCGGTTAGCACCGGCTCCCGCGCAAGGGAAGATAATCGGCCCCTCTTCGACAAAGCACAACAACCGCCCGGCCGGCGCAGGATCTCGCCCCGCGCCGCGTAGTACAAGGTGAGGGCCATTACCGAGGTGAACCATGAATGAATCTTCCGCGCAGGTTCTCGGGGTCAACGCCGGGAAACTCGCACAGTTGCTGGATAGCGGCTGCCCCGTGGCAGACTGGCGTCCCGAGGAACTGGGCGCCCTGTTCAGCCACCAGATGACGGCGCCAGTGCAGTTCGACCTGGCGGGATTTGATCCCGCGTTCGCCGAGCGGATCCGGCTGCTGGCGGGCGCCCAAGGCCTCCTCGTGAAAAGTTTTCGGGACCTGTTCCTGCACCCCCACCCCCCCGCCGCCCTGCTCGAGGCGGTCAAGGATTTCGCCAAGCGCGCCGCGGCGCACCGCGAGGCCGTCCTGCCCAAGGCCATCGCCCGCATGCTGTATTACCTCTCCATCTCCGCGGCCCTGGTACGGTGCGGACGGCGGATCACTTCGTTGAGCAACAAGGACCTGCTGACCGGCCTCCGCTGGGCGCTGGGCCAGGAGTGGGTCGAAAAAGACCTTCATGGGTTGCTGGAGGAAGGCGCGCGGCAACTGGAGTCCTCGCGGGGGGAGGCGACATGAACCCCAAAGACAAACGGCACGATCCCGATACGATCCCCATGTCCGGGGGAGCGGCGGATGTCACGCAGACCATGATCCAGGAAGGCATGCTCCAGGCGCCGGCCCGGCCGGGCGCGCGGGGCGCAGTGGGCCGGTTTGAAATCCTGCGGCCCCTCGCCGCGGGCGGCATGGGCCAGGTTTTCCTCGCGCGCGAACCCGTCACGGACGGCCGCGTGGCCATCAAGATGATCCGTCCCCGGTACCGAGGCGAGGAGTGGGTGGTCCGCCGGTTCCTGGCCGAGGCGCAGCACATGTACCGGATGTCGCACCCCCACATCCTGAAGGTCATGGAGGTGTCGGACCGCAAGGAGGGGCCGTATTACGTCATGCCCTTCATCGAAGGCGGCAGCCTGGCGCAGGCGATCAAGCCCGGCCAGCCGCTGCCGGAGGACCGCGTTCTCGAAATCGCGCGGCAGGTGGCCGACGCGCTGCAGTACGCGCACGCCCGCGGCATCATCCACCGCGACATCAAGCCCGCCAACGTGCTGCTGGACAACGAGGGGCGCGCCTACCTGACGGACTTCGGCCTGCTGCGGACGGTGTTCAACGATACGATGCTGGATCCCGACAAGAGCGCGCCCGAGGGCACGGCCGCCTACATGTCGCCCCTGGCCGCCTCGGGCAAGGCCGAGGATACGCGGTGCGACATCTACTCGTTCGGCGCGCTGCTCTACGAGATGCTCACGGGGTGCAAGCCGTACGAGGGCCCGAATCCGAAAGCGGTCGCGGACCGGATTCTCGCCGGGCCGCCCCGCCCGATCCTGGCCGTCAACCGGGCCGCCTCGCCGGCGCTCGCGCGGATCGCGGAGTGGTGCATGGCCCGCGAACTGCGCGACCGGTACGCCGAGATGAAGGATGTTGTCCGAGACCTCGACCGGGCCGGGCAAAAAGAGGCGCCCCTCGGCCCGCACGGAGCGGCGGAGGGCCAGGCGGTCATGGTGCTGAAGTTGAGCGGGAAGCGGTCCGTCGGGAAGGCGCTGGCGGCGGCCGGCACGTTCCTGCAGGGCCTATGCGCGGTGTCGCTGCTCTGGACCATCATCCACATGATCGTCGCCCACCTGGCGGCGGATCCGCAGCAGCCTGTATCCCTGGCCCAGAGACTGGGGAGCGCCGCGGCGCCGGCGGCCTTCGGATTCCTCCTGGGCGGCGTGGCCGGCTGGTTCCTGCTGGCCCTTGCGCTGTGGGCCTGCCGCTACCGGGCTCCGTGGTTTTACCAGGCGATGCACATCATCGCGATCCCCTGGCTGCTGGTCTTTCCCGCGGGGACGCTCGCGAGCGTGCTGGTCCTGATCCACCTGCGGGAACACAAGGCCGAGTTCGCCGCGGAACCGCCGGCGGCCAGGCCGACACTCTTCATGTACTTCGAAAGCGCCGCGGTAGTGGCGATCGCCGTTTTCATTGCCGGGTTGTTCGGCCACGTGGCCTACAACATGGCCCGCCGGCAGGCCCGCCCCTCCTCCGCGGCGCAACCCGCTTCCAGCGCCGCCCAGGATCGCTGCGCCCGGGCCTGGCGGGTGTGGAACGAGCAGAAGTACGAGGAGGCGGAGAGGCTGTTCCTGCAGGCGACGCAGGCCGATCCCAGGCTGGCCGACGCCTGGAACGGGCTGGGCTGGTCCCGGCAGAATATGGGCCAAACGCAGAACGCCAGGGAGGCTTTCGAGCGCTGCGTCGCGCTCGACCCGAAGAACGCCGGCGCCCTGAACGGGCTCGGCTGGATCGCGAAGAGCGAACGGAAGCAGCACGAAGCCATCCGGCACTGGGAACTGGCCATTGCCGCCGAGCCGGGCGCGACCGCCGCGCTGGCCGGGCTGGCTTCCACCGAGCTTGAACTGGGCTACTACGACCTTGCCGCCAAGCACGCGCAGAGCTGGCTGAATCTCGAGCCCGGGAACGCCGAGGCGAAGCGCATCCTGGAGCAGGCCCGGCAGAAGCGGAACATCATGGACGACCTGACGCCCCGCCAGAAATTAAGCGCGGACTTGGGTCGCGATTAGTATCTGCTGGTCTTTCAGCGGCGCGCGCACAAGCAGCAGGCCGCCCTTCGGTATCGGAACTTCTACGCACTCGAACACATCGCGCCCGAGACCCAGCGCGCCCTGGAGGAGGTGCTGTGGGAGTACAGCCTTCGCGGCAACCACGAACACGTCGTGCGCTCGGGTTCCCCGGAACATCGAGCCCAGGCCGACGGAGCGATTCGGGAATACCAGAGGCAACGGGACGAGGACCTCCAGCGGCTCCTGGGCCCGGACCTCGCGCGCATCTTTCTGCAATACGCGGAGGGCCACGATTTCAGCCGGTTCATCCGTGATTTGAAAACGGACCTGGCCGACCAGGGCCGGGAGCTTCCCGTGCCGGCCGAGCGCGCCTTGCTGGATCTCATGTGGACCGCCGCCCGCGAGACCGGGAAGAACAGCGACTCCGGACGAACGGACGAGGAGCAGTGGCGGATTGAATATGCCTGGCAGAGCAACGTGCTGGCCCGCGCCGGCGCCTTCCTGGAGCCGGACACCATCCGCCTGCTCGACCAGCAGTTCGAACAGTTTTACGCGATCGCCCGGATGGGGGAGAAATCAGCCGGGCAAAAAGAGTCGGAGCGGGGACACGCCGGGAAGGAAATCGCCCCGTAAGATGCCGGCCCGACTCCCTGCGCCCCCCTCTGTCCGGCCCGCTTTTCTACACGCGGCCTTCTCCGGCGACGGCGCGGCGCCGGACGACCGAGATCCCCCAGTCCGGGCCCTCCGTGCAGTATTTCGCCTTGATGAAGAGCGCCTCGTCGATGGCCTCGAACACCGCGACGGGGCCGGGGTGCACGTTGGTATCGTGCATCACCACCACGCCGTCCGGGGCGAGGCGCTCCACGTACTGCCAGTCGGCGAGGCACTGGTTGACGGAATGCCAGCCGTCGATGAACAGGAAATCGATAGTCTTCGCCCCGCCCGCCTCCATCTGGCGGTAGACCCGGCCGCGGTCCGCGGAATCCATTTTCAGCGTGTGGATGCGCCGGCTGGCGTTGTCCAGGTGGCTTTTGTCCTCGATGTCCACGCCGATATACAGGCAATCGCCGGGCTTGTGGGCGAGGAGGATGCCGGTGGACGATTCCGGCAGCGGGTTCCGCTGCACGCCGATCTCGACGATGCATCGCGGGGCCGGCACGCTCAACAGGGCCTGCCGGAGCACCTCCTGGTTGGCGGCCGAAAACTCGCGCGGCACGGGGCGGTAAAATTCGTTGTAGAAATCGACGTTATCGTCGCGACCAGGCGCCAGGCTCGGCCGATACTTGAGCCCGACCACCGGACCCGGTTGCTGGGCAATCGTGTACATGGGGTTCCTTTCCAGTGCGCGCGGTGTCAAGGCCTCCTGAAGGCCGCGCTCGCCAGGCAAAACAGAACGAGGCCGATGCCGAGAAGAGCCAGCGTAATGGGACAGGGCATGGGCCAGCCGAACAGCGGGTTCGGCACTCCCGCGACGATGGCCGCGGCATCCAGCACCAGCAGCAGCCCGGCCACGATCAGTATCCATTTAGACACGAGGAGCATGGGGTTTCCTTTTCTTGCCCCGGGATATTGCACGAGGGGCGGCTGAATATCCACTTCGAATCGGCCGGCTCCGATTCGTGCGGGAAAACGGCGCCGGGGCGCCGCGCGCGAATGGCGATCTACCCAAAAAGGTGAACGTGTCTCGGCGCCCACTGTCTACACCTTCAGCCGCATGAGACTTGAAAGACAACAAGCAGGAGTCATTATGAGAACCCGCATTCGCCCCTGGTTGTGCTGTGCCGTCCCTGCGCTCATTCTGGCCGGCGCGCTGGCCTCCCCGGCCCGGGCCGGAGATCGCCCGACCGTCGTCTCGACCGTGCCGGCGGTCGGCGCCGTAGAGGTGGACCCGGCCATGACGGAGATCACGGTCACGTTCGACCAGGACATGGCCGGCGGCTTCTCGTGGACGGGCGGCGGCCCGGATTACCCGCCGACAACCGGCCGGCCGTTCTGGCGCGATGCGCGGACGTGCGTGTTGCCGGTGAAACTGGAAGCCGGACACTACTACCGCGTCGGCATCAATTCCAAGAGCCACCAGAACTTCCGCAACCAGTCGGGCCTGCCCGCGCCGACGGCGGCCATATATTTCACCACAGCAGGCGCGAGCGAGGAACTCCAAGCCAAGACCCGGAAACCCACGGTCGTCGAGATGACCCCGGCCAACGGCGCGACGGATGTAGATCCGGCCACTACGGAATTGCGTGTGACTTTCAGCGTGCCCATGGGTGGTGGGTTTTCGTGGACCGGCGGCGGGCCGGCGTACCCGGCCGGCGTCGAGGGCAAGGGCCCCTACTGGACCGTCGGCCAACTCACCTGCGCGCTACCGGTCAAACTGGAGCCGAACCACACCTACCGGCTGAACCTGAACAGCTTTTCGCACAAGAACTTCCAGAGCGCCGGCGGCGTGCCGCTCGAGCCCGTGACCTACACCTTTTCCACCGGAGCAGGAGGCCCTACCCCGCCCGCGCCGCCTCTTCCATAGAACGGGCGGGGCACCATCCTCGCGAGCAGCGCAGGCGTCTCACAAGGCCGCAGGCCGCGCGGGCAAGACCGGCGACGCAACGGGTATGCAGGCATAGGCCTGTCGCACGCTCCGTCCGATGCCGAAAGCCGCGTTGCTGCGAGGCCAACGACGCAGCGGATGAGCGCCCCCTCCACATCAGGGCCCGCCAACTTCAGCGCGCCCTGCCACTCCGTCCCCCTCATGTCTCGCGCTTTGAATTCAGACTGCGCCCGGAACCGCCCCGCAAAACAAGTCAGCCAGATGGCGATCCATGCGACGGCCGCGCAGGGCCCCCGAGACCCTGCCCCGTGCGCCGAACGTGGCGAGGCCACGGACTCATCCCGCCGCGATTTGCATCCCCGGGCGGCACGGGATAGGCCCTTCGCTTTTGCATCCATCCGGATGCGACGTGCGGCCCAAGGCGACAGGATGGAGCCCGCCGGCCCGGCGCACCGCGACAGCGAGCGGTGTCGCGCCGTTTGCCAGGGGGGACCAGCCGGCGAAACCGTTCTCCTGACGAAGCCGCCCTTCTTCTTGGCCGGTTGATTTCTATGTTCTGCCAGTCATGTATTCGCTTTCTCTTCCGCACCTCCGATCCAAGATGGCTCCCGCTCCATCAGAAGAAAGGTCGAAGCCCGACTGCATTCCACGCTTTTCCAGACAGCGCCTGAATTTTTTCGCCGCTTCCCGGTATAGTCAGGGAAGGAGGCGCCCCGCGTGCTTTGCTCGCACAAGAGTTGGCGGATCATGGCCTTGGCGTGGCTGGCGGCCGGGCCGGCTCTCGCCGAACCGCCGCTGTTGGTGGTCTACCCCGGCGGCTGGCACGCGGCGGTGACCAACTTCGCCGCGTTCAAGCAGCGGCTGGGTTACGACGTTCGCCTGACCAACCACTGGGACGCGACTGCCGGCCAGACCAACAGCCCGGCCACGTTGCGGGCCGCCCTGCTCTCCTTCTATTCATCCCTGTCCGCCACCCAGCAGCCGGGCTGCGTCCTGCTGGTCGGCAGTTTTCAGGCCCTGCCCGCGCCCGTCTTTCGGGTCGCCGCCAGCGACGCCCCCTATTACTCGGACATCTATTTTTCCATCCCTGACGTCAACTTCGATGCCAACGGGAATGGCACCAACGGCGAATACGGCGCGGCGGGGGACCTCACCTCCGCCCAGTTCGACGGTTTCTTCACCGCCTTGAGCAACAAGCTCGTTGTCGGCCGGATCCCCGTCGCCGCCACCGCGGGCATCGAAACCGTACGCCGTCTGCTCGACGCCTCGGTCGCGTTCGAACGGGAAACCGGCGCCCGCAAAAGCCGGGCGCTGCTGACCGCGGGGCGCATCGACACCAGCACACCCGCGGATAGCTGGGAATACGTCGTCCGCGAACTGGCCGGGCGGCTCGGATCGAACTACCCGGCGCGGACGTTCGTCACGGTGGCGCACGTCGCGTCCAACTACACCAACCGCGCCGGCATCGACTACGCGGTGGAAGGCGACGATGTCAGCACGGGGTACACCGAGGGCCAGAACATCGTTCGCGGGCTCTGGCAGTCCAACGACGCGTGTGCTTTCCTCTGCAACGTCTCGCACGGCAGCTCGATCTACGATTTCGCCCTGCGCCGCAACGGCGCGGGCCTCCCGGCCAGCGTCCACGCGGCCATCGTCCTCTCGATGTCCTGCGCTTCCTACGATCTCGGGACCGCCGCGTTCACGGCGGGCGTCGCCGCGGCCTACCTGGGTTCGACGGCGGTCGTCACACCGGACGTTGCGACGCTGGCCTCCGCGCCGCGCATGGTCTCCGCGGATGTCCAGCAGCGGGCCGCGATCGATATCCTGGGCCTGACCCAGACCGTCGGGCGCGTGTTCCGCGAGGAATTCGACTACTACGTGGACCAGATCCCGGCCGCGGGCTGGCTGACCTACCTGATGGACCCGGCCGGCGTCCTGCGCAACGTCATCGGGTTCCAGATCATCGGCGACCCGACCCTGCGGCGCGAGTATCCGGACGGCGATGCCGACGGCCTGCTGGACCCCGAGGAGGCGACCCTCGGCACCCTGCCGGGCGACGCGGACACGGACGGCGACGGGCTGCCGGACGGGTACGAGTTCCTCACCCCGACGCTCGACCCGCTGGCCGACAACGGCCCGGACGTGGACGGAGACGGCAGCCTCAACGGGGACGAGTGGATCGCCGGCACCGACCCGCTGTCGGACTCGGACTATCCCTGCCTCGCGTGGACGGGCGATCTCGCGCTCTCCTGGAACAGCGTCACGGGCCGGCTCTACACCGTGCAACAGGCGACCAACGCGCCGCCGTTCGAGTGGCAGGACTGCTCCGCCGCCGCTACGGGCACGGGCGCGCGGGTTGAATTCGAGCCCGACACCGCGCCGGCGCGGGTTCTCTACCGGATGTCCATTTCCCGGCCCTGATCGGAGTGAATCGCCGAGGATGCGAAGATGCCTTCGGGGAGGGGCCGTGAACCCTGCGGGCCTTTCGCGTTCTCCACGACGAATATCCTGTTGCCCGCGCGCCGGCGCGGGGCTAGGATTCGCTGGTAGCTATGTTGACTTTCGCGGAAGAGATCGTGCTGCTCGCGCTCGACGAGAAGGAGGGCGTGATCACGGAACTCCCTCACCAGGCCCTCCACGCGGCCATGTCGGGCGCCGTGCTGATGGAACTCTGCCTGCTCAACCGCGTGGACGTGGACGCGAAGCAGATGAAGGTGGTGGACACGACGCCGACCGGCGAGCCGATCCTGGACGCCGTCCTGAAGGATCTCCAGGGTTCCCATCCGGAGCACACCTTGGCCTACTGGCTGAACCGTATGGCCGGCCACCACGCCCACGAGATCCTGCGGCTCTCCTTCACCGGGCTGGTGCGCAAGGGCGTGCTGCGCGAGGAGAAACACCGGTTTCTCTGGGTCTTTCCCGACCGCCGGTACCCCCGCCTTAACGACCGCGAGTTCATCGAGGTCCGCGCCCGGCTGCGCCAGGCGCTGCTCGGCACGGATATCCCGGAGGTGCGCGACATCGTCCTGGTCAGCCTCCTCAACGCCTGCCGGCTGATCCCGCGCATCCTGGCGGACGACGAACTGCCGCGCGCGCACGCCCGGATCGCGCAATTGTCCCGCCTGGACCTGATCGGCCAGGCCTTGGCCCAATCCATCCGCGAAATCGAATTCGCGTTGAGCCTGCCGATGATGCTGTGAGACGACGCATGCAGCTCCAAATCACAGGCGAGGAAGGGCCGATCATCCGCCTGGCCCTGTCGGGGGCGCTGGACCTGGCGGGCGTGCGCGAAGTCGAGCTGAAATTCCTCGCCCACACCGCGTCCCGCGGCGGGCCGGCGCTCGTGGATCTCTCGGGCGTTACGTTCATGGCCTCCCTCGGCATGCGCATGCTGCTCGAGGCCTCTCGCGCGCTGCAGCGGAAGGGCGCGGCCCTCGGGCTGCTGAATCCCTCCGCCCTGGTCGAGGACGCCCTGCGCGCCGCGGGGATCGCCGACCTGGTGCCCGTTTTTCACGACGAAGCCCGCGCCCTCGCCGCGCTGCTGTCGAACCCGGAGAAGACGCCATGATCATCACGCACACCCGGCAGGACGCCCTCGCGCTCGTACGCATCGAGGGCCGGCTGGACGCCGCCGCGGCGCCGGCCGCCGAAAAGCAGCTCACCGACCTGTTCGCCGCCGGCGCGCGCGCCGTCGCCCTGGACGGCTCCGCGCTGGAATACATCAGCAGCGCCGGGCTGCGCGTTCTGCTCTCGCTGACCAAGAAGATCAAGGCCGCCGGCGGCCGCATCGCGCTGGGCGGGCTGCAGCCCCAGGTGAAGGAAATCATCGAGATCGCGGGGTTCTCCAGCATCATGCCCGTGTTCGCCTCGGCGGAGGAAGCCCGCCGGGTATGCGCGGGGTAGCGCCGGAGCGCGCCCATGCCCGACGAACTGCGCCTGACCATCGCCAACCGCCTCGACGAGCTCGAGCGAGCCGAGGCGGAGATTTCCGCCTTCATGGACCGGCACCGCGTGCCGCCGGCCCGCCGGTACGCCGCCTCGCTGGCGCTCGAGGAAATGCTTTCCAATATCATCAAGTACGGATACGACGACGCGGCGGAGCACGCGATCGGGATCCGCGTCGAGTCCGGTGCGCGGGAGCTGGCGTTGACCCTTGAGGATGACGGGCACCCGTTCGACCCCACCGCGCTCGCGGCGCCGGACACTTCGCAGCGGATCGAGGACCGGTCCATCGGAGGCCTGGGCATTCACCTGGTGCGCCGGATGACGGACGGGATGACCTGGCGGCGCGAGGGCGGCAAGAACGTCGTGCGCATTGTCATCCGCCGGGACGGTTGACCCGCGGCCGGGTTGCCGCGCGGGCGGGTTTCTGGTAAAGAGAAGCGAAAACACCGGACGGGAGAATCACATGCAATTTCAGGACAGCCGCATGGGTCAGGCGTGGGTGATCGAGGTGGGCGGCCGCGTGGACGCGGCGGGCGCGGCGTTGCTCGAGGCGCACTGCCAGCAGGGGCTCGGCCGCGGGGAGACGCGCCTGGTGGTGGATCTCGCCGGCGTGGATTTCATGGCCAGCGCCGGCCTGCGCGCGCTGTTGAGCCTGGCCAAGAAGGTCAAGCCCAAGGGCAAGCTGGTGATCTCCGGCGCCCGCGGCCCCGTGAAGGAGATCTTCGACCTCGCTGGCTTCACGACCATCCTGCCGATATGCGACACGCTGGAGCAGGCCGCCGGCCTGGTGATGTAAGGCGGGTCAACGTCCGGAACGGCGCCAACCCGCATTTTGCGCGGGCTGTCGCCCGAAGGGCCGCCACGCGAGCCGCGTAGGCCGCGGCAACGTGGCCCTATGCGGTGAGGCGCCCCGCCGAGCGGGGCGCCATTGCCACTCGCGTGCTCAGAAGCGCTTATTGCATGAACGTCGCAACGCTCATGCAGCAAGCGGGCTAGGGGGCCGGCCATTCGGCCGGGTCGGTCATCAGGAAATCATGCCAGGCGGCCCGGGCCTTCTGCAGCGCGCGGCCGCGGTGGGAGATCGCGTTTTTCGCGCCGGCTTCCATCTCCGCGAAGGTCTGATCGAAGCCGTCGGGGACAAAGAGCGGATCGTAGCCGAAACCCTGGGCGCCGCGAATTCCATGAATGATCCGGCCCTCGCAGCGGCCTTCGACGGTCCGGGTTTTCCCGGAAGGGCTGGACAGCGCGACGACGCAGCGGAACCGCGCGCGGCGGTCCGCCGCGCCCTCGAGCGCCTTCAGCAGCTTCGCGTTGTTGGCCGGGTAGCTTACCGGCTCGCCGGCGTACCGGGCCGAGTACACGCCGGGCGCGCCGCCCAGGGCGTCCACCTCCAGGCCCGAATCGTCCGCGAGCGCCCAGCCGCCCGTCGCGCGCGCGAGGGCCGTCGCCTTTTTGATCGCGTTCGCCTCGAAGGTCTTCCCGTCCTCCTCGACGTCCGGGATCTCCGGGTGGTCCAGCGCGCTGGACAGCTCCAGCCCGGGCAGGTCGAACAGCGTGCGGATTTCCTCCAGCTTGTGGCGGTTGCGCGAGGCGAGGATGAGTTTCATGCGGCCCATCATCAGCGGCCGGCCCGGCGCGCGCAACCAGAAAGCGCGTCAGTCGGACGCCGTCTCTGCCGCATCGCCGGCGGCGCGCGCGGCCGGGTTCGTTCGAGAGCGAGCCGCGCGATTCCTGTCGGGCGGGCAGCGTTCGGGGCCAGGCCCGGCCGCGCGGCCGCCCAGCGCCGGGCAAGTCATAACATAGCGCTTCACATCCGTGAGCATATTTGTTACAGATGATAGAGGGAGCGGAGCGGCGGCCACTAACGGGTTGACGCTCCCGCCCGTCCTGATACAGACTGCCCACGCTCCACGGCGGATACGACATGTACGCGCTGCACATCTTGACCGGCCCCTGGAAGGGCAAGCGGGTGACCGTCCGCGAACCGAGCCTGCTCATCGGGCGCGACGCGGAATGCCCCCTGCGCCTGCCCGACGACGAGATCTCGCGAAAGCACGTGACCATCGAGGAGCGGCCGGACGGCTTGCACATCCGCGACCTGGGCTCGCTGAACGGATTCCTCGTCAACGGACAGCCCGCGCGGGAGGCCCGGCTGCAGGAGGGATCGATCATCGAGCTGGGCCGCACGCGCTTGCAGGTCCGCCTGGCCGCCGCGCCGGCCCGGCCCTCCCGCCGACGGATCGGGTGGTTACAGGGCTGGACCGCGGCCGCCGTCGCCGCGCTGCTCATGGGCCAGCTGGTCTTCCTCCTGGCGCTTTCCATGCGGGGCGTAAAACTGCTGAAGGTGGTGGAAAAGACCGTGGCGCTGTCGACTCCGGCCGGCCAGCCTAAAGCCACGGTTCCGTCCGCCGCGCCGCCCGAGGTTGGACTGGCGCCGGAAACGGAGCCCGCGCCGCCGGTCGTGAGCAACGAGCTTTCCCAGCTGCGCGCGGACGTGGAAGATCTGCGCCGCCAGGTAGCGGAGGCGACGGCGCCCGCGGCCCCGGCCGCCGTCGAGCCCGTTCCTCCGCCGCCCGCCCCGGCGCCGCTCCCCGAGCCCGCCCCGGCGCCCGAGCCGACGCCTGTCGAAGCGGCGACGCCGGCGGAAACCGTTCCCGTCTCCGAACCGGCGCCGGCCCCGGCGGAAGACCCGCTGGTCGCGCGCGCCAAGGCCATGCTGGGCGAGGCCGCGGCCGAGATCCAGAAGGTCAACCTGCTGGAAGCCGACACGCTCCTGGAGCGCATCCAGATCATGGCGCCCGACTTCCTGCCCGCGTACATCGAGCGGGCGCGCCTGTACGAGCAGCGGGGGTTGCTCAACAAGGCCGGCGAGCAATGGGCGATCGTGCTGCAGAAGAGCATCGGCAACCCGCTTTACGAGCAGGCCGCCGCCGAGCGCATCCGCCTGGCGCGGGCCGCCGCCTTCGTCCCGCCGCCGTCCGTCGTGCCGCGCCGACGGGAGCCCGCCCCGGCGGAGCCGAGGCTGCCGCGCCGCGTCCGGCTGGCCTCCCTGGAGCAGGAAAAGCTCCCGGTCACGGAAGGCTACGAGGAAATGCGCCTGCTGCGGATCGCCGTCCGCGCCATGGCCAGCGAGCGGCAGCTCGACCCCGACGATATCCGCGTCGCCGTGACGTTCTTCGACGAGGAATACACTTCCAAGGAAGTCGTCCCCACGACGGTCTCGGTTCCGTCCTCGCCCCTGCCGGTCAGCGGCGAGGGCTCGTCCGGCGGGCCCTACGCGGTGACGGCCACGTACATGGTGCCCGCGGGTCAGCGGGCGAAGGAGGAGAAGGCGTCGGGCCGACGCTTCCGCTACCACGGGTACGCCGTGCGCGTCTACTACCGCGAACAGCTGCAGGACGAAGGCGCGCGCCCGAAGGCGCTGCTGGAGAAGCTGCGGGCCCTGCCCTCTCCCTTCCACAAGCCCTCCAGCCCCGCGCCCAAGCCGGCCGCCACCAACCTGCCCGCGATCCCCGCCGCGCCGGCGCCCGCCGACCCTCCGGCTCCGAAGTCCGAACCGCTCGATGTCGACGCGCCGGTCGGGCGGTAAAAACGGCGCCGCGCGAGCCGGCCGCCCGGCCTACTCCCGGCCCGTCTTGATCCGGTAGAACCGCTGCTGCGCGCCCGGCACCACATCCGTCCACACGTTCACCGGCGGGATGCCGGGCAGGTTGGTCGCCGGGACCAGCGGCGCGAACCCGTCCATCAGGTTCGTGGTGAACATGACGTCGTAGTACCGGCCGGTCACGCTGACCCAGCGCACGAGGTAGCCGCCCGAATGGCCGTCCGTCACGAGTTGGCTGGCCCGCAGCACGCTGCCGGTGTCCTTCGGGCCGGTGCCGGCGAGGAACTCGTCGCCGTCCGGCGCGCCGTCCTGGTCCCAGTCTGACGTCGCGTGCGCCGCGGTCAGGTTGCCGAAGTTCGCCTGCTCCCAGGCGTCGTCCATGCCGTCGCCGTCGCTGTCGACGAACCCGGAGAGGCGGGTGACGGTGACCGTGTCCGCGTACCAAGTCCCCGCGCCGCCCGCGCCGGGCCGCGTGACCCGCGGGTCGTTGAAGAACACGTCGTAGTCGCTGCCGCCGCCGGTGCTGTAGTTCCAGACGCGGAAGCGCGCGACGGTCTTGTCGGACAGGTTCTCGAGGCTACCGGTGACCGTGCGCGTCGAGCTGCCGTACGGCAGGATCTGGACGGAGTAGGCGTTCGTGGCGGTGAGCCGGAAGCTGATTTCCAGCCCGGCGCCGGTCCAGCCGATGTCCGTGCTGTTGCCGGTGATGCTGTAATTCGTGTCGCCGCCGTTGAAGAAGAACTGCCACAGCGTCTCGCCGGCGGCGTTCTGCAGGGCGATGCCCGCGCCACGTCCGGTGTCGATGTAGCCGTTCTCGAACTTCGCGAAGAACACGTCCGCCGTGGTCAGGGCCGCGTTGAACGACCGCTTGGCCTCGGAGAGTTGCCCGTTGTTCGCGTACAGGCCCCAGGCCTTGGTACCGATGTTGCACTGCGGGGCGTTGCTGCAGACGAACGCGCCCGCCTGGTTGACGTCAGAGGTGCTGGTGTAGAGCGACCAAGCCGCGAACCCCGTCCCGGCGTTCTGGTTGTTCGTCCAGCCCGTGTTGTAGGCCGTCGCGGAGGCGTTGTCCGCGGCCGTCGTTGTTGTACCGGATACCGGCTGGTTCGTGCCGGCGATGGCGATGACGTTGGCGCCCTGCGCCAGCGGGATGCCGGCCGCGGACCAGGATGCGCCGGCGGCGCAGGTCCCGCTGCCCCCGGTCAGGCTGTTGCTCCAGTGCAGCCAGCCCGTGATCGCCGCCTCCGCGAGCCCGGACACGGTGACCTGGGTCGTGTCCGCGCCGACCGTGACATTGGAGGCCGGGGTGGTGATGACCAGGCCCGTGATGTCCTCGCACCCGGTCACCGTCACCTTCCAGTCGTTCTTGTTGTTATTGTCCCAGGTGCCCGCGCCGTTGTTGAACACGCAGTTGATCTCGTAGGTGCCGACCGGCGCGGAATAGGTGTACTGCCAGGCTCCGCCGCCCAGGGCGGTCATGGTCGGGTCCGGGTCGATCACGTCCTGCCAGTCGTTGTGCCCGACGTGGATGTAGACCGGCTGCGCGCTCTTCAGGGTTCCGTCATTCGCCGTGTAGGTGATCGTCACGTCCACGCAGCCGTTCGGCGCGGTGGGACTGAAGGCCACGGTGGAGGCGTTGGTGCCGCTCCCGCCGCCGTTGGTGCCGCAGTTGGACACGGCCAGGTCCCAGTCCTGCCCGCCGTTGTTGTCCCACACGCCCGAGCCGTTGTTGAAGGCCACATTCATCTCGGTCGTGTTGGTCGGCACGGAATAGACATAGGTCCAGTAGTCGCCCGAGCTGGTCATCGCCGGGTCGGGGGTGATCGTGTCCTGCCAGCCGTTGCGGCCGACGTGCGCGTACACCTGCCCGGCGCCGAGCGGGCTGCCGGACTTCTTGTACTTGATCGTCACCGGGTTGCACCCGTCGGGCGAGGCGGGATCGAACTCGACGTACGGCCCCGTGCCGCCGCCCGTGCTCTCGCCGACCCAGACGTGGAAGATGTCGCTGCGGTTGGTGTTGCCCTTCGTGTCCACGGCCTCGACGAAGTAGTCGATCATCGCATCGTGCTGGCCCGAAACGGTCCCGAGGTAGCGCTGCGCGCGGTTGGCCGGGTCGGGCACGTTCGGCCCCTTGACCGAGGGCCACCAGGAGGCGGTCATCGTCGCGTTGCTCCACGCCGTGACCTTGGCCGCGTTCTGGGCGTACACCTCGTTGTCGGTCTCGTTCACCGGGTTCACGCCGTCGAGGTCCACGCGCCAGCACAGCTTGACCAGCGCGAGACCGCTGACGTCCTCGACGAACGTCCACACGTCGAAATCGGAGGACGCGTTCGACGACTCGTTCCACATCTTGCCGCCCGGGTTGTACGGCTGGCGCTGGGGCGGGAAGATGCTCGGCGCGACGGGATCGGAGCCGCTGTGGCGCCCCAGCACCTTGTTCGCCTCGCCGATCGCCATGTTCACCGCGCGCGTCGTGTTGCCGTCCCACGGGTTGGCGCGGTCGTAGTCCCAGTACCAGTAGCAGGAGGTCTCGGCGTTCAGGTAGTAGTGCCAGGCCTTGGCGGTGTCGGTGCCGATGCCCCACTCGACGTCGTTCATGGAGTAGCCGCTTTCCAGCGCCTCCGCCGTCAGCACCCAGTTGATCCCGGCGACGAGGACGGACCACGACCACATGTCCGGCATCTCGCCGTCCCGGTTCTCGTAGGAGAGCCACTTGTCGAAGTACGGCGTGCCGCCGTCGATGCCGACCCAGCTCCCGGGTTCGACGTGAATGACGTCGTTCGTGTCCGGCGGGTACATCGAAAGGTAGTCCTGCACGGAGGTATGGTCGAAGTCGGCGTTGGCCTGGCACATGGACAGGAAGTTGCCGTGCTGCCCGTTCCAGGCGTCGGAGTTCTTCATGCCGTAGTTGTCGCCGTCGCTGTGGCACAGGATCATCATCGGCTTGGCCGCGTTGTTGTTCTTGGCGACATGGGAGCCCCAGACGTTCTCGGGCTTGAAGGCGCCATACCCGCCGCGGCCGTTCTCGTTGCCCTCGTACCGCCCCGCCGGGACCGCGATGATCTTCTGCCGTACGCCGGTCCAGGGGTTGACGTGCTGCACGTAGTGCGGCTGGTAGGACCACGGGGCGAGGACCTGGGTCGGCGCCCAGACGTTCTGGAGCTGGACCCACTCGCTGTTCAAGGCCGTGGAGCCGGGGTTGTTCACGTCGGCCTTGTTCGGGCGGCACGAGCTGCCGTCGTTCCACGGGAAGTCCGGCACGGTGCGGAACAGGTGCCCGTTGTCCACGATCACCCACTCCATGCCCTCGTCCACCAGGGCCGGGATGATCCACTCCGCGAACGCGCACTCCGGCGGCCAGAAGCCCTTCGAGTACTGCCCTCCCGTGTCCCACACGTCCTTGTACTGCTCCTTGTGCAGGCGGATCTGCATGACCATCGATTCCTTGAACGTCAGCGGCATCAGGCTGTGGTGGTAGGGAATGCCGACGAGGTCGAGGCGCGGGTTGTTGAGCGAAGTCTTCAGGCCGTTGCGGGCCCAGCGGTAATTGCCGACCCACGAGTTGTAGCCCCACAGGTTGTTGTTGTTCTCCGCGAGCGAGCCGGAATAGCTCACCTGCGCGCCCGCGTGGTCCATGCCCCGGTCCGCGCCCTGCTGCACCGCGTCCTTCGGCCAGTTCCGGTAGGCGTTGTAGCGGTCGCCGTCCCACACGCCGGCCACGCTAAAATTGAATTCGGTAGTATCGTTGACGCTCTTGTACGGATAGTAGATCGGCTGGTGCATGTGCCACAGGTACGTCACGTGGAACGGCACGGCGGAGCACACGGTGCCGACCAGCATCAGGGCCAAGGCGACAGCAGAATCAATGCGCGAAGTTGTCATGGCGGATATCCTTTGTGCAAAGCGAATGCTCTAAACAAACCCGGGCCCCGCATTCCTGTAAAGCGCTTTAGCAGGCAAAAGAACGAGCGGCGTTTAGCGAGCTTCCGCACTGCCGCTCAACGCGAAAACGGCGCAACCACCTCAAAGCCATTAAATTCCGACGCGAGGGCGGGCTCGTCTTCTCGCTCGAACAAAACCTTCAGATTCGGCCCGGCATCCATCGTGAAGTATACGGCCAGCCCTGCGCTCGAAGTTCCGCCACGCGTTTCATGACGGCTAGGGATTCGGGTTTCCAGTAGATCACCGGGGGCCATGCCGCGATCATCGTCGCGTGCATCGCCAGGGCGTTGGACTCCGCCGCGCGAACTTCCGGCAGGTCGGCGGCCACCTTCGCGGGCCAGGCGCGGTAGAGCGGCGATGCCTCGACCGTGCGCTTCATCCCCGCCCGCGAGCCGACCGCCTTCTCCTCGCCCGAGATCACCACGAGCCCCATCCGCAGGTCCGGCCAGCGCCGCGAACCCGGACGCCGATAGCAAGCGGAACGACTTCCTTGGCCGAAGCACGAATATCAGCCCGCGCAGCGGGATCGCGGGCCGCTGCAATTAGTGCTTGAATAACGCAGCGGGCAGGTCGAAACTGAACTAGAGCGGCTGAAGCACTGACCGCTGGGGATTCCGCCGCGTACAGTCAGGAGGTGCGCGCGCCATGAAACGGGCTTTACGCTCTGTCTTCTGTTTAACCCTGTCGCTTGCCGGGCCGGTCTACGCTGAATCCATGCCGCAGGACTCCTGGTATTTCAGTCATCAGTGGGGAGGATACGGTTCGGCAGAGGGGAAGTTCAATGTGCCGCGCGGCGTTGCCGTTGGACCCGATGGCCGGGTGTATGTGGCCGATTACACCAACAAGCGCATTCAGGTGTTTGAAGCGGACGGCACGTTTGTTCGCACATGGAGTTGTCCCTCTCCCTGGGGCTTGGCCGTGTCATCAGGCGGACAAGTGTTCGTGGCCGGGAGCAGGACTAATTGCATCCTGGTGTATGAAGCCGATGGCACGTTCGTGCGCCAATGGGGAAGCCGGGGAGCGGGAAGCGGGCAGTTTGATTTGCCCACGGGCGTCTCGGTGGCGCCGGACGGCCGGATCTGGGTCGCGGACAGCGGCAACCATCGCATCCAGGTATTTGAAACAGACGGCACCTTCGTGCGATCGCTGGGCCGCTACGGCTCGCTCGATGGACAGTTTTCATCTCCCCGGGGCGCCGCGGTGGGGCCTGAGGGACGGGTGTATGTAGCGGATTACGGCAACCAGCGCGTTCAAGTTCTTGAACAGGATGGCACGTTTGTGCGCCAATGGGGTCCTGTGGCCGAGGCACGAAGCGTGACCGTGCTTCCCGGCGGACGGGTGTTTGTTCCCGTAAGCAACCAGATCCTGGTTTTTGAATCAGACGGCACGCTCCTGCGGGAACTGAATCTCGTCGGCCTGTCCGAAGCCGCCGTTGCCCCCGACGGCCGGGTGCTGGCGACGGAGTGGGATGGCCACACCCTGCACGTGTTTGAGCCGACCTACCGGACCTTCGCATTCAACGGCAGCATTCCCTCGCCCGGCGTGGTTCGCTGCCGGCAGAGGCCGGGTTATTCCTACCTGGATATTGACTATCTCGTGGCCGACCCCGACAGCCCGACCGTGACCGTGGCCGTGGCGGCCTTCGAGGGGGGGACCAATTCGCTGGAGCGGTTTGTCAGGATCAGCACGCTACTGGAGGGAACCGAAGCCCAGGTCGGTCCCAACGTGGCCGCCAATACCACCAACCGGATTTCCTGGAACGTGGGGGCCGATTGGCCGGCGGACTACGTGGAATTGAAAGTCCGGGTGATGGCCAGCGACGGTCGGGGCTTGCTTGATATCGGGTTCATCACGCTCCCCACCAACGGGCCGGAGCCCGCCCTGACCATAAGCGCCTCTCCCATCACGCACGACGATATGTTGCCCCTATGGATCTGGCTGCTGGCCACAAACGACGCCTCCATCCACCTCTCTTCGGGCCTGGTATACGGTGTGGGCGGCGCCTACGATGGCGCGTTGCTGGCCAGTAATACCCTGACCCTGCCCCAGGGGCGCGCCTTTCTGTTCGATCGCATGGGCCTCCGAGAGGCGACCGCCGGTGAAGTCTCCCGGGCCAAAACAGGCCCCGGAGGGGTGACCAATCTCTGGGCCCCGCGGATTACCGTGGGCCCGAACCGATGGCCGGGCGGGGTCAACGAGTACGGTTTCGACACGGGGAAGTGGGGCGCCGATGCCTGGTGGGTGGTCAAGGAATAGGATGCGATCATGCGGCGCGCGCCCCAACGAATCTTTACCGTCAGCCTGATACTGGCAGGAGGCTTCGTGCCCGACGCGTCAGGCGCCACGGTGCAGGTGACACAGCGCTCGATCCCTGCGGGTATCGTGGATCTCAGTATGATGGTGGACACCCCAACGAATTTCATGACTGTGTCCGCTCCCATGGAGGCGTCCTCCCTTCGCTTCACGCACTGGACCGTCAACGGCGCGCGATCGAACGATGCCTTCGGACGGGCGGTCAACCCGGCCTGGTTTGAAGTCCACGAGTCGGTGGACGCCGTGGCCCATTACATGGAGGCCCCTGTTGACTCCGATGCCGACGGCGTGCCGGACTGGTTTGAAGTGCATTTTTTCGACAGCCTGACCAACACCGCCTCGTCGGATGCAGACGCGGATGGGTGGAGCCTGCTGGAGGAATACCGCCGGGATGGGCATCCCCGCATTTCAAACTCTTTTTACTCCGGCGGCATCTCGATGCGCCATTCGGAACCCGTGTGCGTCAATCTGGCGGAGCTCTTCAGCTGGTCCGTCGCCAGCGACCCTGGGGGGCTCATCCCGTCGCGATCAGGACTGGCCACCAACGGCGTCATGATCACTGCAACGAGCCACTGGCGCGAAATATCGGGCTACTGTTTTGGCTACTGGACGCTGAATGGCGCGCGGCAGGCCGATGCCCTGGGCACGGCGCTTTCCCGGTTGACCTTCACCGTGACCACCTCCATGACCGCCGTGGCCCACTACGTTCCCCCCACGCAGGATACGGATGGCGATGGGCTGCCGGACTGGTGGGAATCCCGCTTTTTGGGCCGCTTCGATTACGGCCCGAACGCCGACCCCGATAGCGACGGGTTCGGCCTGCTCCAGGAATTCCGATGGGAACTTCATCCTGTGGTTTCCAACGCCTTTCTTCCCGGCGGCGTCTCCATGCGCAACTCCGAACAGGTGCCCGTGGTGCGGGCGGATCCCCTGGCGGACGTGGACGGGGATGGCCTTCCAAACTGGTGGGAAGAACAGTATTTCGGGGGGCCGACCAACGCCACGCCCCTGGCGGATAGCGACTATGACGGGCTCCCGAATCAAGATGAAATGGCCGCCGGAACGGACCCGACTAGCCGGCTCTCCTGCCTGCAACTGGAGGGCTCTGTGCTGCCCGATGCCGTGGATGGTTTCGTGATCCGATGGCAGAGTGTCACGGGCAGAACGTACTCGATCCAGCGCGGCACCAATCTCATGTGGCGCTCGTCGATCTCTTTGATCGCCGACGGCATTTGCGGACAGCCGGATTTCACGAGCCACACCGATACCACCGCGGAGACAGAGGGTCCGTATTTTTATTCCATCGGGATCGAAGCGCCGTAACGGCGCCCCGCCGTTCACGGGCCGAACGGCGCGACGACCTGGAGACCGGAGAACTTTGCTCCCAGAGCGAACTCGTCTTTTCGCTCGAACAAAAGCTTCAGATTCGGCCCGGCATCCATCGTGAAGTATACGGCCAGCCCCTGCGCTCGAAGTTCCGCCACGCGTTTCATGACGGCCAGGGATTCGGGTTTCCAGTAGATCACCGGGGGCCATGCCGCGATCATCGTCGCGTGCATCGCCAGGGCGTTGGACTCCGCCGCGCGGCCGAGCCGGTGAAAATCGCGCTCGCGAATCGCCGCGCGAACTTCCGGCAGGTCGGCGGCCACCTTCGCGGGCCAGGCGCGGTAGAGCGGCGATGTCTCGACCGTGCGCTTCATCCCCGCCCGCGAGCCGACCGCCTTCTCCTCGCCCGAGATCACCACGAGCCCCATCCGCAGGTCCGGCCAGGTCTCTGCCAGCGGAACCGCGTAGCTGTCCATCCCGTCCGCCGCCTCGCCCGCCCGCCATTCCACGAAACCCTCGTACACCGACCGGCACGCGCTGCCGCTGCCGAGCCGCGCCAGGATCGAAAGCTCCCGCGTTTCCAGCCGCCACCCGAACAGCTGATCCAGCGCGCGGACCAGCGCCGCGAATCCGGACGCCGAGGACGCGAAGCCCGCGGCCGTCGGGATCGTGTTGCGGGCGTCCACCCGGAAGCCCGCCCCCGCCGGCCTGAAGAGATCCAGGTACGCCGAGACCCGCCGGGCAAACGAGGAATCCGGCGGCAATTCCTGTCCGTTCAAGACCACCACATCCGCCGGACCGGCAGGTTGAATCTCCACCTCCGAGCCCAGCCGGCCGAGCGACACGGACAGGCTCGAGGTCACGGGCAGGTTCAATTCCTCGTCCCGCTTGCCCCAGTATTTGACCAGCGCGATGTTCGCCGGCGCGAAGGCGCAACCCGCCGCGCCGGGCTTCATGCCCCGGCCCGCGAGGATGCGGCCCACGATGTCGCGCTTGGTCGCCATATTTTCCGAACCCCCGTCCATTACTGCCGGGTGAGCGTCCCGCTGCCGCTGGTCCCGTCCCCGCTGGTCCATGTGTAGTCCATGCGATCCCCCGACACATGACCGGACAAGTGCGTCCCGACGTCATCCATAATGGTCAGCTCGACGTTGCGCCCGTCGACCGAGCCCTGCACGGCGGCATTGGCCGTCCAGGTGTCGTGGTCGGTGCCGGTCACGTTCGTCCCGTTTTGCACAAGGATCAGGGTCCCGGTCCCCGTCTCGCCCGATTCCTTGACGATCTCGCCCGTCCAGGTTCCCGTCACATCGACGGGCGAATCGTCGCCGCCGCCGTCGTCCTCGCATCCGACCAGGACAAGGCCGGCGCCCATCCAGAGGCTCATCAGCATCGCCAGGATTTTATTCCGCATCGCGTCCCCCCGTTTTGTTGCGCGCGAGCCCGCCTATTCCACCTTCACGCCTTCCGAGCTGATCTCCGCCTCGATCCGCGGCCCCGGCCAGTCGGTCCGGTCGGATCGCCCCAGCCCGATGACGCAATCCCCCAGCCCGGACCCGGAAATCTTGGAGCCGAGGATGCCGCGCTCGCCGCGCAGCGCGTAGACCAGTTCCGCCATCCTCGCGTTGCTGACGCCGATCGCCTCCATCAGCCCCTGCTGGATGTCGAGCAGTTCCCCGAATCTCTTCAGCGCGCCCGCGCGCAGCGCCTGGAAGCCCGCCGCGCAGCCCCTGTCCATGAGGTCGAAGATATCGCCGTAAAAAGCCGGCTGCGCTTTCATCGCGCGCTGAACGCGCCGCACCACCTCGGGGGTCGGCGTCTTGCCGCCGGAGTAGAGCACGACGAGCGGGATCGTCCGCTTCAGCCGCTGGACCTGGGCCGGGGCGGCGCGGTAGAGCAGAATGCCGCCGAACACGCTGGCCGCGACATCGGCGCCCGACCCCAATCCCTGGACTTCCCGTATCACCTCCCGGCTCGCGACGAACAGGTCCCACGGCGGCGGCCGCCGCGAACGCGTCCAGCGCTCCAGCGCGGCGCACGTGGCGACCGTGACGGCGGCCGAGGAGCCCAGCCCCACGGTGGACGGGAAGCCGGACTCGATGTTCAGGTCGAAGCCGGACGGCAAGCGGGCTTCGTACCGGCGCAGCATGGCCATCACGAACCGAAACGGGGCCGGCGAGCGGAGCCGCCCCAGCGGCATCTCCACCTCGCCCAGCGCGGAGGCGATGCGGACCTGCCCGTCGCCCCGCGGCTCCAGCCGCACGCGGATGCGCCGGTTGACGGCGGCGACGAGGGCGCGGCGGCCGTGGACCACGGCGTGCTCGCCCATGAGCATCAGGCTGCCCGGCGCCGAGGCCTGGAAGGAAGCGGTCACCAGGCACGGTTGTAGCAGCATCGCCCGCGCCGCGCAATCCGCCGGCTGGTTTTTTCGCCCGCCGGGTGTATGCTTCCGTAGCGAACGGGGGGACTTCACGGAATGAACTGGCTGACCGAACTGCACCCGGTGCTCCAGGCCCTGCTGGCGACGCTCTTTACCTGGGGCGTGACCGCGCTGGGCTCGGCCGGCGTCTTCTTTTTCAAGAGCGTGAACCGCCGCGTGCTGGACGCCATGCTCGGCTTCGCCGCGGGCGTGATGATCGCCGCGAGTTTCTGGTCGCTGCTCGCGCCCTCCATCGAGCTGGCCGCGGAGATGGGCATGGTGAAGTGGTGGCCCCCGCTGGCCGGGTTCCTGGCCGGCGCGCTGTTTCTGTACGGCATCGACCGCATCCTGCCGCACCTGCACCTGAACCTGTCGCTCGACCAGGCCGAGGGCATCCACACGCACTGGAAGCGCAGCATCCTGCTGATCCTGGCCATCACGCTCCACAATATCCCGGAGGGGCTGGCCGTGGGCGTGGCCTTCGGCGCCGTGGCCGCCGGGATCGAATCCACCTCGCTGGGCGGCGCGATCGCCCTGGCGGTGGGCATCGGCCTGCAGAACTTCCCCGAGGGCATGGCCGTCTCCCTGCCCCTCCGCCGCGAGGGGATCTCCCGCTGGAAATGCTTCTGGTACGGCCAGGCCTCCGGCCTCGTTGAGCCCGTCGCCGGCGTCATCGGCGCGGCCGCCGTGCTGATGATGCGCCCGCTGCTCCCCTACGCGCTCGCCTTCGCGGCCGGCGCCATGATCTTCGTGGTGGTCGAGGAGCTGATCCCCGAGTCGCAGAGCTCCGAGAAGACCGACGTCGCCACGCTCGGCGCGATCGCCGGGTTCGCCGTCATGATGCTCCTGGACGTGGCCTTGGGATAGCCTGCCCGCGCCGCCTACTCCAGGTCCCGCTCAACCAGCTCGTCCTCGTCCAGGCCGAGGTAGTGGCCCAATTCGTGAAGGTAGGTGGTCCGCACCTCCTCCTGAAAGATGTCCTCGTCGCAGTCCGAGTAGTCGGCAAGATTTTCGATGAACAGCAGGATCTGCGCGGGCAGGTCGCCGCCCGGCGCCTCCGTCATCGGAAGGGCCTCGCCGACAAACAGGCCCAGCAGTTCCGGGTCCACGCCGTCGCGCTGCATGGCCCGCGTGGGCCGGGGCACGCAGGTGACCGGGATCTCCGCCGCGCGGTCGCGCAGCGAGGGCGGCAGGCGCCCGCGCGTGCGCTCGACCTCCTGCTCGGCGATACGGATCCAGCGCTGGAGGGAGGAGGTCATGTGGCCGATCGCTGCCTGACTTGTCTCAAGATGTCCCAGTACGCGCCCCGCGCCCCCGCGGCAATGGCGTCCACGAGCGGCGCGTTGTCGTTGTAGTTGTAGCTTTTCTGCCCCGACTCCTCGTCCGGCGGCGGCTCGAAGAACCGCGGGTCGCCCGCGAGGATGTCGCGAACGACCGCCGCGGGACGCCGGCCGAGGGCCGCGGCGATGTAGTAGGTCGGCCAGAGCAGGTTGACCGGACCCTCGTAGCGGCGGCGAATCGCCGGGTTGGTCTCCAGGGGGCCTTCCGCCGCGATCCGGCGGGTCAGCGGAAGCCCGGGATACAACCGCACGCCCAGCGCGGCCCCGACGCAGTCGGGCTTGAGAATCCGCAGAAAGTCCACCGCTTGCCGCACGGTCGTGGGCGTCTCCCCCGGGCCGCCAAGCATGAGGTCGACCATGGTCGTGATCCCTGCCGCGCGCGCCGCCCGCACCGCCGCGGCCAGGTCCTCGACTCGGTGCCGAACGCCATACGCGCGGAGCATCGTCGGCGTGGCCGCGGGCCCGGTGAAGTTGATCCCGACGCACCCCGCCTGCCGCATCGCCCGCGCGAGGCCGGCGTCGAACGGCGTGACGGACAGGTAGGCATACCACCGCACCCGCTCGCCCAGCCTGCGCCGGATCCATTCCTCGCAGACCGCCCGCGCGTGGTCGACGGGCACGTTGAATTCGCCGTCGCACAGGTGGAACACGTCGACGCCCTGCCGCAGGAGGGCCTCCGCCTCGTCCGCCGTGTCGGCAGGCGGGCGGCACCGGGCGCGCGCGCCCTTGGCGATCGGGTCGGCGCAGAAATCGCAGGCCAGCGGGCAGCCGCGCTTGGTCTCCAGGCCGATCTGCCCCCCGAGCCGGAAATAGGCGGCATTCTCCGCGACATCCCGATTCGTCGGGACGTTCAGGGGGCCGTCGCCGTCCCAGGCCGGCGGGTTCGCGCCGCGCGGCGTGACCAGCCCGGGCACGCGATCCGGGCTGTCGCCGGCGCTCACCGCCCGGTACAACGCCGGCAGGGCCGCTTCGCCATCCCCGCGGATGCCGTAGTCCGCCCCCGTGAAATCGAGGATTTCGCTGGCGAAAATGGAAAAGCCCGCGCCTCCCAGCACGATCGGGGCTTTCGTAAGGCGGCGCAGCGCGCGCACCCGGTCGCGCAACGGCTCGACGAACGACGCGGCGCTGGGCCAGAACGAATCGTCCGCGTTGCGCAGCGTCAGCCCGACGAGCCGCGGCGAGCGCTCCTTGAAGAACGCCTTCGCGGCGGCCGATGGATCGTCGGCCAGACCCAGGTCGAGCCACGCGACCTCGATCCCGGCCGCCCGGGCGGCACCCCCCGCGTAGTCCAGCCCGACCGGCGCGATGGCCGGCCGCATGCGGTTGGTATTGATCAGCGCGAGCACGGGATCAGGATAGCGCTTTTCGCGCCCGCCGGGAAGCGGCGATTCCCGGCCTGGCCGCAACTGGGCATTTGCGTTTCGCGGGGCATGGGGTTAGCATCCCTCCGCTTTTCACAAAGAGGAATTTCCATGCAACGACGTATCGCGCTTCTTGTGCTGTGTGTCTCCGCGGCCCGCCTCCAGGCCGCCAGCCCCGCGCGGGAAGCCGTGTCCTTCCGGCACACCTGGGACGTCGGGCTCGGCCGCAGCGTGTTCGTGGTCGGCAGCCACGCGGACCTCGGCGACTGGAGCCCGGAGTCCGCCGTGAAGCTGTACTGGACCTCCGGCAATGTCTGGACCGGGCGGGTCGCCGTGCAGGCGGGCGCGGCGCTGGAGTACAAGTTCATCGCGCGGACGAATTCGGCGGACCAGTATTGCAACGGCGACAACGTCGAGTGGATGGCCGGAACCAACTGGCCCGCGCAGGTCGCCGCGCAGCCCGACGCGCCGTACGCCGGCAAGACCATCCTCTACCACAGCGGCTGGACCAACGCCGGGCTCGTGTACCGCGTCGGGACCAACTGGTTTGGCGCGGCCATGAGCCGGGTCGGCGCGGGACGGAACGGCGGCGAGTACCTCTACCAGGCCTCGGGATTCGGGGCGGCCGGCGAGCCGATCGAGTTCGTTCCGTACGGCTATTCCGGCGGCGTCCAGTACTGGGACCACGCGCCTTACGGCGGCTACGGCGACAGCAACTACTACACCACCCTGGACGTCTTCTTCCTGCAGGACGGGCATGTCTTCAATTACCGGCCGCCCACCAACGTGTCCGCCAGCCGGATCATCGGCACCAACGTCACATCGAGCTGGGCGCCGACGATCCCCTCGCGCGGCGTCCGCATCTACCTGCCGCGCGGGTATGACCAGAACACGTGGAAGCGCTACCCCGTGCTCTACATGCACGACGGCACGAACGTATTCCAGCCGGGCGGGACGCTCGGCTGCTGGAACGCCGACCTCCTCGCCGACCGCGAAATCAGCCAGGGCCGCATGCGGGAGAGCATCATCGCGGCCGTGGACACCACGCCCAAGCGCGACTCGGAGTATTGTCCGGCCGGCGACCAGTACGGGCCCGAACCGGGCACGGGAGACCAGTACGCCAATTTCCTCGTTCACAACGTGCGGCCGATGGTGGACACGCACTACCGCACGCTGAACGATTTCGACAACACGCTCACCGCGGGCTCGTCCATGGGCGGCCTGATCAGCGCCTACCTCGGCCTCGCCACCAACGTCTTCGGGAAAATCGGGGCCTTCTCCCCCGCGTTCCTCGTCGCGCCGAATTTCATCGCCTGGATGGACGCGCAGGACACCCGGGGCGTGCGCATGTACATGGACGACGGCACGGTGGACCTCGATGTGGACCTGTGGCCCGACACGTGGGCGGCGTATGACCTGCTGATGCAGGACGGGTACGTCCCCAACGACGACCTGCTCATGGTCGTCGGCTGCGGCCAGACCCACAACGAGGCCGCGTGGGCCTCGCGCCTGCCGCGGGTCTACCAGTACCTGTTGAGCCTCTGGGACGAGCCGAACCTGCTGGCCCAGGAGGAATACCCGCCGGAAGTCGGGCTGCCGGGCGCGACGAACTACGCCGTCTCCTTCACCGCCCTGCGCGGCCGGACCTACGCATTGGAACGCTCGCTGACGCTGGCCGGCGGCTCCTGGAGCAACGCCGCCTCGCTCGCGGAGGAATCCATGCCCTGGGCGCCGCGGACGCTGGCGGATACGAATGTGCCCGCGGTCAGCGGCCCCGTATTCTACCGCGTGTCGGCCGGCGCCTGGCCGCCGTAAAAAAGCCACCTCGTTACCGAGGCGGCTACACGAGCCCCCGCTCGAAATTCCCGCGATGGCTGCCGCGCGGCGCGCGGCCGGCCCGGAGTTGCCGCCAAAGGTCGCGGACTTCTTCCGGTGAATAAGGCCGCCACGAGAAGTCCGCCCGGAAATGCCGCGCGCCCGCGGCCTGCAGCTCCGGCAGCCGGTCGGCCAGGCAGAACGGCGAACGGTTGACCACGATCATCCGGCACTTCCGGTTCACGGCCAGCAACCGGTCGTCGTGGGAGGACCGCAACTCGATCTGCCGGAATTCGCAGGCGGCCGGGCCGGGGCAGCGCCCTTCCCGCGCGACCTGGATGCAGTTCTCGGCGATGTAGAGCGGCGTGTCCTGGAACACGATCACCCCGGCGCGCGCGCCGAAACGGGCCAGCAGCGACCGCATGTTCTCCAGCCCGTCCTCCGGCGAGAGCAGGAACCGGCCCGCGCCCATCTCCAGCACCTGCCGGGCGGCGGCGGTGTTCATGACGTACACCGGCCAGTCCGCGGAAAGATCGGGCCCGCGCGCCCATGATCCCAGACCGGTCGCTTCCCACTTCTCCCAGCCCGCCGCGCGGAGGGCTTCAATCCGCTCCCGTAATTCCGCCGACTCCCAGGCGCGGACGATCAGCGGCAGGCCGACGCGCAGGCGCTCGCGGCCGATTTTCTCCACCAGCCCTTCAAACGCGGAAAGGGCCGGCACGACGACCTCTTCCACGCCCAGCCAGTCGCCGCCATCCAACGCGGCGACGCTGGCCGGGTTGTCGATTTTGAGGCTCCACGTCGCCGCCTCGGCCGCGACGACGCGCGGCCCTCCGGCCCGCTCCGCCATCGCCAAGCGTACAGCTTCCACGCGCCGGGAGAGCGATTCCTGCCGCTTCGTGTCGAGCGCATCCATCAGTTCCCGGCGCAGCGCGTTGAGTCGGGAGACCGGGACGAAGAGGCCCGCCGGATTCCGCAATTCCATGGAGGCCAGCTCGAATCGGGTGTCACCGAGCTTCTCGAACGCCTGCCTCGCCGCAAGCTCCGTTTTCGCGGGGTCCTTGGCCGGTTCGAACTGGCCCGGCAGGCCGGCTTCCGCCACGATGCTGGCGCCGGCATCGGCGCGGGCATGCAACAAGTCGGGCTTCAGGTCCAGTTCCACGCGGACCGGCCGCCGCGCGCGGAATACCCCGGGGCGCGGCATCTCGAAGCGGTATTTCCTTTTCACGGCCTGCGAGGAGGCGCAGTACACCGTCACGCCCGCGGGAACCGGCGGACAGTCCGCGGGCAGGCCGACTTCGATCGCGCCGGCGGGCGATTCGAATGCGGAACGCCCTTTTACCCGCAGGTCGTCCACCGGGAACCCGAACAGCCGGTCCTGGCCGGGCAGGTCTATCTGCAGGCCGTCATGCCGCTCGATCGGGCGCGTCGCGGCGATCCGCAGCCACGACTTCCCCCCCTTGTCGCGCCGCGAGCCTTCCACCGTGCCCGCCGGCGTCCCACGGTGGCCGACCGTTTCCGGGTCCACGACCTCGCCCCCGCGCCGGTCTTCGACATGCAGCTCGGTCCACGGCCGGCTGAAGATCGACTGGATATCCGCCTCGCATTCCGCGCGGCCCGCCGCATCGAGTCCGCCGTCCAGCAGGCGGCGGTAATACTTCACCGTCGCGGCGACGTAGAGCGGGCCTTTCATGCGGCCTTCGATTTTGCAGGACGCCACGCCGGCCTCGCGCAGGGCGTCGATCCGGCTCGGCAGCGCGAGATCCTTCATGTTGAACAGGAACGAGCCCTTGCCCTCGTCCGGCGAGGAGAACCGGTCCCTGCAGAGGTACGCGCACCGGCCGCGGTTTCCGCTGCGGCCCAGCAGGTGCGACGACATCAGGCACAAGCCGCTGTACGCGTAGCAGAGCGTGCCGTGAATGAAGACCTCGGCCTCGATCCCCGGTACAGCGGCGCAGTCGCGGATTTCGTCCAGCGTCAGTTCGCGGGCGAGCGTCGCGCGCGCGAAGCCCAGCTCGCGCAGCCGCTCCACGCCCGCGCGGTTATGGACGGCCATCTGCGTGCTGGCATGGAGCCGGAATTCGGGAAAATGTCTTTGGGCCACCCGGTAAATGCCGAGGTCCTGCACGATCAGCGCGTCCACGCCGATCTCCGAGAGCGCGCCCAGCGACTCGATGATCCCGTCCAGCTCCCGCTCCAGGATCAGCGTGTTCAGCGCGGCGAACACGCGGCGGCGCGGCGACAGGGCGTGCGCGTAGGCGGTGATGGCGTCGATGTCGTCCAGCGGGAAATTGACCGCCTCCGCGCGCGCGGAAAACCGCGGCAGGCCCAGGTAGATCGCGTCCGCGCCGTACGCCAGCGCGGCATAACCCGCCTCCGGCCCGCCCGCCGGCGCCATGAGTTCTATTCCGTGTCGGCGTCGCGGAGCTCCGCCCCCCGAATCCTTGCGCGCTGCATTCATGAAGGGGCGAGTTACGCCAGCCCGACCAGCCGGAACGCCCGGTCCACGCGGCGGAAGTGCGGGGCGAGGTCGAAGACGGCCGCGGCTTCTTTCGCGGGCAGGACGGCCAGGACATCGGGATCGCCGAGGACCAGTTCCTTCAGCGGCCGCCCGGTGCGCCAGCTTTCCATGGCGTGGAACTGGACCAGCCCGTAGGCGTCCTCGCGGGAGAGCCCTTTCTCCGCCAGGGCGAGGAGCAACTGCTGGGAATGGATCAGCCCGCCGGTCAGCGCCAGGTTGCGCGCCATCTGTTTCGGGTAGACCTGCAGGCCGCGCACGAGCCCCTCGATCTTCGCGAGCATGTAGTCCAGCGCGATCGTCGCGTCGGGCAGGAGCACGCGCTCCGCGCCGGAGTGCGAGATGTCGCGCTCGTGCCAGAGCGCGACGTTCTCCATCGCGGCCACCGCGTAGCCGCGCAGGAGCCGGGCGAGGCCGCAAAGCCGTTCGGCGACGATCGGGTTGCGCTTGTGCGGCATGGCGGACGAGCCCTTCTGCCCGCGGCCGAAGAACTCCTCGACCTCGCGAACCTCGGTCCGCTGGAGGTGCCGGAACTCCTGCGCCCAGCGCTCGACCGACGTCCCGACCAGCGCCAGCGCGGCGACGTACTCCGCGTGCCGGTCGCGCTGGAGCACCTGGGTCGAGAGCGCGGCCGCCTTCAGGCCCAGCTTTCGGCAAACGTATTTCTCCACGAACGGGTCGAGATGCGCGTGCGTGCCGACCGCGCCGGAGATCTTGCCGACCCGGACGATTTCCCGGGCCGATTCCAGGCGGCGGAGGGCGCGGCCGAATTCGTCGTACATCAGGGCCATCTTGAGGCCGAACGTGATCGGCTCGGCGTGGATCCCGTGCGTGCGGCCGATCATCGGCGTATACTTATAGCGTCGCGCCTTCGCGGCGACGGCGCGGCGCACCGCCTTGACGCCGGCGATCAGCCGGTCCGCCGCCCGGACCAGCTGGACGGACAGCGCGGTGTCGAGCACGTCGGAGCTGGTCAGGCCCTTGTGGATGAAGCGCGAGGACGGGCCGACGTGCTCCGCGACGTTCGTGAGGAAGGCGATGACGTCGTGGTTGACCTTCCGCTCGATCTCGTCGATGCGGCGCGGGCTGAACTTCGCGCGGGCGCGGATGCGCTTGAGATCGGCGGCGGGCACCTCGCCGAGCTCGTGCATCGCCTCGCAGGCCAGCAACTCGATCTCGAGCCAGGTGTTGAACCGGTTCTCGTCCGTCCAGATCGCGCCCATCTCGGGCCGGGTGTAACGGGGGATCATCGCGGGCGTCCTTTCTTCGCGGAATACCGAATGCGCGGCTCCTTGACCTGGAAGCCGATCTGTTTTCTCGGCGGCTCCGGCGGCGGCAGGAGCAGCGGGCGGATTTTCTGATAAAGAGTTCTTAACGCCGCATCGTGGGAGAGCAACGTTCGTTCAATTTCGGCCAACCGCGCTTCCATCTCCGCCTGCCCCAGCAGTTGCTCACGCATGCGGACAAACGCCCGCACGACGAACACGGTCATCTGCACCGCCTGTGGACTGTTCAGAACCGTTGCCGCCATGATCGCGCCGTGTTCGGTGAAGGCGTAAGATCGGTAGGTTTGCCCCCGGTGTTTTTGAGACTTGCTGTCCGTTTGCGGCCCAGCCGAACCATCTGCTTGATTATCAGTATGTTGCGATGAACCGGTCGCAATTTGCGACCAGTTCGACACATCTTTCCTATTATCAGCAGGATAAAGAGAACTGGTCGCATTTTTCGACCTGATGGCCTTTAGCTCCTCTGCAGAAAGCTGAAACATGAAATCGGGCGGGAATTTCTCGGTATTCCGCCGCACCTGCTCGTTGAGCCGCTTGGTCGGCACGCCGTACAGGCGGGCCAGTTCGGCATCGAGGATAACTTTCATCCCCCGCACCGTCAGGATCGCGGCTTCGGCTCCACGCATTTTTTCAGGTTTCACGGTCATTCGGATCGGCCCCGGCCCTCTCATACCGTTTTCGGGCCGGGGGAACAACGGCATTCTACAGCCGCACGCGGTAGATCGCCGCGCGGTTGGTGGGCCAGGCGTCCGTGAGGCTCGCGGCCGTGTTGCTGCCGACGACGGTGTTTGTGACGAAGGCCCAGGACGGCTGGATCGGCGACGCGGTCCGCTCGAGCGTGGCCGTGCTCCCGACGGTCAGGTTGGTCAGGACGGCGCGGAAGCCCGTGGACCAGTCCGCGCGCCGGACCGTCGGCGCGAGGGAATCGAAGAGAGCGAACGCCCGCCGGGACACGCCCGCCACCTCCCTGAACGAGCCGCCGACCGCCAGCGACTGGTCGTTGGGCGCGGGCGCGACGGCCGCCGTCGTCTCGTCAATCCCGGGATTCCAACTCCGCAGCGTCCCGTCCAGCGCATAGGCGGCAAGGTGGCGTCGGGCCTGCCCGCTGATGTTGGTGAAGGATCCGACGGCGTAAAGCGTTTGCCGGTCGGCGGAAAGGGCCAGGTCATAAACCCGCTCGTTGGCGTTGGGGGCCCATGCCGTCACCGCGCCGTTGGTCGCGTCCACGGAGGCGAGGTGGTTCCGGGGCGTGCCGGCGATGTTGTCGAAATCGCCACTGATGAAGAGCGTCCGGCCATCGGGCGAGAGGACCATGTCGTCGAGCATGAAGCTGGGCTGCGGATTCCACGCCGTGGCAACGCCGTTGGTATCCACCGACCCGAGCCACCAGCGCGGCTGCCCGCCGAGTTCCCAGAACGCGCCCGAGACGTACAGCGTCCGGCCGTCCGGCGAGAAGGCGAGATCCTCGACATGGAAGTTAGCCCCTGCGCTCCAGCCGCGCGCGTGGCCGTTGGCGTCGAGGACGGCCAGATAGTTGCAGCTGCTGCCGCCGATGCTGGTGAACGCGCCGCCCACGTACAGGAACCGGCCGTCGGGCGAGGCCTCGATGGCCATGACGGCGTTGTTCGGATTCGGGTTCCACGAAGTCACCTGCCCCTGCTCGTCCAGCGCCGCCACGCGGAAGCGGGCCTGGCCCCCGACGTTGGTGAACAGGCCGGCGACGTAGACCGTGTGCCCGTCGCGCGACAGGAAGACATGGTCTACCATGTAGTCGGTCCCGGGGTTCCAAGCAGTCACTCGCCCGCTGGCGTCGTCCACGGCGGCCAGGTATTGGCGGGGCACTCCGCCGACGCTGGTGAAGCTGCCTCCGATGAACAAGTTCCCGCCGGTGGAGAACTTGGCGGCCAACGGACTGCCGTTGCAATGAATGAACCAGGACGTCGCCACGCCGCTGACCGCATTGATGGCGGCCATGCGGACTCTCGATTGGCCTCCGATCCGCGAGAACCCGCCGCCCACGTAGAGGGTTTGACTGTCGGGCGAGCGTTCGAGACTGGTCACCCCGGCGTCCGCGCCCGCATCCCAGGCCAGGGCATTGCCGTTGACGTCATCCACCTTGGCGAGTCCGATCCGCGCGGCCCCGCCCAGGGAGCTAAACGTGCCGGCGACGTACACGGCGGATTCCGACGGGGCCGGCAGGATTTCGGAAACGGTGATACCGGCCATGCTCGAGTTCGGATTCCACGCCGTGGCGGCGCCCGCGAGCGTCACGGCGGCCAGGTTGCGCCGGGCCTGCCCGCCCATGTTGGTGAAAACGCCACCCAGGTAGACCGTATTCCCATCGGGGGCGATGGAAAGCGTGTTGATATACGAGATGTATCGCGGCGGGTCCCAAGCGGTCACTCCGGCGGTCTCGGTGGACAGCGCGGCCAGGTCGGGGCGGTAAATGCCGTTGATGTGAGTAAAATTGCCGCCGACGTACAGCGTCTTGTCGTCCGGAGAAAGCGCCAGGGCGCCCACGTATTGCGGCAGGTTGGTCGAGAAAAATAAGGGGCTCCAGGCCTCGACCGCGCCGGTCAGGGCGGTGAGCGACGCAAGGTTGGTGCGGATCTGACCGTTGATGAGGGTGAAGCGGCCGCCGACGTAGAGGCGGGTGCCGTCCTGGCTCAACACAATGCATTCCGCATCGGCGTCGGCGTCGGCCGCCCAGTCCGGATCCGGCGAGCCGTCGGGCCGGATGCGGGCCAGACGCTGCCGGGTGAGTCCGCCGACGTGGGTGAACGCGCCGCCAATGAACCAGCCGCCGCGTCCGTCTGAAATGGCGCAATTCACCTGGTCATTGATGTCCAACGCGGGGGCCCGGACGGCGCCCGTCGCCGTGCTGGAAACGAAACCGTATCCTGTCCACGGGCCGAGGTACTTGAAATCACCGCCGAGGTAAATCGTGTCGCGCGTCCGGGCCATGGCCATGACGCGGTGGTCCGTTATCCAAGCGGACGCGCGCGGGACGGATTGCGGCTCATCGGCGAAAGCGGCCGTGCAGAGCATTCCAAGAACCGCGATCCACCGCCTGGTCCCTTGCCGGGCCATCCTCACCCTCCGCGGACAAGAATATACGATTCCCGTCCGGGAGAAAAGCAGAGGGACTAGCCGCGCTCAATACGGCCACTTCCAGTCGCGGATCTCGGGCAAATCTTCGCCGCGCCGGCGGATGTATTGCTTGTGCTCGATGAGCTTGTCGTGGAGCCACTGCTTCACGTGCGCGGCGGTGTTGCGCAGGCGCGGCACGCGGTCGATGACGTCGTCCACGAGGTTGAACCGGTCGAGCTCGTTCATCACGACCATGTCGAACGGCGTGGTGGTCGTGCCCTCCTCCTTGTAGCCGCGGACGTGGAAGTTCTCGTGGTTGGTCCGGCGGTAGGTGAGCCGGTGGATCAGCCACGGGTAGCCGTGGAAGGCGAAGATCACGGGCTTGTCGGCGGTGAAGAGGCTGTCGAAGTCCTTGTCCGAGAGCCCGTGCGGGTGCTCCGTGTCCGGCTGCAGGGTCATCAGGTCGACGATATTGACCACGCGGACCTTCAGGTCCGGGAAGTTCTTCCGCAGGATGTCCACAGCCGCGAGCGTCTCGAGGGTCGGGATGTCTCCGGCGCAGGCCATGACCACGTCCGGTTCGACGCTCTCGTCGTTGCTGGCCCAGTTCCAGATGCCGATGCCCTTGGTGCAGTGCTTGATCGCCGCGTCTATGTCGAGGTACTGCAGCGCAGGCTGCTTGCCGGCGACGATGACGTTGACGTAGTGCCGGCTGCGCAGGCAGTGGTCGGTGACGGAGAGCAGCGTGTTCGCGTCGGGCGGGAGGTAGACGCGGATGATCTCGGCCTTCTTGTTGACCACGTGGTCGATGAACCCCGGGTCCTGGTGGCTGAACCCGTTATGGTCCTGCCGCCAGACGTGCGAGGTGAGCAGGTAATTGAGCGAGGCGATCGGCCTTCGCCACGGGATGTCCCGCGTGGTCTTGAGCCACTTGGCGTGCTGGTTGAACATGGAATCCACGATGTGGATGAACGCCTCGTAACAGGAGAAGAAGCCGTGGCGGCCGGTCAGCAGGTAGCCCTCGAGCCAGCCCTGGCACGTGTGCTCGCTCAAGATTTCCATGACGCGGCCGCCCGGCGCGAGGTGCTCGTCGGTCGCCAGCACGTCGGCCATCCAGGCCTTGTCCGTTGCCTCGAACACCGCGCCGAGCCGGTTAGACGCCGTCTCGTCGGGCCCGAACACCCGGAAATTACAGGGGTTGCCCTTCATCACGTCGCGCAGGAACTGGCCCATGACGCGGGTGGCCTCGGCCTCGGCCGTGCCGGGCTTTTTCACGGCGACGGCGTAATCGCGGAAGTCGGGCATGCGCAGGTCGCGCAGGAGCAGGCCGCCGTTGGCGTGCGGGTTGGCGCTCATGCGGCGCGCGCCTTTCGGGGGGAGTTCGGCCAGTTCGGGGACCAGCCGGCCGGCCTTGTCGAACAGCTCGCGCGGCCGGTAGCTCTTCAGCCATTTCTCGAGCCGCTTGACGTGGCCGGGCTTCTTCGACATCTCGGAGAGCGGGACCTGGTGCGAGCGCCAGGAATCCTCGGCGGGCTTGCCGTCCACGGACTTCGGTCCGGTCCAGCCCTTGGGGGTGCGGAAGACGATCATCGGCCAGCGCGGCCGGACCATCTTTCCGCCGCGCCGCGCTTTCTGCTGAATGGCGCGAATCTCGTCGAGCGCGCGGTCCAGCGTCGCGGCCATGAGCTGGTGCATGGCCGCCGGGTCGGACCCCTCCACGAAGTAGGGCTTGTAGCCGTAGCCCTCGAACAGCTTCGCAAGCTCGTCGCCGCCGATCCGCGCGAGGACGGTCGGGTTGGCGATCTTGTAGCCGTTGAGGTGGAGGATCGGCAGCACGGCCCCGTCGCGGGCCGGGTTGAGGAACTTGTTCGCATGCCAGCTCGCAGCCAGCGGGCCGGTCTCCGCCTCGCCGTCGCCGACGATGCAGGCGACGACGAGGTCCGGGTTGTCGAACGCCGCGCCGTACGCGTGCGAGACCGCGTACCCGAGCTCGCCGCCCTCGTGGATGGAGCCGGGCGTCTCGGGCGCGACGTGGCTCGGGATGCCGCCGGGGAACGAGAACTGCTTGAAGAGCTTCTTCAGGCCCTCCGCGTCCGGCGTGATGTTCGGGAACACCTCGCTGTACGTCCCCTCCAGCCAGGCCTGGGCGACGGTCGCGGGCCCGCCGTGGCCGGGGCCGATGATGTAGATCATGTCCAGGTCGCGCGCCCGGATGGCGCGGTTGAAGTGCGCGTAGAGGAAGTTCAGGCCGGGCGTCGTGCCCCAGTGCCCGAGCAGGCGCGGCTTGATGTCCTTCAGCGTCAGCGGCTTTTCCAGCAGGGGGTTGTCCAGCAGGTAGATCTGGCCCACGGACAGGTAGTTCGCGGCCCGCCAGTAGGCGTCCATCTTTCGCAGCTCGTCGCGGGACAGGGGTCCCTTGGCCTTCGCGGTCATGTTGGTTCTCCGGGTGAAACGCGGAACTTGTTGAAATTATCGCCCGGTTCGCCCAAACTTCAACCCGTAATCCGTGAAGACGGCCAACCAGGAGGGAAAGCCATGAAGCGGTTCGCGGCGATTTCGGCGGTCATGATGCTGGCGGCGGCGGGATGGGCGGAGCCTCCCGTGTCCAAGCCTCTCGCCCAGCCCCTGTCGATCTCCATCATCTATCCCATTCAGCTGGCCGCGCAGGATGAGGCGGTCCACGGGCTCCGGCTCAACCTGATCTACGGAATCAACGCCGAGGTCAGCGGCCTGGACATCGGCCTGTTCAACGGCGTCGACGGGGACGTGCACGGCTACCAGTACGCGCTGGTCAACTACGTGGGCGGCGACCTGCACGGCGCGCAGACCGCCTTCGCGCTCAACCTGGTCCGGGGCAACGGATCCGGCGAGCAGTTCGCCCTGGTCAATTTCCTCGACCAGGATCTCACCGGCTGGCAGGTGGGCGTGTTCAACCGCGTCGGCTCCGTGCAGGGCTGCCAGGTCGGGCTCATCAACCTGGCCGACGACATGACGGGGCTGCAGTTGGGCGGCATCAACTGGACCACCGAGCTCGACGGCCTGCAGATCGGCGTGCTGAATTTCGCCGTCGGCAAGGAGTCCTGGCAGTTCCTGCCGATCGTCAACGCGAACTGGTAAGGCTACCTCGACAGGATCCGCTCGATCTCCCCGATGTAGATCCGGTGGTAATCCGGGCCCTCGTAGAACTGGCGGATCGTGGGGTCGAGGAAGTGCTTCGGGTCGAGGTCGGTGAAGGCGATCTTCCGGCACTCGATCATCAGCCGCGCCTGTTCGAACCAGACGTTCCCGCCCTTCGTCGTCACGGGCGAGAGGCCGGTCTTTTTCACTTTGTCCACGTTCCGGCCGGAGTTGGAGCCGCAGAACATCAGCTTGTCCCGCCAGCTCTCGTCGAAGAAGCACAGGGTAAAGCCCGCCGACTTTTCCAGGAACTCGAACGTGTAGCGCGAGGGCCGGACGAAGGCGAAGCAGACGTGGCGGTCCCAGAGCACGCCGAGCCCGCCCCAACTCGCGGTCATGGTGTTGAATTTCTCCCGCGTCCCGGCGGTGATCAGCATCCACTGCTGGCCGATCAGCCGGAACGGGTTCTCCTGGAAATCCTCGATCCGCAGTTCTTGCATCGGGCTCATGCCGGCCTCCCGTGTCCTGTCCGTTACCGAACGATAGCGCAACCCGGCCGCCGGCCCAACCGTCCCGCCGCGGGCGGGCGCCCCGGCGTTTACTGCCGGGTCAGGGTAAGGTGGGCCTCCCCGCCTTCCACCCGGCCGTCGAAGCCGCTCTCCCACCACTCGATCGTCATCGTGTCCCCGTCCACGGTGCCGTTCACGGTCCCGTTGGGCGTGAGCGTGAGGTCCAGGGTGCCGCCGCTGTTCGATCCGGACACGCTGCCGACCATGTGCCGGTTCGGGCGGGTGATGTCGTAGGAGCCGCTCACCGCGTCCCCGTCCTGGGTGAGCACCATCGTCAAGTCATTGAGCGCCACCCCGGCGTCGTAAAAGCCGGAGCCGCTCCACGTGCCGGTGACGCCCGAGCCGCCCCCGCTGTCCTCGTCGTCCTCGCAGCCGGCTGCAAACACCGCCATGGCGCAGGCCATCAGGATCGCCATTCTTTTCATGGAGCCCTCCTGCGGGCAGTATGCCCCTGCGCTCCGCGCGGCGCAAGCCCGGCCTTCGCCCGCGTCAGGGCAACTCCATGCGCAGGCGGTAAACGGCCGCGGGATCGGCGGCGGGCAAAACCAGGAAGAGGTTGGTCTGGCCGCTGGCATTCGTCGCCACGGGGGTCCAGTCCTGGGCCGCCAGGCTGGCGGCCCGGTCCACGTAGGCGGTGGGCCCGAAGACGTTGCGCGCCGCGGCATGCAAGCCGCCCGTCGCGGTCCAGGTCGCCAGTTCCGGCGGATCGAAGACGTCGATCGGGGCCCCGAGGTTCACTTCGATCGGGGACTGGTAGTAGATCCGGTCGGGCGTGTTGCTGTCGGGCGTGAAGCGCAGGTCGCCGTCGAAGAGCGGCTGGAAGCCGACGACCCCGTTCGTCACCATCCCGGCCGAGGACCCGCCGACGGAGGACGTGGTCAGGAGGAACGAGTAGAAGGAGGACACGAACACGTCGAAGTGGTACGTGATCCCGCGCACCAGCCGGAGGGGTTGCTTGATGCCCGCGTCGATGGTCAGCGCGTTCGGCACGTTGCTGACGATGAAATTCGTGCCGGAGCCCCACGCCCCCGAGACCGCCAACAGCAGGACGACTATCGACTTTTTCATGCGCGCCCCCGCTTGGAACGGACAATATAGTCCGTCCAGCGCCACATTCAAGGGGCGCGCCGCCGGCGCGTCGCGGCTACTCGTTCATCTCGTCGTAGAACGCCACGTAGTCGTCGGGGTGGTCGCTCTCGCGCAGCTTGATGGCGTCGCGGGGGTGCTCGTTGAGCACGCCGGTGATGGCGTACGGGATGCTGTAGCCCCAGTCCAACTCCTTCCGCAGCGGCAGGATGGTGTCCTGGACGCACTGGAGGACGGCGCGCTCGAGGTACTTGGGGTTCTTCAGGAAGCTCAACAGCAGTTCCATGGGACAGTTGCCCGCCCCGCGCCCCAGGCCCATCATCGTCGCGTCCAGCCGCGTGGCGCCCTTGATGATCGCCTCGATGGTGTTCGCGAAGGCGAGCTGCTGGTTGTTGTGCGTGTGGATGCCGATCTCCTTCTTGCCCTTCATCGCCACGGCGAACCGGCCGACCAGGTCGGCGATCTGCTCGCCGTACAGCGAGCCGTAGCTGTCCACGACGTACACGGCGGCGGCGGGGCTCTGCGCGATCACCTCCAGCGCCTTGTCGAGCTCGAACACGGGGACCGTGGACACGGCCATCAGGTTGACGGTCGTTTCGTAGCCTTTCTCGTCGGCGTCCAGAACCATGTCGATCGCCGTCGGGATCTGGTGCGCGTAGCAGGCCACGCGGATGCAGTCCACCACGCTGTCCTTCTTGGGGAGGATGTCCTCGCGGTAGTCCGTGCGCTCGGCGTCGGCCATGACGCAGATCTTCAGGCCGGTCTTGTTCTCGCCCGCGATGCGGCGGATGTCCTCCTCGCCGCTGAACTTCCAGGGGCCGAAATCCTTGGGCGGGAAGATCTTCTTCGAGGCGCGGTATCCGAACTCCATGTAGTCCACGCCCGCGGCCACGCACGTCTGGTAGACGCGGCGGACGAAGTCGTCGGTAAACCGGTGGCTGTTCATCAGGCCGCCGTCCCGGACCGTGCAGTCCACGACCTTGATCTGCGGGCGGTACGTGACCCAGCCCGCGCTTTCGAATTGCTCTTTCTTCGGCATACGCTGACCCTCCCCCGCGCCCGGCCGGGCGCGGGACCAAGAGTATGCCCCAATCGCCGGATTTCTCAAGCTCCGGCGGCGGCGCGCCGGCGCGCGGGACGCCGCGGCCCGGCCTCGTCAGAGCTTGGTGATGTTCAGGGTATACACGTAGGGCTTGATGCCCAGGAAGGTTACGCCCAGGTTGTTGCTCGCCTTGAACTTCATGTAGACGATGATCGGCCTCTTCACCATCCCCAGGTCGAAGCTGAAGTAGTCCGGCGCCGCCGGCGTGCCGGGGTGGAAGACGCCGGAGATCGTCGTGGAGATCCTGAACTGCGCGTTTGTTGACACCAGCATTTCAGCCGTCAGGCACTTGGCCGACGCCTGGTAGACGCTGCCGTCCCCATATTGCACGGGGCGCACTCGCACCTCGATGGGCTTGACGGAGCCCGCCATGGACAGCGGCACGGTCTGCGCCGCGGCCGTCCCGTTGATGAGCACGAAGTACTTGTTGCGCAGGAGGGAAAGCATCGGCGCAAACTCGGGGGCGTGCGTCGTCAAGCTGAACGTCGTCGTCGTGAAGTAGCGGCCGACATTGTCGTGCACCTGCACGGCGCCCTGCAGGTCGGTCACCCGCAGCCGGTAGCTGATCCCCTCGTTTCTCGAAAACGGAGCGAACTCGCGCCGCCAGCCCTCGTAGGCGCCCGGCCGGCCGGAACGGACCATCTCGACCGACTGCCAGCGGGCCCGGTCCGTGCTGTATTCGACCTTCACCGTCTGGGCGGCGCCGATGGGGAACGTGTCGCACTCGATGACCAAACGGTCCTCGGCGTCGCAGGCGCCCTGAATGAACGAGCGGCTCACATGGCCCAGCGCGAGAACATCGCACGCATCCCCCCGCCCGTTGCCGTCCAGGTCCGCCTGGTCCGGGTTGGCGTTCACCGGGCAATTGTCGGACTGATTGGCCACGCCGTCGCCGTCCAGGTCGGAGTCGCAGGCGTCGCCGATCCCGTCGTGGTCCAGGTCTTCCTGCCCGGGATTCGCCTTGTCCCGGCAGTTGTCCGACGCGTCGGCCACCCCATCCCGGTCCGTGTCCACCAGATTGTCGCACGCGTCCCCGATGCCATCGTGGTCCGCGTCGGCCTGGTCCGGGTTCGGCGTGTTCGGGCAGTTGTCGGAGGCATCGGCAATCCCGTCGCGATCGGAGTCGATGATGTTGTCACAGGCATCGCCGACGCCGTCGCGGTCCGCATCGGCCTGGTTGGAGTTCGGCGTGTTCGGGCAGTTGTCGGAGATATTGGCCACGCCGTCGCCGTCCAGGTCGGAGTCGCAGGCGTCGCCGATCCCGTCGTGGTCCAGGTCTTCCTGCCCGGGATTCGCCTTGTCCCGGCAGTTGTCCGACGCGTCGGCCACTCCATCCCGGTCCGTGTCCACCAGGTTGTCGCACGCGTCCCCGATGCCATCGTGGTCCGCGTCGGCCTGGTCCGGGTTCGGCGTGCTCGGGCAGTTGTCCGAGGCATCGGCAATCCCGTCGCGATCGGAGTCGATGATGTTGTCACAGGCATCGCCGACGCCGTCGCGGTCGGCATCGGCCTGGTTGGAGTTCGGCGTGTTCGGGCAGTTGTCGGAGATATTGGCCACGCCGTCGCCATCCAGGTCGGAGTCGCAGGCGTCGCCGATCCCGTCATGGTCCGCGTCAGCCTGGTCGGGATTAGCCGTGTCGGGGCAGTTGTCCTCGTCATTCGAAACACCGTCCCCGTCGCGGTCGTTGTCGCACGCATTACCGAGCCCGTCGTGGTCCAGGTCGGCCTGGTCCGGGTTCCGGTCGCAGGGGCAGTTGTCCGCGGCGTTCAGCGCGCCGTCCCCGTCCTTGTCCGGGTCGCACTCGTCGCCCAGGAGATCCCGGTCGATGTCCGCCTGGACGGGATTGAACGTGTCCGGGCAGTTGTCCTGCTCGTTCGGGATGCCGTCCGCGTCCCGGTCCGGATTGGCCGGCTGGACGCGGATGGCGCCGCTCGCCTGCCGGGCGTTGACGGCGCCCGGGGTAGCGGCGCCCAGCGCCCAGGCCGCGCCCGCCGCGGCGTAGACATCGTTGGGCGCCTGGAGGCTCGTGTCGGCGTCGGTATCGCCCGGGAGAACGTGAAGGTAATTTTGCTCGGAGGAAGCCACGTCGGTCCGCACCGTGCCCGGATCGTCCACGGCGAGGTCGCCGGCGCCGCCCCAGGCGACGGCATCGGCCACGGCGCCGTCCGGCGCCGTGAGCACGAGCCCGTCGGGGCCGTTCTGGAGGTCGCCGGGCAGCAACAAGTCCACGTTGGCGACCGGCGCCTGCCCGACAACCACGAACCCCAGCGCGCGGCCCTCGATGTCCGCCAGGCCGTCGTTGGGCACGATGACGTCGCCGAACACATACGGCCAGAGATCGTTGTCCCCGCTGTCGTTGCCGTCGTGATGGGTCAGCGCGTAGCCGCGGAGATTCAGCCCGGCGGGCGCGACAAGCTCGACGAACTGGGCATCATCCCCGCCGGCGTCGTTGGCCTGCACCTCGCTGATCAGCGGGCGTTGCGGCCCGACGAACGGCGGAAACACGTAGGTCCGGACGGCCGAAAGCAGGGGGCTGGCGGCGTTGGGACCGTTGAAGTAAACCCGCACGGCATACTCCAACGAACTGGCGTCGCCCGGCGGCAGGGTGATCGCGGCGCTTTCCCACAACTCGCCCTGCAGCAGGCTCATCGGGGCCTCGGTCCAGGATTGCCCGGGCCATCGGTACAGGGCCACGGCCGCGAGGCCGTCGGCCAACAGGTTCCGGTGCGCGGCCGCGCGGATGCGGAATTCCTCGTTGAAGCGCGGGGCGGCCGGCTGAAGCGCCATGGCGTCCACGAAGACGCCCGCCTGGTCGCAGGCCGTGTGGGCGCCGGGCGTGGGAGAGAGCAGCAGCGACCACTCGTCCGCCCGCCACTGCGGCAGCGGGTCGCAGGTTCCCAGCACGCGCGTCGCCGCCCGCTGGGGATACGCCCACGGCATGCTGAAATCGTTCTCGGCCACCGCCTGGCCCGGCGCGCCGTAGGCGTCCTGCACGGCGCCCGCGGGGTTCAGCAGCGTCACGGGATCGTTGCCGTTGATCGGCAGGAGCTGCGCGCTCGCCTGCCCCGCCGCCACGCCGTACGCGGCCGCGAACGCCGCGGCGTCCGCGGCCAGCACGAAGGCCGAGCCCGCCGGGATCGAGCCGTTCAAGTCCACGGACAACGCCTCGGCCCCGTTGCGGTGGATGACCAGCCGGTACCCCGCCAGCGGGAACGGCGCGACGCCGGAATTATAGAGCTCCACGAAGTTCGCGCGCGGGTCGGCGGCGCTGGCCACCTCGCTGATCAGCACGACGGGGTTGTAGCACGGCAGCAGGTCGATCATGTTGATGTCCGCGTACACCGGCAGGTGGTCCGAGGCGTTGGCGCTGGTCTCCGCCGGCGGCGGCACGCTGAACTTGAGCAGGCCGCCCTGCCCGTCGTCCTGGATCGAATAGTAGATCTCGCCCGCGGGGGCCCCGTAGGGACTGGCCGCCACTTCTTCGCTGAAGCAGATGTAGTCGTAGCGGCGGGGGTTGACGGGGGCGAGGTGCGTGTACTGCAGGATGGAGTCCTCCTGGAAAGGCTCGAGCTGGGAGAACTGGATGCCGGCGAAGGGATCGGTCGGATGCAGCCGGTACGCGACCGGGAACGTGACATCGGCGCCGAGCACGTACCCCGCCGGCAGCCCGCCGGGCAGGGCCGGGATCTGCTCCCGCTGGCTCACGCCGACGTCGGCGTTGAAGTCGCCCATGACCACGTACTCGGCCGGGATGGGATCGGCCTGCCGCGACGCGGAGACGTGCGCGATCGTGCGGCGCAGCTCGATCGCGCGCATGAAGTCCTCCGTCTCGCCGGAGGCGGACTTGTTGTGGAGGCTGTAGAGGGTCAGCGGGTTCAGGGCGCCCGGGATCTCGATGACGGCCTTCAGCGGCCACCGGTTGATCTCCGCCGCGCCCGCCGGCTCGCGCACCTGCTCGGTGGAGAGGATGGGGAACCGGCTGAAGAACCCGTTGTGCTTGCCGGCGTCGAACGTCCCGCCGTCGCCCATCGCGTAATACGGATAGCCCAGCGCCGCCGCCACGGAGATCCAGTCGTTGAAATCCCCGTTGTTCAACTCCTGGAAGGCGATGATGTCGGGGTTGATGCGCTGCAGGGTCGCGACCACCGAGGCGTAATCGGCCTCGCCCGGCGTGCCGACGCCGTCCTGCACGTTCCACGTCGCCACCCGGACCCGGACCGCCCGGGACGAGGCCACCGACAACGCCAGCGCCAGACATGCCGCGCCCGCCAACTGTTTTCTGTTCATGGTGGTTCCTCTTTGACTATCCAAGTCGCCCGGGCCGGCGGTTTCTTCCCTTGAAGCGTATAAGTCTCTTGCGTCGGACCGGTCAGAAAAGGCGCGATTCCGCGAGTCGGACCCCTGCCGGATCCGCCGAACCGCGGGGGTTTTCATCCCGGCCTGTTCGCGGCATAATAGGGAGAAAGAGGACCGCCATGAAAACCAGGGACCATACCGGGCGGATCGCGCCGCGCCGCGCCGGGATCGCGACGCTCCTGCTGATCGCCGCGCTCGCCGGTTGCGTCCGGCCGGCGGCCGGACCCTGCCCGCCGGAGTGGTGGGCGCCCGTGCCCCGGGAAAGCGCGGCCTCGTGGGAAATCCTCCCGCAGGACGCCGGGCCCGGCGAGGTGATCCTGTCCAAGCGGACGGAACTGGGCATCCTCTCCAACTTTGCGCCGACGCCCTTCACACTGGACGGCGAGACCTACGCCAGCGTCGAGGGATTCTGGCAGATGCTCAAGTATCCCGAAGGGCCGGGCGACGAGCGCCTGCGCGACCCGTCCGTCGCGTGGCCGCACACCCGCGAGGAGGTCGGCCGGATGAGCGCGTTCGAGGCCAAGGCCGCCGGCACGGCCGCCAACGGGAACATGAAGAAACTCGGCATCCGGTGGGTCACGTACAGGGGCCAGCGGCTGGAGTACTCGGAAAAACGCCAAGGCGAGTTCTATCGCCTGATCCGCGCGGCCATGCAGGCCAAGCTGGAGCAGAATCCCGAGGTCCGGGCCGTCCTGCTCAAGACCGGTGGGCTGATCCTGCGGCCCGACCACCACCAGAGACCCGACGACTCCCCGGCCATGAAGTATTACGACATCTGGATGGAGCTCCGCGACACGTTGTAATCAACATCCTGACGAAAGGAACCGCGACATGGACCTGAACCTGAAACAGGAATTCGCCGAACGCTGGGCGCGCTATTTCCCGGGCGCGGAGCTGCCCGTCGCCTTTTTCTACGCGAGCGATCCCGGATCGGTCCGGGAGGCCGCCGCGGCGGCCGGCCACCGCTGCTTCATCGGCGACCTGGCCGCCGTGCGCCGCGGCACGCCGCTGGCCTTCAGGGCGGAGGCCCTGACCTGCGGCGGGGCGCAGCGCTACCTGGGGTTCACGCAGAAACTGCGCCCGAACTTCGAGTACTTCCTCTCGTGCGGCATCCCCGGGCAACTCGAGGGCGAGCGGTACAAGCAGTCGCCCGCGCTGGTCACCGAGGCCCTGAAGCGCCAGCCGCCGTTCCAGGCGCCGGGGCGCTGGCTCGTCGCCAAGCGGTGGGACGTGCTCGAGGCCGGAGACGAGCCGTTCGCCGCCGTGTTCTTCGCGCCGCCGGACGTCCTCGCCGGGCTCTTCACGCTGGCCAACTTCGACGAGACGGACCCCGACGGCGTGCGCGCGCCCTTCGGCGCCGGCTGCGCGTCGATCGTGTACTGGCCGCTCCAGGAACTCCGGGCGGAGCGGCCGCGGGCCATCCTGGGGATGTTCGACGTGTCCGCGCGGCCGTGCGTAGGGCCGAACCGGCTGACCTTCGCCGTGCCGTGGCCGAAATTGGTGCGCATGGCCCGGAACATGGAGGAGAGCTTCCTGCGGACGGAATCCTGGAAGAAGATCATGGGGCGCATCCGCACCGCGTCAGCGGACTGATCGGATGGCCCGGAATCTTTCCTGGATGATGCTATACCCCGGACCCGGCGCGAGGTGAAGACCGGTTGCGGCGGACGGATCGCTTCATGACGGCCCGGAAGGAAACGAGGAGGCGGCGATGACAACCAGCGACGGCGCGCGCGACGACACGACGGAACGAGTCCTGGAACAGGCCGTGGCCCGCGAGACCGCCGTGCACGGCCGGCGTTGGGCGGCGCAGTACGGCGGCTACTTCAACGATCCGGCCGTGGCCGCGCCGTTCCTCGACGTCATCGAGGACGGCCTGCGCGCGAAGGCCCCGGACGTCCTGGTGGACCTCGGCGGCGGCACGGGGTTCATCCTCGCGGAGCTGATCCGGCGCGGGAAATTGTCCCCCGCCGTGAAGCTGTACGACATGGACCTGTCGGATCGGCAGCTCGAAAGCCTGGCCGACGCGCGCATCCGGCCCCTGAAGAGCTCCTTCCTGGAGTTCCGGCGGGACGCGGTGGCCGCCGGGGCGGAGCGGCTCATGCTGATCACGCGGTCCACGCTGCACTACGCCGGGCTCGCGGGCCAGAAGCCGCTGCTCCGGCACCTCCGCGGGCAACTGCGGCCCGGCGAACTCTTCATCCACCAGACCGCCTGCAACGCCCGCCCCGAGGACGCGCTGCTGGTGGACGAACTGCTGGAGCGGCTCCATTCCGAAAAATGGCTGCCGCCGCTCGATTCGCTGGTCCGGCTCTGCGAGGACGCCGGGTTCCGCGTGGCCCGCGTGGCGGATGCGCCGGACCTCGCGATGGACGAGGCGACGCTGGCCGACCGCTACGGGATCGCGCCCGGCGAAATGGCGGACATCCGCGCCCGGCTCGGCGAGGCCTACGCGGACTCCCCGCGCTGGCGCAGCACGCCGGAGGGGTTCGTCGCCCTGCTGGGGTACAAGATCCTGGTGTGCGAGGCCGCCTGACGGCCGGCGCCGCTCACGGCGCGGGCGGGGCGGCATACAGCATGGGCACGGTGTCCAGGCTCGAGCCCGGCAGGACGACCGCCTCGTAGGGATACGAGTACTGGCAGCCCGCCCGCAAGCCGTAGGACGCCCGCTGCCCGTACGGCGGCAGCTCCGCGAGCGTGTTGACGTAGCTCGGGTCGAGGTAGTACCAGCGCCGGTCGACCCGCAGCGCCACGTACGTGTGCTGCGCGTAGCCGTTCTCGTTGTCGTAGGGATAGTGCGCGCTGGCGATCGCCACGTGGTCCGCGGGAATGCCGACGCTGCCCAGCAGCGTGGCGAACAGGTGGGCCCGGGAGAAACAGGCGTACCACGGGACCGTGCCGAAGCGCTCGTACATCGCCGCCATCTCGTCCAGCGACGGCCAGCGGTCCGGCGAGCCGTAGCCGTACGAGGGGCCCGGCCGCGCGTGATCCCGCAGCCACACCCAGACCGCGGCCGCGCGCGCCCAGATGTCCTCGCCCGAACAGACCGGCGCCGTGCCGACGCCGATGGACTGAAGCATGGCGATGATCCGGTCGTTCGTCTGCCAGAACCCCGGGAAATACGCCGCATCGTTGCGGACGACGCGGCCGCCCATCCGCGCCCACCACGAGAACCGCTGCCCGTCGCAATCGATCCCCCCGCGGGGGAAGTAGCGGACGAGGCCGTCGAGCGGGAGGTCCACCGGCAGCAGGGCTGCCGCCACGTTCTGCGGCGGAGGCAACGAGGGATACTGGACCGGCACGGTCACCCGCTTGGTCGCGGGCTGGAAGGGCCGCATGCCCGCGCCGCACCAGGCAGGCGCGCCCGCGACCAGGAGCCCCAGCACCGCCCCCGCCATCCGACCGATCTCGGGATGTCTGTTCATGGAGAAAGCCCTCGGAAGGCTCTGTCGCCGCGCGGCGTTTTTTCTTCCCGGGGCCGTCAGGATTCCTCATACCGGCGGAGCGCGATGGCCAGAACGGCCGCCGCGCTCCAACTGAAGTGCTCGCGCGAATTCGCGCCGGGGGCGCCGGTCAGGGCGTGGTAGTTCTCGTGGATCCCCGCGCGCAGGACCATGTCCAAGATCCGGCGCCGGGCGAGGTCCGCGCTGTCGCGAGAGGCCGGACCGAGGAGCCGGCGGTATCGGTCCAGAATGGAGAGCATGAAGAACGCCTGGTCCAGCCATACCGGCCCGCGCCAGTAGCCCGAGGCACCCGCAGGATCGAAGCGCGGCTCGGAATACGCGACGCACGGGAACGGAAACCGGCCGAAGAAATGCCGCTCGTTCAACAGGTAGCGCTCCAACATGTCCCGAATCTTCTCCGGCGCAAGCGGCACCCCCGCCCAGAGCGGCATGAAACACGCCGTGGTCTTCACCCGGTTGAAGAGCCCCGTATCGCCGCGGGCATCGTAAAAAAGGTTGTCCTCCGCGTCGTACAGTTTCGCCAGTACGCGCGCGGACAAGGCCTCCGCGCGGGCGTTCCAGTTCCGGGCCTCGGCGACGCGGCCCAGTGGCCCGGCCATCGCGGCCAGGTGCCGGGCGTCGGCGATGAGAAACGCGTTGAGATCCACGGCCGCGTACGCCGGCGCGCCCCCGTCGTTCCCGACGCCCGCCTGCCGGCCCGTGTCCCACCGCGGGGAATCGTCCCACCCGCTGGCCAGGTTGTCCGGCCACTCGGCCAATCCGTCCCCGTCCCGGTCACGGGTGTCCTGCCACCAGCGATGCCACTTCGCGAGGCGCGGATAGACCTGCGCCAGGAAGCCCGGCGCCGCGGCGGGATCCTTCCGCGCGAGTTCCTGCGTCACCCACGAGAACAGCGGCGGCTGGGCGCTGGGCACGGAGGCGTCGGGCTGAAGGAAAACGAGTTGCCCCGTGGCCTCATCCTGCCGGTCCAGCATGACGAGGATGTTTTCCCGCGCGAGTTCGAGGTCGAATTCCAGAAAGCCCCGGGCCTGCTTGGCGGAGTCCCAGATCCAGAAGGCCTCGTAGAAACCGCGCGCGGGAAACGTGCCGAGATGTCCGCCCATCGCGCCGCCATAACCCTGCTCCGGCTGCGGCCGGAGGGTGTTTTTCAGCAGGATCACGGCGGAAAGCCGGGCCAGGTCGCGGCATTCCTCTTCGAGGTCCGCCAGCGGAAGCCGGGCCTCGACCGCGCGCCACCGTTGCCGGGCTTCGGCCAGGATTTCGAGCAGGCCCCGCCGGGCCTGTTGCTCCAGCCGCGCCTCGACCAGCGCGCGGGGCGCGGCGGCATCGGGCACGGACAGGTCCCGGGCGGCGGCCGAGACCAGCACGGCCAGCGAGGCCTTGTCGCCCCGGCCCACCGCCAACAGGGCCGACCGCACCGTGCACAGGCCGGCGGCGGCCTCCGCCGAGGCCACGGCAAACAGGGGCCGGATGCCCGCGGCCAGGCGGAAGTCCGGCTCGTCCCGGATCGTCCAGCGGGACGTCGGCCGGGATACCGCTTCAAGCCAGGCCGTGTTCGTGGTCGCGTCGAATCGCGCCGCCGCATTGACGTCGCCCGGCGCCAGCCGGCTCTCCAGCGCCACCATGAAGATTTCGTCCCGCGGCCCGGCATTTGCGATTTCCGCGTGCAGCGCCGCCACATCCGGGGCGGCATACACGACCGTCAGTCGAAGCCGGAGCGCGACGCCCCATGCGCACTCCTGCACGACGCCCCAGGGGAACCACTGCTGGCCGCAGGCTCCGCGGCGCAGGGGTTCCCCGTTTTCACCGGTCAGGCTCACGGCGAGCAGGGGGGCCGCGAAGGTCTTGCCCTCCCGCTGGCTGGCGAGATGGCCGCGACTCAAGCCGGGCCCGGCAGCCTGGACATCCAGCGATACGCCGAACCGCGAGAACAGGTCCGTGAACTGCGTCTCCGCGCACGCGCGGCCGGGCGGCGGAAGCGGGTGTTCGTGATTCATGGCATTGTTCAGCTTACGCTCTCCGCGGTGTAGCGCGCAAGGAGCCCGGTGCGCACGGTATGCCGGTACGTCCGCGCGAAAAAGCCGCACGCCAGCAGCAGGCCGGCGGCCGCGAGGATCCCGCCCCGCGCCAACGCGCCGGCCGGGACCGTCCCGCCCGCGACCACCGCGCGCAGCCCCTCGAACACGTACGCCGGCGGGAGGGCGTACGCAACCCCCTGCATCCACGCCGGCAGCGTGGCGATCGGATAAAAAACGCCCGCAAAAGGGGAGATTAGCGCCGGGATCGGCCAGACGAACCACTCGGCGGCCGGCCCGAGCCGGAGCACCATGGCGCAAGCGAAGATCCCCAGCGAAACGCCGAACACGAACAGGATGAGCAGGAACGGGACGGCCATCAGCCCGTACGCCGCGAAGGGGAGCCCGAACGCCGCCGTCGCCAGGAGGATCATGACCGCCAGGCCGATCGCGCTTGTGCCGACGCTGGAGAGCACGAGCCCGGTAACGTATTCCGAGACGGACAGCGGCGTGGCGAACAGGTTCAGGAAATTGCGGCTCCAGACGTCCTCGAAGAACGCCATGGTCACGCCCTGCATCACGCGGATGAAGAAGTCCCAGAAGAGCACGGCCCCGAGGAAGATCGGCACGAAGTCGATCCCGGCGGCGGTGAACACGCCGAGGTAGCGGCTGATGAAGCCCCACAGGATGATGTCGATCGCCGCCCACGCGAACAGGGGGAAGACCCGAGCGAAGCTGCCCCGGATGAGCCAGAACTGGCGCAGCACGATGGCGTAGACGCGCGACGGCTTCACGGGGCCGCCCCCTGCTCCAGCGAGAGCGGTTCGCGCGCGACGGCGATGAACAGCTCCTCGAGGCTGGCCTTGCCGTGCTGGGCGGGAAGGGCCCTCGGATCGCCCTCGAGCAGGATGCGGCCGTGCGAGAGGAACAGGACGCGGTCGCAGATCTCCTGCACCTCGAACATGTTGTGCGAAGTCCACAGCACGCCGCAGCCGCGCTCGGCGGCGAATTCGCGGATCTTCACGCGGATATCGCGCGCCGTGGCGGGGTCGAGCGAAGCCGTGGGCTCGTCGAGCAGCAGCAGGTCGGGATCGCTGACCAAGGCCTTGGCCAGGCTGGCCCGCGTCTGCTCGCCGGAGGAAAGCACGCCGCACTTGCGGCCGCGCAGCGCGTCGAGGTCCAGCCTCCGGATCGCGTCGTCCACGCGCGCCCGGACGTCCGGCACGCCGTAGAGGAGGCCGAAGATCCGGAGGTTGCGCTCGAGGGACAGGTTGCCGGGCAGCGGCGCATAGACGGCGGCGAAGCTCGTGCGCTCGAGGGCCTTCGACCGGCGCGTCGCGACGTCCAGGCCGGCGACCCGGATCGAGCCCGCGGACGGCTCCAGCACGCCGAGGATCATGTTGATGGTCGTGGTCTTGCCGGCGCCGTTCGGGCCGAGCAGCCCGACGATCTCCCGGCGGCCGACCGCGAACGACACGCCGTCCACGGCCGGCGTATCGCCGTAGCGCTTGCGCAGGCCCGAAACCGACAGGACAGGGGCTGCCGCGAGCCCGCTCATTCCCGGTCGCCCGTGTCGATGTCGGTCTGGGCGTGGAGGTGTTCCGCGGCCTCCGGCGTAGCGACAACCTTGTGGATGCACCAGACGAGCAGGCCGATGAACCCGCCGCAGGCGAGTATCATGATGATCCATCCGGCGGGGGTCATGACGGCTCCTCCTTGTCCCAGGCGCGGTTGGCCGCGGCCACGATCATGCTGAAGAACGCGACCACGGCGGCGATGAGCACGACCGAGAGCAGCACCACCGGCGGGCCCTCCTTCGGCAGGGTGACGATGGCCTGCCAGCGCTCGGGCAGGTTCTTCCAGGCCCAGAGGGCGAAGATCGCGAGCAGGTAGACCGGCGAGACGTACTTCAGGACGAACGGCAGGGCGCGCGGGAGCCTGATTTCCGCCCCGCGCCGGATTTCCTCCATGCCCTTGCCGATGCCCAGCACCCAGGCGAACACGACCGACTGGATCGTGGCGAAGATGAAGATGAAGAAGTTGGCCATCCAGAAGTCCAGCGTGTCGAGGGCCGTGAAGTCCTTCGAGAAGTACACCACGAAGAAGCAGCCCGCGAGCGTGACGAAGGTCAGGATGCTCACCGAGGCCCTGCGCCCGATCTTCAGCCCCTCCTCGAGCAGCGAGATGGAGGGCTGGAGCATGGAGAGCGAGCTGGTGATGGCCGCGAGGAAGAGCAGGAAGAAGAACAGGAAGCCGAAGAACGAGCCCAGCGGCATCTGGTTGAACACGTTGGGGAGGGTCACGAAGCCCAGCCCGAACGTGCCCGGCGGGTTCTGGACCACGGCGGGGCCGAGGAACACGAAGGCCGCGGGGATGGCGATCATGCCGCCGAGCACGACCTCGCAGAACTCGTTGCCCGCGCACGCGGTGACCGAGCTCAAGGCCACGTCGTCGTTGGGCTTGAGGTACGTCGCGTAGGTCAGGATCAGGCCGAAGCCGACGGAGAGGCTGAAGAAGATCTGGCCGGTCGCGGCCAGCCAGATCTCGGGATTGGCCAGCGCGCTCCACAGGGTCTCGCCCGGCTTGGTCGGGTTCCACATGTAGCCGAGGCCGTTCACCACCGACTGCTCCGGGTGCGCCGGGTTGGCCGGCAGCGTCAGCACACGCCCGAGGACGACCAGCGCGCAGACTACCAGCAGCGGCATCGCCAGGTTGCAGAACTTCTCGATGCCGCGGGTGATCCCGCGGTAGATCAGGAACGTGTTCGCGACGAAGCAGAGGCCCAGGAAGAGGAGCATGCGCGCCGCGGCTGGGGTGAACAGCGCGCCGTTCGCCCGCGCCCCGACGAGCGTCAGGAAATGGTCCTCGATCACCGCCAGATCCGCGCCGAGCCGGCCGAAGTGCCCCGTCAGGTAGTCCCACGCGTACGAGAGGCACCAGGCCTCGACGAAGAGGTAGTACATGTAGATCATCAGCGGCATGATCGTGCCGATCATGCCCACGTACGCGCCCTTGCGGGACCCGAGGAGCATGCGGAAGATGCCCGGCGCGGAGTTGTGCCCCCGGCGGCCGCCCCAGCGGCCGAGCGCCCATTCCGCCATGGCCATCGGCAGGCCGACGACCAGGAAGGCCACGAGGTAGGGGATCAGGAACGCGCCGCCGCCGTACTTCGCCGCCTGGCCCGGGAACCGCAGGAAATTGCCCAGCCCGACGGCGCTGCCCGTGACCGCCAGGATCGCGCCGACCCGCGTGCCCCAGTATTCGCGCTTGCTCACGGCCGTGCCCTCCCCATGCCGCCCGCACGATGTTGCCCGGACGATCGCCCCCCCCACCCATCGACACTAATGACTTCCCGCTTCTGCTTTAGTGTCCATTAGCGGAAACAAGTGGTTACGCCTTAGCCGCCACCTTCGCCCACGTATCCTTCAGTGTTACGGCGCGATTGAACACAAGTCGGCCTGCTTTTGAATCGGGATCCACGCAGAAATAACCGAGGCGCTCGAACTGGAAGCGCTCGAGGGGGTTCGCGGCCGCGAGGCCAGGCTCGACGAACCCGGTTGCCGTTTTCAGCGAATCCGGGTTGAGGAACTCGTGGTAGTCCTTTCCCTCGGCGGCGGCCTTCGCCATCGGATCCTCGACGCTGAACAGCCGGTCGTACAGGCGGACCTCCGCCGGCACGGCGTGCTTCGCGCTGACCCAGTGGATCGTGCCCTTGACCTTCAACGCGGCTTCCGGCGGAGACCAGCGGCAGACCACGGCATCGCCCTCGACCCGCAGGCAGGTCAGGAAACCCGCATACCGGATCCGCACCGAGCCGCCCGGCGTGAGCCGGAAGTACTTCGGCGGCGGGTTCTCCATGAAGTCATCCGCCTCGACGAACAGCTCGCTGGAAAACGGGACCTTTCGCGTGCCGGCGGATTTGTCCTCGGGATTATTCACGGCGTCCACTTCGGCGGGAATTTCACTGGCGTTCTCGATGACCACCCGCCGCGGGTTCAGCACCGCCAGCCGGCGCGCCGCCCGCTTGTTCAGGTCGTCGCGCACGCAGTGCTCCAGCAACGCGACGTCGGAGAGGCTCTCGAACTTGGTGACGCCGACGGCTTCCACGAAGGCGCGGATGGCCTCCGGCGTATACCCGCGGCGGCGCAGCCCGCCGATCGTCGGCATGCGCGGGTCGTCCCAGCCCCTCACCCGCCCCTCGTTCACCAGCTCCAGCAGCCGCCGCTTGCTCATGACCGTGTAGGTCAGGTTCAGCCGCGCGAACTCGTACTGCCGCGGGCGCGAGGGCAGGTTGTCGAGGTTGTCGATCACCCAGTCGTAGAGCGGGCGGTGCACCTCGAACTCGAGCGTGCAAAGCGAGTGCGTGATGCCCTCGAAGGCGTCCTCGAGCGGGTGCGCGAAGTCGTACGTCGGGTAGACGCACCACGTGTTGCCCGTGTGCGGATGCCCGGCGTGCAGGATGCGGTACAGCACCGGGTCGCGCAGGTGCAGGTTGGGCGAGGCCATGTCGATCTTCGCCCGGACGCAGAGCGCGCCGTCCGCGTGCTTGCCGGCGCGCATTTCCTCGAAGAGGCGCAGGCTTTCCTCGGCGGGCCGGTCGCGGTAGGGGCTGGGCTGGCCGGCCGCGGGCGGCGCGCCGCGGTAGGTCTTCGACCACTCGTCCTGCGTCAGGCCGCAGACGTAGGCCTTGCCCTTGCGGATCAGCTCGGCGCAGCAGTCGAACATGCGGCCGAAGTAGTCCGAGGCGAAGTAGAAATGCTTCCCCCAGTCGAAGCCCAGCCAGCGGACGTCCTCCTGGATGGACTCGATGTACTCGACCTCCTCCTTGGTCGGGTTCGTGTCGTCCATCCGCAGGTGGCACTCGCCGCCGTGCTCGAGCGCCATCCCGAAATCGATGCAGATCGCCTTGGCGTGCCCGATATGCAGGTAGCCGTTGGGCTCGGGCGGAAACCGGGTGACGACCCGCCCTCCGTTCTTCCCGGCGCGCAGGTCGTCCTCGATGATCTGGCGGATGAAATGCTTCGCGGGGGCCGCGGCTTCCGACGGCTCCGGGATGGATTCGTTTTTCATTTTTCGCTCGATTCCGAGCGCGTTCTATAGCCCCCGCGCAAAGAAAAAGCGAGAGCTATTCCGACGCAGGGAGCCGTCATGAACGGGCTCGCATAACTCGCCCCTCCAGCATGGCGCGCCCTGGAGGGCGGAGCCCGGCGACGCCGCGGCCTACGGCGGGGCGTTGGTGGTCACGAGCAGGCGGTAGAACAGCGGGTCCAATTCCGCCGCGGGCGCGTCGGTGTAAACGTTGACCGGCGGCGTGGCCGGGATATGGCCGTCCAGCAGCAGGAAGGGGCCGGGCAGGTTGGTCGCGCGGTAGATCGCGTAGAACCGGTCCGCCGCGCTGGGCCACTGAAGGACGTACGCCCCGGGTTCGGCGGCCGGCTCGGCGCCGGCCGAGAACACGGAGTTGGAATCGCCCGGGTCGAACCCGCCGATCCATTCCCCGTAGTTGGACAGCCCGTCCTCGTCGTCATCCGCCTCCGGATCGGACCCGGTCGTGCCGAGGTATTCCTCCTCCCAATCGTCCGGGAGGCCGTCGGCGTCCGCGTCGGCATGGAAAACGGTCGCCGTGCCGAGGTAGGGCAGATAATTATGCGCGGTGACGGTGATCCAGAGGGCCCCGGCCCCCTCCGGCGCGGGAGACAGCGCCACGGTCGCGACGCCGTCCGACGCCTCGGCCGTGCCGAGGATGCGGTTGCTGTAGACGCAGCAGACGAGCGCGCCGGCCTGGGCGACCGCCACGGTCACCGCCGCGGCCCCGGCCGCAACGCGGCCGGTATGCGCCACGGTCAAATCCTGCGGCAGGCCGGTCCACATCTCCAGCGTCGGATCGCCCAGGCAGTGGAAAATCTCCATGGTGCATTTCGTGTAGGAGCTGGAGAGGGAGTACTTGGTCAGGAAATACGTCTTCGCCCGGTTCAGGATGTCGGCCAGCCGGTATGCGGGCGCGCCCGCCGCCGTGTACGACACGCCGTGGTACTCGAGGAAATTGGTCCAGACGGCGTCGGCCATCCCCCAGTACAGCCGGTCGTTGTAATACGAGTAGCTGGTCCGCGTCGGCGCGAGCACGCCGATCGCCCCGCCGCTGGCGTGCCGGACCCAGTGCTCGGCGAAGCACTCGTCGCTGGCCGAAGTTCCCGCGCCGGAATCGTCGGTCTCATTGTCGAACCAGCCGGTCTGGCAGTTGATGGACCAGACCACGGGCCGCAGGACGCCGTTCGTCAGGCCGTCCACGTCCGTGGCCTTGGTGAAGACCGGCTTGCTCCACCCCGACCGGTTCCCGTGGTCGCGGTGGGTCAGGAGGAACGTCCCGCTGTTCACGGCCAGCCGGATGTTCGTCCGCGCCCCGCTCCACGGGAACGCCGGCTTGAGCAGCTCCGCCGGCAGCGCGACGCCGCCCAGGGGCGGGCTGTCGTTCTCGAAGAGGGCGCTGTACGAGGTGGCCCAGTTGGCCCAGTGCGTCGGGTTGGTCCCCTGGTATTCCGCGTAGATCCGCTCGGCGGCGTACCCGGCGTCCGCGAGGAAGTTCTGGAGGTCCTCCGTCGATTTCACGAACCGGCGCTCCGAATACCCGTAGTAGGCGGTGCCCGTGTAGCCCTGGAACGAGGCGCAGAGGGTGGCGTTGGTGTAATAGCGGCCGAACCGCGAGCGGTCGGGCGGCGCGCTTTCGTAGGCGATGACGCGCGCGGCCCAGTTCGTCGCCTGGGCCGCGGTCTCCACCGGCCAGCGCCCGATGGCCAGGTCCGGGATCCAGTCGAGCGACGCGCTCATGTCGGCATAGAACAGGTCCGTGCTGTTCTTCCGCTCGCCGGAGGGGTGGTCCGTCTTGTACCAGGGCGGGATGAAGTCCGAGTCGCCGATCAGCAGCACGTAGGCCGGCGCCGGGCTCCACGTGGTGTACGCGTTCAGGATGTAGTCGCGGACCTGATTGGTGGCGCTGCCGGTCTCGTTTGTCGTTACGACGGTCGTCGCGATCCCGCGCCGCATCTTCCACTCCGCCAGCTGGTAGGCGGCGTTGGTGAAGGCGTCGGCGCAGATGATCAGCAGCTCGCAGCCGTTCGTCGAGCCGCCGAAGGCCGCGCTGCCGCGTCGGGGCGCCGGGGCGGCATCCAGAATTTCCGCCGCGTTCGGAGCGCCCCGCAACAAGCCGTCGAAAGCACGGCTCGCCAGCCGCGGATCGCGCCGCTCCGGCGTCCCCACAAATTCCAGCCGCACCGCGAGGCGGGGATACACCGTCAGGACGCCCGATCGCGGGTTGTACTGGTAGGGATGGAGCCGGACCAGGCGAACCGCCTGCCCGCGTATTTCACTCACGGCCTCGAACGACGCGAACACGCCGGGGTAGTCGGCATCCCGCGCATACACCGCCTCGTCGCGGGCCATCGGGGCGGAACCGCCCGAGTCGGAGGGCGGCGGCTGAACGGGCGCCAGCTGGACGCCGGTGAATATTTCCGGGGCGCCGGGCGCCGCCTCCACGCGGACCTCGCAACCGTTCGGGACCAGGATCCATTGGGCGAAAGCCGGCACGTCAGGCTGGCCGATGGGTCCGCTGGCGCCGCCCGGGTCCAGCGCCAGGTCGTACGCGCGGCCGTCCGGCAGGACTGCCGATCCGCGGACGAAACCGGCAAGTTCCACCGCCAGCGTCAGGCCCGCCGCGCTCGAGTCGCGAATGCGCACCTGCCCGGCCGTGGGCAGGCCGCCGTCCAGCGGCACCCCTTCGCGGCCCCGCGCCCCGGCGGGCTGCAGGGCCATCAGCATCCAGAACACTTGGCGGGCATATCGGAACAAGGCCGTCTCCCGGGCGGGGCCCGCACCGCGAAGGGCCCCGCGCCTATTACGTATAAGTAACCGGGAAACAGGGGGATGTTTAGGGATCAGATATTCAACCCGAAGAACAGCCACCAGATGGCGAAGGCCACGGCCGCCATCGGAGGGCCGTGCAGGAACAGGAGCCGCGCGGCCTCATGCCGACGCACGTTCCAGAGCGAGAGGGCCGTAACCAGGCCGAACAGGTTGGCCAAGCAGGCCAGGGGACAGAGCATCTTCAGGGCCCATCCGATCATGGGCCAGGAGTAATGCCAGTCTTTGTGCAGGAACAGGCCCAGCACAGCCCAGTATGCCAACGCCCCCCACCCCAGCCATCTCGCCATAAACCCTCCGCCCGAGCACGCTCCAGAAACGTCCCCCCTACTGCAGGAGATCGAACACGCTGCCGACCTCGTGCCTGATGCCGCAATACATGCAGATGTCCCGCCCGCGCTCCAGGGGCCGCCCGCATTTGGGACAGGGCGGCGCCGGCGCGCCGGGACGGGTCGCGGCGGACTGCTCCGAGGCCATTTGCCGCAGACGATCCTTGAGCTCCTTCTCCGTCAGGTTGGCGGCCTCGCTCAAGATATCCCAAATGGCCCGATTCAGCGGAACCAGGCGCGCCACGATGCGCTCCAACCGCTCGAGGCGCTGCGCCATGCCCTCGGCCTTGGCCGCAATGAACTCGGCCTTCTCCTCGGCTTTCTGGGCCGACCGGAAGTTTTCCATCGCGCTGAAAAGGTTGTCCATCGGCCGTCCTCCAGGATCAGGATACCTGCTTGCGCACTACTATACCCCCTCGGCGCCCGCCTGCGCAGGGCAATTCTCCGCTCCCCGCTTCTGCGCCACCGCCATGAGTTCCATCTCGTCGAGCTGAATCGGGCCCCGGTTCCAAGCCCCGGCCGTCCCGCCCCAGATGTGCAGGACGTCCAGCCCGGCGGCCCGGAACAGCAACCGGAGTTCCGTGGGAACGAACCCGCGCTCCCGCAGCGAGGTCCGGCCCCCCGCTTCACAATCCGATCGCTCCGTCAGCGTCAGCGGATCAAATCCGCCCGAAGCGACATCGTCCTGCCCGTGCCGGCGTGCCATCCGGTATCCGTTCAGCACCGTGAACAGGCACCGGGCGCAGGGGTTCATGGACGCGGACACGTTCCGCAGGATGGCCGCGGGCTGACCCAACGCGTCGTCCCTGGCGCCCAGCAGGCCGAACGCCCCCTCGCAAAGACAGATCGCGGCATCGAAAGAGGAGTCGGTCGCAAAGCGCGTCGCGTCCGTCTCGATCCACGTCACCGCAACCCCGGCGGCCGCGGCTTTCTCCCGCGCCTGCGACAGCATGCCGGACGAAATATCCACGCCGGTCACCCGGAAGCCACGCCGCGCCAACTCGATGGCGTGGCGGCCCGTCCCGCATCCAACATCCAGCAGGCTCATCCCCGGCCCCAGTCCAAGTTTTCGGATCAGGAAGGCTATCTCGCTCTGCGTGTTCTGCGTAAAGCAGTTGCCGTCGTACTGCGGCGCGTGCCCGTTGAAAAAAACGGCCCACTCGCTGGCGGAGCGCTTCACGACCGCGCGGCTCCTTGCCGATTCCCGGCCCGCCTCTTTTCCCGCGCCTTGACGATAGAGTAGCAGAAAGAATCCCTTGGCGCCGGCCCCAGGGCCGGGCGAACGATCCACTTCCTCAAGACGCCCTCCCGCGTCATGCCTATTTTCTCAAGCACGCGGGCCGAGGCCTTGTTGTCCACGTCGCAGGTCGCCCAAACCCGGTACACCGAGGGCTGCCTCATCGCCCAGGCCGTCAGCGCCCGGGCGGCCTCGGTGGCGTATCCCCTTCCCCACCAGGCCCGGCCGAGAACATAGCCGATCTCGATCCTGGACCCGCAGGGGCGAATGCCGGCGGCGCCGATCAGCCCGCCGCGCTTGAGGAGCAGGGCCCATAGATGCTCGGTTCCCTGCTGCGCCGTTATGCGGGTCTGGCGCAGGTATCGGCGGGTCTCCGCAAGGCTCTTATGCGCCCGCCAGGCCAGGAAGCGCGTCGCCTCGGGATCCGAGGCATAGGCTTCATGCACGGACCGGGCATCGCCCGCCCTCAAAGCGCGCAACACCATGCGACGCGTCCGAATAACCAGGGGCGGGTTCATTCAAGGCGCCCACTGTACTTCCGGACTGCCGGGCCATGTCAAGGGAGCAGTCGGAATGCGCATCGCGCATTATTAAGGAAAAAACGCGGAATGCTCCGCTCTTCTTTCCTTTCTAATGGCGGACACCAGTCCGGAGAAGGGAGGGCCCCGAACGGAACACGAACGGACGGAACAATCGAATAGCGGAAAATCCTGCGGGCCGCCGCCGCGGGGCGCGCGCACGCGCCCGGCCCGACAAGCCCGACCCCGCGCGGGCATGAAGGACTGGCGCAATGATCCCGGCAAGCGCAGCGCGATGACGAGGCGGCGCAGCAACGCGCACGCTCGCCCGCGTTGTCTCCCGAGTCGCTCCGGGTTCGAGGCGGCATTTCTGCAGCCTTGCTGCAGAAGCGCTGTCCGGTTGGCGACGCAGGACGGCCTGCGCCGCCACGCAAGATCGGAAGCATCTGCCCGCCCTGCGGAGGCAGCAGAGCGGTGGCCACGCGTAAGCCGTGCAACCGGATACAGCAACCGGGAGGCGGACTTGATGTCGGCCGCATCATCGCCCTCGCCCGGACGTGACTGCGAAGACGCGCCGCCCGCCGGGAAACGGTCGCGTTGCGGGTCCATTCATGCCGGCCCGCCTGCAGCGCACGGCGGCCCGCACCGCTTGCGCCGACGGACTCGAGGTCCTGACGGCAACCCGGCGGCATCCGGCGCGGTTCGGCAGGTTCAGGGCCCGCCGGCGGGGGCACGCTTACCAGAAGCCGTAGTGGCCCGCGGCCAGGACGTAGAGGCCCAGCAGGAAATTCGTGATCGCATGGGCCATGCCCGCAGCCCACAGGTCGCGGGTCTTCACGGCCAGCGCCCCGTAGGCGAGGCCGGCGAGGACACCGACCAGCCATCGGTCATGCTCCAGGCCGAACAGGAGCGCCGTGATGAAAAAAGCGTTGCGGACGAACACGCCCAGGTCCACCGACCGGAAATCGCGAGCCGTGATCCAGCGGTAGATGAAGCCGCGCCAGAAGAACTCCTCGATGAACGAAATGACGAAGGCCGAGCCCAGGAGTCGGACGATGGCCAGCGGCCAGCCGCACGTTTCCGGCGCGTAGGGCGGCGGCGAAACCGCTTCCGGCAGGCGGCCCCAGGGAAGCACGGCGTATTTCAGGTAGAACTCCTGAAGGGCCGGCCAGCGCGCCGCCCATCCGGTTTCGGGGAGCACCCAGACTGCAAACACCAGCACGCCCACCCATGCCGCGGGGACGAGATTTCTCGCGCGCAGCGGCGCATAGCCCCGCCAGGGCCGCAAACCGAGAAACAGGATCAGGCCCGCGGCCGCCCGCACGGCATAGGTCCAGCCCGACGGCGAGCCGGGGAGGTAGATCAGCGCCAGCCACGCGGCAAAGGGAACGACGTGGGCCAGCATATCCTGGAGGCGGGGATCGCGGCTCACGGGACGCCCCGCTCCCTCTCTCCGTCTTTTCGCAGCGCGCGCTTCATGATCTTGCCGGCCGCGTTTTTCGGCAGGTCGGGCAGGAAGACCACCCGACGCGGGACCTCGTGCCGCCCGAGGCTTTCCAGGCAGAAGGCCCGCAGCGCGGACGCATCGACGCTCGCGCCCTCCTTGAGCGAAATGAATGCGACGGGAACCTCGCCGTGCAGTTCGTGCGGCTCGCCGATCACGGCCGCCTCGCGCACGGCGGGATGGCGGTAGAGCAACTCCTCGACGATGCGGGGATAAACGTTCATCCCGTTGACGATGATCATGTCCTTCTTGCGGTCCACGATGGAGAAGTAGCCGTCCTCGTCCACCGTCCCCAGGTCGCCGGTGCGGAACCATTCGCCGAAGAAGGCCTCGGCGGTCTCGGCCGGCAATTTCCAGTAGCCCTTCATCACGTTCGGCCCGCGGACGCACAGTTCGCCGATCTGCCCGCGCGGCAATTCCCGGCCCTGCTCGTCCATGATCTTCATCTCGACGCCGGGGACGGGCAGGCCGACCGTGCCCGGCTTGCGCCGCCCGCCGATCGGATTGACGCAGGTCACGGGCGAGCACTCCGTGGGCCCGTCGCCCTCGTAGATCGCCTTGCCGAAACGCTCTTCGAACTGGCGCATGATCTCCACGGGCAGCGCGGCGCCCCCGGAGATGGCGAAGCGCAGGGAGGCCAGCTTCCCGGTGTATTCCGCCGGGAGCCGCAGGAGCACGTTGAACATGCTCGGCACGCCCATGAAGATCGTCGCGCCGCTCGCCGCGATGGCGTCGGCCGCCTGCGCCGGGTCGAACTTCGGAAGCGGCACAATCATACAGCCGGCGAGGAGCGGCGAGAGCATGGCCGCGGTCGCCGCGAAGGCGTGGAACATCGGCAGCACGACCAGCACGACGTCCCGACCCGGCTCGAAACGCAGGGCGGAGAGGACGCTCCGGACATTGCTCACGAGGTTCCGGTGCGTCAGCATGGCGCCCTTCGGGCGGCCGGTGGTTCCCGAGGTATAGATGATCGCGACCAGGTCCTCCGCCGGGTTCACGGGCGGGCACGGGCAGGCCCCGCCGGCCGAGAGGATCGAGGCGAAGGGCATGTCCCCGAGAGGATTCTGGGCGCCGACGCAAACGGCAAACTCAAGGCTTCGAACGGCCGGCTTCAGGCTCCGGACGCCCTCCGCGAACGCCTCGAAATAGATCAGGCCCCGCGCGCCGGAATCGTCGAGGATGAACGCGACTTCCTTCGGGTTCAGCAGCAGGTTGACCGGCACGACCACGGCGCCGGCCTTGACGATGCCGAAGTAGGCGACGGCGAAGGCGTCGGAGTTGATGCAGTAAAGGCCGATGCGGTCGCCGGGCCTCACCCCGCGCGCGGCCAGCGCCGCGGCGGCCCGGTCGCTCGCGGCGTCGAGCGCGGCATAGGTCGTGACACGGCCGCCGAACGAAACCGCGACAGCCTCCGGGCTGGCCCGGGCGACGGCCCGGAACGCCTCGACGAGGCTGCCGGCCCCGTCAGTAGTGGTACTCGCTGCCACCGATGAACTCCCGGATCAGGGACTTCGACGGGACGACCGAGTCGTCCGTTACCGCCGTCAGCGGCGTGAAGAACTCGTGGACGCGCTTGGCGCGCAGGTAGGCGTCCTGGCGCTTGGAGTCGTCCTTGTAGAGCTTCAGCGCCTCCGGGAAGAACTTGAATAGCTTGTGTCTCAAGATCGGCAGCTCGAACGGCTGCGCGCTGTTGACGAGGTAGTCCACCGTGCCGATGTACGGGACGATGTTCTTCATCTCGCTGCGCCGGACGTAGTGCCAGTGCGTCAGCGTCTGCAGCGGCTGGAGGTTCCGGTGCCAGCTGTCGCGGATCATGCGGCGGAGCAGCCGGTTGTCGGCCCAGCGCATGAACGTGCCGTCCGCCGTCCGGACCTGGCCGAGGGTCTCGATGTAGAGCTTGAACTTGCGGTTCGGCTCGATGCTCTTGGTCATCTCGCCGTACAGGCCGTGCAGGCTGTCGATCATCAGGATCTGGTTGGGCTTGAGGCTCATCTCGTGCACGTCGAGCTTCCGCTTGCCCGTCTTGAAGTCGTAGTGCGGGGTCTTGATGGTCTTGCCGGCCAGCAGGGCCGCGAGGTGCTCGTTGATGAGCGGCAGGTCCAGCGCCTGCGGCGTCTCGTAGTCGTAGTCCCCGAACTCGTCCTTCGGGTGCATCTCCAGGTCGAAGAAGTAGTGGTCCAGGTTGATGGCCACCAGTTCGACGCCGGCGGCTTTCAGGCGCTCGCTGGCCTTGATGGTGGTGGTGGTCTTGCCGGACGAGGACGGGCCGGCGATGATGACCAGCCTCATCTCCGGCAGCCGCGCCAGCATGGCCTCCGCGCCGCGGGCGACCTCGTCGCTGTAGCGCTTCTCGCAGGCCGCGACGAGGTCCGGCAGCTTGCCGTCGGCGACGATCTTGTTGAGGCCGTCCACGGTTTCGCAGCCGTGGTCCATGTTCCAGCGCAGAACCTCGTAGATCTTCTTGTACGGGATGTTGTCCGAGGTCTCGAACGTGTAGGCGCGCGAGGCCCGGGCCTGGGCGCGCTGGTGCCGGTAAATGATGTAGGCCCGCGCCGTCTTGACGTGGCCCTCGTGGATCAGGATCGCCTCGACGATGTCCTGGATCTCCTCGACGGAGGGCGTCGCCCTGGCCCCGTACGCCTGCACCAGCTTCTGCTCGACCTCGAGGGCCAGCTTCTCGGCGGTCGCCCGGTCGCTGCCGCCGACGGAGGCGGCGGCCTTGAAGATGGCGGTGGCGATGCGATCGCGATCGTAATCCACCAGGTTCCCGTCGCGCTTCACGATTTTTTGGATGGGGCACGTGCTCATGGGACCGCTCCTTTTCAGGCCCCAGTTTCGACAAGGGCCGGCATTTGTCCACTACTTTTTGCGGCGCAAAGCGTTCCGTCGTCCGGTCAGTCCGGGAACTCGAGGAACCCGTCCAGCTTGCGCAGGCGGGTCGGGTGGCGCATCTTCCGCAGGGCCTTGGCCTCGATCTGCCGGATGCGCTCGCGGGTGACGGCGAACTTGCGGCCGACCTCCTCGAGCGTGCGCGAGTAGCCGTCGGCCAAGCCGAACCGAAGCGTCAGGACTTCCTGCTCGCGCTCGGTCAGGGTCTTGAGGACTTCCTGCAGCCGCTCCTTGAGCAGGCTGAAGGCGGTCATCTCCGACGGGTTCTCCGCGGACTTGTCCTCGATGAAGTCGCCGAAGTGGGTATCCTCGCTGTCGCCGACCGGGCTCTGGAGCGAGATCGGCTGCTGGGCCATCTTGAGCACGGCGCGCACCCGGTCGACCGGCAGGTTCATTTCCTCGGCCACCTCTTCCGGCGTGGGCTCGCGGCCGAACTCCTGCACGAGCTGCTTCTGGATGCGCATCAGCTTGTTGATCGTCTCGATCATGTGCACGGGGATGCGGATCGTGCGCGCCTGGTCGGCGATCGAGCGGGTGATGGCCTGGCGTATCCACCACGTGGCGTAGGTGCTGAACTTGTAGCCGCGTTGGTACTCGAATTTCTCGACGGCCTTCATCAGGCCCATGTTGCCTTCCTGGATCAGGTCCAGGAACGACAAGCCGCGGTTCGTGTACTTCTTCGCGATGCTGATGACCAGGCGGAGGTTGGCCTCGACCATCTCGGCCTTGGCCCGCAACCCCTTGCGCAGCCAGGTCTTGAGATCGTGGTAGGACTGGACGAATTCCGGCGCGGCCATCCCTTGCTCTTCCTCGAGCTTCTTCAGGCGCGCCTGCTCCTGGCGGAGCGTGTCGGCCCGGCCCTTCTTGGCCGCGCGCTCCAGCCGGGCCACGGCATCCTGGCAGGCCTTGAACTGGTGGAAGCAGTCGTCGGCGACGCTGACGAAATCCTCGACGGCCTTCTGCTTGAAATAGAGCTTCTCGTACTGCGCCGCCAGCCGTTCGCGCAGCTGGTCCAGCGACTTCTGGATGCGCTGGCGGGCGGACTTGCCCAGGCTGACCTTCTGGCCGGCGAGGAACTTCTTCCGCATCGTGGCCGCATCCTTGAGGATCCCCTTCCGGAGGCGCGGCAGGCGCTTGAGGTACTTCTCGCGGCTCTCGACGTGCTTGTCGCTGATGATCCGGTCGAAGCGCTCCTTGCCGGTCTCCAGCCGCTCGGCCACGCCCAGGTAGGCCCCGCAGGCGAACCCGAACCGGTTGAACAGCTTCCGCGCGTTGAGCTCGGCCTCCTCGATGCGCTTGGAGATCTCGACCTCCTGCTCGCGGGTGAGGAGGGGCACCTGGCCCATCTGCTTGAGGTACATGCGGACGGGATCGTCCAGCACGTCCACGCGTTGCGTGAGCCGCGCGCGCTCCTCCTTCTCCATCTGGCTCTTGAAGCGTTGCTCGTCCGCCTCCTCGATCACCTCGATGTCCATTCCGCGCAGGAGGATCAGGATGCCGTCGAACTCGTCGGGGCTGATCACGCTCTCCGGGAGGGCCTCGTTGACGTCGTCGTACGTCAGGTAGCCCTGGTCGCCGGCCAGCTTGATGAGGGCCTTGATCTTGGCGCTGCGCTCCTCGCGATTGACGCGGAGCTGGAGCTCGCCGTCCCCCCCGGGTTCTCCGCGGGCCGCGGCAGGCGCGGCCGGCGACGCGGCACGGTGGGCGTCCTTTTTGACGGTTTTCGCAGGCGTTTTTCCCATAACTCCCCGTTTCAAGCCATAATACGGCCTATTATAGGCGTAAAAGGCCACTATATATTTCCTATCCGGGGCGTTTCGTCAAGAGCCGCCGCGAAAAAAGACGGCCGACCCTTGACGCCCGGGGGGGCATCTGGTACAAAGCGCGGCCTATGGGACAACAGCATAGAATCGTCGTGAAGCGCAAAGCACGCCAGCGCCGCCTGAAGAGGCTCAAGCTCCGGGCCAAGGTCAGCCGCAAGCCCGCGGCCGCGCCGGCCGCCCCCGCTTCGTGATCCGGCCGGCATCCCGGCCCTCGTCCACTTTGCTTTTTTTACGCATTCCACGCGTGACAAAGCCGGGCCGGGGCCTACAATCGGCAGCAAGGATGGCATCGCATGATTCTCGTGGTAGATGATGACAAGGTGCTGACCCAGCTGCTGAAGACCATGCTGGAGGAGGAGGGCTACAGCGTCCACGTCGCCTACGACGGCGAGACGGCCTACAAGCACCTCCGCGATCCCAAGTGCCGCGGGATGCTGCTCGACATCCGCATGCCCGGCATCAACGGCGCCGAGCTGCTCATGCTCATGGCCGCCGAGGGCATCAAGGTCCCCGTCATCGTCATGGCCGGCTTCCCGGACTTCGACGAGGAGGAGATGAAGCAGTTCCCCAACGTCAAGAAGCTGTTCCACAAGCCGTTCTATCCCGAAGACATGCTCCGTTCCGTCCGCGAGTTTGCGTTGAAATAGCCCCGGGAGGCCCATGGCCCGCTCCGCATACTTCGTGGCCGGCCTGCTCGCCGTCCTGACCTCCTGCCGCTCTTCCGAACCCCTGCTCTCCCGGCGGCCGCCCGAGGGGCTCCGGATGATCCAGCCCGTCGTCGCGGTCACGGACTTCGAGAACCTGTCCAACTTCTCGGGCCAGTGGAGCCTCGGCAGCGGCATGGCCGACCTGCTGACCGCCCTGCTCCTCGACTCCGGCCGCGTCATCGTGCTGGAGCGCCGGCACCTCGATACCGTGGTCGGCGAAATCCTCCGGCAGGGCACGGACCTGTTCCGCGAGGAAGGCCGCGTGGTCCGGGGCCGCCTGAAAAACGCCCGCTACCTCGTCCGCGGATCGATCACCGATTTCACCGAGACCGGCGGGGCCTCCGCCGGCGGCGGGTCGTCCTGGCTGCGACTCTTCGGGCGCGGCAGCCGGGCGCGCGTATCCATCGTCATGCACATTTCCGACGTCGAATCGGGCGAGATCATCGCCTCCGTCCGCGCCGCGCGCTCGGTCTCCGCGGGCGGGGCGGGCGGCGACGCCCGTTACAAGAACGTCTCGTTCGGCGGAGAGGCCTTCTTCCGCACCCCGCTCGGGCGCGCCACCGAGTCGGCCCTCCGCGACGCCGTCCACCGGATCCTGAAGGAACTGCCCCCGGTGGCCTGGGATCCCCGCGTGGCCGAGGCGGGCGAGGAATACGTGGTGCTCAACGGCGGCGCGAACGCGCGCCTGCGCGTCGGCGACCGATTCGTCGTCCGGGAAGAGGGCCGCGAAATAACGGACCCCGTCAGCGGCAACCTGCTGGAATCGGTGCCCGGCCCGGTCGTCGGGCGCCTGCAGGTGGTCGAGGTGCTTCCGGTCTCCGCCCACGCCACGCTGCTCGAAGGCCGGGCGCAACGGGGCGACCGGCTGGAATTCGGCAGGTAACACGGAACATGATCACCTTCCTCGAAGGCCGGCTCGTTGAAAAGGACCCGACCCGCGTCGTGCTTAACGTGCAGGGCGTCGGCTACGAGGTCTTCATCCCGTTGAGCAGCTACGACCGGCTGCCGGCGCCGGGCGAACCCGCGCGGCTGCTGACCTACGACCACGTGCGCGAGGACCTCCACGCGCTGTACGGATTCATGACGGAGGACGAGCGCCGGCTGTTCCTGCTGCTCATGAGCGTCAGCGGCATCGGCCCGCGCCTGGCCCTGACCGCCTTGAGCGGGCTCTCGGTGCGCGACCTCAAGGCCGCCGTGGCGCAGGGCGACATCAAGCGCTTGAGTTCCATCTCGGGCATCGGCAAGAAAACCGCCGAGCGCATGGTCGTGGAACTGCGCGACAAGCTCACCGCGGGCGAGGCCCTCGAAGCCGTCGCCGGGGCGGCCGCCGGCGAGCCGGACGCGCGGCTGCGCGACGCCATCCTGGCCCTGGTCTCCCTCGGCTACAAGCAGGCCGACGCCCAGAAACGCGTCCGCGACGTCCTGCCCGGCGTCGGGCCCAAAACCACCGTCGAAGAAATCGTCCGCAAGGCCCTGGCGCCCTGACGCCCGCCTCGGCCGGCGGCGACGAGTCCTCCATGCCGAGGACCGGTCATTCCAATGCGGCCCGGCGTCGAGCCGGATGGGGCCGCGTTCCCGTCCGAGCCCCCGCCCATACGGCCGATTTATGTTGCCGTCAACCATGCCGCGCGGCTAACTTCGGACCGGGGTTCCCAGCATGAGGCGCCACCCATCATGGCCTGTATACGTCGGCTTGTTTCTTTGTGTCGCGACCTGCGATGGCGAAGGTCGGGACGTCGCCTCCTATAGGCAGCTTCAACTTACGACCAACGCATGGGATGAGACGGCCCCCCTGATGGAGTGTGACCCCCGGGGCCGGCTGCATATTATCTACAGTCGGAACAGCGAGACGTACTATCAGTCGTTTACCGGCGAGGGCGCTTGCGTGGTCCCGGAAGAACTCGTCGCGGGCGGAACCGGAACTTCCCTGGCGGTGACCAGCGCCGGAGAACCTCATGTCCTGACCGTTTGCTCCGGCGTGGTCGTGCACGCCGCCAGGACCGGCGGCCTGTGGACAAACACCCCGATCCGGGCGGGAGATGCGGCGTCGTTGTGCTTCATGAACGATGAAGCGGCCTACCTGGCGTATTCCGCCCGGGAGTATGACGGGGATACTTATCATGAGGTGGTCCTTGCCGTTATGGCGACAGGTTCGGTGTACGATCTCGGCATGCTATTGGACGGCAGCTTATCCACGTACACCTGCGCCGGGCGCGCAGCCAACGAACATCACGATTACGTGAACCCGGTGCTGCGTTGCGCCGACGGCGTCATCCACGTGGCGGCCCGCCATCAACGGGATCGCGATGCCTCCTACAAGCCGGGCGGCGTCTTCTGTCCACAAACGCATGATGAGCGGATCGAGTACATCCGCATCGAATACCCCCTCACCCAGATCGCGTCATCCGAATGGTCGTATTACCATCATGTATTCCTCCGGGACTCCTGCTTATGCATGACTACCGGCGCGTCGGCTTGCCTGGTGTTTACCGCCGGCCCGGCGGCCTACCTGTCCCCCTGTTCGATCCCCTGGTCGGAAACCTCCCTTGGGTTTAGACAGGTTTCGGCCGTCGATTTCTCATCGGACGGACTGCTGGGAACTTTTGCGGATGACACCCCGTCATGGTTCCAGGTCATGACCAACGGCGCCCGGGATCACCTATACGAGATCGGGGCGACATCGCCGGGTTGGAACATGGACGTGTGCATGGAACACATGGCCTTGCTGTTTGTGGATGACCAGGATGCCGTGTCGAATGAGGTCTTTCTGATTCTCCGGCTCGACCGCGACGAGGACGGGCTGGACGACCGCTGGGAATATCATTTCTTTGGCAGCCCAACCAACGGCCTGCCCGGAAAAGACTCTGACGAAGATTCCTTCACCGATGCCGAGGAGCAAGCGGCTGGGACGGACCCGACAAACGGAATGTCCTTCTTTCGGCTGGAGGCCTTTGCGCCTTCGGACCTGCCGTCATGCGTGCTGTCCTGGCAAGGACGAACGGGGCGCTCCTATACCCTGCAGGGGAGCGCCGATCTGCCGGCCCCTTCCGAGACGCTCGCGGAAGTGTCCCTCATCCAGGACGATCGGGTCTTTATCACCAACGCCCCCCCCGAAAGCGCAACGCGACGGCTCTACTGGCTGACCGTGGACCGGCCCTGACAACTGGAGCCCAGCCTTCCCCGCCCCGGACAACCAAATCGATCCGCGCTTCGGGATACGCTGGGCATCCCCTGCTTCCGGGGTCCGAGAGTCACAGAATCCGGCAACGATTGAGCCGGAGGCATCCGTGGGGAAAGGGCCACGGCGCCAACCCGCCCACACGCTGCGCGAGCAGCACGGCGGCGCCGGCGGCAGGACACCTTCGTCCGGTGTCGGGATGCCCCGGACCCTGAAAAACCTCGGGAGGTCGTTCGTCGTCACGGCATGGGTCACGGGAACGCTAAGGAGCGGATACCCCGTTGGTTCGGCCCGGCTCCGCCAGGCTGGCGGCCCACTCGACGGACGCCACGGTGCTCGTGGCGACTCCGGAGAACGACAGCTTCCCATCGCGCTGCATGGAGTCGATCACCGGCAATTCGACCAGCGAGAGGAAGCGCGGAGGCTCAATGCTGCCATTGTACCTCGCGGAGAAGCTGATATTCGGAACATAAACAACCTGGTGGTAGGTCATCAATCCGGCCGTCCCAAATTGCGCGGAGCCCGTCATTCTGAATGCTTGGAATGTGAAAACGGTCGTCATGTCAACTGCATCCGCGCTTATCGTGAAAAACGTTCCATCGGCTCTACCCGCTAGCATGGCGTTCGTGAGTGTGGACGCCGATGCTGACGCGCCGACAAACTCAACCAAATCCGGCGCCTGAACGGCGCCCTCGGCTGCACCGATCTCCCCGTTGTTGGTGAAGTAGACTCTTACCGAACGGATAGAGGAGGGCGCCGCTTCGTCCCGCGCGCGGCCCGCTCCGGGTACTGGTCGTACTTGAGCGCCTTGCCCCGGACGAGGGCCGCCGGGTACTTCCGCCGGTTGTGCTCCAGCTTGTTCAGCGCGGCCGCGACGGGATCGATGTCCAGCTTGTCGCAGAGGTTCAGCAGGAGGATGAGCACGTCGCCCACCTCGTCGCGGATCGCCGCCCGGGCGCGCGCGTCGGGCCGTCGGCTCTCCGCGGTCTCCTGCCAGAGGAAATGTTCGGCCAGCTCCGCCGCCTCGATCATCACGCCCATGGCCAGGTTCTTCGGCGCATGGTACTTGTCCCAGTCGCGGTGGCGGTTGAAGCGGCGGATTTTCGCAGCCAGGCCGGCCAGTTCGCGCGGCATATATTTTTTCATAGCTTCTCCGGAGCCGCACTTTTTGGATCCATAGCACAAGGCCATCCTGCGGGCAATTCCTACGGCGACGAGCGGCGGACATCATGGGGGATACGGCCACGGCGCCAACCCGCCCGCGCGCTGCGCGAGCAGCACGGCGGCGCCCGCCGCGGCCGCGAGAACGAGCCGCCAGGCCGGCCAGGCGCGCTCCCCCTCGAACGACGGATCGGGCCCGAGCAACAGATCGTCCAACGCGGACGCGGCCAGGACAAGTCCCGCCGGAAGCCACAGGCCGGACGTGGCCGGACGCCCCGGCAGCAGCAGCCAGGCCGGCACGATTTCCACGGCCCACGCGGCAAGCGCGGCCAGCCATAGGAGCGCCCGGCGCCGGGCGCCGGCCGGGCGCCGCGCCCACAGCACGTGGTTCCATAGCCCGAAGGCCAGCACCACCGCCATCGCGGTGACGAACGGCGCGTAGAACTCCGGGCCGCGCCGGAGCATGTTGCCGGTCACCAGCAGGAGCAGCGGGATCACCAGGACCCGGAACAATATCCGCACGCGGACGCGCGCCGGGGCCCCGCCGGGCCCGGGGATGAACGTTCGCGCTCCCGCGTAGACCACGAAAGCCGCCAGCACCGGGAGCGCCCACCGCTCCGAGCCGAGCGACCACGCGCCGAAGACGAACAACGCGAACAGGATCATGCCGCCCGCGTTGAAGGACGGAGTCCGCCGCGCCGCCAGCGCCAGTCCGAGGCTCAACGCGGCCAGGCTGGCATTCTGATACACGATCTCCGGCACGGGCTTCGTCGTGATCTTGGCGAGGATCACGGCGACGCCGAGCGGTATGAACAGGTTGTCCGCCCCGCCCATGCTCACCGCTTCGAACCCGGTCACCAGCACCGCCACCAGCAGCGCCGACAGCACGCACACGACGCGCGGCAAGCTGGTCAGCAGCAGCATCGGCAAGAGGATCGCGAGGAACGCGATCAGCAGGAAGACGCCCGACCCCTCAACGCTCTTGACCTCGTCCTCCACCTCGTACCGGTGCCGCCCGTACCTCGATCCGATCAGCGCCGCGAATGCGTCCGCGACGGCGAGGACCAGCATCGAGCAGGCGTAGAGCCAGTACTGGCCGTACGTGGCGACGTAGACGAGGAACACCGCCAGCGGGAAATACTCCGTGCCGCTCGTCCGCCGGGCGACGCCGTGCAGGCTGGCCAGGGCCGCGCGGCGTTTGGCCCACAGGAACAGCAGCGACAGCGCCGCGCTCATGGCCAGCACCACGGCCGGCGACCGGACCAGCCCCGGCAGGGCCAGGCTCAACAGCCCGCCGCCGATGTGCACCAGTTTCCGCGTCGCCTCCGGCCCGAACGAACCGCGCCGGCGCAGCCATTCCGCCACGCCCAGCAGGGGCAGGAACAACGCGCCGAACAGCAGCGCGCCCCACAAATCCGCCGCCCCGCCCGCCCACCATGACGAAGACTCTTCCACTCCCCACCTATTCCTTCCCCATCCGTTTCCGCAAATGCGCCAATTGCCAATCGCGTTCACTGGCCGCCGCGGCGTCGGCCTCCGCGGGATCGGCAGCCCGGTGGCGGGCCTGCTGGGCATACAACGCCGCCCCCGGAGCATGGGTTTGAACGTGGGCGGTGGCGACGGCCTGGCCCGCCGCGCGGGCCGCGGAGCGCGCGGCATTGTCCTCGCCGACCGCGCGGGCCGCCGCGTGCGACGAGAGCGACGCCTTGCGGATGACCGCCATCTTGAACTGCCCGGTATCGATCCACGCCTGCAGCGCTTCGAGGGCCTGGCGCGGCCGGGGATCCGCAGGCCGCGCCGATTCGAAATACGGCATCACTCGCTTCGCGCAATCCCGCGCCCAGATCGCCAGCGTCCGATGGTCCGCCCGGCGCGCCAGCCTGAACAGTTCCGCGTCACGGCGGGTCAGCGAAAACCTGCGTTTGTTTGTTAATCGCGCTTTCATGCCCGGGCCTCCGCGACCACGAAGCGACGGTAGAAAAACGCGCGGTCCTGCTCAAGCAACCGGGCGCCGAGTTCGTCCAGCGCCTTCACGCGCGCGCGATACGGTTCGGGGCAGGCGCGCGGGACGAGCATGTTCCAGTAGGCCAGCCGCGCGCCGGGCCGGGCTTTGTCGAGCAGTTGCCCGTAGACGCGCTCGGCTACATCGGGCGGCATGTACTCGAAGATGTCGGAGAGGTTGAAGCCGTCGAACTCGCCGGGCGCCTCCTGCGCCGGGCCCTCGAACAGCGTGAGCCGATCCAGGTTGGCCCGGACACGGGCCAGGCGTTCGGGCTCGAGGTACGGCGGCAGGGCGCGGGCGAAATTCCCCGTGAGGATGTATTCGAGGTACGGATTGTCGTGCGTCGGCAGAACGGTCAGGGCGTGCTCGGCGCGGGCCAGGATGCGGTCGGCGACGGAGCCTTCGACGTAGCGGAAGAATTCCGGGTCGCGGCCGAATCGCCCCATGACCCATCGGCTGAAGAAGAGCCGGAACATCAGCCGCCAGCGCCGGTTGTTCCAGCGCCGGTCGTAGAAATCCCGGCGGCCCGCCGCGTCGCGGGCCGCCAGCAACGACTCCACCGTCCGCCGCCCGTGGATCAGCGGCAGCACGCGCGTCCGGAAGAGCCGGAAGTAGTTCTCAAACTTGCCGGCGTGGACGATGCCCGCAGCGATGTCCCCGGGATGCCCGTTCCAGAACGCCGCGGCGTTTTCGGACAGGCGCAGGCGAAGTAGTTTGTCATGGACCGCAAGCCGGTCCGCCGAGGGCCGGAGGCCGAGAAAGGCGAGCAGAGCCTCGTCGTCCAGTTCCCGGATCGCCGCCACTTTCAGCTCGATGCAGGCCAGTTGTGCGCGGCTCAAGTCGGCGGCGACGACCTCCGCGCCCTCTCCGAGCAGCGCGAGGCTGTTGTCGCCGCCGGACGCGATGGAGAGAATCCTCTTGCCGACCGGTTGCAGCGCCTCGAACAGCAGCCGGGGATCCTCCCAGCAGTTGGCGTAGTGGATGAAATCGAACCGCACGCGTTGCGCCAGGTCATCCGCCATCGGGTTTCTCCGCCTTGCGTTTCCGCCCATAGCGCGCGTGCGCCTTCGAGAACTCGCCCGCGATGATCGCGCCGGTCAGCGAGATCTCGCCCGCGAGCGCGGTGACCGCGCAGATTTCGGCGAACTTCCGGGCCCCGCCTTCCCCCGCGCAGCCCAGCATCGCCAGGCCTTCCCGCGCGCCGGGCAGGGTCGTCCCGCCGCCGACGGTGCCGACGATCAGGTTCGGCAGGCTGATGGACACGTACAGGTCGCCGTCCGCGGTCTTGTCCATGCGCGTCAGGCCCACGGACGCCTCCGCGACGCAGGCGGCGTCCTGCCCGCACGCGATGAACAGGGCGGCCAGCGCGTTGGCGAAATGGCCCTGCGCGCCGATCGCGCCGCTCTGGATGCCGCCGAGGATGGAGACCTGCCAGCCCGCGAGCATCTCGTCGACCGTGATGTGGATGACTTTCTTCAGCAGGTCGCGCCGGACGACCGCCTCGGCCACGACCTTCTTGCCCCGGGCGAACAGGAAGGACAGCATCGTGGCCTTCTTGTCGCCGGACAGGTTGCCCTCGACGTACCAGCGTTCAGGCTTCACCGGCGCGCTCCCGACGAGGTGTCGCGCCAGCGCGTCGGCCGCGAGCGTGACCATGTTCTGCCCGGACGCGTCGCCCGTGGTGAAGTCGAGGATCAGGTACAGTTCCTTGCCTAGCATCACGGTCCGCATGTCCAGCAAGCGCGCGTGGCCGGACGTGGTCGCCACCACTTTCTGGAACGATTCGAACCGCGGCAGCGTCCACGCGAGGAAGAGTCCCGCGTCGGCTAGCGAGCGGAACGCGAAGCAGGGCGAGCGCGACACGCTCTCGGTCAGGCACATCGCCGCCGCGCCGCCGGACTGGCTGATGACGTACGCGCCGCGGTTGTACGACGCGACCAGCGCGCCCTCGGACGTCGCGAGCGGCACGTAAAAATCGCCGTGCGCGTGCGCCCCGTTGACCCGCAGCGGGCCGATGACGCCCACCGGGACCTTCGCGTACCCGACGAAATTCTCGATGTGCCCCTCCAGCGATTCCGGCGCGGGGTCCGGGCCCAGGCCCGAGAGTTGCTCGATGCAAAAGCCCTGCGCCTTGAGGAAGGCCCGACGTTTTTCAAGCCCCGCCGCCGTATGGTCGTTCCCATGCGGCACGTGGGGCGGCAGCGGCTCCTTTTCCGGCGGCCGGCGAGCGAGCCGATGGACCTCGTCCCCGGCCTTCGTTCCGGCGAGAAGATGGTTCAGGATTTCAGCCGCAATCTTCCTTGGCGCGGGCATGGTTCCGTTCCTTTCTCTTCACCGCGAATTAACGCCAATTAACGCGAAGGAAAGTCATTTCCGAATTCGCGTCAATTCGCGTTAATTAGCGGTCTAAAATCTTTATGGTCCCCGCCTGGCCGTCCATCCGTACGCGCATGCCCGACGAGAGCGTCGCGGTCAGGCCGCGGACCGCGACGATCGCCGGCAGGCCCATCTCCCGCGCGACGATCGCGGAGTGCGACAGCAGGCTGCCGCGCTCGACGAGCAGGCCCGACACGCTGGGGTACAACGGCACCCAGCCGGGGTCCGTCCGCGGCGCGACAAGGATCTCGCCGTTGAGCTTCAAGTCGTCGCCCGGCGCCTGCACGACCTTGACCACGCCCTCGACGACGCCGGGGCAGCACGGCAGGCCGCGCAGGTCGGCGCTCCCGTCCGCCGGCCGGTCCGGGGTCTCGGGCTCCGCCCGGAACCGGTTGCGCCAGTAGACGGGACCGCGCGTCTGGAACCGCGTCTTCGGCTCCGCCGCCGCGAATTCCGCGTAGGCCTTCTTGCGCAGCGCCACGACGGCCTTGAGGTCGTACGCCGTCAGTGTGCCCATGTGCAGGCCGGAGATTTCGTCCATCTCGAGATAGAAGATGTCGCGCGGCCGCTCGAGGAGGCCCTGCCCGCAGAGGTCCTCGCCCATCGCCTGGAACATCGTGCGCGCGACGCCGTAGACGCGGGTGCGGGCGAAGCGGGTGTTCTCCCGGTTGCGCACGGCCTTCCGCGCATGCTTCATGGACCAGCGGTGCAGGCGCAGGCGCCAGCCGGCCAGCCGCCCCGCCACGAGCGCCTCGGCCCGCTCGCGCAGTTCGGCCCGGCGGCGGTCGAGCGCGGCGAGGTCGGTCGTGCCGCCGCGCAGGTAGTTCTTGAGGCAGGCGAAGAAGAACGACGGATCGGTGAAGAGGTCCGCCTCCTCCAGCTTCATCTCGTTCATGCAACGGAACCCGAAGCGGTCGAGATAGTCCCGCACCTCGCCGAAGAACTCCTTGAACGCGCTTTGGTTCAGCGCCTCGAGCAGGTCGGCCTCCGGGGTCCGCTCGATCAACGCGCGCAGGTCGGGCTGCGCGGCGGCGCGGCCGGCGAGCTCAATCAGCCGGCGGGTCGGCTCGGCGCTCTCCATGTGCCCCTCGCCCGCGAGCAAATCGTTCTGGAGGTTGGGATCCGTTTCGCCCAGCCACCGCGCCGTGAGCTTCCGGAAGAGGCCGAAGTGCACCATGACGAGGAAATCGTTGATGATCGGCGCTTTCCACCGGCTCATCATGCGCCGCTCCATCTCGAGGTAGACGTTGAAGATCTCGTCGCTGCGCATCCGGTCGTAGGGCCGATGCCGGAATTCCCGGTACTCGCGGTCGAAGTCGCGCAGGAACCGGTCCACGAGGCGCTGGATGCGGAAGTGGTGGACGAGGAACGAGAGGCCGGTGACCAGCCGCCGTCCGCGCCCCGCGAGCGTGTCCCACGACGGGTGCGGCCGGATCCGGTCCGCGATCTCCGGCGCAAGCGACTCGCGCACGCCCATCATGGTCTCCATGAACTCGCGGTTGCGGCGGAAGCCGGGCAGGACGCCGACGAGCTTGTACCAGTTGTACAGGTTGTAGAACACGCGCCCGTTCACGCAGCCGAGCATGTGGGCGAGCGTCGGCTCCATGTCCTTGATCACCTCGCGCGGCACGCCGAGCACCTCGCAGAACTGGATGTACACGCCGCGGTAGTTGCGCAGGGCGAAGGAGAACGACAGCGGCAGCGTCAGCCCGCCGTAGCTCTCGACGATGTTCGAGTTGTCCCAGAGGTTCGGGTAGCCCGCCGCGTTCTCGTCGAGCGACGTGACCGGCCGGGTCTGCAGCAGGCACAGTTGTCCCCCGGCCAGCGCCCACTCGATGTCCTGCGGGCGGCCGAAGTAGTCGTGCAGCGTCCGGCCCAGACGGTACAGCTCCGCCAGCCGCGCGTCGTCCAGGCACGGCTGTTCCCGCCGGTCCGGGTCCACCGCCTCGCGCGCGCACTCGCCCGACGGCCCGCGCCGGAACTGCTCGGTCTTCAGCGCGATCACCCGCCGCGCGGGCGCGCCCGTGGCCGCGTCCAGCCAGGTCGTGTCCGCGTCCAGTGCGCCCGAGACCAGGCCCTCCCCCGCCCCGTAGACGGCGCTGACGACGTAGCGCGACGGATCCTTCGCCGCCGGGTCGCACGTGAACAGCACGCCGGAAACCTTTGGGTCCACCATGCGCTGGAAGATCACCGCGATCCCGATGCCGCGGGACGGCAGGCCGCGCTCGCGCCGGTAGGCCAGCGCCCGCGCGGAGAACGCCGAGGCCCAGCAGCGCCGCAGGCAGCGGAGCGCATCGTCCAGCGAGGCCACGTAGAGGAAGCTTGACAGCTGGCCCGCAAACGAGTGCGCGGCGCCGTCCTCGTCCGCGGCGGAAGACCGCACCGAGATGGCGCCGCCGCCCGAGATGAGCGACCAAGCCCGCGCGGCCTCGTCGGACACGGTCTCCGGCATCGGCGCGGCGAGAATCAGTTTTTCGATTTCGGCGGAGGCCTGCTCCGGCGCGAGGGAGGCGACGAGCTCCTCGATCCGGCCGCGCAGGCCGCCGGCGGCGAAGCGCTCGAAGGCCCCCCGCCCGAGCGCAACCCATTCGGGAACGGGCAGGCCGAGCCGGCCCATCCGGTAGAGGTTGAACCCCTTGCCTCCGGCCTCGCGCCGGGCGAAGGACTCGACGGATTGCGCGCTCACGATCATTCCGCTATTCCCCCCACGCCTGACTTCATCGGCAAGCGCCCCAGGGTAGGGCGGCTTGGCTCAAGCCGCCGTTCGCGGCGCGCTGGGCCAGCGCGCCCTACCACGAAGTTTATAGTCCTCCCGGCCAGGCCTGTACTGTTACCAGCAGGTAGAACAGGATCAAGTATACACCCGATACCGTCCGGTACGCGCGCGCCGTCGCCGGCGTCGCGCGCGCCGCGTAAACGAGTCCCGCCGCCAGCAGGACCGCCGCGAGGGCCAGTTGAGGAACCACGCGCCCGGGCCCCCGGGCCAGCGCCAGCAGCGCAATCCCGACCTGGCTCATGCACAATGCCACGGCGCCCGACGGGCCGAACAGTGACGAGTAGCTGTCCGCCCCGGGCTTTTCCTCCTCCGGCGCGAAGGTCTTGCGCCCGAACTCGAACACGTTGAACAGCATCCAGTTCACGATCCCGAAGAGCAGCCCGGACACCGGGAACTTCCCGTGCGCGGGGCCGAGGACCTGGGCCGCGATGGACCAGCCGAGCAGGATCGAGACGGCGGTGTGCGCCACCGCGTAGAGCGTCAGCCGCGGGCGCAGCCACGCGCCGACGAAGAACTCGCGGTACATCAGGTAACTGTACACGACCGCCGCCGCGTGCGCCGCCAGCGCGGGGAAGCCCAGCGGCGCGACGAGCAGGAATTCCGCCGCCGTGACCACGCCGAACATGATCCGCACCTGGCGCAGGGTCAGCAGGCCGCGCGCCAGCGGGCGGGTCGGGGTTAACACGAGATCCGTCGCGTAGTCCTTGATCTCGTCGAAACACCGCAGCCGGAAAAAGAACAGCACCGTCACCACCGCCGCCATGTTCCAGCGCCACACTGGGAACGGAATCCCCGCGAGCCGCGACGCCACGGCTGCGTTGCCCAGGGAGAAAAAGACCGCCATCACGACGTTCGCCGCCGGCGGGAAGCGCTCGCGGATGAACGTCATCCAGGCGCGGAAAAGACGGGCCTCGCTGTTCATGGCCTCCGGCCGCCCTCCAACTGCTTCCGCAACACGTCGTATTCCACCTTCGAATGGTGGCGGGGGTCCATGGGGATGGCCTCGACGAAGAATACGTCGTCCACGGGGATGCCGTTCTTGGCGAAGAGGCGGAGGATCTCGTCGCGAGCCCTTCGCTCATCGCAGCCCGCGGGGTCCAGCGCCGCGACGGCGGCAGTGCGCTCCCCGAGCCCGGGATCGGGCAGGCCAAGAAAAGCCGCCTGTTTTACGAAGGGAAGCTGCTTGAGGATGATCTCCGCGCGCACGGGGAAGCACAGGCGCCCCCCACGCTCGATGACGTTGTGGATCCGGCCGACGATCCAGAGATGGCCCGCCGGGTCCAGGCGCGCCAGGTCGCCGGTCCGGTGCCACACCCGGCCGCGCTCGTCCACGATCTTGGCCCGTCGGAACGCGTCCTCGTTGTTGAAGTAGTCTCGGCAAACGTGGTCGCCGGTGACGATGAACTCGCCGACCTCGCCGGGCGGGACCTCGAGGGCCGCCCAGCTTTCCTGCTTCAGGTCGATCGGGCCGCGCCGGATCCGGATGAACTTGTATTCCAGTTCCGGGCTGACGCGCCCGACGTTGACGCCCTCCTCGACGATCTCGGGGTCGGGCTTCCCGGCTTGGGCCAGCATCTCCCTCGCCTCGATGTGCGCCATGGGCTCGACCTCGGTCGAGCCGTAGAGGACCCAGCAGGCCGCGCGCGGCGCGATACGCAGGAAGTCGCGGACGTTGTCCCGGCTGATCGGCGCGCCGCCGGTAACCACGCGTCGGAGGCCGGCGAGTTCAATCCCCGCCTCCGCGCAGAAGCGCGACACACCAACCAGCATCGAGGGCGACAGCGTGGCGCAGGTCACGCCCTCGCGCAGGAGCTGCGTCGCGAGCAGAGCGGCATCGCGCGGGCCGGGCGCGGCGAGATCGAGCGCCGGGATGACCGTGGTCACTCCGGAGGCCAGGTTGTTGAGCGAGAAGATCGGAAACGCGGGCAGGTCCGCGTCCGCAGGCTCGTAGGGCAGGAGCGAGGCCAGCGCCTCGTGCTGCGCGCAGAGGAACCTGTGCGTGCGGTTCGCGCCCTTGGGCGCGCCTGAGCTGCCGGTGGTGAACGTGACGAGGGCGGTATCCTCCGGCTCCACGGCCTCCACGGGGACGGAGCCGGCGCGCTGGAGCATATCTTCCAGCCGCGCCGTGAACGAGGCGTCGGCGCCCGGCCCCGCGACGATCCGGATTTCGAGCCCGCCGAATTCCGGCAGGCCGGCGACCAGGTCGAAGGCGGCGCGGTGGCTGATCATGGCCTTGGGCTGCACGCAGGCCGCGCTCGCGCCCAGCTGGTGGCGGCGCGCCCAGGAGTCGAGGAAGACCGCGACGGCCCCGAGCCGTTGCACGGCGAACATGGCGGTGTACATCAGCACGCCCATCGGCAGGAAAATGATCGCGCGGTCGCCGCTCCGCAGTCCGAGATCCTTCAGGCCGGCCGCCACGCGGTCGATACCCTCCGCGAACCGGCTGTAGGAAATTTCCCGGTGCGGCAGGCGCGAGGCGGGACGACCGTCCCACGCGGCGAGATCCGAAGTCTCCACCCAGCGCAGCGCGAGCCGCTCTGGAAACGCGGCGCGATGCCGCTCGATGTAACTGATGACATTGTTCAGCGGCGCGCGACCCGGTTGATGGCCGATCCGTTCCTCGTCCTTCACAGCCGTATCCCTTTTCTGCGCATGGCCCAGACCTGTCGGAAGGTGGGGCTTCGGTATAAGGCTAGCCCTGGGATGGAACTATTATTAGAGGCATGGAAGCGGCCCGATTCTTCGATATCTTTCAGGAGTCCGGCGGCGACCTCGCGTTCCCGGCGGCTGGCCTTGAGCAGGTAGGCCGGGTAATCACGATCGGTTCCGTCCGAGACCTGCTCGCGGGCGAGGATGGGTCCCGCGTCGACCTGGGGGATCATGACATGGATCGAGAAGCCGGCGGGCCGCCCTTCGAAAAGCGCCCAGAGGTCGCACATCGTTCCGCGCTGCCCGGGCAGCAGGCCGTGGTGGATGTTGATGCAGCCGAGCCGCGGCGCGGACAGGATGTCGGCCTTGTAGATGAAGCGCGTCCGCGCGTTCAGGACGAGGTCGAATCCGTGATCGCGGACAAGGCCGACGGCCTCGGGCGAATGGATGGTCGGCATCGTCCACGCCGGTTTGCCTGCCGCGGCAAAAGCGTCCGCCCGCCGCCGCGCGCTCGGACCGAACCAGTTGCGCAGGAGTTGCAGGCCGATGCGCGGGGCGCCCCCGGCGGCCAGCCCCAGCGCCTTGGCGAGGAGTTTGCGGCTCCGGTTATCGAGCGCCAGCAGCCCGCCGATCTGCGGGCACGCGGCCAGCCCCGCCACGAGCGCGTCGTAGTTCCCGGGGACGAAGGTGATCCGCGAGGTGACCAGCAGCGTCTTCACGCGGCCAGTGTAGCCGCGCGCGCGATAATTGCACGCCGGATGTGCCGGCCCGTCAGAGCGAAGGATCGCGCCGGTGGGGCTCGGGACGGCGCCGCATGCTCAACAGCACGATGACGACCGCGATGACGCCGAACGCCGCCAGGAACGGCCAGGAGGCCATGCCCTCGGGCTGGGGCTCCGGCACCCAGACGGAAGCCTCGCTCAAGCTGGCCGGCGGAGGCGGGATCTCCGGCCGCCCGGCGTCCACCCAGGCCGTGTACCAGAGGCTGGCCAGGGCGCAGGCCGCCCGGTGGACCTGCTCGATGAACAGGTCGCCGGTGGCCTCCCACAGGTAGTCGTGGTACGTTTCGGGATCCCGGGCCGGGTCGGCCACCCGCAGGGCGTCGTAGTCCGCGGCCAGGACGTCGACGGCCCGCCCGTGCGACTGGTCCAGCCAGCCCAGGACGGCAGGCCAGAGGTTGGAGATATACTCCGCTTGCGCCTCCGGCATGAGGCCGCTGCGCCAGTGGATGGCGGGCATGTCGGATTCCCAGCGCATGTGCGCGCCGTTCTGCCCGTTGAGCTGGCCGTCGTAATTTTCCGTGGTGTGCAGCGGCTGGTGCAGGTCGCCCACGTAGTGCGCCTGGGCCGCGGCCAGGCTGGCGGCCTGGACCCAGTTCCCGGTGGCCATGGCGGCGGTCAGTTTCGACTGCAAGTCCATGATGACCCACGGCACATGCCCGTGGTAGCGGTACAGGCCGTTCCGCAGCGCCGTCGGATCGGACGGCAGGTTGGTGGCGGTCAGCGGGGCATAGGCCTCGAGGTCGATGTAATGCCGCTCGCCCTCGGTAGGATCGTAGTCCTTCCACAGGTCGGGATGCACGCTGTAGCGGGCCACCAGCCGCGCGTACATGCGCCAGAGCTTCATCTCGTCCGGCGCGGCCTGGGCCGCCTCGCGGCCGATGTCCATGTGCAGGCGGCCTCCCCACCCCGCCGCCGCCAGCGGCATCACCAGGAGAATCAGCGCCGCCCACCGGCGGCATGGAGTCGTTCTTTTCATTCGCCAAGCCCTGCCCTACGTACGCCCGGATTCCGGAAAGGTCAAGCCGCCTTCGCGGGGAAGAAGCGGGCGGTCAACGGACCGAGGCCAGCGAGAGGTCGGTCGCCCAGACGGCCACGCCGCCGGGCTCGAGCGCGATCGTAATCCGGTCGCCCCGGAGCGGAGACGCGGGATTCCCGCGCAGGACGTCCCGCCACGGCCCGGCGCCCGGCAGGTTCACCGTCACGCGGCGCTCGCGCCGCCCGAAGTTCGCGGCCACGACGACCGCCGCCCCGGCCTCGCCGCGCGTGTAGACCGCCACGCCGTCCGGGAGGCCCTGCTGATCGAGGGTCACCGCGCCGGTGCGCAGCGCGGGGTGCGTCGTCCGCAGCCGGACGAGCGCCCGCGCCGCGTCCCGCAGCCGCCGCGCGGGCCGGCCGAACCAGCCTTCCGTGCGCCCCCAGTTCAGCGGGTTGGACCCGACGGTCTTGGCCGTGTCCTCGCCGAACTCCTGGCCCGCGTACACCATGGCGGGGCCGGGCGCCGTCAGCGTCAGCGCCAGCGCCAGCAGGGCGCGGCGCTCCGCCTCGTCGCGGGAGTAGCCGCGGCGCCGCAGGTCGCGCATGACCCGCTCCTCGTCGTGGCTCTCGGTGTACGCGATGCGCTCCGACACGCCGCCGAAGCCCAGCTGCGCCGGGTCGAGCAGCCGGGCGAACTCGTCGCGGTCGAGGCGGCCCTCCTCGACGTAACCGCGGACGACCCAGCGGAACGAGTCGCCCCACGTGGCGTCCATCTCCGTCCGCCGGATCAACTCGGGATCGCTGGGGATATGCTCGGCGATCATGTAGCTGCCCGCGTCCGCCTGCCGACCCGCCCACGCCAGCCAGCCCGCGCCCCAGTCGTTGTAGCCCTCCCACTCGACGAAGCGCGTCGCGTCGAAGCGGATCCCGTCCACGCGGTACTCCGTCAGCCAACAGCGGATCGCGTCCTCGACGTAGCGCTTGAAGGCGCGCGACTGCTGGTCCAGGTCCGGGAAGCCCCAGTTCTCGCCGCGGAACAGGCGGAAGTACGGGCTGGCCTCGTAGTCGGCGCCGTAGAGCTGGTAGAGCGCGGAGTTGCGGTCCATGTGGTTGAAGACCGCGTCCATGATCACGGCCAGGCCCCGCCGGTGCGCCTCGTCGATCAGCCGCTTGAGCTCGCCGGGCGTGCCGTACGCCGACTCGGGCGCGAAGTGGAACGCGGGGTTGTAGCCCCAGCTCCGGTCGACCGTGAACTCCATCCACGGCATCGGCTCGATGGCGTTGAAGCCCAGGTCCCGGATGTAATCCAGCCGGGCGATCACGCCGGTGAACCCGCCGCCGGGCGCCAGGTCGTCGATGTGAAACTCGTAGATGGCCAGTTGGTCGAGGGGCGGCCGGGTGTAGTTCGTGGCCGTCCAGGCAAACGGCGGCTGGCCGACCTCCAGCACGGCGCGCGCGTGCCACGGCTGGTGGCCCTCGCGGCCGGCCTCGTCCTTCCACTCGATGTCGCGGGCGTAGGGATCGGCCAGGAACTGCCGGCCCTCGATGCAGAACTGGTACCGGGGCGCGCCGTTCGAGACCGGCCGCGTCGTCCACCACGTGCCGTCCGGCGAGGCGGTCATCATGTCGGCGAACGGGTCCCAGCCGTTGAAATCGCCGACGAGCGATATGAACTTCTTGCCCGGGGCGTGGAGCGTGAAGGTCGCCGTGCCGTCCGGGTTGACGGTCGCGCCCCACGGCACGCCCTGCGGCAGGTTCTCCACGCGGTGCGGCGGCAGCTTCCAGAAGAAGATCTCCTGCAGGCCCACGAGCCCCTCGCGCTCGGCGCGCGCCGTGAGCTGGTGCCGGCCGTACTTCAGCTGGCGGAACGGGATCTTCAGCTCGAAGGGCGTCTCGCCGACCGACGCGATGGATCGGCCGTCCAGCCACATCTCCGCCCGGTCCGCGCCCTCGGCCTGCAGCTGGACCTGGGGGTTGTCCACGATGACCTCGCCGTCCTGCGGCGAGAGCAGGCGGACCGAGGGCGCCTCCGGGCCGGTCTCCAGCGAAATCCCCACGTTGTAGTTGCGGCCCGCGTCGGTGTCCCAGTCGTCGCCCCAGTGCACGGCCATGTGCAGCGTGCGGACGACCTGGTCCGCGCGGTTGAACGGGCCGAGCGCAACGGTGGAGACGCCGTTGCTGTCCGGCTTGCCGAGCGGCGTGTCCACGGCCAGCCCGTCCGGCGTGGCGAAGGTGCCGGGCGGCCAGTACTCCTTCCGCGGCGGCTTCCACAGCTGGTTCTCCGCGTTGACGCCCCAGCGGAGCAGCCCGCCCGGCCGGCTGCGCCGGACGCGGACGACGACGCGGTCGTTGATTGTCGGCTCCTCCGGGCTGGCCCCGATGCGGCCGAAGGAGACCGGGATGTTGTAGTTCTTTTCGTCCTTGTTCGCCCAGGTCCCGTCGTTCCAGTGGATGGCGAAATTCAGCGACCGGATGAGCTGGTTCGTGTTGTTGAACGGGCCCAGGGTTAGCCGCAGCACCCCGCGCTCGTCGGGCCCCTGCATGGGCGTCCGCGTGGCCACGCCTTCCAGAATGGAGCCGGGCGGGCGGTACTCGGGGATGGCCTGATCCCAGATCATGCCCACGGCGTTGACGCCCCAGTGCAGCATCGCGCCCTGCGTCGCGCCGCGGATCTCGATCTGGATTTCCTGGTCAATGGACGGGTAGACCGGGCTGTACCGGATATCCCAGGCCCCGGCCGGGAGCGCCAAGCCAATGCCCGAAAGGAAAAACGCTAAACCGAGGCGCCTCATGTCCCGGCACTTTACCCGGTCGCCCCGCCGCGCGGCCAGCCGAGAATGAAAAAAAGCGCCCGCGAAAAAGACCGCAGATCCCCGTGAGACTATTCGGGCCGGCGGCTGTCTATACAGGGCAATGAACACACGATTCATCCTGTTGCTCGCAACGAGCCTGATGCTGGGCCATGACGGCCCGGCCGCTGAACCCGCAGCCCCCTCGCCCGCGCCGCATAAAATGACCGGCCGCGTTCTGGACGGAATCGGGGCCGCGCTCGCCGGGATCGCCGTCCACTGCTATCTCCCCTACGTGAACTCCTCCGGCTGGGAGGCCGCGACGGACGCGGACGGGCGCTTCGAGTTCACCCGGCTCCCCCCGTGGGAGCAGGTCGTGGCGGCCGTGGATCCGTCCGGGCGCCTCGCGCCCGCGCTCGTGGAACCCGCCATCGCAGGGCGGTCCCACGACATCGTGATGCGGCCGGATTGGGGCGCGACCGCCGGACGCGTCGTGGACGAGGCGGGCGAGCCCGTCGCCGGCGCCACCGTGACCGTCTACCTGGCGTCGGGGAAGCTGCTCCAAGACGCGGATTCCCGGCGACGCTACGGCGGAGGAGAGCACATGGTCCGCTGGAGCCGCTCGTCCGTGACGGACGCGAAGGGCGAATTTTCCGTCGAGGCCTTTACGGCCACGCCCCGCCTCGTCGAGGTGATCAAGGACGGCTACCTCGACATGGCCTTCCCCGTCGCCACGTCGCCGTGCGTCCTGACGGTCTATGCCCGGGAGGACATCCGGCGGGAGCTTAAAACGCTGGGAGGCCCGATGGGCGCGGAGTACCTTCGCTGCCTCCACGCGCTGGACCCGCCGTGGCTGGGCGCGGAAACGCTGGACGCCCTGTTGCCGAGAGTGCAGGCCATCGCCGACGGCCGGGAATCGCACGCCCTCGTGACGCCGGAGTTGGCCCGCCAGGCCCTGTTCCTTCTGTCCCCGCCCAGGCCCGCGAGGGGGACGGTGTCGGATGCGGAAGGACGCCCGCTCGCGGGCATCCCGGTGTACTACGGCTACCCGTACGTGGGCGGGGATCACCGGATGACGACGGACGCGGAGGGGCGCTTTGAAACCGAGCCCCTGCGCTACGCGGGCGGGTTCCTGGCCGTCGTGGATCCGTCCGGGGCGCGGGCGCCGCAAATGAAGGAAGGGATCGAAGGCGGCCGCGCATATGATTTCACGCTGACGACCAACCGCGCGCGGCTGGCGGGCGTCGCGACGGACGCGCAGGGCCGCCCCCTGCCGCAATGCCGGATCACGGCCGTGCTGCTCCCGGCCCGTATTCTCGACGAGGAATTTGGCGCGCCGCCAAGGTTTTACCTGTCGTCGCTGGAGCCCCTGATCGGCGAATCTCCCTGGGCCGTCACCACGACCTCCGGGCCGGAGGGCCGCTTCGAACTGGGCGTTCCGCCCGCCTCCAGGGCGCAACCGGCGTTCGCGGAAAAGGAGGGCTACCTCGGCGCGATGGCCCTTGCCTCCAACACGCCGGTCGTCCTGGCGCTGATGCCGCTGGAAGAACTGGGGGACGCCCTGGGCGCGCGGCCACCCGCCGAACAAGTCGCGCTCCTGCGCCGCCTCACGCCGCCGGCTATGAAGAGCCTCCCTGTCGACGTGAAAAAATCCATCCGGGAGACCCTGCAGGCCATTTCGAACGACGCCGCGGACACGACGCCGTCCGCGGCCGCGGAGGCCGAGGGGCTCTTGCGCCTCCTGAACCTCGAGGCCTGCCCGCTCGAGGCCAACGACTACGCCGGCGCCTTCTCGGCTTTCGCGAAGGAAATGGACGCGCACTATCCCTTCTTCGACCTCAAGGGCATCCGCGGGAACTGGGAGGCGGCCAAGGTCAACCTGGCAGCCGAGGCCGCCGCCTGCACGAATGACGCGGAATTCATGCGCGTGATGCTCGCGGCGATCCTCGTCCTGCGCGACGGGCACATGCATATCGCGGATCCGCGCGTGGAGCCGGCATTCCCGGAGACCCGCTACGGCGGCGTCTCGTTCCACCCGGCCACGGAAGACCGCGTCGTGGTCATGGAATCCTTTCCCGAACTCGCCGCAACGCTCCCGCCGGGCACGGTCGTCACGAAGGTCAACGGGAGCCCGGCCCGCGCCTGGTTCGAGGAGCAGGCGGAATCTCTCTGGGAAAAGGGAGGGTATCCCTCGCGCCAGCGGGCCCGGCTGTTCGCCTACCGCTACGGCTTCCGCTGGGAAGAGGGCGATTTCGAGAAACCGCCCGAGTTCGAAATCGAATATGTCCCCGCGGGAACGACCGAACCCGCGACGCTGAAGCGGACGGCCGACCGGGAAACGCGGGGCTGGCCCCACGCCTATGCCCTTCCGCCCGGCCTCCGGGAGGGGCCGGGCGTCTTCCATGCCGTCTTGAGCAACGGGTACGGTTACGCCTGGTGCCGGCGCATGCAGGACGAGGCGGCGTTCATCGACATCGTGAAGGGATTCCAGGGCGCGCCGGGCCTGATCGTCGACCTGCGCGGCTGCGGCGGGGGCGGGGGCGGCCGCGCCTCGGCCGAGGCCATCAAGGCCCTGAACGTGCCCGTGGTCGGCCTGATCGACGCCGGCACCTATTCCGCGGGCGAGACCTTCGCGCGCGACCTGGCGCAGATCGCGGGGGCCTGCCTGATGGGCTCGACGACGGCAGGGGCGTCGTCATCAAAACGCCACTGGCCGTTGCCGAACGGGTTCGGCACGGTCGTCTATGCCGAGCGGAGCCGCTGGGGCATCGGCGGCCGGCCGATCGAGTACAACGGGATCGAGCCCGACGAAACGGTGGAGATCGTGCCGGAGGAATTGCAGCAGGGCCTGAACTCCGGCATCCTCCGCGCCTCGGAGCGCCTGGACCGCGTCCGCCAGGGCGGGAAATAGGGGCATGACCACGGCGATCAGCCGCCGCCGATTTCTGAAGATGACCGGCCCGCTCGGCGCGATCGGGCTGGTCTCCAGCTACCCGTTTTTCATCGAGCGCTACCTGGTTGCCACGAACACCTACCGGATTCCCGTGCCGCGGCTGCCGCCGGCCTTCGCCGGCCTGCGGGTGGTTCACTTGAGCGACCTGCACTTCGGCGCGCTGATGCCGATGCGGGTGATTGCCGACGTGATCCGGCGCGCCAACGAACTCGGCGGAGACCTGATCGTCTGCACGGGGGATTACGTGCACGAGCGGAATGCCGCGCGCCAGATCGACGCCGTCTGGCCCGAGCTCGCCCGGCTCTCCGCGCCGCTCGGGGTGCACTCCGTCCTCGGCAACCACGACCACTGGGCCGACACCGCGCGGTCGGAGCACTGGCTCGAGCAGACCGGGCAGGGCCTGCGGCACAGGGTCGCGGCCCTGGAAAAGGACGGGCAGCAGCTGTGGCTGGCGGGCGCCGGGGATCTATGGGAGGACCACCGGCGCCTCGACGATCTGCTGGCGCGGATCCCGGACGCCGGCTGCCGGATCGTCCTGGCCCACAATCCCGACACCGCCGACACGCCCTTCGCCGGCCGCGCGGATCTCATGATCTCCGGGCATACCCACGGCGGGCAGGTGCGCCTCCCGTTCCTCGGGGCCCCCATCCTGCCGGTGCGAAACAAGCGCTATTCCAGCGGGCTCTGCCGTTCGCCGCGCGGGCTGGGCGTATTCATCTCCCGGGGCATCGGATGGGCCTACCTCCCGGTCCGGTTCAACTGCTTGCCCGAGATCGCGGTCCTCGAACTGCGCCCGGCGTAGCGCGCCCGGTCAGGCGCCGGAGAGGGCCCGCTCGCCCCAGATGCGCGTGTTGAGGCTCAAGTCCTCGACGATGCCGATCACGAGCTGAAGGATTTCAAAGTAGCCGCGGATCTCCTCGTAGTCGATCAGCGAGCGCCAGACGCGCGGCTCGAAGAGGTCGCGGTTGAACGAGACCGCCGCGTACAGGTTGGAGTCCACGAACGCGAGTCGGATGTCCTGCCGCGCCTTGCCCCGGAAGGCCATCAGGCGCGCCATCAGGCTGGTGGAGAGAATGTAGCGCGCCGTGACCTGGTCCGACCCGTAGACGGCGAACATCCGCTCGAACTCGGGGTCTTCCAGTTTGACCAGCTCGCCGTACTGGGACCGGCTGAACTGAAGCGCCGCGCCCAGGTCGCCGAGCAGGCCCTCCAGCCGGTCCGGCAGGACGACCGTGCGCCCCTGGAACGTCTTGTTGAATTCGCACACGAAGAACAGGCCGTGGAAAATCGTGTGCCAGGTTTCCCGGGTGCGGTTGTCCGACGTGCGCTGCCGCGTCTTGTACTCCGTGTGCAGCTCGGAGAAGAACAGCGGGGTGCGGCCCGCGCGGCCATGGATGAAATCGTCCCCGCGGTACCGGTCCCACGCGCGCGGGAACAGGCCGCTCTTCTGGTACACCGCCTCGGCCACGAAGGAGTCGGGCTCGTACGCCAGGCCCGGTTCGATGAACCGGATGATGTGGCCGATAACCGTGTTCTTGTAGCGGGCGATATACGCCCGCTTTGCCCGGGAAAGCCGCGCGAAGGCGGCCAGCCAGAATCCGAACAGCGCGAGGCCGATCCCGCCGACCACCACCACGACCGCCGCGCCCGGGGGGCCCGACGCCTGCAGCCCGCCGAAAATGAGCAGCGAGAGGAAAATCAGCCCGAGCAGGGAAAGCCACAGAACCAGGACGCGGCCCCGCACGGCCCTGCGCTCCCGGTCGACGCTCTCCAGCTCCGGGAGCAGGACGCCCTGGTAGAACGCCCGGAATTCCTCCTCGGTGCGGACCGGCGAGCCGGGGGCCGCGGAATCAGCGGCCGATGGCGGCTCCGATGTCACGGGGCGCCGCCAAGCTGGACCGGCACGGCGCCCCGCTCCGCCTCGCCGGCCTCGAAGAACACGGCCTTCTGGAATCCGAAGAGCGAACCGACGAGGTTCGACGGGAACATTTCCAGGGCGTTGTTCAAGTCCGTCACGGCCGCGTTATACGCCCGGCGGCCGGCGGAAATTTGCTCTTCGACCTCGTTCAGCGCGGCCTGCAACTGGAGCGCGTTCTGGCTCGCCTTCAGCTGGGGATAGTTTTCGATCGCGGCGCGCACTCCGCCGAGCAGTTGCCCCAGTTGCGCATTCACGCGAAAGAGCTGTTCCGGCGGCAATGGCCCGCCCATCGCGCGGCTGCGCAGGTCCGTGATCTGCTGCAGCACCGTCCGCTCGTGCTGCATGTAGCCCTGCACGGTCGCCACGAGGTTCGGGATCAGGTCGTACCGCTTCTTCAACAGCACGTCGACGGTGCCGAACGCGTTCCGGACCTTGTTCCGGCGTCCGACCAGCGTGTTGAACGTCACGAGCAGGAACAGCCCGACGACGACGGCCGCAACAATCAGAAGGGTTATCCCGTCCATAGCGCCTCCCCGGCGAGTTTGGCTCGGATCGAAATGGCGGTGTCTCTTGAACCTCGTGCGAACCGCCGTACTTGGGCCAGAGTAAAGCAAATCTCGCCCGACAAGGCAACGCCGGTACCTCGCGGCGCTGACGCGCCGCTCGGAACCTTCCCCCGGCTCGT
>JAKLGK010000010.1 GCA_022710725.1 Verrucomicrobiota bacterium
ACTCGAACACCGGCTCCGCCGTCTTCGTCAGCGACAGGTCCGACACGAACCGCACCAGCCCCAGGTCCCACGTCAGGTCCTGCTCGTCCGCGCTGATGGCGATGAGCTCCGTGCGGCCGGTGAGGACATCCGCATCGCTGTCGTCCGCGTCGGAGGACCCTGTCGGTCCGCGGATCGTCGGCTTGTACCCTGCGGGCAGCGTGCTCAAGTCGAACTCGACCTGGTAATCGTTGGGCGCCAGGTTGCTGAACAGGTAGTAGCCCGATCCGTCGGTGACGGTCGTGGCGATCGCCGCGCCGCCGTGGAGCAGGCGGACCGTGACGCCGGTCACGCCGGGCTCGCCGAGGTCCTGCAGGCCGTCGCCGTCGTTGTCGTACCACACCCGGTCGCCGATCTGGCTGGCCGTCCAGATGCCCAAGTCCACTTCGCGGATGTGGGTGTTGGGCGCGAGGACGATCGGGACCGTGCGGCCCGTGGATGGGTTGGCGTCGCTGTTGTCCGCGTCCAGCAGGTTGCCGGTGCGCGGCGAGACGTGGTAGCCCGGCGGCAGGGAGGTCAGATCGAATTCCACCGAGTACGTGCCGGGGACGAGGTTGTCGAAGAGATAGAGCCCGCCCGACGACGTCGTGTTCGTGGCCATGATGTCTCCGCCGTCGTTCAGCAGGTACACGCGGATGCTGCCGGCGCCCGGCTCGCCGGGGCCGTCCTGAATGCCGTCGGAGTCATGGTCGAACCAAACCTTGTCGCCGATCGAGGAGGGTTGCCAGAGGCCCATGTCCCACGAGAAGTCGGACTCATCCGCGACGATCGTTGTCAGCTCCGTCCGGCCCGTGACGGGGTCGGCGTCGCTGTCCGTGGCGTCCTTGGACCCGGCGGCGCCGCGCGGACTGACCGTGTAACTGGCGTCCACGGAGGAGAGGTCAAACTGCACTTCGTAGGCGCCGGGCGGAACCGTGAAGCGGTAGAGGCCGTTGGCGTCTGTGGTATTCGTCGCCACGACCTGGCCCAGGTTGTCGAGCAGGAAGACGCGCACGCCGCCGATGCCGGTCTCGCCGCCGTCCTGGATGCCGTCGCCGTCGGTATCGAGCCAGACCCGGTCGCCGATGCGCGCCAGCACACGGACCACGGCGTCATCGTCATCCGTAGCCTCGGGCAGACCGGGGATCTCCGGCCCGCCGGGCACCGCCGGCCGGCCGCGCACGTCGCCGACATTGGTCACGTCGGCCGTGACGTTCACGGGCGTGCTGGTCAGGACCGCGCTCTGGCCGCTGGCGAGCCGCGGGATGATGCCGATCAGGCCGAGCTTGTCGTCGCGGACCCGGATGTTCACGAGATCAAGGTTGCCGTTGTTCAGCACCTGGTAGGTGTACCGCACGGGCGCGCCGCTCTCGACCCACAGGGTCGTGCCGTCGGGCGCGTTGCCGGCCAGCTTGACAAGCGTGATCTCGTACTCGTCGACCCACAGGCCCATGTCCCACGACAGGTCGTGCTCGGCGTCGTCCAGCCAGGTGATCTCGGTCCAGTAATTCGAGCCGGCCATCAGGGTGACGTCGGAATCCTTCGTGTCGTCGCCGCCCTGGTCGGCGGGGGAGACCACCGCGCCGGCCGGGACCTCGAAGAGGGCGTAGTAGAAGCCGCGGTCCATGTTCGGGAAGAGATAGTAGCCGGGATGGCCCTCGTAATCGTCGCCGGTGATCGTGAAGCCGATGTAATGATCCGTGTCCGTGTCGCGCACGCCGTCCGGGATGCCGCCGGGCCCGCTGTCCTGCCACAGGTGCACGCGGATGCCGTTCATGCCGCCTTCGCTGTTGTCCTGGATGCCGTCCAGGTTCTCGTCGAACCAGACGTAATCGCCGTACACCGCGTTCGTGTCGGGCAGGATCTTGATGCCGACCTTGATGGGCTCCGACGGCAGCAGCTGGGTGTTGTTATCCGTGCGCGTGCCGTAGTAGCCGAAGGAATTCCAGGCGATCTCGCCGCCGGTCGGCGCGCCGACCGGGGCGCGCATGGGCCAGCCGAATTCCAGTTCCTGGTTGGGCTGGAGCACGGCCGCGCCGAAATCGAATTTCACGGACCGGGTCCGGGTGAAATCCGCCGGCGGATTCGTGGACCAGTACGGCGCATCCGAGCCGGGCGGGCCGGAGGGTACGAAGTCCGGCCGCGCGGGGTCGCCTTCCTCGCTGTAGTAGACGGTCACCCCCGGCGGGGCGGTGATCGGGGCCGCGAGGCTGGGCCGCCACTCGGTGTCGCGCGCCGAGAGATCGATGACGCCGGTGTCGCCGACGAACGGCAGGATGTCGATCACGTTGATGTTCTTGACGGGCACGTTCCCGACGTTCTTCACCGTCATGCGGTAATCGGCGATGCCGCCCGGCACGGTGAAGCCGCTCTCCGGGTACCGGTGCCAGTTCGTGTCCAGTTCGCCCTTGACCCACTTGTAGGAGTCCATGGCGGCGACGCTGGAAATGGTGTAGCCGAGGTTCTGGTAATAGACGTAATCGTTGGTCGAGCCGTTGGCGTTCAGGTCGTTGACGTCCCGCGCGTACAGGGTCGCGTTGGTGTCCAGCGCCGGGTTGTCCCACTCGACCAGGTGAATCTGGTTGGTCTTGCCGCCGTACAGCGTGCCCGGGGTGAGGCTGGCGCGGAACCGGATCTCGATGGACGCGTTGGTCGGCAGCGAGTAACTGCTCCAGTCCCAGCGCAGGAGCGTGTTGCTCGTGCCGTTGTAATTCGGCGCGGACGTGAAGGTCGGCTCGGGCAGGCCGGCCGGGCCCGACTGGATCCACCAGCTGCCCGGCACGTAGGTCAGGTACCCGGCCAGCAGGTCGGCCACCACCGGGTTCTGCAGGGCGGCGGCGGCCTCGGCCCGGTTGGCCAGGATCAGGCGGAAGGTCAGCGTGTCGCCGTCCTTGACGGGCACGGCGTTGGTGACCGCCTTGGTCAACTGGACGACCGGCCGGGCGCTCAACACGTTCAGCGTGACCGTGGACGAGCGGTTGGACGGCCCGAGATAACTGTAATAGGCCAGGTCCGCCCGATTCGTCAGGACGTCGCCGGCGACCACCGGGTTGCCGGCGCGGTCGGTCGTCATCGCGTCCGCTTGGAAGGACAGCCCGGCGATGGAGTAGTTCACGGGCAGTTCGCCGAACTCCCAGCGCAGGTCCGTGATGTAATCGTTCGTGGCGAGGCCGAGGGCGGACACCAGGATCGTGGTGTTCGTGAGCCCGGTGTACGGATTGCCCGGCGCGTCCAGCCAGCCGCTCCCCGTCCACTTCTGGTAATACACGTTGATGCCCGTGCGCAGACCGGCCGGCGTGCCGTTGAAGTTGCCGGTGTTGAACCGGGTCACCTTGAACTCCGGCTTGATCTCGTCGGTGACCACGACGTTCGTGATCGGGGTGTTGCCCGTGTTGTTCACGGTCATGTTGAAGGTCTTGTTGACCACCTTGCCTTCGTACACGTATCGCGCCTCGCTGACGCTCTTGGTGAACGTCGAGGCGGTGGTCGGGTTGACGATGATATTCGTGATGCCCCGGATCCAGTTGGTCGGGGTCTTCCCGAGCGGCGTCCCGATGGCCGTCACGACGTTCGTGACCCGGTTGCTCAAGGCGAACGGCGGCGCGGGGAAGCGGACCGTCACCGTGCGGGCCATGTTGCCGATGCCCAGGGTCTGCTGGGTCCACGTGACGCTGTGCGAGCCGGCGTCGTAGGAGCCCCCGCCGCTGGCGGCCACGAAGATGGAGCCGGGGGGCAGGGTGTCGGTCATCGTGATGTTCGTGATATTCAGCGCGCCCACGCTGATGTTGTTGTTCAGCGTCACGGTGTAGGACACGTTCTGGTTCAGGGGCACGCTGGAACCGACCAGGGTCTTGGTCAGCGTGGCCCGGTTGCTGGCCGTCGCCATGATCGTGATGGGATTGGACGTGTAGGGCGGCGAGTTCGTCGCCTGGGCCGTGGCGCGGTTGGTCGTGATCGTTCCGTCCGGCGTGGTGCCGTTCGGATACAGGACGTTGATCTCGATTTCGCCCGTGGATCCGGCGGGCAGCGGGTTGATGAAATTCACCCGGATCGTCCGGGTCGCCGCCGTGTACGTGATGTTCGAGGTGTGAGGAGTGCCCACGGCCGACGCGTAGTTCAGTCCGACCGGGAGAACATCCGTGAGGAAAGCGTTGTAGAAGTTCGTCGTTGTGCTGGCCGCGCGATAGCTCAATACATAGGTAAACTGCGTTCCGGCGTTCACCCGCGTCAATCCGCCGCGAATGCTCTTGGCCACCTCGAGATCGGCATGGGCTCGCTGCGCGCCGGCCGCGCTGATGAGCGCAATCGCGGCAAGCAGCGGAATCAACCGGAACCCGCAACCTGCACGGAGTTCCCCCGGATTCTTCCTTTTCATGCAGACCTCCCCGGCGTCCCGAGCGACACCCTTCATCATTCTGCAAGCAGCCAACATTAGTAAATACACGTCACCGCCGACCCGCCCCTTTTCCAAGACCGAGCAACGGTTAACAACTTCTCGCAGTTCTACTTAAAGAAATTAGACCATGTCTTCCGCGTTGTCCACTTTATTAGCATTGGACCTTCGGCCAATAGAGTCTTCCGTCGCTGTGCCGATAAAAAAGCAAGAGAAATATCGAATCCCATGCTTGTGAGTTGTAATTTGTTCAAAATACGAAAATTATGTAATCGGATAGTTGCGGCATTTTCCGGATCTGCTCGTGTCCATTCCAAATGGCCGGCTACTCCGTGAAAACCCGGTAGGCGGGGCCAGAGTGATTCGTTGGGAACAGGATAGGAATCGCGGTCCTTGTTTCCATGGCGACGATGCCGGTGGACACAGGTTCCCAGGCTGAATAATTGGTGGTCTGCTGCACCGTGTAGACCAGTCCGGGCGTGCTGGACCACGTGGGTCCCGGTTCGCCCGCCGCGACAATGCGGAAGAAGTCGTTGGAGGAAAGGGGGGCTGTGCCCGTCCGTTTTTCGTCGCCGTTGACCAGGCCGTCCAGGTCGGTGTCCACGCCTGCCGCGTCCACGGTGCTGCTGGGATTGAGCCCGCGGGCGAGTTCCCACCAGTCCGGCAGCCCGTCGCTGTCGCTGTCCGCCAGCGCATCGGATCGCAACCGCAACCGGTTGCCGTTCGTGGTGATGACGAAGCGCTCCACGGTCACCAGCCCATGCGCATCCACCCGCAGGTCGCCCATGGCCGCGGGCGCTGATTCGCCCCGGGGCACGTTCTCCCAGACGACTCCCTGTCCCGGCGCGGGCTTGAACAACTGGGGCCGGCGCACCGTCACCGCCGCATGCTGGGCGCCCGCGCGGGATCGCAGCACGATTTCGTAGTTCGTGGCCGTGTCCACGATGTCCCCGGCGAAGTGGTTCCAGGGACAGGACCATTCCAGGGTCTTGTTGTAGAAGTTGGTCAGCGGCTCCGCGGGCGGCGGCGCGGCGTCGTTCCCGCTGGCCCGCGAGAAGGCCGGGAAACTGATGTCCTTTCGAAAGGCCAGTTGCCGGATGTCCCAGTTCGTGGTCGAGGCCGTCGGCCAGTCGGCGAACGCGATCCCGGAATGGCTGGACGGGTCGATCAGGGCGACAAATCCGCATCGCGCCTGGTAAAATGCCCCGATCGCCGGCTCGCCCTGGGTCTCGTACTCGATGTTCCCGTCGTTCTTGCCCGCGTGGAAGAAGAACATCGGCACGTCCCGGCCGGGATGATGGGTCAGCATGGCCAGGTGGTCCATCCAGTCGAAAACGCCCATGCCGTTGAAGTTCGTGATCGGCCCGGCCTGCGGTCCGCGATTTTCGATGGGAAGGTTGTAATTAGTTGCGCCCCAGAGTGTTTCAAAATCCTGCCCGCGCCAGAAATCCGCCGTCCTGTACACGGTGACCGGTTGCCAGCAGAACACCGCCGCGAACACGTCGGGATAGTGAAAGCCCAGCGTCATGGCGCCGCTCCCGCCCATGGACGAGTACCACGCATAGATCCGGTTCGTGTCCACGCGGTAATACGGATCCCGGATGACATCGTGGATCGCGCGCAGGTGACGCTGCTCGGTGTAATTCACGATGATCCCGCTGGTCGGGTGCGTGGATTTCGAGTAGTCCCAGTTTTCGTGGAAGCCGTAATGCCACGTGTCGTCCGGGTCGTCGCCGTAGATCTGGATGCCCCGGTTGTACCACGAGCCGGTCTCGGTTTCGTCGTACCGGCTGCCGTGCGAGACCAGTTTCAGGTGCAGGGGCCATGCGACCGTGTTCGAGAAGTTGGCCGGCAGGCACACGCTGTAGTTGTAGGCATAGCCGCCGAGCGTGGGATTCCACCGGTGGTAATCCATGTACTGCGTGTAGGTCCGCACCCGGCCCGTGGCGCTGGTCCGGACGAGGACGGGCTCGGGATCGGCCTCGGCCTCCGAGACGGCGGCGGTCAGCGCGTTGCCCGCGCCGAACTCGTTGGTGTTTTCCCGGCCGTTGGTCCGGAGCGTGACGGCGTAGAAGAAGGCGCCGCTGTCGTGCGGGGTGTACACGAAGAGGCCCCGGTTGGACGCCAGGTTCGGGCCGAGATTCTCGATGACGAAATACACGTTGCTGCCGCGGAACGCGGATTCCGCGGGGTAGTAGGAGGATCCGCGGGGGACCGAGGCGAGCAGCGTGGCCGAGGCAAGCGTGCCCGTCGAGATTTCCCCGGTGTGCCGGTAGACCCGGTAGCTTTCCGCCGTGTCCCCGGCGCCGGCCTCGTCCCAGGTGAGAAACGTCTGCCCCGACCGGTGAAACGCGGCGAGGTTCGACGCCTGCTGCGCGCGGGCCGCCGGCCCCGCCAGCATTACGGCCAGGCCCGCCACCGCGCATGAGAGAGCAAGACGCATGGACTGGGTATTAATACACAACAACCGCCCCGATCTCAAACCCGGCGCGGCCTTTCCTGTTGACCCGCTTGGACGGGCCGGTACACTGCCCCGCACATGCGAAGCGCGTACTCACAAGTCGGGTGCCTGGTCCTCCTGGCGCTGGTGTCGTGCGCGCCGCCGGCCCGGGCCGGCACGGTCCTGCTCGAGAATTTCTCCTATGCCGACCCCGCCGAGGCGCACAAGGCCTGGCTGCCGAAGGACGCCTCGCCGCCCGTGACGGCCGTCCCCGGCGGCGTGACGTTCCCGTGTCCCTTCGACGGCGGCGCGGATCGCGTCTACTGGGACCGCAGCGTGGCGCTGAACCTGGATCGCTACACCAGCCTGGAACTGGATCTGACCTGCGATCATCCCGAGGCCCTGCGCTCGCTGACCCTTTATTTCAAGAGCGGCGACGGCTGGTTCGTCTGGGGCAAGCCGCTCAAGCGGGCCGGACGGCAGACCCTCTTGCTGCTCAAGGAGGAATTTTCGACCGAGGGCCGGCCTGCGGGCTGGCACCGGATCGAAGCCATCCGCGTCTCGCCCTGGCGCGGCTCGGCGGTGGCGGCCTCGCTGACGTTGCACGCCCTGACGGCGGCCGAGGACAGCCTGCTGATCGTGCGGGCCACGGCCTCCGCGCAGGACGCCTCCGAGGAAGCCCTCTCCGCCCGGATCGCCCGCCGCTTGAGCAGTTGGCTGCGGGAACTCGGCCTCTCGCACGGCATGGTGAGCGATGACGACGTGGCGGCGGGCATCCTGCGCCGGGCGCGCGTCGCCATCCTTCCCTACAACCCGCGCCCCACTTCGTCCATGCTGGCCGCCCTCCGGACGTTCGTGCAGAACGGCGGGCGGCTCGTGGTGTTTTATGGATCCGATCCGAACCTCGCGGCCCTGATGGAAATCAAGCTGGGACGTTATGCCCGCACCGACCTGCCCGGCCGCTGGAGCTCCATGACCTTCGTGGATCCGTCCGCGCGCTATCTCCCGGCCCGGGTCTTCCAGGAGTCGTCCAACATCCTTCCCGTCACGCCCGCGGGGAAGGGGGGCAAGGTCATTGCGTGGTGGGAGGATGCCCTGGGCCGCCGCACGCGCGACCCGGCCTGGGTCGCGACGTCGCGCGGACTCTGGATGACGCATGTTCTTCAGAACGACGACGTGCGCACCAAACAGGAGATGCTGCTGGGCCTGCTCGGCCGGCTCGATCCCGCCCTGTGGCAGGAAGCGGCGCGGCATCGGCTGAATACCGCCGGCCAGGTCGATTCGTTCACCTCGCTGGCGGATGCCCGGGAGGGGATCGGTCGCCTGGGCGCCGCCTCCGGGCAGGAAGTGCAGCCGCTACTCGAACGCGCCGCCGCGCTGCATGACCAGATGCGGGCGCTGTATGACGAGCAGCGGTTCCTCGAGGTGATCCAGGCCGGCCGGTCGTTGCGCCAGGTCCTGACCGAGGCCTACGCGCGCGCGCAGCCGCCGCGCGCCGGCGAATTCCGGGGGGTGTGGGAACACGAGGGCGTAGGATGGTTTCCCGGCGACTGGAGCCGGAGTTGTCGGTTGCTTTCCGGCGCGGGCTTCACGGCCGTGTTTCCCAATCTCCTGTGGGGCGGGCTCGCGCACTACCCGGGTCGCGTCCTCCCCGAATCGTACACGTCCCGGAAACTGGGCGACCAGGCCAAGTCCTGCGTCGAGGCCGCGCACCGCAACGGCCTGGAGGCGCACGCCTGGATGGTCTGCTGGAGCCTTCAGAACGCGCCCGACGACTTCCAGCTCCGGATGAAGAAGGAAGGCCGCCTCCAGGTGACCGCGACCGGGCAGACGATACCCTGGCTCAATCCCGCCGACCCGCGCAACGTGGACCTGGCCCTGGCCGCGATCCGCGAACTGGTGACGCGCTATCCGGTGGACGGCGTGCACTTGGATTATGTGCGATACCCCGGCCCCGATTCCTGCTTTTCGCCGGTGTCGCGTCGGGAATTCGAGAAGGACCGGGGGCGGCGGGTGGACGGCTGGCCGCGCGCGGCTGCGCCGGGCGGAGCGGTCGCCGCGGAGTACCAGCGCTGGCGGGCGGGCCGCATCACCGCCTTCGTGCGGGCCGTGAACCGCGAGATCAAGACCATCCGGCCGACCGCGAAGGTATCCGCCGCGGTCTATAGCTCGTACCCGGACTGCATCGCGAGCGTAGGGCAGGACTGGGGGGCGTGGCTTCGGGACGGCCTTCTGGATTTCGTCTGCCCCATGACCTACACCACCGACGCGGCGGGATTCGCCGCGCTCACGCAGAAGCACCTGGCCCTGCCCGGCGCTGCGGGGCGCCTGATGCCCGGGCTCGGGGTCACGGCGGATGAGAGCCAGTTGGCGTCCGACCAGGCGATCGAGCAGATCGTCGCCGCGCGCAGACTGGGTGCTCCCGGCTTCATGCTGTTCGACTTGAGCCACACCTTGCGCGAGGAAATCCTTCCGATGCTTCGCCTGGGTCTCACGAGCCCGCCTTGATTTTGTCCGGGCCGACCGTCGCTGGCCGGAATGGCCGCTGCTTCGCTGCTCTTGTCCCGTCCCTCCCATTGCGATGACCCTGATGTCGTCCTGGTGGCTGTCCTGAAAAAAACGTGGAATTCTCGCGCGCGACTTCCTTTCTGTAGATGGACGCGCTATGCGCGTAAAAAAGAAGGAGGACAGGGCAAGCAACGAAACAGTTGTGACATAGGCACGCTCTGATAGAACGTGTCACAAGCCTGACGGAGCGGGCATGAAGCCCGGGCCGATGTTCCATGCGGGCGCCAGGTCGTTGTCGGGGCACGAATACCGCCTGCCGAAATATCTCGAAACGCGGGTGGACGGGAGGGGAGCGGGAGATACTCGGCACGGGGGGGCGGTGTTTGGACGCCGGGGGATGGAAGCCGCGCCCGAGGTTGCCGTGGCGACCGGGCCGTCCAAATGACAGAGGGTTGGGCCGTGCGCCGGTCCCGGCGAATCCGGTGCGGCCGGTGTTCTGCGGCCAGACCCGATCCCGGAGAACATCGCCAGGTGACCGTGCTTTGGGGCCAGGGCTCCGCCTGGAGCGGGCGATCGCCCGAACTGACGCGCCTGAAATGAGAGCACGTCGAAGCGGGTGTGTGATCGACTCCTGGCGCATCCAGGCGGCTGATGCCGGCGACAGGCGGGGCGCCGCGGGTCCGCGCTGGACGGGACGGACAGGCGTGTTGGCGCAGTCCGGGCTTGTTGTCCATTGCGCAGGATCATCCCGCAGCGGATTGGTGTGGCTCCGACGCCTGGGCACGCGTCCATTGCGTTACGGGGAAGATGCTGGCGTCGTCTGCAGTTGAGCCGACACCTGCGCGATCCGCTGGATGATGGGCGTGGGCGGTTCCATGCCGGGCGGCGCGTTGTCCAAGGCAACCTGTAGCGCCTGCCGGATGGTTCCCGGCGTCACGGTCTCGTTGTCGGTCCTCGCGCCTTGGAAGTCGTTGTAGCGGTCGAAGGCCGTGGTATACCCGATCATGAACTGAGCATCCACGTCCTGGGCCTCGGTCGCGGTGCCGTATCGGTGTTCCGACTGCCGGCGCAAACCCGCCGTCCGGTAGAACCGCCGTGGAGCCCGTAGGCGTCGCCCGGCAGCACCGCGTCCAAAGGGCTCTTGTTCATGAGCCGGGAATACAGCCACCCGGCGGCCTCCGTGACCGGGCCGCTCGGCGCTCCGGTCAAGGTGGTCCTGGTCTTGTCGGGCGCAGGCGCGGGGATGGTGAACATCCCCCCGGCGCTTACGCGGCATTGGGATCCGTCGTTTTCAAGAACCGAGATCTGCCCGATCAGCCGGCCTCCGGAATCCCGGATCAGGATTTTCCTCCGCGGCCCGGCTGCCCGCCGTGAGCAGCAGGAAGAAACAGGCCGGCTGTATGAACCGGCTAAAAGCGCTGGCGCGTCTGAACCTCATGGGGCGGACCTTCCTGCCCCGTACAACGTGCAACCCCCCGATAAAGTGCATCCCGGCCACGGGCGGGCTCAATTTCCGCGCGCGCGATACGTTCCGCTGGAGGCCGCGCCGCCCGGCTCGCGCCACAGCGCGGACACGCCCATCCCCGAGTCGAGGAGGACGCCGTTGGTGACCGGCCGCCAGTCCGGGTTCGCCAGCGAGGCGCAAGTCTCGACCACGTACCCGGTGCTCGCGGGCGCCGACTGCCGGAAGAAAAACGCGGTCTGGCCGAAGGCGTCGATCCGGACATGGCGGCCTTCCACGTCCGGACCGGGCGACTCCTGCGCGCCGGGCTGCCAGAACAAGCCGAGGCTCTTGCCCGTGTTGTAGACCCGGCCCGGCGTGTCATAGACCGGCCGGGTGCCCAGGATCAGGACGTTGGTGAGCGGGGCGGCCGGCGGGACCAGTTCGCCGAAGGTCGCATTGCGCAGGATGGGAAAGGGGGCGGCATCGAGCAGCGCGCCCCCGGCGTCCACCCGCGCGCCGAAGAGGCCGGCCGGGCCGTTGCGGGTGTCGCGGAACAGGCACAACCAATCGGTCCCGTCACAGGCGACGGCGCTGTTTGCGGAAGACGCCCAGGCGTTGATGACGAGGACCGTGATCACGTTGCCGAGCGCCGCCGTGGAGGCGTCCAGGGTGCGGCCGAGGATCTGGTAGGCGGCCTGGTCGCGCCAGGTGACGAGGAACCGGTTGCCGCCCGCGTGATAGGCGGCCTGCGGTTCCCAGCGCACGGAAGACCCCGAGTACAGGTTCGACGCCGAGGTGTCGATCGCGGTCCCGCCGGGGCGGTAGCGGCGGAAGCGGATCGCCGCGTCGTCCGCGCACAGGACGAGATAGCAGCCGCCGCCGAACGTGACAAAGGGGTCGGAGATGTCGGAGCCGCCGATGTCGAACGCGCCGCCCATGCTCCCGTCCGCCCGGACAAAGCGACCGCGTGTTTTTCCCGAATCGGAATCGTCCCAGACCGCCAGGAAGTTGGTGCCGTCCGACGCGATGTCGCAGAAGTAGGCGAACGTCGCGCCCACGCCGATCTGCACATTGGTTCCCGCCGGCTGCCCGTCCAGAGTCAGGCGCTGGCCCCACACCTGGTCGCGGGGATTGCGTTCGTCCGTCCAGACCACGTATACCGTGTCCCGGCCGACGGCCGCGGCGGGCGCCCACTGGTCGCTGCTGTTGGTGCAGACGAGGAAGGGGGCGGCGGCCAGGGGGATGCCCCCGGGGGAAACCCGCTGGATGGCGATGTCGCCGAGCCGCTCGGAATGCGCCGGATGGTACTCGAAGGCCACCCAGAAATTCGTCCCGTCGCATCCGCCCGAGTTGTAACGCTCGCCGGCGCCCGCGACGGACGCGAGGCGCTGGGTGCCGGCGGTCAGGAGGGAATCCTGCGCCTCGATGGCCTGACCCCAGACCGTCTCGTCGCCGTGGGCGGCCAGGAACGAGCCGTTGGTCCGGGCGCATACGACCGGCGTGGATGGGTCGTTGGTGGAAACCAGCGTCCCGTTCGTGTCGGCGAAGCCCCCGCCCGAATCCATCACGCTGGCCCGGAAGGCGGGCGGCGAGCGGTAATCGTGCCAGGCGAGCAGGTAGCGGCTGCCGTCCCAGGCGAGCGACGGGGCGACCTGGTCGCTAGCCGCGGTGATGAAGGCCATGCCGGTGGAGGAGTGGCTGACCGTGCCGTCCTGCGCCACGAAGGCGCCATGGATGTCGACCGTCCCGCTGCGGCTGTCCTGCCACGCCACCCACCAACCCTGCGTTCCGCCCGGCCCCGGCCCGAAGGCCGGACAGGGGTTGGCCTGGGTGCCCGGGAACACGCAGATCGGAAGGGGCGCCGCATCCAGCACCGCGCCTCCTTCGGAAAGGCGCAGGCCCCGGATATCGTTGCTGATCGCGACGGCGAGCAGGAAGCTTTTTTCCCCCGCCGCGAAGTTGCCGTAGGCCAGGCCCGGTTGCACGTAGCCGGAAAAGCCCGCCATCACCTGGGTCGCCGCGCCGACGGGTTGCCCGGCGGGGGAGCAGGTTTGCGCCCACAACCGGTACGTGTTGCTGTAGGCGCTCCACGTCATGAGCAGGTTCGTTCCGCCCGCGCAGACGCAGGAGCGATAGGCCGAGGTCGCGCAGGTTTCCACCGGGAACGGCGTCGTGTCCGCGAATCGGCCGTCCGGGTACATCCGCCGGCCCAAGCCCTCCCGCGGCCCGCTGCCCCGGTGCTCCTGCCAGATCACCCAGAAGGCGTCTTGAAACCACATGACCGCGGGATAGCGGCGCTCGGTGGCATAGGCGCCCACGCTGTTGGGGGCGATGAGCAGGGCGACCGTGTCCAGCGGCCGGCCCTGCGCGTCCAGCCGCATCCCCTTGATCTCGTCGGACCCGTTGTCCGCCCACACGGCCAGCCCTATGCTCCCGTCGGAGGCCAGCCGGTGCTCCCACGCCTCCGTGAACTGTCCCGAAACATCCACGGCGGGATTAATCAGGAACGGCATGCCCACGGTTCCGGCCTGCGCGGCCAAGACCCCGAGAAGCACACCCCCCCCTATCCTGCGCCACAGCGCGCCACGATTGAACATGATCAGCCTCCACGGGAAAAAAGCAAAACGCGCCGAGGCCCCCGTTGTCCAGCTTTTTCCCCGTGCCGGGACGGGCTGGCCCTTCGGATCGGGGCGGGACCGGAAGCTTGCTTTGCGGCCGTGGATTCCGTATGCAGGGATAGCTTTAGAGGGATTCATCATGTCCACGCGCGACCGCAGCCCCCTTGCGCTTGCATTGACCTTGGCGATCCTGTGCGCCGGGAGCGCATCCGCCCAGGCGCCGGCCGTTACGCGCTGGATGGATCCGCAGGGCCGGCTCCGCCCGGCGCATGCGCCGGAGGCGGCCGGCGGGCCGCTGAAGATGACGTTGGCCCGGGTTCCGTCGGCTCGGGGCGCGCCGATCCCGCCGGGAGCGGAGACCAACCGGGTCTGCCTCGTCGTCCACACCAACGTGGTCGGGGCGCTCGGCGCAGCCCTGTCCCGGTATCAGGCGGACCTGGGCGCCGCGGGGTACTCGGTCCTGCTCTACACCTACGAAAGCGGCAGCGCGGAAAACCTGCGCGCGTACCTGGCCGGACTGTACGCCCAGCCGAACTCGCTGGCCGGCGCGGTGCTGGTTGGCGAGATCCCGTACATCGTGTACGAGATGTACCAGGACTGGGGCAACGGCAACGAGTACGAGGATTTTCCCTGCGATATTTTCTACGCGGACCTCAACGGCACGTGGGCCGACACGAACAGCGCGCCGCCCTTTTCGGCGGGCAAGTACGATTCCCGGAGCGGAAACCTCGACCTGGAAATCTGGATCTCGCGCCTGAAGGCCGGCAACCTGCCGGCGCTGGGCGCGGAGACCGACAGCCTCGCGCGCTATTTCGATAAGAACCACCGCTACCGGGAGCGGCAACTCGTCCCGCACCGCCGCGCGCTGGCCTACGTGGACGACGACTGGAGTTACGGCACCGGCGAGGACGCGGAGTGCCTGGGCTGGCGCTACGGCGACGCGGGCGTGCGCGCCGTGATGGACGCCGACTCCACGACGGCCGCCGATTACATGGCCTTTATGACGAACAGCTACGAGCTGATGTTCGTCCGCTCCCACGGGTACCCCGGCGGGCACGGCTTCTACGAAAGCGGGAAGACCGCCTTTAACTATGTCCTCACGGACGACTACCTCGATCTCGCGCCGCCGGCGCTGTTCTATTCGTTCTTCGTCTGTTCCGGCTGCGACTTTGCCACCAGCGACAATCTGGGCAGCCTTGTCGCGTTTAATGCCGACGACTCCGGGCTGGCCTGCTGGGGCAGCACGAAGACGGGCGGGATGTGGGATGACCGCTATTTCTACGAGCCGCTGGCGGAGGGCGCCAGCCTCGGCTCGGCGTTCAAGGCCTGGTTCAATGTCTGCCAGACCAACTGGCCCTCCTACGCGCCGCCGTGGTGGTATGGCATGGTCATCCTGGGCGACGGGGCGCTGGCGTTGAGCGGGACGGAGCCGGCGGGTTCCGCCGCCTCGGGTTGGAGCGCGGCGCCGGTCGTGTCCTCGCCGTCCGTCCAGGGCGGCCGCTACCAGCTCCGCCGGACCGCCTCGCTTGCGGCGCCGGCGTGGACGAACGTCGGCAGCATCGTGACCGCGGCCCAGTTCGCGGTGTCGCTGTCGGACACCAACGCCCTTGTCGATTTCGCGGCGTACCGGGTCGTCAAGTTGGAGGACGGGACGAGCAACCTCCTCCGGAACGCGAGTTTTGAAATGCCGGGGTCATCCGACAGCCGCGCGCGCTACTGGGAGGACGCCAACCCGGATTCGCACGGCAACATCTGGAGCAATGTTTCGCGGGTCGCCTGGCGCTGCTACTACGGCGGGGCGGAGGCGGCCGTGCGCGGCACGTGGGCGGGCGTGAACATCGGGGGCTGGTGGCAGGAGGCGCCCGCGACCGCGGGCTCCAATTACCAGGCCTCCGCCTGGTTCTGGGCCGACCACTCCGCCAACGTCTGGACGGCGGCCGTGCAGGAGCTCAAGATCGAGTTCCTCGACAGCGGCTACTCGCTGCTGGGTTCCTCCAGCGTGGGGCTTTCCGGCGTCGTCGAGAGCTGGACGCAGAAGACCGTCAGCGCCGTCGCCCCGGCGAACACGGCCTGGGCGCGGTTCGTCGTCAACGTGAGCGGCGCGTCCGCGCAGGGCGCGCTGCAGTTCGACGACGCGGAACTGGTCCGGAGTCCTTGATCACTCGTCCCGCACGCGCACCCGGTAGAGCCGCGGCGCGCCGGCGGCGGGCGGCGGGGTGAGCGTGAAATCGTCCGTGAACGACCGGTTCGTGGCCGCGCCCTTGGGCGCCGGGTCCATCTCCTCCGCGAGCGATCGGGCAATGTGCTGGAAATCGCCTGTGATCCCCGAACTGTATTCCACGCCGTAGCGGGTGCCGCCGACCGAGCTCCAACGCAGCGCGTAGCCCTGCGCCGCCCAGGGCTGGCCGACCAGCCGGAGCACCGAGTTGCTGTCGTTCGGGTCCGTGTTGCAGCGGTACTCGTCGAGGTTCGGCATCCCGTCGCCGTCCGCGTCCGCCGTCGCCGAGCCGGCCGTCGCATTCGTGAACTGCGCGGTCTCCCAGTCGTCGGGCATCCCGTCCGCGTCGGAATCCGGCGGCGCCTGGACCGCGACGCGGAGGGCCGCCGGCGCGCTGCTGGTGAGCCCGTCCGAGGCCACGAAATCGAACGAGTCGGTGCCGGTGTAGCCGTGCACGGGCAGGTAGACCGCCGTCCAGGTCGAGGTGTCGACGGCGGAGAGGCTGCCGTGGGCCGGGCTGCCGGCCGTCTTGAACGTCAGCGACTGCCCGTCGGGATCGGTCCCCGTGAGCGCGAGGTTGGTCGGCCCGTACCCGACGTGCACGACCTGTGTGGCCGCGGCGACGGGCGGACGGTTGCTGAAGGCCGCGCACTCGCAGCCCTGCTGCTCGTAGGCGATTTCGAGCGACCAGCACAGGTTCGTGCCGGTGTTCCGGGAGAAGGCGTCGCGCATGCGGAGCCGCCACGTGCCGTTGAGCGCCTTGCCGTTGAAGGCGTCCAGTGTGCTCTCCGGCCGGTACGCCCCGGCAAACGGGGGGCTGCCGTTGCTGATGGCCAGCGCCGCAGCCTGGTCGAGGACGGTGTAGGCCGCCGATCCGCACGTCCCCGTCCCGAAGTGGTCGCCGCTGCCGCCGCGCCGGTAGACCAGCAGGACCTCCGAGCCGTCCGGATGCTGGAGCGCGAGCGTGAGATCCCGGTCGTAAGTGTGGTGAATCCGCAGCCGCACGTTGACGTCGCTGACCACGTTGGTGCCCGGCTCGCTGATCGTCAGGTCGGAATAGGTGGTCGAGGCGTCGGCGATCGGTTTGGGCGTGTCCGTGCTCTCGAACACGTTGGTCGTCGTCGCCAGGTCCACGAACCGCCCGATCACGTGCTCGAACGCGCTGGTCAGCGCCTGGCCGTTGAACGACATCGCCAGCTCGAACTGGACCAGGCTCCCGCACGCCAGCCCGGGATCGAGCCGGTACTCGTACGCCGAGGCGTTCGTCGCCGCGGCGTCGGGGGCCATGTCCTCGAAGCTCGATGTGCCCTGCACGATGGTCACCCCCGGCGTCGGGGAGGTGAGCGCGACGCTGACGTTCGTCGCGGCCAGCTGGGACTTGTTCCACAAAACGACGTCCTCGCGGATGGTCTCGCCGGGGTCGAGGATCCCGTCGTCGTTGCCGGCCGGCCGGTCGGCGGGCGCGGTTTCGCGGATCAGCATGCCCGTCCGCGGCACCTGGGAGAGGACCAGCACGCTGTAGGGGGCGATGGTGATGGTCCCCCACGGCGGCGCGCCCGCGGCGACGACCTCGACGCTGCCCGCGTTGCCGTAGTCGGCGGCGTAATTCGTGGAGTCGCTGTTGAAGTGGACGTACCACGTTCCCGCGGCGGGGAAGTTGATCGGGTAGCCGGACCGCGTCGCGTTGGCGAAGTTGGCGGCGACCACCGTGTAGCGGTCCGTCGCCGCGGAATCCCACCGGCTGTACGCCACGAGCTTGCTGGCGTTGTCCACGTGGTAGGCGCTGCAGCTGTCGCCCAGCAGGCCCTCCGACACGCCGTCGAGGTTGCGGCGCAGTCGGATGAGGTCGCGGTAGAGGCGGACGATGCCGGCGAAGCTGTTCGTGCGGGTCCAGTCCGCGCCCACCGTGTCGCTGAACTGGTTGGTCTCGAGCATCTCCTGGCCCTGCAGGATCATCGGCGTGCCCGGGGCGGTCAGGACCAGCGCCGCGCCGAGCGTCGAGCGCTTCCGGGCGTAGTAGCCGGCCGGGTCGCCCGAGTGGATCGCCGTGGGCAGGCGGACGCCGCCGTTGAGGTCGCCGGCCGAGTCGTGCGAGTCGGTGAAGATCACGCGCTGGAAGGTCCCGGCGACGTTCCGGGCGACGGTCGGCATGTCGCGGTTCGAGTCGCTGCCCTGGGTGAGCACGCTCCGGATCTCCCAGAGGAAGGTGAAGTCCCAGTAGGCGTTGAATCCGCTCAACTCCTTCACGTCCTCCGCGATGTTCCACGTGCCGGGATACTCGGCGGCCATCATCGCGAGGGCGTTCGTGATCAGCGTCAGCCCCTCCGGGATGTAGACGCCGTTGGTCGTGTAGAGGATATGGTTCGGCGCGTCCCAGCGGAAGCCGTCCATCCGGTACTCGTTCTTCCACATCCGGAACGTGTCGAAGATCGCCGCGCAGACCTGGTCGTTGCTGTAGTCCGGCCTCGGGCCCCACGGCGTCGTCGCGTACGGGTCCGTGTTGTAGAAGTACTGGCCGCCGTGGACGCCGTCCGGGTCCCAGCCGTCGAACCGCCACAGGGACGAGCCGGAATCCCAGTGGTTGTGGACCACGTCCAGCAGGACCGCGAGGCCCCCCTGGTGGCACTGCCGCACGAGCTCCCGGAGCGCGTCCGGCGTTCCGTAGTCGTACTCGACGGAGAACGGGTAACCGGGATTGTAGCCCCAGCTCGTGGACGACGGGAACTCGTTGACGGGCATCAGCTCGATGCCGCTGACGCCGAGGTTGCGCAGGTGGTCGAGCCGGCCCGTGAACGTCGAGAACGTGCCCGACGGCCCGTTGAAGGTCTCCGCGTGCGCCTCGTAGAGCACGAGGTCCCGCGAATTGGTGAGGCTGTAGGCGTCGCCCTGCCAGGTGAAGTTGCTCGGGGCCGTGATGACCGAGTTGTTGTTGTCCCCCGCGTTGACGCGCCGGCTGCGCGGGTCGGTCTTGTAGGTCGTCGGGGTGTTGACCAGGAACTTGTAGTTCTGGCCCGTCACCGCGCCGGACACGTCCGCGGACCAGACGCCCGAGGTCGCGCTCTCCAGGGTGAGCGGGCGCGAGGTCGTGCTCCAGCCGTTGAACTCGCCGGCGACGGTCAGGTTCGTCGCGTGCGGCGCCCAGACCCGGAACGTCACGCCCCCGGCGTACGGCGTCGCGCCCCAGCCGGGCCGCGAGGATTGGGCGGGGGCCCGCGGCGCGGAACAGAGAAAAGCCAGCAACAGCCATGCGGCGCGGTATGACATGCGTGCTCCGGAATCCGCAGTACCTGTACGCCAAGGCAGAGGGCCTTTCAATCCCTGAAGCGTCACGGAGGGGACGGCGCGGTGCCGCGATGTCCGCCTCGGAACCGGGATGGCCCGCCTGTGGGCCCGGCGTTCATACGGCCAGGTCCTCCTGCCCGCTGGGCCGGGGCTCCTTGCCTCCGCAAAAGAGCGACAAGCCGAACGCCAGCGGGCCGATGCGGCCGACGAACATGAGCGCGATGACGATGAGCTTGCCGACATGCGTCAGCTGGGAAGTGATCCCGGTGCTCAACCCGACCGTCCCCAGCGCGGAGGCCGCTTCGAAAAGAAGGTTCTCAAAGCCATGGCTTTCCGACAGGGCGAGCAGGAAGCTGCCCAGGATGAGCGACCCGGCGTAGAACCCGAGACTGGCCATCGCCAGCCAGACGCGGGCGGCCGGGATTTCCTTGCCCCAGAAGTAGACCCGCTCGGCGCCCTTCATGGCGCTGCGCATGACGCCCAGGATGGCGGTGAAGGTGGTGGTCTTCAAGCCCCCGCCTGTCCCGGAGGGGGAGGCCCCGACGAGCATCAACAGGATCATCAGGAAAAGCGATGCCTGGGAGAGTTGCGAGATCGGGATGGAGTTGAACCCCACCGTGGTCAATGCCGCCATAACCTGGAAGAGGGATGCGAGCAGCCGGTCGTCGGTGTCCAGGGCCCGAATGCTCGGTTCGCAGATGAAAAACAGGAGCATGCCGGCCACGGTGAGCCAGAACGTGGAAATCAGGATGATCCGGCTCGTCAGCGTGATGCGCCTGGCCCGGCCTGTGACGCGACGCCAGACATCCAGGCACACAATGAAGCCGACGGCCCCCAGGTAGCTCACGATCCCGAGAATGGTGTTGATCCAGAAATCGCTCCGGTAGGCTTCCAGGCTGTTGTCGTAGAGGCTGAATCCGGCCGTGCAGAACGCCGATATGCTGTGGAATATCGAGGACCATGCCGCCGCCTGGACCCCCGCGTGGCGGAAGGCGCCGTAGAGCGCCGCCGCGCCGGCCGCCTCGATGATCGCGGTGAACACGATGACGCTTCGCAGCAGGTGATCGATGTGCAGGTCCGCCGGCACGCTGAAGACCGTGCGCGCGATTTCCCTCCTTCGTTCCGGCAACGCGCCCGTTCGGGACAGGACCACGAAGGAGCCGAAGGTCATGTACCCGATGCCGCCGACCTGGATGAGCAGAAGGATGATGGCTTGCCCGAGCAGGTTGTAGGAGCCGGACGTGCTCACCGTGACAAGGCCGGTCGTTGAAAGCGCCGAAACGGACGTGAACAGATTGTCCAGCCATGTAACGGACTTCGCCTGCACCACGGGCAGGCAAAGAACAATCCATCCGGCCACGGCATACGCAAGGTACCCGATCGCGACGAGGCGCGTAGGGGAGAGGCGTCCCCAAAACACCGCCAAGCCCTTGAGTGATCTTTTCATGCTGTTCTCGCCTTCCTGTCGAACAAGAGATTGTCCTTCATGAAAAAGGGGAACTGCAGCAACCTGCAAAGGTCAACGCGGGCGATAATACAGCGCTTATTCCTTCCGGATTTCAATCTATTTCCCGAATCGGGGCGCAACAGGCCTTTTTTCAAGGTGTTCCGGCCCGCCGGCCCACCCGCGGAATCCCGGCAGGGCGCATCCGAGTTCGGCCGGACGGCGCCCGTTGAGAGCGGTCTGAAAGCGCCATGTGTTTAGTGCGCTTATGTCGAATGAGGTTGAGATGCAAAGGCCACCAATGGGCCTTAATCGCGGCGGCGAAGGCAGAAGTGCCGCGAGCCGAATTGGATCGGATGATGACCTGCGCCGGGGCGGACGTATCGGAGGCCTTATGACACGCTATCCGCTTTACACCTCCTGCAGCGGGCGTATCCTAGTGCCAGCATCAGGAGTGGTTCTGCCGTGGAGCAGAGCCTGCCAACCGGGGACGGAATCCTGCGGTGGCTCCTCGAGGCGAGAGCCTCGGGGGATGTGCCCCGATAAAGAGTCGGGGAAACAATAATCCCGGGCGAAGAAGGCCATCCTGATGCGGGATGGCCTTCTTGTTTGCCGAGTTCCTGGTGCGCTGGAAGGAAGGCGCACTATGGCCCACAGAAGCAGCATCCGGACGAACTGGGACAATCCAGACCACCATATCTGGAACAACAACGGCACGTGGTTCGTGCATTACACGATCCACCGGCCGGACTACACCAAGGAGCGCATCCACCGCTCGCTGGGGACGCGCGACCGGGCCAGGGTGGACGTTGGTGTCGTGCATGACCACCACGCCGCCGGGCGACAGCCGTTCCACGTAGCGCCAGTCGGCCAGGCGCTGGTTCACGGAGTGCCAGCCGTCGATGAAGAGGAAATCGATGGTGTCCAGGTCCAGCCCGTCCATCAGGGCATAGGCCCGGTCCCGGTCCGCCGAATCCATTTGGAGTGTGCACACGCGCGCGCCGGCGTCGGCCAGATGGCGCTTGTCCTCGATGTCGATCCCAATGTACGCGCAGCCCGCGGGCTTGTGCCGCAGGAGGATGCCCGTCGAGGACTCCGGCAGCGGGTTGCGCTGGACCCCGATTTCGACGATGCAGAGAGCGCGGCGCGCTCTGCAGCGCCTGCCGGAGCACGTCCTGGTTGGCGGGCGAGAATTCGCGCGGGACGTGGCGGTGGAACTCGCCGTAGAAATCCGTGTTGTCGTCGCGCTCGGGCTCGAGGCTGGGCCGGTACATCAGGCCGTAGATGGACTCCGGTCGCTCGTGGATGGTGTACATGTTCATCTCTCCAGGGTCGGTGTTTCAGCGGAGATCCGGCGTCGGCCGAATAGGGCGATCGCCAGCGCGAGCCCCAGCCCGCCGAGCAGGGCGGCCGCGGTCCGGGCCGGGACGCCCCCGTTGCCCCGCGCGGGCCCGGCCCAGGCCAGCGCGGCGCACGCCGTGAGGTTATAGGCTGGCAGGGCGGCTCCCGCGAGGCGGCCGGTGGCGCTCCCCCCGGGGGAAATCCGGAGCAGGCCGTACGCCACGGCCGCAGGGGTGGCCAGCAGCGCCAGGCCCGTCGCGATTTCCAGGACGCCGCAGGTGCCCAACCAACGGGCCAGCCCGTCCGGCTTGTTCATGACAGGGACCTCATGTCCGCCGGCTGGTCCACGGTTCGGGCCGTCCTGTCAATCCGCGGCAGGGTCGGCGTCGTTTGGCGAACACATGAAGTCGCAAGGCGGTATGGCTAATCCCCTGCCGCACATGGCGGCGGCACTCAACGGACGACGGGAGATGAAACAGTCCCGGCCGGTCAAGGCAATCGGACCCGTGTTCGATACGAACGAAAAGGCGCGTTGTTGGTCAGGATGAATAGGATCGTCCCCCCGACGCCCTGTTCCTCGGGCAGGATCAAAGCCCAGTCGCCGGCGCGCAAGTCCACGGTTGCTTCCACCGCGTACATCCGGCCGGTCGATGTCTGGGGTATCGCCATGTCGGCCGTGAATCCGAAATCTCCGGCGAAAGCGACCCGCGGGAAGAACGACGCGCCGTTGGTTGGATTCGTGTCGGCGACGTATTCACGAGAGTTGATATCGCCGTCCAGGTCCGTATCCAGGCCGTCTATGGCGTCCCATTGTGCTTGATCCCATGCTTCGCCCGCGGCGGGGCCCGCCCCCTTGAGCCGATACCATGCCGTGGCCACGCCCCCGGTGGTAAAAGCCGGTTCGCGGAACAAGTACGACTGATTTGCGTTCTGGACCTGTCCCCAATAGGAGCCCGCGGGAAGCGTCGGCAAGTCACTGGTGGTAAACGAGCCGCTACGGGCGCCATGAACCATGAAAGCAAAGATGCTTCCCTCGGCGGGGAAATATCCTCCGTCCAGCGTCACCCGAAGCGTCCCGTCGACCGCGGCGTTGCCGGTGACCACGAGTTGGTCGTGCCCGCTCCCGGGCGTTGTGCCGCCCAACTCGACTTCCAGCACGCCGGACGACGCCTGTGCAAAATGCCCGGTTATCGTCAATCTCCCGACAGAACTGCCCGGGGCGGCCGTCCCCCGGTTCAGCACCGTGGCCGTGCCCAGGGAGATGGAGCCGGCGCCCCGCATGACGCCGTTATTGGTAAATCCGCCGCTCACCTGGATCGTGGCGCCGGTGCCCGCATCCAGGATGCCGTCCTGCATGCCCAGGACGGAAAGCATCAGACATCCCGAGCGGGAAGCCAGCACGCCGCCCGTTGCGTTCACAAACGGCGGCTGAACCTGGCTGATGCCGGCCCCGTCGGTTTTCAGAAACCATCCAGCATTCGTTACGACGCCCCTCGCGACGTTGAATGTGATATCGGAATCGTCCTCGATCTGATAGATGCCGCGGTTATCCAGCACCCCGCCCCGATTCACGTAAAAAGAACCTGATCCGGTGTCAAACTGTCGCAGCCTTCCGTGGTTCTCCAGCGCGGCTCCCAGATGCTTGTTCGGCGTCGCGGTGCCGCTGATCGTATTTGTTGTGCCCGGCGACAAGACCATCCTGCAGGCGCCCGTCATGACGCCCGCCGTCCACGCAAGGGATTGGGTCACGGTCAGCACCTCAGCACCCGTCAGGGTTCCCCCGGCAAGGGCGAAACATCCTATCTGCGAGGCTCCTGTGACCGACAAAAAGCCGCCGGCCAAACGGAGCACGCCCGGTCCGCCCAGGGCGCCGCCCATGCTTCCGTTGCCGGCCGTCACGCTGACCGTTCCCGTGCTGATCGCGCCCGTCCCGGCCGCGCTGAACGAGGCGCCGAAAGCAAGGCCCGTGGAAGAGGTGCTCCCGATGAGGCCTCCGTCCTCATTCCGGAAATAGACCCGGATCTCGCTGCGGCCGCTGCCGCCGGCCTTCCGGAATACGCCGTGATTCCGGATCTCGCCTTGCGAGGTATCCCGAACGATGCAGGAATCGTCTTCGATCTCGTACGAACCCCAGTTGTCCAGGACGCCCCCGGCGTAAATAAAGAAGGCCGTATCGGCGGTGCCGAACTGTCGCACGGTGCCGCGGTTCTCCAGCACGGCCCTCAAATGCTTGTTGGGAACGGCCGTGCCACTGATCGTATTCGTTGTGCCCGGCGCCAGCACCACGCTGAAGGCCCCCGTGATGACCCCCGCGGTCCACGCCAAGGATTGAGTCACGGTCAGCACATCGGCGCCCATCAAGGTTCCCCCGGCCAAGGTCATGCACCCTACCTCTGACGCCCCGGTGACCGAGAGAGAGCCCCCGGCCAGACGGAGGGCCCCAGGGCCGCCCAGCACACCGCCCAGCGTCCCGCTTCCCGCCGTCACATTGACCGTCCCCGTGCCGATCGAGCCCGTCCCGGCCGCGCTGAACGAGGCGCTAAAAGAAAGGCCCGTGGAAGAGGTGCTCCCGATGAGGCCTCCGTCCTCATTCCGGAAATGGACTTGGATATCATTGCGGCCGCTGCCGCCGGTCTTCTGAAACACCCCGTGATTCCTGATCTCGCCGCGCGTTCCAAACCAGGCGATGTAGGAATCGTCCTCGATCTCGTAGGAGCCCCAGTTGTCCACCACGCCCCCGGCGTAGATGTAAAAGGAGCCGGTGCCTGTGTTGCGTTGGATCAACCGCCCGCGGTTCTCCACGGGGCAGATCAAGTGCTTGTTGGGTGACGCGGCGCCGCTGATGACGTTGACCGAGCCTTCCGACAACACGATCCTGCCAAGGCCATCAATGTCATTGGCTGTCCAGTTGAAAGAACCATCCACCGTCAGGGATCCGGCCCCGCGCAACAAGGCTCCGTGCAGGTTCAGCACGCCCGCCACATCGCCGGTGGTGGTCAGGTTAAACGTGCCGTTCCGGAGGGTCAGTTCGCCGCCGACCGTGAGCCGGTCCACGGTAGCGCCGGACGTGTTGGTGCAACTCGGCGTCCCTGCCGGAATAAGCGCGTGGTCGGACGCGGTCGGTAACTTTCTGGGCGACCAGTTGTTGGTATCGCCCCAGTTGGCGGAAGCCATTCCTGTCCATGTGGCATCTTCCGCGCGGACGGGCGTGTTACCCCGCAACGCGCCGATCACCGCCGCAGACCACAGCAGGACCGTTGGGCTGGGTGTTTTCATCGAACCCTCCGGGATGCGAGACGCCTTGCCGTGCTGGAAAAGCGACCTTCCTTCAGGTGGATACCCATGGGCACCCTCCTTCAACAACGTTTATGATAGCACAACCTCGCCGGATGAGTCGAGGCGCGCATGATGAATCACTAAAGGAGGTTGTCGCGCTCGCTTGTGGGGATGACGCAAGGGGGCGACAGTCCCGAACAGATCGTTAGTGATGGGCCTGCCGACGGCGGGGATCGCCTACGGCGAGACAGCCTGCTGGATTCGAGGCCGGAGCCGTCCTGCGCCGGAATTAAGGAACTTCTTGCGTGCGGCGGGCGCGACCGGCACACACAGGATAACGACGGGCAGTCCCACGGCTTGGGGAATGGTGGGGGAAGGATTCGAACCTTCGAAGGCGTAGAGCCGGCAGATTTACAGTCTGCTCCGTTTGGCCACTTCGGTACCCCACCGGGGGAAAACCGGAGACATGAAAGCGGAAACCGGAAAATAATCAAGCCCTATCCGATCAGCCGCAGCCAGATCGCGCCCAGCGGCGGGAGCGTCAGCGGGACCGACCACGGGCGGCCCATCCACGGGATCTCGTCCGTGTTCAGCGTGTGCACGTTGACCACGTTGCTGCCGCCGAAGCAATCCGCGTCGGTGTTGAGCACCTCCTCGTACACGCCGGGCAGGGGCACGCCGACCCGGTAGCCCTGGCGCGGCACGGGGGTGAAGTTGAAGATGCACACCAGGATGTCGCGCGAATCCTTGCCGCGCCGGAAGAAGGACACGATGCTCTGCTCCCAATCGTGGAAGTCGATCCACTCGAAACCCTCCCACGAGAAGTCCACCTGGTGCAGCGCGCCGAAGTCGCGGTAAAGTTTGTTCAGCGTGCCGACGAGGGTCTGGAGCTTGTGGTGCGAGTCGTACTGGCAGAGGTGCCAGTCGAGGCTGTCCGCGTGGTTCCACTCGCGCCACTGGCCGAACTCGCCGCCCATGAAGAGCAGCTTCTTGCCGGGGTGCGCGTGCATGTAGGCGTAGAGCAGTCGCAGGTTGGCGAACTTCTGCCAGAGGTCGCCGGGCATCTTGTCCAGCATCGCCCGCTTCCCGTGGACGACCTCGTCGTGGGAGAAGGGCAGGATGAAGTTCTCGGTGAAGGCGTAGAGCAGGGAGAACGTGATGTCGTTGTGGTGGTACTTGCGGTGGACGGACTCCTTGGTGATGTACTCGAGCATGTCGTGCATCCAGCCCATGTTCCACTTGAAGTCGAAGCCCAGCCCGCCGAGGTACGTCGGGCGGGAGACCATCGGCCACGCGGTGGATTCCTCGGCGAAGGTCAGGAAGCCGGGGAACTCGGCGTGGATGATCTCGTTGAATTTCTTGAGGAAGTCCACGGCCTCGAGGTTCTCGCGTCCGCCGAACTGGTTGGGGATCCACTCGCCCTCCTTGCGGGAGTAGTCGAGGTAGAGCATGCTCGCGACGGCGTCCACGCGCAGGCCGTCGATGTGGTACACGTCGGCCCAATACAAGGCGTTGGCCAGCAGGAAGGTGCGGACCTCGTTGCGGCCGTAGTTGAAGATCAGCGTGCCCCAGTCCTTGTGCTCGCCCTTGCGCGGGTCGGCGTGCTCGTAGAGGTGCGAGCCGTCGAAGTAGGCGAGGCCGTGCCCGTCCTTGGGGAAGTGCGCGGGCACCCAGTCGAGGAGCACGCCGATCCCCTCCTGGTGGCAGCGGTCCACGAAATACATGAAATCGTCCGGGTTGCCGAACCGCGAGGTCGGGGCGTAGTAGCCGATGGTCTGGTAGCCCCACGAGCCGTCAAACGGGTGCTCGGAGATCGGCAGCATCTCGATGTGCGTGTAGCCGAGGCCCTTGACGTACGGGATCAGCTGGTCGGCCATCTCGCGGTACGTCAGCATCCGGTTGCCTTCCTCGGGCACGCGGCGCCAGGAGCCCGGGTGCAGCTCGTAGACGCTGATGGGCGACTCGTGCCAGTTAGCCCGGCCGCGGCGCTCCATCCACTCGGCGTCTTTCCACGAGTGCCGGTGGATGTTCCAGACCACCGACGCGGAGCGCGGGCGCAGCTCGGAGAAGAACGCGTAGGGGTCCGCCTTCTGCGCCAGGAACCCGTGGTGGCCCTTGATCTCGAACTTGTAGAGGTCGCCCGGCTGCAGCGCCGGCAGGAAGATTTCCCACAGGCCCGAGCTGCCGCGGTGCTGCATCGGGTGGTGGCGCCCGTCCCAGCGGTTGAACCAGCCGATCACGCTGACGCGGATCGCGTTGGGCGCCCAGACCGCAAAGTGGACGCCCTCGACCCCGTCGATGGTCATCGGGTGCGCGCCCATCTTCTCGTAGGTCCGGAAGTGCGTGCCCTCGCCGAATAGGTAGAGGTCGAAGTCGGTGATCTGGAGCGGGAAGCGGTAGGGGTCCTCGAGCTCCCACTGGTGCCCGTCGTAACCGGTCATGCGCAGCCGGTAGGCGAAGGGGGCGCGGTCGGGAAAGAACACCTCGAAGAGCCCGTCGTTGTGGATGCGGGCCATCTCGTGGGCCGCGCCGGACTCCTTCTCCAGCAGTTCGACGCGCTGGGCGTACGGCTGGTAGGACCGCGCGACCGCGCCGGGCATCTCGGCGCCGGTGGCGTGCATGCCGAGCACGTCGTAGGGCGAGCCGTGCGTGCCGTGCACCACGGAAAGAATGGCGGCTTCGTGCAGAATGGGTTTCATGTAGGGTCCCTCACAAGAGTTGCCGCATTGTAGAAAAAGAGCCGCGAAATTCAAGCCCGCATCCGCGCCCGCGCCCGTCCCCCTCGATCGCCCTCTCCTTCTCTTGCTTCTTCTCCCCCCACACATCGGTCCACGGAGAGGAGGAGCGAGAAGGAGAAAGAGATGGAGGAGGAGCAGGAGGAAGAGAAAGAGGCGGAGGAGTTTTCGTATTCCCCGCTTGCCGGGGAACGCCCCGTGCGGGAAGATATCCAAGCCATGGCTCGTCGCCGAAAGAGCTTCAACCGGGGCGCGTGGGCGGTGCAGCGCGAGCGATTCCGCCTGGAACAGGCCGCGCCGCCCGCGGATTTCGCCGTGGAGTCCGTCGCGGATGTCCTGCCCGGCGTCGTCAAGAAACTCGGCCTCGCCGCGCCGTTCTGGATGGAGAGCCTGCGCCGCGACTGGCCCTCCATCGTCGGCCCGGACGTGGCCAAGCGATCGCGACCGGGCCACCTGGAAAATAAGACGCTGACCATCTTCGTCATCCATCCGACCTGGCTCATGGAACTCAAGCGGATGGAGCGGCAGGTGCTCGAGATAATCCGCCAGTCCTGCGGCCGGGAGCAGGTGCGCGCCGTTCGCCTGGCGCTCGACCCGGACGCGCGCTGAACCGCCGCGGCATTCTCTGATATTGCCAAGGAGGGGCCGGTCGTTTCATTATGCCCGCCGTTCGGAGCGATGCCCCGGTAGCTCAGATGGACAGAGCGCTGGATTCCTAATCCGGAGGTCCCGAGTTCAACTCTCGGCCGGGGTGCCCGCCCGGCACCGGGAACAATCATGAGCACAGCCCCCATACTTTCCGGCGGCGCCGCCCGCGAGGCGGCCATCCGCGCCGGCGTAATCACCGGCGGGATCGATACCGTCATCACCCTCGGCGCCATGGTCGCGGCCAACTCGGCCGTGCTGCTGGCCGACTTCTTCAAGACCTTCCTCGAGTTCCTGGCCGTGCTGCTCTCCTGGATGGCCATTCGCCGGATCAACCGGGGCGGCGGGGCGACCTACGAGTACGGGCTGGGCAAGCTGGAAAACCTCGGCAGCCTGCTCGTCGGCGTGCTGATGACCGTCTGCCTGCTCATCATCACCGGAAACGCCGTGCGCAATATGCTGCACCCGTCGCATATCCGCGGCCTCGGCGTGTGGATCAGCATGGGCTCCCAGGTGCTCTACTCGGTGATCAACGGCCGCCTCGGCCTGCGCGGCTGGCGCATGGCGAAGGCGGAGGCGTCGCCCCTGATGGCCTCCCAGGCCCGCCTGCTGCTGACCCGCGCCGTCGCCAACGTGTTCATCCTGGCCTCGCTGGTCTTGAGCGTGGCCTTGAGCCGCTTCCACTGGGCGCAGTACATCGACCCGCTGTCCTCCCTCGTGATCGCCGCCTCCATCCTGATGGCCGCGCTCGGGATCTTCTCCTCCTCCGTCTCCGACCTGCTGGACCGCACGCTCGAGGAGTCCGATCAGCTGGTCATCCTGCGGGAGCTGGCGCGCTACTTCGACGAGTACGAGGCCCTGCACGGCATCCGGTCTCGGCGCTCCGGGACGGACGTGTACATCGATATCCTCCTGGAGTTCAACGCCGAGCGCAAGATGGGCGAAATCCACGAGGTGGCCGAGCAGATGCGCCGCCGCATCGAGGAGCAGATTCGCGGCAGCCGCGTCACTATCGGCTTGGCGCGGACGGGCACTCCGGCTCCTTAGGACTTCACCGCGCTCTGCGCTCCCGGCAATTCAGCCCGGGTTACCGGCCGCGTTCCAGCCGGTGCACCTGGTCTTCCAGGTCGTCGAAATCCCGGGCCAGTTTGTCCAGCCGCTTCTCGATGTCCTCCAGCCGGCGCTCGATGCTGTTGAAGGCCGTCGGCCGGCTGTAGGAATCGCCGAGGCGTTCCTGGATTTCCTTGATCGCCTTTTGCAGGCCCTGGACCTGCTCGGCCAGTTTCTGGCTCAACTGGTCCACCCGCTGCGCCAGCGCGGCCGCCGGGTCGGCCGGTGTCTCCGCGGGCGCGGTCTGGGCCTGGAGCAGGACGGGCGCGGCGGCGAGGGCGATCAACGCGACGAGCAGTACTTTTTTCATGCGCGGCTCCCTTGTTGGTGCCGCGCCATACCTACCACGCCGCCGGCCGGGCCACAAGGTCGGAGGGTTCAGGGCAGCGATCCGTGCGCGCGGTAGAAGCGTGGATTGACGCCCACGGCGGTCGTGTCCGTGTAGATATTGACCGGCACAACCGCCGGGATGTTCGTCGCCACCGCGGTCCACGCGCCGGTCAGCAGGTTGGTCGTGCGGTCGAGGCGGTACACGCGCTGGGAGACGCTGGCCCAGCGCACGATCCAGCCGTTGGCGGAGGCGGGCGCCTGCGCGGCCTGCGCCATCATGTGCAGGCTCGAGCCGAAATCGGACGGGTCCGTGCCGGTGGCCTGCTCGCCGGTATCCGTCAGGCCGTCCCCGTCGGTGTCCTGCGCCGCGCCGGGGCCGAACCGGGTCAGGAACGTCGCGGTCCCGCCGTTGTTCGTTTGTCCGTCGAACGCGCCCGCGGTGAACCCGCAGACATACACGTTGCCGAGCGCGTCCGGCGCGACGTCGCTGGCCTGGTCCCACGACGCGCTGCCCCAGATCCGGTCCCACCAGCGCGTGCCGTCCGGCCCGAACTTGCTGACGCACGCGTCGAACATGTAGCTCGCGTTGGTCTGCCCGCCGAAATCGCCGTGCGTGCGGCCGACGACGTACAGGTTGCCCGCGTTGTCCAGCGCGGCGCCGTACCCGGTGTCCTGCGCGGGGGAGCCCCAGACGCGCGTCCAGCGCCACTCGCCCGCCGAGTCGAAGGCCATCGCCAGCAGGTCGTCGCTGCCGATCGCCGGCTGGCCGTCCGCCCCGCCGTACAAGTAGCCCGCCGCGTACACCAGGCCGTCGCCGGACACCGCGATGTCCATCGCGTAGGCCGCCGTCTCCGGGCCCCGGATGCGCGTCCAGAGCTTCTGCCCGGCGGCGTCGAACTTCGTGACGCACACGGCGACGATCCCGCCGTTGAGCTGCCCGTCGAACGAACCGTCCGTGTAACCCGCGACATACACGTTCCCGCTCCCGTCGGCGCCGACGCCGCCCGCCCGCTCATCGGCGGACGAGCCCCAGATTCGCGTCCATTGCCGCGTCCCGCCGGCGTCGAACTTGGACAGGCACAGGTCGGAGTTCCCGGCGTTGGTCTGGCCGTCCCACGCGCCGTCCGTGGTCCCCGCGACGTAGAAGTTGCCCGAGCTGTCCGCCGCCACGTCCGCCCCGGCATCGAACGCGGCCGAGCCCCATATCCGCACCCACTGGACGGTCCCCGTGGCGTTGACGCGAACCAGGCACAGGTCGCCCGCGCCGGAGTTGGTCTGGCCGCCGAACGCGCTGTACGTCGTGCCTGCCGCGGCGAAGCCGCCTCCGGCCACGCGAGCCAGGCGCTGGCCGAAATCGTGGCTTGTGCCGCCATGGAGGCGCACCCACAGGCTGCTGCGGCTCGCGCTGTAGGCGTTCAGCAGGATATCGCCCGACCCGAGCGCGGGCGCGCCCTCGACGGATTCATGGCTGTCGCCGACCAGCACGGGCCGGTTGTCCGCGTCCACGGCCACGCCATTGGCCTGGAGCCCGTACGCCGTGTTGGTGGAAGGCCGGATCACGGTCCACTCGCGGACGGGCCCGTCGTGCACGGCGTGCGAGGCGGGGTTGAGCGGGTTCGAGCCGGTGCCGACTTCGTAGCCGTCCGACAGGCCGTCGCCGTCGGTGTCCGGGTTGTCCGGGTCGGTGCCGGTGCCGGTTTCCTCGTACGGGTCGGACAGGCCGTCCAGGTCGCTATCGGGCTCCTCCAGCCGGATGATCACGTTGGTCATGTTTGTCGCGGGCCGGAACGGATTGCGTTCGTAGCGGCCCACAGGCTCGCCGTAGTTCCAGATGTCGTTGTTATTCACGTCCCGGAACGCGAAGAGCTCGTACCACGTGTCGTTCGGGAGCGCGTCGAACTGGAACGCGCCAGGCGCGCCGCGCTCGGCCCGATCCACCTCGGTGCCGTGCAGGTAACTCAAGAGCAGGACGCGCACCGTCCCGGTTTGGAAGCCGGTGTAGAGGGTCTCGCCCCAGACCGTGGAGAGCGCGCCCGAGTAACTGCCGCCGTCGAACCGGGTCAGGCAGATGTCCGCGCCGCCCTGGTTGGTCTGCCCGCCGAACGAGCCCTCGGTGGTGCCGGCGACCCAGGCGGTTCCGTCGCCGGCGACCGCGACGCCGCAGGCCTCGTCGGTCTCCTCCGAGCCCCACAGCCGGGTCCACTCGGGATAGCCGAAGGAATCGAACCGGGTCAGGCACAGGTCGCGGACGCCGAGGAATTCCGCGCCGCCGATGGACGCCTCCGTGTACCCGCAGACCAGGGCGCGCCCGGCCTCGTCCACGGCGACGCCACTGCCGTGGTCGGCCGCGGTCGAGCCCCAGACGCGCGTCCATTGCGGGGTCCCGTTTGCGTCGAATTTCACCAGGCACAGGTCCGTTTCGCCCGCATGCGGCTCGCCGCCGAGCGGCCCGTCCGTCGAGCCGGCGACATAGAGGTTGCCGTTGGTGTCCGCCGCGATGCCGAACCCGACCTCCGCCGCGGACGAAGCCTTGCTTCGCGACCATTGCCGCGCGCCGGCGGCGCTGAACTTGCTGACGACCAGGTCGTACCGTCCGGAGTTGACCACGCCGTCGAAATGGCCATCGGACGAGCCGGTCACGAAGATGTCGCCGCCGCCGTCCACGCAGACCCCGCGCCCCATCTCGTCGTCCGGCGAGCCCCAGAGCCGGGTCCACAGCCGGGTCCCGGCCGGGTTGAACTTGGAGAGCAGGAAGTCCGCGCCGCCGTTGTTGGTCTGCCCGTCCAGCGCGCCGAACGCGAACCCGGCGACGTAGACGTTGCTGTCCGGCGCGACCGCGACGGCGGCGCCATAGTCCCATTCGGCGGAGCCCCAGACGCGGGTCCACTGCCGCGCGCCCGCCGCGTCGAAGCGGGAAAGGAAGAGGTCCAGCGAGCCGGAGTTCGTCTGCCCGTCGAAGGCGCCGTAGGTGTACCCGGCCACGTACGCGCCGCCGTCGGGCGCGGCCGCGACGGCCTGCCCGTAGTCGTAGGAATCGCCGCCCCAGAGCCGCGTCCACTGCACCGCGCCGGCCGCGGAGTGCTTCCGCAGACAGGCGTCGAAGAGGCCAGCGTTGGTCTGCCCGCCGAACTCGCCGTCGCTGTACCCCGCGACATACACCGAGCCGTCGCCGGCCGTGCAGACGCCGCCGGCATACTCGTCGTCGCCGGACCCGAAGACCAGGTCGCCGCCGGCGGACGAGCCCTCGTAGTACGCGACCGCCTCGCGGTCGGCGGAGAGCGACACCGCGACCGTGCGGTTCGAGCCCTGCGGCACGCCGTCCACCTCCCAGCGGTCGAATCGCGTCGCGCCCATGGTCCCGGGCGCGGCCAGCGTGACGCGGGTGTTCTCCAGGTAGGCCTGCGCGAACGGCGTGGTTCCGGTCACGATCCCGGATCGCTCGTCGGGTGTGACGGTCACCGGCACGCCGGCGTCCGGGTTCGCGGACTGCACGGCGAGCGCATACGTATTGCCGCGCGTGGCGAACTTGACCAGCATGAGGTCCGCGCCGCCGTTCAGGAACTGCCCGAACAGCGCGTTGTACGTGGTCCCGACCACGTACAGGTTCCGCGCGCCGTCGGCGGCCGCTTCCATGCCGTAATCCCCGAGCGCGCCGCCGAACAGCCGCATCCAGATCCGCGTTCCGGACGGCGTGAAGGCGGATACGGCCGCGTCGTACCAGCCGCTGTTCGTCTGGCCGTCCAGCCCACCGGTCGTATAGCCCACCGCGTACGCGTTGCCCGCGTCGTCCAGGCAGACGCCGAGCCCGTAGTCGTTCGTGGCCGAGCCCCAGATCCGCGTCCAGGCGGCCGTCCCGCCGGCGTTGAGCTTCGTGAGCGCGAAGTCCCAGCGCCCGGCGTTGGTCTGGCCGTGGAACGCGCCGTAGGAGTAGCCGAACAGGTAGGTGTTGCCGCGGGTATCGGAGGCGATGTCCTCGGCATTCTCGTCCGACGCCGAGCCCCAGATCCGGGTCCAGAGGCTCGTGCCCGTCGCGGTCGAGAGGCGGGCCGCAAGGAAATCGTTGCCGCCGGTGTTCGTCTGGCCGGCCAGCGCGCCGGCCGTGAAGCCGCCGAACATCGCGCTGCCCGACGGGCCCGGCCCGATCCCGCGCGCGTGATCGTTGCTGACCGAGCCCCAGATCCGCGTCCACGCGAGCGTCCCGTCCGCCGAGAACTTCGCGGCGAAGAAATCGGCCCCGCCCGTGTTCGTCTGGCCCTCGAAGGCCCCGTAGGTGGTCCCCGCCATGTAGACGAACCCGTCGCTCCCGACGTGCACGCCGTTGCCGTAGTCGCTGAACGAGGAGCCGAAGAAATGCGTCCATTGATGGTCGCCGGCCGGGCTGTACTTGGCCAGGAACGCGTCCCGGGCGCCGGTGTACGACTCGCCATGGAACGCGCCTTCGGTATACCCCACGACGTAAAGGTTGGCGTCTCCGTCCAGACACAGTTCCTCCGCCTCGTCGTGGCCGGCCGAACCGAAAACGCGCGTCCAAACGCCCGAGCCGTCCGGCCCGAACTTGCGGAGGAAGATATCGCTGTCACCCGCATTGGTCTGCCCGTCCAGCGGCCCGTAGCCGTATCCGACCGTGTAGACGTTGCCCGCGCCGTCCGCGCGGACGGCCCGGCCGAACTCGTTGGTGGCCGAGCCCCACAGCACGGCGTCGTCCACGGCCGGGCCGTACACCGCGCGCGCCGTGCGGTTGGTGGTCAGCGTCACCGCGACGCTCCGGTTGGTGTCCGCGGCGCTCTCGTCGAGCAGCCAGCGGTGGAACACCTGGGCGCCGGCGTTCGACGGGGCCGTCAGGGTGACGACGGCCCCGTTGGTGTACGCGCGCGTGAAGGCGGTCGTGCCCGTGCTCTCGCACGCGAGGTCGGCCGGAGCGACGTCGATCGCAATGCCGGCGTCGGGCGAGGAGGAGAGCACGGTGAGCGTACGCCCCGTCGCCGTCCCGTCGCTGACCAGCAGCGTCGAGCCGCCCTTGTACGGCGAGGCCTCGTTGCTCTCGTCCACCTCGCCGCGGCAGTCCACGTCCACCAGGATCCACTGCGTGTACGTGCCGGATCCCCGGTCGGGCATGGCGAACTCCCATCGGATCGACTGCGCGCCACCGGGGCCCATCGCGCCGACGGACTGCTCTCCCGCGCAGAAATCGTCCGTCAGGTCCCAGTCGTTGCCGGGGCTCAAGTGGAACGTGGCGTGGCTGGGGCCGGCGGCTCCCTGACCGATGTTCGTGATGATGCAGTTGATCCAGAACGCGTCGCCCTCGCGCAGGACGTTGGTTCGCCACGCGTGGCCGCTCCAGATCAGGTCGGGCAGGGCACCGGTGACGCTGTAAACGGCCGTGGCCGAATGGATTGAGCCTGTCGCCAGCGCGGCGTTGACGATGCGCGAGGCGCCCTTGTTCGTGCCGTCGAGGAGCCAATGGCTGAACGGTTTCCCTTCCGCCATTTCGGGCGCGGTGAGGACGGCCGTGAGGTTGCTGGTGTAAGCGCGGTTGAAGGGCGTGATGCCGTCCGCGTTGCCGTTGCGGTCCGCGGGAGCGACCTCTACGGCGACGCCGCCGTCCGGATCCTGCGACGCGACGGACAGCCCGGCCGAGAGCCCATACACCGCCCGCGCGGTCTGGTTGCTGGTGAGCGGAACGGTCAGCATCGCGTTGTTCCCCGCGTCGGCCCCATTGAGCAGCCAGTGGTCGAACGGGTTGCCGTCGGCGAACGTGGGCGCGGTGAGGCTCACGGTGGTGTTCGTGGCGTAGCCCCGGGTCACGGTGGTCAGGCCGTTCGCGTCGCCGTTCTTGTCCGGCGGCACAACGCCGATGCTGACGTCCACGTCGGGATTGGACGAGAACACGGACAGCACGCGGACCGAGCCGGTGGGGGCCAGGATGGAATAGAACGGATTGACGCTCTTGAAGAGGTTGTTTTCGTTGGTTTCCGTCACCTCGCTGTCGGTATCCAGGTGCACGATTGTCCACACGGCGTTGGACGGGAAGGGGAAGTGCGGCGCCGTGAAGGTCCAGCGGACCCAGGTGTCCGTGTTCGCGTTGAGGGCGGGGATGGGGATCCGGCCGATGAGGAAGTCGTCCTGCAGGGTAAAATCGTTACTGGGTGTCAGATACAGCCGGGCATGGCAGGCGCCGGCGTGGCCCGGCCCGTAGTTGGTGACGCTGGCCTCGACCCAGAACGGCTCGCCGGCGTTCACAAGGGTCTTGTCCGACCGGAACGAACGGACCGAGAGGTCCGGCAGCAGGTTGGTCGCCGCGCCCCCGCCGCCGTACACCGCCGTCGCGGTGCGGTTGGTGGACAGGGTGACGACCAGCGAGCGGTTCGTGCCTTGGTCCGCGCCGTCGAGCAGCCAGCGGCTGAACACGTTCGTGCCGGCCGCCGCCGCCGCGGTCAGCGTGACGGCCTTGCCCGCGACGTACGTGCGCGCGAGCGGCGTGCTGCCGTCGCCGTTGCCCTCGTTGTCCGCGGGCGAGACGGTGACGGCCGCGCCGGAGGACGGGTCCTGCGACTGGACCGTTAGGGTGAAGTAGTCGAAATGCGGAACGGTGCCGAGGATGGCCGTGAAGACCGCCTGGGTCGAGGCGGGGTTGACGTCGTAGGCCAGCGCCGAGGTGACGTCGGAAGGGCCGTACTCGGGCGGAGACGAGCCTCCGATGAGCGGAAGATGGGACGTGTTGATGTAGCCGGCGGCTGGGAAGTTGGTAGCGCCATTGTACCGGATGTGTTCCTGCAAGGCGTCATACCAATCCGCATGCCAGCCGGCCCACGTGACGTTGCGCTCGTCCGTCTTCAGGACGCCCTGGCTCAAGCCGACCCGCGAGGCCTGGTCCACGGTGTGCAACTCGAGCGAACCGCTGGCGTAGGTTCCCAGCGGGATAAACACATCATCGAAGGTGTCCCCGACGTCCTCGTCCACGTACGGCACGCACCGCAGGTCGCCGAGGCCGCCGGCGCGGGTCAGGGTCCAGCGCTGATAGAGTGCGGTCTCTCCGGGGGGTATCCAGGTGAGGACGGTGTACTGGATCTTGCCGTACTCGCCATCCAGCGTGTCGGAGCACTGGACGCGGTTTGAGCCGAGATCCACGGGCGTGGCGGAGGGAAGCATCGCCCCGCCATCGTTCACGGAGAAATAGGTCAGGAACTCGTAAAGAAAGCCGACGGTCCCCGAGTCGGCGCCCACGTATCCGTCGTTGCAATACCCGCCGAAGCTAACCTTGACGGCCAGGTAGCCTTTGGCCGACGGCGAGAGGCCGTTGCTGATCCAGATGCCCTGCGCGGACGCGCCGGACGCCAGGCCGAACAAGGCGGCGGTGATAAACCATCGGCACCCGCTTTTCATACGCGCCTCCCCGGCGAATGAACCGCTCCTTGTGTTGCATTTTCGCTCCAGCCGCCTGTCCCCGCAAGCCTTTTTCAAAGGATACGTTGTGAACGCGGCGCTTGTGTCGGCGGTCAGAATCCCCGGTTACAACAGCGGCGGCGGGGTCTATACTGTTCGGTGAAGGAGTTCGGAATGAAAGCGGTGCTCCGAGGTCTGGGCGTGGCGGCGGGGCTGGTTCTGCTTCCGTTGATCGGCGTGAAGATTCGGGGCTATCCCGTGACCCGGTACCTGGAGTTTCCGCCCCTGACCCGCTACGTCGAGCATGCGGGTTTTTCCTGGCCCGCGTTCGTCGTGCTGACCCTGCTCGGGCTCGCACTCGTTGTGCCGATGGTCCGGGTCCTTGTCCGCGCCTGGGCCGACCGCCCGCGCTCGAAGCCGGCGCGGCCGTTCCCGGCCTGGGGCTGGTTCGGCGTGGTCTTCACGGCCGCCGCCTGGGTGCTGGCGTGGAACCGCTTCCCCTGGTTCGCGCCGCTCCAGCGATTCACGTTCACGCCGCTGTGGCTCGGATACATCGTGCTCGTCAACGCGCTGGCGTATCGCCGGACGGGCGCCTGCATGATGACCGCCCGGCCGCGCTTCTTCCTCGCGCTGTTCCCGGTCAGCGCGGTGTTCTGGTGGTACTTCGAGTACCTGAACCGGTTTGTGCAGAATTGGTATTACACGGGCGTCGAGCACATTTCGCCGCTCCAGTATTTCATCGAGGCCACGCTCCCGTTCTCCACCGTCCTGCCCGCGGTGCTGGGGACGTGCGAGTTTCTCGGCTCCGTTTTCGGCAGACGTCCGGCCGCGAGCGAGCCGAGTTCGGGCCGACCCGCGCCGGCCGTGCTGCTCCTGGCGGTCGCCGCGCTCGGCCTGGCCTTCCTCGCCGTGTGGCCGGACATGCTCTTCCCGCTGCTGTGGATCTCGCCCCTGCTGGTGCTTTCCGCGATGCGGATGCTGTCGGACCGGCCGTTCCTCGATCCGGGGCCCGACGGGAGCGCGGCCCGGCGCGCCGCGCTGTTCGCCGCTTCGGCGCTGATCTGCGGGTTCTTCTGGGAGATGTGGAATTTCCACAGCCTCGCGCGCTGGGTCTACGCGGTGCCGTTCGTAAACCGTTTCCACCTCTTCGAGATGCCGCTGCTCGGCTTCGCGGGTTACCTGCCCTTCGGCCTCGAGTGCGCGCTGATCGGCGACGCGGTGGGGGCGTGGATCAGGAAAAATGACGAATGACCTAACCGGCCGCCTTGCCTGCGCCGCCCGCCGCGTGAACCTCGGCGCGGCCGCCGCCATCAGCCTGTACTTTTTCATCCTGCCCGGGCTGTCCGTCCTCCGCGATCTGGCCGATCCCGCGCTGCGGTCGGACGCCATCCCGCGCGCCGCGTGGCGGCTGTTCGAAGACCTCACGCCCCGCTACGAGCGCTGGGCGCGCGGCCGGATCGGCAGCGGCAAGGCTGAGTCGCTGGCGCTCCACGAGATCGCCGGCACGGAGTGGCCGCTGTTCGGGTCCGTCTTCTACCTCTGGTCCGTCGAATCGTTGCAGGAGGATTGGGAGCGGCGGGCGAATCCGGCCGGGCCCGCGCCCCGCGAGTTCGCCCGCGGCGCGGTCGAGGCCGCGACGGACCTGGTCCTCGACCCCGGCCACGCGGCCTGGGTCAGGCTCCACTGGGGCGACGACTACCTGCACCGCGAGAACGTGTTCTACCGCATGCTGCTGATCTCCGCGATGACCAGCCACCGCCGCCTCACCGGCGACGCGCGCCACCGGCCCATGTTGCGCGAACAGGTGGAGACCCTCTCCGCCGAACTGGACCGCTCCCCGCACGGCATCCTGAACGACTACCCGGGCGAGTGCTATCCCATGGACGTGCTCATGGCCGTCGCCGCGATCCGCCGCGCGGACGCCGTGCTGGAGACGGATCATTCCGCCTTTGCCGCGCGCTCGCTCCGCGGTTTCCAGGGCGCACGGCTGGACCCGCGCGGGCTGCCGCCATACGTCGCCGATCCCGTCCGGGGCGTGGCCTTCGGCGCCGCGCGCGGCTGCGGGATTTCGTACGCCTTCATGAGCGCGCCCGAGTTGTGGCCGGATATCGCGCGGGACTGGTACGCCCGCTACGAGCAGTGGTTCTGGCAGGAGAAGTACGGCTTGCGCGGGTTCCGGGAATTCCCCCGCGACCTCGGCGGCGGGGACTGGTACATGGACGTGGACGCCGGGCCGGTGCTGGGCGGGGTGGGGGTCTCCGCCAGCGCCTTCGGCGTGGCGGGCTCGCGGATCATGGGCCGGTTCGACCGGGCCTGGCCGCTGGCGGCGCAGATGACCGTCTTCGGCTGGCCGTTGCCGAACGGCACGTGGCTGACGCCGCGCATCCTCTCCAACGCGGCGAACGCGCCGCTCCTGGGCGAGGCCTGCATCCTCTACAGCCTCACGCGCCGCGCGGCGCCGGGGATGGAAATCCGGACCGGTGGATCGCTCCCGCCGATCGTGGTGCTCGCGTGGGTGGTGTATTTCGGGCTCGGCTTTCTGTTCCCCGCCGCCGAGGTCCATGCCGTCCGCCGGTGGCGCGCGCGGGGCGCCCCCGTCCGCGCGCCCGCCCTGCAATTCGCGATCTGGCTGGCCCTCGTGCTTGCGGCGGCCGCCCTGGCCGTTCGCTTCGGGCCCACCGCCGGCTTCGCCGCGCTGTTCCCCGCGCTCCTGTTCCCCCGCTGATGGCGGGTCCCTTTGCTGTTGAGGCGCGGCGGTCCTTCGGCTATCCTGTGGCCGTCGGAACCGCACAAGGAGAGCGCGGAGGAGGGGGTATGAGCAGTCTCATTCTGCGTGGAAGCTCCATCGCATGGAAGGCCTCTGTTCTGGCCGGGGCGACGGCCTGGGCCGTCCGGGGCGCGGTGGCGGACACGCTGTTCTTCACAAACGAGGCCGACTGGGTTGCCGCCACCACGAACCGCGAACTGTTCCAGACCACCGCGGCCAACGTGGGCCTGGCGGACGAGGTGGACGCGCCGGCCCAGAACAACGTGGACGTGGGCTCCAACCTGACCTTCCAGGCCGTGAACACCGGCCTCCCGTGGTCCTTCCGCGTGGCGACGCTCCAGGCCGGCGCGCGGTTCACGTTCAGCGACAACGAGGAGGGCGCCGGCTATCCGCCCTACTTGGGATTCGAGGAAGCCCTTTCGGTCGGCGACATCGACGACTACGAGGACGACGATTTCGAGGTCGTTATCCTCGACGGCCCCAACCTGCACGGAGTGGCGATGGACATCGGGGAGAACGATCCGCTGATCGCTGACGGCGGCGTCTACGTCTACGATCCCGCCGCCCAGTTGATCGGCTATTCCTCCATCGTGCCGGCCCGGTCCAACGCCTTTGCCTTTCTCGGCATCGTGTCCGACGCCGCCATCGGCCGGGTCGTGATCGACGAGGATACGGGAGGCGACGACGTATCCGTCCGGCACTTCCGCTTCGCGCGCCACCGCACGGCCGATCCCGCGGTGACCGCCTGGGCGCCGCTCGCCGGGGGGCAGGCGCGCCTCGAATGGCCGTCGGCGTCGGATTGGCGGTATGACGTCGAGGCCTGCGCGGACCTGGTTGGCGAGTTCGCGCCCTTCGCGACCAACCTGCCCGCCACGCCGCCGGTCAACGGCCTCACGAACATCCTGGGGCCCGGCCGCGCCTTTTTCCGCGTCCGCGCCCGCGCGGAGCCGTGACGGCGGCGTCTCGATGAAAGAATGGCTTTTTTGCCCGCCATTCGCTTTAATGGATTCAAGCAGGGAGGAGAACGGCGATGACGGCTTTTTTCGAGATGCTGACCACGATGCAGAAGTTCTACGCGGTCTGCGCCCTGTTCGGCGCGCTCCTGTTCATCGTGCGGACGATCCTGATGTTCCTCGGCCATGACGACGGCATCGATACGGATCATCCCGCGGACATGTCGGGCGACGCCGACGCGAGCTTCAAGGCGCTTTCGCTCCAGGGCCTGACCGCCTTCTTCATGATGTTCGGCCTGGTCGCGCTGGCGATCTCGAAGCAGGCCGGCGCGAGCAACCTGTGGGCTGTGCTCGGCGGGTTGGTCGCGGGCCTGTTCACGGTCTGGGTGATCGGCCGCATCTTTATCGGCATGAAGAAGCTCCAGGCCGACGGCACGCTGCGGATCGAGACCGCCGTCGGGCAGGAAGGAGAGGTCTACCTGCCCCTCGCGCCCGGCAAGAGCGGACAGGTCCGCGTCGCCGTGCAGGGCCAGTTGCGCGTGTTCGACGCCGTCACGGAGGGCGGCGCCGAGTTGAAGACCGGCGCCCGGATCCGGGTGGTCCGCGTGACCGCCGGGAACGTCCTGGTCGTCGAGAAGATTTAAGGAAAAAAATGGAGGGACCCGCCATGCTGCCGATCGTCGTGCTCGCGTTCGTGATCCTGATTGTTTCGACCATCATGTTCCTCGCGGCGCGTTACAAGCGCTGCCCGTCCGACCGGATCCTCGTGATCTACGGCAAGGTGGCGGATAACCGCTCGGCGCGCTGCATGCACGGCGGCGGCACGCTCGTCTGGCCGCTGATCCAGGACTACGCGTTCTTGAGCCTGACGCCGATGACCATCAGCATCCCGCTCCAGAACGCCCTCTCCCAGCAGAACATCCGCATCAACGTTCCCAGCACGTTCACGGTCGGCATCAGCGTGGATCCCAACATCATGCTCAACGCCGCCGAGCGCCTGCTGGGCCTGGAGAGCGGCGATATCGAGGCGATGGCCAAGGAAATCATCTTCGGCCAGCTGCGCCTGACCGTCGCCTCGCTGACCATCGAGCAGATCAACCAGGACCGCGAAAGTTTCCTGGAGTCCATCCGCAAGAACGTCGAGCCGGAGTTGAACAAGATCGGCCTCTACCTGATCAACGTCAACATCACCGACATCACGGACGAGTCGCTGTACATCGAGAGCATCGGCAAGAAGGCGGCCGCGGAGGCGGTCAACAAGGCCCGCGTGGACGTGGCGGAGCAGGACAAGGTGGGCGCGATCGGCCAGGCCGAGGCCAACCGCGAGCAGACCGTGCGCGTGGCGGAGAACGTCGCGGCCGCGGAGAAGGGCAAGAAGAAGGCGGAGGCCGACCAGCGCATCTACGTCCAGGGCCAGGAGGCCCAGGCCGTCGGCGGCGAGAACACCGCCAAGGCGGACATCGCGGATTCCAACTCCCTGCTGGCCGTGAAGCAGGCCGCCGCGATGCAGAAGGCCGAGGTCGCCCGGCGCGAGGCCCAGGTCCAGATTCAGAAGGCCCAGTACCTCGCCGAGCAGGAGCGCCTGAACGCCGAGCTGGTCGTCCAGCGCGAGATCGAGAAGCGCAACATCGAGATCATGGCCGAGGCCGAGGCCGAGCGCATCCGGCGCGAGGCGAAGGGCCAGGCCGACGGCACGCTGCTGAAGTACGAGGCGGAGGCCAAGGGCGTGCGGCTGGTGCTCGACAGCAAGGCCGCCGGCTACACCGCGCTGGTTAAGAGCTGCAACGGCGACGCCAAGGCCGCCGCGACGTTCCTGATGGTGGAGAAGATCGAGGCGGTCGTCGCCCGCCAGGTCGAGGCGATCCGCAACCTGAAGATCGACAAGATCACCGTCTGGGATTCCGCGGGCGGCGGGGAGAAGGGCTCGTCCACCGCGAACTTCGTCTCCAGCCTCATCAAGAGCGTGCCGCCGCTCCAGGACGTCGCGTCCATGGCCGGCGTGGAACTGCCCGAGTACCTCGGCCGGATGACCGAGGACAAGGCGAAGAAGAAGCCGGCCGGGGAGGCGTAGTCCGATATCCTGACGGTCCGCTGATCCCGTCGGCAAGGCGCGTTTTTCAGCCCTGGCGATAGCGGCCGTGCCGCCTATCGAATCTTCGCTTAACAGAAAAGCGAAACCGCGGTAGATTAGTCGAGCGTTTTACCTTCGTTGTTTAGTTCCAATATGGGTGAGTCCGTCCTTGGACGGGAGAAGGGATAGGGAGAGGAATGACTATGAAAACTCGAACCTCTGCGCTGGGCGCCGTCCTCTTTCTGTTTATGGCGGGCACGAGTCTCGCGGCTTCGAGCCTGTCGATCTTCGGCAGCGACGCCGAGAACCGCGTCTACCACTTCTTCATCGACGAGTCCGCGGGCGAGACGAACGTCATCACGTTCGAGTTCTGGCCGAACGACGGCACGCCGACCGTCGCGGAGATCTTCACGACGCTCAACCACCGCGACCAGGCCACGCTCTCCCCGCCCGACCCCAACACCGTGGCGCAGGGCGACGCGTCCGGCTACTGGGGCGCCTACACCATGGCCGACGCCGGCGGCGGCAAGTGGACGCTCGCCCTCCCGATCCAGAAGTGCGGCTCCTATGACGTCCGCGCCCGCTACAAGGTCTCGGGCGACGCCAACTGGCGCTGGTACGCCGGCCGCAATCCCGTGGTCAACATCTCCGACGTCGCCACGCGCGACATGGTGGTCTACGAGATGCAGGCCAACGTCGTGGACGCCACGGGCAACGACTACGCCACGCGCAGCACGTTCGCGTCGCTGACCAACTCGGCGAAGAACTGGAACCTGGACTACATCAGCGCCCTGGGCGTGAACACGATCTGGCTCCAGCCGTTCCACCCCATCGGGGCCAAGAGCGACTGCAACTCCGGCGACCCCGGCAGCCCGTACTCGATCAAGAACCTCTTCCAGGTGGCGGAGCACCTCGGCTCGGACGGCACGCGCGCCACGGCCATGCGCGAGTTCACCAACTTCGTGATCGCCGCCGACGCCAAGGGCGTGAAGGTCATCTGCGACGTGATCTTCAACCACGTGGCCACGGACATCGAGATCGAGCGCGATCCCGACAACCCGACGAATCTCTACGCCAACCCGCTGGCCGAGATGCGCAGCGTGAAGTACCCGTGGTTCTCGCGCTACACCGGCACGCGCAGCGGCTGCCCGACCACCAAGCCGCAGTCCGACTGGGCGAACTACCACTACACGGAGACCGCCACGAGCGCGTCGGAGATCGGCCCGGCGCCGGCGGACCGCAACGACTTCGTCTGGCCGGACGCGTTCGACCTGTTCTGGGGCACGTACCCGGCGCTGGGCAACATCAACGACACGAGCGACGGCGCGTGGACGGCCTCGGCCGACGTGAAGAAGATGGTGGAGTACTACTCGTATTTCATCCGCTACTGGCACGAGAAGACGGGCGGCAAGATCGGGGGATTCCGCTGCGACTTCGCGCAGGGCCTGCCGCGGCAGGCGTGGCAGTACCTGATCAACAGGGCCAAGTCCCTCAAGCCGGAGCTCTACTTCGTGTCCGAGTCGCTGGACGGCGGCAACATCGCCTATCGCGCGTGGAAGGGCGGGTTCGACGCGCTGAACGAGAATGAGCTCTGGGCGATCGTGGAGGACGGCGACATCCAGTCGACCGACCTGCGCAACGTCATCGACCAGCGCAAGACGCAGTTCGGCCTGGCGCTGATCCTGCGCGGCACGATGAACCACGACCAGGGCCCGTGGATCGGCCGCAAGTGGGACGGGGTCGCGATGCACAGCGTCTTCTGCTCCGTGGACGGCACGCCGCAGTTGTACGAGGGCCAGGAGCTGGGCTACGACGCGCTGGGGCAGTTCAGCCGGGAGCGCGTGGAGTTCGGGCGGACGATCCCGGACATCCGGAACTACCACAACATGAACAACCTGTGGTCCGGCCGGTACAGCGGGGACAACGAGTCGCTGTGGCACCGCTACAAGGACGCGAACCTCGGCCGGTCGCGGTCGCTCGCGTTGCGGGTGGCGGACCAGTACTACCTCGACCGCACCGGCGGCCAGGGGCCCCATCCCAAGATCTTTTCCGTCCTGAAGTACACCCGCTACGGGTGGGACCCGAAGGACCAGGACGTCGTGGTGGCGTTCGTCAACCTGCAGCCGGGCACGGCCAACAGCGGCACGTTCAACGTCAACGTCGCGCCGATCTACCTGGATCCGACCCGGACGTACAACGTGAAGAACCTGGCCTCGACGACGCCGGACACGTACCTGTGGGCGTCGGGCCGCAGCGGGGCGGACATCGCGGCGAACGGCATCTACGTCGGCTTCTCCGCCGACAAGGGCGCGGAGGGCTCCATCGCGCAGTTCCTCAAGCTGGAGGAGCAGGGCGGGGGCCCGGGGCCGTCGACGAACCTGCAGTGGATCGGCAACACGCGGCACTGGCCCGTCAACGGCTCGATCACGGCGGCGGACGACCTGTGGATCGACATCGAGTCCTGGCCGACCAACACGGCCACCGGCGGCACGGTGGTGTACAGCACCGACGGCGTGGGCTGGAACACCAGGGAGTTGAGCACCAACGGCGTGGCCGGCAACAACAACGCGTGGCACGTGAACCTCGGCCAGTTCTCCGCCGGCGCCCGCATCCAGTACGCCGTGCAGATCGTGCAGTCGGGCGGCACCAACTTCTGGGACAATTCCGGCGGGACCAACTACCTCGCGGTCGTGAATTCGGGCGGCAGCGGCCAGCCCCTGGGCTGGATCGGCGCGGTCTCGCACTGGCCGACGAACGGCGCCATCACGTCCGCCGACGACCTCTGGGTCGACATCCAGTCATGGCCGACGAGCTCGGCGATCAGCGGGTTCGTCGTCTACAGCGCCGACAACGGCCAGACGTGGCCGACCATGCCGCTCTCGCTCAACGCCACGTCGCCGAGCAACGACTTCTGGCATGCCAACCTCGGCCGGTGCTCCAGCGGCGCGTCCATCCAGTACGCGGTCAGCCTCTGGGACGACAGCGGCACGAACCAGCACTGGGCCAACGCCGGCGGCACGAACTACTGGGCGTTCGTCGGCGGCACCGGCAGCACGCGGTCGGTGCACTGGGCGGGCAACACGATCAGCCGCTCGCTGCGGGCGCCCTGCCTGGCGGCCGTGAGCCTCTCCGGCGACGGGCTGAAGGTGGAGTCCTCCTCGGCGATCGTCGGCACCGAGTACCGGATGTACCGGTCCACGAACCTGGTGTCCTGGGACCTGGTGACGAACGTCGTGGCCGGCGGCAGCACCTTCTCCGTCACCAATCCTCCCTCGGACGGCCCCTCCGCGTTCTACCGGGCCGTCGGGCAGAACGTCCCCTACGAGGTGACGGTGTTCGAGGGCGACGACCTAATCGTGCGGGCCGAATCGTGGCCGCAGGGCCGCGCGGCCGGCGCCAACATCGTCTACAGCTCGAACGGCCAGAACTGGTACGGGATGAGCATGACCTGGATCGGAACGAGCCTGAACAACGACCTGTGGGAGGCCAACCTGGGCTTCTTCCCGAAGGGCATCAGCGTCCAGTTCGCGATCGAAATCGTGGACGACCAGGGCTTCACCCTCTGGGACAACAACGGCAGCCAGAACTACTCCGTGGCCATCCGCGACCCGGCCCAGCCGGACGTCGCGGCGCCGGTCCTGTCGTACTCGCCCTCCAACACGACGACCGCGGCCGCCTTCCTCGACGTGACGCTCGCGGCGGTCGACGACTACGACGCCCACCCGCTGATCACGTACACGCTCGACGGCTCCACGCCGGTCTGGGACAGCGAGCTCTACACCGCGCCCCTGCACATCACGAACGACCTGACCATCAAGGCCATCGCCATCGACGCGTCCGGCAACACGTCCGCCGTCACGTCCGTCTCCGTGAAGGTCAACGACGTCGTCGAGCTCGGCGCGTTCAAGCCCTACTCGGTGAACCCGACGCTCGGGCGGGCGGCGACCATCACCATCGACGGCAGCCCGTCCGACTGGACGACCAACATGCTCGTCGCGCTGGACGTGGCCGACGACGACCCGCGGACCCTGGGCGACAACTGGACCACGCACGAGGCTCCGCTCGACTTCGCCTACCTGTGGGCCGCGTGGGACGACACCTACCTGTACCTCGCGTGGCAGTACGTGGACCTGACGGATATCATCGACGGGGCCAACGCGGGCTCCGCGGCCGGCGGAAAGATCTCGAGCAATGACGGCATCCTCCAGTGGATCGCCATCGACACGATCCAGGGCCAGGGCGCGGCCAAGGACGTCTGGAGCAAGAACGGCGGGCAGCCGTACTGGACCGGCACCGACCGGCCCGACTACCAGGTCTACATGGCCGGCAGCCTGTGGCAGGGCTACATCTCGCGCGCGGTCAACGGCGTGTTCGCGCTGGACGACGGCGGGGTGAACTACAAGACGGCGGCCGCCGCCGGCATCTCGTACGCCAAGGGCAGCACCCTCGGCGCCGGCACGCTGTGGATGCCGTCGGCGCACCACGCCGACGGCCGCTTCGGGGCGTTGAGCATCGCCACGCACGACACGACGCGCGACAGCTTCTACGAGATCCGGATCCCGTTGAGCTTCCTCCAGGTCACGCGCGCCCAGCTCGAGTCGAACGGCATCGGCGTGATGATGGGGGCGGGCTCGGTCTCGTGCATGGATTCCATCCCGCACGACGAGACGACGCTCGACACGCCCGGCGTGGAGGTCTGGAACTCCTCCAAGGAGTGGACGGACACCGACCGCTTCACGACCCGCTTCGCGCGCGTCGGGCACCAGAAATAGGCCGGCACTAGAGCCGGCCTTTCCGCTTGAAGTAGAGCGCGAGGATGGCGGGCAGCCGCAGTAACCATTTCCCGGCCACCACGAGCCCTCGGGGGCTCGGAATGACCGGCCCACCCTGCATCAGCGTCCCGCCGTCGGGCTGGAGGCGCGGATCGGATTCGAACCGATGCATAGAGGTTTTGCAGACCTCCGCCTTACCACTTGGCTACCGCGCCGACGGCCGGCCAAAGATGCATGGACAACATAGCAGACGGGCGCTAGAATTCCAGCGAAAAGCGGGACGAGTCGTGATTCGAAGATCATACCTGTTGCGCCGGGAACTGGCCTGCGCCGCGGTGCTGGGCGGTTGGTGGGCCTCCGGTTGCCAGGCGCCGCCGGCCTCCGCCGTCAACTCGGAGCCGGAACAGCGGGTCGCGACGCTCCGGGTGCTGGGCGCCTCGCACGAGCTGCGCGAGGACCAGGTCTACCCGGCGCCGGAGACCCGCCATGTGCTGCGATGGAAGGCCGGCCGCTTCGAATGGCAGATCACGCTGGCCGATCGCGCGGAACCGTACGCGGCCGTGCTCCTGCAGAGGCCGCTCGACCTGCGGCGCTACCGGCCGAAGTCGTACCTCCGATTCCGCATCCAGCCCGATGTCGCGGCCGCCGACCTGTACCTCGGCCTCGCCGACCGCCGCGCGGACGGGACCGATCCCGTGATGGTGATCCTGCCGCTGGCCCCATACCGGACCTGGCAGCGCAACGCGCTGGGGTATTACGCGATCCCGCTGAAAGCCTTCGGCGACCGCGGATGGGTCCTGGCTTCGAACCGGCAGAGGGCGCCGTCGCTCCACGCGGGCGCGATGGACTGGAGCCGGGTCGGTGAATTCCGGATCGGGACGCAGGGCCGGCCGGCATGGCGCAAACCGTTCGTCGTCAGCCGGTTCGAAATCGGCGTCAGCCCGCGCGTCTCCGAGGAGTGAGGCCGCCGGTCAGCCGCGGATCACGGCGAGGACTTCATCGCGGTGCCGCGCCATGAGGTCCGCCGTTTTCGCCTCGAGGTTCAGGCGCACCAGCGGCTCGGTGTTCGAGGCGCGGACGTTGAACCACCAGTCGTCGAATTCCACGCTCAACCCGTCCAGTTCGATCATCCGCCCGGCGGCATATTTCGCTCGCAGGCGGCCGATGACGCCCTTGACGTCGTGGACCTCGGAGTTGATCTCGCCGCTGGCGAAGTACCGGCGGATCGGCTTCACCAGTTCCGACAGCGGCCGGTCCGATTGGCTGACCAGGTTGGCGATATACAGGGCGGCCAGGGACGCGCTCTCGGTGTACCCGTTCTCGCGGAAGTAGTAGTGGCCCGAAAGTTCTCCCGCGAAGAGGGCCTTGGCCTCGCGCATCTGCGCCTTGATGAACGCGTGGCCCACGCGGGACATCATGGGCGTGCCCCCGTTTTCCTCGATGACCTCCTTCACCGCCCAGCTGCTGCGCAGGTCGTAGAAGATCGGGCCCTTCTCGTGCTGGAGGATCGTCTCCGCGATCAGCGCCGTGGTGATGTCCATGGCGATGATGCCGCCCTTTTCGTCCACGAATCCGACGCGGTCCGCGTCGCCGTCGAACGCGATGCCGAAGTCGTAGCGGCCGGAGCGTATCCGGGCCTGGAGCGCCTCGAGGGTGTCGTGCTTGAGCGGGTTGGCCTCGTGGTTCGGGAAGGTGCCGTCGAGGGTGTCGAACAGCGGCTCGATCTCCATCAGGCCGTCCAGGACCTTGCCTTCGAGGATGCCCATGCCGTTGGCGTAGTCCACCACGACCTTGAGCGGCCGGCGGATCTCGGCGAACCCGCGGATGGTGGCGGCGTACTCGTCGAGGATCTCGTGGGTGCTGATCGCGCCGGGCCGCGCGGCGGCCGGGGCAAACGCGCCGGAGTGGAATATCCGCTCGATGTCGCCGATGCCGGTCTCGCCGCTGATCGGGATCGCTTTCTCCCGGCAGACCTTGAACCCGTTCCACTCGCCGGGGTTGTGCGAGGCGGTGATCATGATGCTGGCGTCCGCCCCGAGCCGGTTGTTCGCGAAATAGGACATCGGCGTCGAGCACATCCCGATGTCCACCACGTCCGCGCCCTGTTCGGTCAGGCCCCGCGCTAGCGCCTGGAAGAGCGGGGGGGAATGCGGCCGCATATCGCGGCCCACGACGACCTTGCGGCATTTCAGGAACGTGGCGAACGCCCGCCCGATGCGATAGGCCGTGTCCTCCGTCAGCGTGTTGCCGTAAATTCCCCGAATATCGTACGCCTTGAAAATGCCGGCCATCGAAATACCCCTTCCCCGAGTTGCTTTTTTTGCGGAGCCCGCAATGTACAGGGAGACGGCCTGCGGTTCAAGGGGTAAAGCACTGCGCCATAGACGGCTGACGTCCCGCCGGCGCGGGAAGGCTACTCGCAGCGGATGACGTAGAACCGGACGCGGTTCGTAGACGCGCTCACGTTGTGCCAGATCGTGGTCGTCGAACCCGCCAGCCCGGTCCCGACGACCGTTGTCACGGGATTCGTGATCGCGTGCGAACCGAGCATCAGGCCGCCCTCTTCATGGGTCACGTACTGCACCGAGTAGGTATTGCCGTTGATCACCATGAAGGTGACGGCCACGGTGCCGGTGCTCTGGGTCAGCTGCGTGATGGTCGGGTTGTAGAGCGTGCAGGAATCCTCGGACTTCCAGAACCCGTTCAGGAAGACCTGGTCCTGGTCGTTCGTGGCGAGGAGGGCGAGGCCGCCCTGGCCGAGCGTGCCGCCGAGCTTGACGTTGCCGCTTGAGGCGAAGGCCGCGCCGCCCGCGCCGACGGCCTCGTACTGGATTTCCGCGTGGCCGCCGACCCGGCCGCCGGCCGCCCACAGGACGGCCGGCAGCAGGCCGGACAGGAAAGCGGCGAGGAAGGAGAGGGTCTTGTTCATGACGCCCTCCTCAATCGCTCCACGATGACGGCAGGACGGGGAAGGCACCCTGGTGCTCGGTGTTGTTGGAGGCATCCGCGCCGACGCCGGCGCCGGCCTGCGCCCAGCCGGGCGTCCCCGCCCCGCCGATGTTGTTGATCCGTCCGTACACGATGTTGTTGGCGTAATACTGGGGATGGGCGCTGATCCCCACGTGCCCGAGCACGGTATTCTGCACGAAGGCGATGGTCGTGCCGGCGGCGAACTGGTCGAGCACGGCGACCACGCTGGCCGGCGCGGGCGGCATGCCCCGGATGACATTGTGGCTGTACAGGTGGACCGGTACAATCGGGCCGACCTCCCGGTCTTCTATGCAGATGCCCAGGGCCCCGTTGACGATCTGGCAGCCCACCACCTCGAAGTTGCCCACGCTCGGGTTGACCAGGAGCGTGCCCATGACGCCGGATTCGTTGTACAGCGAGGAATTGTACAGGGCCACGTTCTGGATGGTGTTCACGCCGTCGCCGACGGTGATGGCCGACCCGTCCATGGCGGAGGCGTAGCAGTCCTGCACTTCCACGTCGGGCCCGTAGATCGTGAGCCCGCGCTCGAACCGGCAGTTGTCGAACTTCACGTCCTCCCCGAGGTCCGCGGCGACGATGGCGGCGTTCTTCACGCAGAGGCTCTCCACCCGCTGCTTGCCCATGATGATCCGCGCCGGGCTCGACACGGTGAGCGTATCCAGTTGCGCGCGGCTTTGTCCGAGAATATGGATGTTCCCGGCGTTCATGTTCAGGCCGCCGTACGCGCCGGCGGCGATGACCAGCGCCACGGGGTCGTTGGTGAACGTTACGGCGGCGTAGTTGTAGCCGTTCTGGGGATTGTCGAAAGGCCGGTCGATATTGCCGGGCCCCCCCGGGGTGCCGTTGGTGGCCACGTAGATCACGTGCTGGAAAGGCGGGATCGGCGCGAGCGTCTTCCAGCCGCCCGTGCCGAACACGGGCCGGGCGACCAGCCCCGTGCCGCCGTCCATCCAGAAGGTGCCGCGGATGCGGGCGGTATTATCCACGAAATTGGTGACCTCCCGACCCACCGCGATACGATCGTTGCCGATCCCGACGCCGGTGTTGTTACCGATCCCGATAGTCCGGCCTGCGCTGCTGATGATCAGGTCGTTGTTCAGTCCGACGTTCATGACCAGCGTCCCCGTCATCGTGTCCCCGGTCACGTTCACGTAGCGCGATTCCGCTTCGCCCTTGGTATAGAAGTTGTTGCTGGACGCCGTCCAGACCGGGTCCGCCTCCGCCGTCAGGTAGCCGGCCAGCGCGTGGTCGCCCCAGCCGAACGCGGCGTTCCAATTGAGGACGTGGCCGGCCGTGATGCCCGCCGCCGCACTCGCGCCGAAGATCGGATCGGTTTCCGCGGTCAGGTAGCCGACGGAGGAGTGATCGCCCCAGCCGTAGGCGGCGTTCCAGTTCGAGATGTCGCTGGCCGTGACGCCGGCGGCGTCGCTGCTGCTGTAGACCGGATCGGTCTCCGTGAAGGCATTGGTTGCCGCGGCGATGAGTTCGTCCGCGTCGTACCCGTCGATCCTGTCCGAGTTGACCGCGTACGGCGCGCTCACCAACTTCTGCGCGGGCAGCATTTCGTTGAAGGTCACCTGGTCCTCGCTGAACCAGATGCGCAGGTACAGGTCGTTGCCGTTCTGGAAGATATCGGGATCGATCGCCGTCATCGGCGCGGCGCCGAGGCGGACGTTGAAGACGCCGTTGTAGCAGTCGTTCGTCAGGTAGGTCGCCGGCTCGCCGCTGGCCGTGCCGTCGTGCGCCCAGTAGTTGACCGTGCCCGCGAGATCGTCGATCGCGTACTTGAAGTATCCCGGGCCCGTCAGCGGGATGTCGCTGACCAGGATCTTGCCCTGGTAATCCAGTTCCGCGGGCGGGTCAGCCAGGGCGCACAGGCCCAGCAGTCCGACAAGCAACAGGCCGGTTCCGAAAATGCGTTTCATGATCGACCCCTCCGTTTGTTGATTTTATCAACCGGGGTTTAAACGTACCCTCCGCCGCCGGGCCTGTTCAAACAAATATATTCCGCGCTTGCCGGATCGCCGGGCTTCGGGTCGAATATCCGCGAACGGAGGAACCATCATGAAGGCCGCCACGTGTTTCTGGATGGGAGCGCTGCTGCTTGCAGCGCCGGCAGCCGGCCGCGCGCAGGACATGCCGATCGGCGAGCGCATCCGGCGCGTCGAGAGCGCTCACTTCGTGGTCTATTACCAGGAATCCCTGGCCGACCGCGCGCCCGCGCTGGTCCGCGAGTGCGAGGCCGCCCATGCCGTGCTCTCCCCGATCTTCCGCTGGGCGCCCCGCGAGAAGGCGCAGGTTCTCTTCCACGACGGCTGGGACGAGCATAACGGCTGGGCCTTCACGATCCCGCGCGCGCGCCTGTCCTTCTTCGCCGCCGGGCCGTCGCCGTCCTCCATCTACGAGCCGGGCGGCTACCTGCGCAGCACGGTCTGGCACGAGTACACCCACGTGCTCATGCTCGACGCGAAGCACGGCTTCGGGAACTGGCTCGGCCGCGTGTTCGGGCGCTTCCTGCCGGAAATCGGCGACCCGGTCTCCACCCTCCTCTTCTACTTCGCCCTGCCGCCCGGCCTGACCGCGCCGAACTGGTTCCTTGAAGGAGCCTCGATCTGGTCCGAGACCGAGTTCACCCGCCAGGGCCGCGGCCGCCAGAGCCTCCCCAACATGGTCATGCGCATGGCGGTCGCCGACGGCCGCGCGCTCGATGCCCGGCAGTGGGAACTGGCGCATCCCGAGTGGCCCTACGGTGACGCCGCCTACCTCTGGGGCGCCCGCGCCGTGCAGCGCGCGCAGGAGGACGCCGCGGGCCCGAAGGACCGGAGCGTCGTCGGCGAACTCGCCGACTCGGTCAGCCGCTCGTGGCCCTGGTTCTTCGACGACCGCGCCCGCCCGGTGACCGGCGAATCCTTCGCCGACCTCGCGCGCCGGGCGCTGGACGAGGAAACCCGCTACCAGCGGAAGCAGTTGGCGAAGCTGCGCGAAAAGCCGCTGACGGAGTTGAAAAAGCGGACGCCCGACCGCCTGCTCGTCTCGCAGCCGAAATTCTCCGCTGACGGGCAATCCATATTTTTTGCCGGCAACCGCGAGGCGGCGCGCGACGTGCTCTTTCGCTATGACCTGGAGTCCGGCCGGATTCAGCCGCTGAAACACGCCCGGGTCCAGGCCGGAATTTCCCGCCTGGCCGCCGCGGGCGACCGGTTGTACTACACGCGCCTGAACGTCCGCGGCCGGGACCGCATGTACAGCGAACTGCGCGCGATGGACGCCGCCAGCGGCCGGACGCGGGCGGTCAGCGCGGCCGGCCGCTACCGCTTCCCCGCGATCAGCCCGGACGGGAAGAAGTTGGCCGCCGTCCGCGACGAGGCCGCGGTCTGCCGGCTGGTCGAAGTTCCGCTGGCCTCCGCCGGCCGCCGGGACCGGGAGCGCGTCCTGGCCGAGGCGGAGCCGTTCAACATGCTCGTGGATCCCGTTTACTCGCCGGACGGGCAGTGGCTCGTCTTCGTGCAGGGGCGGGAAGGGGAATCCGAATTGCGCCGCGTAAACCTGGAAAGCGGCGAGGGTTCCACGCTGCTCCAGTGGCCGTGCATCGTCCTCGGGCCGGCGTTCCATCCCGACGGCAAGGAACTGGTCTTCAGCGCGGACCGGAGCGGCGTGTACAATCTCTACCGTCTGCCGTTCAAGGCGGACGCGGAGCCCGAAATCCTGACACATGTCGAGGGCGGACTCTTCGAGCCGGCCTTCTCGCCGGATGGGACGAAGCTCGCCGCCGCGGCCTACGATTCGTACGGCTATTACCTGGCGGTTCTCGACTACGGGAACCTGAAACCGATCGCCGGGGCGCTGCCCACCATCCGGCGCGAGTGGCCTGCCGTCGCGGAAAACCAGCGCCGGCTGAAGGAGGCCGAAAAGGCGGCGCCGGAACCCGGCCCGGCCCGGCCGTACCGTTCGCTGCTGGAGGCGCGCCTGGACTACTGGACGCCGTGGGCCGCGGCGACGGAGGAGTCCGCGATGGGCGGCCTGGCGGCGCGCCTTTCCGATCCGGCCGGCTTCCAGTCGCTCTCCCTGCTGGGCGGGTACGACGGCGAGGAGGAGATACCCGTCGGCTCGGCCGTGTATTCCTACGCGGGAATGTATCCCGTTTTCACCGCGTTCGGGCTGCACTCGGCGGACACGTACCCCGACCTTGTCCGCGACACGGAGGGCCACCCGTACGACTACGAAGAGAAATCCGGCGCCGCCGGCCTGGCGATCACCGTGCCGTGGATCCGGGCGGATCGCGAGCTGGCCCTCACGCTGGGCTACCGTTATCTTGATCGCGAGGCGCTCGAATCCGGCGAGACCAACTATGCCGATCGCGCGCTGCTGACCACGAACCTGTTCGAGGGCGCCGAGGCCGCGCTGTTCGGCCAACTCGAATACTTCGATGGCACGGCGTTTCCGCGCAGCCACTCGGTCGAGGACGGGCGTTACATTTCCGGCGGGATCGAGTGGACCGACCGCGCGCTGGGCGGCGACCTCGACCGCGTTCGGTGGCTGGTCGCCTGGCTGGAATACTTCACGCTGCCCTGGGGCGAGAATCACGTGCTGAAGATGGACGGCATCTACGGCGCGGGCTCGGGCGACGACACGGCGCAGGGCTTCTTCGGCGTGGGCGGGTTGGGGGACATCGTGGAAAACTCCACGCCCGGCCTCGCGCGAACCCTCGCCCTGCGCGGGTACGAGCCCAACACGCAGGTCGGCCGGCAGGCCACCCGCGCGATCACGGCCTGGCGATTCCCTCTCTGCCGCGTCTACAAGGGCATGAGCGCGACGAAACCCGTGTACCGGCAGCAGCTCTTCGGCGAGTTGTTCTGGGACCTGGGCATGGCCTGGGACGGCGAGCCTCCCGGCCAGCCGGAAAACGACTGGCTCAACAGCGTAGGGCTCGAACTCAATTACTCGATGACGCTCCTGCGCTTCCTGGATGTCGCTCCCGGCCTCGGCGTGGTCTACGCCTTCGACCGCGAGCCGTCGGACGAGCGGGCGCAGGCTTATATATCCCTGAAATCCGCTGTAAATTTCTAGGTGCGCCATGACGACCAAACGACACACGCTGAAAAAAATATTCGGGCAGCCGGAAGCCAGGCCGCGCCTGCGGCTGATCTGCGCGACGATCGGGCCGGGCAAGGCGCACCTGTTGCAGTTGATCGCCGAAACGCAGTCCGTCAGCGAGGCCGCCCGCCGAATGGGCATCGGGTACAAGCAGGCCTGGCAGATGGTCGCGGAAATGAACGCGGTCTTCCGCGGCCCCCTCGTGGAATCCATCTCGGGCGGCGCCCGGGGCGGCGGCTCGCGGCTGTCCGTCGACGGGCGGAAAGTCCTGGTCCTCTATACCTCGATCCAGGAGCGATGCGACACGGCCGCCGGCCGCGAGATGCGCGAGCTGTACCGGTTGCTCAAGACGGGCGTGTGACAACGCCCCTTGGAGCACCGGAGGGCGGCGCGTCGTCGCCGCCTCGTTTTCGGCGCCGACAACACGGCGCCCTCCCTTAAGACTATCGGGTCGTGACGCGGTAGAACACCCGGTTCGACGGCGACAACGGCAGGGACCAGTTCGTCGCGTTCCCGCCGGTCACGAAGACGGCGATCGAGGTCCAATTCGCCGCGGCCAGGTCGTACGACCGCTCGACGGTGTTCGTGATTCCCGGCGTCAGTTGCCCGATCGGAAGCGTGACCGTGCCGCCGTTCATCGTCGGCCCGCCGATCTCGGGTTCCGGCGGCGCCACCTCGACGCGGAGGTGCGGCTTGTACTCCGCCGTGTACCCCGGATCGTCGGAGCTGGTGAACGGCGCGCGGGGCAGGCCATTGGTTGGAATCGGCTGCTCGTCGATCCGCAGCAAGGCCCCGTTCTGGCGGAGCGCCTCCCGGGCGGTCTCGTTGGTCAACAGGGGCATGAGATCGAAGCTGAAAAACCGGTCGTGCATTCCTTCGTCCAGGATCTCTTCCTTGACGCCGGCGGCCGGGAAATTGGTCAGGAAGTCGCCACCGGCCTGCAGCCAGGCGTGGGCGCCGTCGTACGTCAGCCACGTCGCGCCGTCGGCCGCCCCGCCGTTCTGCGTGCCTTCCACGAACGTCCGCGCGAGGGGGAACAGCGTGACGTGGCGGTCGCCGGTGTTGTCCTGCCACACGTAGAACCAGGCCGTGACGGAGACGAGGCTGGTCGGGCTGTAATTCCACAGTTCCGCAGGCAGCGTGAACAGCGCGCGACAAACGGAGCCGTCGCCGGTCACGTTGTTGTTGATCAGGGCCTTCAGCGTGTTGGCCGCGCCGTAGTTGAGGGTTTGATTCTCCGTCCGGCTGTCCAGGTACGTGTCCGTCGCGATCGGCCAGCGGACGGTGGCCGCCCCGGCGGACTCGAGGAGTCCCGCCAGGGCCACCGCCGCCCACTGGACCGCGCGCCGTTTCATTCCGCTTGATTGTCTCGGGGAGAATCAGCAGGAGAGAATACCCTGTTTCCGGCGGCGAAGCAGCATCGCTCCGACCGGCAGGCCCATGGCCAGGAGCGCCAGGGTCCCCGGCTCCGGAATGGCCGTGATCGTCAGGCTCGGCAGGTACGGGGCGGTATAGGTCGTGCTGTCCGAACTGGTGTAGGCGTTGAACCGCTGGCCGCTGGGCGGGACCGTCTCGTCGATGCGCAGCATGGCGCCGTACGACTGCAGTTCGCTCCAGGCGGTGACATCGTTTAGCAGGGCGGTGATGTCCCACGTATAGAACCGGCCATTGGGCTCGCCGGGATTGACGCCCAGCGTTCCCTTCACGCCGAGGACGGAATAGCCGGAGTCGAAATCCCCGCCGGCCGTCGTCCAGGCGTTGACGCCGTCGTACGTGTTCCACGTGGCGCCGTCGCCCGTCGCGCTGCCCGTGCCGGTGCCCTCGGCGAAGTCCCGGAGCATGGGATGGAGCGACACGTCGTAGGTTTGCGCGTTATCGCTCCAGACATAGAAGGACACCACGGCCGATACGATCTGGATCGGCGCGTAGGACCAGACCTCCGCCGGCAGCTTGAAGAGCGTACGGGCGGCGGACGAGGCGTTGATGACGACCCGGTCCACGTTCCGCGCGCCGTAGTTGTACGTCGGGGACGCGCTGTCCAGGTAGGTGTCCGTGGTGATTTCATAGATCATGGACGCTGTCGAGGCGGGCCCCGCGGCCAGCGCCGCCATGCCGCATGCGATGAACCAGGCTGTTTTTCTGCTCATGTTCTCTCCTTGTTGTTTGTCAGTACTCGTACGGGAACCAGGTCAGGTCCCCGCGCTTGGGAATGCGGGGGTTGCGGGTGGTTTCGTCCCACAAATCGTCGCGCCAGCCGGCGTGGCCGTCGAGGTACAGCACGTTGCCGCCGAGGCCCTCGGCGCTCCGGCGATGCCGCTCCGTGACGGCCCGCGCGTCCTCCGCCGTCTGGTAGCCGGCGGAGCGGAAGGAGCCGGCCTGGCCGTAGCCCTGGCCCGGATCGAGTGTCTGCTCGAACATCAGGATCGTGGCCGCCGTGTTCTGCGCGCGGGGCAGGTAAAGGAAGCTGGGCTGGAGCTCGGCGTCCCAGGGCAGCCCGAAGTAGAAATCGTGCGCCAGGTACGAGTTCATGGCATAGCTGTGGTAGCCCTGCCGGGACGGCTTGTAGTCGTACTCGGAATCGGGCCGGGGCTTCGCGGCGGGGCACTGCCAGATCCCGCCCCGGGGTTTTTCCCCCTCCGGGATGTCGCGCCACGGCCGCTCGCCCATGTAGGGCGGTAGGAGGTCGATGTAGCCCTGGTCGTGCTCGGGATGGGAGGACGATCCCGGGGCCCCGCCGTCCCGCCGGCGGTCGTCGGGGTGGGGCAGCAGGCCCTGGTGCTCCGCGGCGAAGACCATGAAGGCCTGGCCCCAGGCGCGGAGGTTGGCCGCGCATGCCCGCTCGCGCGCCGCGTTGATCGAGCGCAAGGCCCAGGGCACGGCCAGGACGGCCAGCACGATGACGATGGCCATGACCACGAGTAATTCGATCAGCGTGAACGCCGCGGCGTTTCCCCTGCCTGTGATCTGTGGAGAGTCCACGAGGTTCGTATGGTATAATAAGACATAACGATGTCAAGCCGGAGCGCGGCGCCGCTCCGGTCCGCGAAACCGGTCTGGATTTCGCGGCGCGGCTGTGCTTTCATCCCGGCCCCATGGCGGGCGAATACGTCTTCAACCTGGTCCGGCTGACCAAGCAGTACAACAAGGTCAACGTCCTCGACGACGTGAACCTCGCGTTCTTCTTCGGCGCGAAGATCGGGGTCATCGGCGGCAACGGCTCGGGCAAGTCCACCCTCCTACGCATCCTCGCGGGCATGGACCGCGATATCCTCGGCGAGGCGCACATCGCCCGGAACGCGAAGATCGGCCACCTGCCGCAGGAGCCGCCGCTCGACCCGTCGAAGACCGTCGAGCAGGTCATCGCCGAGGGCCTGGCCGAGCCGCGCGCCGTATTGGCCCGGTACGACGAAATCTGCGAGAAGCTCGGGAAGAGCCCGCCCGCCGCCGAGGCGGAGAAGCTGAACGACGAACTTGGCCGCCTGCAGGACCAGATCGACGCCCACGAATTGTGGGAGATCGACCACAAGCTGGACATGGCCATGGAGGCCCTGCGCTGCCCGCCGCCGGAAACGTCGGTGACGACGCTCTCCGGCGGCGAGAAGCGGCGCGTCGCGCTCTGCCGCCTGCTGATCTCCAATCCCGACGTGCTCCTGCTCGACGAGCCGACGAACCACCTCGACGCCGAGTCCGTAGCGTGGCTCGAGGCGCACCTCAAGCAGTTCCCCGGCACGCTGGTGGTCGTGACGCACGACCGCTACTTCCTGAACAATGTCACGGAATGGATCCTCGAACTCGAGGGCGGCCACACCTTCCCCTACAAGGGCAACTACGAGGCTTGGCTGGCCCAGAAGCAGGCCCTCCTTGCCGCCGAGAAGAAACAGGCCGCCGCGCGCAGCAAGGTGCTGGAGCAGGAACTGCAGTGGGTGCGCCTGAACCCGTCCGGCCGGCAGGCGAAGAGCAAGGCGCGCCTGAAGCGCTACGAGGAGCTGGCCTCTCAACAGGTGGACGTCCGCGAGGACTCGCTCGAGATCCAGATCCCGCCCGGCCCGCGGCTGGGCGACATCGTGGTGCGGGCCGAGGGGCTGACCAAGTCCTTCGGCGACCGGCTGATCATGGAGAACGTCACCTTCGACCTGCCGCGCGGCGGGATCGTCGGGGTCGTCGGCGCCAACGGCGCGGGCAAGACCACGCTCTTCAAGATGATCGTCGGGCAGGAGAAACCCACGGCGGGCAAGCTGGCCGTCGGCTCGACGGTGGTGCCCTCGTACGTGGACCAGTTCCGCGACGCGCTGGACGCGGAGCGGACGGTCTACGAGGAGATCACCGGCGGCGAGGAACTAGTGGACCTGGGCGGCAAGCGGATGAACGGGCGGGCCTACTGCGCGCGCTTCAACTTCCTCGGGCCGGACCAGCAGAAGAAAGTAGGCAAGCTCTCCGGCGGCGAGCGCAACCGCGTGCACCTCGCGAAGCTCCTGCGGCGCGGCGGCAACCTGCTCCTGCTCGACGAGCCGACCAACGACCTCGACGTGACCACGCTCCGGTCGCTGGAGGAGGGGCTGCTGAACTTCGGCGGCTGCGCGGTGGTCATCAGCCACGACCGCTGGTTCCTCGACCGCATCGCCACGCACATCCTCGCCTTCGAGGGCGACAGCCAGGTCCGCTGGTTCGAGGGCAACTTCGAGGCCTACCACGAGTTCCGCCGCAAGACCCTCGGCGACGCCGCCGACCAGCCGCGCCGGATCAAGTTCCGGCCCGTGACACACGCCTGATTTGTCGCGGAGCGCGCGGGGGCGCACAATAAAATAAGGCACCGCGCGTAGTATGGACTGTGCGATACTGGCACAAAAAGGAGGGGGAGCGATGAAAGCGAATGTGGCGACGGCGGTATGCGTGGCGGCGCTTTTCTCGGTGGTCGGCTTGGAGGTCGCCCAGGCGCGGCCGTGGTGGGGCGCGCGCCGGCGGCACGCCGACAAGAACAACGACGGCGTGGTGACGCCTGCCGAACGGCACGTGGAGCGGCGCTGGGAGGCCCGGCACCGGGCCAAAGTCAATTCGGCCTGGGAACGCAAGGTGGACGTCAATAACGACGGCTGGGTTGAGCCCGCCGAGGTGCATGCCTGGCGATACAAGGTTCTCGACACGGACCACAACGGGGTGATCACCCCGGACGAGAACCGCGCCTACTGGGCCGGCTGGAAGGGCGTGGTGAACACGGATATCGAGCGGAAGTACGATGCCAACGGCGACGGGTACCTGGAATGGTCCGAGGGCCGGGAGCTCTTGAAGGACCGCTTGCGCGTCATCGAGACCGATGGCCGCGCCGTCGTCAACACGGACATCGAACGCGAGTTCGACGCCGACGGCGACGGCGTGATCGATCGGGACGAGGCCGACGCCATTCGCGAAGTGCTGGACTGAAACTCCAACCGCTTGAACCGCGGAGGGCGCAGAGATCGCGGAGGAACTTCTCCCGGCTCCGTGCCCTCTGTGTCCTCCGTGGTTTTCCGACTGTCTTGGATTTCGCGCGCAACCCGGTATACTCTTCCAGATGAATCAATCTCGAAGCCTGCCTTATCCCGCGATCCAGATCGCCGGCGTGATCGACCGGGCCGAGGCGGAGCTGCTGGTCCGGCTCGGGGCCACGCACCTCGGCTTTCCGCTGCGCCTCCCGGTGCACAAGGAAGACCTCTCCGAAGCGGCCGCCTCGGAGATCATCCGCAGGCTGCCCCCGACCTGTCCCGGCGTGCTGATCACGTACCTGGAGCGCGCGGACGAGGTCGTCGAGTTCTGCCGCCAGCTCGGGGCGCGGCACGTCCAGCTGCACGGCGGGCTGGCGCCGGACCAGGCGGCGCGACTCCGGGAGCGCGATCCGGGCCTGTTCGTGATCAAGAGCCTCGTCGTGCGGCCGGATAACGTGGGAGCCCTCGTGGCGCAGGTCCGCGAGCTGGATCCGTTCGTGGACGCGTATATCACCGACACGTTCGATCCCCGCACCGGCGCGAGCGGCGCGACGGGCAAGACGCACGACTGGGCCGTCAGCGTCGAGCTCGTGAAGCTTTCGGCCCGCCCGGTGATCCTGGCGGGCGGGATGCGCCCGGGCAACGTTCGCGAGGCGGTCCGCCGCGTGCGCCCGGCCGGAGTAGACGCGCACACCGGCGTCGAGGGCCCGGACGGGCGCAAGGACGGGGCGCTGGTCCGTCGGTTCATCGAGGAGGCGCGGCTCGGGTTCGCGGAGCTGGCGCGGGAGTAGCCGGCCCATGGCGTGGTCGTCGAAGATTCAGGACAAGCTCCAGGCCCTGCCCGACAAGCCTGGCGTGTACCTCATGCGCGACCGGCGCGGGAAGATCATCTACGTCGGCAAGGCCGCCTCGCTCCGGCACCGGGTGCAGTCCTATTTCCGCCAGGCCACGCTGCGCAGCGCGGAGCCCAAGCTGCGCGGCCTGCTCCGCAGCGTCGAGGATTTCGACATCCTCGTCACGCGCACGGAGGCCGAGGCCATCCTGACCGAGGGCCGGCTGATCAAGGACTACCGGCCGCGGTACAACGTCCTGATGAAGGACGATAAGAGGTTTCTCCTGCTGCGGGTCAACCTGAACGAGCCGTTCCCGCGCTTTGAGTCGTGCCGGATCCAGAAGGAGGATGGCGCGACCTACTTCGGGCCGTATGCCTCCTCGCCGGCCGTCTACGCGGCCCTGGAGTTCGTCGAGCGCCGGTTCGGGCTGCGCGTGTGCCGCCCGCGCGTGCCGGGGCCCGAGGACCACAAGCACTGCCACAACGATATCGTCCGCTACTGCTCCGCGCCGTGCATCCTGAAGGTCAGCCCCGAGCAGTACCGCGAGCGGGTCGAGACCGCGCTGGCGTTCCTGCGCGGCGAGCGGCCGGAGTTCCTGAAGGAGATGCAGCAGGACATGGAAAAGGCGGCGGCCGAGCTGCGGTTCGAGAAGGCGGCGGCCCTGCGCGATACCTGCCTGCTGCTGCGCCGGGCCATTCGCGAGCGGGCGCGGGGACGGAAATCCCCTGTCCGGAAGGCGACCGAGGCCGGGGCCGGACTGGAGGAACTGCGGCGCGTCCTGGCTCTCGCCGCGCCGCCGAGCGTTATCGAATGCTTCGACATCTCCAACATCTCCGGCACGCACGCGGTCGGCAGCATGGTCTGCGCCGTGGACGGCCAGCCTGCGCCGAACCGCTACCGGATGTTCCGCATCCGCACCGTCGAAGGCTCGGACGACCCCGCGATGATGGCCGAGGTCATCCGCCGGCGCTACGGCCGCGTCCTGGCGGAAAAAATGCCGCGGCCCGACCTCGTGCTCGTGGACGGCGGCCTCACCCAACTGCGCGCGGCCCGGCAGGTGCTCGACGAACTGGGCCTGGCCGATCTGCCGGCCGCCGGCTTGGCGAAGCGCTTTGAAGAGCTGTACGCGGATGTCCGGTCGAACACCGCGCCGCTTGTTTTCGCGTCCGACTCTCCCGCGCTCCGGGTGCTCCAGCAAATCCGGGATGAAGCGCATAGGTTTGCGTTGACCTATCATCGCCGCCTGCGCCTGCGGCGCATCCGCGAGTCGATTCTCGACGAGATAGAGGGGGTGGGGGACAACCGCAAAGAGGCCCTGCTCAAGCACTTCGGCTCCGTGCTTCGCATGCGGAAGGCGCCGATCGAGGAAATTGCGGCCGTGCCAGGCATCGGCACAGCGCTGGCCCGATTGATCCATGAAGCCTTGGAGGGCGGCTCTTCGTCGCCGCCGGATGACACGGGCGGGCCGCCCGTGTCACCTTGAGAGACCATGAAATCGCTTGGATGGCTATTCGACAAGGCGCCGACGCCCGGGTCGTCCGAGGAAATCGAGGCGGCCCGGCGGCGAACGATGAAGGTCTCGATGGTCGAGGGATCGATCTGGTCCCTCATGTCGGGCTTTGGCGAGACCTACATCATGCCCTTCGCGGTTTTCCTGAAGGCGGGGAACCGCGCGGTCGCCTTCCTGGGCACCATGCCCGCGTTGATCGGGGCGATCTCGCAGATGGCTGGCGCGGCGTTGACCGATCGTGTCGGGCGGCGGCGGGACTGGATCGTACTCTTCTGCCTGATCCAGGCGCTGGTCTACGTACCGCTGTTTTTCATCCCGCGGCTCTTCCCGCAGTTCGACGTGCTGGCGGTGATCGTGTTTGCCGCGCTGGCGATCGGGGCGGGCAACGCCGTGGCGCCGGCGTGGACGAGCCTGATGAGCGAGACCGTTCCGCCCGCTGAGCGCGGGGATTACTTCGGTCGTCGCGGCCGGGTGGTGATCCTCATGGTCTTTATGTCCACGCTGGCGGCGGGCGGGATTCTCTCTCTGTACCAGCGGATCGGGATGGTCTGGGCGGGATTCGGCGTCCTGTTCGGAGTGGCCTTCATGGCCCGACTCGTTTCCGTGCAACTGCTGACCCGTCATTACGATCCACCGTACCGGCCGACGCCGCAGGATTACTTCTCGTTCTGGGACTTCCTCCGGCGCATCCGGCATTCTAATTTCACGCGCTTTGCCGTTGGCGCCGCGCTGATGAACGGGGCGATCAGCGTCGCTTCCCCGTTCATCACGGTGTTTTTTCTGCGAGATCTGAAGTGGTCGTACGCGGAGTTCACGATCAACGCCGCCGCATTCCAGGCCGTGCAGTTCCTGCTGGTGCGCTGGTGGGGGCGGATGGGCGACCGGCACGGGAACCGGTCGGTGATCGTGGCTACGAGCTGCCTGCTGCCGCTGATCCCGCTGCTGTTTGCCCTGACCACGAATTACTGGCTCCTGCTCCTGATCCAGATGTTTGCCGGTGTGGCCTGGTCGGGATTCGCCATCGCGACGCAGAATTTCACCTTCGACGCCGTCACGCCACCGAAGCGCGCGAGGGTGACGGCCTACATGACGATTCTGAACGGCGCCTGCACCTTGTTGTGCGGCACGTTGCTGGGTGGATGGCTGGCCTCCCGATTGCCGACGCACTATCGATTCGGCGGCTGGAACATCAACCTGCTCTCGCCGTTGCCCGCCCTGTTCGTCGTGTCCGCCTTTCTGCGGGTGCTGGCGGCGCTATTGCTGCTGCCGTCGTTCAAGGAAGTGCGGGCGGCAGAACCGATTCACCCGGCCATGTTACTGCTCCGGTTGTCCGGCGGCGAAGCCATCTCGGGCCTGTTACAGGAGGCGGTCGCGCGGTTGCCCTTGCCAAGGAGAAAAGTCCGGGCCCGTGAATGACGCCGCCGGTCCCGGGGCCTGAAGGGCTTCCATGGCGGGGACGGGGGATTGAAACCTGCACCCGGCTCGTGCTCACACTTCTAGAAGTATGAGCACGATGCAACACGCGACCATCGTGATGATCCACAATAACCTCTTTGTTGATAAGTGGATAAATGTTGACAAGTCATGCTCACACTTCTAGAAGTGTGAGCATGAAGGAATCGACCTCCGTTCCGCTTCGGCCTACGTTGTGGCGGACTTGCCGGGTCTTGGCGAATCCGCGGCGATTGGCCATGCTGCAATTGCTGGTGGCTCGCGGGGAACTCGATGTCTCGGGCGTGGCCCGGCTCATGGACTGTTCACTCGGCACAGCCAGCCAGTCGCTTCGCATGTTGAATGCCCGGGGCTTGTTGAACGTCCGGCGAAACGGCCGCCATGTCTTCTATCGCGCGGGAGGCGACCGCTCGCTCCCGGAATCCGCCCTGCTGCTGCAAGCCGTCGTGAGTGCTCTGGGAAAATCCGGCGCTTCCATCGACGCGCTCCTGAAGACGCTGACGGCGGCCACGCATCCAAGACGGCAGCAGATTCTGAAATGGCTGCGACGACCGATGAGATACGGCGATCTGAAAGCCCGCATGCGCGTATCCTCCGCCGCCCTCACCCGGCACCTGCAGAAATTACGCGCACGGGCTTTCCTGGACACGAAGAGCGGTTGGTACCGGCTGGCTTGGCCTGCCGACGATCTCCGCAAGGCACTGCTGGCGTTGGCCGCCCGCTGATCCCGATCCGCCGGATCCCTGTCCGTCGAAACGCGGAAGCCTGTACGCTTTTGTCGGGCCGGCGTATTTACCGTTTCAGTTTCCGGATAGCCCGGCGGGATCTCGCTGGGGGCATTGGAATCAACGAGGGAGGAAGTTCCATGAAATACGTGTGCACCATTCGGTTTGTGGGATTGGCCATCGTTTGAGCCGGCGATCCCGCGGCGTTCAGCCGCCTGGGCCTGGACCGATTCCTGGAGGTGGGCCGGACCAAGGGCTCCGCGCCGAGGTCGGCACAGGATATCGACCTGGCCTTCAGCCAGTTGCGGCGCCTCGGCGTGGTGGAGTGCGCCCAGGCCAATGGCGTGGCCAGCGGAGGCCTGGTGCCCAACGATTCCCTCTACTCCAGCCAGTGGCACCACGGGATCATCGGCGCCACCCAGGCCTGGGATTTCGCCACCGGCACCGCCGCGATCACGATCGCGGTCGTGGACACGGGCCTGTGCTCCACCAATTCGGATTTCGACACACCCGCGTTACCAATGGATACAACTACATCGACGATGACGCGCTCCCGGAGGACATAAACGGCCACGGCACGCATGTCGCGGGCATTGCCCGCGAGATCCTTCGGCCATGGGTGACCCGAGGGAAGCAAGCCCCCGTGGGCCTCCTTCAGGAATTGGGTATTCGCGCCACGCTGACCGACTAGCCCGCTTATTGCATGAGCGTAGAGACGCTCACGCAATAAGCGCTTCTGGGCACGCGAATTGCATAGGCAATTCGCGTGCCAGAAGACGTGACGTATTGTCGAATCAAGGATTCGACAATACGAACGTGGCAAGCCCCGTTTGTGCCCGCAACGCGGGCACATCACGGCCCTTTGGGCGGATAATGCGCGCCAATCGCGCATTATCCGGGCTGGCCCGTCCTGGCTCGACACGCGGGGCGGGGTCTGCTAGGAATAGTCCGTTTTTCGAGGAAAAATGGACGAAAACCTCCAAATGCGCGCGACATTCGGTGGCACGCGGCGCGTGGTCGTCAAAATCGGCAGCCGGGTGCTGGTCCAACGCGACGGCCGGCCTGACCTGCGTCGCCTGCGCGCGCTGGTGGGCGACCTGGCCGTCGCCCGGCGGGCAGGGCGGGAGATCGTCGTGGTATCCTCGGGCGCCATCGGCGCCGGGATGTCCGTGCTCGGCCTGAAAACGCGGCCCACGCACCTGCCCGATCTCCAGATGGCCGCCGCCGTCGGACAGAGCCGCCTGATGGCCATCTATGACCGGCTCTTCGCCGAGGAAAAGTGCCGGGTCGGCCAGGTCCTGCTCACCCACGCGGACCTGAACGACCGGCAGCGGCATCTGAACGCCCGCAACACGATGATGAACCTGCTGCGCCACGGCATCATCCCCATCGTCAACGAGAACGACGTGGTGTCCGTGGACGAGATCAAGTTCGGCGACAACGACCTGCTGGCCTCGCTCGTCGCGCTGCTGATCCAGGCCGACCTGCTGATCCTGTTGACGACCGTGGACGGCTTCCGCGCGCCGGCGGCCGGCGGGCGCACCCGGCGCGTGCCTTTCCTCAAGGGCGTCAGCGAGAAGGCCCTGGCCCTCGCCGTGGGCAAGGGGAGCGAACTGTCCACGGGCGGGATGATGTCCAAGCTCCAGGCGGCGGATACCGTCGCGGGCGTGGGGACACCGGTCGTAATCGCCAACGGCCGTCAGGCGGGCGCCATCGGGAAGGTGCTTGCGGGCGACGATATCGGAACGCTTTTGGCCGCGGGCAAGCCGTCCGGCTTGAGCGGCCGCAAGCGATGGATCGCCTTCTTCCACAAGGCCAAGGGCAGCCTGGTCGTGGACGATGGGGCGCGGCTGGCCGTGGTGGAAAAAGGACGGAGCCTCCTGCCGATCGGGGTGAAAGCCGTCGAGGGCGAGTTCGAAGCCGGGGACGTGGTGAACATCCGCGCGGCCGGCGGGCCGGCGTTTGCGCGCGGCGTGACGGACTATTCCAGCGGGGAGGTCCGGCGGATCCAGGGCCGCAAGACGTCGGAGATCGCGGCCATCCTGGGCGCGGCGGACTTCGAGGAAGTCGTTCACCGTGACAACATGGTCGTGCTCCAGGGCGCGACGAGGGGGACCATATGAGCCTTCACGAGGAAATGCTGGCGATGGGCGACAAGGCGGTAGCGGCCTGCCGCGCCCTGGCGCAGTTGTCCTCCCGCCGCAAGAATTCCATCCTGGAGGCCATGGCGGCCGAGATCGAGGCGCGCCGCGCGGGCATCCAGGAGGCCAATACCCGGGACATGGAAGCCGGCCGCGTGGCCGGCCTGTCGGGCGCGTTGCTGGACCGTCTGCTGCTCAACGACGCCCGGATCGAGGGCATGGTCAAGGGGCTGCGGAACGTCGTGGTCCTGAAGGATCCCGTCGGTACGCGCATCAGCCGGTGGATCCGCCCCAACGGGCTGGTCATTCAGAAGATCCGCGTTCCCATCGGCGTCATTGCCATCATCTACGAATCGCGGCCCAACGTCACGGCCGACGCGGCGAGCCTGTGCATCAAGACGGGCAACGCCGTGATCCTGCGGGGCGGCAAGGAAGCCGTGCATTCCAACGCGGCCATCGCCGCGGCCATGCAGGAGGGCGGCGCGAAGAAGGGGCTGCCCGCGGGCTCGATCCAGCTGGTCCAGACCGCGGACCGAGACGCGGTGCGCGAGCTGGTCCAGATGGAGGGGCGGGTGGACCTGGCCATTCCCCGGGGCGGCGAGGGCCTGATCCGCGCCGTGGCCGAGCAGGCCCGCGTGCCCGTCATCAAGCATTACAAGGGCGTCTGCCACGTCTACGTGGACGAGAGCGCGGACGCCGAGATGGCGCTGAACATCATCGAGAACGCCAAATGCCAGCGGCCCGGCGTCTGCAACGCGATCGAGAAGGTGCTGGTCCACGAGAAGATCGCGGCCACGTTCCTGCCCCGGATGGCGGAACGGCTGGCCGCGCGCAAGGTGGAACTGCGGGGCGATGCCGCCTCGCGGGCGATCGCGCCCTCGATGAAGGAGGCCGTGGAATCGGACTGGACCGAGGAGTATCTCGACCTGATCCTCGCCGTGCGCGTCGTGGCGAACGTGAAGGCGGCGGCGGACCACATCAACCGGTACGGCTCGCGCCATTCCGACGCGATCGTCGCGCAGTCCGAGGCCGCGCAGAAGCTCTTCGTGCAGGAAGTGGACTCCGCGACCGTGTACGTGAACGCGTCGACGCGGTTCACGGACGGCGGCGAGTTCGGCATGGGCGCCGAGATCGGCATCAGCACCGACAAGCTGCACGCCCGCGGGCCGATGGGCCTCGAAGAGTTGACCACGTACAAGTACGTCATCCTCGGCAACGGACAAGTCAGGGAGTAGGGAACTACAAACACGCGAAAGGCGCGAAAGAAGGCCCTTCGTTTTCGCGTATTTCGCGCCTTTCGTAGTTTCTTCCGGATTCCGTGGTATCTTCCCTCATGATCCAAGCGGAGAACGAGCCATGACCTTTCTGGAACTGGCGGCGAAGAGAAGCAGCATTCGCGGATACAAGCCCGACCCCGTGCCGGAGGATTGGCTGGCGAAGGTGCTGGAGGCGGGCCGGCTGGCGCCCTCCGCGGCGAACAAGCAACCGTGGCATTTCATCGTAGTGCGCGAAGAGCCGGCCCGGCTGAAACTACAGCAGGCCTACCCGCGCGACTGGTTCGGAAAGGCGCCGGCGATCCTCGTCGTGTGCGTGGAACCCGGGAAAGCCTGGGTCCGGCAGGATGGCAAGAACTACGTCTCGGTGGATGGCGCGATCGCGATGGACCACATGACCCTGTGCGCGGCGGACCTTGGCCTGGGCACCTGCTGGATCGGCGCATTCGATCCGAAAAAGGCGCGGGACATCCTGGGCCTGCCCGAAGGGATCGAACCGCTGGCCATGACTCCTCTTGGCTTTCCGGATGCGCCGCCTCGTCCGAAATCGCGCAAGGAAACAGCCGAAATCCTGCATTACGAGCGGTGGTAAAACATTTTTGCGGGTTGCTCTTAACGGCAAGTCCGAGAAGCGGTAAAATGTTTTACCGAAAACCATGCCCTTACGAGTTTCCAGGGTCGTAATTCGGGCTGTTCTATTCTGCATCATTACTCTTGCTCCCCATGTTCGCGCCCAGTCGTCGCGTCCCGGCATGGGGCCCACGCCCTACGCGGATGCCGCCGGCACGGGATACACGTTCCGCGTGTGGGCGCCGAACGCAACCGCGGTCGGGATCAAGGGCGAGTTCACGGGGTGGGGCACGACGGCGCTGACCAGCGAGGGCGGCGGCCTGTGGTCGAAGGACATCAACGGGGCCCAAGCGGGGCAGAAATACAAGGTCAGGGTCAACAACAGCTTCGACAAGCGCGATCCGCGCGCGCGCCAGGTGGTCAACTCCGCGGGCAATTCCGTCCTCTACGACCCGGACGCGTTCGACTGGGGCTCCGACTCCTTCAGCACGCCGTACCGGAACGAGCTGGTGATCTACGAAATGCATCCCGGCACCTACAACGCGGAGTCCTGGGTGCCGAGTTCGTTCGACAAGGACATCGAGCGGCTGGACCATCTGCAGAACCTCGGCATCAACGCGGTGGAGGTCATGCCCCCGTTCGAGTTCCCGGCCGACAAGAGCTGGGGCTATAACAGCTCTGACCCGTACGCGATCGAGAGCGCGCTGGGCGGCCCCGACGCCTTCAAGCGCTTCGTGAAGGCCTGCCATGAGCGCGGCATCGCGGTGCTGGTGGACGTTGTGCACAACCACTATGGGCCGTCCGACCTCGACCTGTGGCGGTTCGACGGGTGGAGCCAGAACAACCTGGGCGGCATTTATTTCTACAACGAATACGCCAAGGCGAACACGTGGTGGGGCGACACCCGGCCGGACTACGGGCGCAGCGAGGTCCGCGACTACGTCCGCGACCAGATCTTCATGTGGCTGGAGGAGTGCCGGGTGGACGGCTTCCGGTGGGACTCCGTCTTCAACATCATCTACTACAACAACGGCGCCAACCACAACGCGGACGGCGAGGCGATGCTGCGGGACATCAACTGGGAAATCGGGCAGTCGTACCCCGGCAAGATCCGCATCGCCGAGGACAACGCGTTCGACTACAGCGTGAACTTCGACAGCCAGTGGCACGTCGGGTTCAACAGCGATCTCGAGTACCAGGTGACGCGCTCCAGCGACGCCGACCGGAACATGAGCACGGTGGCCTCGCTGCTGAACGGCTGGCCCAGCCACAACCGGGTGATCTTCTCCGAGTCGCACGACTCGGTGGGCGACCTCAACAGCAACGTCCGGCTGCCGCGCGATATCGACGCGGGCAACCCGGACAGCATCTGGGCGCGCCGCCGGGCCCTGCTGGCGGCGGGGATCGTCATGACGGCGCCGGGCGTGCCGATGATCTTCCAGGGCCAGGAGATGCACGAGACCTGGACGTTCAGCGCGGAGCAATCGCTTCGCTGGAGCCTGACGAATAGCTACTCGGGGATCGTCCGGGCCTACCGGGACATGATCCTTCTGCGCCGGAACGTGGCCGGCGCCACCGGCGGGCTGAAGGGCACGGGGATCAACGTGCATCACATCGACAACGCGAACAAGGTCATCGCCTACACGCGGTGGGACGCGGGCGGCGGGGCGGACGACGTGGTCGTGGTGGCGAACTTCTCGGCGACCGTCCGCAACAGTAACAACTACTACATCCAGTTTCCCTCCGCGGGCACGTGGTACTCGCACTTCAACGGCGACTCGACGAACTACCAGGCCGACTTCGGGAACATCGGGCCGGCCTCGGTGGTCGCCGCCGGCTCGCCGCCGACCGCTGCCGTGAACATGGGGATGTACAGCGTGCAGATATTCTCGAAAGAGGAGCACGTCACGCCGGGGACCGTCGCGTATGACCCGGCCGCGCCCGGCGGATGCGTGGAGGTCAAGATCACGTACGATCCCCTCGATCATCCGCTCAAGGACGCCGCGCAGGTGAAGGTCTACCTCGGCCGCAACGAGTGGCAGGACGTCGTGGACGCGCCGATGTCGAACCATGTCGGCGGGACCTGGGAGTACACGCACACGATCGCCCCCGGGACCTACCGGCTGGACCTGGTCTTTAACGACGGGGCGGGCACGTGGGACAACAACCTGGGCTCGGACTGGCATCTCTCGGTCAGTGGGTGCGGCGGCGGGACGCCCGCCGAGGTCACCGTGAGCCCGTCCGCGCCGCAGGGCTGCGTGCCGGTGACCGTCACGTACCGGGAGAACGAGGGCCCGCTGACCAATGCCGCGAGCGTCTACTTGTTCATCGGGCACGACGGCTGGCTGGACGTGTCGAGCCCCGGGACGGCCATGACCGAGAGCCCGGCGGGAACCTGGACCGCTTCCTATTCCATCCCGGCCGGCGCGCGCCGCCTGAATTTAGTTTTCCATGACGGGGCGGGGACGTGGGACAACCACTACGGCCAGAACTGGTCCGTCGCCGTGACCAACTGCTGGCCCGCGCCGCCCAGCATTGCCCTGACCAATCCCGTCGGCACGATCTCGGTTCCGCACGGCACGAGCCAGTACACGCTGTCCGGCACGGCGACCGTGGCCACCGCCGGGTTCGTGGCCTGGAGCAACCAGCTCACCGGGCAAACCGGCAGCGGCGCCGCGACCGCGCGCTGGGCCCTCGCGTCCGTGCCGGTCGAGGTGGGCACCAACTATATCCGGGTGGCGGCGACTAACCGGCCCGGCAACGCCTCCGCGTCGGACACCGCGTCGAATTCCGTATACGCCGCCGGCTGGACCAACCGCTCGAACGGCGGGACGGGGTGGGGCGGCGGGTGGACGCTCGTCGGCGGGGCCAGCGCGGGCCACTACTACGCCACGCTGCCCGGCAGTTCCAACCTGAACCTGGCCTCGTCCGCCTGGGGCCTGTGGGCGAATAACGGCGGACTCTCGGAAGCCCGCCGCCCTTTTGCCGCGCCGCTCCAGGCCGGGGACGTGGTGCGCATCGGCTTTGAAAACAACTTCATCGATACCGGCCGGAGCACGGGGTGGACGCTCCACGATGACTACGGGAACACCCTGTTCGAGTTCTATTTCGTAGGGGGCGAGTCGAAGTACCGGATCACCGATGCGGCGGCGGCGCAGACCACGACGGTCAGCTGGACCGACAGCGGGCTGCTTTCGGAATTCGAGCTGACCGGGCCGACCTCGTACCTGTTCCGCGCGGGCGGTTTCACGCGCACCGGCACCTTGTCCTCGGCGGCGGCGGCCGGCCTGACCCAGGTCCGCGTGTGGAACGCCAGCGCGGGCGGAGGGACCCCTTACAACGTCTACATTACCGAACTCAAGATCACGTCGTCGCATGCCCCGCCGGCGGGAGCGCAGGCGGTGGACGCGGTCACGATCATACGGCCGGCCTACGACCTGGAATCGGACACCGACGGGGACGGCCTGCCGGACTGGTGGGAATCCCGGTTCTTCAACAACACGACCGGCGCCGTCGCGGGGGCGGACAACGATGGGGATGGACGGCTCAACGACGAAGAGTACGCCGCGGATACGTCGCCCACCAACGCGGGCTCGTTTTATCCCAACGTGATCACCAACTATTCGCGCGACGGCCAGGTCGTGTCGTTGTCCGTCGGCCCGCCGACGACCAACAGCCGCGTGTACGACGTGTTCTGGTCCACCAACCTGCGCGAGTCCGCCTGGAACGCGACCCACCTCGACCGGCCGGGCGCCTCCAACGCCGCCGCCGTCACCCTGACCGTCACCAACACCCGCGATTTGATTTTCTACCGGACCGGGGTGAAGATACCCTGAAATCCGCAGGAGCGGGGCCATGACCTTCGTCAAACGCTTTGCGATCACCTTTGTCCTCTTCCTCCTGCTCGACAGCGTCTGGCTGGGCGTGATCTCGCCGCGTTTCTACAAGGCGCACATCGGGTTCATGCTGGCCGATCCGCCGGTCTGGGGCGCGGCGCTGCTCTTCTACCTGGTCTTCATCGCCGGGCTGACCTTCTTTGCCGTGGAGCCGGGCCTGCGGACCGCTTCGCTCGGCCGCGCCGCGGCGCGGGGCGGGTTCTTCGGCTTCGTGACCTACGCCACGTTCGACCTGACGAACCAGGCCGTGATCGCCGGCTGGCCGTGGATCGTCACGATCGTGGATCTCGCATGGGGCTCGTTCATCTGCGCCGCGACGACGCTGGCGTCCGTCCTGGTGGGACGGCGCATCGCGCGGAAAGCGTAGCCCCGCTGCTCGCCGGCGTCTGTCTTCAGAGCGTTTCCTTCAAATACCGCCCCGTGTGCGAGGCGGGATTCGCCGCGATCGCCTCCGGCGGGCCCTCGGCCACGACGTAGCCTCCGGCGGCCCCGCCGTCGGGCCCGAGGTCGATCACCCAGTCCGCCTGCCGGATGACGTCGAGGTTGTGCTCGATCACGATCACGCTGTTGCCGCGAGCCACGAGCTGGCCGATGATGCCGAGCAGCCGGTCCGTGTCCGCCATGTGCAGGCCGGTGGTCGGCTCGTCCATGACGTAGATGTTGCCCTTCTTGTGCAGCTCGCTCGCCAGCTTGATCCGCTGCGCCTCGCCGCCGGAAAGGCTGCTCAAGGACTGGCCGAGCTCCAGGTAGTCCAGTCCCACGCGCTCGAGGATGCGCAGCTTGCGCAGGATTTCCTTGTGCTCGAAGAAACCCAGGGCGTCGCGGACGGTCATCTCCAGCACGTCGAAGATGCTCTTGTCCTTGTGCCGGAGGGCGAGGACCTCGTCCTTGTAGCGCTTCCCGTCGCACTCGTCGCAGGTCATGGTGACGTCGTCGAGGAAGCTCAAGTCGACCTTGACCATCCCGAGCCCCTTGCACTTCGGGCAGGCGCCGTCGGAGTTGAAGCTGAAGAGGGCGGGGGAGGCGCCCGTCGCCGCCGCGAATTCCCGCCGCACGGCGTCGAACACGCCGACGTAGGTGGCCGGGTTCGAGCGGCTGGACCGGCCGACCGGCGACTGGTCGACGACGACGGCCTCGGGATGCTCGCGGCAGAACATGTCGTGCACCAGGCTGCTCTTGCCCGATCCCGCGACGCCCGTGACGCAGGTCAGGACGCCGGCCGGGATCCGCACGGAGACGCGCTTCAGGTTGTGGACGGCGGCGTCCCTGATTTGGAACCAGCCCGCCGGCGCGCGCCGGGCGTGCGCGCCGTCCCGGCGGCGCTCCAGGTAGCGGGCCGTCAGCGTGCCCGACGTCGTCAATTCCGCCACGGGCCCGGCAAAGAGGATCTCGCCGCCCTGCGACCCGGCGCCGGGCCCCATGTCCACGACGTACTCCGCCGCCCGGATCACCGCCGGGTCGTGCTCCACGACCAGCAGCGAGTTGCCCTTTTCCTTCAGCTCGACCAGCATCCGCAGCAGGCTCCCCACGTCGCGCGGGTGCAGGCCGATGCTCGGCTCGTCCAGGATGTACATCAGGTCGACGAGGTTGCACGAGAGCTGCTTGGCCATCTTCACCCGCTGCGACTCGCCCCCGGACAGCGTGGCCACCGGGCGGTGCAGGGACAGGTAGCCCACGCCGATGTCGATCAGGTTGGCCAGGCTCTGCTTCATCTTGCGGACCAGCGGTTCGGCCACGGGGCCGCGGACCGACTCGACGAACTGCAGCACGTCGGGCAGCTCCCGGAAGACCAGCTCCGGGATCGTGACGCCCTGGACCTTGACGCCGCGGGCCGCCTCGCTGATCCGCGAACCCCGGCATTCGGCGCAGTCCTGGTAGGTGAAGAAGCGCGTGTAGGCGTCCTCGCCCTCGTCCCGGTTCGCGAACCGTCGCTTGAGGTTGGTCACAATGCCTTCATACTGGGACGTGTACTCCTCGCCGCGGAGGATATTCGTGAAGGGCGTCTTCGCGCGGTGCAAGAGGTTGTGCAGCTCCTCTTCCGTGAAGTCCTTCACCGGCTTGCGCGGGTCGAAAAACCCGCACTTCATCAGGCCTTTCCAGTACCAGCCGCCGGGCTTGAAGTTGGAATGGAGCACTGCGCCCTGTTCCACCGATTTCTCCCGGTCGAGAAGCCGGTCCATATCCACCACCATCTCCTTGCCCACGCCCTGGCAGGCCGGGCACATGCCCTCCGGGTTGTTGAACGAGAACGCGTTGGAGAACCCGATGAACGGCTCGCCGCACCGGGAGAAGAGCATCCGCAGGTGCGTGAAGATCTCCGTCACGGTCCCGACGGTCGAGCGCAGCGTCGTGCCGAGGCGTTTCTGGTCGATCACCATCGCCGTGGAGAGGTTCTCGATCTCCTCGACGTGCGGCTTGCTGATCTTGGGCAGGCGCCGGCGTGCGAACGCGCTGAAGGTCTCGATCAGCTGCCGCTGCGCCTCGGCGCATACGGTGTCGAAGACCAGCGACGACTTGCCCGAGCCCGAAACCCCGGTGAACACGACGATCCGGTGCTTCGGAATATCGAGGCTGACGTTCTTCAGGTTGTGCTGGCGAGCGCCGACGACGCGGATGAAGTCTGGCATGGGGGTTCCTCCGGTTTTCGTTCGTGACGTTACCGGGACGGGGCCGAGCCCGCTTGCCCGCCCTTGCGCTTCTTGCCGTATTGCTTCATGAACCCGCGGACCCATTGCTTCTCCGCCCTCATCAAAGCAAGCGGCCGGACGGCCAGTTGGACGTTCGGAAGGGGGCAGTGGGCCTCCAGGTATTCCTGCAGGCGGCCGTAGCATTCGATCATCTTGTCCAGCGAGTCCTCGTACTGGCGGAAACACGCGGCGACCTCCTCGTCGGTCAGCAGGCGGAGATTGCTTAAGGCGATATCCACGGGCCAGACGGGCCGGGTCCACTCCGAGGCCAGCGCCTTCACGCGGGCGACCAGGGCTTTCCGGCCCGCGGGTGTGAGGTGGTAGACCTTCTGCGCCAGGTTGCGCCGGTTCAGCCGGACCTCGCTTTTCACCCGGCCCTCCTTCTCCAGCTTGCGCAACAGCTTATAGACGGACGACATCGAGATGGTGGTCCACCAGCGCATGTCCCGTTCGACGATCACCTTCTCGATCTCGTAGGGGTGCATCGGTTTCTCGTTCAGCAGCCCCATCAGCGCGGCCTCCAGGTCGTTGATCTTTTTCATATTATTTAACTCCTATATTGTATCTATATAATATAAAAACCGGTCTGTCTACATCTATTTTTGGAAAAAGATGGAGCCGCGGCGCCCGCGCTCCGCCAGGGGGACACGGGAGGCGGTCTTCCCCGTCCCGGACCCAGCGCGGTGATAAGGCTTATCGACCGGCGCCCTTTCGGGTATATAGGAGGCATGCGCGGGCTTTTTCAGCGATGGCTTGGAGGGGTGGGGCTATTCCTTCTGCCCTTGGCGTGTGCGGGGCAGGAACCGGGCTTGGTACTGGCGCGAATCCCGATCGCCGGCCGCCCCGCGGACCTCCCGCTGCCGGTGTGCGCCCACCTGCAGGACGCCGCGGGCGGGGAGTACGTGCTGACCCGCGCCACGGAGTCTGAACTGGAGGCCGCCGGCCGGCCCCACGAGGTTCTCGATCCGGCCGCGGACGGCGCCCGCTACCTGCTGGCCTATCCGCGCCGACCCGGCGCGAGGGAGGCGGCGGCCGCGCGGTTTCGCATCCTGCTCGACGACGGGCGCCGGCTGCTGATCCGCGGCGCGACCGATGCGGATGCCCTGGCGCTGGCGGAAGGGGGCTGCGAAGTGCGTTGGCTCGGCGACCGGCCGCTGGCGTTCGTTGCCCCGCGCACAGCCCGGCGGCTGCCGGACGCGCCGACGGCCCTCACCGCCAGCGCGCACGTGCGCGACATGCTGGCCCGCGTCACGACGAACGGCCTGGCGTATGCGATGAACGAGCTGACCGGCCCCGCGGCCTGCGTGGCGGACGGCTCGTACACGAACATCCGCACCCGCTACACGACCTCCGGCCGGCCGAGCTGGCGGGCCAACGCGTACATGGCCGAGTATTTCTCCGCGCTGGGCCTGTCGGTGACCCAGCGGGCCTGGGCGGTCGGCGGAACCAGCAACCGGAACGTGATCGCAACGCTGCCCGGGACGACGGCTTCCTCCGAGGTCGTCGTGATCTGTGCGCACATCGACAACATGCCCTCCGGCGCGACCGCGCCCGGGGCGGACGACAACGCCAGCGGCTCGCTGGCCGTGCTCCTGGCGGCCGAGGTGTTCCGCGATTTCACGTTCCAGCGGACGATCCGGTTCGTCCTGTTCACCGGCGAGGAGCAGGGCCTGTACGGCAGCGAGGCGTACGCGGCCCAGTGCGCGGCGGCGGGCGACAACATCGTCGGGGTGCTGAACCTGGACATGATCGCCTGGGACAGCGGCAGCGACGGCGTCCTCTGGCTCGACACGCGCCTCACCTCCGATCCCGGCTATGCCGCGGACCGCGCCATCGCCGCGATGTTCACGAACGTGGTGGCCGTCTACGGCATCAGCGGACTCGCCGCGCAGATCCACGCGAACGGCGTGGAGTACAGCGATCACTACTCGTTCTGGACCGAGGGCTATCCCGCCATCCTCGCGATTGAGGACGACGACGATTTCAACCCGTACTACCACACCACCTCCGACACGGCCTCTACGTTGAACTGGACGTATTTCGCCCGCTTCGTCCAGGCCTCGATCGCCACCGTGGCCCACCTGGTCGTTCCCGTGGATCGCGCGCCGTTCGACGCCGTCCGGGTCATCAGCGGGCCGTTCGCGCCGACCAGCACCGTGGGCCACGGGACGTTCGTGGCGCGGCACCAGGCCGGGGCCGCGGAGGGCGACGACCGCTGCGACGCGGGCTGGTCCAACGCGCCGGTATTTCCGCTGACCAACCGCCTGGCGCTGATGTCGCGGCCGGGCGGCACGAACCTCTACATGGACGCGCGGCCCCAAGGCAGCGAGACGATCTTCTTCGCGAACCTGGTCTCTATCCAGACGAACGCTTCGCTGGCGACGACCAACCGGCTCCGGTTCGACTGGGTCGGCGGGGCGGACACGAACGCGGCCTACCTCGTGCGCGTCGTGGTGACCGGGCAGTACGTGGCCGGCGGATCGACCTGGACCTGTGTCACCAACCTGCGCGAGTTGATGGCGGCGGGCGGGTTCCTGTCCGTGCCGGCCTCCTTGCAGGTTACCAACCGGGCCGTCTACGGCTCCTGCGAAATCCGGAGGCTGGGCGTGGATCGCGAAGCCGTGCTGGCCTGGGCCGCGGCGGTCCCTACGAATCCGGTGCTGCGAGTGGAAGGCCCGCCGGGCATCCAGGTGGCGGATCTGTTGGAATGGTCTGGCACCCTGACGAACTGGACGGCGATGGCGGTGGTGACCAGCCGCGTTGCCGCGACGGCCGCCACTTTTGCCAGCGGCGAGAACCCTTTGTATCCCTCGACCCCGGCGCCGCCCGCCGACGGCCAGCCGCGTTTCTACCGGCTGCGCCGCCGGTGGATTTTGCCCTGAACGGCGTCGCGGAGTTCCCGCGAGCCCGAGCGGGGATCAGAATCCCGCCCGGAGCACCTCGATGTAATCGAGCAGGTCTTTCCACGGCGAGGGAGGAAAGTCCGTGGCCTGGCTCGTTTCCACGCGTGTTTCGGGTTGCGGTTGCCCGTCGTCGCCCCGCAGTCGGATATGTAACTCGGCGGCGCGGGTCCACGGTGTTTTTTCCGTCGGGGCCTTCAGCGCCTTGGCGAGCAGCGCCCAGAGCTCGCGGGCCTGCCGCCGGGTCAGGCGGCCGAGGAGCATCCGCTCTGTTGACCCCCGCTCCAGCCAGATCTCGCCCCCCTCGGTGATGCGCAGCACTTCCTCGCCCCCCTGCGCCGGTGTGCGCAGTTCGATGGAGAAGGGCTTCATCGGTTCGGTGGGTTCGGGTACGCCCGCCGAGTCCTCGTCGGCTTCGAGCGACCGAGGGGCCACGGCCGCCGGGGCGACCATCTTGCGCGCCATGGCCGCGCCGAAGAAGAGCCCGCCGCCACGCCCTCCGACCTGCATCGGCGCCGGTTCGCCGCCGAAGACTCCTTCGTACGACACGCCCTCGGGCATCTCGACGGGCACCTGGATCGTCACCGGGTGGCCGTCCTCGTTGACGATCTTCTCCTCGACGGCGACGAAGGACGTGTACTCGGACATCAGCCGGTGCTTCAGCGCCAGCGCGGTGATCTCCTCGACCACGTCCTTGTCCTCGCCTCCGTAGAGCTCGGTCGAGAGTTCGCGGATGCGCGAGCGCGCCCACAGCGAGGCGACGGCCGCGTTCCCGTCCGCGGCGTCCGGCAGCTCCACGGGCAGTTCGTAGGTCACCGGCTGTCCGCTGATCTTGCCGTGGACGCGGATCGTCGCGGCGCCCGGCCGGCCGTACCGGCCGAGCACGAAGACCGGCTGCCCCGCGAACAGGTCGGGGATGCGCGCGGGATAGAGGTCCTCGACCTCAAGGCCGGCCCAGTCCACGCGGATGTGCGTGAGCACCGGGCTGCGGATGCGCTCGTAGAATTTCTTTACCGTGTCCTCGGGCTTCTCGTTGAGCAGCACGTACTTCACCTCGCCGCGGCCGACTTCGGCCATGCGCTCGAGCAGGTAGCGGTTGACCGACGAGCCGACGCCGAAGGAGAACAGGCGGGTGTCGTCGCCGAGCCGCGTCCGGATGGCGGCGAGGATTTCCTTCTCGTTGCCGATGTACCCGTCGGTCATGAAGCACACGATGCGCAGGCGGCGCTCGCGGTTCGGGAAGTCGAGGGCCGCCTTGATGCCCTCGAGCATCTCCGTGCCGCCCTCGCCGTCGAGTCCGTTCACGTACGACAGGCCGCGGCGGACGTTGGCCGGCGTGGCCTTGACCGGCTCCGACGCGAACGACGACGAGGCATCGGAGAACCGGATGATCTGGAACGTGTCGTCGGGATTGAGGTTCTGGAGCGCGTGCCGGACGGCCTTCTTGACCAGCGAGATCGGCTCGCCGGACATCGAGCCGGAGCAGTCGAGCACGAAGACCATCTCCTTGGGCGCGATGCGGTCGAGTTGCGGCTGGACCGGCGGCTGGAACATCAGCATGAACGCCCCTCCGTTTTCGTCCCGGTGCGCCAGGAAACCCGTCTGCGGGGCGTCGCCGGCGACGGTGTAGCGCAGCACGAAATCCTTGTTCGGCACCGTGTCGCGCGGAGCCAGGCGCACGGTCGCCGGGCCGTCGAACGGCGCGCTCCCCGGCTCGGTCACGATCTCGTGGCTCGGGCATTCAAGGGCCTGGACCGGCACGCCGGCGTCGAGCTTGACGGTGACCATGATGTCGTGGCCGTTGCGCTCGCCCGGCTTCAGCACGGGCGGCGTGATGCGCGAGGCGTCGGGCACCTGGTCCGTGTCTTCCGCCCAGCCCCCGGCCTGTTTTCCGGTCGGCTTGCCGGGGATGTATCGCGGGCCGACGACCATGGGGAACGCGAACTCGTAGCGGCCCTGCTCGTAGGGCAGCAGGTCGTCGTAGGTGATCTCCACGACGATATCGCTCCCGGGCATGAGGTTGGCGACGGACTGGCTGAAGATGTTGGGCCGCTCCTGCTCGAGCAGCGCCGCGGTCTTCCCTTCCTGCTTGGCCTTCTCGTAAATCTGCCTGGCCTCCTCGTGCTTCTTGATCAGGCCGCGGATGACCCGGTCGCCGACCCGGATCTGCATGTCGTTGACGGCGGCGTTCTGCGGGAGCGGGAAGACGTAGACGGCCTCGATCGGCTGGTCGCACGGGTTGGTGAACGTCTGCTTCACCTTCACGCGCGCGACATACCCGCTGATCTCCGCCTCGACCTCCGTGTGCTTCAGCGGCAGGTCGATGATTGTCTCCTTGCCGTTGTCGTCCTTGATGACCGTGCTCAATGCCCCCTGCGTAGGAGCCTCGGGCTTCGCCGCGGCTGATGCGGCGCACAGACACATCACCAAACCGGAACAAAGCAGGCTCTTCATGGCTGGTTCTCCTTCAGGGGTTCCGAAATCGTGCAGTGGACGGCCCGGACGCCGCCCGCGGGGACGTCGGCTTCGATCACGGCCTCCAGGTCCGACCGGCGGGCCAGGCGGCCTTCGTCATTCAACAGTTGCAGGTCCCAACCCGGCTGGTCGAAGGTCCGGGTCACCGAAACGAGCTGCGCGTTTGTGGCGTCGTTCACGACGCGGACCTGCCAGTGCCGGGTGCGGAAGCCCTCGGCCGGCGGCGGCATGAGCCCGTCCGCCTTGCTCTTGAGCGGGATCAGCATCACCCGCGCCTCGTTGGTCGGCGCGAAGCTCCATCCATGGGGCAGCCGCGCGGTGTACGGCTTCGCGTCGGCGGGCCGCGGCTTGCGCGGGCGATGGACGGTCTTTTTCGCCACGGTTGTCGCGTCGGTCTTGGGCGCGGGCGGTTCGCTGATTCCCGCCCCGGCCGACCTCTCCGGCGCGAAGGCCCGGGCCGCCGCGAGCATCGGCGCGGCGGGTTGGCCCGCCGCATCAGAAAGGATCTCGTCCGCCTCGGCCAGAGCCTTGTCGCGGTCCGCGACTTCGCCCGCGATCATCGGGGCGCTATCCGCCAGCAGCATGCCGGTCGGCGGCTCAACCGGCGGCGGGACCGCGGCCGGGGGCGGCGCGGCGGCGGGTTCCGCAACGGACGCCGGCGGAATCCCCGCGACGCCGCCGCCCGCGGGGGCAGGCGATAGTTCGGTTTGCGTCAGTTCCATGGCCGGTTCCCGTCCGATGCGCGGCGCCACGATGAACACGGCCACCAGCAGGGCGGCGGCCGCGGCGGCGATCCACGCGAACGAGGGGAATCGCGACTCACTCACGGGGTGGTCGACCCGCACGCGGCGCAGGGTGTCGGCGATCAGCCGCTCGGATGCGGCCTCGGTTTCCCGAAGAGACTCCAGCGCGGCGAACCGGCGCCGCAGGAGGTCCGCGTGCTTCCGGCATTCGGCGCAGCCGGCCAGGTGCTGCTCGGTCCGGGCGCTTTCCGCTTCTTCCGCCAGCCCGAAGAGGTAGTCCAGGATCTGCTGTTCTTTCAGGTGATGGTTCATGAGGCGCCTCCCGCGGCGTGGCCCGGCGCCAGGTCGGGCAGCGCGCGCGCCAGGGACCGGAGCGCGCGGGACATCTGTTTCTTGATCGTGCCGAGCGAGCGGCCCAGGGCGCGGGCCGCCTCGGGGTAGGTGAAGCCCTCGAAGTAGGTCAGCGACAGGATCGCCCGCTGGGCCGGGCTTAACCGCTCCACGGCGCCGCGCACGCGCGCGCGGAGGTCGGCGGCCGCGGCGCAGTCGGCGGGGCCGGCGGCCGGGTCGGCAATGCGGTCGGCGAGGGAGTGATGTTCCTCGGATTGTTCGTCCATGGAGAGCAGGACGGGCGTGCGCTTCCGGCGTCGCAGTTCGTCCACGGCCAGGCGGGTGGCGATGGTGTAGAGCCACGGCTTGAAGCGGCCGTCGGGCCGGAAGTTCTGTGCGTGGCGGTGGACGCGCACGAAAGTTTCCTGGAAGAGATCCTCGGCCTGGTGGGGATTCGAGCTCATGCGGGTCAGGTAGCCCAGCAGCGGGCCGGAATGCCGGCGCACCAGTTGCGCCAGGGCCGTTTCGTCGCCTTGCCCGTAAGCTTGCATCAGCGTCTCGTCCGTCGGTTCCATGGCGGCGCCTTCACCGTCCTGCTTTTCCATACGGCCGGGGGCCGCGCCCGGTTGACAGGAAAAGAGCAGCCACAGGCGGAAAAAGGGCGGGAGCGCCGTTCGCCGGGACCGAGGCTGGCCTGGAATGGTGAACATACCCATGAATCGACGGATGCCCGCTGGCTTGTATTCAGTATGCCCGTTCGCCGGCCGGTTGCCCACTAAATCCGCTTCGCCCTTGAGCGCGAAGGATCAGCGCGCTACCGTAGGGCCATGTTTCCGCTCCGCGACGACAATCCCACGCTGCGCGCATCGGTGGCCACGATGGCGATTGTCGCCGTCAACGCGCTGGTGTGGATCTTCGTGCAGCGGCTGGGCATGGACCCCGGCTTGAGCGAATCGGTATGGCGGTTCGGCCTGATCCCCGGCGAGCTGCTGGGCCGGGTGCGGCCGGGGACCGAGGTGCCGGCGGGGCCGGGCCTGGTCGCGGTGCTCGACGGCGCGCCGAACTGGTGGAGCGTGCTGACCTCCATGTTCATGCACGGCGGCTGGATGCACATCATCGGCAACATGTGGTTCCTCCTGGTCTTCGGCGACAACGTCGAGGACGCCATGGGGCCGGTCCGGTTCGTGGTCTTCTACCTCCTCTGCGGGCTCGCCGCGGCGGCGGCGCAGATGCTGTCGGGCCCGTCGAGCCTGGTGCCGATGGTGGGCGCGTCGGGGGCGATCGGCGGAGTAATGGGCGCCTACCTGGTGTTGTACCCGCATGCGCCCGTGCACCTGCTGGTCTGGATCGGTTTCTACGCCAACCGCGTGGTGGTCCCGGCGTTCTTCATGCTGGGCTACTGGTTCCTGCTGCAGCTGGTCGCCGGCGCGTTCGACACGGGGCACGGCGGCGTGGCGTTCTGGGCGCACGTCGGCGGGTTCGCGGCCGGCGCGCTGCTGGTGCGCCCGTTCTGCAATCCGGCCCGGCTCGCGGCCTTCCGCGACCGCCGCGCGCGGCTGTGGAGCGCCCGGAATCCGGGCGGCTACGGCCGCTGGGCGTGACGCGGGCTCAGTAGACTTCCGGCACGAAGGTCTGGTCGGTGATCGGCGGCCGCTCGTAGCCGGTGTCCGGCTGGCGGCGCGGAAGCTTGAGCTTCACCGGCGTCAGGTCCTTGTAGGGGATGATCGAGAGCAGGTGGTGGATGCAGTTGAGCCGGGCCCGCCGCTTGTCGTCGGCCTCGACCACGTACCAGGGCGCCTGCTTGATGTCGGTGTACTTGAACATCTCGTCCTTGGCCTTCGAGTAGTCCACCCAGCGCGCGCGGGACTGCAGGTCCATCGGGCTCAACTTCCAGCGCTTGGTCCAGTCGTGGATGCGGTCCTGGAACCGGCGCTCCTGCTCCTCGTCGCTGACGGAGAACCAGTACTTGATCAGGATGAGGCCCGAGCGGATGAGCATGCGCTCGAACTCCGGGCAGGACCGGAGGAATTCCTCGTACTCCGTCTCCGTGCAGAACCCCATCACGCGCTCGACGCCGGCGCGGTTGTACCAGCTGCGGTCGAAGAGGACCATCTCGCCGGCGGCCGGCAGGTGGGCGACGTAGCGCTGGAAGTACCACTGCGTCTTCTCGCGCTCCGTGGGCGTGCCGAGGGCGACGACCCGGCAGATGCGGGGGTTCAGCGACTCGGTGATCCGCTTGATCGCGCCGCCCTTGCCGGCGGCGTCGCGGCCCTCGAAGAGCACGACGACGCGGAGCCCCTTGTACTTGATCCACTCCTGGAGCTTGACCAGCTCGACCTGGAGCTTGCCGAGTTCCTTCTCGTAGGCCTTCCGCTTCAGCTTCCCGTGCGGCGCGTCATCCTTCTCTTCGTCCCCGCCGCGATCCTGGCCGCCTTTCTTTTCCTTGGACATGGTTCGCCTCCCTTGTGAGCATGCCCCGGTTACCGCCCGCAGTATAGCCGGTCCCGCGCCGGAAGCCAAGCCGCTCCGGCGCTTGTTCCGTCGCGCGAAAGCATTATGCTGGGGGGGCGGCCATGAAACCCGGCCTTGCGTATTATATCAGCGCCCACGGCTACGGCCACGGGGTGCGGTCGTCCGACATCCTGCGCGCCTTCATCCGCGGCTATCCCGGCATTCCCGTCGTCATCGTCAGCGACCTGCCCGGGCCGTTCCTGCGCAACCGGCTGGCGGGCGCGCCGGCGGACATCCGGCCGGGCTCGTTCGACGTCGGGATGGTCCAGCTCGACTCCGTGCGCGTGGACGTGCCCGCGACGCTGGATCGCGTCCGGGCCCTGTGCGGGCGGCGGGAGGAACTCGTCGGGCGGGAGGCCCGGTTCCTCCGCGAGCGGGAGGTCGGGCTGGTCGTCGCGGATATTCCCGCGATGCCGCTCGAGGCCGCCCGGCGCGCCGGGATCCCGGCCGTGGCGGTCGGCAACTTTGGCTGGAACTGGATCTACGAGGAGTTCATCCCTCGCGACCCGCGCTGGGCGGAAGCCGCGGCGGCGTTCCGGGAGGGGTATGCCCGGGCCGATGTGCTGTTGCGGCTCCCGTTCCACGAGCCCATGGCCGCGTTCCGGCGGATCGAGGATATCCCGCTCGTCGCCGCGCCCGGCCGCGCGCGGCGGGAGGAGCTGGCGGCGCTGACCGGCGCGCGCCCGGACCGGACCTGGGTGCTGCTTTCCTTCACCACGCTGGAGTGGGACGGGGCCGCGCTGGACCGCGTGGAGCGGCTCGGCGCGTACGAGTTCTTCACCGTCCGGCCGCTGGAATGGTCGCGCCGCAACGTGCACGCCGTGGACCGGGAACGGATGCCGTTTTCGGACGTGCTGGCCTCGGCGGACCTCGTGGTTTCCAAGCCGGGGTTCGGCCTGGTTTCGGAGTGCGTGGTCAACCGCAAGCCGCTGGTCTACGTCGACCGCGCGGATTTCCGCGAGCATCCCATTCTCGAGGCCGGCGTGAAGCGGTTCCTGAAACACCGGCTGCTCCCGGCGGACCGGCTGTACGCGGGCGACCTGGAGGAGGCGCTGGACGCGATCGTTCGCGAGCCGGAGCCCGCGGACGAATTGCCGGGGGGCGGAGCGGAGATCGCCGCGCGGCGGCTGGCGGAGCGGCTGGATCCCAAGAACGGGCTTTAACTGGAGCCGCTCACGGCGTATACATCAGGCCATGCCGGGGCGGAAGACCGGCCAGGAGAACAGCCCATGGACAACTCGACCGGCCAGGAGAGCGGCGGGAGACTGCAGCATCCGGAGGGCTTTCGCGCGCGAAGGGGCCTGAACTGGGTTTCGCTGGGCCTGCTGTACGCTTCCTACTACATGTGCCGGTACAACTTCCGGTTCGCCACCCCGGGCATGGTGGAGGAGTTCAGCTTCACCAAGACGCAAATCGGCGACATGCTGGCCATCTGGTCGCTGGCCTACGGGACCGGCCAGTTGATCAACGGGCTGTTGTGCGACCGCATCGGGGGCAAGCGGTCCATGCTGATCGGCGCCGTGGGCACGATCCTGCTGAACCTTTTCTTCGGGTTCGGCTCGTTCGTCGGCTCGTTCGCCACCTTCTCGCTGATCTGGCTGATCAACGGCTACATGCAGTCCTTCGGCGCGCCGGGCATGGTCAAGATCAACGCGGCCTGGTTCGCCCGGCGCGAGCGCGGGACGTTTGCCGGCATCTTCGGGTTCATGATTCAACTGGGCCAGGTGGCCATCAGCCAGTTGGCGCCGGTCATCCTCCTTGGCTTCACCTTCGGGGTGTTGGTGGTGGGCGAGGGCGAGTGGCGCTGGCTGTTCCGCATTCCGCCGCTGTTCACCGCCGCCTGCGCCGTCTTCATGGCCCTGGCCGCCAAGCCGACGCCGGACGAGGCCGGTTATCCCGGCGTCATCAAGGACGAGCTCGACGATTCCGCGGGGGTGACGGTCAGCCTCAAGGAATCCTTCAAGACGATCTTCACGCACCCGCTGGTCTGGTACTACGCCATGGCCTACGCGTGCACGGGGGCGGTCCGCACGAGTTCCGACCAGCTCGCGATCCTGTACTTCCAGGACGAGCTGGGCTTCGACATGAAGACGGAGATCCCGAACGCGGCGCGGCTCACGCTGTCGCTCATGCCCATGGTCGCCGTGCTGGGCTCGTTCCTCTCGGGCTGGGTGTCGGACAAGGTCTTCAAGGGCCACCGGTCGCCGGTGGCGATGGGGCTCTATTTCCTGGAGGCGATCGTCATCAGCGTGGCGGCGCTGGTGCTGTTGAGCGGGGCGGTCGGGCCGACGCCGGGCGGCATCTTCCTGGGCTGCCTCTTCCTCGTGCTGATCGCCTTCACGGCCAACTCGACGCACTCGGTCGTGGGGTCGGCCGCGCCGATGGACATCGGGGGCAAGAAGATGGCCGGGTTCGCGGCGGGCGTGATCGACTCGTTCCAGTATTACGGCGGGGCGATTTCGCTGGCCATCACGGGGCGCGTGCTGGACGCCACGAAGGAGCAGTACGGCTACACGTTCTGGTACGCGATCATGGCGGGCTTCGGCGTGCTGGGCGGCATCGCGATGCTGCTGGTCACGCGCAAGCAGCGGCGGCGGCACATCGTGGCGGGGTAGGGGACGAAAGGAGCGTGGATCGTGAAAAGAGGGATGCTGGCTCTGGGATGCGTGCTGGCGCTGGCGGGTGGCGCCGCGGCGGCGGAACCGAAGAAGGTCTCCATCAAGGGCTCCAATACGTTCGGCGAGGAACTGGGCCCGGCGCTGATCGCCGAGTTCCGGAAGAGCCATCCGGACGTCGAGATCGCGCTGGAGTCCAGGGGCAGCGGTTCGGGCTTCGCCGCGCTGTTCGCCGGCGAATGCGACATCGCGTCGTCCTCGCGCTCCGTGAACGCGGACGAGCGGCGCCTGGTCGCGAAACGCAAGCTGGACCTCCGGAACTACACGATCGGCTACTACGGCGTGGCCGTGATCGTCCACGCGGACAGCCCGCTGAAGGGCCTGACGGCGCGACAGGTGCGCAGCCTGTTCACCGGCCGGACGAAGAACTGGAAGGAGATCGGCGGGCCCGACGCGCCGGTGAACCTGTACATCCGCGATCCCGAGTCCGGCACGCACCTCGGGTTCCGCGAGCTGGCCATGGCCGACAAGCCGTACGACAAGGACGCGAAGATGTTCGACCACTACGCGGCCATCGCCCGGGCCGTGGCCGCCGACCCGGCCGGTGTGGGCTACGTGGACATGGCCGTCGCGAAGCAGGACGGAATCCGCGTCGTCAGCATCAACAAGATCCGACCGAGCGTGGAGACGATCAACGACGGGACCTACCCGTACGCCCGCCAGCTGCATCTCTACACGATCCGGAGCCGCGAATCGAAGGCCGCCAAGGCGTTCATCGACTACATCCGGTCGCGCGCGGGGCAGAGGAAGCTGACGGAACTCGGCTACGTCCGCCGCTTCGAGTAAGCGCCGCCGCCCCTCTTTCTTGACAATCCGGCCCGCCTTTTTACACTGGCCGGGCGGTCAATTCCGAAAGAGAGGACGTGTCTATGTGGAAGCGCGCGGGCGGGTGGGCGGTTGGGTTGGCGGTGGCGGCCGGGCCGGCCTGGGCCCAGGCGGGGGAGGCTGCGCCGAAGGGTTCCGGGCAGGGCATGAACCTGGTGGAGATCTTCAAGGCCGGCGGCTGGCTGATGTATCCGATCGCGGCCCTTTCCGTGCTCGCCGTGGCTTTCATCCTGTACCTCCTGATCGTCCTGCGCGCGGAGGCCGTGGCCCCGCGCCGCTGGCTGCAGAAGGTTTTTGAACTGCTCCGGCAGGGTCACGCGGACGAGGCCCGCGGGCTCTGCGACGGCCGGCCCTCTCCCCTGGCCGCCGTGACCGCCGCCGCCCTGGATTATGTCGCGGAGGCGAAACCCGTCCAGCCCGACATGCTCAAGGAGATCATGGTGGGCGAGGGCATCCGCCAGGCGACCCGCATCCAGAACCAGGTGCAATACCTGATGGATATCGCGGTCATCGCTCCCATGATCGGGCTGCTCGGCACGGTGGTCGGCATGCTCCAGGCCTTCAACGCCATCGCCCTCGACCTGGCCAAGGCCAAGCCCATGCTGCTCGCCGCCGGCGTCTCGCTGGCCCTGATCACCACGGTGGCCGGGCTGGTCGTCGCGATCCCGGCGATGATCTTCTACGCCTACTTCCGCAACCGGTCCTCGGCCGTCGTCGCCCGCCTCGAAATGGCGTCCACCGACCTGCTGACCCACCTCCTCGGGCGCGCGTCATGAATTTCCGCCCCGCGATCCGGCAGGAGCCCGGCGCGTTTCCGCTCGCGCCCATGATGGACGTGATCTTCCTGCTCCTGTCCTTTTTCATCACCACGCAGATCTTCGCGCAGTGGGAGACGGAGATCGACATCACGCTGCCCACCGCCGAGACCGGCCAGACCCCGCAGCGCCTGCCCGGCGAGATCATCGTGAACATCCGGCCCGACGGCGGCGCGATGGTGAACAACCAGGCCCTCGACGATGCCGCGCTCGGCGCGATGCTGAAGCGGCTGGCCTCGCTGTTCCCCGGCCAGCCGGTCGTGTTGCGGGCGGACAAGGCCGTCGCCTACGAGCACGTCGTGCGCGTGCTGGACCTCTGCCGCAAGGCCGACATCTGGAACATCTCCTTCGCCACCAGCCTGCCGGAGAGCCCGGCGGCGCCCTGACGGACCATGCGTTTTGCCGCGAAGTTTCTGATGTGTTGCGGTTGCCTCGCCGCTCTCGCGGCCGGGGCGCAGACCAACGCGCCGCCTTCCGACCGCATGGAGTTCGCGGACGGGCTCTACGTGCGGGGCATGTACGACCTCGCGGTGAAGGAGTACCTGCTCGTCATCCGCGACGAGCCGCCCGGCGTGGCGATCGACGCCGCGCTTTTCCGCGCCGGCGAGTGCCATCGCCAACTGGGCCGGCGGGAAATGGCCGAGCGGTACTACAAGCGGATCCTCACGGATTTCCCGCAGAGCCCGCACCGGTTCCTCGCCGAGTTCCGGCGCGCGGAACTCTTCGTGACCGCCGGTCAGTACCTCGACGGCGCGAACCTGTTGCGGGCGCTCCTGGACGCCGGGCCGCCGGACGACGTGGCCGCCTCGGCGGCGTACTTCCTCGGCACGAGCCTCGACAAGCTGGGCCAGGCCGGCGAGGCGGAGCAGCATCTGCAGACCGTGATCGACCGGCATCCGAAATCGCCGTTCTACGGGTACGCCTGCCAGGCCCTGGCCGACCTGGGGCAGCGGACCGGGAAGCCGGCCGCGGAGGTCCGCGACCTGTATCGCCGGGCCGCGGAGCAACCCGCGACGCCGCGCGCCGGCGCCGAGGCCCTTTTCCAGTGGGCCGAGCACGCGTTCAAGGCGGGCGATTTCGAAGAGAGCGCGAAGGCCTACGAGCAGCTCCTGGAAAAGTATCCCGGCGACCGGCGCGTCCCGGAGGCCCGGCTCCAGATCGCCTGGGCCTTCCTGCAGTCCGGCAAGAACGCGGCCGCGCTGAAGTTGGCCGAGGAGCGCCTGGCGGCGGGAGAAGAGGCCGGGCGGGAGGACTGGCTGTACATCAAGGCCAATGCCCTCCGGCAGTTGCAGCGCACCGACCTCGCCCTGGCGGCGTACGATGAACTCATGATGCAGTTTCCGTCCGGGCCCCGCCGGCCGGCCGCCGCGTACGAGAAGGCGCTCATCGCGTTCCGGCGCGGGCAGCACGAGAAAGTCGTCGAACAACTGGCCGGCCTCGCGCCGTCCGCGGCGGTCGAGGAGGACCGCGGCTGGCTGCTGGCCGAATCCTACGCTGCGCTGAACCGGTCCGCCGAGGCGCTGGAGCAATTCCAGGCGCTGGCGGAGAAGTTCCCCGAAAGCGATCGCGCGGCGCAGGCGCTGTACCGCCAGGCGGAACTCCAGCAGGCGGCGGAGGATTTCGCGGCCGCGGCGGAAGCCTGCCGGAAGATCGCGGAGAAATACTCCCGGGATCCGCTGGTCCCGGACGCCCTCTTCACCGCGGGGTACTGCCATGCGCGTCTCGACCGGCATGACGAGGCGCTGCGCGACTGGACCGCGCTGCTGGAGAAGCACCCGGACTATCGCCAGTCCGACGTCGCGCTCTACCAGGTCGCCGTCGCGCAGATCCGGCTCGGGAAGGAATCCGACGCGCGGCGGACGCTCGAGAGACTATTGAAGGACTACTCGAAGACCGAACGCGCGGTGGACGCGCTGGTGGCGCTGTCGATCCTGCACGAGCAGGCCGGCAAGCTGGACAAGGCCGAGGAGGCCGTGCGCGACGCGCTGGCTCGGAAGCCGGCGGAGGCCGAGCTGCCGAGGCTCAAGTACCGGCTGGCGACGCTGCTGCAGAAGCAGGGCCGCGAGGACGAATCGGCGGCGCTGCTGCAGGCGCTGCTGGACACGCCGATCCGCCGCGACATGCCGCCCGCGATGCTCGAATGGCTCGCGGATCTTCAACTGCGACACGAGGCCCCGGCGGACGCTTTGAAGGCGGCCCAGGCGCTGGCGGACCAGGCCGGCACGCCGGAGTGGAAGCAGATCGGCTGGTACTGGGTCGGCCGCAGCCGCGAGGCCGCGGGCGAGCAGGATCGCGCCCTCGAGGCCTATGCCCGGGCGCTGGACCAGGAAGCCCGGACGCTCGAAGCAGCGGAATCGGCGTTGCGGCTCGGGGATTTGCGCTTGGCCACGGGGGACGCGGCGCTCGCGGAGACGGCTTATCAGGCCGCGGCCGAGCGCGCGACGGAGCCGGAGGCCATGTCCCTCCGCGCGCGCAGCTACTTCGGGCTGGGCCGCGCGGCGGCGGCGAGGGAAAACTGGGAGGACGCCGCCCGATTCTACATGAGCGTCGCGGTGCTGTATGATGATCCCGAACTGGCGCCCAGGAGTTTGCACGAGGCGGCGGCCGCCTTCGATCGCCTGGGCCGCGGCGAAGACCGGCAAAAGGCCGTGGACGAATTAACGGCGCGCTACCCGGACAGCGAATGGGCGAAGGAACTGGCGGGAAAGCAGGCGCCCCCGACGATTCCATGAGGGGAAAGCCCATTGACATGTTTTATAAAGTGTGTCACAATTGTATTGGTGTAAAATGTTGCGTATCATTTGAATATGACGATGCTCGCGGCGGGCTTGCCGCGTGACCGCTGGACACACTTGAAACTGGGTCCAGCCCGGAGCGATGCGGACGGACGGGTGAAATGAATCAACAAGAATGGAACATCAAGGAGCCCTGCGCCGAGTGCAAGGCCTGTCACCGCGCCTTCGCGGACAAGGAGCCGATATGGTCCCGGCTGACGTTCGGCGCGGAAGGCTACGAGCGCCAGGATTGCTGCGCCGTCTGCTGGCCGGGGGCGCAGAAGGGCGATTCGGTGAGCGCGTGGAAAAGCGTCTACCACATGCCCGCGCCCCCGCCCCCGGAACCGATCAAGCGCGAGACGGCGGAATCCCTCCTCCGCCAGTTCATGGAAACCGAGGATCCGTCCAGACGGAGCGCGATTTTCATCCTGGCCGTCATGCTGGAGCGGCGCCGCCTCCTCGTGGAACGCGACGTGAAAACCCGCGAGGACGGGCTCAAGGTGCGGTTTTACGAGCATCGGAAAACAGGCGAAGTCTTTGTCGTGCCCGACCCCGGCCTGCGACTCGACGAACTGGAGCAGGTTCAGCAGGAGGTCATCGCACTGCTCGGTGGTCCGGTCCCTGAAAAGGCCTCGGACAAAAAGGAGAAGCCGTCCTTCGATGAATCCCGCGGTGACGGGCCACTTGGATCCTGAGACGACCGGTTTGGTCGGTTCACGGTCCAGAAAGGGGCTGCTCCCGACGGTTCTGCTCGTGGCGGCGGGGCTCCTGGCCTACGGCAACAGCTTTCACCGGGTGCTCCATCTCGACGACCTCAAGAGCATTCGCGACAACGAAGGGATTCGGAAACTCTGGCCTCCGAGCGAGGTGCTGAATCCTCCAACCGGCACTATCAGTTTCTACACGCGGCCCATCCTAAACGCCACCTTTGCATTGGATTATGCGGTCTCGGGGACGGACTGGTCAGGCTATCGCCGCACAAACCTGCTGCTGCAAGTGCTCTCCGGATGCGCGCTGTATTTCCTGTTGGCCCGTACGCTCCGTCTCCGTCCGGTCGGCCCCGAGAAGGGAAGCGGAGAGGGCGCATGCCCGTTGCCGGCCGGTTGGCGAGGGTTCTTCTCCGACGGCGCAGATCGGCTGGCTTGGATAATCGCGTTGCTGTGGCTGGTGCATCCCCTCAACACCGCGGCCGTGAATTACCTTAGCCAGCGGGGCGAAATCCTCGTTGCCCTCTGCCTGTGGACGCTTCTCTATTGTGTGGGACGCGCAGCCGATGGGGCGGGATGGCGGGCCCGGTGGTGGCAGGCCGCCGCCACCGCCTGCTGCCTGCTCGGCATGGGCAGCAAGGAACACATGCTGGCAGCCCCGCTGCTGGCCCTGTTGTATGACCGGCTTTTTCTCGCCGATTCCTGGCGGGCGCTGTGGCGGCAGCGCGGCCTGATGCACGCGACGCTCTGGCTGACCGCGTGGTGGCCGATCCATCGCCAGTGTATGTACTCCCCGCACATCACGGAGGCCGCCCTGGCGGAAGAGACGCGCTGGCGCTACTTGCTCACCCAGTGCCGCGGCTTGGTTCGCATGATCCGGCTGGCCTTATGGCCGAGTCCCCTGGTGTTCTACTACGGCCGGGATTTGGCCACCGATCTGTCTGCCGTTTGGCTGCAGGCCCTGCTGCTCGGGATGCTGGCCGCGGCCACGGCCTGGGCGCTGGTCCGGCGGCCGCGTGCGGGATTCGCGGGCGCCTTTTCCTTCCTGGTCCTGGCGCCGTCATCCACCCTGGTGCCGATCATCGGGCAACCGGTGGCGGAGCACCGGATGTATGCCCCGTTGGCCGCGCTGCTGGCGCTGGGGGTGGGTGCGTTACAGGTCGTGTTGAGCAGGATGGTCGGCCCCCGTCGCGCGGCGGGAACCCTGCTGGGCCTGGCGTTGATCGGCGCGATCGGCCTCGGGGCGGTGACCCGTTGCCGCAATGCCGACTATCGCGATCCGTTAATTCTCTGGCGCGACACCGTCCGCAAGGTGCCGCTCGTCCCGGAGGCCCATTATGATTACGCCAACGCGCTGCGGGAAGCCGGGCGCCTTGACGAAGCCGTGGCCGAGTATCGCGAGGCCGTGCAGTTGAGCCCCGACTACGTGGACGCGTTGGTCAACGAGGGCGCCCTCCTCGCGATGGGCCATCGCGCGGCCGAGGCGATCGCGCGGCTGGAACAGGCCCTCCAGCTCAAGCCGGATAATCCCCTGGCGCGCCAGAACCTGGCGTCCGCGTACCTCGAGGCGGGCGAGTTCGCGAAATCCGCGGAGCAACTCGATCAGGTGCTGAAAGCGGTTCCGTTTGAGCCGCTGGTTACGGTACAATGGGCGCAGACGATGAAGGAAATGGGGCGCGGCGAGGAGGCCCTGGGTCGTCTCCGGGACACCCTGAAGGTCCATCCGGGTCACCCGGCACTCCTCCATGCCGAGGCGGAGATCCGGGAATCCTTGAATCGGTTCCGCGGGCCGATGAGCGGAGGCCCCGGCATAACTCCAGGTGTGGGCCTTCCGCCGGAGAAGAGGCCGCAGGAAGGACATGGCTACTGAACATACAGAACCGATCGCGCCACCGGGCGGGCCGGGGATCACCTCGGGCCCGTTTTCGAAACGGCGCGGATTCTGGCTCCCTGCGCTCCTGTTGATGCTGGCCGGCTATCTCGTCTATAGCAACAGTTTCCACGGCACCTTGATTCTGGATGACCTGAACAGCATCATTCGGAACGAGGGCATCCGCCGGCTCTGGCCCTTGAGCGCCGCGTTGCATCCGCCCAAGGGTCCCATCAGCTTCTGGACGCGGCCCATCGTTAATGTCTCGCTGGCCTGGGACTACGCGAAATCGGGGGAAAACCTCGCCGGGTATCGCCGGACCAACCTGACCCTGCACCTGCTCGCCGGCTGGGCGCTCTACCTGTTGCTGATCCGGCTGCTGCGGGGCGGGGAGAGGCGCGCCGCGGGGTCGCCCTGGACCGATCCGGAGCGGTTGCCCGGAAGCCTGCGTGCGGTATTCCTGGACGGGGCCCAACTCGCGGCCTTTGTTGCGACGTTGCTCTGGTTGGTCCATCCGCTCAATACCGCCGCGATGAATTACTTGAGCCAGCGAGCGGAACTGCTCATGACGTTGTTCCTCTTCGTGACGCTCTATGCCCTGTGCCGGTCGGCGGATTCCGTTGCGGGGCATGATGTCGCGTGGTCCGCGGTTGCCGCGTTCGGCTGCCTGCTGGGGATGGGCAGCAAGGAAACCATGCTCGTCGCCCCGATCCTGGCGCTGCTCCTGGACCGGGCCTTCCTGGCGGCATCGTGGCGCGATGTCCTCCGCCTGCGCGGCTGGCTGCACGGGATGTTGTGGCTGACGGCGCTCTGGCCGGTGTCGCGCCACCTGTCCTACTCGCCCCACGTGACGCCGGAACTGCTGGCCCCGGGCATGCGGTGGCATTATCTCCTGACCCAGTGCTGGGGCGTGGCGCGCATGATCCGGCTGGCGTTCTGGCCGCAGCCGCTGGTCTTTTTCTACGGCATGGACCTGATCGATAATCCGCTCGCCGTCCTGCCGCAAGCCCTTCTCCTGGCCGCGCTGGCGGGCGCGACCTTGTGGGCGGTGGCCCGCCATCCGCGGGCCGGGTTCGCCGGGGCGTTCTTCTTCGGGGTGCTGGCGCCGTCCTCGACGTTCGTCCCGATCCTCGGCCAGCCGGTGGCGGAGCACCGCATGTACGCGCCGCTGGCCGCCCTGGTCGCGCTGGTCTCCGCCGGCGCGTTCCTGGCGGCGGTTCGCACGAGGCGGAAGGAGGATCTCTCCCTCTACCTGGCGGCGGGGCTGATCCTGGCCGCGGGGTTCGGGTGGGCGGCGCACCGGCGCAACGCGGACTACCGGGATCCCCTTGTCCTGTGGGCGGACACGGTCCGGAAGGTGCCCGGCAGCCCGGAGCCACACAACGACTACGGCAACGCGCTGCGCGAGGCCGGCCGGCCCGCGGAAGCGGCGGAGCAATACCGGCAGGCGCTCCGGCTCAAGCCGGACTACATGAATGCCCACAACAACCTCGGCACGCTGCTGGCGGGACTCGGCCGCTACGAGGAGTCCGAGGAGCACTTGAGGGAGGCGTTGCGCCTGAAACCGGATAGCCCCCAGTTGGAGGTCAATCTCGGTATGGTCTGCGCGAGCCTCGGCCGGAACGAAGAGGCCCGCGCGCATTTTGAAAGCGCCCTGGCCAGGATGCCCGGCAACCCGCAGGCCCTTGCCCAATGGGCGATGACCCTCGCCGACCTGGGCCGCGCCGGGGAGGCCCTGGAGCGTTTGCAGGCCGCCCTGGCGGCGCGCCCCGACGATCCGGAATTGAACAATGCCCTCGGGGTGACGTTGTGCCGGCTCGGCCGCCCGGCAGAAGCCGCGGATCCTCTGCGGAAAGTGGTGGCGGCATTTCCCGGCAAGGGGCGGGCGCGCTTCAACCTCGGTAGGGCGCTGTTCGACGCCGGGCGGTTGGAAGAGGCGGAAGCGGAGTTTCTCCGTGTCGGCAGTCCCGAGGCGCGCCGTTATATCGAGAAGATCGAACAGCGCCGCGCCGGAGGCGGGCCGTGAGATTCGACGTGTTGATCCGCGGCGGGCAGGTGCTCGACGGAACCGGGACGCCTGCGCGACGCGCGGACATCGGCCTGCTGGGCGATCGTATCGAGGCGGTCGAAGACCTGTCCCTCGCCGAGGCGGGCGTCGTCGTGGACGCGGCGGGGCGTTGCGTCTGCCCCGGGTTCATCGACGTGCATTCCCATTCCGACGCCTACCTGCTCATCGAGCCCGCTGCGCCGAGCAAGGTGTTCCAGGGCGTGACCACCGAGGTCGTCGGCAACTGCGGCGCGTCCGCCGCGCCGCGCCTGGGCCGCTACCTCATGCCGTCCGACTGGCGCGCGATGCCGTATCCCGGTTCGTGGCGCACCGTGGCGGAATACCGGGCCCTGCTGGAGCAGGTGAAGCCCGCGGTCAACGTGGTCCTGCTGATCGGGCATAACGCGTTGCGGGCCTCGGTCATGGGGTACGAGGAGCGTCGCTCAACGGCGGATGAATTGGCGGAGATGAAGGCGCTGCTGGCCCGGTGCATGGACGAGGGCGGGGCGGGATGGAGCACCGGGCTGATCTACTCTCCCGGGATGTTCGCCGCGCCCTCGGAGATCGTTGAATTGGCCCGGGTGGTGGCCGGGCGGAAGGGCATTTACACGTCGCACATGCGGAGCGAGGGCGGGCGACTGCTCGAGGCCCTCGACGAGACGATCGGCGTGGGCCGCGAGACCGGCGTGCGGGTCCAGGTCTCGCACCTGAAGACCTCCGGGCGGGCGAACTGGGGGCTGCGGGAGGCCGCGCTGGACCGGGTGCGGGCCGCGCGGGCGGAAGGGCTGGAGGTCGCCGCGGACCGATATCCCTACACCGCGTCCTGCACGGACCTGGACGTCATCCTGCCCGATTGGGCTGCCGGCGGCGGGCGCGAGGAAGTGCTGACGCGACTGCGCGACCCGGCGACCCGCGCGCGCATCCGGGAAGAGATCGCAGCCCGGCGCGACGCGGCCTACTGGGAAAACCTGGTCATCGGTTCTGTGCGCCACCCGGGCAACGCCGGGTTCAAGGGCCGGCCCATCGTCGAGGTGGCGCGGCGGCTGGGCCTGGAGCCGGTGGATGCCGCCCTGCACCTGATGGACACGGACGAGTTGCACACCTCCGGCATTTTCTTCGGCATGAGCGAGGACAACATGTGGCGCATCCTCGCCGAGCCGTACGTCATGATCGGGTCGGACGCCTCCCTGCGTGCGCCGTCCGGCCCGTTGAGCCGCGATCATCCGCATCCCCGCGCGTACGGCGCTTTTCCCCGCTTCCTGCGGGCCTCGCTGGATGGCCGGACCGTGTCGCCGGCCGAGGCGGTCCGCAAGATGACGTCCCTGCCCGCGCGGCAATTCGGCTTGAAGGATCGCGGCCTCATCGAGCCGGGGATGAAAGCCGACATTGTCGTGTTCGATGCGGGCGGGGTGGGGGACGCGGCGACCTACGAGGAGCCGCATCGATTGGCGCGCGGCATCGAGACGCTCATGGTCAACGGGCAGGCAGTCCTGTCCGGCGGCAAGCCCACCAACGTCCGCCCCGGCCGGTTCCTGTCTTCCCGGCGCTGAAGCCGCCGCTCGCATCCCGGTTGGTTTGCCGGCAGAGGCTTTCAACCTTATGCGCATATGCGCATAAGGTTAATCCATTTTGGAATCGCGATGCAACGGCCGGGGGCGCCGGGGGGATCAGCCTGTTGGAGCAGGCGCGGAATCGCCGGGATAATCCTGCTTGCCGAGGATCACGCCGCGGACGCCGCCGCGCGGCCGGCGGACGTCGCCCGAGCGGCGCGGGATCAGGTGTGCGTGTACGTGGAAGACGGACTGACCCGCCGCGGCCCCGTCGTTGATCCCGAGGTTGAAACCCTGAATTGCGGGATCGCTTTCCTGCAACTGCTCCGCGAGCCGGCGGGCGAGACGGAGCACGGCCTGCCATTCCTCGTCCGTCAACTCCCGGAAGGAAGCGACATGGCGGCGCGGAACGATCAACTGGTGCCCGCGTGACACCGGGTAGCGGTCGGAGAGCGCGAGGCACGGGCCGTCCTCGGCCGTGATCCGCTCCGGCGCCACCGCGCAAAACGGGCAGGAATTCATGCCGCGAGCATAGGAGCCCGGAGCGTTGACATCGAGCGGAAAAAGCCTAGTATGCCCTTCTCGCACGGGGCCAGATAGCTCAGTTGGTAGAGCAACGGACTGAAAATCCGTGTGTCGTCGGTTCGATCCCGACTCTGGCCACCAGCTTCATTTTTCCCGCCACTCATTTCAGCCTTATTTAACAGGGCTTTTCTTGCTGTTGAGCCCCTTGAAGCCGTGTCCCGCCGGCAGGGCTGTTTCTTTGTCAAAAAGCCATGTGGCCGAATTTGGGGCCAAAAGGTTCTTTGCAGCCGTGAGCAGGGGTAGGGGCAGTGGCGGCTCTACCAGTCCCGCCGCCATGGAATTTTCAACACTCCTTCCAAAGGAGGTGGTGCCTTGGCTGGAGGGGCTCCAATAGGCGTTTTTCTCGCCCAGGAAGCTATCCTAGCCATTTTCCCCTCCAGAAGCTGCTTGGACGCCCCTTTGGACCTGAAGGCCGTAATAAAGGCGCGGTACGGCTTTCGGCGGTGGGGCCATGGACTTGGGGACGTGCTCGGGCCAGACGGCAGGGAACCTACACGATCTTTACCTTGGCGAGTTCGGCATCGATGAACGGCTGGCAGAGGTGTGCGTAGTGTTTTTGGAGCACCGTGGACGAGGGGGTATGCCCGACAACTATTTTAACCGCCTCGATATTTGACCCACTTTCAATGGCTCTACTGCAAAAATAGTGGCGGAAAGTATAAGGCGTGAATCCTTTCAATCCCGCGTTCTTAACGGCTCTCTTGAAGTGCTTCGGATAGCCATGAGCCCGGAATGCCGGTCGGCGCGGATGGAAGAACACCCAGTTGTGGGGCTTCCCGTCGGCAAAGACCTGCTCCCATTCCGTTTGCCACGCCAATAGGATGGGGAGGAGTTCCGGCAAGATGTTGACCGCCCTGAATCGTCCAGTCTTGAGATCGTGCTCTTGTTTGGGACGCACAAGGATCTGCATCCTCTTGAAGTCGATATCGTCCCAGGAGAGGTGGAAGGATTCGCTGGGTCGCATCCCTGTGTACGCCATCAAGGCCATCCAGCAATAGACTTGGGAGCCTTCTGCTTTTCCGGCTTCAAGCAATGCCCTCATCTGCTCGGGGTTGGGAACCGGGCGATCACGAAGCACTTCCTTCAGGTTTTTGACTTCTTTCGCCGGATTCTGAAAAGCGTACTCTCTCTGCATCGCAAACTTGAACAGGTTGCGAAGGGTGATGAGTTCAAGGTTTACGGTTCTATTGGCCATGCCTTTTCTTTTCCGATCCTCCACGTATTTTTGAACATCCGATACTGCGATGGATGTCATGGGGGTCTTGTTGAAAAAGCCCAGGAGAGGGGGCCTCCGCGTCTTTTCACCGGCTATTGTGGACGCGGCACAGTCGCATGCACGGTATTCCAAGTACTCGCTGAAAATCTCGGCCAATGACTTGTTCCCTTTGCCACGAAATACCTTGCCTTCAATAATCACATCGTGCTTTCGTTTAGCTTCGGCAGCACTCGCGCGGCCCTTGGTTAGAAATCCTCCCTTACGATACCGTTGCCCCCTATGCCAAAAAGAGTAGTACCAAACGGGATGAGACCATTTATCCAAATGGTCTTTTCTTTGCCATACACTCATGGTCAGATCTCTCCGCTCTTGGTCTTGTTGAACCATGCATCCAAGTCCGACTTTTTGTAGGTATTCGGAGAGCCCGTCAGGTAAGGGATTTCCTTGTTATGCAGGAGCCACGATGGACTCCTCCGTAGATACATGGCTGCTTCCTTCGTCGTTAGGTACTCGTAATCCGCAAAATTGACCGTACTCTTGGCCAGGGATACGGCCGGGTGATGGTCCCGGCCAAGATCTTTCTCTTCCTGTCTTTTTGCCTTACCCGCATGTGCCGTCTCATCAAGGGATTCGCTCGAACTCGATGACGAATACACCACTTCCGAGGCTGTTTCCGGCACAGGCGCGGGCGGGGTGATGAGATATTCGGTGGATCGAGTCAGACCCGTGTTAAATGACTTTATCGAGTAGTTTACCGGCAGTTCTTCCAGGATGGCCCAGTCGTAGTGATCCTTGATTTCTGGAGCCATGTCATACGTCGCCACCCATCTGGTCCGTCCACGGAGAGCCTCGGCAAGGGCTTTGTGCTGCTCGGTCTGGAAATATTCCCGATACACGGATTTGCCTGCTTTGACATAGGGGGGATCGACGAACAGGACAGCATCGACAGGAGCTTCACGGATAAGCTGTATCCCGTCCTGGCAAAAGACCTTGGTGCGACCACGGAGCAGTTTGCGGGCCTCGATACATTCGGCGATGATTCTTCTGCAATTAAACCTGTCACCGATATGGCACTTGCCATCCTGTCCATATCCGCCAAGAGGGCCAGAATTTGCCATCCCACTGAACGTGCAATGGTTAAAGAAAATGGCACGGTAAGCACGCTCAACCTGGTCCTTGGGTGGGGTGGCGCGGAGTTGCTCAAGCAGTTCTACAGATGGAGCTTGGATGATAAGGTTAAGTAACCGCTGACACTCCCTGTCAGAGCCACTGGCCAGCACGTGCCAGAATGCCGATACGTCTTGGTCTAGGTCGTTTAGCCAGATTTCGATGTCGGGATAGTCCTGGGCCACGCTCAGCCCCACACTGAATCCACCGGCGAACGGCTCGACGTACAAGTGGGCATCACGCAACAACGGGTCGAGCTTTTCTCGGATTGAACCGATAAGTCTGTATTTTCCGCCAGGATACCTGAACAATGAGAGGTGCTTTTTCATGAGGCACCGCCCTGTTCCTGCTGGTCAAGCCATGCGTAATACTCGTCTTGCGTTGTATCATCCGGCATGTCCCACATCGGCTCGCTGTATGGATTGCTAATACGTGGCCGGAAAACAACTATGGCCACGGGGAATGGAGCCGGATATTCAGCGCCTTTAAATGTCAATCGTCCTATGGGGAACCGTATTTCAGATGCCTTGGCTGCGTACTGGTGCCACCAGTCCGTATCCACTCGTGCGGGTACAAGAGCAACCACCAGGGCAGCATTGTCCCGACACTCTATGTAGGCCTTTCTCAACCATTTTGGGAGTTCGGCGCTGTAGGGCGGATTCATAAAGACCCTCTCCCCTGCCCATGACTGCGCCAATCCATCTTCCGCTGGGGTGTAGTGCTTTTTACATTTGGCGGTCTTGTGGGTGCAGCAGGGGTCCAAGTCAAATTTGAACTCCAAATTCAAATACTCGAACCACACTGCCGGGGTAGCCCAACTGTTGTTCCCTGTACTGGTCAATACCTGACGTGCATGCTCTGCTGTTTTATTTCTGCATACTTTATTATCTGCATCTGAGTTTGCCGGATTATCTCCAGCGGGTTTTGACTTCTTCATTTATTCTCTCCAATATATTTCCGAATTACTTTACATGCCGCGCTCCTTTTTAGTTGTTTGAGGCGGTGAATATTCTGTCTCCGACGATCTACATACTATGCTGCTGTGTTTCCGTCCTTGCTCCCCTCCTTGTTGTTAGTCTGCATTGTCCCAATATTAGTAGTACCCCTGTTCTGTTTAGGGCGTCAATGACCTCACGCCTAAAAAGTAACCTCTCATATATGATGGCGTCCCCATGATTCTAAATATGCTCAATTAATGCCCCCATGACCGAATCGCAAAACGCCATAATCCTGTGCTCACTGGCCCGCTGGCCGTCCCATGCGCCTGGGTAGTCCGGCCCGGCATAGCGTGATTCTGAATGAAAACTGACCTGGCCGGTGGGGATCTCTATATATAGGACATCGGCCAGATAGCCCTTGTCATCCTGCCCCCATCCCCACTTGATTTCAGGCAACGAAGGCAGAAATTCACACAGTTTCTGAAGAATTTGGCCTTTACGGTCATAGGCGTACTGCTTGTAATCGCCATGACGGTAGAGCTTGGCCCGAGCAGAGGATTTCTGGGCACGGAAAAGATGAGCTGCCAGAACCCCATATAACCCACGGGATTTAAGCTGCTTGAGGTATTTGCGGGTTATAGAAGCTTCGCTCTGGACGAAGATGTCCGCAGCTTTTGGGTGGGTGCGCCGATACTCCTTTTCGGCCCATATGATTCGCTGTTTTGCGCACCGACTTTGATAAAGAGGGGCAGCAGCGTCTGATTTGCGCAGAAAGCTCGGGTGCCAGAACAGATCCGACCCAAGACCTCCCGCAAACTGAATTTGAACTAACGACCTGTATTTTTCCATTTATCCACCTCCGGGAGACACCGCTCCCGCTACCGATCTGATCGAGGTGGCATTGGTCGTTAGTCACGAGGACCAACAAAAGCGCCGACTATCAATTGTGTTGCACGCATCAGATCAGGCATGCAACGCCCGTGAATAATATAATTTATTATTCGCTTCTCTTCTACTATAAACTCAATCAAATGTCAACAACTAAATTATTCTAAATAGCCATATCTAATTAGTAACATATTCTCTGCATGATGGACTTTTAAAAAACATCTACTTCTCCCCCCATGTCTGACACGCCTTGCAATCCACCACGATTGGCACTTGCGGGAAAATGGCCGCCATCGCCTCGACCATGGCGTCGTGCACTATGGTATTTACCGCCTCAGCCTGCTCCGATGGTGTCTCGACGATCAGTTCGTCGTGGACGGTTGAGACGATTCCTGCCCCGTACGGTAGGCGGCTGGCGACAAGCAGAATTGCTTTTTTCATTCCGTCGGCACAGCTCCCCTGGACCGGCGTGTTCAGTAGCGTAGAGAATCGCGCCCATCTTTTGTCAAATCCGGCGGGCAGCATGCGCCTGCGGCCCAGTAGCGTTCGGACTTCCTTGGCACCACCAGCCTCAAGCCCTGCTTTGTCGTGCCAACGCCGCAGCCCTCGGTAGGCATTGAAAAATCGCTCTCTCATCTGAACGGCCTGTTGGTCAGTAAGCGTTACGCCGTAACTGGTTTTGGCGTACTTCACCAATGTTGCCGCATACATTCCGTAGAGCAACCCGAAGTTCACGGCCTTGGCCAATTGTCGATCCTCTTTCGACACCGCATCGGGACTGATGCCCAGGACAAGGCTCGCCGTCTGCTTGTGCAAATCAGCCCCTTGGCGATACGCCTCGATCATTTTTGGTTCGTTGGCGATGGCCGCGGCGGCTCTCAACTCGATTTGCGAGTAGTCGGCAACAACCAAGGAGCAGCCTGGGCTTGCAACGAAGCAGTTTCGCAGCTCGCCTCGGGCGATGTTCTGCAGGTTAGGGTCCTTGGAGGAGAATCTGCCTGTTTCAGTTCCGGTGGGTTCAAAACGCCCATGAATGCGTCCGTCCGGGCCTATCTTTTGAAGAAGCTTTTCTGTTTGTTCGGTGCGTTTCTGGGCGTTGCGATAAGCCAGGATATGAGGTACAAACCGGTCGTCGCCGCTGGCCTGTAAGGCTTCTTCGCCTGTTGATTCCAATGTAATACCCACACCGGCCAGCACGGTCTTGAGTTGCGCCGGTGAAGCCGGGTTGAGGGCAGGGGCATTGAATGTCTGTCGCAGCACCGTAGCTGCGGTGTCTCGCTCTTCTGCCGCCTTCTTGGAAAGGACCGCCAACCTGACCTTATCAATAGCAAACCCCCGAGCCTCGATATCCACCACCACCGGCAGGAGGTCCATCTCGGTTTCATACACCGTCAGCAACCCGGCCTTTTCTAGTTCGCCCTGGAGCTTTCCATGTAGGGCATGAAGATGATGCACATCGTCTGCGGCGTACCGCAGTTGTTCCTCGGACAACGCCATTGCCCCCCAATCAGATCGCCCTTGGTCCTTGGGCAGGTCTATTTGGAGGTGACGGGAAATTATAGCCCCGAGGTCGTTCGGCTCTTTGGTCCCGTTGGTCAACAAGCGACTGGCCGTCATGGTGTCCAGCACATTGCGGAGCACCAAGCCGCATTTAACCCGCAGCCACAGCGCATCAAACTTGATGTTGTGGCCCAAGACCGGCTTGGCGGGCAGCACCGCGCCGAGCGGTCCAAGATCGTAGCCAATAGCTTTCAGGTCCAGCACCCATGGGGAAACGCCTGGGATAGCCAAGGATAGGAGCCGTATATCGCCCTGCCATGGGTCTAACCCGCCCTTGGCTCCATACGTTTCTATGTCCAAGGCAACGGGTTCCGATGCCGCCGTAATCTGGTCGGCTATGCCTTTTAGGGCGTCCGAGGATGTCACCAGGTCAAAGCAGGGGATTGTGGAAGATGCGGGCACCTTGGGCACGTTAGGCACCTGTTCTATGCTCTTATATATTTCCCTCTCTTTATTTTTCATCTCTATATTATTTGAAGAATTGGTTTTAATATAGGGAGTATAGGGAAGGTGCCCAAGGTGCCCAACGTGTCCACCTCCGGAAGGCGATTCTCCGACCTTGGCAGAGTTAAAAACGGTATCGAACATGGCGGCGCGGGCATTTACGGTAGAACCGCCCGCATCTTTCACGAACCGATATGTATGCTGCTGAGATTTCTTGGCAGAGGCATTGCGTTCCAATCGGATACCGCCCAGAACACGCCCTACATGCTTATTCAGCAGTAGGGCGAAGGATGTGCGTCCGCCACGGCTTTCAAGGTCGAGCCACCCGAACAGCTCTGTGCCCTCGCCCTCAAGCAGTTCCATGATACGGCCCTTATTCACCCATTCCCCGTTGAACTGCTCGTGAGCCAGCGCAAATAGCGTCTTCATGTCGCCGGTTTGCTGGTCCCCGGCGATTTGGGTCCCGTCATTGGGAACAGGAAGACATGGATCGCCCAATCCAGCAGAAGTCATGATGCCACCTACCACCTTTGCCCAGAGCGGGTAGCTGGTAAATGGGCTGGGTCCCGACGGGCGGCCCTGCATGTCCCAGTGGTCAACCAGCGCTGCAATAGCGGAGAGGACCCGACCACGGTTTGCGCGCAGCCACCCATGCAGGTCTGGCCTTTGGAAGGTTCGAGCGTTGGGGTCCTCCTCGCTGTAGAACAGCATAATCGGACGGCACCGAGCGTCGAGGTCCGGCGTGTAAGTCAATCCTGTATTAGCTGACAAACTGATCTCCATCTCATTCGGAAGGCTGATCGTGGTATTGCCTCCTAAAACACGGTCCGTCCATACCTCGGCTGTGCCGATACTTTCAAACGCCGAATTGTTTATATGCCCCTTGCAGTTTGCGAAGTGAATCCGACGCCGACCGGCGATCAGCGCAGAGGTAATTTTCTTGCGTGTCTCGGCCACGTCTGCGGTTAGCGGGGCATCCTCGTTTGTACGGCCCTCATAGAGTATCGACGCAAGATTGGCCTCGCAATCTTTGCCTGCTCGTGCGCGGTTTGCGCCGTGGAACCACGTGGGTGTCCGAGCAGTCCATCGCCCGAACAGGCCGCGGCAGAAAGGCGTAATGAGCGCCGCTATGGCATGGGTAATGTCCTGCGCCGTCCGAAAACAGAACTCAAAATACAATTCACGCAGCAAGGCCAGGGCATCTGCCACTGGCATGCGCTCGATTTTCGGGGCGTCCTCGGCAAGATACGTCATGAAGCGCGGATCGTAGCCGGTGGACGGGTAGCAAATTATCCCCTCCGGCGTGAGGATGGGAATCGGCACATCCAAGATACGTTCGACAACAGGCAGCTGCTCCCGAAATTGTTGTGCTGCCAATACTACCTCGGCTGTGTTTTTGTCCATGGAGCGGGCATTGAAAACGTCATTGCCCAGATCGTCCTTCGTCAAAAACCCCACCTCGGCGTAACTTTCCATCAAGGTAATCAACCTAGCGGGCTTAACGACGGCAAATCCTAGGCACAGTTGTCCTTTTGCGAATTGGATCTGACTGATTTCCACAACCAGGCCGTTACGAAGGAAAAGACGCCTGACGCTAGTCGATGTGGCAATCGCTGCTCCTGCGTCTTTTGCAAAATCTGAGGCGGAGCGCCCTACACCGGGGAGGATGAGGCGCGGCCGCCCGTCCTGAGCAGTTTGACCCGGCTGAAAAACTCTCATCCGTTTACAGTGCAGGTCTACGCAGCCCGGTTCCGCTAATTCAAACCAATCCAGTACTTCGGCGAGATGCCGCTCAGCGCAATGTGCGTGCAGGCAAGAAAAACCCGGCATACTGTCAGGTGGCGCAAAGATTACAGTGCTGGAGTCGTCGGCAGCCTCTGCCTTGTCACCATGCTCTGTTCGCCAAGGGCACAGGGCGGAGTATTTATTTTCATCCGGCGTGACGAGGTCGCCAAGCATCCCTGCGTCATGAAACAGTTCCGCTATATCTAGCGTGCGTAGGTCGCCCTGGTATTTCGCCCACCACGCTGCTTTATTCTGTCTGCGAACGGTGTGGCTGTCGGTTGTTTCTCCCTCATCGGTAGGCAGCCTGAATCCGAACCATTGCTGGAGTTGCGACCATGTTACGGTTGGAACTTCTCCCTTGGTCCTCCACTCGTAGGCCGATCCGTTTGGGTGAATGGAGGGCGGCAACACGATGTTAAGTCCGTCATAATACAGCTCTATCGTAAGCTTTTCGTTGATGTGGGAAATTAGAGCCTTCTCATACCTCTTCCCATTAGATTTCTTGAACTGGGGCAGATCATAGCAAACGAACACGAGCCGTTCGCCATTGCCGGTGGAATAGCGGGGGACATTCTTAAGATGCGCTTGCGCGGGCTGGTCATCTAACCACGCCCGCACGCTAGCACCCTGGTCCTTTTTCGAATCAAGGTCTATGAAGACCCATGGACGGCGGACCACGACTCCGAGATTGGAGGTTGTGCCATTACTAAAGTACGTTGAAAGAAATTCATCCGTCACTTTTTCAACAGACCAACATTTCCAATCCCGAAGTCGTGGCTTTTTGCCCCGTTCGCTTGGCCCGCCCTCGCTAGGGCCATGTAGCGGGTGAACCGCCCACCCAAGGTCACGATACAGACGTGCTGCGGCCAGTTTATGGCTTGGTATTTCATCTGGTATTGTAAAAACCTCGCTCATATGCCCTGTCGTTTACCGTCTTCCTCCTTGTATCACCAACCCTCGCCGGGCATGTTTACCCCTGCCGCTTCCTTGACGCCGTTTTTAGCGGCCGGATCTGCGACAGCCTTTTTCAGCGCCTCCAACTTATCATTCCAGTCCTCTGGGACCGGGCCGATGTTATGGATGGTCGCAAACGGTTGGCCTGGATGTAGAGTCGACGGCATATGGGCGATGGTTATCATCGCTCCACACCCCTTAAGCTCGCCGAAGTCCCAGCCAGCTCGTGGGGGCTCCCCACACCATGCATGAAGGGCTTGATATAGGGATGATTTCTCGTGTGACGAGATCCGCATCTTGCGAGATGTTATCCGAAATATCTCACCTGACTTCGGATCCTTAAAGACGAACCGGAATTGGGTCTGATCAATCACTTCCATTTCTTCGGAGTTGTACTTCTTTCGATGAACACCGAACTCGTCTTTTATATCCTCACAAATTGCGAGGAATGTGCCTTTCGGGATAGTCTTCCAGTTTGCGTTACCACTAACTTCTGGCAATATTGCCATATGTATTCTCCTTTTGTGTTGGGGTATTGTTTATCGGATGGTGAATGACCCAACCATTTGTTAAACACTCACCATCAAATCTTTTCATGCTGGTCAGAATAGTGCTGCAAGGTGGAGCGGCGGTAAGTCTCGACAACTGCAAGGCGATGTGAATTAGACCGGAAGTGGAGTGCCGCCCAAGAGGGGGGCTCTCGACCCTGCCGGTGGACGTTCTGCCTATGCGTCGCGCCAAGGGCGCAGCCAAAGCCATTAAAAGGAGGGGGCGAAGGAGGGGGGCGTCAACTTGCCACGAACTGCCACACGTGTACAGACAACTCGACTGCTCAGGCCAATCACTATCTATTACAGATAATCTATCGCTTGTAGCATTACTTGATTGAGGTAAATAGCTTCCCGCCACTATTCGGGCGGCTTCCTGCCTTAACAACATATAAGCTCTCCATATTGATCCTTTTGTTGACCGCTGCCCCCGACCCATCCTTTGGCGGAACTCGCCATTGGCTATTGGACCTAGCTGAGGGCTTCACCAGGTCCTCCGATAATCTTAAAATCATCATCTTCACCACTTCCATTATACCTCAAAATAGAAAAATCATAAAGAAATATTTATACCTAAATAGAAATAGCTAGAATATGCTGAACATTACTCAATCTCATCAACACGAACCCCGTTCTGTTTTAAATATCTGAGCATCACTCCACGGATCAGTGAACTGACGGTCTGGCGTTGTTTCCAGGCTATATCGCAAACGGCCTCGTGAACACTGTCCGGCCAACGCACTGTCAGGCCATTTCGCTTTTTCAATTCTGTTTTTATTCTGTCCATCCAAAAACACCTCCTCCAATGTTACTGACTATTATAGTCCACTTTTAATATTTCTAAGAATCATTCTGCGGTTCCCTCTATTTTCTTTAGAGTAAAAAAAGTCATCTTTACCGATAGTTGGGCAGGAAAATATTCTGCAAGTAATAGTAGCGCAGGATAAAACGCCCTGTAGTGCCGATCGTAACCAGGCGATCAAAACCGTGATCAGGCTGGAGGCGGGGTTGCGCTACTATTACTGGTCACAAAAAAGTGCGGGGTGGCGGTCGAATTTACTTCCAAAAATGGCTCTGGCCTGATATGCTATTCCTCGAAATCATAGACGGAGGTGATAAAATGATTGCCCAAGCTGAAAAAACGATAGCCTCGGTAAACCAGGAAGACGTTAGGCCACGGGAACTGTGTTTACCCGTGTTTACAAGAACGTCCCATGGTACAGATTCAAACCTAGACCGCCTCAAGCTTTTAATGACTTTATTTTCGCTTTCGCAGGCGGACCTTTGTCGTGCCAGTGGATTTTCCCGCCCATTTCTTAGCCGTTTGTTGTCAGGCGACCTTGTGGGGAGTGAACGATTCTGGCTGAAGCTGAACTCTCGCTTGCTGGATCTCCTGTCCAAAACCGGTACTTGGTGCTCGGTCTTCAAAGTCTAGGCGCGGACATGATGACCTGCCGTATCGAGTCGTGGTTACGCCAGCACTTCCCGCCAGAGATATCAGATGACGTGAAGGAGCATTTCGATATCATCCCCAAAGTCGCTGCTTTCGACGGCATATCTTTTGGCCCACGCTTGAACTTCCTTGTGGGTGAAAGTGGCTCTGGTCGGACACGACTGCTGGAAAGGCTGAAAACTTCTGCTGGAATCATCGAACTTCCAGCACCGCCGCCCGTATCTTTCACAGCCATGAGCCACGGGCAGGTCGTTTTTACAGTAGGCATGCTTCTTGTGAAATCCACGACCCAAAAAACGGCCCTCTTGGTTGACGACATCTTATTCATGCTCGATGACCGCCTCGCCGAGCAATTCCTTGTGGGGGTGGTCGCGAGCAATAAGCAGGCGATACTGACAGTGACGCTGGGGGAGATGGAAAGGGCGGAGAGGTTGATGCGGAAAGCGGGCGTAAGTGGGTACGGCATCGTCTGGCAGAAGTAAGGGCCGGGCTTGAATCTGTATCTGGGCCGCAGTCATTCGGGGAAAAACTTGAGCCCCATGATTCTTCTCCGCACCGAGCCTGATTTCCGTTTTCTAAGCCAGCATTTCCCTGCCAAATCCCGTATACCATACCTGATGCTAGGGCCTGCGCATATCCGGCTAGTACTGAATCGCCAGGAGCACCTTAAACACGAGGGATATCGCAGTTTAGTCTTGCAACCCGAGGCCCCTTGGTTTAGCCTCACGCCTATAGCAAGGAGATTATATTTCATCCGAGTTAAGGGCGGGGTAATGTGTTAGGGGCGGGGAGTGTAAACGCTGTCCTGCATACCGTTGAGAGTGACTGGAGAAACGACGAAGAAAAAGGAGGATGCAGAAATAGCAGTCGAACGTATATCCCTCAGTTTCGCTATTGAGGACGCTCGTTCACGCTAGCTGCTCAAAGGGCAGGCGTTGAATACAGATACGCCATCCAGTTACACCGACATGTCAGCCAAGAATGCCTGGGACAACAAGTGGAAGACAAATTGCCGCGAGCGCACCAAAGGATGTGATGGTGTTAAGTGAAGAACACATGTACATCGCTGTGATGAATTCCAAGGCCTGCCTGCTTACTGCACTTGGATACCATTACTGGCGTTTGAGGCAAAAGCAAAGAAGATCTAACGCACGCACACAGCCCTGGAGGCCCTAATGCTAACAAAGAGGGAACAATCCAACCTGGAGACCCATGTTCTTGGGATTTTCCAGACCGTCGTTCTGCCAGAGATCACACCCGGAGGAGCCGTCCTCACGCGAGAAGCGGACGGAAGGGTCATCGAAGATTATGTGGCGACCCATCACCTGGTCGAATTATGTGTTGAGGTTGACGCCACTCTTTTCAAGCAGATTATTCATACCGCTTGCCAATGGTTTGCAAAAACACATGGCAACCCTCACAACCCATTTATGGTCACAACTCTTGCGCGAGCGGGCGCCTTTAATGATACGACGAGGGACGACATTGCAAAGGCCATCCTCGCGAAGCAGAAGCCAAGCGGCTTCTTTGAGCTATACTCCGGCTTTCTTGATGGGGGAAATATCTTCTCTACCCTTTGGGCGATTCGTATTCTTCAATTGCTCGGCCGACACGAAGCGACCTCGCCACCTATCCGCAAGGCGCTGAATGCAATTGAAGGTCAGTGGGAGGATGTTCATCGTACATCGTTCAAGGGTTTCTTCTTTGAATTGCGACATGTGCCGTCTCATGGCAAGCGGCCATCTGCCGCAGCCACGAAACTTCTGACGGAGATCATCAAGGCACAGGCTGACAACGGCTTATGGGATGGTGAGGCGTTATATACGGCGTACGTATTGGGCAACCTGACGAAAACTCCGTGGGAGCCAACATCTACCCAGCAATTTGCGGAAGACCATGCACTGAAGGCACTGTTCAGTCTTCGAGATTCCCCGCAGTCGCTACCGTCAGTGTTTCTTAAGGCGCGTAAGAAGTACCACGAATCAACATACCTACAACTGTGCTTTCGCTCACTCATTAGTTCTATCCGCTACCTTCGCATGCGATGCGGCAAAGATATGTCTCATGCAATTGCGTCAGTAGTAATGGGGTCGTTTCCTACGATCTACCACACAGCTCAACGTCTGGGGGCCGAACTTAAGCGGATGGACGCTCAATATGGGGCTATACAAGCGCAGTTCTCTCATCTCGACCCATCCGCAAGCGTCCTGTTGAAAGAAAGTCCATATGAAAGAAACGTGTTTGTGATGATGCCATTTCGAAAGGATCGCGACGAGCGCTATGAGCGAATCGAGAGTATTATCAGGCAAGAGCTCAAGAAGCACGGGTTCACTGCGTGGTTGGCCTCGGACAAGACGGTAGCCCCTCAACTGTGGGATAACGTCGCTTCATTCCTTCTGGCGTGTAAGTACGGTATAGCCGTGTTTACTCGTATAGAGAAAGAAAGCACTATACAGGAGGAGTTCAATCCGAACGTTTCGCTTGAACTCGGCTTCTGTCTGTCACGCGGGCGTAGCGTCCTTATTCTGAAGGACTCCTTCTTGCCACGATTGCAGACAGACCTCATTGGCTATCTATACAAGCAATTCGACCTCAACCAAGTTACAAGGCAACTACCGCGGATTGTTCGTGCTTGGATACGAGATATTCTCAAAGCAGAGGAATGCGCAAAGAAGCAACCAACAAAATAATCCGGCGCACAGTGAGCCCGCGGCGGGTTCACTGCCGCTGATTTGTGACGTTGGCTTGAGATATCTGTTACTGAAATAGTGGGACGTTATGATGTGCTTGGCGGAGTTTTAGAGGAAAACGGATTAGGAAGCAAACCATGGCGTTCTGCCAAGGCTGTAGAAATCAATGACAAAGAACCTGCACAGGAAAGCCGTCAGGGGCCAAGAAGGTGTCAACCTCGTAGAGAGGGTTGTTCTGGATATGAAGTCCAGATGGACGCCAAGCGGCCCTAACGAGGTTGGCATCGATGGTTTCATCGAACTGTTTGATTCGACGACTGGCAAGCCAACGGGCAAGAACATAGCGGTTCAATCAAAGGCCCTGGCCGCTCTTTGCCGGAAGGGCACCGACACCATCGAGTACTGGTGTGACCGCCGAGACATCGAGTACTGGTTGCGGCAGAATCTTCCAGTGATTCTCGTTGTCTCAAACCCAGATACTCCGGAGGCGTACTGGGCATGTATTCACGACCGGTTCCCGGATTACTCGCGACATGTGTCGCCGAAGATTCAATTTGACGTTAAAGCCGACGCATTCTCCGCTTCAGCATGGGCTGCATTGCGCGGGCTGCGCACCCCGAAGATTGGCGGGAAGACCTTCATTGAAGCTTGCCAGCCCGGAACTGAACGAGCCGTCTCAAATCTCTTTCCTCTGCGTCGTTTTAGCGGCACGATCTATCATGGAATGACGGATATGCGTTATCCCATCGATGTGTGGCGATCACTTCGCGAGGCTGCTGATTTCAACGATGGTGCCTGGGTGCTCCATGACAAGGGAGTATTCTCTTTTGCTGACCTCAAATCGCCGGAGTGGAACGCCATCTGTGACAAGGGAACTGTGGAGCCGTTCGATACTGCTGAGTGGGCGGACTCTAGTAATGCTGACAGCCAACGGCTTTTCGTGCAATTGCTTAATCGAGCACTGAAATCGCAACTCAGTCCGAGGGTCCGTTTCTGGCCGAAACAGGATTGCTTCGCTTTTGTTGGTGGCCCTTGGACGGGTCGAGTTGTATTCCCTTACCAGTCAGCAGAGAAAAAGAGCCATGTTACGGTTGTCGAAGAGTTCGCGCATGACACGGCCGATGGTCGGACCTTCGTCCATTACAGGCACTTAGCGTTCCGGGGGCGTTTCCGAAAACTCCAAGGCAAGTGGTTCTTGGAGGTCACTCCTACGTACCGGTTCACGCGCGACGGGAACTGGCTCTATCGATTTCACGAAGATCAGTTGAAAGGGATCAAACGGATCGAGGGCAATAGAGCTGTTCTAAGCCAGGTCCTGGTGTGGGCTGAGTTCCTGTGTGAAACGGACGATATGTGGACATCCGTTCCCCGTCATCTTGAGTTCGTGCGTCCCGTTGAGATTGAGTTGCCAGCGATACTGCGGGATTCGGCATGGGGAAAACCACCGCAGCCCCCAAGCGAGGATTCTGATGATAGCATTATGGAACTTCCCTTTGGTGATGAGGTCATGTCATGAGAGCGATCTTGCTGGAAGAACCGGAACTCGAATTTGGTGCAGGCACGCACGTGGATATTAGGTTTGGCCTAATGGAAAGCGGCCCGTTGGACCGTGATACAGATCTGGCTCCGCGTCCCTTGAAGGTTGGAGTAGTGGGAACTAAGAAGACGTGTGACGCAGCCTGCGAGTGGCTACAGAAACTGCGGGGTGAGATTCCGGCGCAGCAGACTCACCTTTCGAACTTACATCCACCTTTCCCGGGGATAGACGCATCTTCATGCTTCGGGACCGAACTGCAGATCCACGACAGGTGGATCTCTCCCGTCAGCATGCGCGAAGTAGACTCCATGATTTCCTCGTGCACTCCCGCTGAACTTGCAGAGCGATCGGTTGACCTCTTCTTGAGCCACGCGGATGATCTCGTGGATGCAGGCGGTCCGAGTGTCCTTATCGTCGCGCCTCCTCCGGAGCTGTTTGCCGCTCTTGAGTCAGATCCGAGGCCGCCAATTGACCCAGATGATCAAGAACTGGATGAAAGCACAGAGGCCACTCCCTCTGCTGCAACGCCGTGCTTCCACGATATCCTCAAAGCTAAAGGCATGCGTTTAGCCGTACCGATCCAGATGGTCCGCCCAAGGACCTATGGCATGACGGCGGGGAACAAGAAGGGGCATAAAGGCCGGAAGACACTCCAAGACGAGGCGACGCGTGCATGGAACTTCGCCGTCGCTCTTTACTACAAGGCCGGCGGCACGCTCTGGCGCATCCCAAGGCAAACAAGCGACCTGACCGCGTGTTTTGTGGGGGTCAGCTTTTTCAAGATTCCGAACAGCAACGATGCAGCGTCAAGTGTGGCGCATGTGTTCAACGAGCGTGGCGAGGGAATCATTATTAAGGGTGGTGACGCGGCCTGGGACAAGTCTGAGCACCAGTATCACTTGTCCCGCAATGATTCCTTCGACATTCTGTCCTCTGCACTGACGCTCTACCGTAAAGAGCATCACACCGTTCCTGCTCGCGTCATACTGCACAAGACATCGCCTTTCAGTGATGCCGAGCAGGATGGCTTCAAAGGCGCGTCGGAAAGGGAGAGGATCGCCTACACGGATTTGATACATGTCCGGCGGTCATATTCTCGGTTCTTTCGGACTGATATTTATCCGCCATTCCGTGGAACACTTGTGGAGCTAGAAGATGCCAGGGGGCTCCTCTATCTCCGGGGGAGCGTCTCCTTCTTCCAGGCATATCCGGGTCTCTATGTCCCCCGCCCTTTTGAGTTCTGTCTATGCCAGTCGGAGAATGGTGTTGAAGAAGTGGGAGAAGAGATGATGGCACTGTCTAAGCTGAACTGGAATAACACCCAGTTCGATGGTGGCGAACCAATCACTATCAGGGCAGCGCGACGTGTGGGCGATATACTGAAATGGATACCTCAAGATGTAAGCCCACGGAACGGATTCAGATTCTTCATGTGAAAGCATGTTACATCGAGGAAAGACAGCCACAAGGGCTTTCATGCCAACCTTGCTCGTGGGGTCGCTCGCAATAATGCCAAGCAACTGGCGTTCGACTAACATGATGAATATTAAATACATGGAATATGCGCTAGATCAAGCGCGAACAGCACTCGCCAATAATAACGTACCGATAGGCGCGGTAGTTGTACATGAGGGGTGTGTTATAGGGTGCGGCTATAATAGGGTTATGGGTGGGGATCGGTTTGGCCACGCGGAAATGATGGCCCTGCGCATGGCACATGATGCAATAGCCGCATTGCGCATTTCAAGCAGAAGACGAGTTGAATTGTTTACGACGCTAGAACCTTGTATGATGTGCCTTGGAGCGGTCATGCAGGTAAATATCGGGAAAGTAATTTACGCATTAAAGGCCCCAACTGATGGAGCTACGCATATGGCTGGGCCGCAGGTGGTCCATAGTGCACAGATCATGAAGTTCTATACGCCGCCGATTGTTGAGAAGGGTGGCGGTGAGTCAGAGAGTAGACAGCTACTAAAGAAATTCTATACTGAACATTCTGCTCATTATCTGGGGAAGTGGGCTTTGTTATTGGCAGAGCAATGATATATTCTCAAAGTGATGCGGAGACTATATGGAATCAAGGGTAACTACTTTTCGAGAATTCCACCACGAAGTATTTAAGATAGACAATCGAGATGAAATATACAGAGGCGTGAGATGCTGTGATTACCGCCTGATCCCAAAGCTGGGCAGAATAGATCAATTCGCAAGAGGTGCGCTTGAATCCAGCGAAAGGCAAATGCTGAAATTGTTTCAGAATCAAGCATTGCCGTATTTGAATACTGTGCCTGATAATCTGTGGGAGTGGTTAGCGCTCGCACAACATCATGGGCTGCCGACTAGGCTTCTTGACTGGACTAGAAATCCTCTTGTGGCGGCATGGTATGCGGTAGAGAGGTCGCATGATGGGGATAGTATGCTGTATTGCTATGAGAATAGAAACATAGTTGACATCGGGAGGCACAGAAACCCATTTAAAATCAAAGAAGTGGTTAAATTCATACCAAGGCATCTAACTAATCGTATCACAGTTCAAACGGGACTCTTTACATGTCATCCAAGGCCTCGTGATGAATTTAGTCCAGCCAGCATGAGAAAGATAATTATAGCAAAAGAGTTCAGGAGGGAATTGAAAAACATACTCTGGAAATATGGCGTGCACAGATTCTCGCTGTTTCCAGATTTAGATGGTCTGTGCCGACATATTCAATGGCTTAGAACAATCACACACTAGGGCCGCGCCTGAACTGAGATGCGAAATCAAGGCGGCTAACAATCAAAAATGTCTACACTGGGATCAAAGAATCAGAGCACTGCGAGCGCCTTATTCGGCTTGCCGGCAATGATATTACAGTTCCGCCGAGACAGGCAATCTATCGGCAGCAGTCTTGGTAAGTGCTGGCGAATCAGATTGCCCGCGCTGCTCCCTCGCCTCGCCGTACAGCCCAGCCTCTCCCTACGCACCAACGCACACCTCATCCGGGAACACAGTGGCGATATATTCGAACTCCATGAGAGTACTCGGGCGTTTGTGCCGATGCTCCCAGAGCGGGAATGTCGGCCAAATTATCCGGTCAGGTAGGGCATTATGGGTGCTGGCTATTTGTGGGTCCAGTTTGACCAGCATCAGTATTTTGGAGACAAGCGATTGATCCCATAGAAGACTGTGCATACCAGCGTAATTGGCGGCAAGCGCTACAACTGCCTCGTCTTTTGAAAAAGGCTGCATAGGCAACACGCTGCTGATCTGGAACTTCTCGTCACAGCGGGGGATATCACGAAACCGATTGTTCCAAATATCCTCAACTCCCAGCTCGGTCATCGTGTGATTATTCAGCGGGATGCAGAAAGCCAAAAGCATAATCGACCAAACCCACTGGGCGCAGGAAACCATGAGTAGAGATTGAGTGTCGGCTTCGGAGTTCACGTGGAATAATGAAATTGCCAGGCGGCGGAGAGCCTCTACATCCGTGAAATCAGCGGGGTCACTTTCCATGTCTGTGTCGTCATTCACAAGGTTGGCCAGCGTGTAGATTTGTGTCCAGCCGTCCACTTGCTGTTGATAAATATCGTTAAGCGGAAATGTGGGCGCATGGGGCCTGAAGAGATGGAATTGGCCCCTTTTGTCCGTGCGCAGCAGTTTATTCTCCACACACAAAACAGGTTCTATAGTCTTGCGGGTGGCCGCTGTTACCATTAGAAACAGATCCCCATGGCGGGTGGCCAAGATGTCGTTATGCCAACAGCGTTGACGCTTGGCTTCTCTCATGTCTCCCGCATCGGGTTCAAGATAGACAACAATGTCGCCAGCCTCGCCAATATTGGGCATTTCCGCATTCGGTTGCACATTAATGACGCCATCTCCTTTTGGACTGATTATGTCCACCGGAGTAGCTGCTGGGCGGCCAGTAATAGCGGCGATCTTGTCGGCCAACCCGGGGAGCGCAGCGGCCGGGTTCACAAAACAGAATTCTCGGCTATCAACGCCCAGGTAGTCTTTCTTCAGTTCCCATTTCTTCATAGACGGCCCCATGAAATGCAGCTTACCATTTCAGCTATTTGTGGGCATGACACGATATGCGCCCTCCCTGTTGAATGCAGTATAGCAACACGCACGGGTTTATCAAGCCAGGCGAATATCTTCAGTTATTGTAGTAACTGATCCTCCTGCATAGTGTTCCATAAACCCGGCTATTTATCGGTTTGTTCTTGCCGCTACGCCCTGTCGAGTTGTAGCCTATCGTCGCAGGGAATTGCTGGTCTGGCAGGGACATCAGGAAGCCAGATCGTTTACAAGGGCCACGCTATCAAGTAAGGGGGAATTATGAGCAACCAGGCCTATGCCAGGCAGATTTTCAATAAGGTGCTTGTTATTGTTACGGGGCTCTTGGTGTGCGGTATTCTCTTAACTGCTGTGAGCGTGGTTAAGAGCCCTATCACGCCAACAACTGCAAGTGCATCGGTCAAGGCCGCGCAATGGACGCTCCGAATGTCAACAGGTGTCCCTGGCCTCATTCTTGTCACTCTCGGGGTCATTTGCTTTATTCTGCTTCTCATCAGAATACCAGTGAAAGAGATCTTGCAGGGAGGCGCTGGCCCGAACAAGTCTATTGAAACCATGGGATATAGAACGGCTGAATCCAAAAATACGAGCCGCAAGATGCCGCTTCTAATGTACTGGATTCTCGGGAAACGGCTGGGGATCATTCCGATAGAGAAGGGCGAAGAAAATATGTGATGCTGATGTTGGGAGGCTATCAGTCAGGTCGGGAGAAAAAGGAGGATACAATGCCACACGTTATATATGAGCTGTTTCTTCGCACGGAGCAAGGGGTCAGGCGCTTATTCGGCGCACCACTTGGAGGTAAACTTGGTGGCCGCGCTAATGCCGACTATGCCCTTCGGTTTGCGAAAGATACCGGAGCTTACAAGATCGAGGTCGGATTCGAGGATAATATGGTGTGTTACTCGCTGTTCCAGAAAAAGCAGGGCGGGGAGATTGAAAATATCGATATTCGAAGGTGGCTCCAGGTGTGTGCAGACAAGTCGGAATGGGCGGACGTGACTCCGACGACGACGAGCCCGCAGTCGAAGACACCTGTGTATGCCACAAGCGCCTACAGAGATTACGAATATCGCGAGAAAGACACCGGTGGAGCCGTGGCCCGGTCTTTCTACGCCCGCTATAGCTGTAGTTCGAATATGTTGGTCGTATTTTCGAAAGAGTGGAAGGCCGATATCAGCAAGGAATTGAGCACCCCGATAAAATAGGACCAGAATCGGATTTCTGGCGAAGATCCTGACTAGTTCCGGTTCGGTGGGAGGGTTCAATGAATAACAAGCTGTGTTTTCCTGTCATCGTAGTTCCTGGAATCACCGCCACCTACCTACGTGACGAATACGAAATGCCGCCGGAAACGGTTTGGGCCATGTTGCGGAAGTCCTACGACCGTGTTTCCTTGCACCCCGATAATTTGCTTTATGAAGCAAAAGAGCCCGCCCGAGTCGTTACCGACCAAGTAATTGATTTGGGCTACAAGCAAATCGTTCATGAGCTTCGTCACAACTTGAGGGACAAGGCGGATGAACCTGTGCCAGTGTTTTGTTTTGGATACGATTGGCGGCAACCACTGGACATGGTCGAGAAGCAACTGGATGCCTTTATTACCGAAGTGATTGATCGAACGAAACTACTGCCGCATTACCATGCTACCCACTATCCCGACGATCCGAAGGTCCATCTTGTAGGGCATTCCATGGGCGGGCTCATCATCACGGGATATCTGGAGCGGAAGAAGCGAGAAGCCCGCGTGGCCAAGGTCGCTACTCTGGCCACTCCATTCCGGGGGTCTTTCGAGGCGGTTCTCCAGGTCACAACAGGAACCGCGAGCCTTGGGACACAAGCTCCCAGTTCGAGTGCGCGAGAGATGGCGAGGGCTGCCCCTGCCGTGTATCACTTGATTCCGCGCTTTGAGGGCATGGAATTCGACGCAGGCTTACCGGATACCCTCTTTGATCCGGCAATCTGGCAGCCAAGCGTGGTAAGAACGCTGGGCGAGTATGTCCGATTGTATGCTGCCGAACAACCTGTTGACGAAGCGGTAATCAAACAAAAGGCCAGCGACCTTTTTAGCGGGATGTTGGCCGAAGCAAAGAAACACCGGGATAGGATCGAGGCGTTTAGGCTGGATCAGGCGGGATTGACTCCTCAGGACTGGCTCTGTGTGGTGGGGGTGGGGTCCAAAACCCGAGTGGCGTTGAAGATTCGGAAGACATCTAGTGGGCCTGAATTTGACCTTGCCTCGACGGAACGCAAAGATAACTGGGGATCGAACAAGACGAAAGCCTGGCATCTTACAGGTGACGGGACAGTGCCGTTCAAAGGGGCTCAACCCGCGTTCCTCAAGCCTGAAAACCTCGTTTGTGTAACCCCCAAGGACTACGGGTACTGGGAGGTGCAGGATAACGTAATCGCCAATATTGCTGGATTTCATGGAATCATGCCCAATATGAACATGCTTCACCGGCTGATTGTTCGGCATTTTACGGGGAGAGAAGACAAGCATGGGAATACATGGGGCAGAAGGGCTCCGGGGGTCGGGAAGAGGAATTGGAAGCCGCCGATGGAGCTTGAGGAAAAGAAGAAGTGATTATTGAGTGGGTCACGAACCGGTATTTCTGAATACTGCACACTGTATGCGTTTGCGTGTCCATAACGATATATGTGGGCAACGCGCACGAGCAATCATGCCTCTGTGTTGCTCTTGGCGCTTAAGTCTGCATGCATTGTTAGTTGCGGTGAGTGATATTTCATGAACCCACATTACGTAGCCGTCATGCATGATATGTATGGCATGATAATGCTGCATCGCTCCTGCGGGAATATTAACAAAAGGAGTAAACGTCATGGAACACAAGAACTTTAGTATTGGATTTATAAAATGCGGGCAGGGAGAGCACATGTTCCTGTCTGTAACGCCAGGATTTGAGTATGGCCCTGGAATATTGCGTGATGGGATTACTAAGCCCAGAATGACTGATCCGCACCATGTCCAGTATGTCCGACATGCTTTATCGTTGCCTCCTGGAAAACGAGAAGAGAAGCACTATACAGAAGATGCCTTTCTTCAACGTGCCGGGACTTGGACCTATTACCAACATCTTAAGCAGTTTATTAAGCAATGTGGAAAAGAATGGTTGGTTATTGGTTGCCAGAGCTGTGGCGATCTAACAATGAATCCATGGCACGTAGCTTATCTTGGCGACTCACACATTTCGGGCCAGCACTGCAAACTCTGTGCGCTTTCGACTGATGAGGACCCGGATCACAAGGAGCCTTTTGGGAAAAGGGTATACCATTCGCTAGTTAAATGGCGTCAGCCAGTTGCAGAGCGCCTTGGAAAGGCTTATGAGTTTCTGGACCTTCAGATATCAAACGGCCCAAAAGGCCCTGAAATCATTATTGATCGTGACAGCACCCGGACCGAGTATGATCTTCTATTGAAAGGACTTGATGGATATAATGACGTAGAGAAAGATATAGGCAAGCTTGTTCATTTTACGCTTTCTGGCAAGCCAATCGTGGACGCCGGCATAGAACTAGCCCTATCAAACGCAATTGACCGATTTCAAGATGTAAGACATATATTTAATCTGCCCGCTGTGGCCGCGCATGGTGTATATAACGGGCAGGATGTTAATGAAATCATATTTGGCGAGTACCAGCTCTTTGGTAGGCTAAACGAGAGGCGTGCAGCGCTTCAAACGGCAGTAAGAATATCGCTGAATATTGAATCAAATGTGGCTGTAAAATGGGCCGACTTGGAAAAGAAACTATTGGCGCGTCATTTCCGCGCAGTTTCGGAATCCCCCACAAAGCGAGGGGACTTCAGAAAGCTAGACTCGGAAACGGTGGAAATCTTCTATCCTCATAATGTATATCCGTTTGGCGTTATTGGGCTGTCACAGGATGGTCTTGTGTGCTTGGCATCTGGAGGGTTGTCGGGACGCGTTGGGAATACGCTTGAGGGTATCACGCGAATCATGTTTGATTTCTTTGGTTGCGCGGACGCCATGGTCTTGGACGAAGGCTTCGATACATTTCAAATAGTCAACCCGTCAGTAGGAGATGGGGTGTATAAATTCACGAATGAAGATATACTATTATCAACATTATCATTGGCCCACCATCAGTTGCAATCCGAGGTATCTATGGCCCCGAATCATGACGGTCAAAGCATGAGGCAATGGCCCCTTAACATTGCGTTGTGTGATGAAATTGAGAATGACTATCAGAATGCAGGTGGGAGCAGGGGGCACAAGGAGGTCTTTGTGGTTCAGCCTCATCGTTCTCAAATGCGAAGCATAATAATATACGCGGTTAAGAAATAGCAGCAGATGCGATGTGTAGGATAGCTGTATCTTGTAGAATGCGAAGGGATCGAAGTCGTTGTGGGCGTTGGCCGAGGCAGAATGAAAGGGGAAGGATATGGCACAGTACAAGTATCAGAAGTATCTCGCTCAGTCAGATAATGCCGGATACGACAAGCTGTACAGTCCAGGTTCCATTTGCCTCAATTCAGGTATATACCGTTGCGAGGCGTGCGGAGATGAGATTGCGTCGAATAAGGGCAATCCGCTCCCGCCCCAGAATCATCACCAGCATGCTCCGGGCCTGGGGGGCATCCAATGGAAACTGATTGTCTTTGCGATACAGAAGTAGACGGTTCTTATTCCTGCTTACAGAACTAGCTGGCGATATCCGGCGATTAATCAAAAAGCCGAACATGCCAGAAGGTCTGTGCGTGTTGTCCTTTAGGCGGAAAAATGAAATCTCGGGACAACGAAGAGGACTTGCGCATCGACACAGACGGCGATGTATGGAGATTTGATTTGATACGGCGCGGTAAACGACTCGGGTGGCTTTTCGCCGTTAGAAAGGACGAACGGTTGCTCCTGAGTGACATCGTGCTTGAAAACTCGAAATACAAGGGGCGGGGGATAGGGAGGCGTCTTCTCGATGCATTTCTCAAGACGGCCCAAGAATCAGGGATTACCGAGATATGGGGCTCGGTGACTCAAGACGATATCGAACAAACTCCGTACCTTCTGGACTGGTACGCAAGGCTCGGATTCACTATTTCAGATCCAGATGAAGAGTGCGTTCATACAGCCGCCAAGAAAATAGTGATGAAGTTGACGAAAGGGCATGAGGGATAGCCTTTCGGTTAATAAGCAGGCGGTTTGAATAGGGAACCATATGTCCAAACAAGCTTCACGCGCTGGCAAACGATGGGCTGATAGTGAGGTAAGAAAGCTCAAGCTTCTCATCAAGCAAAACGCCCCGACGCCGTTGATTGCCTGGAAATTGTTTAGAACGGAATCCGGGGTCGAGAGTAAGGCTGTAGACGAAGGGCTGTCGATAAAGCGCGCGAATAAGTCGTCGTACAACTGCGCATAGCTGCATTCCCATTTCCCGAATGTCAACAGTATGGTCCCGAATGGCGGCTGAACTTATTGAGTAAACTACAGTCCGAGTGCACCATGCCTGCTCATCTTGCGAGAGCCTTTTCGGTCCAGGCCAGAAGTGCGGCACAAAAATGAACATCATTATTGAGAAACGCCGGTGCGAAGCTAGGGAAATAGGCCGATATCAGGTGTGCGATACACTATTTTAATGTTGTTTGAAAAATCTTCTTGCACTAGGTATCCCCGCCGACTAGAAAGCAACTGTTCGCAAGGAGTGCAGGCCAAGGGAGGCTGTCATGGACGCATTACGAACCGTGCCGAGTGTGCGTTGTGTCTTGTTGTCAGTCATGATGGTGTTCTTGGCGGTAAATTCCCATGGCGTCCAGCCACCAGATTCAAGCCTTGCTGACACCAATTCGTTATTAGAGGTCGATGCTTTTCTCGCCGTCGCCGAAACCAATGATCCTGCGGGCTCTATCATTTCCAGTGAGCCAGTCGGCCAGGAGGAGAAATGGAATGCGCCTGAAACCTCAACAGATGGCTGTAGCCGACGCCATGTCAATGTGCGTACCGTAGTCTATGCGGACGGGAGTACGCGTGTCGAGGAAACGGGACGGGGATACACGGAGTTGGCTGGTGGCCTTAACTACAGAGCCCAGAACGGCGAATGGAGGCTCTCAACGCTGGGGCAGGAGATTCAACCGGACGGTGGCATTGCTTACACACAGCTAGCCGCCAACTTAAGCTTTGCGAAAAATGCCAATCAGAACGCCGTGGTAGAAATTCGCTACGAGGACGGGAAAGTCGCCCGCTCTGCTGTTGCGGGATTGAGCTATTACGATTCGGCCAGCGGCAAGAGCTACGTCTTTGCTTGGCTCAAGAATAGCACAGCCCAAAGTTTTGATGGAGGCGTCTACTATCCCGATGCCTTCGAAGGGGCAGGGGCTGATATCCGCTACAAGGTGGATCGCGTCAAGGTACAGCAGGACGTGGTGCTTTATGCCTTGCCTGATCCCAAAACCTTCGGAATGGACCCAAAGACCACGTGGCTCTCTGTTTTGACGGAATTACTGGATGTTGACCTCTCCGATGCGGAAATCCGGCGAGACGATTTGGCAAAGACAGAAGAGCGCAACGAAGCCCCTTTGGAGGTATGGGTTGAGGATGGTTCCGCCGCGCCCCAGCGGAAACACAACTTCCAGCGCAGCTATACCTACGTGGAAGAAGGCGACTGGGTGATGGGCGGCGATGTCAAGGCCGGGGACAGAAAGGCACAGGGCGATCCTTTGGTGGGGGCTATTGAACCGCTATCCATGCGTTTGTTCGAAACGGGAGGGCGGGTGTTCTTATCAGAGGACGTGCCGGTCTCCGCTATCCAGCAGGGCGCGGAGAAGGTGGTTGAAGCCTTGGCGTCAGTCCCTGCAATGGAGGTGTCGCAGGATGAGGAGGCTCTGTTGCCACCCATACGCCCGACGGAGGGAGGGGCCGCTATCGCTTCGACTCGACCTAGATCCGGCACGGCCTTCGTGGTGGACTACTGCGACTACTACGGGACCTATACCAACAACGTGAGGTTTTACAAGGACCAGACGTATTTTATCAGTTCGGACCTGGTTGTTTCGGGTGCGAAAATGACCATTGAGCCGGGGACCGTGGTCAAGCTGGCAACGAATGCTTCGGTAATTCTGCAAAGCGCGGCACGGTTGGAATGCCTGTACTACACCAACCAGCCCGCCATATTCACTACTGTGCATGACACGAGCGCGGGGGAATCGATACCGGGCTATACCAACGCTCCTGTGTCGAATAAATACGCTGCGGCTCTGAATATGCAGTCCGGCACGAACTGCGTCTGGGGATTACAAGTCCGATACGCCAAGAAAGGACTTGTTTTCAACGCGCCCGGCTCACAGCACGACGCCAGAGACAATCAGATCTTCAATACGGATCGAGCCATCGAGGTAGCATCAGGATGGACTATTCTACGAATTCGGCACGTGTTGATCTCTAACGCATTGGAGGGCGTGTGGGCGCGCACTAATTCGGTTAATGTCACCTTTTGTACGTTTGATAACGTAGGCGCAGCCCTCTGGGTAACGACAGGGGTAGCTTCTTTATCGGTATCCGACAGCTTGTTTGTGGATGTCGCCACGAACTTGGTTTCCAATGGCGTTGTATCGGCAAGTTTTAACTATTGCGCGGCATTCAATGCGACGAACGGGTGGTTGGGCACGAATGCCGTTACCCTGGCAAGCAGGCCCTTTGAGCCTGGCGTTCAGGGGGCGCATTACCTCCTGCGGAATGCGACAAATCTGATCGACCGAGGATCGGGTGCGGCCCCGTACACGATGTGCTGGTACCACCATACGACAGCAACAAACCATGCCAAGGAATCGAACACGGTTGTAGACATCGGATTTCATTATCCGTCGCCGCAGGACAGTGACGGTGACGGTCTTTGCGACTACTGGGAAGATACCTATGGGAACACTTGGTATACTTGGTATCAAGACGAGTCCAATTGGCAGGTATCAGATACGGACGGCGATGGATTGAGCGACGGGAGCGAAGTGCGCCTTTATTGGACGAATCCGAAGGCACAGGACTCAGATGCCGATGGACAGAATGATAAGATGGAGGTGGACAACGGTTCGGACCCGAATAGCGCCGCTTCTTTCATAACCACGCTTTCAGGAACGGTAGCATACAGCGGCTCTCAAACAGGCATAGTGCGAATCACGGCATATGATGTCGGTGGCGTCTCAAGGGATGGGCTTATTCTGGAGTACCTCTTGGATGGTGATGGCGGCTCAAATATTATGGATCAAAGCGATAGCGGCAACAACGCCAGCGTATCCAACGCCACCTATAGCTCTAGCGGATACCGGGATGGGTGCTACCTTTTCAATGGAACAAATGCCTGCTTGCACATTACCTACAATGCCACCAACGGCCTCCATCCGGTGGAAGATCCATTCACCGTATCGGCTTGGTTTAAGACTTCGTCAAGTTCGCCGCTGGAACAGACGGTATTGGCGACGCATTATCCTGGCACAGCAGCCGACGGATACTACTTGAGCTTTGAATCAGGCGGCGGCCATTTACGATGGTTTGTTGGGGCAAGTAATCGTCCTTCCGTAGAGGTAAAATCAACTAATACGCTAAACGATGGCCAGTGGCATAACGCAGTAGGACTGTGGTCCAGCAATCAGATATACCTGTACATTGACGGGAAGCTTCATGCATCCCGCGAAGCTAATGGGCCTGCGCACTATGACTACAGCGCACCATTCCGAATCGGTCACATGAAGGGCATTGCGGCGGAGTCGAAGTATTTCTTTAACGGCTCGATTGACGAAGTGCGGATATATAGCCGCGCACTGGGGACAAATGAAATCGCCTGTTTGTACAACAAAGGCATATTGAAGCGGACTGCCGCGATAACAGGGCCTGATTCGTATTCCATCACAAACCTCCCCACGGGCTCGTATTTCGTGGAGGCCTACAGGGATCGGAATGGTAACACGGTGCGGGATATCGAAGAGCCTTATGGGGTGTATGGCGGGAATCCAGTTGTCGTAACTGGGGCAACATCAGGAGTGAACATCACCTTGAGTGAGCCCGATTCGGATGGTGATGGCCAGAGCGACTGGCGAGAAATAAATCAGGGAACAAACCCGCAGGATGCCAGTTCTTTCATGGTGACAATTGCCGGAGCGCTAGAATATGGCGGCGGCCAGGCGGGCTCCTTCCATGTTGTGGCTGAAACGGAAGCCAATTTGGTCCTGTATCAGGATTTCCTCGAAAACGACCCCGCAAATATTCGGGATAAAAGCGGGTTCATGAATAATGGCTCGGTGGTAGGGCCGGTCTGGACTAATGCCGGCTATGTTAACGGGGCGTATCAGTACGGGGCAACGGCAACAAATCGTATTGATTTGGGGCGTCCACCTGTTTTGTGCTCTGGCTTATCAACGCAGTTCACGCTTTCTGTCTGGATCAATCCCGACCTGGACCATGAGGGATACATTATCGGCCGAGCCCGTAGCGCGTACAATGACCTGTCACTCTATATCAACGATCCGGATGAGCAAGGAATCAATTATACTCTAAAGATTGGAGGCATAGAGTATTTCCTGTGGTCGGCGCGCGGCGGAGTCTCCAACGTGCCTGATGGGGTATGGACCCATGTGGTGTCGACATACAATGGCACACAGTTTGTTGGTTATATTAACGGTCGCCCGGTGGACAGCACGAATGTTACTGGTCTAGTCTATGATGGGACAAACAACTTCCTAATTGGTAATCGATACACTCTGGATCGTGTGTTTAAGGGGCGAATTGATGAGGCCCGAGTATATCAGCGCGCATTCACAGCAGATGAGGTGACAAATCTCTATAAGATGGGATATGCCGATGTGTTAACTACTCGCGAGGAAACCGTTTTGGGTTCAGCATCATCCTATGCGCTAACGAACACACCGACACTATGCTACTACCACCTGCGTGCATGGCGTGATTCAAACGAGAGCGAGGAGCAGGACCCCGAGGAGGCCAGTGGCTCCTATACAAATCCGTTCTTCCTGTTGCCCGCCGCGCAGACCAATGCTGAAATCCAGCTTATCGATCCTGATAACGATGGTGATGGCATGCCAGATTGGTGGGAAATCGCTCATGACTTGGATCCAAATAGCTCGAACGGTGCCGACGGAGCCGCCGGCGATCCCGATGGCGACAATTTGGTAAATTTGTCAGAGTACCAGGTTGGAACGGATCCCATTGCTAGCGACTCGGACGGCGATGGGCTGCCTGATGGGTGGGAAGTCCTTTATGGATTTAATCCTGTGGCGTTGTCGGATGACATGATTGGGTGGTGGCAACTGGATGAAGCGGGGGGTACCAACGTCTGGGATGTGTCTGGCCATAACCATCATGGGGGGCTCCAATATACCAACGGTGGCGAGCGAATCGCGGGCCTCGTTTCGAACGCGTTATACTTTGCGCCCGGTTCTGGAGCGCGTGTAAACTATGGATATTCATCGACGCTAAACGCTACGGGCCAGGCCCTGACGATATGTATGTGGTATAAACCTTGTTCGGTGACTGCAAACTACAATCAGGTCATTTTGAGCAAGGGGTCGGATACCGCCCCCAATTATTACATCGGTGCCCAATGGGGCAACACAATCACTTTTAAAATTACAGTGGTTGGCGGCACGAGCTATTACACACAAGGCCAAGCGCCCCTCACGCAAACATATACAGATAACTGGACGCATATTGCCGGAGTTTATGACGGGGCCAAGATACATTTGTATTTGAATGGTGTGGATGTGACGAATGCCCCGGCCTCTGGTGATCTAGCGACAAACAGCGGTGCAACGGTTCTGGGACATTATATTTCGGATTACAATATCCGAGGGCGCATTGACGATATCCGTATCTTCAGAACGGCTTATGCAAGTAATGAAATCGCCTGGGTGATGGAAGCTGGGGAGGATTCGGATCAGGACGGGCTCTCCAATTGGAAAGAATACAGAACGGGAACAGACCCCTTAACGCAGGATACGGATGGAGACGGCTTAACTGATGGCGAAGAGGTGAATGAGTATAATACAGATCCATTAGATGCCGACACCGATCATGACGGCTGGCGGGATGGCATAGATCCCAATCCTCGTAGTCGGGCATGGGTTGACTGGGGGAATCCTCGATGGACTAATGGGTTGCACGTAGTAGATCCCTATTGGCCGAGCTGGTGCATTCGAGGGGATCTCATCGCCGCCATAGGCTACTACAGCTTCAGCAATTCCAGTTACAACGTTGACGCCACGAATGCTGTGTATACTGGGTTCCCCTCGATCTTTGTGAATACTAATGAAATAGCGGGAACCAACCTGTGCCTCTGGACTCGAATGGAGACCTCCCGTGCAGGACGTGTGTATTTCCAGTTGCGATCAACCACATGGGCAACCTTGATCAACAACTTCTGCGGCTCCCCCTACAATCCACAGTACTCGTCAATGATTTATACTCCCACATTGAGTCCTACCAATGGGGAAATCAAACTCGCGGTGCCCATGTCCGATGCATATGGCGCAGCGTACATAATTCAACAACGCTATGACGGCGATATAACATTCTACGATAGCATGTTGTTCTTTGATGCAAACGGTGATGGATTGGATGACAGCCAAGTCGCCGCCATCACACAGGATCAGGAGGCGGACTATGACGAGGACGGGCTGCCGGACTATTGGGAGTACAACAATGGCCTGGACTTCACGAAATGGGACCAGAATGGAAATGCTGTTGCAGATGGATCAGATGACTTCGATGGCGATGAATTGACGAATGTGGAGGAGTGCGAGGCGGGAACTGACCCGACCCGTGCGGATACGGATTCCGACGGGATAGACGATGGGACGGAAGTATTCTTTTCCTCGAATCCAACCAATAGCCCGGGGACAACAGGCATCAATCGGAATTGGTTGTTCCACAATGCTTCTGGATATTCGTCGCCTACGTGGGAACTCGTGCCAGGAAGATGGGAGCGGTTCCTGATGTTAGATCAAGAGACAGGATCGAACAGGGTCTTCGTCTTGGCCCCGACAAACCTTGTCTTGGATTCGGGGGCTTCGAATCTCGTTAGAGCGAGATTCTCTTGGTCTGAAGGCGGCGGGTATCCAGAGCAATTCTCCACCGGTCAGTGTGTAGCTAGTGTAGCCGTTACCACCTCCAATCAGTTCCATGGGCTCCCGACGATGGATTCGTCAACTACGCTACAGGTATATCAAGTTGATTGGACTCAGCCGCTGGGATCTGAAGAAGTCTACTTCTACTACGCCCCACAATTTCTTTCGGTTACTGGTGTGACAACGCTTGACTCGGTCTATTTGTTGCAGAAACTTCTAACCAATGATGTGGGGCAAGAGGAATATAGCACAAACAACTGGATCTATGGGGTGCAACAATATGGCCCCGAGGTATATGGCCGTGACTATGGGTTCTGGTACACGCCCACACGGTTTAACAACGGTGGATTCGAGGACGGCACCGAATCATGGCCAGACCTGCCATATTGGACTTTATTTGGCACAAATGGGGGGATAAGTACCGAAATCACACAAGGAGGTTCTGGCCATTCGTTCGTTTCGAGGGGAGAAGCCGTGCTTTATCAGAACATTCGTGTATATCCCGGCGAAGAGCTTATTGTTTCCGGTTACTTGTATACACCGTCCTCCAGCAATGCAATCGATCCGAATCCTCTGGAGGGGAATAGATATGGATTGGTTGCTGTGGAATATTTGGACGCGCCCGGGCAACTGGACGCCGCCGTAATTGCCTCCTATGCATTCTACGCCACAAATGAACCCAATGTATGGCATGAATTCGCCATTACGAGCCTTGTGCCGGACCATGTGGTTTCTGCGAATATCTCCCTTCGCGCAGTCTTGCCTCGATGGGAGGTAAGCGACAGCGGGCATGTGTATTTTGACAGCCTTAGTGTTTCTGTAGGGGACGACACAGATCGGGACGGCATACCCTCCTGGTGGGAAGCAATGTATGGCATGGCGACCAACGAGCCTACCGACAGCATCGAAGACATGGATGATGATGGCCTGCGCAATATCGAAGAGTATCGGTATGGAACCAATCCCGCTGATTCGGATACGGATGGGGATGGGCTTTCGGACCTTTGGGAGTTGTACTTCGGATTCAACCCCGGCGATCCAAGCGATGCGGGGTTGGATTCAGACGGTGATGAACTGACAAACCTGCAAGAATACGAAGCAAGCACAGATCCGTGGAAAGCAGATACTGATGGAGATGGATTGTCGGATGGGCAGGAAGTCCTCGACATTCAAAGCGATCCCCGAACGGCAGATTTCGACGGCTATGAACTGGTCCAAACGATTTCAGGTGCCGATACGAGCCTGCGGGTTGGCGACTGGTTGGAGCAGGGGAGTGCCCTGGTGTCGGCGGGCCGTCGCGGCTATATGGAGTATGCCTTGGATCTGCCGGAGTCGGAGATTTATAGGGTAGAGTTGGTAGGGGCTGACGCGGCGGATTCCCGAGGTTGGCGTTCATTCCCATTCCGAACAACCCTTGATGGCAACTATCTCAATCGCGGCATTCTTTGGTCATTCAATGGAAGCAATGGGACGTATTCGCTCATGCTTCCGTGGGCGACCGCCGGTGTTCATACCATCCGTTACCTGTGGGATAACGTCGAGCCCGATATGAAGCTCGGGATTGTCGAAGTCAACGTCTATCGCCTTGACGGCCCGGATACAAATGCCAATGGGGTTGCGGATTGGATCGAACGTCGGCTGGATCGAATAAGTGGGTTTGATGCCCCGGCTGTTGAGAGTCTGGTCTCGCCCGCTTGCATCGAGGGCCGCGAGACTTACTTCCCGTTGATGAGTGTCTCTACAGGGATTCTTTATCAAGGAGCGGGAGCCCGTTGGTATG
>JAKLGK010000011.1 GCA_022710725.1 Verrucomicrobiota bacterium
TCGGTGACGGTCGTGGCGATCGCCGCGCCGCCGTGGAGCAGGCGGACCGTGACGCCGGTCACGCCGGGCTCGCCGAGGTCCTGCAGGCCGTCGCCGTCGTTGTCGTACCACACCCGGTCGCCGATCTCGCCGCTGGCCCAGATGCCGAAGTCCACCTCGCGCACCTGCATGCCGGCGGTAAGCGTGATGGCCTCGGTGAGCCCGGTGAGAGGATCGGCATCGCTGTTGCCGGCGTCCAGCAGGTTGCCCGTCTTGATCGTGGGATGATGGCGCGGCGGCAGGGAGGTCAGGTCAAACTGCACGCGATACGTCCCCGGAGCCAGGTTCTCGAACAGGTAGAGCCCGTTGGCGTCGGTGAGATTCGTGGCGATGATGTTTTCGCCGGCGTCGAGCAGGAAGACCCGGACATTTTCAGCGCCGTTCTCGCCCGGGCCGCCCTGCTGGCCGTCGAGGTCAAAATCAAACCAGACCTTGTCGCCGATGGACGGCGGGCGGGCCAGGCCCAGGTCCCAGGACAGGTCCTGCTCCGACTCGCCGAGCGCGATGGTCTCGGTCAGGTCTGTCGCCGGGTCCGGGTCGCTGTCGTCCGGATCGGAAGACCCGGTCGGGCCGCGAAGGGTTGCGCTGTATCCCGCCGGATAAGTGCCATGGACAAAGGCCAGTTGATAGTCGCCGGCGATGAGGCGTTCGAAACGGTACTGGCCCAGGGCGTCCGTCACGTTGGTGGCCACCGCCATCCCGTCGCGGTACAGGACGACCTGGACGCCGGCCACCCCGTCCTCGCCCGCATCCTGCTGCCCGTCGCCGTCGAGATCGTCCCAGACGCGATCGCCCAACACCCCGTTCGTCGCGACGTCGAAATCCGCCTCGACCAGGTTGAAGTTCTCGTCTGCCCGGGTGAGATGCGACTCCCCCCAACTGGAAACGAATTCGGGCACGTTGGTGGAGTCGAAGAAGCGGATATAGAGATGGTTGACGACCACCTCGGTGTCGTCCCAGGCGATCTGCATGTCGGACAGGATCGTGCCCAGGATATCGCCCCCACCGCCGCTGTAATACGGCTGGCCGACGATCGCCATGCCGAGCAGGACATCGTCGTTCTGAACGGAATCCGCGACGAAGCTGTTGCCCACCTGGGTCATCCCGTCGTTGACGGCATCCGCGCTGCCGAAAATAAGGACGACCGAGCCTTCGGGCAGCGGGTTATCCTCCGGGTCCTCAAGCGACATGCTGACGTAGGAGAGCAGGCTGATGATGTCGGCCTGCGCCGCGCAGACGAGCGCCATCATCACGCAGCACGCCAGGAGAATATGTTTTCTGCAATCCCAATGATGGCAGGCCATGCTTCCTCCACCTGTTTTCGCGCAGCCTGACTACACCACTTCTCCGGCCCTCCCAGACCGGGAGACACTCCTCCCCCATCGATCAAATCAGGATTCTGGTATTTTTATAGGCCGCGTCGCCTGGGGTGTCAACGGGGAAGTGCGCCGCGCAGGCCTTTTTTTTTGGATGTTGCGCCCCGCGCGGCAACATGTTTTCGTAGGGGGCGAATGACCCGGGATGCCAACCAAGAAAGGCCCTGCATGAAGATCCTCGCCTGCACCCTGATGGCGCTGCTTGCCGTTTCGGCCGCCAATGCGCTTGAAACAGGGGAAAAAGCCCCGCCCCTCAAGGTTGATCTGTGGCTGAACGGCGACGCCGTCAACCCCGCCGAGCCGGATGGTGAAACGCTTTACGTGATCGAGTTCTGGGCCACGTGGTGCCCCCCTTGCCGGAAGTCCATCCCCCATCTCAATGAACTCCAGGCGAAATGGAAGGACCAGAAGGTGGTGATCGTAGGCATTTCGGACGAGCCGGAGGAAACAGTCCGTCCGTTCGCGGAGAAGATGAAGATGTCGTACCACGTGGCCATCGACACCAACCGCGCCACGGTGGATGTCTACATGAAGGACGTTTCCGGGATCCCGCATGCGTTCGTCGTTAACCGCGATGGCGTCGTGGTGTGGTCCGGCCACCCGATGTCCGGGCTGGAGGAAACGGTCGACCAGCTGCTCGCGGGCACGTTCAACATGGAGGATGCAAAGGCCCTCCAGCGCACGGAGGACGAACTCCAGGAACTCATCATGGGCGGCGAGTATGAGAAGGCCGCGGAAAAGGCGGAGGAGCTGATCAAACAGGCCGGCCCCAAGATGGACTACTTCCAGATGCTGCTCGGCCTGCTGGCCCAGACGGGCGACAGCGCCCGGTTCCCTGAGATCTACGGGCGCATGCAGCAGGCGTTCGAGAACGACGCCGACTCGCTGAACACGCTGGCCTGGATCGCCTGCACATCGCCCTTTTCCATGTGCGATCTCGAAATCGCCGCGCGGGCCGCCGCCCGGGCGGTCCAGCTCTCCGAGCGCAAGGACGCCTCCCACCTCGACACGCTCGCGCGGGTCCACTACGCGCTGGGCATGCTGGACGAGGCCATCGCCGTGCAGCAGGAAGCCGTCGAAGCGTCGTCCGGCGAAGAGGAAGAGCGGGCCGACCTCCAGGCCACCCTGGCCTACTACCAAGCCGCCCGGGACACGCGCACCAAGCTGGCCGGCGAACTGGCGCCCGCCCCGGTGCACTGACGGGGCCGCCCGCCCGCGGGCTCACAGCCAGCGGAAGCGCTTCATAAGGTACAGCAGCGCCGCAACGATGGCGAAGGCGGCGGCCCAGAAAATCGGCATCCACCCAGGCATACCATCCCTCGGTGTCCGCTCCGGCCGCGCCCGGCATGCCCGCAAGGTAAGCCGCCGCAACGGCCCGTCAAGTCGCCTGGTGCACCGTGAGCTGCGGGAACGGGATATCCCACGCCCTTTCGTTGCAGGCCTCGACGAGGATGCGCTGGATCTCGCTGTGCAGGGCCCCGGCCTGCGGCGCGAGCTCGCCCTTCACGTCGACGCGGATCTCATAATCCAGCGAGGAGGCGCCCGCCGCCTTCAGGGAGACCTGTGCGTCGAGCACCCTCTCCCGGCCGAAGTTCTTCACCAGTTCGCTCTCGAGCCGCTCCCGCATCGCGCGGGGGACCTCCGTCGTCGCGATGGCCTGGTGCCGGTAGCCGATCCCGAAGGTCTCGACGACCCGGAAGTTGGTGCTCAGGTTCCGCGGATTCAACTGCACGAACGCCGCCGTCGGGTACACGGTCTGCGCGCCGCCCAGCGCCACCAGCTGCACGGAGCTCGGGGTCTGGTAGGCGACGCGCCCGGCCTGTCCGTCCGACAGTTCCACCCAGTCGCCCGGCCGCGTGGGGAACCATTCCTCCCGCTCGCCGGGGGGGCGCGAATAGCGCCCGACCAGGGCCAGCACGGGCAGCATCTGCACGCCGCCGTCCAGCAGCGGGTTCACCAGCCGCGCGGAAAACCCAAGCGCGTCCACGCGGTAGGGTATTCCCTCCCACTCCAGGCGATGGCCCTCCCGTACGGTGCCGATGTTCAGCGCGAGTTTCATCATTTCCATGTGCTGCGGCAGCGTGCGGATCCCCGCCCAGCCGATGCCCAGCAGGAAGATCACGACGAGGCCGAGCAGGAACCAGTCGCCGACCATGTTGAAGACCAGCAGCATCGCCAGCAGGCCGCCCAGAATGCTGGCGAGGTGCAGGACCAGCGCCGCGAGGCGGGAGCGGAAGTTCTTGGCTTTCTTGCGCCGGCGGGAGAACGCCGCCAGCCCGCGCAGCCCGAAGAAGACCGCGCAGAAGGCCCCGATCCCGTACACGAGGTTGAGGCCGCGGGTGCGCACGAAGTTCTTGGCGTAGCCGGTGGTGGAGTCGAGCAGCGACTTCTTCTGGCCAAGGCGGTTTTGCAGCTGGAGTTGCAGCGCCTTGTGCTCGTTGGCCGCGTTGTCGCGCAGGCGCGTCCAGTAGGTCAGCCGCTCGTCGAGCCGGGCCTGGAGCGCCGGGGACTCCGCCTGGCCGCGCAGGCGCTCGATGTTCGCCACCGCGGTTTCCGCCAGCGCCAGCCGCTCGCCCACGTCGGCGATCTTTTCCCGCAGCATGCCGATCGCGCGGGTTTCCGCCGTCGCGGCCTCGAACTCGGCCATGATCGGCTTGAGCAGCTTGCCCAGTTCCTGCTGCCAGTCAAAACCGGTCTTGGCCTCCTCCACGAAAGGCGACAGGTCGATGTCCACGGCGAACCGCTCGAACTGGCGGCGTGACTCCTCGACTTCCGCGCGCAGTTCCTTCAGGCGGTCCGCGAGTTCCTGCCGGGTCACGTCGTCCGGCGCCGCGATCAATTGCTGCTGGACCCGGGCCGCCTCCTGTTCCTGGCTCAGGATGGTCTGCAGCAGGGCTTCCAGGGACTGGACGGCGCCTGCCTGGGAGTCCACGGACTCCGTTGCCGTCGGCGCATCGGCCTGTCCGCGGCCGACAGGAACCGGACCCAGCGCAACGATCCCAAACACTCCCAGCCAAAGAATACGTTTCATGCGCCCCCCCCTTCACCAAGCCTTGTATGTCCGCAATTAAGCACACCGCTCCCTGCAAGTAAATCCATCACTGCCGACACGGCTCCCTTTCTCCATGCTTGTCTTGCGCCGCGCCTTTCGGCAGTTTTCCGCCATGAAGGCCCTGTTATTCCCCGGCATGGCGCGGCGGCTCCTCCTTGCATCGATCGGACATGCCGGCGCTTTCCCCGTGGCTCCGGCCACGCGAACCCCGCCCTCGCCCCACGCTCGAACGGCTTGTTCCTGCTGGTGTACACCGAAATCCGGTCTGCCGCTGCTTTACGCCGCCAACTGCGTCCTGTTCCTGGCCGGGGCCTTGATGACGCGCTCCTGGCTCTACACGATCCTCAACGGGGTATTGCTGGTCCTCGTCGCGTTGACGGGGGTCTCCCTGCTGCGGATGAAGAAGCCGTTGCAGGCAGGTTTCGCCCCCGCCCGCTTTGCGCATCAAGCGCCGGCCGTCCGCGCGGCAAGGCAGGTTGGCCAGTCAAAAAACGAACGCCCCTTGATGGATGATATCAAGGGGCGTCGCCGTTCTTCAACGGATACGGGAATCAGGCCTTGGCCTTCGACTTCTCCGCGGCCTTTTTCTCGGTTTTCTTGTCGGCCTTCTTTTCCGGGGCCTTGGCCTCGGGCTTTTCGCCGGGCTTTTCCTTCTTGTCCTTCTTCTTGGCCTTCGGCTGGGGCACGAAGTTCACCCATTCCAGCAGCGCGGTCTCGGCGCCATCGCCCAGCCGCTGCCCCAGGCGCACGATGCGGGTGTAGCCGCCCTGCCGGTCCTTGAACGCGGGGCCGAGCTGCTCGAACAGCGCGGCCACGGCGTCCTGATTGTGCAGGCGGGCGACCGCCGCCCGGCGCGAGGCCAGGGTGTTGCGCTTGGCCAGGGTCACCATCCGCTCCGCCAGCCGCCGCGCGGCCTTGGCCTTGACGACGGTGGTCTGGATGCGCCGGGCGAGGACGAGGTGGCTGACCAGGCTGCCCAGCAGTTCGTCCCGGTGGGCCGCCGTGCGGCCCAGTTTCAACGTGTCTTTGCGATGTCGCATGAGAGGGTCCCTTCCCGTCCGGCCTTACTCGGCCGGCTCTTCCTTGACTTCGACTTCCAGCGGCTTGAGGACGTCGGCATCGAAGCTCATGCCGAGCGTCAGGCCGAGTTCGCTCAACTTCTGCTTGATCTCGTTGAGCGACTTGCGGCCGAAGTTGCGGTACTTGAGCATCTCGGCCTCGGTCTTCTGGGCCAGCTGGCCGACCGTCGTGATGTTGGCGTTGTTCAGGCAGTTCGCGGCGCGCACGCTCAACTCGATCTCGTTGACGCTGATGTTCAGGCGCCGGCGCAGCTCCTCGCGCTCGGGGTTGATCTCGGGCGTCGCCTCGGCGATCTCGATCTCCTCGTGCTCCGGGCTGACGAAGACGTCGAGGTGATGGCGCAGGAGCGCGGCGGACACGGCGAGCGACTCGTCCGGCGTCTGGCGTCCGTCCGTCCAGACCTCGAGGATCAGCCGGTCGTAGTCCGTGCGGCGGCCGACGCGGGTGTTCTCCACCGTGTACTTCACGCGGCGCACCGGGGAGAAGAGCGAGTCGATCGGGATCAGGCCGATCTCCTGCTCCTCCTTCTTGTTCCACTCGGCGGGGCAGTAGCCGCGGCCGATCTTGATCTCGAGTTCCGCGTCGAACTTGCCGTCCTTGTCCAGCGTGGCGATCTTGTGGTCGGGATTGAGCACCTCGACCATGCTGTCCACCTGGATGTCGCCGGCCTTGACCTCGCCAGGGCCCTTGACGCTGATCCGCAGCTTGCGGGGCGCGCGGCTGTACATCTTGAGGAGCACCTGCTTGAGGTTGAGGATGACGTCGGTGACGTCCTCGACCATGCCGGGCAGGGTGCTGAACTCGTGCTGGACGCCCTCGATCTTCACGGACGCGATGGCCGCGCCTTCGATCGAGGAGAGCAGCACGCGGCGGAGCGAGTTCCCGAGGGTCCGGCCGTAGCCGGCCTCGAAGGGCTCCGCGATGAACTTGCCATAGTTGGGGGCTGCCGCGGCCTCGTCCTTGACGATGCGCTTCGGCATTTCGAACCGGGCCAGACGTACGGGCATGACTTTCCTCCCAGGGCCGGGCGTTAGCCGGCCCATATGGTGTTAACGGACCTGCTTACTTCGAATACAACTCGACGATCAACTGCTCGCGGACCACCGGCGCGATCTCGTCGCGGGTGGGCGCGTGCAGCACCTCGCCGCGGGCGTTGGCGCGGTCGAGCGCCAGCCAGCCGACGATGCCGCGGCTCTCCGCGACCTCCATGTGGCGGTTGGCGTACTCGCGGCTCTGCGCGCGGTCGCGCACCTGCACGATGTCGCCCGCCTTCAGCTGGAGGGACGGGATGTCCACCTTGTTGCCGTTGACCTGGATGTGGCCGTGCCGGACGAACTGCCGGGCGGCCCGGCGCGACGGGGCGAAGCCCAGCCGGAAGACGACGTTGTCCAGCCGGCACTCGAGCGACTGCAGCAGGGTCTCGCCGGTGACGCCGCGCTTGCGGAGCGCGCGGGTGAAAAAGAGGTGGAACTGGCCTTCCTGCATGCCGTACATGCGGCGGAGGCGCTGCTTCTCGCGCAGTTGCACGCCGTAGTCCGAAAGCTTGCTGCGGCGCTGGCCGTGCATGCCGGGCGCGGAGCGCCCCGTTTCGATCGGGCACTTGGCCATGAAACACCGGTCGCCCTTGAGGAAGAGCTTCATGCCCTCCCGGCGGCACATCCTGCAAACGGGTCCCGTATATCTGCCCATGAACTCTGCCTCGCTTTCTCGGAGAACTTCCTACACGCGCCGCCGCTTGGGCGGCCGGCACCCGTTGTGCGGGACCGGGGTGATGTCCTTGATGACGGTGATCGTCAGGCCGGCGGACTGGATGGCGCGGATCGCCGATTCGCGGCCGGCGCCCGGGCCCTGGATCCGCACCTCGACCTCGTGCATCCCGAAGCCGATCGCCTGTCGCGCGGCTTCCTGGGCGACGACGGTGGCGGCGTAGGCCGTGCTGCGGCGCGAACCCTTGAAGCCACAGCGGCCCGCCGTGCTCCAGCAGACCACGGCGCCGCGCATGTCGGTGATGGTGACCATCGTGTTGTTGAACGTCGCGCGGACGTACACGACCCCCACGGGGACGGTGCGCGCGCCCTTGACGGCCTTCCGCTTGACGGGTTTGGCGGCCTCGCCCTCCGCCGCGGGCGCGGCGCCCTCGGCCGGGACGGCCCCCGGAGCGGCGGCTTCCGCCACGGCCGCTTCCGCGGGCGGCGCCTTGACTTCCTGCTTCTCTTTTTCGTCTGCCATACGCACCTTGTCCTTTGAAATTACTCTTTATCCGACTTGACCTCGGACCGGGCTTCCTTGCCGCGGACCGCGCCGACCGTCTTGCGCGGGCCCTTGCGCGTCCGCGCGTTGGTGCTCGTCCGCTGGCCGCGAACGGGCAGGCCCTTGCGGTGCCGCGAACCCCGGTAGCAACCGATGCCGATGAGCCGGCGGATGTTGGAGGCCACCTCGCGGCGGAGGTCGCCTTCCAGGTTGTAGCCCTGGAGGGCGTTGGAAATGCCGGTGATCTCCTCGTCCGTCAGCTCGTCCGCCTTCTTGGCCGGGTTGATCCCGGCCTGGGCGACGACCTGGCGCGCGCGCGTCAGCCCGATGCCGTAAATGTACCGCAACGCGTATTCGACCCGCTTCTTGCCGGGTATCTCGATGCCGAGCACTCTGGGCATGTCTTCCTCCGTTAACCCTGGCGCTGCTTGTGACGCGGATTATTGCAGATCACGCGCACCACCCGTTTCCGGCGCACCACTTTGCACCGCTCGCAGATTCGCTTGACTGAACTTCGTACCTTCATCCGTTTTCCTCTTCCCTGAAAACCAGCCGCCCCCTCGACATGTCGCAGGGCGACAATTCCACGCGCACCCGGTCGCCGGGACTCACCGCTTCCGCCCGGGCCTTTTCGGCGCGGGCCGCGTAGGCCACCAGGCCATGCCCGTTGGCCAGTTCGACCCGGAAAACCGCGTTGGTTATCACAGAAACCACCCGCGCGTCCAGCCGAATTATTTCGGGCCCGGCCATGTCAGCACCTCGGCCGCCCCTTCCCCGACCGCGATCGTGTGCTCGAAATGCACGGACAGGCTCCGGTCCCGCGTCCGGACCGTCCACCCGTCGTCCATCACCTCGACCTCGTGCCCGCCGCGGTTGATCATCGGCTCGATCGCCAGCGTCATCCCCGGCTTCAGCCTCGGGCCGCGCCCCGGCGGCCCGAAGTTGGGGATCTGGGGATCCTCGTGCATCGCCTTCCCGACGCCGTGGCCCACGAAGTCCCGCACCACGCTGTACCCGGCCGCCCGGGCCGTCGACTCGATCGCGTGCGAGATGTCCGAGAGCCGGCCGCCGGCGACCGCCATGCCGATGGCCGCCTCCAGCGCCCGGCGTCCCGTGCTCACGAGCTGCACGACCTCGGGATCGCTGACGCCGACCATCACGGTTGTCGCGGTATCGCCGACGTAGCCCTCGTAGACCACGCCGACGTCCAGGCTGACGATGTCCCCCAGCCGGATCCGGCGGGGACCGGGAATCCCGTGCACGACCTCGTCGTTGATCGAGATGCACGTCTGTCCGGGGTAACCCCGATATCCAAAGAACGCGCTGCGGCCGCCGCGCTGGGCCATCAGCTCCCGGGCCAGATCGTCCAACTCCTTCGTCGTCACCCCGGGCCCTACGCGCCGGGCCAGCTCCTCGATCACCTCGGCCGCCAGGCGGCCGCTGACCCGCATCCGGGCCAGGTCCTCTGGGGTCTTGATGACGATCATGTCCCGGCCGCCGGCTTCCGCAGGGCGGCCAGGATATCGGCCTGGACCAGCTCGCGGTTCCGACCGGCGTTGATCCTGACGAGGACGCCCTTCTTCTCGTAGTACTCGATCAGGCTTTCCGTCTGCTTCCGAAATACTTCGAGGCGGTTGAGGACGGTTTCCTCGGTGTCGTCCGCCCGTTGGTAGAGCTCCCCGCCGCAGGCATCGCAGACGCCGGCGACGCGCGGCGGGATGTTGCGCACGTGGTAGACCGCGCCGCAGCTGCGGCAGATGCGCCGGCCCGCAAGGCGGTCCACGAGAATATCCCGCGGCACGTCGAGCAGGAAGACGCAGCGGACGCGCGTGCCGTGCTTCGCCAGCACCTGGTCCAGCATGCGCGCCTGCTCGGGCGTCCGGGGAAAGCCGTCGAACAGGTAGCGCGCGTCCTTCGACCCCACGTCGAGCCGCTCGTTGACGATGCGGATGATGACGGCGTCGGGGACGAGCTCGCCCTTCTCCATGTAGGCGCGGGCCTCGAGGCCGACGGGCCGACCGGCCTTGACGGCCGCGCGGAGCATGTCGCCCGTGGAGACGTGCTCGTACCCGGCCTCGGTCTTGACCATGTCGGCCAGCGTGCCCTTGCCCGCGCCCGGCGCGCCCAGGAAAATGATGGCTTCCATGTCGGTCTTCCTACCGCCGCGAACGCAGCTTGCCTTTCTTGAGGAACCCGTCGTAGTGCCGCGTGATCAGGTGGGCCTCGACCTGCCGCATCGTGTCCAGCATGACGCCGACGATGATCAGCAGGCTCGTGCCGCCGAAGAACGAGGAGACGATCCAGGGGATGTTGAACTGCTGGGCCATGATGCTCGGCAGCACGGCGATGACGGTCAGGAAGATCGCGCCCGCCAGCGTGATGCGGGTCATGGTGCGGTCCAGGAACTCGGCGGTCGGCCGGCCGGGCCGGATGCCGGGGACGTAGCCTCCGTACTTCTTGAGATCGTCCGCGATCTGGATCGGGTTGAACTGGGTCGCGACCCAGAAGTAGGAGAAGAAGAGGATCATCAGGGCGTACAGGACGTTGTAGAGCGTGCCGCCGACCTGCAGCGCGTAGGCCAGGCGCTGGAAGAAGTCCATCTTGATCATGCCGAAGAGCTTGGCCGGGAACATCAGGATCGCCTGGGCGAAGATGATGGGCATGACGCCGGAGTAGTTGACGCGCAGCGGCATGTAGGTGCTCTGGCCGCCGTAGACCTTCCGGCCGATGACGCGCTTGGCGTACTGGACGGGGATCTTGCGCTGGGCCTGGGTGACGGCCACGACGCCGGCGATCACGAGGAAGAGCATGATCAGCATGCCGACCAGGTGGAAGACGCCGAACTGCGCGACGCCGTCCACGGGCTTGAACATGGCCAGGCCGGCCTGGACCGCCCCGGGCAGGCGGCTGATGATGCTGATGGTGATGATCAGCGAGATGCCGTTGCCGATCCCCCGCTCGGTGATCTGCTCGCCCAGCCACATCAGCAGCATGGTGCCCGTCGTCATCGTCAGGACGGCGAGGAGCCGGAAGCGGAGGCCGGGGATCATGACGATCTGCCGGTTGATGCCGAGCCCCTCGGGGTGCTCGAGCGCGACGGCCATCGCGTAGCCCTGGACGATGCAGAGCGCGACGGTCAGCAGGCGCGAATACTGGTTGATCTTCTGCCGGCCGGTGTCGCCCTCGCGCGCCAGGCGCTCGAGGGACGGGACGACGGCGGTCATCAGCTGCATGATGATCGACGCGCTGATGTTGGGCATGATGCCCAGCGTGCCGATGGCCACGTTCTCCAGGGCGCCGCCGCTGAACAGGTCGAACAGCCCCACGAAGCCCCCGCCCGCCGTCGCGCGGACCTGCGCGATGAACTCCCGCAGGGCGACGGCATCCACGCCCGGCGTCGGGATGATGGACAGGATCCGGACGACGAAGACGAGGCCGAGGGTATAGAATATCCGGGTTCGCAGGTCCGGGATTTTCAGGCTGTTGACGAAGGCGGAGAACATGAGGGATTCCTGGCGTTAGGCGTAGGGGACGATCTCGCAGGCGCCGCCGGCCGCCTCGATGCGGGCCTTGGCGGAGGCGCTGAAGGCCTGGGCCTTCACGGTCAACTTGCGGGCCAGTTCACCCGAGCCCAGCACCTTGACGCCGCGCACGCCGGGGCCGCGGTGGGCCAGGCGGGCGGCGCAAAGGGCCTCCAGGTCCACCACGGCGCCGTCCTCGAAGCGCCCGAGGGCGCCCACGTTGACGGCGATATAGCGGTCCTTGCGGCCGGTGAAGCCGCGCTTGGGCATGCGCCGGACCAGGCGCATCTGGCCGCCTTCGAAGGTCGGCTTGCGCTTGTGGCCGGTGCGGGACATCTGGCCCTTGTGGCCCTTGCCCGAAGTCTTGCCCTTACCGGAGGACCGGCCGCGGCCGACGCGGAGACGGCGGTGCCGGGACCCGGGGGTGCTGGTGAGGTTCGAAAGAGTCAGGCTCATGATACGCTTTCCATTTGACGCAGCGCCGCGACTTCCTCGCGGGAGCGCAGCTGCTGCAATCCGTTGACGGTGGCCTTGATGACGTTCAGGGCGTTGGTCGCGCCGAGCGACTTGGCCAGCACGTCGCGGACGCCCGAGAGTTCGAGGATCGCCCGGACGCCGCCGCCGGCGATGACGCCGGTGCCCGGCGAGGCCGGCCGCAGCATCACGCGGGAGGCGCCCATCTCGCCGACCACGGCGTGGGGAATGGTCTTGTCCTTCATGGTCACGGGGAACATGCTGCGCCGGGCGGCTTCCGTGGCCTTGCGGATGGCGTCCGCCACCTCGTTGGCCTTGCCCAGGGCGTAGCCCACGTGGCCCTTGCGGTCGCCGACCACGACCAGCGCGCTGAAACTGAAACGACGGCCGCCCTTGACGACCTTGGCGCAGCGGTTGACGTTCACCACCCGCTCTTCCATGTCCGAGGGCTCTCTGACTTCCTGCCTGGCTGGCTTTCTCACGCGCTGTGCTCCTTTTTCAGAACTTCAACCCGGCGGCGCGCGCGGCGTCGGCCAAGGCCTTCACGCGCCCCTTGTAGGCGAATCCGCCGCGATCGAACACCACGGCCTCGATACCCTTCTCGCGGGCCGCCTTGCCGGCGTACGCGCCCAGCTCCTTGGCGGCGGCGACGTTGTTCTTGCCCTTGACCGCGTCCCGGACGGCGGGGGTCAGGGTCGAGAAGGACGCGAGCGTGCGCGCCTGGGCGTCGTCCACGAACTGGACGCGCATGTGCTTGTTGGAGACATGCACGCACAAGCGGGGGCGCTCGGCCGTTCCGTTGACCTTCCGGCGCACGCGCAGGTGCCGCCGGACCACGTAATCGATTCGGGTTTTCAATTTCATGTTATGCCACCGTCTTGCCCACTTTGCGCCGCACGTACTCGCCCTTCAGGCGCACGCCCTTGCCCTTGTAGGGCTCCGGCGGGTAGAAGGAGCGCAGCCGCGCGCTGACGTCGCCCACGAGATGCTTGTCGGCCCCGCTGACGATGATGTTCCCTTCCTCGACCTTGGCGGAGATGCCGTCGGGGAGAGGGAACTCGATCGGGTGGGAGTAGCCGAGGGTCAGGACCAGTTTCTTGCCCTGCAGGGCGGCGCGGAAACCGACGCCCTGGATCTCGAGCGTCTTGGAGTAGCCGTCCTTCACGCCGCGGACCATGTTGGCGATGAGGCTGCGCGTGGTCCCGTGGGTCGCGCTCCCCTGCTGGTCCTTGCGCTCGCAGGCGATCTCGACCTTGCCGTCCTTGACGGCCGCCGAGACGTAGGGGGCGCATTCCCAGGCCAGTTCGCCCTTGGGGCCTTTCACCAGGACCTTCCGGCCCTGGACGGTCACGGTCACCCCCTGCGGGATGACCACCGGTTGTCTTCCGATTCTGGACATGTCAAATCCTCGCTTTCACCAGACGTAGCACAGCACCTCGCCGCCGAGGCGGTTCTGCCGCATCTCGCGGTCCGTCATCAGTCCCTTGGAGGTGCTGATGATGGCGATGCCCATCCCGCCGACGACCCGGGGGGTCTTCTTCAGGTCGGCGTACCGCCGCAGGCCCGGCTTGCTGATGCGCCGGAGGCCGCGGATGACGGGGGCGCGGCCGGCCCCGTACTTCATGTACACGCGGAGCTGCTTCTTGCCGCCCTGCCCCTCGCTGACGTAGTCGGCGATGAAGCCTTCCTTTTTCAGGATGCGGGCGATTTCGCCCTTCAGCTTCGAGTGCGGCATCTCGGCGGTCGCCAAGCCGGCCCGGCCGGCGTTGCGGATCCGCGTCAACATATCTGAAATGGGATCACATACGCTCATGGTCTTTTCTTTCCCCCGGCTCCTACCAGCTCGCCTTCACGACGCCGGGGATCTTGCCCTCGAGGGCGAGTTCCCGGAAACAGATACGGCACAGTTGAAACTTCCGCATGTAGGCGCGGGGCCGGCCGCACTTGCGGCAGCGGCGGATCGTGCGCGCCGCGAACTTCGGCTTCCGGTTCGCCTTGACGATTAACGATTTCTTAGCCAACGCGTCCTTCCTTTCCCGCGGCCGCGCTCGCGAACGGCACGCCCAGGAGCTTAAGCAGCTCCTCGGCCTCGCCGTCCGTGGCCGCGCTGGTGACGATGGTGATGTCCATGCCCTGGGTCCGCTTCACGTGGTCCGCCGGGATCTCCGGGAACAGCGTCTGCTCCTTGAGGCCCAGCGTAAAATTGCCCCGCCCGTCGAACGTCCGCGGCACGCCGCGGAAGTCACGGATGCGGGGCAGCACGGCGGCGATCATGCGCTCGAGGAAATCGAACATCATCGGCCCGCGCAGCGTCACCTTGGCCCCGATCGGCATCCCGGCGCGCAGCTTGAAATTCGAGATGCTCTTCCGGGACTTCGTGATGACCGGCTTCTGGCCGGTGATCTTCGCGAGGTCCTCCGCGACGTTCTTGAGGACGTCCTTCTCCTCCGTGGCCTTCACGCTCATGTTGACCACGATCTTGAGCAGCCGCGGCACCTGCATGGGGTTGCGGTATCCCCGCGACTCCTTGAGGGCCTTGACCACTTCCGTTTTATAGCGTTCTCGCAAGCTCGACATGATTCACCGCCTGGCGTCGTGGGTTACTTCGCCTTTTTTTCCGGACGCGCCGCCGGGGCCTTCGCCGCGGCCGCCTGCCGTTTGAGTTTCGACACGTGGATGGGGGCTTCCTTCTTGACGATCGCGCCCTTGGGATTGTCCTGGCTCTTGCGCAGGTGCTTGGTCACCAGGCGGACGCCCTCGACCAGCGCGCGGCCCTGCTTCGGGAGGATCTGGAGGACCTTGCCCGTCTTGCCGGCGTCCGATCCGGAGAGGACCAGGACCGTGTCGCCGCGCTTGATGTGCATCTTGAATTTTTCCGGGCTCTTTTTCACTAGATGACCTCGGGTGCCAGGGAAATGATCTTCATGAAGTTCTTTTCGCGCAGCTCGCGGGCCACGGGGCCGAAGATGCGCGTGCCGCGCGGGTTCATCTGCTCGTCCACCAGGACCACGGCGTTGTGGTCGAAGCGGAGCAGCGAGCCGTCGGGCCGCCGGATGCCCTGCTTGGTGCGGACGATCAGCGCGCTATGCACCTCGCCCTTCTTCACCATGCCGACGGGCTGGGCCTCCTTGACGGCGACCTTGATCAGGTCGCCGATGTGGGCGTACCGCTTGCGCTGCCCGAGCACGTGGATGCACTGCACCCGCCGCGCCCCGGTGTTGTCCGCCACGTCCAGGTTGGTTCGCATCGCGATCATGGGGCCGACTCCACGGGCGCCGCCGCCGAGCCGCGCCGGACGATCTCCAGCAGCCGCCAGCGCTTCAGCTTGCTGATCGGGCGGATCTCCTGGATCCGGACCACGTCGCCCTTGTGCGCTTCGTTCTTCTCGTCGTGGGCGTAGAACTTGGCGTGCTGCCGGATGACCTTGCCGTACACGGGGTGGTGGTACCGACGCTCCACCCGGACGACGATGGTCTTGTCCATGGCCTCGCTGATGACGACGCCCTCGCGTTCCTTGCGTACGCTCTGCCTTGTGCTTGCCATAATCACCTGCCCGCCTTCTGCCGTTGCTGCAGCAGGGTCAGCACCCGGGCGATATCCCGCCGCAGGGTCTTGAGGCGCGAGGCCTTTTCCATCTGGCCCGTCGCCTGCTGGACGCGGAGGTTGAACAGCTCCTGCTGCGATTCCTCCAGCCGCTGCCGCAATTCGTCGGCGGTCAATTCCTTCAGTTCGCTTGTCTTCATGCCGATTCCATCCCCGGCGTTACCGGCCGCGCCGGATAAACTGCGTGTAGATCGGGAGCTTCGTGGCCGCCAGCCGCAGGGCCTCCCGGGCCTGCTCCTCGGAGATGCCGTCCACCTCGAACAGCACCCGGCCCGGCTTGATCACGGCGACCCACTTGTCCACGGCCGCCTTGCCCTTGCCCATGCGCACTTCCAGGGGCTTCTTCGAGATCGGCTTGTCGGGGAAGACGCGGATCCACATCTTGCCCTTGCGCTTCAGCTCGCGGTTGATCGCCACGCGGCACGCCTCGAGCTGGATCGCCGTGACCCAGGCGCGCTCCAGGGCCTTCAACCCGTACTCGCCGAACTCCAACGTACACCCGGACTGCGCGAAGCCCGACCGATTTCCCCGCTGCGCCTTGCGGTACTTCACCCTTTTAGGCATAAGCGGCATGGGTCTTCTCCTTCACCGTCTCTTCTTCTTCCTTCTTGCAGATCCAGACCTTGCAGCCGATCTTGCCCGTCACCGTGTGCGCCTCCGCAAACCCGTATTGGACGTTGGCGCGCAGTGTGTGCAGGGGGACCTTGCCCTCCTTGTACCACTCGCGCCGCGCCAACTCGGCCCCGCCCAGGCGGCCGCCGACGTGCACCTTGATGCCCAGCACGCCCAGCTCGATCGCCATCTGCACCGCCCGCTTCAGCGCGCGGCGGAACGACACCCGGCGCTCCAGCTGCAGCGCGATGTTCTCCGCCACCAGCTGCGCGTTGGTGTCCGGGCTCTTGACCTCGCGGATCTCGACGTAGATCTCCTTCTTCGTCGCGTCCGCGATCGCCGCCCGCACCTGCTCGATGGCCTCGCCCTTGCGCCCGATCACGATGCCCGGCCGCGCCGTGTAGATCGTCACGCGCGCGCGGTTGGCGTACCGCTCGATCAGCACTTCCGGGACGGCCGCATCCTTCAGCTTTTTCTTGACCAGCTCGCGGATCAGCAGATCCTCGTGCAGCAGGTCGCCGAACTGCCGCTTCTCGGCATACCACCGAGAACGCCAGTCCTTGTTGACGCTCACCCTGAACCCGATGGGATTGACTTTCTGACCCACTCCCGGTCTCCTTTCCAGCAAAAGCCGCTTTATTTTGCCGACGGTTTTTCGTCCGTCAATACAATCCTGATGTGACTCATCCTCCGTAACACGGGGCTGACCATGCCGCGCGAGCGGGGCCAGAAGCGCTTCATCGCGGGCCCCTGCTCGACCGCCGCGTCGCGGACGTACAGCTTGTCCGCTTCGAGCTTGGCGTTGTTCTCGGCGTTCGCGATGGCCGATTTCAGCGTTTTTAGCATGAGGACCGCGCCCTTGCGCTGGCTGCGCGCCAGCACCTGGATCGCCCGGCCCACGGGCTGACCGCGGACCGCGCGCGCCAAGTCCATCGCCTTGCTCGCGCTGATCCTCGCAAATTTCGTCTTAGCTGCTATGTCCATGGCATCTCACCTCAAGCTCATGCCCGGCCGCGCCGGGATCACCCGGTCGCCGGTCTCGGGCTCCATCCCGTCCCGCGACTCTTCCACCACGGCCCCGGCCACCGCAGCCCGGGCGTCCACGACGATCAGCCGGGCCACCGGCCGGTCGCCGCGCAACACGAACATCGTCATCCCGTTCCGCAGCCCCTGCTGCGCCCCCCCGTCCACGACCACCATCCGGAGGTCCGGGCTGGCCTTCATCACCTTCCACTCGCCCGCCAGGTCGGGGGCCGCCGGTTCCGCCGGCTCCAGGCCGCCCTGGTCCAACCGCGCCCGGTACTGGTCCGCCTCGATCCGGACGGCCGCCAGCGACTCGGCCAGCTGCCGGACCTGCTTCCGCAGGTCGTCCCGCTCACCCCGCAGGGCCTCGTTCTGCCCGGCCAAGGCGAGGGCGGCCAGCCGCGCTTCCCGGCTTTCCACCGATTCCGCGGCGTTCGTCACCGCGGGGCGGGGCCTTCTTTCCGGCGCCGCCTTTTTCCTGCTCAAAGAACAACGTTCACTGCGTCCCAGCCACCACCCGCCGGCCCCGGCCAGCGCCGCGACCAGCAGGCCGCCCGCGATCCACCACCCCGCGCCCCGCCCCGGCCCTGTGGCCCGCCCCTCCAGGGTGCGCCTCGCCTACTTCAGCGCCACGGTCTTGTCGGTGGCCGCGCCGTGCTTGCGGAAGATCCGCGTGGGCGAAAACTCGCCCAGGCGGTGTCCGACCATGTTTTCCGTCACGAAAACGTTCACGAACGTCTTGCCGTTGTGCACGGCAAACGTATGCCCGAGGAATTCCGGCATGATCATCGAGCGGCGCGACCAGGTCTTGATCGGCGTCTTCGCGCCGGACCGGTTCAGCAGTTCGACCTTCTTCAGCAGCCGGGCCTCGACGAAGGGCCCCTTTTTCAGCGATCGCGACATGGCTTATTTCCTCCGCTTGAGGATCATCCGGCTCGACACGCGCCGGGGGTTCCGGGTCTTCTTGCCCTTGGTCAGCTTGCCCCACGGCGACACGGGATGCCCGCCGCCGGAGGTCCGGCCTTCGCCGCCGCCCATCGGGTGGTCCACCGGGTTCATCACCACGCCGCGCACCGTCGGGCGGATGCCCTTCCAGCGCTTGCGGCCGGCCTTGCCCAGCGAAACACTCTCGTGGTCCAGGTTGCCGACCTGGCCGACGGTCGCCATGCAGCGGATCGGGATCTTGCGGATCTCGCCGGAGGGCAGCCGGATGTGGGCATAGTCTCCTTCGCGGGCCATGATTTGCGCCGCCATGCCCGCGCCGCGCACCAGCTGCGCGCCGCGGCCGGGGACCATCTCGATGCAGTGCACCGGCACCCCGAGCGGGATCTCGACCAGCGGGAGGGCGTTGCCCTCGAGCGGCTCGGCGCCCGGCCCGGAAACCACCGTGCGGCCGACCGCCAGGCCGAGCGGCGCGAGGATGTAGCGCTTTTCGCCGTCCTTGTAGTGCAGCAGGGCAATGCGCGCCGACCGGTTGGGATCGTACTCGATCGCCACGACCTTGGCCGGGATCCCGGCCTTGTCGCGCAGGAAATCCACGTGCCGCAGGAACCGCTTGTGCCCGCCGCCGCGATGCCGGATCGTCACCCGGCCCATGCTGTTGCGGCCGGCGCGCGACTTGCGGAAGGACCGCAGGCCCTTCTCGGGCCGCTTCTGGGTCACGTCGTCCCGGCTCAACAGCGAGGTGAACCGCTCGCTGGGGGTGACGGGTTTATGGGATATCAGAGCCATGACATCAATCCTTTCAACTGAATTCGATCTTGTCGCCTTCCTTGAGCGTCACGATGGCGCGCTTGGAATCGGCCGTCCACCCGTACTTCATGGTCCGCAGCCGCTTCTGCTTGCCGGACCGGTTCAGGGTGTTGACCTTCGTGACCTTGACCTTGAAGAGTTTTTCGACCGCCAGTCGGATTTCGATCTTGTTCGCGTCCGGGCTCACTTCGAAAAGGTACTGGTTCTCCTTTTCCTTCATGGCGGTGCCCTTCTCCGTCAGCAGCACCTTCCGAATGATCGTGCGCGGGTCCTTCATGGCGCGTCTCCAAGCCGTTTCTGCATCCGTTGTTCAATCTGCTCGAGGGCGGCGCGGGAGACCACCAGCATCGGGGCCGCCATGACCTCGTAGGTGTGCAGCGCGGCAGCCGTGGTCACGCCCACGCCCGTGATGTTCCGGGCGGCGCGCGTCACGTTCGCGTCCGCGGTGTCGAGCACCAGCAGCGCGCCCCGCTCCGCCTTCAACGCTTCGAGCATCGCCTGCACGTGCTTCGTCTTCGGCTCGGGCACCGCGATGCGGTCCAGCACGGCCACCTGGCCGGCGGCGGCCTTTTCGGCCACGGCCCGGCAGAACGCCAGTTGCAGCACCTTGCGGGGCAGCCTGATGCCATAATCCCGCGGATGCGGGCCGAACACGATGCCGCCGCCGCGCCAGATGGGCGACCGGATGGAGCCCGCGCGGGCGCGGCCGGTGCCCTTCTGCTTGTACGGCTTGGCGCCGCCGCCCGCCACGGCCCCGCGCTTCTTTGTGGACGCGGTGCCGGCGCGCAGCGCGGCCAGGTGCGCCGTCACGGCGTCGTGGACCGCCTGTCCGCCCTTGCCCTTCGGGAGCGCGTCGTCAGCCAGGCCGACCTCGCCCACCCGTTCGCCCTTCATATTAAGGAGAGGTAGTTTGCTCATGATTTCTTCGCCGCCTTCGCCGCCTTCTTGACGGCCTTGCGCACCACCAGCAGGGCGCCCGTCGGACCGGGCACCGCGCCGCGCACGAGCAGCGCGTGGTCCTCCGGACGGACCTGCACGACCTTCAGGTTCTGCATGGTCACCTGGACGTGGCCCATGTGCCCGGGCATGCGCTTGTTCTTGAAAATACGGGCGGGCCAGGTGCGGTTGCCGATGGCGCCGCTGCGCCGGTGCATCATGGACCCGTGCGCCGCGCCGCCGCCGACCATGCTGTGGCGCCGGACGACGCCCTGGAAGCCCTTGCCCTTCGTCACGCCCTCGACGTCCACGTAGGAGACGCCGTCGAAGATGGAAACCGTCAGCGACTCGCCGGGCTTGAGATCCTCGCCTTCGTCCAGCCGGAACTCGCGCAACACGGCGCTCGGCGCCTGGCCGGCCTTCTTGAAGTGGCCCTGTTCCGCCTTCGTCAGGCGCGATTCCTTCTTGCTGCCCAGACCGACCTGCACGGCCTCGTAGCCGTCCGCGGCCTTGGTCTTGCGCTGCACCACGACGCAGGGCCCCACCTGGAGCACCGTCACGGGCACGTGCACGCCCTGGTCGTCGAAGACCTGGGTCATTCCGATTTTTCTCGCGAGTAATCCGTTCATAATAGGCCTTATAGGTCGTAGAGGGCTTATATCTTGATGGTAATGTCCACGCCGGCCGGGAGGTTGAGCTTCTTGAGCTCGTCCACCGTGCGGGCCGTCGGGTCGATGATGTCGAGCAGCCGCTTGTGCGTCCGGATCTCGAACTGCTCCATGGATTTCTTATCCGCGTGGGGGCTGCGGTTTACGCTGTAGCGCTCGATGCGCGTCGGCAGGGGAATCGGGCCGGCCACCCGCGCGCCCGTGCGCTTGGCGGTCTCGACGATGTCCCCCGCGGACTGGTCCAGCACCCTGTGGTCGAATCCCTTGAGTCGTATACGTATGCGTTGTCCGCTCATGCTTGTCTCACCGGTTTAAGATATCCTTCTGCAGCGAATCCGGAACGATCTCGAAATGATATGGCTCCATCGAGCAGCTGGCGCGCCCCTTGGACAACGAGCGCAGTGACGTCGTGTACCCGAACAACTCCGCCAGCGGCACCTCGGCGCGGACGATCTGCACGCCCTCCCGCGCCTCCATCTCCCGCACCTGCCCGCGCCGGCTGTTGACGTCGCCGAGCACGTCGCCGAGGAACTCCTCGGGGGTGATGATTTCCATCTTCATGATGGGCTCCAGCAGGGTCGGCTGGGCCTTCTGGGCGGCCTCGCGCAGCGCGAGGACCGACGCCGTCCGGTAACCGACTTCGCTGGAATCCACGGGATGGAAACTGCCGCCCACCACCCGGACCTGGACGTCCGTCAGCGGGTAATTGCCCACGACGCCGGTCAGCAGGCCGTCCTGCAGCCCCTGCTCCACCGCTTCGCGGAACGGGGCCGGGATGTCGTTGGCGGAAACATCAAATTCAATCGCGTTGCCGGCCGCGCGGGCCCTCGGCTCGATCTCGATGACCACGTGCCCGTGCTGGCCGTGCCCGCCGATCTCGCGCTGGAAGAGCTGCTCCGCGCGGGCGGGCGCGCGGATGGTCTCGCGGTAGGCGACCATCGGCTTGCCGGCGTTGGCCTGGACCTTGAACTCGCGGAGCATCCGGTCGCGGATGATCTCGAGGTGCAGTTCGCCCATGCCCTTGATGAGGGTCTGGCCGGTCTCCGCGTCCGCCGTAACCTTGAAGGTCGGATCCTCCTCGGACAGCGAGGCCAGGGTCTCCGCCAGCTTCGCGCGGTCCGCCGCCGTGCGGGGCTCGATGGCCATGGCCATGACGGGCTCCGGGAACTCGATGCGCTCGAGGGCGATCGGCTGGTGCTCGGCGCACAGGGTATCGCCCGTCGTGATCTGCTTGAGCGCGGCGACGCCGCCGATCTCGCCGGAGTACAGCGCGTCGACGTCCTCGCGGTGGTTGGCGTGCAGCAGCACGAGCCGCCCGATCCGCTCGCGGGTCCGGGTGCGCGGGTTGAAGACGTTCTGCCCTTTCTTGAGCATCCCCGAGTAGACGCGCACGAAGGCCAGCCGGCCGACGTAGGGGTCGGTGGCGATCTTGAAGGCCAGGGCGCTCAACGGGACGAGGTCGCTGGTCTCGCGGGTCTCGGCCTCGTTCGAGCGCGGGTGGTGCCCCTGGACGGCGGGCACGTCGAGCGGGGAAGGCAGGTAATCCACCACGGCGTCGAGCAGGGGCTGGATGCCGCGGTTGCGGAGGGCGGCGCCGCCGAGGACGGGGACCAGCGCGCCCGCCAGGGTCGCGCGGCGGAGGCCGGCGCGGAGCGTCTCCGCGGGGACGTCCATGTTCTCCATGAACGCCTTCATGACCTCCTCGTCCCTGTCGGCGACGGCCTCGACGAGGGCGAGGCGCGCCTTCTCGGCGGCGGCGGCCAGCTCGGCTGGAATGTCGCACTCGCTGACCTTGGCGCCGAGCGAGTCCGCGTCGAAGTCCAGCGCGCGCATGCGGAGCAGGTCCACGAGCCCGCGGAAGGACTCCTCGCGGCCCCACGGGATCTGCACGGGGACGGCGGGGGCGGCCAGGCGCTCGCGCATCTGGCGGACCACGGCGTCGAAATCGGCGCCCGGGCGGTCGAGCTTGTTGACGAAGGCGAGCCGGGGCACGCCGAACTTCTGGGCCTGGTGCCAGACGGTCTCGGACTGGGGCTGCACGCCGCCGACGCCGCAGAAGACGCCGATGGCGCCGTCGAGGACGCGCAGCGAGCGCTGGACCTCGACCGTGAAATCGATGTGGCCGGGCGTGTCGAGGATATTGACCTGTTGGTCGCGCCAGAAGCAGGTGGTGGCGGCGCTGGTGATGGTGATCCCGCGCTCCTGCTCCTGGATCATCCAATCCATCGTCGCCGTGCCCTCGTGCACCTCGCCCATCTTGTAGACGCGGCCGGTGTAGTAGAGCATGCGCTCGGTGACCGTGGTCTTGCCCGCGTCGATATGGGCGATGATGCCGATGTTGCGGAGCAGGGGCAGGGAGCGGCGGCGGCCCGGCGCCTCGCGCCCGGCCTGCTGCCCCTTCCGGTCTCTGGACTGTTCGACCACGGTGCCCATGAACTTGTTGCCGATCCGTTTCTACCAGCGGTAGTGCGCAAAGGCCTTGTTGGCCTGCGCCATCTTGTGCGTGTCGTCGCGCTTCTTGATCGCGTTGCCCTGGTTCTTGAACGCCTCGAGCACCTCGAGGGCCAGCGCGCGGTTCATCGGGACGCCCTTGCGGCCCATGGAGTAATCGATGATCCAGCGCAGGGCGAGGCTGACCTGGCGGTCCGGGGCGACCTCGACCGGGACCTGGTAGGTCGCGCCGCCGACGCGGCGGGACTTGACCTCGAGCCGCGGCTTGACGTTGTCGATCGCCTGGGTGAAGACCGCCAGCGGGTCCTCGTTGCCGGCCGCGCGGATCTGCTCCAGCGCGTCGTACACGATCCGCTCGGCGACGGAGCGCTTGCCGCGCTCCATCAGGCTGTTGATCACCGTCGCGACGAGCAAGCTGCGATACCGGGGATCCGGTAGCGTTTTCCGTCTCTGCGCCCTGCGCCTTCTGGCCATGGTGTCGTCCCCTACTGTTTAGGTGTCTTGGCGCCGTACTTGGAACGGCCGCGCCGGCGGGTGTCCACGCCAAGACAATCCAGCGTGCCCCGGATGATGTGATAGCGGACGCCCGGCAGGTCCTTCACGCGGCCGCCGCGCACCAGGACCATGCTGTGCTCCTGCAGATTGTGCCCGACGCCCGGGATGTAGGCCGTGACCTCCTCGCCGTTGGTCAGGCGCACGCGGGCGACCTTGCGCAACGCGGAGTTGGGCTTCTTGGGCGTCATGGTTTTCACGAGCAGGCAGACCCCGCGGCGCTGCGGGCACTCCCGCAGGGCCGGCGACTTGCTCTTGAACTTCGGGGGCCGCCGCCCTTTCTTCACCAACTGATTGATCGTCGGCATACTTCCTGTTCCTTCTTTTTCCGTTGGCACGAGCGCGGCACGATAGCAGACGGGCGCGCTTCTGACAACTGAATCATGTCGATGTCGTCGTCTCCGGAGTCTTCTTCGGTCCAAAGATGTCCTCGCCCCGCCACTCCTCCACCGAGATCGGCTCGCCGAGCGGCACCAGCTTGAGTTGCCGGTACATCCCGAAGCCCGTGCCGGCGGGGATGACGTGGCCCATGATCACGTTCTCCTTGAAACCGCGGAGGGCATCCACGCGGCCCAGCGTCGCGGCGTCCGTCAGGACGCGGGTCGTGTCCTGGAACGAGGCGGCGGAGATGAAGCTCTCCGTTTCCAGCGAGGCCTTGGTGATGCCGAGCAGCACCGGCGACGCCTCCGCCGGGCGCTTGCCCTCGGCCACGGCCTTCTGGTTGACCTCCTGGAACGAGTGCTTCTCCACCTGCTCGCCCCAGAGGAAATCGGTGTCGCCCGGCTCGGTGATGCGGACCTTGCGCAGCATCTGGCGGACGATGATCTCGATGTGCTTGTCGTTGATTTCGACGCCCTGCAGCCGGTAGACCTCCTGGACCTCGTTGACGAGGTATTCCTGGAGCTCCTGCGGGCCGCACACCTCGAGCACTTCCTGCGGGACCACGGGGCCTTCCGTCAGCTGCTGGCCCTTCCGGACGTGGTCGCCCTGGAAGACGACGACGTGCTTGCCCATCGGGATCAGGTGCTCCTCCTGGTCGCCCGTCGCCGGGTCGCGCACGATCAGCTTGCGGCGGCCGCGGACCATGCCCGCGAACTCGACCAGCCCGTCGATCTTGGCGATCTCGGCGGCGTCCTTCGGTCGGCGGGCCTCGAACAGCTCGGCCACGCGCGGGAGGCCGCCGGTGATGTCCTTGGTGCGGACGACCTTCCGGGGCGTCTTGGCGAGCATGGCGCCGGCGACGACCTTGTCGCCCTTCTTGACCATCACGTGCGCGCCCGACGGGATGGAGTAATAGCTCAAGATCTTCTCGCGGTTGTCCGGGTCGCGCAGCACGAGCTGCGGGTGGAGGTCTTCCTTGTGCTCCATGACCACGGTGCCCTCGAGCTTCGTGGACTCGTCCATCTCGCGGCGCACGGTGACGCCGTCGATGAAGTCGTGGAAATCCACGGTGCCCGTCTGCTCGGACAGGATGGGCACGCTGTAGGGGTCCCACTTGACGAAGCTCTGGCCCTTCTTCACGGCCCCGCCGTCCGCGACGGCGATGACCGCGCCGATGACGACGCTGTAGCGCTCGAGCTCGCGGCCGTCGTGGTTGTAGATGCTGACCGCGCCGTTCTTGTTGAGGACGATGAAACTGCCGTCCAGCGCCTGCACGGTGCGCAGGTCGCTGTAGCGGATCACGCCATCGTGCTTGGCAATCAGCTGCGGCTGCTTGAACACGGAGCTCGCGGTGCCGCCGATGTGGAAGGTCCGCATCGTCAGCTGCGTGCCGGGCTCGCCGATGGACTGCGCGGCGATGATGCCGGCGGCCTCGCCCAGCGCGATGGAGCGGCCCGTGGCCAGGTTGCGCCCGTAGCAGCGGGCGCAGATGCCCTGCCGCGATTCGCAGGTCAGCAGGCTGCGGATCTTAAGCTTCTCCAGGCCCGCCTGCGAGATCACCTCGACCGCGCGCTCGTCGATCTCCTGGCCCGCGGCGACAATGATCTGGCCGTCGCGCGGGTCGCGCACGTCGTCGACCGCCGTGCGGCCGAGGATGCGCGCGGCCATCGGCACGAGTTCCTCGTCGCCCTCGTAGATCGAGGTGACCTCGATGCCGTTGAGCGTGTTGCAGTCCTGCTCGACGATGATCATGTCCTGCGCCACGTCCACCAGCTTGCGCGTCATGTAGCCGGAGTCGGCGGTCTTCAGGGCGGTGTCGGCCAGGCCCTTGCGCGCGCCGTGCGTGCTGATGAAGTACTCCAGCACGCTCAGGCCCTCGCGGAAGTTGGACAGGATGGGCTGCTCCATGATTTCGCCGGAGGGCTTGGCCATCAGGCCGCGCATGCCGGCGAGCTGGCGGATCTGCTGGCGGTTGCCGCGCGCGCCGGAGTCCACCATCATGAACAGCGGGTTCACGTCGTTGCGGCCCTCGTTGAACTCGATGGCGCGGAACATGGCCGCGGACGTCTCGTCCGTGGCGTGCGTCCAGATGTCGACGATCTTGTTGTAGCGTTCGCCGTCGGTGATGATGCCCTTGCGGTACTGCACCTCGACCTCGGCGATCTGCCGGTGCGCGCCCTCCACGATCGCCGCCTTCTCCTTCGGCACGATCATGTCTTCCATGCCGATGGAGATGCCGGCGAGCGTCGCGTGCTCGAACCCGAGCGCTTTCAGGCGGTCCAGCACCCGGACGGTCTCCTCGTGGCCCGCGATCTGGTAGCAGCGCCAGATGAGCTCCTCGAGGCGCTTCTTGCCGACGGGGTTGTTGTAGAAGCCCATCGACTCCGGCCAGACCTCGCTGAAGAACACGCGACCGACGGTCGTCGTGATGACCGACTGCTTGGCGTTGCCATAGCGCGTCTCCCGGCGGTAGTCCGGGTTGCGGAAGCGGATGCGGTCGTGGATGCGCACGGCCTTCTCGTCGTAGGCGGTGTGCACCTCCATGGCGTCGCTGAAGATGGGCAGGTGCTCGATCTCCCCGGCCGGCGCCGGCCGGCGGGCGCGCAGGCGGTCCTGCTGGGACTCGATCGACAGGTAGTAGCAGCCCAGCGTGATGTCCTGGGTCGGCGTCGTGATCGGCTTGCCGCTGGACGGCGAGAAGATGTTGTTCGGCGCCAGCATGAGCAGGCGCGACTCCAGCTGCGCCTCCACGGACAGCGGGACGTGCACGGCCATCTGGTCGCCGTCGAAGTCGGCGTTGTAGGCGGTGCAGACCAGCGGGTGGATGCGGATGGCCTCGCCCTCGATCAGGACGGGCTCGAAGGACTGGATGGACAGCCGGTGCAGCGTCGGGGCGCGGTTGAGCATCACCGTGTGGCCGCGCGTCACCTCGTCCAGGATGTCCCACACCTGGTCCACCTCGCGCTCGATCATCTTCTTCGCGCTGCGGACGGTGTGGACGACGTTCATTTCCTTCAGGCGGCGGATGATGAACGGCTCGAACAGGACGAGGGCCATCTTCTTCGGCAGGCCGCACTGGTGCAGGCCTAGCTCGGGGCCGATGACGATCACGGAGCGGCCGGAGTAGTCCACGCGCTTGCCCAGCAGGTTCTGGCGGAACCGGCCCTGCTTGCCGCGGAGCATGTCGGACAGCGTCTTCAGGGGGCGGTTGCCGGCGCCCGTGACGGCTCGGCCGTGCCGGCCGTTGTCGAACAGGGCGTCGACGGCCTCCTGCAGCATGCGCTTCTCGTTGCGGATGATGACGTCCGGCGTCTTGAGCTGGAGGAGGTTCTTCAGCCGGTTGTTGCGGTTGATCACGCGCCGGTACAAGTCGTTGAGGTCGGAGGTCGCGAAGCGGCCGCCCTCCAGCGGGACCAGCGGGCGCAGGTCCGGCGGGATCACGGGCAGCACTTCCAGGATCATCCACTCCGGCCGCGTATGGTTGCCCCGGAAGGCCTCGAGGACCTTCATCCGCTTGGTCAGTTTCTTGCGGGTCTGCTTGCTGCGGGTGCCTTCCATCTCGGCCTCGAGCGCGTCCAGGGCCTCGTCGAGGTCCATGCGCTTCATGAGGTCGCGGATGCCCTCGGCGCCCATCTTGGCGACGAACGCGTCGCCGTACTTGTCCTGGGCCTCGCGGTACTCCATCTCGTTCAGCAGCTGCTTTTCCTTGAGCGGGGTGTTGCCGGGGTCCACCACGATGTAGTCCTCGTAGTAGAGCACGCGCTCGAGCTCGCGGCCCGTGATATCCAGCACCAGGCCCATGCGGCTCGGCGTGCACTTGAAGAACCAGATGTGCGAGACGGGCACGGCCAGCTCGATGTGCCCCATCCGCTCGCGGCGGACGCGGGCCTGGGCCACCTCGACGCCGCAGCGGTCGCAGATCACGCCCTTGTGCTTGATCCGCTTGAACTTGCCGCAGCTGCATTCCCAGTCCTTGCTGGGCCCGAAGATGCGCTCGCAGAACAGGCCGCCCTTCTCCGGCTTGAAGGTGCGGTAGTTGATGGTCTCCGGGTTCTTGACTTCGCCCTTGCTCCAGGAGCGGATGACCTCGGGCGAGGCCAGGTGAATCGTCGCGAAGTCAAACCCGGTGGACGTCTCCGGCCCCAGCAGGCCGCCGATGTTCGTGTTCTGAACCATGGAACTCCTTTGCTCGTCGCGCATGTGCTACTCCTGCTTCCGCTGGACCCGCACGTCGAGCACCAGACTCTGCATTTCCTTCATGAGCACGTTAAAGGACTCCGGCATCCCCGCCTCGAGCGTGTTCTCGCCCTTGACGATGGACTCGTAGATCCGCGTCCGGCCGAGCACGTCGTCGCTCTTGACCGTCAGCAGTTCCTGCAGCGCGTAGGCGGCGCCGTAGGCCTCCATCGCCCAGACTTCCATTTCGCCGAAGCGCTGGCCGCCGTACTGCGCCTTGCCGCCCAACGGCTGCTGGGTGACCAACGAGTACGGGCCGACCGCGCGGGCGTGGATCTTGTCGCTCACGAGGTGGTGCAGCTTCATCATGTAGATGTTTCCGACCACGACGCGCTGGTCGAAGGGCTCGCCGGTCCGGCCGTCGTAGAGCACGCTCTTGCCGTCGGTCGGCAGCCCCGCCTCGTTGAGCATTTCGCGGACCCGCTTCTCGGGCACGCCGTCGAAGACCGGGGTCTCGACGTGGTAGCCGAGGAGCTGGCACGCCCGGGCCAGGTGCGTCTCCAGCACCTGCCCCACGTTCATGCGGGAGGGCACGCCGAGGGGGTTGAGCACGATCTCCACGGGCGTCCCGTCCGGCAGGAACGGCATGTCCTCCTCGGGCACGATCCTCGCGATCACGCCCTTGTTGCCGTGCCGCCCGGCCATCTTGTCGCCCACGGACAGCTTCTTCTTGCTGGCCACGTAGACCTTGACCTGCTTGATGATGCCCGCGTCGAGGTCGTCGCCGCTCTCCAGCCGGTCCTGCGCCCGCTCCTGCTCGAGCTCGAGGTCGGAGAACTTGTGGCTGAACTCGTTGATGATGCTCTGGATCTTCTGCTGGATCGGGCTCGGGTCGATCTCGATGTGGTTGCTCGCCGCCGCCAGCTTGCGCAGCAGGGTCTTGGTGATCTTCCGGTTCGCCGGGATGATGACCTCGCCGGTCTCCATGTTGACCACGTCCAGCGGGATTTTCTCGCCCAGGAGGATGTTGCTCAAGGCCTCGGTCAGGTCCTCGGTCAACTGCTGCTTCTTCTCCTTGTACTCCTCCTGGATGCCCTTCATCTGCTTGCGGCGCTCGCCGGGGGTCAGCTTGGTCCGCTGGATCTCCTTGCGGGCCGACACCTTGACGTCCATGACGATGCCGTACGTGCCGCTCGGGACGGTCAGCGACGTGTCGCGCACGTCCGCGGCCTTCTCGCCGAAGATGGCGCGCAGCAGGCGCTCTTCGGGGGCCAGTTCCGTCTCGCTCTTGGGCGTGATCTTGCCGACCAGGATATCGCCGGGCTTGACCTCGGCGCCGATGCGCACCACGCCGTCGTGACCGAGGTTCTTCAGCGCCTCCTCGCCCACGTTCGGGATGTCGCGCGTGATTTCCTCGGGCCCGAGCTTCGTGTCGCGCGCGCCGCACTCGAACTCCTCGATGTGGATCGAGGTGAAGACGTCCTCGCGGACCAGCTTCTCGCTGATCAGGATGGCGTCCTCGAAGTTGTAGCCGCACCACGGCATGAAGCCGACCAGCACGTTGCGGCCGAGGGCCAGCTCGCCCTGGCAGGTGGACGGGCCGTCCGCGAGGACGTCGCCCTTCTTCACGGCCTGACCGAGCTCGACGATCGGCTTCTGGTTGACGCAGGTGCCGGCGTTCGAGCGCATGAACTTGCGCAGGTCGTATTCCTGGTACTCGTCCTTCGGCGTCTTGCGGGTCGGCATCTCGCCGTCCCGGGAGACGACGATCTTCTCCGCGGAGACGTAGGCCACCTTGCCGCGCTCCGTCGCCAGCATCATCACGCGCGAGTCGCGCGCGACGCGCTCCTCGATGCCCGTGGCCACGTACGGCCGCTCGGTGACGAGCAGCGGGACCGCCTGGCGCTGCATGTTGGAGCCCATGAGCGCGCGGTTGGCGTCGTCGTGCTCGAGGAAGGGGATCAGGCCGGCCGCGACGCTGACGAGCTGCTTCGGCGAGACATCCATGTAATGGATCTTCTCCGGAGGCACCTCGATGAACTCGCCGCGGTACCGCACGGACACGGAGCCGGCGGTGAACCGGCCGTGGGCGTCCAGGGCCGCGTTGGCCTGCGCGATGATGTAGGTCTCTTCCTGGTCGGCCGTCAGGTAATCCACCTGGTCGGTGACCCGGCCGCTGACCACCTTGCGGTAGGGGCTCTCGATGAAGCCGAACTCGTTCACCCGGGCATACATGCTCAAGGACGAGATCAGGCCGATGTTCGGGCCTTCCGGCGTTTCGATCGGGCAGATGCGCCCGTAGTGGCTCGAGTGGACGTCGCGGACCTCGAAGCCCGCGCGCTCCCGGCTCAAGCCGCCCGGCCCGAGGGCGCTCAAGCGCCGCTTGTGCGTCATCTCGGCCAGCGGGTTGGTCTGGTCCATGAACTGGGAGAGCTGGCTGCGGCCGAAGAAGTCGCGGATCACCGCGGCCAGGGCCTTCGGGTTGATCAGCTTCTGCGGCGTGAGCTTCTCGGTCGAGGTGTCGAAGATCGTCATGCGCTCGCGGACCAGCCGCTCGGTGCGGGCCAGGCCCAGGCGGCATTGGTTCTCGATCAGCTCGCCGACCGTCCGGACTCGACGGCTGCCGAGGTGGTCGATATCGTCCACCGTCCCCTCGCCCTTCTTCAGGTTGATGAGGTAGCGGATCGCGGCCAGCAGGTCCTCCTTTTCGAGGATGCGGGCATCCCGGTCCTTGTCCATGCCGAGCTTCTGCTGCATCTTGTACCGGCCCACGCGGCCCAGGTCGTAGCGGCGCGGGTCGAAGAAGATGCGCTTGATGAGCTGGCGGGCGTTGGACACGGTCGGCGGATCGCCGGGACGCAGCTTGTGGTAGATGTCCTTCAGCGCGTCCTCGTTGGAACGGGTCGTGTCCTTCTGCACACTCTTGAGGAAGATCCCCTCGTCCCACGAGACGTTCACAACGTCGACCGCCGTGAAGCCGGCCGCCTTCATCTGCCGGACCAGGTCCTTGGTCACGGGCTCGTAGCGCCGCGCCAGGATGGTCTTCGAGTCGGCGTCGATGACGTCGTCGTGCACGACGCGGTTCGCCAGCGCGGCCTCGTCGGGCGTCTCCTTGAGCGACAGCTTCTCGAACGTGTAGAACAGGCCGAGCAGCTCGTCGTCCGTGCCGTAGCCCAGCGCGCGCAGGAACGTCGTGGCCAGGAACTTGCGGCGCCGCTTCTTGCGGTCCAGGTAGATCTGGAGCAGGTCCGACGTGTCGAACTGCACCTCGATCCATGAGCCGCGGTCCGGGATGATGCGGAACGAGTACAGCACCGAACCGTTCGGGTGGATGGTCTGCTCGAAGCAGATCCCCGGGGAGCGGTGTAACTGGCTGACGACCACGCGCTCGGCGCCGTTGATGATGAACGTGCCGGGCTCGGTGATCAGCGGCACCTCGCCCATGTAGACGTCTTCCTCCCGCATCTCCTTGCTCTCGCGGAGGCGGAACGTCACGTAGAGGGGCGCGGAATAGGACACGCCCTCCCGCAGACATTCCAGGGGGGACGTCTTGGGATCGGCGATCTCGTACTTGACAAACTCGATGGCGATCTGCCCGTCGTAACTCTCGATCGGGAAGACCTCCTTGAACACCGCCTGCAAGCCTACGAGCTTGCGGCGGGTCGGCGGGATGTCCTTCTGGAGGAAGTCCCGGTACGAATTCGTCTGGATCTCGATCAGATCCGGGAGATCGATAACGCTGGCCAGCTTGCCGTATTTTATTCGTTCAGCCATGCCACACCTTCCGACGCCGTGCGCCACGGGCCCGCCCCCGCGGACGGGCCCCTACAAGGGGAAAACAACGCGAGCGCGACTACTTGATTTCCACCTTGGCGCCGGCCGCTTCCAACTGGGCCTTGATCTTGGCCGCCTCGTCCTTGGAAGCGCCTTCCTTGACCGGCTTCGGCGCGCCTTCCACCAGGTCCTTGGCTTCCTTCAGGCCGAGGGACGTGAGGGCGCGGACTTCCTTGATGACGGCGATCTTGTTCGCGCCGGCGGCCGCCAGCACGACGGTGAACTCGGTCTTCTCTTCCGCCGGGGCCGCCGCGGCGCCCGCGCCGGCCGGGCCCGCCGCCATGGCCACGGGGGCCGCCGCCGACACGCCCAGGCGCTCTTCCAGCCCCTTCACGAGCTGGGACAGCTCGAGGACCGTAATGCCCTCGATCCACTTCGCGAACTCCTCCGCCTTGCCTTCCAGTTTCACGCCCGTCTCCTTCGCTTGCTCGGTTGCCTGTTCTGACATGTTCGTTCTCCTTATATCCGTGGGTAGTTATGCCTTTTCCTTCTTGTCCTGTATGGCCTTCAGCACATACAAAATGCTCGCCGTCTTGGCCTGCAGCACGCCGACCAGCCGCTGCATCGGGGCGGCCAGGAGGCCGACCAGCTGGGCCAGCAGCGCCTCGCGGGGCGGCAGCAGCGCGATCGCGTCCACGTCCGCCTTCGAGAGCAGCGCGCCCTGGAGGGCGCCCAGCTTGATCGCCGGCATCTCGTTTTCCTTGATGAACGTGCGCAGCACCTTCGCCGCCTGCGACAGGTCGCCCTGCCCCCAGACCATCAGGGACGGCCCGACGAGCCCCTTCTCGAAGCCCGGCGGGGTCAGGTCCTTGCCCGCGATCTTGAAGAGGCGGTTGGGCACCACCTGGGCCTCGGCGCCCACGCCGCGCAGCTGGCGGCGGAGGGTCTCGGTCCGGGCGACGCTCATGCCCCGATAGTCGGCGAGGATGACGTACAGGGCCTTCTGCAGCTTGCCCCGCAGCTCCTCAACGATGGTTACCTTTTCCGGTCTCATCGATAGACTCCTTCGCGGCGCGTCAGGCCGCCGCTTCCTTGAAATCCAGGCGCAGGCCGGGGCCCATCGTCGAGCTCACGGTGCACCGCTTGATGAATATCCCCTTGGCCGTCGCGGGCCGCGCCGCGCTGATCGCCGTCAGCACCGCCCGGCAGTTCTCCGCCAGCGCCTCGACGCTGAAGGACAGCTTGCCGAAGGGCACCAGGACGTTGCCGTTGCGGTCCATGCGGAACTCCACCCGGCCGGCCTTGCACGCCTTCACCGCCGCCGCCGTGTCGTCCGTGACCGTGCCGGTCTTCGGATTGGGCATCAGCCCGCGGGGGCCGAGCACCTTGCCGAGCTTGCGGACTTCCTTCATGGCCTCGGGCGTCGCCACGGCCACGTCGAAGTCCGTGTAGCCGCCGGCGACCTTGGCGACGAGTTCCTCGAACCCGATCTCGTCCGCGCCCGCTTCCTTGGCGGCGTCGGCCGGCGGGCCCTTGGCGAAGACCAGCACCCGGACCTTCTTGCCCGTGCCGTTCGGGAGCGCCACCGTGCCGCGGACCATCTGCTCGGACTTGGCGGGGTCCACGCCCAGCCGGATCGCCAGCTCGGCGGTCTCGTCGAACTTGCTGGCCTTGTTGTTCTTCAGGAACTCCAGGGCCTTTTCCAGCTCCCAGACGGCCGCCGGGTCCAGCTTCTCCCGCACCGCGCGATATTTTTTTCCGTGATGGGCCATGATCACTCCACCTCGATTCCCATGCTGCGCGCCGTGCCCGCGATGATCTTCACCGCCCGGTCCAGCTCGCGCGCGTTCAGATCCTTCTGCTTGGTCTTGGCGATCTCCAGGACCTGCTGCTTCGTCACCTTGCCCACCTTGTCCCGGTTGGGCTGCCCCGAACCGGTGGCGATGCCCGCCGCTCGCTTCAGCAGCGTCGAGGCCGGGGGGCTCTTGGTGATGAACGTGAACGACTTGTCCTGGTAGACCGTGATGACCACGGGGATGATCAGCCCGGCCTGGCTCTGCGTCGCCGCGTTGAACTGCTTGCAGAACTCCATGATGTTGACGCCCTGCTGGCCGAGCGCCGGCCCCACCGGGGGCGCGGGGTTCGCCTGGCCCGCCGGGATCTGCAGCTTGATGATGCCTGTGACTTTCTTTGCCATAGTCCGACTCGATGTTCAGTTTTCTGTGTTCAGGGTCCGGGGGCTCGGGCTGAGGCTAGGCCCGCTCCACCTGCCAATACTCCAACTCCACGGGGGCGGTCCGGCCGAAGATGGACACCGAGACCTTGAGCTTGCCGCGGTCCGGGTCCACCTCTTCGATCACCCCGCTGAAATTCAGGAACGGCCCGTCGGTGATCTTCACCGTCTCGCCCGGCTCGAACACCACCTTGGGCTTGATCTTCTCTTTCTTCTCCTCGATCTGGTGCAGGATGATCTCGACCTCCTGCGGGCGCAGCGGCACCGGGCGGTCGCCGCCGATGAAGCCGATCAGGCCCGGCGTCTCCTGGGTGAAGTACCAGGTCTTGTCCACCAGGCGCTTCTCCTCGTCGTAGAGGCGCATGTTCACCAGCACGTAGCCCGGGAAGAACTTCCGGGTCGTGGTGGTCTTCCGCCCCTGCTTGACCTCGGAGACCTTCTCCGTGGGGATCAGGACCTCGCCGATGTAGTCCTGCATCTCCTCCTGGACGATGCGGCGCTCGATGTTCTCCTTGACCTTGGCTTCCTGGCCGGAGAGCGTATGTAATACGAACCACTGTTTTTCCATGACCGCCACCTGTCCCCTGGGCTCTACCGGATCACCATGCGCATCACGCTCATCAGCACCACGTCGCTCAAGCCGACGAAAACCGCCATCAGCACCACGGACACGATCACCACCATCGTCGACTCCGACAGCTCCGAACGGGTCGGCCACGAGCACTTCTTCATCTCGGCGCGGACTTCCTCGATGAACGTCCTCGCCGCCGTGATCCCCTGCTGTATCTTGCTCACCGGATTTCTCCCGTCGGAAAAGTTGGCAGGCCAGGAGGGACTTGAACCCACAACAACCGGTTTTGGAGACCGGTGCTCTGCCAATTGAGCTACTGGCCTGCCGGTTCGACCTTTGCTACTTGATTTCTTTGTGCGCCGTGTGCTTTCGTTCGAAGCGGCAGTACTTCTTCAGCTCCACCCGCTCCGTGGTTTTCCGCTTGTTCCGCGTCGTCGTATAGTTCCGCTGCTTGCACTCGGTGCACGCGAGCGTAATGATTTCCCTGGGCATGCTGGGCTCCGTCCGCGGGCGGCTCGGGCGGTCCGCTCCAAGCGGCCCGCCCCGGCCCCCGCCGTGTTACGCCTGTCTTATTCGATGATTTCCGTCACGCGGCCCGCGCCCACGGTCCGGCCGCCCTCGCGGATGGCGAACCGCATGGTCTTCTCCATGGCGATCGGCGTGATCAGCGCAACGCTCACGCTGATGTTGTCGCCCGGCATCACCATGTCCACGCCGGCCGGCAGCTCGATGTCGCCGGTGACGTCGGTGGTGCGGAAGTAGAACTGCGGGCGGTACCCCTTGAAGAACGGCGTGTGACGGCCGCCCTCTTCCTTGCTCAAGACGTACACTTCCGCCTTGAACTTGGTGTGCGGGGTGATGGACCCGGGCTTGGCCAGCACCTGGCCGCGCTCGACGTCCTCTTTCTTGAATCCGCGCAGCAGGCAGCCGATGTTGTCGCCGGCCTGGCCCTGGTCCAGCAGCTTGCGGAACATCTCGACGCCCGTGACGACGGTCTTGACCGTCGGACGCAGGCCGACGACCTCGATGTCCTCGCCGACCTTGACGATCCCGCGCTCCACGCGGCCCGTCACTACCGTGCCGCGGCCCTCGATCGAGAACACGTCCTCGATGGGCATCAGGAACGGCTGGTCGATCGGGCGGGTCGGCTCCGGGATGAACGAGTCGATGGCGTCCATCAGCTCCTGGATGCACTTGGCCTCCGGGGCGTCCGGCTTCTCCGCCTTCATCGCCGCCAGCGCGGACCCGCGGATGATCGGGGTCTTGTCGCCGGGGAACTCGTACTTGTTCAGCAGGTCGCGGATTTCCATCTCGACCAGGTCGAGCAGCTCGGGGTCATCCACGGTGTCGACCTTGTTCAGGAAGACGACGATGGCCGGCACGCCCACCTGGCGGGCGAGCAGGATGTGCTCGCGGGTCTGCGGCATCGGGCCGTCGGACGCGCTGACCACGAGGATCGCGCCGTCCATCTGCGCCGCGCCGGTGATCATGTTCTTGATGTAGTCCGCGTGGCCGGGGCAGTCGACGTGCGCGTAGTGGCGCTTGTCGCTCTGGTATTCCACGTGCGACGTGGCGATCGTAAGGATCTTGGTCGGGTCGCGGCGTCCCTGCGACTCGGACGCCTTCGCGACCTGGTCGTAGGAGACGAACTGGCTCAACCCCTTCGCCGCCTGGACCTTCGTGATCGCGGCGGTCAGGGTCGTCTTGCCGTGGTCCACGTGACCGATCGTGCCGACGTTCACGTGCGGCTTGGTTCGTTCGAATTTTTCCTTGGCCATGGTTTCCTCCTGCCTGTGCTTCTTTCGGTTTTCTCTTTCTTCTTACAGTTCTCGGTCCCTGCAAAATCGTTTCCGCGCCCCGCGCTGGGCCCGTACGCCGGCTTGCCAGCCGGAGCCGACGAGCGCGGCTGGGCCACATGTCCGCCTCCGCTCCTCACTGCGCTCGTCGCGAAGGCTGGAGCCCACGAGCGGGATTGAACCGCTGACCTCGTCCTTACCAAGGACGTGCTCTACCAACTGAGCTACGTGGGCGCCGTCTTCCGCTTCCCGCCAACCGCCCACTGCATTGCATCCCGCCGGATCCCGATAAAACGCAAAACCCGACAAAATACAAAAACAGACTATAACACTCCCCTATCTTCCTCTTTTCCCTTAACAAACCCGGAAAATAGAAGTGTCCGTCTATACTACTATTTAAGATACCGGGACTTCCCGGAATCTGTATATCTCCGACGAAAGTACCCAAAAACGAAACGACGTCAACAGTTTTTTGAAAAAAAACTTCGGGGCCCCTTCCCCGGCATGCCCCGCGGGGGCGAGACTACTTCTTGAGCTTGGCCGGCCGTTTCAGCATCGCCCGAACGGCGGCGGCGTCCAGCTTGGCCACCTTGTCCGCCGGCACCCCCAGCGCGATCAAGCGCTGGCGATGCACTTTTTCGCGGCGCCGCCGGGCCCGGGCTTGTTTGCGCGGCCGGTTCAGGTTCTTGTCTCGAAGACTTAAGGTCTGGCCCATGTGTTTCTCTCCCTCTTTTTAAAAAGCCGCGGCAGCTTATAGGGCCGGAGGCCGGGGTGCAAGCGTTATTCAGGGCGAGCCGAGAAAACGAACTTCGGGGACCAGGTCGAACCCGAACCGGCGGCGCACCGCTTCCGTCATCTCGCGGGACAGGGCCGCGACGTCGGCCGCGGTGCAGCCGGGGTCGGCGACGATGATGTTCGCGTGCTTCTCGAAAACGCGCGCGCCGCCGACGCGCATCGCCTTGGCCCCGGCCTGTTCCAGGAACCAGCCCGCCGCCTGGCGCGGACCGGCGGCGGAGGTCGGCTCGATGTTGCGAAAGAAGCTGCCCGCCGTCGGCGTCGACCGCCAGTCCGGATGGCGCTCGCGGCGCAGGGCGAGGATGCGCTCCCGCTCCGCGGCCAGTTCCGGCCGCGGGCCGAAACGCAGATCGAACACGGCCGACAAAACGATTTCGCCGCTCTCCTGCAGCCGCGAACTCCGGTAGGCAAACCGAAGATCGGCGGCCGGCACTTCCTGCTCGCGGCCCGCGGGATCCACCAGCCGGACGCCCGCCAGCCCCTCCGCGACGGAGCGGCCGAAGGCCCCGGCGTTCCCGGCGATGGCCCCGCCGACCGTGCCGGGGATGCCGGACAGGAACTCGAGGCCGGCCAGCTCCTGCTGGACGCCGTAGGCGGCGAGCGCGTCCAATTCCGTCGAGCCCGACACGCGCAGCCGGACGCCGTCCCGCTCGATCTGCGGGATCGGACTGACATAGCGGACCGCAAAGGCGTCGAGCCCCGCGTCGGCCACCAGCAGGTTGGACCCGCTGCCGATCACCACAAAAGGCTCGCCGGCAGCGCGCAGGGCCGAGATGGCCTGGACGGCCTGCCCGGGCGTGCGGCAGGAAAGGCAGGCCCGGCACGGTCCGCCCAGCCGGAAGGTGGTGACGTCCCGCAGCACGGCGCCATCGGTTATTTCGACGCCGGCCTGTTCGAGGGCCGCCCGGTTCATTCGGCGCTCCCCTCCTCCGGCACACGCCGGGGAATAGACGATGTCTCCTCGCTGCGGGCGAGCAGCCAGAGGTAATCCGAGAGCCGGTTCATCCAGACCTGCATGCAGGGATTCCGGCACCAGCCGTCGCGGCACAGGGCGGTGACGCGGCGCTCGCAGCGGCGCGCGACTGCGCGGGCATGGTCCAGGTGCGCCGCGGCTGGCGTCGCGCCCGGAACCACGAAATCCTCCGGCAGGCGGCGCAATCCCTCGAGGACCAGGCTCTGTTTCTCCAGCTCCTCGATGGATTCCGGGCCGGCGCGCGCGGGCAACGCCTCCGCCTTTTCGGGCGAGGTCGCCAACTCCGCGCCCACGTCGAACAAACGTCTCTGGAGCGAAAGGAGGGCCTCGCGCGTGGACTGGCGGCGGGAGTGCAGGCGCGCCAATCCCAGCAGGCAGCCCAGCTCGTCCAGGTCGCCGAGGGCTTCCAGAGGCGGGGCATCCTTGGGCACCTCTTCGCCCGAATAGAGCCGGGTAAGGCCCCCGTCGCCTTGTCCCGTGGTGATGCGCGCCCGCGGTTTCATCTCCGGGAGAGCGTGGCTCAAAGCCGCGGGCTTGTCAACCGGCGCGGGCGTCGTCAGCCGATAACTTTCTTCATGACCTCCGCGCAGGCGCCGACAAAGCCGTCCATGTCGTCCCGATTGCACCACGCGGGCGTCCCGGTGCGGAACGGGATGTCGCCGGGCGCCGGGCGGTTGGTCTCCGGGTCGCGGTTCGGTATGCACAGGTCGAAGAAGTCCGCCGCGTCCGGATCGGGCGGACGGGTCAGCCCCTTCAATCCGGTGCCCCCGCAGCCGACGTGGTAGCCGGCGGCTTCCATGCCCGACTGGAACGCGCGGGCCACGTTCGGGTCGCGGCGCTGCGCCGGCTCCGGGAGCGGGTTGAAGGCGACGATGCCCGAACGCAACTCGGGGTCCCGGCACGGCTGGACGATCGCCTGTTCGCCGAACGCGGCCGCCAGCGCAGCGCGCGCGTAGTCGGCCAGCGCGAGGATGTAGTTCTGGATCCGCTCGCGGCCGATCTCGTCCCAGAACTCGCAGACCTCGCCGAGCGCCCGCCAGTCGGCGGACTCGGGAAAGCCGTAAACGCTCAACGCGGCGCCGAGGTCAAATCCTTCCGGCCGCGAGCCGTCGGTCGGGGCATCGAGGTCGCCGGATCGGACAATATGAAAGCGCGGGAGCGGGTTCGGATTCGCGGGCCACCGGGCGTTGCGGGCGTATAGGATCCCGGTGCCGCCGGGGCCGCATTGCCACTTATGGCCCGAGATGCCCCAGAAATCGATGCCGGTCTCGTCGAGGCGCGGGACGAACATGCCGCCATAGTGCGCGCCGTCCACGACCGTGGTGATCCCGTGCTCCTGCGCGAGCCGGGCCAGCCGGCGGACGGGCATGGCCACGCCGCTGGGATGGGCCGGGCACGAGAAGAACATCGCCTTCGTCTTCCCCGGCGCGATCCGGCGGCGCGCGGATTCCACGATCTCCTCCGCGGAAAAGTCCGGCCGCGACGGCACGCCGAACTGGCGGATGGCCAGCCCGAAGCGCCCGGCCACGCGCCGGACCGTGGCGACGCAGTTGGGGTACTCGAGCGTGGAGCACAGGATCTCGTCACCCGCCCGCCAGTCCAGCCCGTGAAGGATCTGGCTGATCGCGTCGGTCGTGTTGCGCGAGATCGCGATCTCGTCCACGCGCGCGCCGTAGCCTTTCGCGATCTTCGCGCGCGTGACGGCCGAGGGCTCCAGGTAAACGGGGAACGGGTCGCGCGCGATCCGGTCCAGCCCTTCCTTGAAATGCCGCAGGATCGGGATGGGCATGGACCCCTTCTGGCTGGCGACCAGGTACTTGTGCTCGTCGGCGATGGTGAAGACCTTCGCGAAATCGGCGAAGTACGCCTCCTCCGCGGCCAGAAGGTCATCGGACGGGGTGCCGGGCGCCGGCGGCGGAGCCGCGGGCACGGCGGACTCGGCGCGGAGTTCATGCCACAGCGCCAGCGTGGCCAACGTGCCGGCGCCCAGTTTCTCGATGAACCGGCGCCGCGTGATGGGGCTCGAAACGGATGGAACGGAACAACGGCGTGAAGCGCTACGCATGAGGACCGTCCTCCCGGGTTGCAGAATCTGTTTCCAAGCCCGCATGATAATCCCTATCCTCGTGGAATTGAAGCCGGAGCGCGCGTGAACTGGATCGGCCCTTACATTCACCGGATTGATCCCGTCCTGGGGACGGCCGGCGGGCTATACCTCTGGTGGTACGGGGCGAGTTTCTCCCTGGGCTTCCTGAACGCCCACCTCTACATCCGGCGAAAGCGCCGGGCGCTGGGCCTTTCACTGGGGGCGGTGTACACCTTGAGCCTCTTCCTCGCGATAGGCGTGCTCTTGGGCGGGCGGACCGTCGAGGTGCTTTTCTACGAATGGCCGTTCTACAGCGCTCATCCGCACCTGATCCCGGCGGTGTGGCTGGGCGGGATGGCCACGCACGGGCTGCTGTTCGGCGGGCTGGCCGGCGTCTGGCTCTTCTGCCGCCGGCGGCGGCTGTCGTTCCTGCGCGTCACGGACGTGCTGGCGATCCCGGCGGCGTTCATCCTGGCCATGGGCCGGATCGGCAATTTCATCGACGGCCAGATCGTCGGGCGCGTGACGGATGCCTGGTGGGCGGTACGGTTCCCGGATGCCGAGGGATTCCGGCATCCCGTGGTGCTGTACGACGGGCTGAAGAACCTGCTGCTCATCCCGGTACTGCTCCGCGCGTCCGCCCGCCGCCTGCGCCCCGGCGCGGTCACCGGCCTGTTCCTGCTGCTCTACGCCGGGCTGCGCGTGCCGATCGACGTCTTCCGCGAGTACCCCACCACCCTGCTCGGCTTGGCGACGGGCCAGAGCCTGAACCTCCTCATGGCGACCGGGGGACTGATCTTGCTGATCCTGCGATGGCGCCGCGAACCGGAGGCGCCGCCGTTCACTCCGGGGATCGTCGTCCGACCCGAACGGCTGGTGGCGCGCCCCCTGCTTTTCGCCTTGCTGATCGCCCTCGCGCCGATCATCCCGAGCGATTGGACCCAGGACATCCCCGCGCGCTACGGCAAGCGGCACCCGGGCATGAAGCACTCGGCCCTTTACCCCGTCCTAGACACGGCGCCGCCGGATTGATCAGGGGGGAAAGATTACCGGACCGATCCGGTCCAGCGTGCGCGCGCCGGCGCCGGCCTTCTCGCGGACCAGGCGCGCCGCGCGCGCGCCGAGTTCGACCCGGCGGACGGGATCGTCCAGCAGCCCCAGGATGGCCATTTTCAGGCCGTGGGCGTCGGGCACCTGGAGGATCGCGCTCGCCTCGAGGAACTCGTCCATGACCGCGGCGAAGTTCTTCATGTTCGGCCCCACGAGGACGGGCTTGCCCCACCACGCGGGCTCGATGACGTTCTGCCCGCCCTTCTGTTCGGACAGGCTCTTGCCCACGAAGATGATCGTGGCGCAGGAATAGAAGTTCATCAGCTCGCCGGTGGTATCCACCAGCAGGACGTCCGGCCGCGCGGCCGGCGCCGCGGCCGGCCCGAGATCGGAGCGCCGCCGCACGGTCAGCCCCCGCGACTCGATCTCGGCGAGCACCGCCACGCGGCGCTCGACGTGCCGCGGCACGAGCATGAGGACCAGGTCTTCCCGCTCGGCCTTCAATTCCTTGTACAGGTCCAGGAGGATCGCCTCCTCCCCCGGCCAGGTCGAACCGCCCAGCAGCACGGAACACCCCTCGGTGATCCCGGCCGCCCGCAGCACGGCGCGGGCCTGCTCCGCGCCCGCCGGATCCGGCTCGCCGAGATCGTACTTGGCGCTGCCGACCACGCTGATCCGCTCCGCCGGCGCGCCCAGGTCCCGCAGACGCTGCCCGTCGCCGGGGCCTTGCACGCAGAACCAGTCCACCATCGGGAGGAGCCGCCGGGTGAAGACCCGCAGCTTCCGGTAGCCGCGGTACGAATGCTCGGAGATGCGGCCGTTGACCAGGACCACCGGGATGCCCCGCGCCCGCGCGAGCCGGACCAGGTTGGGCCACAGCTCGTTTTCGACCAGGATCAGCGCCGCGGGCCGGATCGCGTCCAGGGCCCGGCGCGTGATGAACGGGAAGTCGGCCGGGAAGTAGATCAACACGTCGTCGGAGGGCAGTTTCTTCTCGGCGATTTCATGGGCGGTGGATGTCGTGGTGGACACCACGAACTTCGCGCCCGGCCGGCGGCGCCGGATCTGTTCGATGAATCCGAGGGCCAGGTTCATCTCGCCCACGCTGACGGCCTGGATCCAGATGCGCCCTCCCTCCGCCAGGCGCGCCGCGGCGTCGGGCTCATACCGCGCGATGCGCTGCCAGAAATGCCGCGCGTAGCCGCCCCGTCGGCGCATGCGCAGCAGGAAGTGCGGCAGCAGGAGCAGGAAACCCGCGGTGAAGAGAAGGTTGTAAAGGAACCAGATCATAAAGAGGTGTTTAGGGGTTTAGCTTGCGAATTAATTAGCGTTCATAGGGCGAGAAGTATTTCCTGGCACCTGAACCCCGATCCCTTCCTATGCTCTCGGGTGCGCTTCCTCGTACACCCGTTTCAGCCGCTCCACGCTGACGTGCGTGTAAATCTGCGTCGTGGACAGGCTGGCGTGCCCCAGCAGCTCCTGCACGCTGCGCAGGTCCGCCCCGGCATCCAGCATGTGGGTGGCAAAGCTATGCCGAAGCGCGTGGGGAGACAAGCCCGGATTCAGCCCGGCCGAGATCGCGTACTGCTTGAGCAGGCGTTCGACCGAGCGCGAGGTCAGGCGGCCGCCGCGCCGGTTGATGAAAAGCGCCGCAGGCTTCCCGCCCGCCGCGCGCGTGGCCAGGAACCGGTCGCGGGCCTCCACGGCCGCGCGCAGCGCCCGGTGCGCCGGGCGGCCGTACGGGCAGAGCCGCTCCTTCTTTCCCTTGCCGCGGACGCGCACGACGCTCGCGAGCCAGTCCACCTGTTCGTCGGCCAGCCCCGTCAACTCGCTCACGCGCATGCCCGTGCTGTAGAGCAGTTCCAGGACGGCCGCGTCGCGGAGGGGCGAGTAGTCGTTCCAGGGCGCGGAGCGGGTCCGCCCGGCGCCCTTGAGCGGCGCGGCCAGCAGGCGGTTGACCTCGCCAATGCCGAGCACGGCGGGCAGTTTCCGGGCCCGCTTCGGCAGCATCAGGCCGCTGAACGGGTTCGCCTTCACCAGGTCCTCGCGCATCAGGAACCGGTAGAACGAGCGCAGGCTGGAGATCTTGCGGGCCGTCGTCGTCGGCGCGCAATTCTGCTTCTGGAAGCCGACGAGGAAGCCGCGGGCGGCGTAGCGGTCCGCGCGGTCCCACGGCAGGGGCGGGTTCGGCGAGGTCTTCCAGAGGAAGGCGGCGAACTGGCCGATGTCGCGCCGGTAATTCGACAGCGTATGCGGCGAGGCGTTGCGCTCGGCCTCGAGGTAGCGGAGGTAACGGCTGACCGCCGGGTCGGCCGCCCGGGTTGGCGGCTCGGCGGTCATTCGGCGGCGGTCTCCGGCGCCGCGGCCTTCCGCGTCTTGATCAGGCTCGCCAGATTGTACCGCTCGGAAAGCGCATCGAAGCCCGCGATCTGCGCCCGGTAGCGGGCGGCCAGTTTCTTCAAGGACAGCACCTGCCGCGGCGAGAGGTGCCGGTGCTCGGCGTGCTGGCCGGACAGCGACTGGAAGAACGCGTGATCGTCCCAGGTGCGCCGCCCGCGCTTGACCGGCGGCTTCCACTCCGCCACCGTCTTCAGCGCGTCGATCAGCGGCCCCACGTCCTCCATCGCGTGCGGGCCTTCCTTGTGAAGACCCAGCTCGGCCGCCAGGCTCTCGAAGTTGTCCATCTGCGAGGAATATTTCATGACGAGCCGGTCGAGATAATGGACCTGGTTTTCCGAGAGCGCGCGGCCGCTCTGCACCTGCCGGCGCAATGAATCCGCGAAGACCTTGTCGTCGTACGTCTTCTTGCCCACCTGCCGCGCGGGCTTGAATTCGACCTTCTCCAGCAGCTCCAGCTTGCGCCTCGTCTCGGGCGATGGCGGCAGGACGGGGGTCCTGCTCTTTTCCGCCTCCGCGACCAGGCCGAGTCCGTCCAGCACCCGCGGCAGGTCCGGGAGCTGCTCGCGGTAGTGGAGCGCGAGGCTCTTCAGCGCCTCCAACTGGCGGTCGGAAACGGGCTTGTCTTCCGCCAGGTGCTGGCGGACGGACTCGACAAACTTCCGGTCGCTGTAGGTCCGCTTGCCGCGCTTGTTCTCCGGGGCCCATTCCCTGACCCCGTCCAGCACGTCCAGCAGGGCCTTCACCATCCCGGGATCGGCCGGCGGGCCCTTGGCCGCCGCGAGCCACTGCTGGAACCGCCCGTAGAAATCGCCGAGCATCTTCGTCCACTCGACGCGGCCCTCCTCGATCTCGTCGAGCGATTCTTCCATGCCGGCCGTGAACTTGACGTCGAAGAGCTCGCCCAGGTGCGCCACGAGGAACTCGCAGACCTTCATGCCCGTTTCGGTCGGCGAGAGCGTGCGCTTCTCGCGCGTGACGTAGCGGCGCTCGGCGAGCGTGGAGAGGATCGAGGCGTAGGTGCTGGGCCGGCCGACGCCGTTTTCCTCGAGCGCGCGGACCAGCGCGGCCTCGGAGTAGCGCGGCGGCGGCTGGGTGAACTTCTGCTGCTCGAGCCATTCGATACAATCCAGCCCCTCGCCCACAGCCAGCGGCGGCAGCGTGTCCACCTCGTCGCCGTTTTCGCCCGCCCCGGACTCCTTTTTGCGCGCCTCGACCCCGCTCGCCTTCATGTAACCGGGGAAGACGACCTCGGAGGCCGTCGCGCGGAACAGGTAGGTGGAGGTCTTCTCCGGCGGCGGCACGGCCTCGATCTCCACCGTGCGCTGCGCGATGCGGGCGGGGACCATCTGGCTGGCGACGAAGCGCTGCCAGATCAGGCGGTAGAGCCGCAATTCTTCGGGCTCCAGCACCGAGGCCAGCGAGTCCGGCGTGCGCTCGACATCGGTCGGGCGGATGGCCTCGTGGGCCTCCTGCGCGCTGCCGCGGCTGCGGTAGAAGTTCGGCTTCTCCGGCAGGTATTCCGCGCCGAAATGGGTCCCGATGTAGCGGCGGCACGACTCCAGCGCGCCGCCGGCGATGTGGAACGAATCGGTGCGCATGTACGTGATCAGGCCGATCGGTCCCTCGCCGAAATCCTCGCCCTCGTACAGCCGTTGAGCGAGCTTCATGGTGTAGGCTGGCGCGTAACCCAGCACGCTGGAGGCGGCCTGCTGGAGGCTGCTGGTGATGTACGGCGGCATCGCGCGCTTGCTGATCTCGCGGGGCACGATGGCCGCGACCCGCAGGGGGCGGCCCTCCAGGTCCGCCTTGATCGCGTGCGCCTGCTCCGACGCCTTGATCTCCGCCTTCTCGCCGTTGATCCGCGCGAGCCGGATCTCGAAGGGATCCTTCGGCTCGACCTGCTTGGCGACCTTCGCGCCGAGCAGCCAGTACTCCTCCGGCTTGAAGTTCCGGATCTCGTTTTCGCGCTCGCAGACCAGGCGCAGGGCGACCGACTGCACGCGGCCGGCGCTCGTGGCGCCGCGGATGCGCCGCCACAGCAACGGGCTGACGCGGTAGCCGACCAGGCGGTCCAGCACGCGCCGGGCCTGCTGACTGTCCACCTTATGCAGGTCGATCGGGCCGGGCTTGCCAAAGGCCTCGCGGATCGCGGGCGCGGTGATCTCGTTGTAGGAAACGCGCAGGAAGCGGTCCTCCGGCACGGTCCCCTTCAGGGCGGTCTTCAGGTGCCAGGCGATCGCCTCGCCCTCGCGGTCCGGGTCGGGGGCCAGGTAGACCGTGTCGGACTTGGCGGCCACCGCCTTGAGTTCCGCCAGCACCTTCTCGCGGCCCTTGATGGCGACGTAGCGGGGCTTGAAATTTTTCTCAATGTCGATGCCGAAGTCTTTCTGGGGCAGGTCGCGGACGTGGCCCATCGAGGCCTTGACCGAGAACTCGGAACCGAGAATTTTGTTGATGGTCTTCGCCTTGGCCGGCGACTCGACGATGACGAGGTGTTTGGTCATGGGGAGGGTTCAGGGTTTAGGGTTCAGGGACATTCTTCTCGCCCTCATTCTCGTCCTCGAACAACTCGCACAATGGCCTCGATAGAACACCATTTGCATTTTCACTCCCGCCGCAGCCCCTCGGCCAGTTCCACGAGGCGACCGGGCAGCATACGCACAATCCGCTTCATTTCCAGTCCGATCAGCAGGGAGCTGACCTCATGGCTCTTCAGGCCGGACCGGCGGGCCAGCGAATCCACGTCCAGCGGCTCCTCCCAGAGGGCCCGGACGATTTTCTGTTCCAGGTCGCTCAAGACCACAGCGGGCCGGCTGTCCAACTTGTCTGCCGCGTCCTTCTTTTCCGGCGGGATCAGGAACTCGAATTCCTGGAGAATATCGTCCACGTCCTCGACCAGCCGGGCCCCGTTCTTGATCAGCCGGTGCGGGCCCTTCGAGGTCGGGTTATCCACACGGCCGGGCACGGCGAACACGGTCCGCCCCTGCTCCAGCGCCTGGTCCACCGTGTGCAAGGCCCCGCTGGTCGCCCCGGCCTCGACCACCACCACGCCCATCGAAAGCCCGCTGATCACCCGGTTGCGATAGGGAAAGGTGGTCCTATCCGGCTCGCGCCCGAGCGTGTATTCGCTGATCACGGCGCCGTGCTGGACGATCTCCTCCGCAAGTTTCTCGTTCTCCGGCGGATACAACCGGTCCAGCGCGCTGCCGATGATGGCGATCGTCCGGCCGCCGGCCTTGAGCGCGCCGCGGTGCGCGGCGGTGTCGATCCCCCGCGCCAGGCCGCTGATGACGGTGAAGCCGACCTTGCCCAGTTGATAGGACAACTTGTCGGCAACGCTCAACCCGTAGTGCGTAGCGTGCCGGGTGCCGACCATGGCGATCGCGTGCCGGTCGGTCTTCTCCAGCGTGCCGCGGACGTACAGCGCCAGCGGCGGATCATATATTTTGGAAAGCGTCTCGGGGTACTCGGCGTCCACGGGCGTAATGATCCGCGCGCCCAACGCCCGCGCTTTTTCCTCCTCGGCGGACGGATCGACGGTGGCGCGTTGGTTCAAAATGGACTCGGCCAAGTCTTCGCCGATGCCCTTTACGGCGAGCAACTGCGCCCGGTCGGCCGCGAAAACCGCCTGCGGCGAACCGAGCGCTTCGATCAGGGCCCGGACGCGGACCGGCCCGATCTTGTCGGTCATGTTGAGCGCAATATAGGCTTCGCGTTCGGTCATTCCATGCACCCGTGTTCCCTTGCGGGGGCGGAGAATGGGCGAGGCCCGCCCGCCTCGTCAAGCGCAAAGGAAAGCCGGATCCGCGCCCAAATGCGCGGCGGACTATCAAGCCACCCGCGACCGGCCGTACGGATCCGGCGTGCCGAACCGAGCCGGCTGCCTTTGGAAATTAGTTGTGTTGGCGGGCGGCCGGGAGCATCCTGTGAACGGTAGCTGACCGTAGCGTTCAAACATAAGGAGGTTTGGATGAAGACATGGTTACTGCTGATTCCCCGCGCCCTGTTGAGCCTGGTCGCCGCCTCCCTGATGGCGGGGTGCGAGGACAGCGATGACGACAGCCCGGACACGGTGGTCGTGACCAACAACGTCGGCGGGGACGCGGACGCTGACGCGGATGAAGAGGCCGTGGACGAGGATGAGGAGGCGGACGGCGAGGAAGCGGAGCCCGAGGAGCCGGCCGCGCCCGAACCGCAGGTCATGTACGACGAAACGTTGAGTCTCAACGGCGTGGCCGACCCGCTGTTCCGACAGACCAGCAGTTGCGTGCCCCCGGCCAGCGGGACCATGACGGCCACGATGACATGGGACGACGGGGGGGAGGTTCATGCCTGGCTCAACCGCAGCGACGAGTCGGAGGCGGAAAGCCAGGACACCTCGCCGATCGTGCTCACCCATACCACCGGGCCCGGCCAGGATTGGTGGGTCGAGATCCGGAACGGGAGCAACGACGGCATCCAGAAACGCGTCAACGTGACGATCACGTACACCCCGGACGAATAAATCCGGCAGGAATTCCTACAGGCCGGCCGCGGCGCCCGCCGCAGCCGGCTTCTTTGCGGGATACCGGACCGCCCAGCGCAGGAAGCCCAGCGTCGCCAGGGCGGCGGCGAGGCCGTAGACGAGCCCGTACACGCGCAACAGGGTGAAGCCGAGCGTCCGGATGTATACGATCAGGCTCCAGTAGTCGCACGCGAGGTAGCAGAGCGGCCCGATGAACAGGGCGATGGCGAGCAGCCGGAATGTCCAGAGGCCCCGCCGCGAGGTCCGGTCGCCCAGCCAGCGCGCGATCGCGACGTGGACCATGAGCAGCGCCGCGATCATGGTGAACCGCCAGAACCCGCACTGGAGCGTGGACTGGTCCAGGCACCAGCCGACCCAGCTGTGATCGAATTTCTCCGCGAAGAGCGAGCCGGTGACCACGGCCCGGATCGCCCCGCTGAAATACAGGACGGACGGGACCAGGGCCAGCAGCAGGAATCCCGCGATCCAGGCCCATCCCAGCGCGGTGGCCGGAGGGAGGGCGGCCAGTCGCGGCACGAAGCGGACCGGCCATCGCGGGCCCAGCATCAGGAGTAGAACAAGCGATGCCCATTCCAAGAGCAGGATCAGGCCGGCATACATCAGCAGCGCCTTGAAGTGGTACCCCTTGTGCAGGGCCAGCGGCAGCAGGGCCAGAACGACGAGGATGGCGGCCGCCAGGACAAATCCCCAGCGCAGACGGCCCGCGGGTCTGGCCTGATCCAACCAGACTTCCTCGCGCCACGGCGACAGGATAAAGAGGAAGGCGCAACCCGCCCAGGCCCAGTGCCGGAAGGAAACCGCCAACCGCCCCATATCGTCCATGTTGACGATCCGCCAGAGCGCCCGCGGCCAGCAGTCGCGGGCGAAGGACAACCACGGTACGGCCAGGATCAGCACGAGGACCGCGAACAGCGCGCGTTTCAGCCGGCCGCCGCCCGGCGGCGGGCGCGAAGCGAACAGCAGCAGCGGCGAGGCGAGCGCGAGGAACGGGGCATGCCATCGGCCACCCGGCCTACCAAACGCCAGGGTGCCCGCGAACAACAGGATCAGCCCGACCCCCGTTGTTTTCGCCACCGCCGGCCAGTAGAAGAAACTATGCATCGGCTGGAAGGCCGGCAGCGGCACGGCGGCCAGAACCATGGCCACACCCACGATCAGCCAGAAGGGGCGCGGCGTGGAAATCCCTTCCCGGCGGTGCACGAGCCATAGGGCCGCGGCGGCGACGGCCAGCCAGACCGCCGGCTCCCAGCCGCGGTCGCCTGCCAGGAAAAGGGGGATGAAGCCGTCGTGGACGGGCATGAGCCACGTCCCGAGCAGGCCCAGCAGGATCACCAGGGCCAGGCGGAATACGGGACGCGGGGTCATTTGCTGTCTTCAGACACCGGGCCCGAGCCGGCGTTCAAGGTTCTTCGAGATGAATGCTCACCTCGTAGTCGTCCCAGTTCCAGTCGGAAGTCCGGATCTCGACGACGGTGAGTTGCCCGACGACGACGTCCACGTCCCAGGCGCCGTAACGGTCGTTGTCCTTGCCGTCGAGGATCACGCGGTGGACGCCGCCGGTCATGTCGTAAGCCTCGTCCTCGTAGTCCTTCACCTCATTGGTCTCCACGCCGTCGATATAGACGTGGATGTCGTCGGGCGAGTAATTGTCGAGGATGATGCTCCCCTGCCCGTCCGGCGGAACGTGGTCGTAGTCCTCGTCCTCGCACCCGGTCACCCCCAGCGCCAGCGCCACGGCCAGCACGCCCAATCCGCAACGAAAGTTCATGGTGCTCATCCTTTCCCCATCGCGGGCTCCTGTTCGAATGGTAGAAAACCCCGCCCCCGAATGCAAGAACCGCCTGCTCCGCGCGGCCTCACGGGGACTGGTACACGCCGGTCAGGACGGGGCCCTGGCCCCGCTGAACGAGCTGGGTGACGGGCGGAGGGGTGATCCAGCCGCTGACGTCCGCCCACTCGACGGTGTACACGCCTTCGGGAACCCACTGTGAGGCCTTCGCGTTCCAAGCGCCGCCGTTGATCCGCCATCGGGCGCCGGCCGCGCGCATCGAACCCGGCGAGAAGGTCAGGGTCAGGACGCCGTTGGTGGCGGCGGCGGGGATCCGGAAGTCCGTTCGCTTGATGAGCAGCAGGACCGGCTGGTCGCCGGCGTAATCGAAGTTGGTGCTGTACGCGGAGTAGTCGCGCCCGCCGATCGCGTTCGGGCCGATGCCGCTGTTGGTGACCGGCAGCATGCCGTCTCCGCCCACCTGCGAAATGTCCTTGATCGCGAAGTAGACGGTCGTTCCCGCGGTCAACCGGGCCGTGTCGCCGGTGGCGGCGAGTTCGAAGGGCGCCCAGACCGCCTGGTAGTACGGGTTGAACTTCTGGAACTTCCCGTCGGCTCGCGCCTGGATCCCGAACTCGGCATTGGTGAGGATGCGCGCCGCGACGGCGTTGGACCAGCCCGCGTTCCCGATCGGCTGGAAGGCGTAGCGCAGCTCGTACGTAGAGTAGCTCTTCCCGTTGTCCTTGTACTTGTCCATGAAGCCGATCTGGAAGTTGGTCGACGCGGGGAAGTAGGTGATGGACGGGGAGCAGATGGTCTCGTTGTTCTGCGGCTCCGGATCGTGCAGGAACTCGACCTGGTCGAACCAGGCGTCGTACGGCGCGTCGGCGATCCCGGTGTAGGGCTTGAACGTGACGTACCAGCGATACCAGTTGGTGAAGTACGCCTCGCCCATGTCGCGCAGGCTCTTGCTGGGGTACGGGTAGTTGGTCGCCGCCCACGCATTGTTGTGCTGGGGATGCCCGTCGCACAGCGCGTGGGTCCAGCCGCCTCCCTCCGTGCAGAACTCGTGGTACCAGTGGCCGCCGATCCCGTTGTACGGGCCGATGTTGACCGTGGCCAGCGGGCGCGCCTCGTCGTCGAGATTGGTCAGCGAGGCGGGCGCGTGGAAGTACGCGCTGAAGCGGTTCGCGCGCGCGGCTTCGGGGAACGGGACCGGCGTCTCCTTCGGGCTGGTGTTCGCGAAGTAGAGGTAGGGATGCCCGATTCTGACGCCGCCGGCGATCGGATCGACGCCCAGGTTCAGGCTGTTCGTGAAATGGGCCTTGGCGGTGACGAGGACCCCGTTCGTGCCGTTCGCGTTGACGCCGCCGGTGACCGTGTAGCGCAGGCTGCGGCCGGAAAGGGCGTTCCCGTCGTCGATCTCCAGGTAGCCGTGCGTGCCGAAACCCATGTGCACGCTGTTGTCGGTCGTGTAGTAGAGATAGAACATGGAGAGGGTGTTTGTCTGCGGCCCGTACGCGTTCGTGTTGCGCCAGCCCGCGCGGTCGTAATCCGTCATGGGGGTGCCGGCTAGCGGGTTCTCGGTGGCCGTCGTGTAGAGCCAAGGCGCCGCGGAGCCCGGCTTGCCGAGCCCGGCGGTGACCGGCAGTCCGTCGAAATCCATGAAGAGGGTCTGGATGACGGCGTTGGAGGGCGGCGCCGCCCGGATGCGGAAGAAAGCGGCCGCCTGCGGCGGGGCGGCCGTCCAGACGATCGCCACGATCGGCCACTGGTCCGTCGGCGCCCACGCCGTCCAGTCCTGCGCCGCCAGCGATTCCGTCCATTCGACCGTGTAGCCCGAGTTGCTGTACGAGGCGTTCCACTGCAGGATCAGGCCGCTCCCGCCGTCCCGCCGGATGCCCGCGCACCAGACCGCCGGGTTCGTGTCCATCGTCCGCCAACCCTGGACGGGGCCGCTGGCCGGGCTCGCGCCCGCCGCGTTCGTCGCCATGACCCAGTAGCAGTACACCTGGCCCGTGGCGGCCGAGGCGTCGTCGTGGACGTTCGTGGTCAGCGCCCCCCCGATGCGCGTCTGGGCGCCGGTCGCGGACGGCGCGCGCCAGAGGACATAGTGGTCCGCGAACGGCGCGTTCGACCAGGCGACCCGCACGAAGTTAGAATAGGTCCCCTGCGAGGCCGCCAGGCCGTCCGGCGCGGGGGGCGCGAACGTGTCGTCCTCCACGCGAAGGCGGTAGCACGTCTCGCGCACGACGATCTCGACGTTCGTCAGCCACTCGGCGACGCCCGCGGCGGCGGTCATACGGCCGGCATAGAAGATCAGCGTGTTGGTCGCCGAGGAGGGCAGGTCCTCGTACTGTTGCGGCTCCGTGGTGGTGAAGTAGTTGCCGAACTCGTCCACGTACGACTTCTCGCCCACCGCGATCGCATGGGTGAACACCTCGCCCGACTGCATGAACGGCCCCAGCAGATACTCCAGATCGTTGCTGAAGGCCCCCGTGTCGCCTTCCGTGAAGTGCGGGTTGTAGCTCGGGTGGCCGCCGAAGCTGTTGATCACGGAGGGCAGGTTGGTCCCGGCGAGGATGTCGCGGAGGGTTTGCAGGACCTCGAGCACCGTGAAGCTGTCGCGCGAGAAGACGTTGCGCTCGATGCCGTCCACGCGCTGCGTGAAGAGGTGGATGGTCATCATGTCCGGTTCCGCGTAGCCCTTGAGGCGGAGGAGGAACGGGGAGCCCGGGCCGTTGTGCGCGATCTCCATTCGCCCGGTCAGCAGGCCAGTGACCTGGGGCCGGAAGATGACGCTGAAGGCGCCCGTCTCGCCGGCGGCCAGGGACGCCGGCCAGTTCACGACGGAGAACGAAGCGGCCCCGTTCCCACTGGTGGTCACCCCGCTGATCGCGAGCGCCATGTCGCCGGTGTTACAGATGCCGAACGTGTTCGTCGCCGACCGCCGCAGGGCCGTCAGGGTGGGATACTCGGTGCCCTTCGCCGTCGACGGGGCTTCGTCGCTGGCGAGGACGGCGCCGTTGGTGCCCCGCATCGAGAGGCGTCCGGCCATGTACAGCGCGTCCACGTTGGTCGTGGCGCCGGCGGTCACGGTTACGGGCCTGGAGGCGGGCGCCTGCCAGCCGGCGATGTCCAGGAACTCCATGGAGTAGCTGCCGGCGTCCACGGCCTGCGTCGAGGCGCCGGCCTGCCAGTTCGTGTCGGCCCAGCCGGCCAGCCGCCACGCGGCCCCGTCGGCCACGGCGCCGGGCGGGGCGATGGCGCAGGCGACCCAGCCCGTGTCGGCCCGCGCGACGAGGCCCCGGCCGGCCAGGCACGCGACGATGATAAAAGGAATGCCGCTTCGTGCGCTCATCGGGTACTCGGGTTCCCCTTTTCCTCCCCGGCACGCCGCCCTCTCCGGAGCCCGGATGGACGGCATACCGCTCAACGGCCAGCCTACCCGGGGCTTGCGCACAGGGCAAGCGAGGAGCCGGCCCGCCCTGATCTTTTTTCCGTGCAGTTCCTGACGCGGCCGATATCCTTGGGGCGGAAAGGGCTTTTCAGGAGGAACACGACGATGGGCGGCATGCGGCATGGATGGCTGGCGCTGGCCGTCGGAATGGCGCTGGGCGCGCCGGCGGCGACGCTGGACTATGCCTCGCATCTCGGCGGTTCGGACGTGGAGTACGCGGGAGGCATCGCGGTCGGGCCCGCGGGCAACGTGATCGTCGCCGGCGAGACCGGGTCGTCGGGCTTCCCCTCCACGATGGAACCTTGGAGCGGCGACCGGGATCTTTTTCTAGCCAAGTTCGGCACGACGGGCAGCAACCTGATCTACTCCACGCTGTACGGCGGAAGCGGCTTCGAGGGGCTCGGCGGCATGGCCTTCGCGCCGAACGCCAAGATCTACGTCGCCGGCTCGGTCGCGGGCGCCGGCGGCTACGACATCCTGGTGGTCTGCTTCAGCAACAGCGGACACGTGTGCTACAACACAACGGTCTCGGGACCGGAGGAGGACATAGCCCGCCACATTGCCGTGGACCCGGATGGCTACGCCTACATCGTCGGAGAAACCGGCGGCGGCCTGCCTGTGACCGGCGTGGCGGCTTACGGGCAGACTTACGGGGGCGGCAATTACGACGGGTACCTTCTCCGCCTCGATCCGACCGGCGGCGTCAATCTCTGCGCCTATCTCGGCACCACGAACAATGACGCCGGGTACGCCGTGGCGCTCGACGCCTCCACGAACGTGTACGTCGCCCTGAATGTCGGGTATGCCAGCCGCGAGTCCGCCTACCTGGTCAAGCTGACCAGCCGCGGCTCCAACCAGCAGTTCATGGCGCCCCTCTACCGGATTTATACGAGCAACGACTTCGCCCGCGGCCGCGCCCTCGCCGTGGACGGGCGGACGAACTGCTACGTCGCGGGAGAGACGTACACCACGAATTTCCCGATCGCCGGGCCCGCGATCCAGCCTAAGCCGGGCACCGGCTCGGATGGCTTTCTCGCCATCGTCGACGGGGCCTCCGCCGGGGGCACCGTCACCTACTCCTCCTACTTCGGCGGCGCGGAGGACCAGGCCGCCACCTCGATTGTCCTCGACGGGCAGACCAACATCGTGGTCGCGGGAGAGAACTACTTCTTCAGCCCGTTCAGCGACATCTTCGTGGCGCGGCTGAACAGCGCGGGATCCACGCTGCTGAACACCGTCACGATCAGCGAACCAGACCACCAGTTCTCGCCATGCATCGCCCTCGACCTCTCCAGCAACGTCTGGATCCTCGCGGAAACGATGGATGACATCCTCCCGACGACCAACGCCTACGACAGGACCTTCGCCGGCGGTTTCCGCGACGCGATCCTGATGCAGCTGAATTGGAACCGCGGCGCCACGGTGACCGTGAGCAGTGTCGCGGCCACGGAGGGGACGGGAGGGACCAGCAATTTCACCTTCAAGGTCACGATGGCGCCGACCTTCGGCGCGGGGTTGGCCTACAACTACGCGGCCTCCAACCAGTCCGCCGTCGCGGGCTCCGACTTCAGCGAGAACCGGGGCACCAACCTGGTCTTCACGCCCGGGATCGCCACGCAGGCGGTCACGGTCCTGGTGACGGGCGACGCCTCGGACGAGTCCAACGAGACGTTCACCGTCAATCTCTTGCAGGTCCGGAACGCGACCGTGGCGGCAGCCCAGGGGGTCGGCGCCATCAACGACGACGACCCCGCGCCGTCCGCCTCCATCGCCGACGTGACGGTCACCGAGCGGGACCTCACCCAGAACACCAACGCGAATTTCGTCGTGAGCCTGTCCGCCGCCAGCGGGCTGATCGTGACCATGAACTGCGCCACGGCGAATGGAACGGCCGTCGCTCCCGGCGACTACACCAACCGGCCCTCGACCAAGCTCTCGTTCAATCCCGGCGAGTCGGCCCGGACCGTGACCGTCGTGGTCGTCGGCGACGTCATGGACGAGGACAACGAGACCTTCGTCGTCAACGTGAGCGGACCCGGCAACGCCACCCTCGCGGACGCCCAGGGCCAGGGCACGATCACCGACAATGACCCCGCGCCATCCTTCACGATCGGCAATGCCTCGACGAACGAGCTCGATGCCGGCCAGACGGATTCCGCCGTCGTCCGGGCGGCGCTGTCCCCGCCCAGCGGGAAGACGGTGACCGTCCAGTGGGGCACGGTGAACGGCACGGCGACGGCGGGCGCGGACTACGCCAGCGGCAACGGCACGCTGACGTTCACCGCCGGGCAGACGAACCAAGCCATCACCCGTCCCGTGTACGGCGACGACCTGGACGAGTTCAACGAGACGTTCCAGGTCACCCTGCGGACCCCCACCAACGCGGCGCTGCTGGACGGCACCGGCGTCGTGACCATCGTGGACAACGACTCCCCTCCCCATTTCATACTGCCCGATTCGAGCACGAACGAACTCGACGCCGGCGCCAGCAACAACATGGCCTTCACGGTCCAACTGTCGGCCCCCAGCGGCAAACCCGTCTCCGTGAACTGGGGCACGAGCAATGGCTCCGCATGGGCCGGAACGGACTATGCCGCCGGGGCAGGTCTCCTTTCGCTCACGCCCGGGCAGACCAACGGGACCGTGACGCGGCCGGTCCTGGGCGACAACCTCGACGAGTTCGACGAGACCTTCCTGCTGACGTTCCGCACGCCGACTAACGCGTCCATCGCGGACAGCAACGCCCAGGGCGCCATCCTGGACAACGATCCGCCGGCGGCTGCGAGCTTCGTGGACGAGTGGCTCTACCCGCTCGAGGGCGACACGGGCTCGACGACCGTGAACCACCGGGTGATCCTGTACGAACCCAGCGGCAAGACGGTGACGGTGCAGTACGCGACCTTTAACGCCTCGGCGCTGGCCGGCTCGGACTACACCGCCGCGGGCGGCGCCCTGGTCTTCGCGCCCGGACAGACCAGTTTCCCCGTGGCGTGCACCGTCCTCGGCGACACGGTGGACGAGACCAACGAGTATTTCACCGTCCGGGTCACCAACATCGTCAACGGGGGCCAGGACATCCTGGAGGAGCGGGTGATCATCGTGGACGACGACGTGGACCTGGCCCTGCTGAACACGCTCTTCGCCGCCGCGGACGGCACCGTCCGGCTCTCCTGGCCCGCGTTCACCGGGAAGACCTACCGCGTGCAATATCACACCAATCTCTTGAGCGGGACCGACTGGGCTCCGCTGGGTGACGATATCGTTGCGGTGCAGACCAACATCAGCACCAACTACCCGGCGGGAACCATCTCCCGGCGGTTTTACCGCGTGATCCAGCTGATTCCCTGATCAGCCTTCCCGGGCAGCGACATCCTGCGCACAACACTCCGTCCGCGCCGTGATGTGTCCTGCGGGCGCCTTCGATCCCTCTATGTCAGGCTTCACAAGACCCGATGCTTCGGCTAGCATCTCGTACTGCAAAGGAGGCCCTCATGAAGCGCGTTTTGACGATCGTGACCGGCATCAGCGTGGTCGTCTTTTTTCTGCTCCATCCCCTCTGCGCGCGGGCCTCGGAGGCCAACTACCAGCAGTACCTGCTCGGCGACCGGGGGGCCGGCATGGGCGGCGCGGCCTGCGCGATCGCGGAAGGCGTGGAGGCTTGCTATTACAATCCGGCCGGCCTGGCGCGCACGCCGAACAACACGCTGTCGCTCTCGGCCAACCTCTACGGCTTCCAGCGCCTGACACTGGATGACGCCCTGTTCCCCGGCGAGGATTTCGAGGCCGACGCGTTCCAGACCGTGCCGTCCTCGGCGGGCGGCACGTACCGGCTGGGCACGAATCTCGTCGCGGGCTTCGCGGTGTTCGCGCCGAAGAAGATGTCGTACTTCGAGACCCTGGCTTTCCCCGAGTCGCAGCACTACTACACGTTGAGCCAGGACCACCAGGTCCTGTGGCTCGGGCCGTCGGCGGGCTGGCAGGTTTCCCCGAAGCTGTCCGTCGGCGCGTCCGTGTACGGCGTCTACAGCACGTTCAACTCCCAGCAGGACCTGTACTGGGGCGATTTCGGGCAATCGTACGCGGCGGGCTACGAGTACAGCAGCCTGTCCCTGCTCGGCGTGGCCGGCCTGCAGTACCGGTGGAATCCGCTCTGGAGCCTCGGCTTCCGGGCGCAGACCCCGTCCGCCCTGCTCTTCAGCGACGGCAAGGCGCTGGAGCATATCGTCGGCGTGATGGACCGCCAGTTGCGGCGGGACGTGTCGTATGCCGACGACGTCGACGTGGACAACATGACTCCGGCCTGTTTCACAGTCGGCGTCGCGCGCGAGCTCCCGAAAGCCTGGACGGTCGGCGCGGACCTCTCCTGCCATCTCGCGGAGGACTTCACGCGGCTCAAAGGCACCGACCAGAACGGCCAGCCCTTCGAGGTGCCCGTGGAGCGCGAGCTGGTCGTGGACGCCGCGGTCGGCGCCGAGTACGTGCTCTGGAAGAAATACCCGCTGCGCGCCGGGTTCTTCACCAGCCGGTCCGCCGCCCCCGACCCGGACGTGGACGATCCCTACGCGCTGACCCAGACCGACCTGTACGGCGTCAGCTTCAGCGCCGGAACGCGCACGCGGAACAGCGCGGTCAACATCGGAATCAACTACCTCTTCGGCGACGGCACCGACATCGGCTGGGCCCAGGCCGGCGGCCGCCTCGAGCAGGTCCTCGTGGACGTGCGGGAGGAGTACCTCTACTTCACCTTCAACACGTCGTACTACTTCTGACGTATCCATCAGGCCGGTATAGACGCGCCCGGTCTCGCGGGAGCTCGACCCTCCACCAAGCACCGGGCCAGGTACGCCATGGAGGGCGGAGCTCCGCGACGCCGTTTTTTCAAGCGACGTTCACGAAGGCTCGCATTACCGGTCGAGCCGCAACCGGCAGAGCGCGCCGGTGAACCCGGTCTCCCCGCCCGCGAAGTCGCTTTGCGCGGCGAGCGTTTCCATTTCCGCGGCGCTGTAGAACGGCTCCTCGAACGAGTGCAGCCACATCAGCGTCGCGCGGAACCGCCCGTATTCCGCCCGCACGCGGCGGGCGACGTCTTCCGGCATCTTGCGGACCAGGTCGTAGACCAGCGCGCGCCCGCCGGGTGTGAGGACGCGCCGGATCTCGTTCAGCCCCGCCACGGGATTCTTCCAGTGATGGAGGGAACCGGTGGACACGACGACGTCGAAGGAGGCGTCGGGATACGGCAGCGCCTCCGAGCCGGCGCACTTCAGTACAATGCCGCTCCCCGGCAGGTTCTTCTCGGCCTTGTCCACCATCGCCCGCGAGATGTCCGCCCCGTGGAGCGACGCGCCCGGCAGCCGCTCGCGCAGGCGGAGCAGCAGCCAGCCCGGCCCGGTCCCGATGTCGAGAACCGACGCCGGCCGCAGCACGGCGACCTCGTCCGCCACCAAGGCATAGTGCTTCTGGAAGGGCGAACTCCGGCTCAAGGCGTTGTAAAAACAGGCGCCGGGCCAGGGGATGCCCTCCAGCTCGATCCGGGACAACAGTCTGCGCCAGGGCGTGCGCATGCCGCTCCCGGCGGTTGCTACCGCTCTCCGGAGGCGTGCCGGCCCTTCTTGAACAGGTCGAGCTGGGCGTCCTTGAGCAGGTCGTGTTTCTTCAGGATACGCAGGAGCTGGAGCAGGTCGGATTTCTCGTAGTTTTTCTGCGCGTCCACGTGGGCCGCGAGTTCCAGGAGCATCGGGCGGAACAGCAGCACGCCGTCGATCCCCTTCTCCCGCAGGACCTCCAGGGTCTTCGACACCATCGGGCGCGCGGCCGGCAGGTCAGGCAGGCAGAGGATGCGCGCGACGGGCCCCGGCCCCAGGTCGCGCAGCGCGGATTTCAGCGCCTCCGCGTCGGCGAACCGGACAAGTTCGGGCATCCGCGCGACCAGCTTCGGGCTGATGCGTTCCGTGTGCCAGCCGCGCACGCTGACGACCGCGCGAGCCACCTGCCGGATCTCCGGGACGCCCCACAGGACATCCTCCGCGATGACATGCCCCGAGGCCTTCGGGTTGACGACCAGCAGGTCGATTTCCTCCTCGGCCTGCTTGGGCCGCGCGGAGACCTGGTACTTCGACGGCTGGCGCACCAGGAAGCCCTGCGCCTCGAAATATTCACGGACGATCCATTCGCTGACGGCGGACATAGCTCACCTTTTCTTCGGCTGACGTCCCTCGGTCCAGACTTCCTCCAGCACGGCATCCGGCGCTTCGACGCCGGGCCGCGCGGCGCCGATCCGGTCGGCCAGCACGAATTTCAGCACCCGGTCCTGCGTCTTCTTGTCCAGCGTCATGGCCCGGCGCGCCGCGGACCAGTCGAGGTCCGGCCGGTCGACCGGCAGGCCGAGAGCCCGCAGCAGGTTCTCGATGCGTTCCGCCTCATCCGCGGGCAGGCCGGCGAGACGCGTCGAAAGCCGCGCCGCGAAGGCCATGCCCAGGCTGACCGCCTCGCCGTGCAGGTAAGTCCCGTAGCCGGTGACCTGCTCGAGGGCGTGGCCCAGGGTATGCCCGAAATTCAGGATCGCGCGCAGGCTGCGCTCGCGCTCGTCCAGCCGCACCACCTCCGCCTTGATCCGGCAGCAGTGGGCGATGACGTCTTCCAGCAGCGCGGGCTCGCCCGACCGCAGCCCGGCGAGGTTCGCCTCGAGGCGTGCGAAGAAAGCGGCATCGCGGATCACGCCGTATTTCACCACCTCGGCCAGCCCGGCAGCGTACTCGCGCGGCGGAAGCGAGCGCAGCGTGGTGATGTCGGCCGCGACCAGGACCGGCTGGTGGAACGCGCCCACGAGGTTCTTGCCGCGCGGCAGGTTGATGCCCGTCTTGCCGCCGACGGAGCTGTCCACCATCGCGAGCAGGCTGGTCGGGACCTGGACGTAGCGGATGCCGCGCAGGTAGCTGGCCGCAAAGTAGCCCGCGAGGTCGCCCACCACCCCGCCGCCGAGCGCGACGACAAAGGCCCGGCGGTCCAGGCCGCGGTCCAGCGCCTCGTCGTACAGGCGGAACAGCCGGGCCTCGGCCTTGGACGACTCGCCCGCGGGGACGGCCACCCGCCCGACCTGGAACCCGGCCGCGCGCAGGGACGACTCCACCGCCGGGCCGTACAGCGGATTCACGTGCTCGTCGGAAACGACCAGGGCGGAGGGGCCCAACTCGAGCTCGCGGCACAGCGCGCCGACCTGCGCCAGCACGCCTTCCCCGACGCGTATTTCGTAGGAGCGCGCGCCGAGATCCACTTTGATTTTACAGGCCATCAATGATGAGCAAATAGGGCCGGGGCTGGCCGGTGTCAACATCATAGAGCCCCTCTTCCCTGTTGCCACCGCGCGGGTTCCGCGCTACCGTGCCCCCATGCACATCGCGCGCTACCCGCTGGTCCTGCTCCTGGCCCTCGCCGGGGACGTTTTCCCTGAAGACACCCCGATGCCGACGGGCCCCTCGGCGGAGGAATCCGCCCCCGCCCTGGCTTCCAACGTCGTCGCCCGCGTCGGCGACTTCGACGTGCCATACGACTGGTTCCTGCACGAGTTCCGCTCCTCCTTCTTCCGCCACACCGGCGAGCCGGACGTCCGCGAGGCGGTCTTCCAGCCGTTCCTCGAGCGCATGACCCTCTACGCCCTCGCCCGGCACGAGGGCCTCCCCGAGAACCCCGCGCTGCGCGCGCGGATCCGGGAGCGCGTCGACGGCATGCGCGCGCACATGGATTACCAGTTGGCCATGGTCGAGGTGGGCATGGTCGTGCAGGCGTACCTCGAATCCCGCGGCCTGACGGGGGATTCCATCCAGGTCGGCGACGAGGACCTCCAAGCCTTCTTCGACCGGCACGTCAAGGGGAAGCCCGGCGCTCCGAAAACGCTGGGCGAAGTCCCGGCGGAGATCCGGGAACAGATGCGCCAGAACATCGCCATGACGAAATACGCCGAGACCGTCAGCGCCGCCCTGGCCGGCTGGAAAACGAACGTGCCGGTGACGGTCAACTCGAGCCTGATCCAATCCGTGCCGCTTCCGGAGATGGACGGCGCGCAGCCGGGCCTGCCCTTGCCAGCGGCCGACGCATCAGGGCCCGCGGTTGAAGAGTGACGCCCAGTCCAATTCCGTCTCGCGGTAGATCCGGTCCACCTCGTCGAGGAACGCCGCGATCTCCTGTTCGCTGTCGTAGCCGGCCTGCCGCGCCAGGTCCTCGATCCGGTTCCGCCGGTGCGCGGCGCCGAGGGAAATGATGGAGCCCATGACCTGCTGCATTTCCGCGCGCAGCGATTCATTTTCCTCCGGCGCCGCGCTTTCGGCGCGGGCCCGGATCTCGTCCAGCTTGAGCAACTGCTCCTTGAGCCGCGTCACCACGTCCTGCTCGGCGGCGTTCGCCGGCGCCGCCGCCCGGCCGTCCAGCCGGTCGAATTCCCGGTCCATCGCCCGATCGAAATTCTCCAGGTCGCGCGCCGCGTGTTCCGGCAGCGGCGGGGGCGCCGGCGCGGCGGGAGCCGCGGGCGCCACTTCCACCCGCTGCACTTCGCCGCCGGCGGCCGACACCGCCACGGGTACCGGCGCGACGTCCGGCACGGGCGGCGGCTGTTCGACCGGAGCGGCCGGCGCGGGAACGAACACCGGGGCCGCAGCCCGCAGGACACGGATTTCCTCCCTGCATTCTGCGGCCTTCCGCAGCGCGAGACCGGCCGCCAGCAGCGCGGCCAGGGCCAGCAGGCCCAGGCCCATGGCAAGCTTGTTCATGCGGCCTCCCATACACCATCCGCCCCGGCCTGCCAACTCAATCCGGGCGCCGCGGGCCCGGCCGATTCGCTGTTGACCGGGCGGGGGCGGGTGTTTATGTTTCGGCGTTTCGTACCAGGTTCAGGGTAGACAGAAAGGGCGCGTGCGATCATGGCCATGCTGATTACCAAGTTTCACAGTCTGATCCGGAACCGCCTGCTGTGGGCGGGGTTCCTCGTGATCATCGTCTTCACCTTTGTCATCTGGGGGACCACCACCTCGGGCGGGAAGGACCAGGAAAACGCCAACTCGGCCGGGAAACTGGACGGCGAGTACGTGCCCATGGAGGAATTCCAGCGCTCGAACTTCAGCACGTACATGTCCATCGTCCTGAACGTCGGCCGGCCCCTGAACGTCACCGCGGAGCTGGACAGGGAGATCAAGCAGGCCGCGTGGCGCCGGCTGGCGGCGCTCCGTCAGGCCGAGGCCCTCGGCCTGATCGCCAACAACGACGAGGTCATCGCCACCATCCGCGCGCACCAGGGCTTCCAGTACGAGGGCCAGTTCAGCCCGCAGCACTACCAGGCCTTCGTCCAGAACGTCCTGAACCGCCTGGGCTTCTCCGAGATGCAGTTCGAGGAACACGTCCGGCAGGAGATCGCCCTCCAGAAACTCCAGTACATGCTCCAGCAGGCCGTCCTGATCACCCCCTACGAGATCAACCGGGCCATCGCCACCTTGAGCGATTCCTTCGAGGTCGACTACGTGGCGATCGGCGAGAAGAACGTCGAGGACGAGGTCAAGGTCGGCGAGGACGAGGCCCGCTCTCTCTTCCTGAAGGATCCCGCCGCGTTCACGATCCCGCCGAAGGTCACCCTGCGCTACGTCGCGCTGCCGCTGTCCGGCTTCATGACCAACGTGACGGCGACCGAGGAGGAGGCGCTGGTTTACTACGATGATTTCATGGATTCGTTCGTGCGCACCAACCGCGTCCGCGTCGCGGAGGCCGGCGCGCCCGAGGGCACGAACACGGAGGCCGAGGCCGCCTGGTCCAACGAGGTCGTGCAGCTGACCTTCGACGAGGTCAAGACCAACATCCTCGAGCGGATGACCCGCGAGCGCGCCCGGGACAAGGCCGTGGAGGCCGCGACGGAACTCGTGATCCAGCTCGCGCCCGACCGGGAAGGCCAGGCCCCGGCGTTCGAGGACGTGATGGCCAAGGCCGGCATGGAAATCCGGACCGCCGGGCCCTTCGCGGAAAACGAGCCCGTGGAAGGAGTGGACGCCGGCCTCGACTTCAATCGGGCCGCCTTCGCCCTGCGCAAAACCTCCGACGAGTACTTCAGCGACGCCATCGCCGGCAGCAACACGGTGTACGTCTTGGCGCTGACGGAGCGCACGGAGTCCCGCGTTCCCGAATTCGAGGAAGTGGCGAAGGACGCGCTCGAGGCGGCGCGCCGGCAGGCGATCAGCGAGGCCATCACGAAGAAGGCGCAAGCCGTCCGGGAGGTGGCGCTGACCGCGAAGGAGGCCAAGGGCCTGACGTTCAGCGACGCCGCGCAATCCTTCAAGCTGGAGCCCGTTCATGTCGGCCCGTTCAGCTTGACCGACGGCCTCGAGGAGACGAACGAGTACAACGAGGCGCTGCTGAAAACGGTGCTCCAGCTCAACCAGGGCGAGGTCAGCGAACCGGTCGCGGCCGAGGACGCGGTCCTCGTGATCCACGTGGCGAAGCGGGGCCCGGGCGACGCCGCCGGCCTCGAACCCATGCGCGACCAGATCGTCGACTCCATCCGGCGCCAGCGCGGGCGGACGCTGTTCGGCGAGTGGGAATCTTATCTCCTCCGGAAAGGCCAGCTCGAGGACCGGATGCAGGTGCCGGACGAGGAGGAGCCGTTGGAAGAGAACGCCGAGCCGGCCGAAGAGAACGTTCCGCCGGACGCCGACGCCTGATCCTCCTTCGCCCGGCGGCCGGCCCCTACGGCCGCTCGACCCAGATCGGCGAGGACCAGGCCCGTGAGGTCCCGCCGGAGGTATCTGGTCCCCCCGTCGGTGGCCATGCTGCTCCGCGGGTCCGGGTCGCCCGGCCCGCTGCCCTTGGCGGGATGGTGCGGGATGCACCGGTAATGCCCCGCCGCGATTGTTATGAAATACAGCGGCGATTTCGGCGAAAACCGCTCTTGTCTTCACGGGGACGAAGTGGCATAAGTCACGCTTCGTCTATGAGCAAGCCATTGCGCATCGCCGTGGGCGCCGATCACGGCGGCTACGAGATGAAGGAAGCCCTGGCCGCCTGGCTCAAGGGCCAGGGACACGGGATCCAGGACTGCGGCACCCACAGCAAGGACGCGGTGGATTACCCCCGCATCGCCGCCGCGGTAGCCCGGCTGGTCTCGTCCGGCCAGTGCGACATCGGCATCATGATCGACGGCGCGGGCATCGGCTCCGCCATGACGGCCAACAAAATTCCCGGCGTGCGCGCGGCGGCGTGCTACAACGAGGCCCTCGCCCGCAACTGCCGCGAGCACAACGGCGCGAACGTCTTGACCCTCGGCGCGGGCCAGAATAGTCTGGACCAGGTCAAGGCGATCGCGGACATTTTCATCCACACCGAGTGCACGGCCGAACGGCACCTGAAGCGGGTCCAGATGATCGCGGACCTGGAGAAACACTGGGCCGGCGGCCCGGCCCGGAACGAAAAGGAGAACGCCTTGGACCTCTCGCCTGAAGATATTGCGAAGATCACCGCCCGCGTGAAGGATATCCTCGCCGGCGCCCCGGCCGCGGTCCCGTCGGCCCAGCCCGCGAAACTGGCGCCGAAGGATCTCGCCAGGATGATCGACCACACCATCCTCAAGCCGGACGCCTCGACGGCGGACGTCCAGAAACTCTGCAACGAGGCCCTGAAGCACGGGTTCTTCTCCGTCTGCGTGAACTCGGGCTACGTCAAGCAGGCCGCCGCCCTCCTGCGCGGCTCGCCGGTCAAGGTCTGCTCGGTCGTCGGGTTCCCGCTGGGGGCCCAGCCCCCGGAGATCAAGGCCCTCGAGGCCCGCCGCGCGATCCGCGAAGGCGCCAGGGAAATCGACATGGTCATCAACATCGGCGCCCTGAAGAGCGGCGACGACGCGCTGGTGCTCAAGGACATCCGCGCCGTGGTCGAGACCTGCAAGGAATCGCGGGTGCTGTGCAAGGTGATCCTCGAAACTGTTCTCCTGACGAACGACGAGAAGGTCCGCGCCTGCGAGATGAGCATGAAGGCGCGCGCCGATTTCGTGAAGACGTCCACCGGCTTCAGCACCGGCGGCGCGACGGCCGACGACATCGCCCTGATGGCGAAGACCGTCGCCCCGAAGAAGCTCGGCGTCAAGGCCTCCGGGGGCGTCCGGACGTACGCCGACGCGATGAAGATGATCCGCGCCGGCGCGACGCGCATCGGCTCGAGCAGCAGCATCAAGATGTTGGAGGAAGCAGCCGCCGCCCAGTAGGCGGGAAAGGAAGACAGCCATGGCCGAACTAAGAACCTACGTATTCCTGGACAGCCTGCAGCCGCAGTTCGCGTCGTTCCAGGCGACGGTGTCGCAGGGGTTCCTCCCCCGCCCGGGGCAGGCCGCCCTGTTCGTCGAGATCTCGCCGGGCATGGAGATCAACCGCGTCACCGACGTGGCGCTCAAGGCGACCAACGTCACGCCCGGCATGCAGATCGTCGAGCGGTTGTACGGCATGCTCGAGATCCACTCCGACGAGCAGGCGGACGTCCGCGCCGCGGGCCGGGCGATCCTCGAGTCGCTGGGCCTGAAGGAGGAGGACCGGATCAAGCCCGAGGTCACCACGAGCCAGGTGATCCGGCGTATCTCGGACTACCACACCCAGCTCATCAACCGCATGCGGCACGGCAACATGATCGAGCCGGGCCAGACGCTCTACGTCATGGAGTGCGCGCCGGCCGGCTACGCGGCCCTCGCCGCGAACGAGGCCGAGAAGGCCGCCCGCATCAACGTCCTCGAGGTCCGCGCATTCGGCAGCTTCGGCCGCGTCTACCTCGGCGGCGAGGAGCGGGACATCGACGTCGGCTACCGCGCCGCCGAGCAGGCGATCGCGGACATCACCGGCCGGCCGGCGAAGGGCGGCGGGGGCTGATCTGCGCTCGAGAACAATGTTAAGCAAACCGTACGAAAAAAGGAGAAGAGAACATGGCAGATGCATTGGGCATGATTGAAACCCGTTCGTTCCCGGCGGTGGTCGAGGCGGCCGACGCCATGGTCAAGGCGGCGAAGGTCGAGCTGGTCAGCTACGAGCGGACCGGCGGCGGCTACGTCAGCGTGATCGTCCGCGGCGATGTCGCGGCGGTCAAGGCGTCCTGCGACGCCGGCCAGATCGCAGCGAGCCGGGTCGGCGAGGTGGTCGCCGTCCACGTCATCGCGCGCCCGCACGTCAACGTGGACGCGGTGCTCCCGCTGGGTCGCGCGGCCGAAGCCAAGGCCAAGAAGTAAGCCCGCCGGCGGCCGGCGGAGGAGATGGTTGATAGTGAATGGTTGATGGCTATCCGACCATTCACCATTCACTACTCGCCATTCACACGGGAGATACGCATGAACCTGGGCAGAGTCATCGGCACGGTCGTGGCCACGCGCAAGGAGCAGAGCATGGACGGCATCAAGTTCATGCTCGTCCGGCACGTGGACCCCGAGGGCAAGGAGACCGGGAGCTTCGTGGTCGCCGCCGACGCGGTCGGCGCGGGGCCGGACGAGCTGGTCCTGGTCGCCACGGGCAGCTCCGCACGGCAGACCGTCGCCACGGACAAGCGGCCCTGCGACGCCGTGATCATGGCCATCGTGGACAGCTGGGACGTGGACGGGACCGAGAAGTACAAGAAGTGACGGGCCGCGCAAGGAGATTGAGTCATGGCAGCGCTCTCCGCTCAAGATATTGAGATGATTGCCCGGCAGATCGCCCAGCAGTTGGGCGGCGCCGCCGCACCCGCCGCCGCGGCGCCCCGCAAGGAGGAGCCGGCCGCGACCGCGCAGCCCGAACTGGGCGTGTACGGCGGCATCGACGACGCGGTCAAGGCCGCCCAGCAGGCGTTCCCGAAGTACGCCGCCCTCTCGCTCCAGGCCCGAGGCAAGATCATCGCGGCGATCCGCAAGACCATGCTGGAGAACGCGACCGCCCTCGCCAAGTCGGCCCACGAGGAGACAGGGCTCGGCCGGTTCGAGGACAAGATCATCAAGAACCAGCTCGTCGCCGAGAAGACCCCCGGCGTCGAGATCCTGACCCCCGAGGCCGTCACCGGCGACCACGGCCTGATGCTCACCGAGCCCGCGCCCTTCGGCGTCATCGGCTCGATCACGCCCTGCACGAACCCGACCTCGACGATCATCAACAACGCCATCGCCATGATCGCGGCCGGCAACACGGTCGTGTTCAACCCCCACCCGTCCGCGAAGAAGTGCTCTGCGGAGACGGTGGCGCTGCTGAACAAGGTCATCACGGCGAACGGCGGGCCGTCGAACGTCGTGGTCTGCGTGGCCCAACCGACGATCGAGAGCGCCGGGGCGATGATGAAGCACCCGGGCATCCGCCTGCTCGTCGTCACGGGCGGCGGCGGCGTGGTCAAGGCCGCCATGGCCAGCGGCAAGCGGGCGATCTGCGCCGGGCCGGGCAACCCGCCGGTGGTCGTGGACGAGACCGCGGACATCGAGAAGGCCGCGCGCGACATCGTCCGCGGCGCCTCGTTCGACAACAACATCATCTGCGTCGAGGAGAAGGAAGTCATCGTCGTCGCCTCCGTCGCCGACCGGCTGATCAAGGCCATGCAGCAGCACGACGCCGTGCTGATCGACAAGGCCCGTCTGCCGCAAATGGAACAGACCATCTTCACCAAGATGGCCGGCCCGCGCGGCCACGCGGAGATCAACCGCGCGTTCATCGGAAAGAACGCCGAGGTCATCCTTTCCAAGATGGGGATGAGCGTGCCCAGCACCGTCCGGCTCGGTATCGTCGAGGTCGAGGAAACCCATCCCCTGCTCTGGACCGAGCAGATGATGCCCATCCTGCCGATCACGCGCGTCCCGACCGCGGACTACGCGATCGACCTGGCCATCGAGATGGAGGGGCATAACCGCCACACCTTCATCATGCACTCCAAGAACTTGGACAACCTGAGCCGGATGGCCAAGGAGTGCAACGCCAGCATCTTCGTGAAAAACGGCCCGTCGCAAGCGGGCCTCGGCTTCGGCGGCGAGGGCTGCACCTCGTTCACCATCGCCAGCCCGACGGGCGAGGGCCTGACGACGCCGCGCAGCTTCTCGCGCTGGCGCCGGTGCGTGCTCGTGGACCACTTCCGGATTGTCTGATGAAGAAATACCCCGCCATCGCCATCGTCGAGTTCCGGGACATCGCGCCCGGGATCCACGCGACCGACGCCATGCTCAAGAAGGCGCCGATCTCGGTGATCAAAAGCGGGATGATCAGCCCGGGCCGCTTCCTGACCCTGATCGGCGGCACGACGGCCTCCGTGGACGAGTCGCTGGAGGAGGCGCTGTTCTGGGCGCGGGACCACATCGTCGACCACGTCATGCTCCCGGACGTGCACCCGCAGTTGCACGACGCCGTGCTCGGCCGCCGGTTCAAGGCCGAGGGCGGCTCGATGGCCATCATCGAGACGCCGACCGTCTCCTGCAACGTCCGGGCCGCCGAGCTGGCGCTCAAGGGCACGCCGGTGAGCCTGACGGAGATCCGCCTCGCGGACAGCTGGCTGGCCGGCAAGGGCGTGAGCCTCTACCGCGGCGAACTGCACGACATCGAGGCCGCGGTGGACCTGGCGGTTTCTTTCCTGCAGCAGACGGGGGTGCGGCCCGTGCACCGGATCATCCCGGCGCCGCACGAGGCGCTCGGCCTGCAGGCGGACGCCGGCCCCTATTTCCCGGATACGGCGCCGACGGAACTCGAAGGGGAGAACTTCTGACATGCTGCTCGGCAAGGTCATGGGTCGCGTGGTGCTGTGCGAGGCGTACAAGGGCCTCGAGACCGTGCCCATGCTCTGGATCCAGCCGCTAGACAAGAAGGGCCAGCCCAAGGGCAAACCCGTCGTCGCGGCGGATTCCACGCGCATGGCCGGACCCGGCGAATTCGTCTACTACGAGGGCGGCCGCGAAGCCGCCATGACCCTGGACCCATGGTTCGTGCCCGTCGACCACGCCGTCGTGGGCATCGTGGACAACCTGCACCTGGCCGACGACAAGGAACTGGCGCCGTGATCATCGGCCGCGTCATCGGCGAGATCCACGCGACCATCCAGCACCCGTTCTATGCCGGGAAGAAGTTAATGGTCGTCGAGAAGATCTCCCCCGAGGGCAAGCCCCTCGAAGATTACGTCGTCGCGGTCGACTCGGTCGGCGCCGGGCCCGGCGAGCGAGTGCTGATCGTCGACGAAGGCAACAGCGCCCGGCAGATCGTCCATTCCACGACCGCCCCCCTCCGCTCCATCATCGTCGGCATCATTGACGAGATCACAACCGCGAATTGACGCGCATTATCGCTAATTCGGCCGGATTTCCCATTCGCGTTAATTGGCGTCAATTCGCGGTCCTCTTTGCGCTCCTCGTGCCTTCTGTTATATTGTCGTTATGAAAATTATCCTGATCGTCCTCGATTCCATCGGCATCGGCGAAATGCCGGACGCGGCGAAGTACGGCGACGTCGGCTCGGCCACCCTGCCCCACCTCGCGAAGGCGGCCGGCGGACTGAAAGCCCCGGTTATGCAGTCCCTCGGCCTGGGGAATATCCAGGCGCTGCTGCCCGGGGGCAAGCCGATCGACGGCGTGCCGCCCGCGGGGAAACCGCTGGCGTCGTGGGGCGCGATGCAGGAGGTCTCCGACGGCAAGGACACGGTCACGGGCCACTGGGAAATCGCGGGGCTGGTCACCATCCCGGGGTTCAGTGTCTTTCCGCCAAACTACCCGTCGTTCCCGCCCGAACTGGTCGAGGCGTTCGAAAAGCGCACCGGCCGGAAGATCCTCGGCAACAAGGCGGCCAGCGGCACGGCGATCATCGACGAGCTGGGCCCGGCGCACATGAAGACCGGGAAGTGGATCGCCTACACCAGCGCGGACTCGGTCTTCCAGATCGCCGCGCACGAGGAGATCGTCAAGATCCCGGAGCTCTACAAGGCCTGCGAGATCGCGCGCGAGTTGTGTGACAAGTACAAGGTCGGCCGGGTCATCGCCCGCCCGTTCGTCGGCAAGCCCGGCGCGTACATGCGCACCGAAAACCGCCGTGACTTTGCGTTCAAGCCGGAAGAATCGACCGTGATGGAGCGGCTCGTGGCAGCCGGCGTGCCGGTCTATGCCGTCGGCAAGATCGAGGACATCTTCGCGCACCGCGGCATCTCGGAGTCCAACCATACCGGCAACAACCAGGCCTCGCAGCAGGCCGTGACGGCGTGGACGAAGGAGAAAAAGAAGGGCCTGATCTTCGCCAACTTCATCGACTTCGACATGACCTACGGCCACCGGCGCGACGCGAAGGGCTACGCCCGCTCGATCGAGCAGACCGACCAGTGGCTGGCCTCGTACCTGCCGCTGCTCGGGAAGGATGATGTGCTGATGATCACCGCGGACCACGGCAACGACCCGACGTACAAGGGCACCGACCACACCCGCGAGTTCGTGCCGTTGCTGGTCTACCGGCCCGGCGCGCTCGCCCTCAACCTGGGGATCCGGCAGGGCTTCTTCGACATCGCGCAATCCATCGCGGCCTACTTCGGCCTGCCTCCCCTGCCGCGGGGGACGAGCTTTCTTTCTTGATGGGCGCCGGCGGCACAGCGCGAGGTCGATGCCTTCGGCCCCGCCGCCCGTGTATCACAGTTTACAAACTGTGATACATGCCTCCTCGACCCCAAGGCGGAGTTTCCTTGTTGCCCTCGGTACAGCCGTCGATCATAATGCAGTCAACCGGGGCGTAACTCCCGGCACGAAAGGGGAACACGACATGACGGGTAGAATGGGACTGACTGCAGCGGCTGTTCTGTGTGTCTTCGCTGTCGCGGCGAGCGCCGAGTGGGAGCGGACCATCTTCGCGTGGGATACGCGCCTCCCGGCCCAGGGCAAGTTCCAGGCGTCCCTGTGGGGCGACTACTACGCATACGAAGTCGGCGATGCGGACGCCACCACGCTGGACGGGGTGCTGTACCTGACCTACGGCATCGCGGACAACTGGTCGGCATGTGTGGCACCCTCGTTCACAAGTTGGGACGTGGACGACGGCGACTCCGAGAGCGGGATTTCCGACACGCTTCTCACGACGACCTACCGCTTCATGGAGGAAAAGGACTCCGGGGCGGACGTGGCCATCCTGGGCCGCGCGAGCCTGCCGACGGGCGATGACGACAAGGGCCTCGGCAGCGGCAACGTGGAGCCGGGCTTCCTGGTCCTGGCCGCCAAGACGCTCGGACCGATCGTGGCCGTCGCCAACGCCGGCGCCACCGCGATCCTCGACGCGGACGACGGCGAGGAGGATTTCATCCTCCGCGGCTGCATCGAGGGCATCTACCCGCTGAACGAGCAGTTGAACATCAATGCCCTCCTGTCCGCCGAGACCGCCCGGGCGGACGGCGCGGACGACGATGTGGAACTCGGCCTCGGCACTCGCTTCACGCCCGTGGAGCAGTTCTTCGTGCTGGGCGCCGGCTACGTCTGCCTCACCGACGCGTACGACTGGGGCGCGACGCTGGCCACAGGCTACGAGTTCTAACCGCCGCGCGACCGGCTGATGATGAAAGAGCCGCGGGCTCCGCGCCCGCGGCTCTTTGCGTCCTTACTCGCCCGTGCTCATTCCTTGACTTTACCTTCCCGGATCAACAGGATGCCCCATTATGTTACCCCAATGGATTATTGAGAAGAAACGCGATGGCCAGGCGCTTTCCGAGGAGGAAATCCGCTGTTTCATCGAGGGCTACACCGTCGGCCGCATCCCGGATTACCAGATGGCCGCCATGGCCATGGCCATCTACTGCCGGGGCATGACCGCCGCCGAGACCGCGGTGATCACCGATGCCATGATGCGCTCCGGCGATCTCGTGGACACCTCCTCCATCAAGCGCCCCAAGGTGGACAAGCACTCCACCGGCGGGATCGGCGACAAGGTCTCGCTCATCCTCGCGCCGCTCGTGGCATGCTGCGGCGTCGCGGTGCCCATGATTAGCGGGCGCGGCCTCGGCATCACGGGCGGGACGCTGGACAAGATGGAATCCATCCCCGGCTACCGCACGGACTTGAGCGTGAAGGAGTTCGTCAGGGTCATCCAGCGGTGCGGCTGCTCGATCATCGGGCAGACCGGCCGGCTGGCCCCCGCGGACAAGAAACTATACGCCCTGCGCGACGTGACCGGCACCGTGCCGTCCATCCCCCTGATCACCGCCAGCATCATGTCCAAGAAGCTCGCCGAGGGCATCGACGCGCTGGTGCTGGACGTGAAGTGGGGCAAGGGCGCGTTCATGCGCACGATCGAGGACGCCCGCGCCCTGGCGCGGAGCATGGTGAATGTCGGCACGCACATGGGCAAGGGCATGGCGGCGCTGATCACGGACATGAACCGCCCGCTCGGCCGTTGCGCCGGCAACGCGCTGGAGGTTATCGAGTCCGTCCAGACCCTCAAGAACGAAGGCCCGGCGGACCTGGTTGAAGTGACCCTCGCCCTTTCCGCGCGCATGCTCCTGCTCGCAAAGAAGGCAAAGAATGAAAAAGATGCGCGGGCCCAATTGAAGAAGCACCTGGCCTCCGGCAAGGCCTACGAGGTGTTCCAGGAGATGGTGCGCTTGCAGGGCGGCGATGCCGGCTCGCTTGAAAAGCTGCACCAGATTCATGCCGCCAGCCTGCAGGAGCCGATGCCGGCGACGGCGGCGGGAACCATCGCGGCCGTGGACGCGGAACGCGTCGGCAAGGCCTGCGTCATCCTCGGCGCGGGCCGGACGAAGACCGACGACAAGGTAGACTTCGCCGTGGGCGTCTCCGGCCTGATGCAGGTCGGCGAGAAGGTGACCAAGGGCCAGCCGCTCGTGGTCATCCACGCCAACGACGAGAACCGGCTGGAGGAGGCGCGCAAGCTGCTCGACGGCGCGTTCACGATCCGCAAGGGCGCGGTCAAAGAGCCGCCGCTGGTGTACGAAACAATCCTGAAATAACGAAAAGGAACAGAAGGCGCCAAGCTCGCAAAGGTGATGGACACGAACTTGGCGATCTTTGCGCCTCCTGTTCAATGATCGGGGGATCCGTTATGGACCAAAAGAGGCTGGATAAAGCCCTGGCATTCGTGAAGTCGCAATGGCCCGCGGCGAAGCCGAAGGTTGGACTGATCTGCGGCTCCGGCTGGAGCGACGTGGTGGCGGCGTTCAAGGAGAAGGCCTCCCTGTCGTACGGAAACATCCCCGGCATGGGCTCGCCGGGCGTCGTCGGACACGCGGGCAAGCTGGCGTGGGCCGGGCTCTCGGGCATCGAGACCTTCGTGTTCCAGGGCCGGCGGCATTGGTACGAGGGCGAGGGCTGGACGCCCGTCGCGCTACCGGTTTACCTGCTGAAGCAGCTCGGCGCGAAAGCCGTGGTCCTGACCAACGCCGCGGGCGGGGTCCGGGCCGACCTGACGCCCGGCACGCTGATGATCATCGAGGACCACGTCAACCTGATGAACGCCAACCCCCTGCTCGGCCCGCACAACCCGGCTTGGGGCCCGCGCTTCCCGGACCAGTCCACGGTGTACAACAAGGAACTCCGCGAGGCGCTGGAGCGCGCGGGGAAGGCCGTCGGCCAGAAGCTCGCCAAGGGCGTCTACCTCGCCGGTTCCGGCCCGCTCTACGAGACCCCGGCGGAGATCCGGGCCTGGCGCGCGCTGGGCGCGGACGCGGTCGGCATGTCCACCGTGCCGGAGGCCCAACTCGCCAACGCGGCCGGCATGAAGGTGCTCGGCCTTTCGTGCATCACGAACCTCGCCGCCGGCGTCAGCAAGAACCCGCTGACCCACGAGGAGGTTACGGCCACCACGAAGGCCGCCATGGCGGGGATGAAGACGCTGATCGTGCAACTGTGGAAGGAACTCGCAACGGCTGTTTAGCCGGGAGAAAGCCATGAGCGACATCAACAAGGACGTCCAGTACCACATCAACATGAAGCCCGGCGACATCGGGCGCTACGTCCTGCTGCCCGGCGACCCGGGCCGCGTGCCGAAGATCGCCTCGTTCTTCGACGACGCGAAGGAAGTCACCTTCAACCGCGAGTACCGCACGTACACCGGCACGGTCGCCGGGATCAAGGTCTCGTGCACGTCCACGGGCATCGGCTGCCCCTCGACCGCGATCGCCATCGAGGAGCTGGTCAAGATCGGCGCGGACACGTTCATCCGCATCGGCACCGCCGGCGCCCTGCAGCCGGAGATCAAGCTGGGCGACCTGTGCATCACCACGGCCTCCGTGCGCGAGGAAGGCACGACGCGCCAGTATGTGCCGTTGAGCTATCCCGCCGTGGCGAACCTCGACGTCACCGTCGCCCTGCGCGAGGCGGCGAAGAAGCTCGGGTTCCGCCACCACTGCGGCATCGGGCACTGCAAGGACGCGTTCTTCATCGAGGGCGACGAGGGCCTGCCGCTCGCGGCCGAGAACAAGAACAAGTGGGACGCCTGGTACAAGTCCAACGTGCTGTCCACCTCGATGGAGGCCGCCGCGCTCTTCGTCGTGTCCTCCATCCGCCGCGTGCGCGCGGGCGAGGTCCTGGCGATCATCGGGCTGACCTACGAAGACAAGCCCATCGTCGCCAAGGTCGGCATCGAGGACGCGATCAAGACGGCGATCGAGGCCGTGCAGATCCTGGCCCGGCAGGACGGGGTCGCGAAGTGAAGCCGTGCTCGCTGGCGCAGCTTCCCGAGCCGGAGCGGCGGCTGGTCCTCGAGGCCGTCGCCGCGCGCCGGAAGGCGTACGCCCCCTACTCCCATTACAAGGTCGGCGCGGCGCTGCTGGACGAGAAGGGCGCGATGCATTCCAGCTGCAACGTCGAGGGCGCGGACTACACGCTGACCACGCACGCGGAGATGGGCGCGATCAACGCGATGGTGCGCTCCGGGGTGCTCCGCCTGAAGATGATGGCCGTCGCGGTCCAGAGCGGGATCGGCTGGGGCATGCCGTGCGGGCTGTGCCGCCAGAAGATCCGCGAGTTCGCCGCCGGGACGGACGTCCCGGTGCTGGGGATCAAGCTGGACGAGAAAGAGGAGATCTTCGAGATCTGGGCCTCCTCCTTGGAGGAACTGCTGCCGTACTCGTTCGGGCCGGAGCACCTGTAATCGCCGGCCAGGCCACATCGGGCTACAGAATTTCCACGCCGATATCGTTCTTCGCCGCCTGCGTCACCGGCTCCGCCGCGACCTGCTTGTAGGTCGGCAGCACCCGGTAATAAACCTGGAGCGACAGCGCCGCGAGGGTCGTGCTGTAAACCGGGCCCAGGTGCGCCTCGCTGCCCGCGCCGCCGCGCACGCCGGCCGGCGAGGTCCAACTCCCGTCCTCGTTCTGGTGCCGCACCAGAGTCTTCGAGAACTGTCCGTTCCACCGCGACCAGGCCATCCCGCCCTCGTGGAAATGGGTTTGCGTCAGGTAGTACCAGGCGTACATCGGCCACTCGCCCGGTTTCTCCCAGTCACATGCCGCCTGCCCCATCGCGCGGAAAGCGGAGTCCACGGCCCCGGATCGGCCGCGGCCCAGTAGTTGCAGGCACAACGACGCGATCGCGGTGATCGAGTCGGTCTTGTGCGATGTACGGTCCGTGTAATAGAACCGTCCGGTCTCGGGATCGCGAACAGCCAGCAGGTCTGCGGAGGCGCGTTCGAGAGCCTCCGCCAGGCCCGGTGTTTCCGCCCCCGCAATCCGGGCGGCTTTCAGCGCCTGAATCTGCCAGCCGGCGACCGACGTGTCGCGCCGTCCGGCTTTCGCGTAGCGGTAGTCCCAACCGCCGCCTGGCTGCTGGCCCGTGACGATCACCCCGACGGCCTTTTCCATCACCGGGCGCAGTTGGGGGACGCGCATCATGCCGTAGGCCTCGCTGACCGCGTAGGTCGCGATGGCATGCACGTAGGGCGCGGCCTGTCCGTCGGTGCTGTGGAATTGCCCGGCCTCGTTCTGCTGGGTCATCAGGAAGCGCACCGCCCTTCCGACCGTCTCCCCGTAGGCGTCCGAGGATAGCGTCTCACCGTGGGCGAGGAACGTCAGCAGGCCCAGGCCGGTCATCGCGGGCTTGTTCGGCCCCCAGGAGCCGTCGGGGGCCTGGTTCTTTTTCAGCCACTCCAGCGCCTTCACCACGGAGGGTTCCGAATAACCGCCGCCGGCGTAGCTGGCGATGCCGTTCATCCGGCCCGCGGTCGTACGCTGAATGTATCCCACAGGAAGGATCGCGGAACTCCGCACGTCATCCAGTATCGGCGGACCCGCCAGTTCCTGTGGCCCGCGGGCCATCCAATCGTCGGCCTTGAAATCCGGCGGCGGCTCGGAAGACGGCACATCCGGCTGCACCGGCATGTCCACGGGCGTCGGCGGCAGGTCATCCCAAGGCTTATTATCGGGTGGGTCGAAAGCGTCCGGGGGCGGCGGGACGACCGGCAGGTAAGTGATGGTAAATTCCTCGATCTTGCGTGGCGGCTCGCCCACGACCAGCTTGAACAGCAGGAAAACGACCAGCAAGTGTAACAGGATGGACCCCGTCGGGCCCCAGACATGGCTGATGATTCTGCGAACGAGTTGCCGGGTTCGATGGTTCATGGCATCCTCCGCTGCTCCTTGATACGAGCGGCGGACGCGGTCGGATGACAAGGATTGGAGCCGGGACGCCCCCGTCCCGCAACGCGCCGCGAGGGCGCGGCGGCTCCATCCGACACTACTTCACGGTCGCGAGCCGCTTCTTGATGAACGCCCTGACCGCGGGCAGCTTGGCGTTGACGTATTGCCGGATTTTCGCGGACGGGCGGATCCGGTTGAAGGCGAACAGGCACGAGGGCTGGAGCGCGACCGGGGGCAACCCCTCCTCCGCCGCCATCCGGGGCACGTCCGCGTCCGTCGCCTCGTACAGCGGGTGGGCGTACCGGATTTCGAACGAGCGGGCCAGGCGCCCGGCGGGCGTCATGTATTCGTCCGTCTGTTCCGGGTAGTAGATCTGTTCGCGCCGGAACCCGTCCGCCAATTCACGGAGCCCGCGTTCGCGGCACAGCAGGATGGCCTCCGCCAGCATCGCCAGCTTGCAGCCGCAGCAGACCAGCGTGCCGTATGTCTTGATGTCGGATTCCAGATGCTGGATGGCCAGCCGGTGGAACAGGTCCTTGACGTCGCGCTGCTCCCACGCGACCAGGCCACGGAACCTCTTCTGGAGCAGGCCCGCGCGGTGTTGCGCGTGCTCCATCATGCTCTCGGCGCCGTTATAGCAGGTCAGCAGCGCCACGGGCCGCCCCCGGCGCAGGTAGTGGATCGCGACGGCCATGCTGTCCGCGCCGCCGGAAAAGAGAATGGCTGCGCCGGGTCGTTTCTTCATGCCGTCTCCATGCCGATACAAGCCGCACGAAACGGTCTCGCAGGAGCTCGACCCTCCAAGGGTTTGACTACGCCGTGGAGGGCGGAGCTCCGCGACGCCGCGTCAGGCAGGCAAGTTCTTGAGGTCCACCAGCTTGCCGTGGCTGATCACGTGCAGCGGCTCGCGGTGATACCATAGGGCCTCGTATACGGTCGGGGCGTCGAGCACGACGAGGTGCGCGGGGGCGCCTTCCTTGACCGCGAAGTTCTTCACGTTGATCGCCTTCGCCGGCGCCGTGGTGATCATGTCGTAGATCTTTTCCATCTCCGGGAACGTGGTCATCCAGAGCAGGTGGACGTTCAGGAACGCGACCTCCAGCATGCTGTTCTGGCCGAACGGGTAATACGCGTCCGCGATGTCGTCCTGGCCGAGGCACACGAGGTTGCCTTCCGCCAGCAGCTCCTTGACCCGGGCGTGGAGCGGGCCCGTGTGCGGGTCGCTGACGACGCCCATGCCGGCCTTGCGCAGCAGCGCCGCGACCTTGCGGAAGTACGGCTCGGGATACATGCACATCGCCCGCGCGTGGTGCGCCAGGGAGCGGCCGATCCGCCCGGTCTCAATGGTCTTGAGGGCGAGCATCTCCAGCGTCCGCAGCCCCGGATCGCCCGCGTCGTCCACGAGCATCGAGAGGTCCGCGTCGTAGGCCTGCGCGATCTTGGCCATCTCGTCCACGTGCTTCTGCGAGTCGGCGTTCGTGTACTCGATCCACGGGATGCCGCCGACGACGTCCGCGCCGAGGTCCATCGCCTGCCGGATCAGGTCCGCCGTGCCCGGCTCGCGGACGACGCCGTCCTGCGGGAACGCGACGACCTGGACGTCCACGATGCCCTTGAACATGTCGCGGGCCTTGATCAGGGACTTCACGCCGATCAGCTTGGCCTTCGAGTCCACGTCCGCGAACGCGCGGATGTGCGTGTTACCGTTGCGCGCCGCGTGCGCGAGGGCCTTGAGGACGTTCGGGACGATCCACTTCTCGTTGTACTTGTCCTTCACGCGCGCGGCCAGCTCGATGGCGGTCATGGCGGCGCCCATGCTCTCGCCGTGGTAGGCGGACAGCGCCTTGGTGTCCTGCAACGCCAGCGTGTAGACCTTGCACAGGTGCAGGTGGGTGTTCACGTACGATTCCGTCACCAGCCGCCCGCCGGCATCGATGACCTTGCCCGCCCGGCCCGCGATCTTCGCGGCGATCTTCGCGATCACGCCCTTCTCGATCGCGATGTCCACCAGCCCCTTCTTCCCCCGCAACTGCGCCTTCCGGATGATCAGATCGTACGCCATGGTATTCCTCCCTTTTCTTGTTTCGTTGTTTAAGCTTTTGCCGCTTTCTTCAGGTATCCCCGCGCCAGTTTGGCGCCCTCGAAGATGGCCTCGTAGCCCGTGCAGCGGCAGAGGTGGATCTCGAGGGCGTCCACGATCTCGTCGTCCGTCGCGTCGGGCTTCTTACCGAACAGCGCGTAGAGCCGCAGGACGATGCCGGGCGTGCAGTAGCCGCACTGGACCGCGCCGGCGTCCACGAGCGCCTGCTGGATCGGGTGCAGTTTCCCGACGCCGCCCGAGAGGCCCTCGATGGTGACGACGTTCCCGTCCTTGTACTTGGCCAGGCCGGTGATGCAGCTCTGCACGGCCTCGCCGTTGAGCACGACGGTGCACGCGCCGCAGGTGGCGTCGTCGCAGCCACGCTTGGCGCCGGTGAGGTCCAGCTTGTCCCGCAGGACATCAATCAGCCGTTCCCAGCCCTCGATCTCCACGGTTCGCGGCACGCCGTTGACGGTCAGGTTGATTTTTTCAGCCATGGTCGTGTCCTCTTTTCAATTCGTTTTCCCACAGGTAGGGCGGCTTGGCTCAAGCCGCCGTTTACGCGGCGCGTTCGGCGAACGCGCCCTACCGGCCCTCCAGCGCCTTCTTGACCTTGTCCGGCGTGACCGGCAACTCGGTAAACTCGACGCCGATCGCGTCCTGGATCGCGTTGAGGATGCAGGGCGCGACGCCGACGAGCGGGTGCTCGCCGATGCCCCGCGCGCCGAACGGGCCGACCACCGCCGGGGTCTCGACGCAGACCACCGTCTGCTTCGCCGGCCGGTCCTTGATGGTCGGGAACCGGTAGCGGCCGAAGAACGGGTTCAGGCACTTGCCGTCCTTGTCGAACTTCAGCTCCTCGTGCAGCGTCGAACCGATCGCGATCATGACGCCGCCGACGATCTGCCCGCGGATCTGCTTCGGCTGGATCACCCGGCCGACGTCGAACGACGAGGCGAAGTGGTCGATCAGGACCTTGCCCGTCGCCTTCTCGATCCGGATATCGCACGCCTGCGCGCCGAACGTGTACTCCACACCCGCGCTGCCCTGCCCGGTCTCCGGGTCGAGCCCCGAGTAGCGCGGCAGCCGGCAGTCCGACGTGGTCTGGACGACCTCGCCGATCGTGATGCCGTCGCCGGTGATGTAGCCGTGGATCAGCCGCGGCACCTCGACGCGGACGCCGGGGTCGGACTTGAGGAAGACGAACTCGCCGTCGTAGTCCAGCATGTCCTCGTCGCACTTCAGCACCTGGCCGGCCGTGCGCTTGAGGATGGCGATCGCCTTCTCGGCGGCCCGGACGATCGCGCGGCCGCCCTGCGTGGTGAACATCGAGCCGATGGTCTGCCACTCCCACGGCGAGAACTGGGTGTCGATCTCCGTGTAGACCCGGATGCGCTCGGGCGGGATCTTCAGCGCCTCGGCGGCGACCAGCCGGACGACGTTGCGCAGGCCCTGCCCCACCTCGGCGCCGCCCATGTTGATGCAGACGCTGCCGTCCGAGTTCATCTTGAGGTAGCAGCCCTTCGAGGAGAACGGCGCGCCCTTGGGCGACTTCATCACCGCCACGAACCCGCGGCCGTAGTAGAACTGTTCGTCCTCCTTCGGCTTGGGCGAGTCGAAGACGGCCTTCTTCACATTCGCCACGCAGGCGCGGACGTCGCCGTTGGTCTTCCACAGCTTCTCGCCCAGCGAGGTGGTCTTGCCCTCGCCGAGGTAGTTCTTCTCGCGCAGGGCGAAGGGCGACATCTTGAGCTTGCGCGCGAGCATGTCCATCAGCCGCTCGACGCCGAACTGGCCCTCCTGATGGCCGTAGCCGCGGAACGCGCCGATCGGCGGCGTGTTGGTGTAGGTCAGGTACGACTCCATGAAGCAGTTCGGAAACTCGTACGGCCCGGTGCAGTTGTGCGTCGCGCCGATGCAGACGTGGATGCCCGTGTCGGCGTAGGCGCCGGTGGAGTGGTACAGCGTGGCCTGGATCGCCGTCAACGTGCCGTCCTTCTTCGCGCCGAGCTTCATCTTCGTGCGGATGCCGTGGCCCATCAGCGTGCTGACCAGGTCCTCCTTGCGCGTGGCCACCCACTTGACCGGCCGGCCCGGCACGAAGCTGGCGATGAACGCGATGGTCTGCTCGACCGTGATGTCGGACTTGTAGCCGAAGCACCCGCCCACCTCGGGAATATGCACGCGCACGTCGGAGATCGGCCGGTCATAGACCCGCGCGACCTCGTCGCGGATGACGAACGGGCAGATGGACGACGACCAGATCTCGATCAGCCCGTCCTCGTGGAACCACGCGATCGCCCCGTGCGGCTCGATGGCCGAGCAGGAGCCGAACGGGTAGTTGAACTCGCCCTCGACCGTGACCTCGGCGTCGGCGAAGCCCTTCTTCACGTCGCCCTTCACGAGCTTGTAGTAGTTCGCGATGTTCGTCCCGGCCTTCGGGCCGAGGCCCGGCAGGTGCCAGAAGTCGCCGCTGTCGGGATGGATCAGCACGGCGTCGGGCTTGAGCGCGTCGCGGGCGTCGACGTAGACCGGGAGCGGCTCGTAGACGGGCTTGATCTTCTTCACCGCCTCGCGGGCGTGGTGGGCGCTGTCCGCGATGACCGCCGCGACGGCCTCGCCGATATGGCGGACGCGATCGCCGGCCATCGGGGTGAAGTCGCGGATGTTGTCGCCGTAGCGGTAGTTCTGGCCCTGGGCCGTGACCACCTTGACCACGCCCGGGCACTTCTCGGCCTCCGACGTGTCGATGGACACGATCTTCGCGTGGGCGACCGTCGGCCGCAGGATCGCGCAATGCAGCATCCCCGGGAGCTTGAGGTCCGCCAGGAACTTGGCCTTGCCGGTGATCTTGGCCGTCGCGTCCGGCCGCAGGATATCCTTCCCGATGTACTTGAATTCCATGGGACTCCTCCAGGCTTTATCAATAGGTTTGGAGATAGTACCCCACGCCCGCGGCCCGGTGAATAATAAAACGGGCCTTTTTTACATTTCTGGCCGGTCCGGGTACTGACTTGGACATGGGGAGTTCCCGGCTTGCCGGGGCAAAACCGGTGGCCTAGAATTACACAATATGACCCGTACAACCTGTCTGTTCACGCTGGCCGTGTGCGCCGCGCTCGGCCTGTCCCTGCCCGGCCGGGCCGTCGCCGGAGACCCCAATCCGGCCACCCCGGAAGACGAGAGCGCCAACTGGACGGTGACCGACCCCGTGGACCAGGATTTCTCGGAAGGGACGCCGGCGCCGGCGTCGCGGGAGGCCGCCCCGGCCGTCCTGCCCGTATCCATCCACCAGGCCGAGGCCGAGTACTACAAGCAGTTCCGGGCCGTCACGGAAAGCGACTGGGACGCCGTGCGGCGCGACCTGCGCGAGAAGGAACTCGGCGCCGCTCCCCGCGCGCTCACGGGCGCCTCGACGCCCGGGCCGTTCACCCTCCAGAAGGAGGTCTTCGGCTGGTACCCGTCGTGGGAAGGCTCCAGCTACACCAACTTCGAGTTCACCCTGCTCTCGACCGTCGCCTACTTCAATTACGAGGTCAACGCGGGCACCGGCTACGCGGTCACGATGAACAGCTGGTCCAACACGCCGCTGGTCTACTGGGCGCATTCCAACAACGTGGACGTGGTCCTCTGCGCCACGCTCATGTCGAACCACGCCGCCTTCTTCGGCAGCGCCGCGGCCCAGAGCAATCTCATCAACGAGCTCGTCCGCGTGGTCCAGTTGCGCGGCGCGGAAGGCGTCAACATTGATTTTGAGGCCATCGCCAGCGGGTACGCCGAGGAACTGACGTTGTTCATGAGCAACCTGACGGTCAGGATGCATGCCCAGGTGCCCGGCTCGCAGGTCTCCATCTGCCTCCCCTCCGTGGACTGGAGCAGCAATTTCGACGTCGCCGAGTACGAGGGGTTTCTCGATAAGTGCATCATCATGGGCTACGATTACTCGTGGAGCACGGATGATCAGGCCGGGCCGGTCGCGCCGCTCAAGGGCAGCGCCATCTTCAGTTCGTGGTGCGTTCAGAAATCCGTCACCAACTACTTGGACCTCGGGCTCTCGCCAGGGAAGCTGCTCCTTGGCTGCCCGTACTACGGTTACGACTGGCCGACGGTCTCCCACGCGATGCACGCCGACACCACGGGCGACGGCACCGCCCGGCAGTACCCCAGCGCGGAGTCGTACGCCGGCACCTACGGCTACAACTGGGACACGAACTCGCTGACGCCCTACGTGCTCTACGGCAGCTACCGCCAGCTCTGGTACGACGACACGAACAGCCTCGGCCTCAAGTACGACTTCGTCAATATGAAGGAGCTGGCCGGCATCGGCATCTGGGCGCTGAACTACGACGAGGGCACCTCGGATCTCTGGGACCTGCTCGCCAGCAAATTCGCGGGCGAGGCCGACTGGCAAAGCCAGGACCCGGGGACGACGGCCTCCTTCTACGGCGTGGACGCCCTGAACGGCCAGTGGGCCGCCGTGGGCGCGGGCGGGGTGATCTCCACCTCCGGCGACGACGGCCTGAACTGGACCTCGCGCGTCTCCGGCACGGGCAGCCTGCTGCTGAACGTCGTCGGCGGGGGCGGCCTGTGGGTCGCCGTCGGGGACACGGGCACGGTGGTGACCTCGTCCGGCGGGGCGACCTGGACGACGCGCTCCACGCCGACCAACGCCATGCTGCGCGGCGCCGCCTACGGCAACGGCGCGTACGTGACGGCCGGCGCCGGCGGCGTCATCCTGCGCTCGACGGACGGCTCCACCTGGGCGCAGCAGGTCTCGGGCACAACGAACACGATCCAGGGCGTGAACTACGTCGGCAGCCTGTTCATCGCCACGGGTGAAAACAGCGTCCTGCTCACCTCCTCCGACGGCATCTCCTGGACCTCGCGCACCTCGAACGCGGGCGGCTGGCTGCTGGACGCCGCGTACGGCAACGGCGCGTACGTGGCCGTGGGCATCGGCTCGCGCGTCGTGACCTCGCCGGACGGCACGACCTGGACCCGCCAGACCAACGACCTCCCCTCGGCCAGCGCGAACCTCTACCGCGTGGCCTTCGGCAGCGGGCAATTCGTGGCCGTGGGGCAAGGCGGCGTCATCTGGGGCTCGACGGACGGAAGCAACTGGACCGCCGAAGTATCCGGCACGACGAATTTCCTCCGCGGCGTCGCGTTCAGCAACGACCTCTTCATGGCGGCGGGCTACAACGGGACCATCCTGACCAAGGGCGCGGGCGCGCCGTCCGTCGAGATCGCGACCGCGGGCGCCACCGTGCCCAACGCCACCTCCAGCCAGACCGTCACCGGCGCGGCCAACGCCTACGTCGTGGGCACGATGCGCTGGACCAACAGCCTGGGCGGCAGCGGGACGTTCGCCGCGGCGACTCCCTGGTCGTTCTCCGCCTCGCTCTCGGTCGGGACCAACGTCCTCACCGTCACCGGCACGAATACGGCGGGGTCGGCGGCCAGCGACAGCGTGTCCTTCATTCGGCAGGCGGCGGAGGGCGGCGGCGGCTCGGGATCGGAAACGACGGCCGCGGCGCAGCCGGGCGGCGCGTTGAGCGACGTCGTCGTCTTCACCAGCGCGGGCCACGGGTTCACGTACAACAGCACCTATGGGTGGATCACGGGCCGCGGGTTGGACAACCAGGTGGTCGAGGACATCGGCAACATCGACCAGCTCAACTATTTCGCCGAGTACTGCTTCAAGGCCGGGGCCACCGTGGTCCCCTTCCGCCCCTTGGGCCAGCAGACCAACGAGGTGGTGCTGGACAACACCAACTCCGCCCGCGTCACCTTCGGCGGGACCTGGAGCAACAGCACCTCCAGCACCTACTACGGCGAGGCCGGCGCCACGCCCTACCGTTACGCGTACATCAACTCGACCGCGACCACGGCCTGGGCCATCTACCGGCCGAACCTTCCCGCCGCCGGCTTCTACCCGGTCTACGCGTGGGCGCGCAGCGGGTCGGACCGCGTGAAGCAGCTGTACCGGGTCTACCACTCCGGCGGCGTGACGGACGTGCGGGTCAACCACCGGCGCGTGGGCCTGGGCTGGGTCTGGCTGGGCACCTACTACTTCGACGCCGGGACCAACCATAGCGTGAACATCTCGAACTACGCGCCCGACGGGTACCTGGCCACGGACGTGGTCATCGCCGACGCGATCCGGTTCGGCAACGGCATGGGCAACATCGACCGCGGCGCCGGCGTGTCGGGCCTGGAGCGGGAACTGGAGGCCTCCCGGTACTGGGTGCAGTCCATGGTCGGACAGGGCATGAGTTCCACCCTGTACGACAGCGCCGGCCTCGACGACACCGACGACAACGTCGGCGCGCCCAACCGCATGGCGTACGAGATGAACCGCGAGTCCGACGGCGGGTATTTCGACCGCATCTATCTCGGGTTCCATTCCAACGCCGGCTCGGGCGCCGGCCGCGGCCCCATGGGCCTCTACGACACGCGCTTCTCGGCGCCGTACAGCGGCATGCAGCAGGTCTACGCCACGAAGGTCGCCGCCGAACTGACCAACGACCTCGGGTACGGCGACCTAGGCGTCTGGTTCCCCGACAGCTTCACCAACAACACGGCGAACCTGTACGGGAGCATGTACGGCGAGATATTCGGCGCCATCGTCTCGAACGAGATGAACTCGACGATCATCGAGGTGGGCTACCACGACAACCTCCATGACACGTATCTCCTCCGCTGCCCCTCCGCGCGGCGCGTGATGGCCATGGCTTCGTACCAGGCCATTGTCAAGTACTTGAGCGCGAGCAATGCCGCTGTTTCCTCCGTCCTACTGCCCGATCCGCCCACCGACGTGAGCGCGGTCAACGACGGCGCGGGCGCCGTGACGGTGGCGTGGCAGGCCCCGGTAACCAACAAGGCGGGCGGTTCGGCGGCAACCGGGTACATCGTCTACCGCTCAACCAACGGATTCGGATTCGGCAATCCCGTCACGGTGCCCGGCGCGGCCACGCTGTCGGCGACCCTGACCAACATGACGGCGGGGCAGATCTACTACTTCCAGGTGTGCGCGACCAACGCGGGCGGCGAGTCGCTGGCTTCCAAGACCGTCGGTGTGCGCGTTTCGCCCGCGGGCTACGCGACGCACTTGGTCGTCAACGGGTTCGAGCGCAACGAGCGGCGCCTGACGCCCACGCGCTACTACGCCTACAACATCGACGGCGACGTCGCGCGCGTGATCCAGCGCACGATCAACTCCCAGGATTACGTCATCCAATACGGGACCGCCCTCGCCGCCGCGGGCCGCTACTTCGACTCGTGCGACAACGACGCGGTCGCCGACGGCGACATCGACCTCACCGACTATTTCGCCGCCTACTGGATCCTCGGCCGCGAATCGACCGCCGACGAGACCATCTCCGACGCGGAACAGGCCCTGGTCACGGCATTCCTGAACCAAAGCAACCGGCTGTTCGTTTCGGGTACTGAACTCGGTTGGGACCTGCAACAGTACGGCGCCGCCTCGGATAAGAGCTTCTGCTCCAACTACCTCAAGACCGCCTACGTGGCGGACGATGCGGGAACCAACGTGGCCGCCGCCCGCGCCAGCGGAGTATTCGGCGGTCTCGCGAACCTGGTGTTCGACTACACCGGCACGGGCCCCGTCTACCGGGCCGCCTACCCGGACACGCTGGCCACGGCCGGCTCCCCCGCCTCCACGGCCGCGCTGGTCTACGGGACGTCCGCGGGCGGCGCCAGCGTGGCGGCCATCTCTTACAGCAACCAGTATCGCCTCGTGGTCATGGGGTTCCCGTTCGAGACCATCCTGGACGCCTCCGCCCGCACCAACCTGATGAGGCGCACGCTGGACTTCTTTGGCAGCGCGCCGGCGGACAGCCCGGTGACGGACATCACCAACGGCAACGCGTCCGTGGCCAACGCCGTCGGTTCCATCGTGATCGGCGGCACGAACAACCCCGCCGTCATCGGGCAGATGACCTGGACCAACAGCCTGACCGCCGGCAGCGGCTCCTTCGCGGCCGCCGCGACCTGGTCCAGCGGAAGCATCGGGCTCAACGTCGGCACGAACGTCATCACCGTCCGGGGCACGAACTACCTCGGCGACGCGAGCAGCGATTCGGTGTCCATCATCCGCGAGCCGGCTGCGGGCGGCGGGAGCTACGTCTTCGAGGACGACTTCGAGGACGGCGACCTGGCCGGCTGGACCGAGGGGACAACGGGGCACTGGACCAACACGACTTCCGGCGCCATCACGGGGACGCGCTCGCTGAAACACAATCTCTCCAGCGTGGAAACCACGAGCTGCATCTACGCCCAACCGGTCTATTCGCTGGCCGGGACGCAGACCCTGTGGCGCTTCAACCTCAAGGGCGGAAACTGGGATCCGTCCGCCGACAACCGGTTCTGGGTCTACCTCGCAGCCAACGAGGCTGACCTGGGAGGGGCGACTGTGGACGGCTATGCCGTAGGCGTGAACCTGGCCGGTTCCTCGGACACTGTGACGCTCTGGCGCGTGGCCAACGGCGCGGCGGCGGCTACGATCATCCAGTCCGCGCTGGATTGGAGCGCATACACAACGGGAGGCATCCAGGTCTCTCGGTCCGCGGCCGGCGTGTGGGAACTCGAGGTGGACTCCAACGGCGGGTTCGACAACCTCGTCTCCGCCGGAACGGGGTCGGACACGACCTACACGGACACCTCCTACTTCGGGCTGTTCTTCGACTTTACCGCGACGCGCGCGGGGTATCTCTGGATGGACGACGTCCGCATCTGGCAGACCAACAGCATCGGCGAGGACGCCGACTCGGACGGCATGGCGGACTGGTGGGAGGCCATGTACTTCACCAACGGCGTCTCCGCCCTGCCCGGTGACGACGCCGACGGTGACGGTTCGCCCAACTACAACGAGTTCATTGCCTACACCATCCCGACCAACCGTGGCTCGGTCTTCGAGCTAACAAGCCCCTCCAACGCGGCGGGCGGCGTATTCTACTTCACATGGCCCAGCGCGACGGACCGGCTGTATACCGTGCGCGTCACGACCAACCTGCTGAACTCCTTCAGCGACTGGTCCAACAACATCGCGGCCACCCCCCCGGCCAACATCTTCCGGGACGCCGTTCACACGAACGACATCCGCCTGTTCTACAACGTCAACGTCGACTACCCCGGCGCGCCCTGACGGTTCCTGAAAATAGCTTGCATCCTGGCGGGGGTCCTGTACATTCCTCGCCCTGACTGCGGGGTGGAGCAGCCCGGTAGCTCGTCAGGCTCATAACCTGAAGGTCGTTGGTTCAAATCCAACCCCCGCTACCAACTTTGCGGGCCTGAAATGATGAATTTCAGGCCCTTTTTCGCTGACCGGCTGAAAGCCGTGGCGTTACGAAGCGCGGCCGGACGATTCGAGGAGGGCGGCCATCGCGAGCCCGATGAACACCCCGATCAACTGCAACAGGGGCAGGACTACGAAGACGAGCCCGCCTTGGGGATCCGGTCGAGTTACACATGATCCTCTCCCGGGTTCGCCGCCCGCGAGCATGAAGAACGCGGTGTAAAAAAAGGCCAGGACCAGCAGCGCCCAAATGGCTCTACCGATCGTGCGGGCGTTCCCGTTCATGGCAAGGCCCTGGTCAGGGATGCATCGACAGGATATTCAACCGGGTCACCACCAACCAGAGCAGAAAGAGGATGGCCAGCACGCCGAGCCCGGCCAGCACCAGCATGCGAAAAGCACCCGCGCCTGACGACGTGAGCGCGGTACCCGATCCCTCCCCGGCGCCGCCTTGCTCCCGGCGCCAGTCCCAGAGGCTGACCAGCAGGTACACGGCCGCCGGCACGAGGGCCAGGGCGCGGAACCCGACCTGCATGCCGACGACAATGAAGAACAGCGAGCCGACGACGGCGGCCGTGGCATTGACGGCCCAGCACCAGGGCAGCAGGGCCGGTTCGAGCCGCGCGGTCCGGGCGAAGAACACGGGAAAGTACGTGCCCATCAGGAAGAAGCAAGGCAGCACGAGGAAAGCCGAGGCCACGATGCGGACCGGCAGGGGCCAGGCGAAACCCAGCAGCCACGCGGAGGGCACCGCGGCCAGGCCCACGACCACGGACGGCAGGATCAGCCTCAAGAGCAACAGCCCGGTCCGGGAGAGCCGGCGGACGAACACGCCGGTCGCCATCGAGCCCAACCCGGTCCCCACAAGGGAGAGCGGCAATACCACGAAGGTGTTCGTCACGGGATGCTCAAGGAAAAACTCCAGCTTCTGCAGGACGAGGGTCTGCTGCAGCGTGTAGGCAAACCCGATACCGCTGAACGCGGCCAGGCAGGACAGACCGTCGGCAAACGGCAGGCCGGCGCCCTTCCCCTTTCGCCAGGCGCCCCGGAGGCACAGCGCCAGGCACAGCACGGCCGTCGCACCCAGCAGCGGATTCAGCATGCGGTGGTTCCACACGAAGAACCGCCGCGACGTGAGCGGCACCTCCGTGTCGTTGTGCAGGAACGGGTTGTTGTCGGTCAGCAGGATCAGGGAACGGCCCGCCTCGATCTCCCGGGCGCTCTGCATCTGCTCGACCTCGCGCACCTGCTCCTTGATTTGCTCCGCCTCGGCCGCGGTGAAAGGGCGTCCCTTGCGGGCCATGACGACGAAGCGCGACATGGGCGATTCGGCATCCTGCGCGAACACCGCCACCTGCTCCGGCGCGGCCCCCGGCTCGACGGCGAGCAGCGCGTCGAAAAACGCCCGGGCGATCTTCGCGCGCAGGCGCTCGCCCCCGAGGTGGTACGCCGCCACGATCCCGCCCTCGTCCACCAGGCCCAGGTAGTCGCGCACCGCGTCCCGCGTCATCAGGTAGGTGTGGGTGAACACGTGCCCCGAGGATCCGAACACGGTGGCCAAGGTGACGTATACCAGGTCGAAGCGGGTCCCGGCCTTCCGCAGCGTGGAGACCGCGGCCCGCCCCTCCCCGACGATCAGCCGCGTTTTCGGATCGCGGTACGGATTGACGTGCTCCGGCAGCGCGCCCTCCATGAAGTCCGTGATGAGGCCGTTGATCTCGACGGCGGTCACCTGGTCGACGCCGAAGGCCAGCGCCTGGCAGACGTTCTTGCCGCCGCCGCTCCCGAGGATCAGCGCCCGCTTGAGGCCCAGGTAGAACGGGATGGCGCTGGCATCGCGGCGGAAGCGCCGGGCCAGCGGGGCATAGCCGTCGAGCAGCACGCTGGTGCCCGCGTTGACGCCGCCGGTCTTGATGTGCAGGAGGGTGTCGCTGTCGCGGATGACGTCGATCCGGGTGAAGGAGTTGCTGCGGGAATACAGGTTGTCGGGATGCGCCCGCCGTTCCAGGAAAGGATAGAGCACGAAGCCGGCGACCGCCGTCAGGACCCCTACCCCGCGGATCAGCCCGGCGACGCGCCCCGCGCAAGAAGGAGGCAGCCAGAGGAACGCCAGCAGGGCGGACATCGCGGCATAGGCGACGATATCGCCCCAGACGTGGCTCAACACGAAGCTGGCCACGGCGCCCAGCGCCGCCCCGAGCAGGCTGGCGCCGTACAGAAGGGAAACCCGCTGGGACTGCTCCTCCATGAGCGCGAAGACCGGGATCGCCGAGCAGCCCATGACGAGGAAGACCGCGGCCGCCTCCAGGCCCAGCCGCGTGAAGACCGCGCCCAGGCGGCCCAGGGACTGGGGCGACGAGAAGAACACGATGCCCGAGAGGAGGATCAGGACGGGCAGCGCCAGGAGCGACCGCTCCAGCACGGCCGCGCGCCGGGCGGACCAGACGTGCACCAGCAGGCCGGCCGCGCCGATGCCCAGCATGGCGACGCCGACGACCGCGATCGAGAACGTCCCGAAGTCGTAGCGCGCCAGCTTGATGAACAGGATCTCCAGCCCCACCTGGAGGGCCGATATCAGGCCGATGGTATACGTTATTCTTTTCATGCTTTTTCCGCGAAAACCGGCGTTCCGCCGCCCGGCCTCACATGCGGAGGCCGAGCGGCACGAATTCGGCCGGCACCTGTTCGAGCATCTTCCGCGCCGACGACAAGATGGACTGGTTTTCCTCGTAGCGCACGCGGTACTCGTCGAGCGCCCGGCGCGCCTCGTCGAAGACGGCCTTCGCCGATTCGCTGCACAGGAAATCGGGCAGGTCCTGCTTCGAGCGCTTATACGCCTCCTCCAGGCGCGCTCCATAGTTCGTCGCGCTCCGGGACACCCGGACGGCCCGCGGGTACGGCCCGTAGCTGCCCTTCCACCCACCGCGCAGGCGGCCGGGATTCCCGCGCGTGTCGAGTTGCAGGCGCTCGAACGCCCGCCCGTACTCGGGGTCGCGCTGCCCGTAGACCACGCGGCGGACGCCGGTCATCGTCATCATGCCCGCGCACTGGGCGCACGGCTCGAGCGTGACGTACACGGTGTACCCCATGAGGTTGTAGACTCGGGCGGCATCCAGGTAGCCCAGCATAAGCCGCAGCTCCGCGTGCTGCGTGGCGTTCTGCAGAAGGACGTTGCAGTTCCGCGCCCAGAACAGGGCGTTCGAGCCCGACGAGTCGACCAGCACGGCCCCCACGTTGAACCCGCGCTTGGCGGGCCCCTCCACCTGCCAGCCCCTTGCCGCGACGGCGTACGCCAGCAGCATGTAGATCTCGTCGCGCTCGATTTGCGCCCCGGAGGGAGCCTTCCAGGTCGACCGCCGGCGCGCGTCCGATGCCGGTCGGTGGACGCCAACGTACAGACCCGCGCCGAGAATCGCGGCCACGCCGACCGCCCACGCCGCCACGACCAGCCGCTTCTTCCAGGGCCGGGCAGAAGCAACGCCGTCGTTCATCGCAGGGGTCGTCATGGCGGTTGCACCCGGAGCCCGGACCGGACCATGTCCGCCTCGATGCGATCCAGCGCCTGCCGGAACCGCTCCTCCTCCGCCGGGCCCGGCGCCGGCCGCAGCCACAGGTAGCAGGGAAAGTAGTCCGTTTCCCCCTGGCGATCGGGCGGGATCTGGTCCGGCTCGAGCGAGCAGTACTGGAAGGGCGGAACGTTTGTCTGCGCGGCCAGTTGGTTCAGGGCATCCATTGTCACGACGCCCGCCATGTCGGCAGACAGGATACCGACCACCTCGTTCGTCGGCAGGCCGTAGGCCCGGAAGGGCCGCACTCCGCAGGCGGCCAGTTCCTGCCGGATGCGATCCCGCCATTGCGCGATTTCTCCCGCGGCCGGCTCCAGCAGAGCGGCCGACCAGCGGGCCGCCTGCTGCTCGATGGCTTCGAGGGCCGCCTCGATCTGCATACGCTCGCGACTGCCGTACGAGCGGCTGCCTTCGGCGACGATGGGTTCGAGGGCGGCCTTGAGCGCGGCGGCCTCCTGTGCCAGCGCCGGCGGCCCGCGCTTTTCGAACCGGGCCAGGTTCAGGAGAATCTGCCGCAGGGTCCGGGGCAGGTCGCCCGAGCCGGCGTAGAGCCGGCGCAGCCAGGGCTCGTCGACAGCCACCGCGGCCTGCGAGGACAATTCACGGATATCCTCGCACAGCAGCACGTCCGGATCCTGAAGGTGCCGGCGCAGAAACGGCCGCAGGCCCGCAAAGGCGTCCGGGTCGAGCATCGGCTCCAGGAAATCGTAGGACTGGTGCAGGCGCTTGAGGGCCTTCATGGGTTTCTGTTCGTCCAGGTAGCGCGTCACCTGGCTCAACAGGTCCGCGCCCACGTCCACGCGGTAGCGCACCCAGCGCGCCGGGTCGGAGGCGATCTCCGCGCGCAGGAACGCCGCGGACTCCGCGCCGGCGGGGGCCATGCCGATGAACCCGTTACGCATGTCCAGCACCCGCCCGGAGGAATGCAGCGGGTTGACGGGCACGTTACGCCGCGTGACCGGCGGCCCGTCCGGCCCGGGATACACCAGGTCGCAGTAGAAGCGGAAGAGCACGCCCACGCCCCGGATGCCCGCGTACATCCGGGGGCCGTACTGGACCCGGTTGGACAGCAGGCTGGCCAGGAGGTCGGTCGGGAGGCTCAACTCGCCGGCCGCCACGCAGCAGGGGACCCGGCGGCCCTGCTCGCCGTCGAGGAGGAAGCACCGGGGGCGGCCGTCCCGGAAAGCCGTGAGCGACTCGGCCAGGTGTTGCTGCACGCGGGACCGGTTTCGCAGCCGGTCTCCGCGCATGTCCGGCCACTGGTGCATCGCCAGGTCGGGGCCCGCCTGGTCGTGGACCACGCGGTAGAACAGCCCCAGGTAGCTCTCGATGCGGGTTAGCAGGTCATCGGCGGCCTGGACCGGATCGGCGAGGTCGGTTGCCAGTTCGCCGAGATGAACCGTGATCATGTAGTCGAAATCGTTGCCCACCGTGTTCTCGCGCAGGAAGCCCGACCCGCACCCGGCCTGGAACACGTGCCGGAACCGGTAGCCTCGGTTCCGGCCGGCCAGTTCGATGTCGCGCAGCCGGTAGTCGATGGCCTGGACCATCGGGACCAGGTAGGGAAAGGGGCCGCTCCCGGTGGCCGGATCCGTCGCCAGCAACCCCACATCCGACTCGGCCAGGCTGGCTTCGTCCGGCAGCAGCGGGAGCGGCGGCGGCGGGGGCGGCTCCCGCCGGTTCCATACGAGCACGGCGGCGGAGGCGAGGACCAGCAGAAGGACGGCGGCCGCCATCCCGCGTTTTTTCCAATCCCGGCCCTGGAACAGTCCGATCTTCATCGTGCGTCTCGCGTCAATCGTCGAACAGGATCTTGTTTGCGCCCACCAGGGGATCCATGTCGCGCTCGGTGTCTTCATCAACCTTGAGCGCGCGGGGATCCGTGGAGGCGGCCATGATCATGATCAGCACCCCGCCCCCGATGACGGCGGCCCCGAAGGCCAGCGGGCCCCACAGGTCCATGAACACCCCCGTGCCCAGGACGCCGACTACGGCGCCGAGCCCGGCCCAGAAGGAAAGGTGCGCGATGACGTTTTCCGGCTCGGGGTGCCGGCAACTCCACACCGCCTGCCCAAGGTCCCGCGTCGTCGAGAATCCGCCGCCGATCACAAAGACCATGACCATGAGCCACGGCAGCCCGGTGACGGGGGCCACCAGCGGGATTGAGGCGGCGATGACGACCAGCATCACCAGCACCAGCATGCGGCCGTGCCCGAACCGGTCGCCGAGCCGCCCGATCGGCACGCTCAAGATCACGGCCCCGGCGAAGGCGACGGCGAGCAGCAGGGCGCCGTCCTCGGGACGGAACCCGATGCCGGTCGCATAGATGGGGAGGAACGTGAAGAAGGCCGCGCGGCAGGCCCCCGCGCAGAACGCCAGGATGACCAGCGTGCCCAGGGCGAAAGGAGAGACCTTCGCGCACGCGAGCGGAGACCGCTGCGGGCCCAGGCCGCCCTTCGGTGCGCCGTTCCGGAGACTCGCCAGGAGCAGCAAGCCGAGGCCGACGCTCATGCCGGCGAGGAGGAAGGGCCCGTAGCCGTCGATGCCGACCTGCCGGACCATGGCGGAGCCCAGGGCCTTGGCCCCGGTGGCCGACGCCGTGATGACGCACAGCGCGGTCCCGTGGTTCTCCTTCCCGCTGGCCACCACCGAGCCGGTGATGCACGCCAGGCACACGAGGGTGGTCAAGAACCCGAGGGCGAAGCGGAGCGGGAACAGGAACGGCGTCGGAAGCAGGGGCGGCGTGGCCAGGATCAGGAGCGGCAGGAGGCTCAGGCATACGGCCAGCAGGGTGCGCTGTCCCCACCGGCGGAGGCCGCGCACCAGCAGGAGGGCCGCCAGGAAACAGCCCAGTTCCCACATCACGCCGTTCGCGCCGATATAGGTCTTGGTCAACCCGGCCCGGTTCAGGTTCAGGTCGATCACCGGGCGCAGGATGGTCGTCCCGAGCACCGTGAAGAGCATGATCGAGAGCAGGGAAATGGAGGAGGCGAAGCTCGAGCCATTCCGGCCTGCGGAGTGCGCGCTCATGGACGCGCTCCCATCCGCGGCGGCGCATCCAGCGGGAAGACCTGGCGCGGGAAGCTCGACAGCAGCGGTTCGCAAAACGCGGCCTCATCGCCCGACACGGCGGCGCCGCCGTCCAGCGCGCGCCGGTAACGGATCAGGCTGCCCGCCTCGGGGCAGGCCGATTCGATCAGGGGCAGGAGCCCGAGCCGGTCCAGGTCCTCCACGGCCAGCGGCCACTGGTCGCCGGCCCGCTGGATGGTCTCGCCCAGCCGCGCCAGGATGACCCGCCGCGCGTGCCGCGACTGCAGGTGAAAGCGCGCCGCGCCCCGGCCGCGCCGAAGCCAGCCGACATAGGCCTCCATCTCGCGCCAGGATCCCTCGTCGTAGGAGGTCCCCGCGAATTGCCGCCGGATCGAAACCATCCGCATCACGGTGCGAATCGACAGCGCGCCGCAGCCCGCGATGCGGACCCGCCGCTTTTCGATGTCTTCCAGGGTCTGCGCGTCATAGGCGAAGACCTCCCCCTCCGGCGAGAGGGCCACGAGTTCGAAGGACGGGACGCGATTCTCGGGAATGATCTCCCCCTCGGCCGTGACCAGGACCCGCTTGGCCCGCTCCACGCGCACGCCGCGGAAGCTGGCCGTCCCAGGGAAAAGCCCTTCCGGATTCTCCAGCACGCCGTCCCACAGCAGCGGGGCCCAGTCCGGCTCATGGCGCGCCTGGATTCCGCGCATGGCGCACCGCATCGCCAGGGAATAGAGCAGCCCGCCCCACGGCCAGCGGAAGCGGGCCAGGCGGCGGATACTCCCGATCCGCGAGCGCTCGGCATCGGTCAGCCGGATGCGCATCTGCAGGTCCACGTCGCAGCGGCTGCTGACGGCGAGGAGGCGGTCCCGGGCCGCGCCGCCGAGGATGACCGTGTCCGCCAGCCCGCGCTGCCGCAGGATCTGGAGGAGCGCGTCCCCCGTCCTTTCCTCCGGCCGCTCCGGCGTCGGGGCCATCCAGCCGGCCACGCCGGCGCACGCGAGTTCGGCGCCGCGCTCCGCGTTGTTCGAGAGAGGGGGGGATGCCTCCCGGGCACCCGGGACCAACCGCACGTCGACTCGGTCGCACCTCGTTGGACCACCCATAGGCGCAGGATACAGCACTCGCGCCGGCCGGTCAACAGGCGCGCGACCTCCGGCGCTTGACAATCCTTCCCCCGTGGCAGCATTGTTTCGACAAGCGGAGGAGAAAGCTTCCATTTGTCATGCCGCAGGACGCGACACAGCCAACCGGGGAAACGCAGGACCGTGATCCGGCGGGCTCGCCGGACGCCGGGGCCCTGGGCGGGCGCATTCGGCGCGCGTGGGAGCGCATCCCCGCCCGCTTCAAGAAAGCGTTCGCCCTGGCGTTCGGTGTCAACGTCCTCGTTTTCGCGTACCTCCTCCTTCAGCATCCCCTCGGCAACCACGACATCTCCCGGCTGCCCTGGGTCGAGTACCGCAACCAGGTTTCGGTGGGGCGCTGGTTCTGCTTCTTCCTCTACCTGCTCGTGGGGCACGCCCAGCTGCCGGTCGTCAACCAGCTCTGGGCCATCGTGTTCCACGTTTCGAGCGGCATGGCGGCCGCCGTCTACTGGCGGCGGGCGGGCGGCGCGTACCCGCTGACGGTCGCGGCGCTGATGGCCTCCCTCGTGCCGTTTGTTCTTGCGTACTTCTATTACAGCTACCAGTCGCTCTGCTTCGGGGCGGCGCAGTTGCTGGCCATCGGGGGACTGATCGCGGCGGCGCGGGCCACCCGAAGCGGCGTGGCGCTGGGAGCGCTGCTGATCATGTGCGCCCTCGCCTCCTACCAGCCGGCCCTGAACGTCGCCGCGGTCGCCTTGATGCTGCGCGCGCTGCTGGCGCTGTCGGACAGCCGCGCCCGGGGTGAGACGCCCGCCATGGGCCGATTCCTCCGGACAACCCTCGGCCCCGGCGCCCTCGCCCTCATCGCCGGCGGCGTCCTGTACCGGTTGAGCCTGGCCCTCTGCCGTTGGCTCGGGCTGATCGAGTGGAACGCCTACCAGCTCCGCGAAGCGTCCCTGGGGCACCTGCCCTCGCGCCTGGCGCGCAGCCTGGAGGCGGCGTTCGCTCACCTGGTCATTCCCCAGCCGTACATGCTCTGGCCGGTCAAATTGATCCTGCTCGCGCTGCTCGTCATGGCCGCGTGGGTCGCGCTCCGCCGGCTCGGGACGGGGCCCGGGACGCGGGCGCAGCGCATCCGGTACACGGCCTGGGGCCTGCTCCTGCTCCTCGGCGCGATCTGGGCCACGAAGAGTATCTTCGCGGTGAGCCCGATCCGCTTCTATTATGCCTTCCGTCTCGCGGGCGGGCTCACGCTCCTGTATCTGTTCGGCGCGCTGCTGGCGATGGAGGCGCCGAGTCCGCGGGGGCGCAGCCTCGCCGCCGCGCTCGCGGGCGCCGCCCTGCTCCTCTTCGCGCACCAGGACCTCGTGCACTCGGGCCTGATGGTGCGCAGCAACCAGCACGACCTGCAGATGGCCAACCGGATCCTCGACCGGATCGAGACGCTGCCCGGCCTGGACGCCGATGAGACCTACAACCTGATCGTGATCGGCGACTTGCCGCGCTACGCGATGCAGCGGTACACCGAGCGCACGCGGCGGTTCGAAGAGCCGGCCGACTACATGGACGAGCACTCTATGGTCCCGCCGTGGGAGCCCGAACTCGTTTTCGCCATGCTCGGGTCGTCGGTGTCCCTGCAAACCCCCGGGAGGGACCGGATCCAGGACGTCCGGCGGCAGCAGGGTTACCGGTACGCCCTGCAGCACGCGGCCTGGCCCGCGAAGGACTCGGTGGCCCTGCTGGACGGCGACCTGGTCGTGGTCGTCCTGGAGGGAGACGTCGCCGAACTGGCCAAGGGCTACGCCCAACTCGCGCGCCGGCTGCGTTCCGTGGACGATTCGGATTCCGCCCGCGTCGCGGCCGTGCACGCGGACATCGAGGAGCGGCTCGGGCAGTTGTACACGCGCCTGGAATACCGGGCCGGGCGAAAACTGGGCTGGATCGAACGGCAGGCGGCGGCCACGCAGGCCGGGTGGGAGGAAGCCGCGGCCGACGGGGCGCAGCCGGATCCGGGAATCGAGCGCCTGCTGCAGCAAGTCGACGAGGGCATCCGGTCCGCCCGGGCCCGGCTCGATTCGACCATGGCCCATACCAACGCGAGCACGGCCGTCCGGCTCGAGACGCTGCAGGAACTCTGCAACGAAGTCCTGCCGCCCTTGCAGCGCGCCCTCCGTCATGCGCGGGAAAGCAACCGCCCGGCCCTTCACGACGGCGGCTGAACCGCAGGGCGGACGCTCGCCGCCCGGCGGTTCAGGACTTGGCGCAATGCCGGGCCACGAAGGCGCGGGTGATGTCGCCGAGGCGGGGATCGAGGATGGCGTAGGCCTTGTTCCGGATGGCCGGCGGGACGCCGCCGTAGAAGGCCTCGGCGATGCCGCCCGTGATGCAGGCCAGCGTGTCCGTGTCGCCGCCCAGCGAGACGGCGGTGCGGATCGCGTCCTCGAAGTCGGTCGAATCAAGGAAAGCCCGGATCGCCTGCGGGACGGTCTCCTGGCAGGTCTCGTTGAACGCGTAGGCCGGCCGGATCTCGTCCACGTGCCGGCTCAAGTCGTAGCCGAAGTTATCCTCCACGTACGCCCGGATGTCGTCCTTCGTCCTTCCCGCGCGCCCGAGGAAGATCGCGGCGGCCGTGGCCTGCCCGCCCTTGATGCCCTCCGGGTGGTTGTGCGTCACCGCCGTGAACTCGCGGGCCTTGTCGAGCACCTCCTCCAGCGTGTCATAGGCCCAGCCCGCGGGGCTGATCCGCATCGCGGCCCCGTTGCCGAAGCTGTGGTACGGCTTGGAATCCTCGCTGCTCGCCCAGCGCGCGAACCCGCCGCCGTACCCGCGCTTCGGGTAGAGCAGGAAGAATTTCTTCAGGTTCTGTGCGTAGGGCGTGCCGGTGAGGATCGCGTCCGCCAGCGCCACGGTCAGCACGCTGTCGTCGGTGAAGAAGCACTGCGGCGAGAACAACGGAAACTGCTTGGTCTTGATGTTGTTCCACTCGTAGACCGAGCCGATGATGTCCCCCGCCAGCGCGCCGAGCATGATCGTCCCTCCTTTTTGTTATGTATACGACTCTCCCCTGCGCTTGGAAAGACGCTTCACCGCGCGCCCGGCCGGATCACGCGGGGGAATGGGGAGGAAACCACGGAGGGGAGACGGAAAAAGGAGGGAGAGAGTCCTTTCCCGGCACGGTCCGCGGGCTGTACGGCCTCACGGCAGCGAGATGTTGAAGCCCATGAACTGGGCCGCGAGGAACAGCGCGTAGAGCGCGATCATCACCACCGCCTCCGACCGCACGAACCGGCGGCCGGTGGTGACGAACATCTGCAGGAGCACGCCCGCGACGATCGTCAGCGGCAGATCGCGCTGCACGATGATCGGCTCGACGGACAGCGGCAGCGCCAGGCACAGGGCGCCCGCCGCGGCGAGCGCGGTGAAGATGTTCGAGGCGTAGATCTCGCCCAGCGTTACGTCGGCCTGCCGGTGGATCACCGCGCCCAGCGCGATCGCCAGCTCGGGCAGCGAGGTCCCGAACGCGTAGAACGTCACGCCGATCAGCAGGTCGCTCATGCCCAGCCGCCGCGCCATGACGGTGCCGTGCTCCACGATCCAGCTCGAGCCGAGGATGATCAGCCCCACCCCGCCCAGGAAAAAGACGATGTCGATCCATGGCCGCGCGACCCCGGCCGGCGCTGCGTGCTGGCGCTCGCGCCGCGCCTCCACCAGCGTTCCGTGGAAAAAAGGCACGTAGGCCGCCAGCAGGATCAGCCCGTCCAGCCGGCTGATCCGCCCGTCCATCGCCAGCACGAGCATCAGGGCCGCGGAAAGGATCATCCAGCTCGACTCCCGCTCGCGGATCGCCGGGCCGACGACGATCGGGCGCCACAGGGCGCAGAGGCCGGCGACGAACGTCAGGGTGACGAAATTCGAGCCGACGATGTTGCCCACCGCGGCGGCGGCCTGCCCGCGCAGGGCGGCGAAGAACGACACGCAGAACTCGGGCAGCGAGGTCATCACGGCGACCAGCAGGATGGTCACCACCAGCGGCGAGACGCGCAGCCACGCCGCCAGCGTCGGGATGCGCCGCAGCACCATCTCCGTGCCGACCCACAGCAGCGCGATGCCCAGCACAAAGAGAAGGATGGACAGGATCATGCCCGCCTTTCTAGACCAACGGCCACCCGACGGGAAGCAATTAAAAGCGGCCCGCCGGAAGAGGAATCGGCGTTGATCGAGCCGCCGGTCCGCTCACGGGGCGGCGGGCGGCTTGGATTCCTGCATGATGGCGTTGGCCATGCTGCCGGCGAAGATGCCGATGAACGCGATGCCGAACACCTGGAGGATGCCGGCGAGCAGGCGCCCGAGGCCCGTCGCGGGCTGGAAATCCACGTAGGCGACGTTGGTGAACATGTTCAGCGACCACCAGAGGCTGTTCTGGAAGGTCGCGAAATGCTCGCTATGGCGCGACTCCGCGGCAAAGGCCGCGACGGCGCCGAGCAGGACGATCACGGCCGCGACGGCCACGAGCGAGCCGGCCTGCGACCGGCGGTACACGCGGGCGATGAAGCCGGACACCCGGCGCAGCCGGAGCCCCACGCTCACGACCCGCAGCAGCCGGATCGCGCGGACCAGGCGCAGCAGACGGACGCCTCGGACCAGCGAGATGCCGCCCAGGCCCGTGATCATCCCGCCGGTGATCGGGATCATGCTCGGCAATTCCCACCAGCGCCGGGCCAGGAAGGCCCGGAAATTGCCGGCCCGCCGGGCGGACAGCACGAACTCCGCGATGAAGACCACGACGATCCCGAGGTCCACGTAGTCGAGGGCCGTCATGCCGGGCGCGGCCCCGGCCTGCCCCAGCTGGTAGAGGCCGATGCCGATGCTCACCAGCGCGAGCGCCGACATCCACAGGTCGCGCTTGAATTCCCGGTAGGATTCGTCCTGGTTTGTTGCGGGGTCCATGAGTGGTTGCCGCGCTTATACCGGATTCGCGGCGGCGGTTGAAGCCGGAAAAGGACCAGCGCTTTACGGCCCGACCAGGCGCACCCGGTAGAACACGCGGGACTCGCCGGCCGCCGGGTCGGTCGCGCCGCACACGCCGCCCGTCGCCGTCAGCGGGCCGGGCAGATCCAGCCATACGCCGCCCGGGGCGAGGTCGGTCCGGTACTGGATCCGGTACTGCCGGCCGGGCACGGACTCGAATTGCAGGTCGCACGCGCCGTCCCGCGGGACGGGCCGGAGCATGACCAGCGCGCTGGCGGGGTCGGCCGCGTCGGTGCCGGCCAGGGTCTCGTGCAGGTCGGTCATGCCGTCCAGGTCCGAATCCGCGCCGGGCAACCCGACGCGGCGGCCGGTCAGCGTGACGAAATGGAACCCGAAATTGCCGTACGCGTCCAGCTCGCCGGCCGCGGATTCGCCGAGAAAACGGGCGGAGAGATAGCGGTCGTTCCCCGAGACGCTGTCGCTGGCGATCACGCCCGACACGTGCAGCGAGCCCAGCGAGGCGGCGCCCAACGCGGCGTTCAGGCTGGTCCACGGGATCGCGACTTCCCAGCGATCGGTCAGCCGGTTGGCGTCGTCATCGGACGTCCCCGTCGGCGTCGCGCCGCTGCCGTCGAACTGCGACAACCGGGCGCCGGGCACGGGCTGGAACATCGCCGCGCCGGAGGACAGGTAGAACACGCCTTGCCCGAAATCGTAGCCGTTCCCGAGGTTGAAATGCGGAAAGGCGCCGTCGCCGTACTCGTCGCCCAGCACGATGGCCACGTTTGCCGCGGGGGCAAACCCCAGGTTGTGGAGCCGGTCCAGCCCGGCCGGCGCGCCGCGCAGGTTCCACAGGTTCGCCACGCCGTCCGCCAGCGATCCGACCGACAGGAACAGGATCATGCCGTTGTTGTCCCCGGACAGGTCGCATCCCGTCGCACCGAGGTAGAGGTTCGTCGCGTCGGCATTGACGTACACGCTGCCGAAATTCCCGAAGCCGGCGGCCGCCGAGGTTGTGAGCGCGCCGCCCGAGGGATCGAGGTCGAGGGATTCCCCGGCGCTGTTCTGGCCCGTGGCGGAACGTTCCGCGATCGCGGGCGAGCCGGGCGCGCACTGGACGGGCGCGAGGGCCACGGGAAACGCGGATCGGATCGTCAGCGACCAGTCAGCGCCGCTGTTGTCGTCCCACAACCCCTGCCCGTCGGTGAAGGCGAAGTCCAGCCGGCGCGCGCCGTCTGGAACCTCGATGGCGCAGGTCCAGGCCAAATCGCCCTCCCGCGTCATGGCCAGGTCGCGCACTTCCTGCCAGCCGTCCCGACCGATGTGAATCTGGAGCGCGGCCGCTTCTCGGAAGGCGTTGGTACCGGGGGCATAGCGGAGCGTGATCGTCGTGTTCTCCGCGGGATCGCCGGGCGAGACGCCGACCGAGCCGGCCGGGTATGTCAGGTTCGCCCCCGGCCGGACCTTGGACAGCCGCCCGGCGAGCCGGGTCCAGACCGTGACGGAACCCGACGGATTCCGGACGCGGTTGGGCGCCGGCCACTCGAGCGCCCGCGCGGCGGAGAGGTATTCCTCCACCTCGCCCATCGTCGCGTACCAGACGTCGCCGCGGTCGCCCAGCGTGGCGCAGAGCGCGTCCATGTACGCCCAGCTGTTGTTGGAGAGGTTGTAGTCCAGCTCGTAGCTGTGGCCCCAGATGAAAAGCAGGGCCATCCGTTCCTCCGCGCGCGCCGCGAACGCCTCGGCCAGGCCCTGCGCGGCCGAATGATGGCAGGTCGGGTGCCACTTGAGCGGGTTCGGAGGGAAGTACTCGAGGGTGTACGAGTCCAGCGTCGTCCGCGCGCTCTTCACGCCCAGGCCGGCCAGCAGGGAGATCACGCGGTTGTTGAACGCGCCGAAGGGGTACGAGAGGCTGCGGATCGTGTACCCGGCGGCCGCCCCCAGCGTGGCGCGGTCCGTCCCGACCTCCCACTGCACGCCGCCGTCGTCGAGGCCGTCGAGGTACGGATGGTGGACGGTATGCGAGGAGACCTCGTGCCCGGCGTACAGCGACGGGATTTCGGCGGTCGTGACGAACGTGTCGGAATTCAGCGAGCCGGAATTGAGGTGAAACGTGCCGCGGATCCCGTGCGCGTTGAAGATCCCGACCAGGCCGCGGTCCTGCACGTGGCCGTCGTCGTAGCTCATCACCAGGGCCTTGCACCGGCCACCGGGAAACGCGAAGCAGGCCGGGTCCAGGGCCGGGACCTCGCGCTCCGCCACCCCGTTCACGCGCACGGCGCCGGCCTGGTCCACCAGCGTCGGCACGGGCCCCGCGTCGATCTCGACCGTGTTCGCGGCGCCCTCGACCAGCGCGACGCGGAAGTTGCCGTCGTTGGAATTGAAGTCCGCCTTCACGGCGCGCTCCGACCACGAACCCGGCGCCACGAACTGGAACGCCGCGTTCGCCCCGTCCGGCTTGTCCGACCAGTCCGAACCGAGCGCCGGCAGCGATCCGACGTCCGCGAACGTGTACACCAGGCGGCCCCCCGTCACCGTCGCCAGGGTCGAGTTGTTGTTCCAGCCGTTGAGCGTCCCCGCGAGCGCCACCGACCGGCCCTCGGCCGTCGAACCGGAGGGCGGCAGGTTGGTGATGGTGATGGTCAGGCTGGTCCCCGCGGCGCGATTTGCGAACAGCAGCCAGACCGGGAGCAGCCAGGGCAGGCCGGGCAGGAAGTGTTTCATGCGCGCCACCCTACGCCCGCACGGGAAATGCGTCAGTGACGTGCATCACCGAATAGGTCAGAACGGCGCGTCGCGATACTGGATGCTGGCGGCCAGGTCCTTGTCCCGCACCACCCGGTCCAGCCAGGCGCGGTCAATGATCGGGTAGCCGCGGTTGAAGTCCACGACCCCTTCGGCCTTGAGCCGCGCGAACAGGCGCGTGACATGCTCGCGGCTCAAGTTCAGGAGCGACGCGACTTCAGGCTGATGCAACTTTTTGCGGATGAATATTTTGCCCATCCTGTTTTCTCCGCACTCGCCGCTCAAGGCCTGAAGGTACAGGGCCAGATCGTTGAGCCCGCTGCCGCGCGCGGCCTTGTCCACGAGGTAGCGCGCGATCTTCGAGAGGGCCCGCACGACCTGTACCCGGAAGGCGGGCACGGCCAGGAACCGGCGGACGAAATCATCCCGGCCGATTTCGAGGAGAATGCAGGCCGTCGCGGCGCCGGCGCTGGTGTAGTAGGTCTCGAGCATCGCCTCGCCGAAGCCGAACATCTCCCCCGCCCGGACTACGGCCAGCCGCACCGGCTCGCGCGTGCCGTCACCCAGCTTGTGGAGGACCACCTCGCCCTTCAAGACCGCGTGGATTTTCCGGGACCCCTCGCCCTCGTTGTAGATCGGCTGAAACTTGCGATACGAAACGCGGCGGCACAACGGCGCGAGGTCGCGGAGCTCCTGCTCCGTGCAGCCGGCGAAGAACTCGATCGCCTTAAGATCCGCCGGGTCCGCCATCGGGCGCTCCTTCAGCCGGGAGTGGCCCCTTGAGTTCGGCCACCTGCCGGCGCAGGTCCGCCACCTCGGCACGGAGCGACTCGACCTCGGCCCGGAGTTGCGCGAGCGGATCCGCTTCCGGGGTTCCCTCGATCGAGGCTGGTTCGGGTGGCGGCGCGGCGACGGCTTCGGGCGCGGCCGGCGCTCCACCGAGGAGGTGGGCAAAGCGCTGCTCCTTGTGCCCGGTCTGGCGCGGCAGTTTCACGACGAGCGGACCCTGCGGCCGCTCGGACAGGCCCTGGAGCACGGCCTCGACTTCGGCCTGGTCGGCGAATGGATGGAGCCGCGCGGCGTGGGCGCGGAGTTGGGCCGCCGTCTGCGGGCCACGGAGCATCAGCTCGCCCATCACGGCCATGTCCTTGCTGTCCAGACCGATGGTTTCGACGAGCAATTGCCGGAATTTCGGCACGCGGTTGGACGTCCCCGTGACCATGGCGACGAGGCGCTTGTCCCGGAGGCCCTCCAGCAGGCTGTCGGTCATGCGATCGTCGAGGGCCACGACCGGGAAGCGGTTGGACTTCTGGTTGCAGGCGTTGGTCAGGGCGTTGAGCGAGAGCGGGTAGTACTCCGGCGTCGTGATTTCCTTCTCGATCAGCGCGCCGAGGATACGGACCTCGTCGGACGTCAGCGGCGGTTGCATGCGTCCATCTTGTCACGAACGCCGGCGGATGACAAGGCGGGCCGCGTCAGTTCAGCGCGACGATCCCGGCGTTCAGGTACGTGGCGAACAGGACCCAGAGCAGGTACGGCGCGAGGAGCGCGGCGGCGAGGCGGCTGGCGCGGCGGAAGAGCAGGATGACCGCGACGAGCGACACGTCGAGCAGCACGATGTCCGCGAGCGCCAGGCCGGGACGCTGCAACCCGAAAAAGAGGGGCGACCACGCGAAATTGGTCAGCAGGTGAAACGCGAGGACCACCGTGGTCACGAGCCGGCCTTGGAGCGGGCGAGCCCGGTAGTAGACGACGATCGAAACGGCGATGAGCGTGTAGAGGATCGTCCAGGCCGGGCCAAAAACCCACGAAGGCGGCGTCAGCGGCGGCAGGGTCAGCGAGGCGTACCAGGCGTTCATGGCGCATACCATACACCGCGACGGGCCGGGGGCAAGGGAAGGGTTCAGGGCAGCTTCACGCCCACGCGATAGAAGGCGGCAGGGAGCGGGTTGGTCACCGACAGGGTCACGGCGCTGCCGTCCGCCGCGCCGGCCAGGTTGAGTCCCGCCGGCGTCCATGTCGCGTCGCCCGCGAGATTCGTCGTCCACCAGGCTTCGTACCGGCGCTGGGCGGACGTCGGCACCGGCGAGCGCAACTGCATCACGCCGCCCGCCTCCGCGATGGCCTGGACATACGAGCTGAAGCACGAGGCGGCGTTGGTCGGCACGGTGTCGGCGACATATTCCTCGAGGTTGTCCAGCAGGTCGCCGTCGGAATTGGCGCCGGCCGTGGCGTTCGTGAAGAAGCCGAAGTACAGCGTCTCCCATTCGTTGGGCAGTCCGTCGCGGTCGCTGTCCCCGCCCGCGTGCGCCGCCAGCCGGAACGAGACGGCGCCGATCTGGGAGGTGCGCCCATTGCCCTGCAGGTCGCGGGTGACGAAGGAGAAGATGTAGTTCGTGTGCATGTCCTGGAAGTCGATCGTGAAGTTCACCGTCTCGCGCGCCGGGTCGTTGGGCCAGTTCGTGGCGATGGTCTGGAGCACGAGGTTGGAATACCGCGCGGGGACGATGGAAATCGTGTGCGTCAGGCCGGTGATAAACGCATCGTTGTCCCAGAAATCCTGGTAGCGGAAGGTCAGGCTCAAGTTCGAGCCCAGGTCGTAGGTCCCGCCGCCCGGCCCGGCGCTGATGGGATTATCCGCGCGGAAGGGCACGACGTCGTCGCCGCTGCGCTGGAGGAACGCCAGGTCGAGGAGCTGCAGCTCCTCGCGGTCCAGCTCGTTCACGGGCGCCAGGGTCGCGTGCGCCGTGCGCAGCATCGCCACCAGGTTCGTGAAACGCCGCTGGCTGTGTTCCAGGAAAGGATGCGAGACGGCAATGTTGAAGATCTTCGTCCGCCCGCGCACGTCCACGCTCTCTCCGCTGACGCCCAGCGAGCTCATCAGCGCCGGGTCGCCGTAGCGCGGCGTGCCATCCACGACGGTCAGCAGCACGCTCGACGGCCGCGCGCGGATGAGCGACAGGTAGGGATCGGCGGGATCCCCCTCGATCACCGCCAGGCCCGCGTTGAACCCGGCGGCAATCTGCCCGTACCGGTTGGTCAGGCCCGCGCACCGGGCGTTGTTGATCGTCACCATGTCGCACAGTTCCCGCGCCGTGAAGGCGTTGCTGAAGACGGACTGGTTCAGCTCCCACGCGTAGCCCAGTTCCTCGAGCAGGTTGAAGCAGCCGCTGGGCGTCCAGTCCGGGGAGAGGCCGATCACCACGCCGGCCTGCTTCGCCGCCCGGATGTTGGCCGTGCCGGCGTAGAGCTTCATGTTCGACATGGGCGACCAGATCAGCTTCGCGCCGGCCGCGGCCATCTGGGCGAATTCGTTCGTGCCCAGCGCCGCGCCGTGAATGATCGCCACGCTCGAATTCAGCATGCCCCAGCCGCGCCAGGTGGCGAACTGGGCGCGGGCGGTGGTGTCCGTGCCCTCGGACAGGTGAATCATGGCGGCGTTGACGGCCCCGCCCGCGATGCGGAGCAGCAGGTTCGTGCGCTCGGCAATGCCCGACGTGTTCGTCATGCGCCACGGGAAAATATTGCACCATACCCGCGACGGGAATTCCTCGATGTTGTACAGGATGACGTCGGGATGGGTGTGCTCGGGATCGTTGTTGCTCTGGCCCTGGATGGCGACGCAGCCGGCCATGAGTTCCAGGCACTCCCCGTACTTGGTGATCGTGTCGTTCGTGGAATCCCCTTCCGCGGTCCGAAGCGCTATGCGCCGGTTTTTCCAGTCGTCGTATTCCGCATCGTCCTCACCCCACTGGTCCCGGTGGCCGAACGGGAAGTTGTTGAACATCAGGGTCGGGAACGAGTTATAGGCCGGGTGGTTATGCACGTCGAGCAGGCCCGGGAAGATGATGCCCCCGGTGTCCACGGCGGTCACGCCGGGCGGCGCGGCGGACGTCACGGCGACGATGTCGTCGTCGCGCACGTGCACGTACCAGTTCGTGCGCGGGCCGCCCGGGGTCATCACCAGGCCGCGCAGGGCGTACTCGAAGACCGTCCGCCCGACGAGGTCGTCGTCGGAGCGCGGCGAGATGGAGTTGGTCGTGCCGACGGAAAAGACCACGCCCTGGATTGCCGACAGCACCTGGTTGGAAACCCAGACATAGCGGTACGGCACGCGCGTGGCGACGTAGAAATTGGCGGAGGTGTCGCCCGCCTGCCAGTAGGTCTCCGTGCCGCGGACGTTGATGTTCCGCACCGTGGCGTTCGTCACGCGGACCAGCACGCCCTCGTACGCCTCGTTGGTCACCTGCCGGCCGGGCATCCAGGTCGCGGCGACGGGCGCGCCCGTGGAGGTCAGGCTATAGGAAGACACGTTGGTCAGCACGGTCATGTTGCGGGATTCGCGGACGGTGCCGCCGAGGGTCACGCGGTCCCCGGGGTTCGGGCGGTGGAACGGGTCGTTGATGTAGACGCCGCTCCACGGCCCGCCGCCGGCGTCGGAGAGCGTGTAGCCCTGCGGGTCGGCGTACACGGCGACGCCGCTGACCGTGACGCTGCTGCCGCTGTACGGCGAGGCGCCGCCCGCGGCGGTCGTGTACTGGACGTTCGATACCGTCAGGGCCGTCGCCTCCCCCGCCGCAAGAAGAAACAGAAGATAGCCGGCCGCCGACCGTCCGGGGAAACCGCTCACCGTGAAAAAGCTCCGCACATGGTCCGCGTATAGTACCGGATTGGGGCGGTCTTGTATAAGGCTATCCGGTCCGTTCGGGTCGATCAGAGGACGCGCTGGAGCGCCTGCTTCAATTCCTGCGCCGCCGGCGCGGCCATCTCGAATACGTCCTCGGCGCGCCGGAAGTCCAGGATGTCCACGCCGCGGACGGCCGGGCGGATGTACAGATCGGGCGGCGCGCGCCGGAGCTTCTCCGCGATGATCGACTTCTGCATGATGTCGAACGTGCCCAGCACGGCGCGGAACAGGTTCGGGACCGGCGGCCCGGCGGGGTCGAGGTCCCCCATCACGTCAACCGCGACCACGAAATCGCAGTCGTCCAGCACGTCCCACGGCACGGGGTTGACGCCGCCGCCGTCGATCAGCACGCGGCCTGCGCGCGCGACGGGCGTGAAGACGCCGGGCAGGCCCATGCTCGCCTTGATCGCGTCCGGCAGGCTGCCGGAATCGAGCAGGACCTGCTCCGCCGTGTTGAAATCCGTGGCCACGACGCGCAGCGGGATCTTCAGTTCCTCGAAGGTCCGGACGCCCATCTTGCCGTAGAGGAACTCGATGAACTTGTCGCCCTTGAGCAGGCCGCGGCGCCCGAACTCGAGGTCCAGGAAGCCGAACCACTTGAGGGCGTCCGTCTTGCGCAGGGCCTCGCGCAGGGTATCGCGCCGGCTGACGACCATCTTCCGGACGCCTTCCCGGATGCGGGCGCCGGACAGGCCCGAGGCGTAGAGGGCGCCGACCACGGCGCCGATGCTCGTCCCGGCAATGCGGTACGGCCGCACGCCCAGTTCGTCGAGGATCTCCAGCATGGGGACGTGCGCCAGCCCCTTCGCGCCCCCGCCGCCCAGCGCCAGCCCGATTTTTTTCATGGTATTCGCTCCGGTCATGGCTTACCGCGCCGCCGGCCGGCCCGCAATCCGAAAGTCGCGGCGCGGCTTGAAGAAACGGCAGGGCGGCCCTATCTTTACGCCATGCTCTACCGCCCTTTCGGACAGACCGGCAAGCGAGTCTCGGTCATCGGCGCCGGGTGCATGCGGTTCGAGACGCCGCAGAACGACCGGGACATCGGCCGGGCGGCCGAGACCCTGCTCCACGCCCACGCGCGGGGCATCAATTACTTTGACACCGCGCCCTATTATTGCGGGGACCGGAGCGAGGACATCGTCGGCGCCGCAGTCCGGCAGTTGAAGCCGGGGACCTTCTACCTGTCCAGCAAGTGCGACAAGGCGGATGGCGCGGCGTTCCGGAAAGGGCTCGAGCGCTCGCTGCAGCGGCTCGGCGTGGATCGCATTCATTTCTTCCATATCTGGTGCCTGATGAATCCCACGCAGTGGGCGGAGCGCAAGGACCGCGGCGCGGTGCGCGAAGCCCTCCGGGCCAAGGAGGAAGGCCTGATCGAACACCTGGTTTTCTCGTCGCACATGGACGGCGAGGAAACGGCCGCGGTGATCGCGGAGGGGATATTCGAGGGCGTGACGCTCGGGTTTAACGCGGCCAACTTCCGCTTCCGGCGCTCGGCCCTCGAGGCCGCGGCCCGGGCCGGCCTGGGCGTGGTCACCATGAACCCGCTCGCCGGCGGCCTCATCCCGGCCCATCCGAAGCGTTTTGATTTTATCCGGGAAAAGAACGACCCGGACGTGGTCACCGCCGCCTTGCGGTTCAACCTCTCGCACGCGGCGATCACCTGCGCGCTCGTCGGCTTTCGGAACCCGGCCGACGTGGACAGCGCCCTGGCCGCGCTCGACGAATTCGCGCCGCGGACCGACGCCGAGATCGCCCGCGTGGAGCGGCACCTGGAAGAGGGCTTCGACGGCCTCTGCACGGGCTGCGAGTACTGCCTCCCCTGCCCCGCGGACATCCCGATCCCCAGGATGATGGACTCGTACAACATGCTCATCCTCGAGGGCGAGAAGAAGGCCGTCCAGGAGCGGCTGCACTGGCAGTGGAGCCTGGACCAGACGGTCGCCGGCCAGTGCACCGAATGCGGGGCGTGCGAGGAGCGCTGTACGCAGCACCTGCCGATCATCCGGCGGTTGAAGGAAATACGCGCCTTGTAGAAGGATTGTATTTGCCGGTTCACGGGGGACCGGAATTGGAGTATGCTCACAATGAGTTTGATTCATTAAATGGAGGCGTATCATGAGTAAGCGCATGGCGTTCCTGGCGGCGGGTCTTCTCCTCGGCGCGGCAACGGTTCCCGCGCAGGCCCAGCAGAGCCTGCAGGCCCTGGTCAACAGCGCGACCGGCAGCGTGATCGAAGTGCCGGCGGGCGAATACCAGGGGCCCGTCCGGCTCAAGGAGGGCGTCCTCCTCGTCGGCGCCGGGGCCGACCGCACGATCCTGAACGTGCCGGACGCCGCGCCGGGCGTCATGGGCGAGAACCAGTCGGGCATCATCGGCTTCACGATCCGCGGCGGGCAGCACGGCGTGCGGACGCTCGGCCGGTTCATGGGCGTCTTCGAGTGCCGGCTGGAAGGGCAGGCCCAGGCCGCCGTTCTTTTCGAGGGCGGAAGCGGCGTCGCGGTGAACAACGCGATCGTCGGCTCGCAGACGAACCAGGGCGTGATGATCCTCCGGTCGAATCCGCTGGTGTCGCGCAACGTGATCGCGTACCACGATGTCGGCGTGCACGTAAGCGGCGAAATGATCCCACCCGTGCAGGACAACCTCTTCATCGGCAACCGCACCGCCGTGCTGGTCGATCCCGGCTCGAAGGCGCTGCTGGCCCGCAACCTCTACGACCGCAACGGCGTCGCCGTGCAGGGCGCAGACCTCGGGGCGGACGACCGGATCGAGCCCATCGCGTGGGACGGCAAGGTGCCGGCGGCCGGCGCCACGACGGCGCAGTACCGCGACCTGATGAACGTCGTCTTCGAAGAGGCGATCAACGCTCACCCGGTGGTCGTGTACGGGCTGGGCGAGGAGATGGGTGCCTTCGACGTGGTGATCCTCTCGCCCTCCGCGACCTTCAGCATCGGCGCGTCGGCCGTGGACACGATCATCTCCAGCCACCACGCCTACGACTCGGCCACGCAGGACGCGCTTGCTTCCACGCTGCGGGTCGCGGAGCGGCCGTTCGTGGACGTCGTCAACCCGCTGGTCAAGGACCTGGCCGTCGACCGGTACGTGCTGGAGAACCGCTACCGGCACCCGGCATCGTACGGGGTGAACGAAAAGGGACAACGGGTCTTCCGGCGCATGACCAACATGAACCGGGCCGAGATCTTCTGCCCCGCCGGCTGGCTGCCCGTCGGCGTGAATTATCCCGCGTCGTTCGACCGCGTCGGGAACCAGGTCGTGATCAAGATCACGCATCCGGGCGTGACGAACCTCGAGATTGCGATGGAGCCCGACGCCGCCTCGGCCGATCCGCTAGGGGTCCGCGCCGCGCTCGCAGGCGAATGAAGACCCACCAGGAGGAAATCCGCCTGGAGACGGCGGGCCATCGGGACACCCACGACCTCACGGATGCCGTTGCGGCCGTCGTCGGGCGCTCCGGCGTGACGACCGGCCTCGCGCATATCTTCAACGTCGGCAGCACGGCCTGCGTAGGCATGCTCGAGTTTGAACCCGGCCTGCAGCGGGACATCGGCGAAGTGCTCGACCGGCTGATTCCGCCGTCGCGCGCCTACGGGCACGAGCAGGCCTGGCACGACGGCAACGGGCACTCGCACCTGCAGGCGACGCTGATGGGCCCTTCGCTGACCGTGCCGGTGAGCGGGGGCCGGCTGCGGCTCGGCACCTGGCAGCAGATCTTCCACCTGGAGTGCGACGTCGAGCCGCGCTCGCGCGTCGTCGTGGTCACCGTGACGGGCTGACCCGGCCGGGCGGAACGCACGCGGCAATGATCGCGCAAACGGCCTCACCCCATCGCGCCTGCTTGTGCTCGCCGATGCCGGGGATGCCAACGAGGTCCTCCACCCGGCCGGGCCGGGCGCGCGCGAGCTCGGCCAGCGTCGTATCGTGGAAAATGACATAGGCGGGGATCCCCAGCCGCTGGCATTCCTCCTGTCGCCAGCGGCGCAGGGTATCGAACAACTCCATATCCACCCCTTCCATAGACTTCTCCCCGCGCGCCGTGCGCTTGCGCAGGCGCTCCTTGGGCTGGAACAGCCGCACCGCGCGTCCACCCCGGAGTACGGCCGCGGAAGCCTCATTCAGTTTAAGCACGGGCCGGTCCCCCTCCGTCCGCGTCAGCAGGCCCTGGTCCACCAACTGGTAGACCAGCGCGGTCAGGGCGCTCGCGGTGGAGTCCTTCAGTAATCCGTACGTGCTTAATCCGTCATGGCCCGCGCGGCGGAGGGTCTCCGTATCCGCGCCCAGCAGGACGTTCACGACGTGCCCCACCCCGAACCGCTGGCCGACACGGGCGACGCAGGAGAGGATCTTCTGCGCCAGCACCGTGCCGTCGCCGACCTCTTCCACCTCGTCCAGGCACACGTCGCAGGCGCCGCAATCCGCGCGGTCGTAGGCCTGGCCGAAGTATTCCGACAGCGCCTTATGCCGGCACCGCGCGGACGTGCAATAGCGCTGCATGCCGCGGAGCAACTCCAGTTGGATCTTCCTCGCCGCCTCGAGGTCCGCTTCGGTTCCCGGCTCCGGCGCCTCCGCCGGCGGCTTGTTCATGATGCCTTTCCAGCGCATGACGTCGGCGGCGGAATAGAACAGCACGCACTCGGCCTCGAGGCCGTCGCGACCGGCCCGGCCGGTCTCCTGCTGGTAATGCTCGATCGTCTTGGGCAGCGAGGTATGGATGACACACCGCACGTTGCTGCGGTCGATCCCCATGCCGAACGCCACCGTGGCCACGACCACGTCGAGCGACTCGTCGGCAAAGGCCTCCTGCGTCCGGTGCCGGTCCTCCGGTTCCATGCCCGCGTGGTAGGCGGCCGCGCGCACGCCGCGGGCCTTCAACCAGGCGGCCAGGGTTTCCGTATCCTTGCGGCTCAAGCAGTAGGCGATCACGGCCTCGCCGGCGTGCCGGGCGATGGCTTGCGCGGTCTGCTCGCGCACGTCGGTCTTCGGGAGAACACGGTAGATCAGGTTCGCGCGGTCAAAACAACCCACCAGCAGGGCCGCGTCCTTGAGCTGCAATTGCTCGACAATGTCCTCGCGCACACGCGGTGTGGCCGTGGCCGTGTACGCGTGAAGGCTTGCCGAGGGGAAATGCTGTCGCAGGACGGCCAGTTGACGATATTCCGGACGAAAATCATGGCCCCACTGGCTGATGCAATGCGCCTCGTCGATGGCAAACCGCCGCACCGCCAGTTGCTTGAGGTCTCCTAGAAAATCCTCCATCATCAGCCGCTCGGGCGAGACGAACAGCAGGCGGATTTCCGCGGCGCGCAATGCGGTCTCCACGATCCGGCGTTCGGCCGCCGTCATCCCGCTGTGCAGCGCCGCGGCGGGATAGCCGCTCTCCCGCAGGCCGTCCACCTGGTCCTTCATCAGCGAGATCAGCGGCGAGACCACCACGTCGAGCGAGCCGTCCAGCAGCGGCGGAACCTGGTAACATAGCGACTTCCCGCCGCCGGTCGGCAGCACCGTGAGCGAATCACATTGCGCCATGGCGCACGCGATGGCCTCCGCCTGGAGCGATTTCAGCGATTCGTATCCCCAATACCGGCGCAGCGCCATGTTCACCTGTGCGAGCGCTTCCGGGGACAACGACGGCTGACTCGTTGCAGGCATGTAGATAGTTATTGTACCAGGCCTCGGACTACAAGCAAACCCCCTCGCGCCGGCGGCCATCGCCGCTAGGACTGATTCACGAGTGAGGTTATGTCCCATGGAACAACGGGATGTTTTTTCCATCAAAAGAAGCTGCGGATAGGGCGAGACCGCCGGCTGAGCAGCATCCCATGGCGCGGCTCACCCGGAGGGTTCGCCCTACCGAGAAAAACCAACGCTCGAGTTTTCAGCACATTGCGACGGCAGATGAATCAGTCTTGCATCGCCACCGCTTCTTACGAAAAAGCATGGAATCAAGCCGTCCTCTTTCCTTTCTAGTAATAGAAGACATCACTTGGGCCCTTTTACTCGGGAGGTGAGTATGAGGTAGAAAACTCGACGGCATACAATCCAATGCTTCGCCGGAGGGCGGCCAGCTCTTGTTCGCGTCCGCCCGCCAGGGTGCCCACGCACCGCATGTCCCGCAGCAGAGGGACATGCGGTAGAGAGTGAGGCAGAGGGTTAGGCAAGCCCTGAACCCTGTCGGCGCGGCCTGTGTTGGGCCAATCTGTGCTGAACCGACCCATCTTTAGCCGGTAGATGTTTGGCCGGCTGGTATTTTGGCGGGCCGGTGTTGAGCCGACGCGGGGAGGCGGGGTACGGATGGAGGATCCCGGCGTGAACGGACGCCAAGTGGAGGTGTCCAACAAGCCGGGAAGGGAATCCATCATGCGACTACGCTTCGGGCTCGTGGCGGGATTGCTCGGTGCAGTAGCGGTCCTTTGCGTCTCTTGCGTGCGCGAAACGCAGCGCACGGTCGAGATCAAGGTGCCCGGGATGCAGACCGAGCGCGACGTGCGGATCGTGACCAACGCGGCGCTGAACGAGGCCGTCGGGCGCGCGACCCTGCAGCACGGGTACGACATCTGCGTAGACAAGGGCACGATGTTCTACTACGAGGGTGCGCGGCTGCTCTCCCGGGAGTACCAGCGGCATATCCTGCGCTGCCTGCGCGAGATCGGCTACGAGGCGCGGATCGTCGAGGTGCGGCACTGGCCGGCGCCGGCCATGCCCACGCCCCGCGGCTGGCTCCAGGCTTGGCCCGACCGGCACGCCGCGGCGATCTCGATCCCCGCGATGAAGACCGGCGTCGACGCGCACCGCGTCGTCGGCGCCATCGCACGGGCGCGCGCGGGGGACGATCCCCTGCGCGTCGCGCCCGACCCGGCGGCCCATGCCATCCGCGTGACGTACGACACGAACCAGCTCGCGCTGAAGAACCTCGAGGGCGCCATCGCCAACGCGGGTTACCAGGCCAACGACACGCCACCCAGCATGGGCCTTCCGGACTCGTTCCCGGTCGGCTGGACGCCGATCTGGATGTACTGACCGCTCGCCACAGGAGAATCCTCGTGAAAACTGAGCGCAGACCATGCAAGGCCCAGGCCGCCCGGATATGGAAAGCCTGGGGCCGCGATCTCGCTGTCGTGCTCGGGATCATGATCCCCTTCCGATCTTCGGTCGCGGACTGGAATCATGTGCCCTCCGGCTCCATGAAGCCGACAATCCTGGAATGCGAGCGCATCCTGGTGAACAAGCTGGCTTATGATCTGAAGGTGCCCCTCACGACGTGGCACGTGGTGGAATGGGGACAGCCCGCACGCGGCGATATCGTCGTGTTCAATTCCCCGAGAGACGGCGCACGCCTGGTCAAGCGGGTGATCGGATTGCCGGGCGATACGGTCGAGCTTCGGAATAACCGGTTGATCATCAACGGGGAGCCCGCTCGCTATGCTCCGCCGGATGAGCCGACTGGGCCCACGGCGCCCGACGCCGAAATGGCCGGATGCGAACTGGCCCGCGAGCGCCTGGGCGGACTCGACCATGCCGTCATGGCGATCCCCGGCACACCCGCCCTACGCTCGTTCGGACCGGTAGTCGTCCCCGCCGGCCGGTACCTGGTGCTGGGCGACAACCGTGACAACAGCGCGGATTCCCGCTACTTCGGGTTCGTGGAGAGACGCGCCATCGTCGGGCGGGCGAGCACGGTGGTCGTGTCATTCGATCCCGACCGGCACTATCGGCCCCGCTTCGACCGGTGGTTCACCGCCTTGCACTAATCTCCGCGCGCGGCGGAGAGAGTAAAAGAAGGATTGAGAGTCGGGCCGGCACCCGTCAATATCCCGGCAGACTTGAAGAATGAGCGGGCCCGAATTCAAGACCCTCGAAGAAATGGCACAGGCCACCGCGGCCCGCCTGTCGCAGGCGGCCTCTCATGCGGCGTTCCACCTTTTCCAGGACAAGCGCTTCCGGGAACTCGCGGAGTTCGGGACGATTTCGCAGGAGGAGCAGGACCGCATCTTCAACGAGCTGGTGCTGGCCTTCCTCGTGATGATCATGCTCGTGCTCGAGGCGCCCGACCTGCGGCTGCCCGACGACATCCGCGACCACCTGGATGGAATCAAGGATCGCCTGCCCCGCGCCTACCTCGACCAGTTAAAAGAAATGGGCGTCGAGGAGCGGTTCATCGCGGACTGGGACAAGCTCATCGCCCTGCGCTACGAGGAGTACGCGCGGGACCGGCACGACGTCCGCGCCGCGGCCATGCAAATCGAGTCCACGGGAAAGGACTTGAGCGAGCACGACCTCGCCCGGATACAGCTTCTCGTGCCGGTCCAATCTGCGGCCATCGGGAGCCACCACCACGTCTGCCGCGGGAAAACCGACGGGCGCGACGAGTTGTTCAAGACCATGCTGCGGGCCCTATCGCACTTCTACGTGGAGTTGCGCACGGCGCTGGAAATCGGCAAGATCGGTCCGCTGGCTCGCGCGCGGAGAAAGCTGGCCCGGTTTTTCCGCGCATGAATCGCCAATGGACGCCCATGCCATGAGTGATAGCCTTCCTTCCTCGGTCCGCTGGTTCAAGGAAATGGTCCCGCACAACCTCGCCTACGCCAAGGAGCAGAAGGCCGCCGGACGAAAACTCGTGGGCATCGCCTGCGAGTACGCTCCGCGCGAACTGATCCTGGCCGCGGACGCCATGCCGGTCTGCCTGTGCGGCGGCTTCGAGGAGATGATCGCGCCCGCCGAGAAGATCCTGCCCGCGAACCTCTGCCCGCTCGTGAAATCCACGTTCGGCTTCCACCTGGAAAAAGCAAATCCGTTCCTGGAAATGGCCGACCTCATCGTCGCGGAGACCACCTGCGACGGGAAGAAGAAGATGTTCGAGCTCATGGCGGGGACGCGGCCGCTCCACCTGCTCGAACTGCCGCAGAAACCGGACGAGCCCGATGCGCTGGGCCGCTGGATGGCGGAATACATCAAGTTGCGACGGGTGCTGGAGCATCGTTTCGGGGTCCGCATCACCGACGAACGGCTGCGCGAGGAGACGCGCCGGATGAACCGCGAGCGGAAACTGAAGCGCGATCTCGCCGCCCTGATGAAGGCCGACGAACCTCCGCTGACCGGACGCGAATTGCTGGACATGAAGAGCCTGATCGCCTGCATCCCGGCCGACCTGGACCAGTACGAGCAGGCCCTGACGGAACTGCCGGGCCGGAAACTCGACCCACCGGCCGGCGGCCGCCTCCGTGTGCTGCTGACCGGCGTGCCCCTGCCGCACGGCGCGGAACGGGTGATGGACGTGATCGAGGGACATGGCGGCCTGGTCGTCTGCCAGGAGAACTGCACCGGGCTCAAGCCGATTCTCGACGATGTCGACGCGGATGCGCCGGATATCCTGCGCGCCCTGGCGGAGAAGTACCTGCGCCTCCCCTGCTCCATCATGACGCCGAACGCGCGCCGCCTGGATTCGCTGCGCCGGCTCGCGGCCGAGTACCGGGCGGAATGCGTGGTCGAACTGGTCTGGCAGGCCTGCCTGACCTACGACGTCGAGGCGCACCGTGTTCGACGGCTCGCGACCGAGGAACTGGGGCTTCCATACCTGCGCATCGAGACCGACTACTCTCCGTCCGACTCCGCCCGGATCGCCGTACGGATCCAAGCGCTCTTCGAAACAGCCCGGCGCGCATGATCACGGCCGGGATAGACGCGGGTTCGCGGATGATCAAGGTGGTCCTGTGGGACGCCGGGAGGGGCGCCATCCACGCCTCCGCGCAGGTCGAGCAGGGCGTGCAACAGGCGCAGCGGGCGCGCGACGCGTTCGACGAGGCCCTGCGCCGGGCGGACCTGGCCCCCGGCGACATCGCGCGCACCGTCGCCACGGGCTACGGACGCAACGCCATCGAGTGGGCCGACACGACCCTGACGGAGATCACGTGCCACGCCCGCGGCGTGCGGCGCCAGACACCCGAGGCGCGGACGGTGATCGATATCGGCGGACAGGACAGCAAGCTGATCCGGCTCGACGCCGACGGGCGGGTCCGGGACTTCATGATGAACGACCGGTGCGCCGCGGGAACGGGCCGCTTCCTGGAGATCGTCGCGCAGCGGCTGGAGCTGCCGCTCAATGAACTCGGCGCCGCGGCCGGCCGGGCGCAGCGGCCCTCCGTCATCAGCAGCATGTGCGTGGTCTTCGCCGAGACGGAGATCGTCGGGTTGCTCTCCGCGGGCGAGCGGCCGGAAGACATTGTCGCGGGTGTCCAGGCCGCGATGGCCTCGCGGGTCGCCTCGATGGCGGGCCACCGGCTGGACGAACCGGCGGTCTTCACGGGCGGGGTGGCGCTGATCCCCGGCATGGACCGGGCGCTGGCGGACGCCCTGGGCCGTTCGGTCCGGGTCGCCCCCGATCCGCGCCTGACCGGCGCCCTTGGCGCGGCGCTGCTGGCCGCGGAGGAGTGGAGCCGTTGTTTACCGCAGAGGACGCAGAGGGACACAGAGGGAATGCCTTCTATTCCCTGATTCTCCGCGGCCTTCGTGCCCTCGGCGGTTCAACCCCTTTCTTGCCTGGCCGGATTCTCCTGATAAAGTGCCCACGGAGACAGGATCATGCCCACGGTTACCCGGTTCAGCGTGTCGTTGAGCAACGAGTTGCTGGAGCAGTTCGACGCCCAGATCAAGCGCGAGGGGTGCCCCACCCGCTCCAAGGCCGTCGGCGACCTGATCCGGAAGAGCCTGGTCGAGATAGAGTGGCACGAGGGCGGCGAGGTCGCGGGGGCGATCGTCCTGGTCTACGACCACCACAAGCCGGACCTTGTCCGGAAGCTCACCGGCGCCCAGCACGACTGCCATGACGCGATCATTTCGACCCAGCACATCCACCTCGACCACGACAACTGCCTGGAGATCGTCGCCGTCCGGGGCAAGCCCCGAATGATCTCGGCCATCGTGCAACGGCTCAAGGCGGTCAAGGGTCTCAAGCACGTCTCCCTCGCCGCCGGCACCACCGGCCGGCGGCTGGCCTGACGGCCGCGCCGCTCCTTCCCCTTTTTTCTCTTGCGCTCGCCCGCAGTTGTGTTACGTTTTTTGCATTCGTATTAACTCGCCGGGCGTGGTCCGGCGCAACCCTGAAGGAAAACCACATGACGACTCGCCTGCTGGTTGTACCCGCTGTCGCCTTCCTTTTTGTCGCGCCGGCCCTGGCCGGAAGGCCCCTGTCCGTCGACGACGCGGATCCCGTGGCCCCCGGCCTCATCGAGGCCGAGGCGGGCGCCGGCTACACCAAGGAAGGCGGCATCAAGGCCTGGGACATGCCGGTCGGCCTGACCTACGGCGTCCTGGAGGGCCTGGAAGCCGGGATCGGATTCGGGGGCCAGTACGTCGAGGCGGGCGGCGAGGACGAATCCGGCATCCGCGACACGGCGATCGGCGCGAAGTGGCAGTTCCTGCCCTCGTGCCCCCTCGGTGCGCGCCACGCGCTCGCGCCGTCGGTGAAGCTCCCCACGGCCGACGAGGACAAGGGCCTCGGCAGCGGCGAAACGGATTTCGACCTGACCTGGATCATCTCGCGGACGCTCGGGGAGAAGGCCGGCGCGCACGTCAATCTGGGGTACGCCTGGATCGGCGGCCCGGAAGACGACGTGCTCCATTACGGCTTCGCGCTGGATTACCAGGCGACCGAGACCATGCAGGCCGTCGGCGAGGTCTTCGCGGAAAGGGAAACGTCGGGCGGCGCAGATACCGTGGGCCAGTTCAACCTCGGGCTGCGCTACAGCGCCACGGACGCGCTGGCCCTGGACCTGGCCGCCGGCTCGCGGATCGGCGACGACGGGCCGGATTTCACCGTCACGGCGGGCCTGACCTGGGTGTTGGAATGATGGACCGGAGGGCGCCGCGTTGTCGGCGCCCTATCAAGCGGCGATGACACGCCGCCCTCCGGAAGAGCAATACGCGAAAGGAAGATAAAGACATGCACATGGCCGATGCGTTGATTTCCCCCGCCGTGGGCGGGACGATGTGGGCCGCAAGCGCCGGGCTGCTGGCCTGGTGCGCGCGCAAGATCCGGCAGACGCTGGACCACCGGCTGGTCCCGATGATGGGCGTGCTGGGCGCGTTCATTTTCGCCTCGCAGATGATCAACTTTTCGATCCCGGGCACGGGTTCGAGCGGCCACCTCGGCGGCGGGCTGATCCTGGCGATCCTGCTCGGCCCGCACGCGGCGTTCCTCGTCATCGCGTCCGTACTGACCGTGCAGGCGCTGTTCTTCGCGGACGGCGGCCTGCTGGCGCTGGGCTGCAACATCTGGAACCTGGGCTTCTACCCGGCCTTCATCGCTTTTCCGTTCATTTATAAGCCGCTGGCCGGCGCCAACCGCGCGACGCCGCGCGCCTGGGCGGCCGCAATCCTGGCCGCCGTGATCGGGCTGCAGCTCGGCGCGTTCAGCGTGGTGCTGGAAACAACCGCCTCGGGCATCTCTGAGCTGCCGTTCGGCTCGTTCGTGCTGCTGATGTCGCCCGTCCACCTTGCCATCGGGATTGTGGAGGGATTGGCGACGGCGACGGTGGTCGCTTTCGTCGCCCGGGCGCGGCCGGAGGCCGTCCCGTCGCCGGCCGGCTCGGCCAGCCTCAAACCCGCCTTGATCGGGTTGGGCATCGCCGCGTTGATCGTGGGCGGCGCCGTTAGCTGGTTCGCCTCCGCGCACCCGGACGGCCTGGAATGGTCCATCGCGAAGGTCAGCGGCCGCGAAGAGGTCGGCGGCGGCGCGGCCCTGCATGAAAAACTGGCCCGGGTCCAGGAGAAAACGGCCTTCCTGCCCGATTACGGTTTCCAGCCCGCGGAGGAACCGGCCGCGGAAGGCGAGCCGGGCCCTGAACCCTGGCCCGCGGTCAGCGCCGGGACAACGGTTTCGGGCGTCGTGGGCGGTCTGCTCGTGCTGCTCGTGGCCGGCGCGGCGGGGCTTGCGCTGCGCCCGCGGCGCGTGGCATCCTGAATTATCTTATGGCCATGGCACACGGCGGGACGGTCCAGCGCATGGATGAACTGGCCGCCTTGGAGTCGCCCGCGCATCGCCTGGATGCGCGCGCGAAAGCCGTGGTCACGTTTGCGTTCCTTGTCGCCGTGATGTCGTTTCCCCGGCACGAGGTCGTCGCTCTGGCCCCCTACGTCCTCTACCCGGTCGCGCTGCTGTCGCTCGGGGGGATCCCCGCGCGCTGGATCCTGAAGAAGCTCCTGGTCGCCGCGCCGTTCGCGCTGTTCATCGGCCTGTTCAACCCCCTGCTCGACCGGCAGCCGGTGGCGCTGCCCGGCGGGCTCTTCGTGGCCGCCGGCTGGCTGTCCTTCGCCTCCATTCTCGCGCGCTTCGCGTTGACGGTCAGCGCGGCGCTGGCGCTCGTGGCCTGCACGGGCATGGACCGGCTTTGCGCGGGCCTGGAGCGGCTGGGCCTGCCGCGTGCCTTCGCCGTCCAGCTGCTGTTCCTCCACCGGTATCTTTTCGTCATTTCGGACGAGGCTCGGCGGATGCGGTACGGGCTGGCGCTGCGGACCGCCGACGGCCGGGCCCCATCCCTGCGCGTCTACGGCTCGCTGCTCGGCCACCTGCTCCTGCGGTCCATGGACCGGGCGCAGCGGATCTACGGCGCCATGCTCGCGCGCGGCTTCGACGGGGAGATCCGCATCCTGGGAACAGCGCGCTGGACGGCGCGCGACGCGCTCTTCACCACGGGCTGGCTCGCCTTCTTCGCCGCCGCCCGATTCTGGAACCTGCCTGAGTTCGCGGGCCGCCTGCTGACCGGAGAGCTACGATGAGCCATCACATCGTCGAGGCGCGGGACGTCCACTACACCTATCCCGGCGGGCACGAGGCCTTGCGGGGCGTATCGTTCCGGATCACGCATGGCGAGGCCGTGGCCGTTGTGGGCCCCAACGGCGCGGGAAAATCCACGCTGCTGCAGCACCTCAACGGCACGCTGCTGCCCGCGCGCGGAGAGGTCCGGATCGGGGACGACCCGGTCACGCGGGATACCGCGCCCCGGATTCGCCGCGCGGTGGGCATGGTCTTCCAGGACCCGGACGACCAGCTGTTCATGCCGACCGTGCTCGAGGACGTTGCGTTCGGCCCGCTGAACCACGGGCTCGCGCCGGAAGCCGCCGCGGAGCGGGCCCGCGCGGCCCTGGAGCGGGTGGGCATGAGCCACGCGGCCGACCAGCCGCCCTACCGCCTGTCAGCCGGGGAGAAGCGGGCGGTCTCCATCGCGGGCGTGCTGGCCCTGTCGCCGGACGTGCTGGTGATGGACGAACCGTCGTCCAACCTCGATCCGCGCGGACGGCGCCGGCTCATGGAGCTGCTGAAATCCTTCGAGCACACGAAGATCATCGCCACGCACGACCTCGAACTCGTCGTCGAGGTCTGTTCCCGCGTCATCCTGTTGGACGGCGGGCTCGTGAAAGCCGAAGGGCCCGTCGTCCAGGTTCTGAACGACGAGCCCCTCATGCTGGCCCACGGCCTTGAGCGGCCGCACAGCCTGCGGCACCGGCACCCGCATTGAATCCGCCTCCGCGCAAGGCTACGGCGGACAAGCCGGGCCCGCGGGCCACACCACGCCGATTATTTTACTTCGGGCACTTTTTCAGGCACATGAACCAATCCAGGCATTTCACGTCCGGATCGGCCTTCTCCACGCGATCCTTGGCCACGCCGCAGGAGCCCGGCGGCGGCACGATGACGTCGTCACCCGGCTTCCAGTTCGCCGGCGTGGCGATGCCGTGCTGGTCCGAGGTCTGCATCGCGATCAGCAGGCGCATGACCTCGTCCATGTTCCGGCCGTTCGAGAGCGGGTAGTAGAGGATCGCCCGCACGATGCCCTTGGGATCGATGAGGAACACCGCGCGGACGGCCTGCGTGGTGCTCGCGCCCGGCTGCAGCATGCCGAAGGCCTTCGAGACCTCCATCTTCAGGTCCTCGATCACCGGGAAAGTGACCTCGACGCCTTTCATATCCTTGTACTGGATCTTCTCCTTGATCGTCCGCAGCCACGCGATGTGGGCGTAGATGCTGTCGATGGACAGGCCCAGCAGCTTGCAGTTGCGTTTCTCGAACTCCGCCTGCATGGAGGCGAACGTCATGAACTCCGTCGTGCACACCGGCGTGAAATCCGCCGGGTGCGAGAAGAACACGACCCACTTGCCCTCGTAACACTTGGGGAAATCGATCTCCCCCTGCGTCGTCCTGGCCTTGAACGACGGCGCTTTTTCCCCGATCAGGGGCAGACTCCTCGGTTGCTCGCACATAGGCACTCTCCTCCGTGGTTACTTTTTTGCTCCCGACTTCAATAACGTCTGCAGGTCCTCCATCTCGGCCTGGAGGTCCTCCTCGTGCTCCACCTCATCCTGCAGGATCTGGAGGACGATGTTGTACGTCACGGGGTCCTTGCCCATCGTGAGGTTAACGAGATTCTTGTAGGTGACGATCGCGCACTGCTCGCCCTTGATGTTCTGCTCCAGGACCTCCCGGACGAAGGGATCCGCCGGCGCCTCGTAGCCGCAGTTGGAATGCCTGTACCACTCCTTCGGCTCGTTCACCGGCGTGCCGCCGAGTTGGATGATGCGCAGCGCGAGCATGTCCGCGTGTCGCAGCTCGTCCGCCGCGTGCTGGGTCAGCTCGGCGATGACGGCCTCCTTCATCGGGCCCTTCACCACCTTCGCGCCGATCCAGTACTGGAAGTACGCCAGCCACTCGTCCGAGAAGGCCTTGTTCAGCAGGCCGACGAGTTTCCTGACGTCCATATCCACGATCTCAATGCCTTTGGTGCCCATGATGCTCCCTTCCTTTTCTTGTGCTTGAACCCCGACGCCGGGAGGGCCGCCCGGAAGCGACTCCTTCCCACGCCGGCAGATTATACTACGGAGGCGGCCCTTTCGAGACCAAAGGCGACTCGCCCGCCGCATCCCACGGCTCCCGGCCTGGCCGTCTTAATCAGTAATAGGTATTTTTTAGTTATTATTACTATATTAGGGCAAGAAAAAAACTACCCTCGTTTCCGCTTCTGCTGGCAGGCCCGGCACACGCCGCGCAGTTCGACGTGGATGGAATCCACCCGGCCCATCGTCCCCGCTTCGACCGGCGGCGGGAACGTGTCCAGCGCCTCGCAGTGGAAGTCGCCGACGAGCCCACAGCGCGTGCAGACAAAATGATGATGGCGCTCCGTGTTGGCGTCGTACCGCGCGCGCTCCCGGATCGTGCCCATGCGCGAGACGATTCCCCGCCCTTCCAGCATCCGCAGCGTCCGGTACACCGTGTCCAGGGAGAGGGACGGCAGCCGCTTCCGCACCCGGCGGTACAGCGTCTCGGCGTCGGGATGCTCCTCCGTGCGCGCGAGTTCGCGGTAGATCTCCGCGCGCTGGGGGGTGGTCTTGAGGCCTGCGCGGCGGCAGGCCGCGGCAAAGGCTTCCACGCGCGAGGCCACGCTGACCGGATCAAGGGGCATGCATCATCAAGTAATAATTATTACTTGTTGGAAAGATAGGGTTCCGCGGCCCCGGTGTAAAGGGCTTTCCCCGCCAGGCTTGGCTTGACCGCGGGAGGCCCCGCTGTCATGATGCTGCTCTCATGGTCCGCAAACTCATTCGACGCGTCCTGCACTCCCTCCTGGGAAGGAAGAAGAAGCCGGCTGAATCCGCGCCCCCCGCGCCGCCGGCGCCCCACGCCAAGGGACATAAGCCCCCCGACCGGCAACCGCCCAGGCCCCGGGATCGCCAGGGGCCGCGTCCCCACGAACCGCGATCCCACGCGCCACGGCGCGCTCCGCCGGCGCCCTGGGACCCGGCCTCCTTCGACGTCCCCGCGCTGGAAGGAAAGACCCGGTTCCAGGACCTGGACCTGCCCGTGGAAATCCTCCACGCGGTCGCCGACCTCGATTTCAAGTACTGCACGCCCATCCAGGCGGCCATCCTTCCCCCTACGCTCGCGGGCAAGGACGCCTTCGGCCGCGCCCAGACGGGCACGGGCAAGACCGCCGCCTTCCTGGTCGCCGTGTTCACCCGGTTCCTGCGCCGGCCCGCGAAGGAGCCCCGGCCCAAGGGCACGCCGCGCGCGCTGGTCATCGCCCCGACGCGCGAACTGGTGATCCAGATCGAGAAGGACGCCCGCGAACTGGCCCGCTACCTGCCCTTGCGCGTCCTGGCCGTGTACGGCGGCATGGACTACGACAAGCAGCGCCGTGAATTGACCAGCGGCTCCGTCGACCTGGTCGCGGCCACGCCCGGCCGCCTTCTCGATTTCAAGCGCCGGGGCGATATCCATCTCGACCAGGTCGAAGTCCTGGTCATCGACGAGGCCGACCGGATGTTGGACATGGGCTTCATCCCGGACGTCCGCACGATCGTCCACAGCACGCCGCCCAAGAGCGAGCGCCAGACCCTGTTCTTCTCCGCCACGCTGACGCCGGAGGTCACGCGGCTCGCTTCCCAGTGGACCACCGACCCGGTCCACATCGAGATCGCTCCCGAGCAGGTCGCGGTGGACAGCGTGGACCAGCGGGTCTACATCGTCACGCTCCGCGACAAGTTCGCCCTGCTCTACCACATCCTGAACCGCGAGAACGCCACGCGCGTGCTGGTGTTCGCCAACCGCCGGGACCAGTCCGAGCGGCTCATGGAGAACCTCCGGCGCTACGGCATCGACTGCGCCCTGCTCACCGGCGCGGTGGACCAGCGGAAGCGGCTGCGGGTGCTCGAGGATTTCCGCGAGGGCAAAATCCGGGTGGTCGTCGCCACCGACGTCGCGGGCCGCGGCCTGCACGTCGAGGGCATCAGCCACGTGATCAACTACAACCTGCCGATGGACCCAGAGGATTACGTCCATCGCATCGGTCGCACAGGCCGCGCGGGCGCCAGCGGCATCTCGATCTGCTTCGCGGACGAGGACGACGGGCACTACCTGCCGCAGGTGGAGAAATTCATCGGGCGGACCCTTTCGTGCACGCACCCGGACGACGACTGGCTGGTCCTGCCGCCGCCGCTCTACGAGGCCCGGGAACCGAAGTATTCCTCGCGCCGGCCGGACCGGCCGGGCCGGTCCTTCGGCCCCCGGCGGGGCGGCGGCCCGCGCCGCGGCGGCCGACGGACGCATTGACGGAGTTCACCACGCGTCGAAGGCCGCGGCGCCCTTGTTCGCCACGTCGCTGCGCGCGTTGGCCGAAATCGTCTTGCCGCTGGAATCGATGATCACCAGGGTCGGGATGCCCTGGATATTGTACTTCTTCTTGAGCTCGTCCCGGTTCTTGTCGGGGAAGCGCACCGCGGTCCAGGGCATTTCCATATCCTTCATGTAGCGGTACATGTCCGCCTCGGTCTGGTCGCTGGACACGAAGACGATCTCGAACGGTTTGCCCGCCTTCCGGAGTTCGTTGTAGACGGTGACGAGCTGGGGCGTGAACGCCCGGCACGGCGGGCACCAGTGCGCGGAGAAGTAGATGCCGATCTTCTTGCCGTCGAGAACGGCCGGCGACACCCGCTGCCCCTTGGCGTTCACCAGACGCGTGCCGAAGAGGGCCTCGATCGCGGGGGGAATGGGCGTCTCGGCCGAGGCGCCCGCGGGGGCCGCCTGCATGGCCGCGGTCCGCAGCGAGCCGACGTATATCTGGTCCTCGCGGCTCAACCGATTCATCTGGATCTGGATGGTCTTGCCTTCCGCGTTGCGGAGGATCACCTGGTCCAGGCGCTGCTCGACGAACTCCGCCTGCATCGTCGAGCCGCCCGCGCTGGTCCACGTGCGCATCTCGCCGGCCGGGGCGAGTCCGGCCCCGAACGCCATCGCCAAGCCGATCGCCGCCCATCGCCCCGCCGTTCCATGCCCGTGCTTCATGTCCTTCCTCCGTCTCCCGAATGGGCCCGACGATAGGCGCGCCGCGCCCGGAATTCAACGGGAATCGCGGCGGGAGGGCCGCCCTACAAATATATCTTGCATGACCATGTACCTTACTATACAAGGTAGCGTGACGGACAGGATGGGTCTCATGGACTACCTTGAAAACTGGATCGTGCAGGCCCGAAAGGGCTTCCTGGAGCTGTGCATTCTCAATGCGCTCGAAGGCGAGGAGCGCTACGGCTACGACCTGGTGAAGTCGCTCGTCGATACGCCCGGCCTCGGCCTGACGGAGGGGACGCTCTATCCCCTGCTCTCCCGCCTCCGTCTCCAGGGCCTTGTGACCACGCGGCTCGAGGAATCCCCTGAGGGCCCCGCGCGCAAATACTACGCGCTGACGGCCCGGGGCCGGAAGATCGCTAAGCAAATGAACGAACACGTGGAGCAGATGCTCCAAGGAAGCCGGGGCCTGCGAGCCCGGAAGGAGTGAGCCATGCTGGAGTGGACGGTATCGGCGGAAGCGGAACTGGAGCGCTACCTCGCGGAGGCGCGGACGGCGGCGTCCGTCAGCGGGGCGGACCCGGAGGAGGTCGAGGGCGACCTCCGTCGACACATCGAGCAGCACCTGGCGGACGCGGGCGTCCGCCGCGCGACCCGGGACGACCTGGCCCGAGTGCTCTCCCGGCTTAGGCCGGCCCGGCCGACGCCCGCGAGCGAGCCCCCGGAGGCGATCGCCAAGCCGCGGCGCATCTCGCTCGGTCTGATCATGGCCTTCGGCGTCGTGCTCCCCGTCATCACCCTGGTGTTTGAAGCGTTCACCGGCCTCTGTGGCGAACTCTTCGTCAATCCCATCCCGACGCTCTGGCACGTCCTGCTCGTCGCCACCGTACCGCTGGCCAACGCCCTGGCCTGGTCGCGGCTTGCCTTCGGACGGCCCGCGAGCCTGAAACTCGTCGGCCTGTTCAACGGATTCGCCATCGGCGTGGCGCTCTACTACACGTTCGTGTTCCTGCCGGTCACGCCGTTCGCCGCGATCGGCATCATCTACTTCGGGATCGGCCTGCTGCCGCTGGCCCCGATGCTGTCGCTGATCATGGCGCTGGCCGCGCGCCGCATCCTGCGGCGCTACGACCGGCCGGTCGGCGCCCTGCCGCCCGCCGGGCGGTGGGCGCTGGCCGCGCTGGGAACGATCGCCCTGCTCGCCACGCCCACGATCGTGACCCAGGCCGGCCTGCAGTGGGCCACCACCGAATCGCCGGCCACGCGCGCGCGTGGAGTCGGACTGCTCCGCGCCCTCGGGAACGATGATCTCCTGCTCCGGAGCTGCTATCGACGCGACCGGGCGGTCGGCAACATGGTGTCGTTCCTCTTCGAAGGCCTCGGGCGGCGCATCACTTCGGAGCAGGCACAGCAGGTCTACTACCGCGTCACCGGCACGCCGTACAATGCCGTGCGCCCGCCGGAACTGCGCGGGCTGCGCACCCGGGCGCTGATCAACGCGGAGGATTTCGACTGGGACCAGGGCGGCGACGCGGTCGCCGGCCGACTGCGGGGGTTGAGCCTCCGCGAATCGCGGCTCGACAGCCGGATCGAGGCCGACAGCGGCGCCGCGTACACCGAGTGGATCCTCGTGTTCCGCAACGACGCGGAGCGCCAGCGCGAGGCGCGGGCGCAGGTCGCCCTGCCGCCCGGCGCGGTGGTCTCGCGGGTGACGCTCTGGGTGGACGGCGAGGAGCGCGAGGCGGCCTACGCCGGGCGGGCGAAGGTGAAGGCCGCCTACCAGCGGGTCGTCCAGCAGCGGCGCGACCCGGTGCTCGTCACCACCAGCGGGCCCGACCAGGTCCTGGTCCAATGCTTCCCGGTTCCCGCGAATGGCGGAACCATGAAGATCAAGCTCGGCATCACGGCGCCGCTCGCGCCGGAATCGCGGGAGGCCGGACTGCTTCGTCTCCCCTATTTCCGGGAGAGGAACTTCTCGGTGCCCAGGGAAGTGAAGCATTCGGCCTGGATCGAATCCCCGCAAACGGTCGCGGCTTTGCAGCCGGAAGACCAGGTCCTCGCCGAGCATCCTTCGGAGCGGGTGTACGCGCTGCGCGCGGAGTTGGAAGACCGGGCGCTTTCCCGGCCCTTTGCCGTGCGGGTGGCCATGGCCGGCCATCCCGCCTGGGCCGCGCTGCGGGAAGACGAAAGCCGTGTCGTCCGCCAGGTCCTCGATGAGACCCCGGTGGACAAGCCCGGCCGGATCGCTTTCGTGTTCGACGGTTCCCGATCCATGAGCTCCGAAGCCGCCGCCTTCGGCGAGGTCTTGAAGTATCTTCCCGCCGGCGTCGAGACGGCCGTGTTGCTGGCCGGGGATCGTCCGCTGACCGTCCGCGAAACAGCCCCCTGGGCGCCCGAGGCGGCGACCGATGTGGTGAAGGCGCTCTCGGAAGCCCGATATCGCGGCGGCTGTGACAATGTGTCCGCCCTCGCGGAGGCCTGGGACCTGGCCGCGGCCGTTCCCGGCGGCACGGTGGTATGGATTCACGGCCCGCAGCCTGTTTCGTTCGAGGGCGAGGAGGCACTGCTGCAGCGCATCGAGCGCCGGCCGAACGGGCCGGTCATCCTCGACCTGCAGGTCGGCGCCGGGCCGAACGCGGTGGCCGTCATGCTCAACGGCAGTCCCGCGCTGCGCGCGGTGGCGGATTTCGGCGATCCGGCGGCGGCGCTGGCCCGCATCCTGGATGCCTGGGCCGGCCGCAAGGCGTTCTACCGATTTGAGCGGACGCGTGTTCCGCGCAGCGACATTGCCGGGGATATTCCCGAGGGTTCCTCCCATCTCGCCCGTCTCTGGGCGTTCTCCGAGATTCTTCGGCTCGGCGCCTCGATCCACGAGGCCGACAAGGAAGAAGCCGTGGCGTTGGCCGTGCGCTACCGCCTGGTCACGCCGGTGTCCGGCGCCGTCGTGCTCGAGACCGCGAAGCAGTACCAGGAAAGCGGGCTGGAACCCGCGGCCGGCGACACGGTCCCGCGGGTCGTGCCGGAGCCGCAGACCTGGATGCTGCTCCTGATGGGCGGCGGTCTGGCTGCCGCGCGGGCGTGGAAGCGGAGGCGGGCGCGTCCTTCATGAGCAGCCCGGTCAGGCCGCGACGCTGGCCGGGCTGAACTTCGACCGCTCCCAGAGGTGCGCGAGCGCGTCCAGGGCGGTCTTCAGAAGCACCAGCAGGGCCAGGCCGGCCGCGGGTGAACCGAACTGCTGGAGGAGAAAAGCGCCGCCCAGGATAGCCAGGTGGAGGACCACGACGCGGCCGTAGGGTTGAAACATCAGCCGCCCGACGTCGGCGCGCCGGCACTCCCCTCCCGCCAGGTAGTTGGTCACGAAGGAAAACAGGTGGCTGGCGGCCAGCGCCAGCAGCGCCCATCCCAGCGCGGCGCTTTCCGCCGTCTGCCGCACGCCCTCCTCCACCGGCTCTGCTGCGCCGACACTGACCTGCCCCCGTTGGCGGTACCAAGTTCTATGTTAGTTTGCCCCCTTGTGGTCCTCTCCCAAAAACTGGACAGGCTAGACCTTTAGGATTTCTCCCTTCAACGGCCACATTCTCTCTTGTTTCCGGGCTCTTTCCGCATACTCATTTGGCGTGAGTTGTCCTAAGGATCCATGAGGTCGGTTCTGGTTGTAATCGACCTGCCACGCCACCAACTTCTCCTTTGCATCCTCGATTGTCCAGAATAGATGCACATTCAGA
>JAKLGK010000012.1 GCA_022710725.1 Verrucomicrobiota bacterium
GAGCCGGGAGCTGGTGTTCAGCGGGCTGCCGGCGCCGACGAACGGGACGCGGCATGTCTTCCGCGGCTTCGTCGACAGCCGCGGCGCCATCACCGAGTCCAGCGAAGGCAACAACCAGTCCACCAAGGCGTATACGTACTGACGATACGTGCAGGAAACATCCATGAGAAAATCCGTCACCATCCCGGTATTGTTGTTCGCCTTGGTTCTTTCAACCGCGGCGCAGGATTATCGCCATCTCAGCACGGTGCAGGACGGGAACGGGGTCATGTCCACCAGCACGGTCGTCCTGGGCGGCGTGGCCTACACCAACGTCAGCGCCGGAGCTCAACCGGGCGGCATCCAGATCTCCACCAACGCGGAATGGAAGAATTATGCCGGCTTCCTGCAGGCCGTGGACATCAAGCGGCCCGGCCTGGACACGGACGGCGACGGCGTGATCGACGAGATCTCGCAGGACAACGACGGCGACACGCTGTCCGATACGGAGGAAATCCAGGGCGATTCCTTCAACCCGGTCACGGCCACTCTGGTCAACGATGCCGACACGGACGATGACGATGTGCCGGACGGCCACGAGGCCCTGGCGGAGACCGATCCGACCGATCCCGACAACAAGCTGGAGATCCTCGCGATCCAGCAGGCCGGCGGGCAGAAAGAAGTGACCTACCGCGCGCGCAGCGGAAAGAACTACAACATCCGCGGCTGGGACCAGCAGTATGCCTATCCCACCAACGTCGTGGGCACGGACCAGGAAATCGGCGGCGCCGGGGCCTGGGAGGTGCGCACGAACGTCTTCGCTGACGCGGCCAGCACCAATGCCCGCTATTACGCCGTCGAGCCACTGCCGTAGGCGTTCATGCTTTCGCGCCCATCGGCGGGATGATGCCTATCCGGCCAGCGCCATTTCCCGGCGGCGCATGATCCAGGCGGCCAGTCCCGCGAGCAGGATCGGATAAATCAGCCCGTGCGTCAGCAGCACGCGGCCTGTTTCGGCCCAGGAGACCAGGATGCCCGTCGTCAGCCGACCCAAGGCGTCCGGGACTTGGAGTGGCGACGCCACCGAGCCCAGGAGCCGGAACACCCATTGGAAAAAGACCGCGGCGCGCGGGCCGATAAGCGCGTCCCCGTGGTGGGACACCAGGGTGATCGGGCGTGCCGTAAGCGATGCCAGGTCGCCGGCCATCTGGATCATCAGCAATACGAAGCCCGACACGAAGGCGGCCACCGGCATGGAAAAGAGGCTGCCGGCCGTGATGCCCAGCGCGGCGAGGAGCGCCAACTGGCCGAACAGTAAAAGCAGCCCGCGCGCGTAATTGGGCCCGAAAGACCCGGCGCGGGCCAGCGTTTCCAGCCCGTCGTCCGGGGAGAACAGCACCGTGACGGCTTCGGAGTCCGTATTACGGTACTCCACCGTCAGCGCCCCCTCCTGCGGGAGATCGCGGAGGGGGACATGCAGGACGTGCGGCGTCGTCGCCACGGCGTTGGTATCCACGCGGACGTCGGCGTCGCCGCGGCGGACGACCCAGGCGCCGGCGACCCGGACCGGGCCGGGCGTCGAGCACGAGAAGCGGAACCGGAGCGAAAGGGGATGCCCGGGATCGAGCGGCCCGGGCTGCGGGTAGCGCCACGAGCGCGCGCCGCCCGGCGCGACGGAGAACGCCTCCGTGCGCAGGGCCTGGCGGAAGGCCTCGAAGGCCGCCCCGGGCGACACGTCGGGCGGCAGTCTCCCGAGGCCCCGGGCCTGTTCGAGCCGCGCGAGCGCCGCCGCGTCCACGTCCACGGGTTCCGGCGCCAGCGGACGGCGGGCGACGAGGATATCGGCGAGCAGTTCGCCACGCCGGGCTGGGTCGGCCAGCGGCTCGCGCAGGCGCCAGCGCAGCAACGCGGCCGTCACGCTTCCCGCGACCGCCAGCAGAACCGCGTTGAGCAGCACCAGGCCGAGCCACTTGCCAAGCCACAGCTCGAACGGATGCAGCGGCTTGGTGGCCACGAGCTGGAGCTTCTTCGACTGCCATTCCAGGGATACCGAGGCGCACCCGGCCCACAGCGCCGCGAGGGAGAGAATGAGCATGGCGAGGCCGAGGGTATAGCGGACAAGGATCTGCACCTCGCCGGAAAGCGTCCCGTCGCCCCGGATGGTCAGCGGAAGCCCGACGATGACGGCCACGAGCAACCCGAAGAGCAGCGGCGCGACACGCGAGCGCATCGCGCCGCGCAGGGTCAGCTTCGCGATGGCCCAGACTTTACGCATGCGGAGGGCCGTCCAGGTAGGGGGCCACTCCCTCGGATGGCGCGGCCCCGGAGGGCTCGGTGTCCTGGTTCATGGCCCGGGCCACGGTCTCCAGGAAAAACCGTTCCAGGTTGCGGCGGGGATAGTCGAGTTCCGGCTCGCGCCCGAGTTGGGCCTTCAGGGCCGCCAGGATCGCGCGAAGCTGCTCGGGCGTTACGGCCGGCAGGGTCACCCGCGGCCGGTCCCGCTCCTCGAGCAGGTCGCGGATGGATCCGATGGCCTGCAGCCGCCCGTTGAACAGGATGGCAATGCGGTCGCAGACATCCTCGATATCCGCCAGCAGGTGCGAGGACAGCAGCACGGCCTTGCCGCGGCGGGCGAGAGTCAGGATCAGGTCCTTGACCTGCCGGCAGCCCAGCGGGTCCAGGCCGGACGTGGGTTCGTCGAGGATGATCAGGTCGGGATCGTTGATCAGGGCCTGGGCCAACCCGATGCGCCGCGCCATGCCCTTGGAAAACTCGCCGACCGGCCGCCGGCGCGCGTGGCGCAGCCCGATCATGTCCAGCAGTTGTGCCGTTCGCGCGCGCCGTTCCGCGCGCGGAAGGCGGAACAGGCTGCCGAAGAAATCGAGCGTCTCCTCGCAGGTGAGGTAGGGATAGAGATAGGAGTCCTCGGGCAGGTAGCCGATGCGGGCCTTGCGGCTCACGTCGGTCGGGGGCGCGCCCAGCACGTGGAGCCGTCCCTCCGTGGGCCGCAGGAGGCCGACGATCATCTTCAGCGTCGTGCTTTTTCCCGAGCCATTGGGCCCGAGCAGGCCGAAGACCTCGCCGGGCCGCACCTCGAACGAGAGGTCCTGGACAGCCCGGATGCGGGGCCGGCGCCAGAAATCGCGGAAGACCTTGCCTGCATTTTCCACGCGGAGCACAGGCGGCGTCTCGTGGGCCTCCGGTTTCATCCGTTTCTCCATTCGGCCCGGCGGAAAGACAGCAGGCCCAGCAACAGCAGCCCGCCGAGATGCATCGCCCCGTAGGCCGACGCGTGTCCCACGTAGGACCAGGGGATCTGCCCGTTGCCGGACAGCGCGTCCGCCAACCAGAAGTGCTGCCAGTTGGGCAGCAGGCCGCCCAGCACGCTGACCGCTGCGGAGGGTTCCGTCGCGCGGCCGAACAGGTGATCGGACATGAGGCCCAGCAGGAAGGCGAGGCTGCAGAGGATCAGGGTGGGGACGGTGTCCAGGCGGGTGGCCAGCAGCCCGGCCAGCCCGGTCAGCATCAGGAGCGCCATGGCGATCAGGAGGCCGGCCGGCGCCAGGCGCCAGTCCATCGCGGCCCCGAACGCGCCGCAGTGCCCTTCGGCGTCGATGGCGCAAGCCCAGGCCAGCGCGGCGGCATAGAGAACCAGCATCCCGATGAAAGCGCGGGACGCGAAGGGCCCCCGGTCCCGGTAGTTGAGATAGCCCCCGATGAGAAAGGCCAGCACGGGCGCGGCGATTGCCGGGCCGCCGGCCCGCCAGTCGAGGATGAAATAGCCGGCGGCCATGCGGGCGCTCAACAGCGTGGCCATGCCGGCGCCGAGAGAAAAGAGCAGCGTGGCGGCGGCGGCGCCGCAGAACTTAGCGAGGAAGAAGAGGCTGCGGCTCACCGGCTTGCTCAAGACCAACGCCGCGGTGCCGAGGGCGGTTTCGCGGGCCAGGGTCGAAGAGGCCGCATAGCTGCCCAGCACCAGGCCGAAAGTCCAGTGCACGGCCAGCGCGTTGTCGCGGACCAGGCGCGCCGACTCGCCGAGCGTCTGGGTGAGCAGAAGAGGCAGGAGAGTGATCAGCGCCATGCCGGCCGCCGCGATCAGCAGAAAGCCCGGCTGGCGGATGATATCCAGCAGGCTGATGCGTGCGACGGCGGCAAACTGTCGGATTCGCCAGAACATGATGCTCTTCACAATAACGGAACCGCACAGGCTTTATAAGACATGGGAAGGAATTACTCAAGACTCCCTGCGGCACGTCCATATCCGGATAACCTGCAACCACGAGGATTCAAGCGCTTTACTGATTTCGGGGAACTCGGAATCACATTTTTCAGACCCGGATTCTATTGACGTAGAAACGGCATCGGTGAATGCTTATTCCATTAAGCTGTTGAGCGAATGCTCGATCCCGCTCACGAATCCAGCTGGAGAAACACCGCCATGAGAAAATTCGCCATCCTTATGGCCTGTGCCATGGCCACTCCACTGCTGGCGGCGGAGCCCCTTCTGCTGGATGCCGGGCGCATTGACACGTCCGCGCCGGAGCAGCAGCAGCAATTCCAGGAATGGCGCACGGCCCGCCGGTCGCTTTCACAGAAAAGAGCCGCTTCAGGCAAGGCGCCGTGGATCGTGCAGTTCAACGACATGGTTCGGGAGGAATGGGAAAAGGCGATGACGGAAGCCGGGGCGGACCTGCGCGGCTACCTTCCCGAAAACGCCTACCTTGTCGAGGCGACGCCCGAGACGATCGCCGCGATCGGCGCGATGGATGGCGTGTACTGGGTCGGCGAGTATCTCCCGGAATACAAGCGGGCCCGGCCGGTTCGCGAGGCCATGGCCCGGGGTATCGCGGGGACCCGGAATGTGAACGTCGTGGTGTTCAATCCGGACGACGCGGAACGCATCGGGCAGGCCATCGCGGCCCTGCCGCGCTGCGCCGTGCTGCTGGCCGAGCCCATGACGGACCGCGGACTCGTCCGTGCGTCGCTGACGGCGGCGGCGATGGAAGAGGTCGCGGGCTGGGGCGAGGTGGAGTGGATCGAGCCGTACACGCCGAAGAAACTCTGCAACGACGTGGCGCAGGGCACGAGCAAGATGAATGTTTCCAACGCGTGGAGCGTGCTGGGCCTGTCGGGCGCCGGGCAAACCATCGCCGTCTGCGACACCGGGCTGGATACGGGAAACACAAATACACTGCACCGGGATTTCACGGGTAGGGTGGCATGGGTGCAGGCGTTGGGACGGGTGGGAGACTGGAGTGATTTCGACGGGCATGGGACGCATGTGGCCGGCTCGATACTCGGTAGCGGGGCGTCTTCCTCCGGAAAATACCGGGGCGGATCCTACGCCGCCAGCCTGGTGTTTCAGTCGGTCCTGGATAGCAGTACTAACCTGGGCGGCATCCCGAGCGACCTGAACGTGCTGTTCCGCGCCGCGTACACCAACGGAGCGCGCATCCATTCGGACAGCTGGGGTTCGGCGGATACCGGCGAGTACACGACGGATTCCCGCAACACGGACATGTGGATCTGGAGCAACAAGACCATGCTCGTGCTGTTCGCCGCGGGCAACGAGGGCATCGACGCCGACAAGGACGGCGTCGTGGACCTCGACTCGCTGAACTCCCCCGGCACGGCGAAGAACTGCCTGACCGTCGGCGCGTCCGAGAACTATCGCACGACCGGCGGGTACTCGACCTACCAGTACGGCGTGGATCTCTGGACCAACGACTACCCCGCCGAGCCGATCAAGTCGGACTACCCCTCCAGTCCCAATTCACCGCAGGGCCTCGTGGCGTTCTCGAGCCGCGGCCCGTGCAACGACGGCCGCATCAAGCCCGACATCGTGGCCCCGGGCAGCGACATCATCTCGACCCGCTCCAAGGCGTCCACGGACACGGGGTGGGGGACGGTGTCCGGCAACACGAACTACATCTACATGGGCGGAACCAGCATGGCCACGCCGCTGACGGCCGGATCGGCAGGCTTGGTGCGGCAGTGGCTCGTGAACAGCGCCGGCATCACGAATCCCAGCGCGGCGCTGATGAAGGCGGTGCTGATCTGCGGCGCCCGCCACATGGCCCCGGGACAGTACGGGACGGGGGCGGACCAGGAAATCCCCTACACGCGGCCGAACAACGTGATGGGGTGGGGCCACGTGGACCTCTACAACACCCTGCAGCCGGCGGCCAGCCAGTACATGAGCCTCTACGACACCAACAGCCTCGTTACGGGCGGCACCAATATCTTCACCTTTACCGTCGGCTCGACCACGACGAACAAGATCGTCGTCACCATGGCCTACTCGGACTACTTCGCTACGGCGGGCTCCGGCAAGAAGCTGGTCAACGACCTCGATCTGACCGTGCTGAAGCCGTCGTCCACCACGCTCTACGCCAACGGACGGACCAGCGTGGACGCGACGAACAACGTGGAGATGGTCGAGTTCGAGCCCAACGAGACCGGCACGTATACCGTGCGCGTCGTCGGCCGCACGGTCCCCTCCGGCGGCAGCCAGCCCTACGCGCTGGTCATCCGCGGCTGGAACGCGGCGGCGGGAGATTCCTTCGACGTGTCGTCGTCGGGCTCCTTCTCGCCCGCCGGCCCCGCGGGCGGCCCATTTGCGCCGACCAGCACCGTCTACTCGCTGACCAACAGCGGCGTGGCCTCGTTGAACTGGACGGCGGTCAAGGGCGCCGGGCTCACCTGGCTGGACCTGTCGCGGACGAACGGGACACTGGCGGCCGGGACGGCCACGTCGGTCTCTTTCATGGTCAACGCCGCGACAGCGGCATCTCTGGCCACCGGTTTGTTCAGCGGCACGGTGACCTTCAGCAACGTCACCTCCGGGGCCACGGTCTCCCGGTCGGCGGCTCTGACGGTCCGGGGCATCAGCCAGCTGATCTGGAATTCGGTTTCCTCTCCGCAACTGGAGAGCACGCCGTTCGTCGCCACCCTCACGGCGAAGGATTCGGAAACCCAGACGGTCACGGCCTTCGCGGGGCCGGTGGCCTTGAGCGGAGTTGTCTCGGCCACCAGCACGGTAGGGACCGCGACCAACGGCTGGATCTTCCCGATGAGCACGTACTACCACGATGCCCGCACACAGGTGATCTACCTGCAAAGCGAACTGGGCAGCGCGACGGTCCTCCAGGGCCTGGCGCTCAACGTGGCCACGATTCCGGGCCAGGGCCTCGGCAACTGGACGATCCGGATGAAGCACACGGCGGCCAGCACGCAGTCCTCCTGGGAAGGGCCGGCCAGCGGCTGGACGACGGTATACCAGGACGACGCGACGGCGTTGGCCACGGGCTGGACCTGGTTCGCCTTCTCCACGCCGTTCAGCTACAACGGCGTCAGCAACCTGCTGGTCGATTTCAGCCACAACAACTCCAGTTACAGCACGGACGGCCAGGTCCGCTCCTCCACCGGCGCGGTCGGCCGGGCGCTGGTCTGCCGTTCGGACAGCAACGACGGCGATCCGCTGGACTGGAGCGGGACCACCCCGACGCCGGCTTCCACCAACCGCGTGCCCAACATCAGGCTCCTGGCGGGCGCCTCGGTGTCCATCTCGCCCGCGGCGACCGGGGCGTTCACCAACGGCGTGTGGTCGGGCCTGATCACCGTGAACGAAACCGTCTCCTCGATGATCCTGCGGGCCAGCACCAACGGGATCACGGGCGATTCCAATGCGTTCGCCGTGGACGCGGCCTCGGGCACGCCGACGCTTTCCACGCTGGCGGTCAGCAACCTGGCCCCGACGTCGGCCATGAGCGGCGGCAACATCACCTCGGACGGCGGAGCCTCCGTGACCCAGCGCGGCGTGTGCTGGAGCACCAATTCGACCCCGACGACCAACGACACACGGACCAGCAACGGCTCCGGCGCCGGCTCCTACTCGAGCAGCCTGGCGGGCCTGGCCCCCGGCCGGTCCTACTATGTGCGCGCCTACGCGATCAATGCCAACGGGGTGGGGTACGGCAGCGCCATCGGCTTCTCGGCTGATTGCTTCACCAACGCGCCCGGCGGACTGACGACCGGGTCGGTCGCGGAAACGTCGTTCACCGCTGCGTGGAATGCCTTGGACGGGGCCTTGGGATATCGCCTGGACGTGAGCACGAGCGAAGCATTCACCGGGGGCGGAGGAGGAGATTCCACCAACCTGGTCCGGTTCGAGTTCGCCGCGGCGCCTTTCCTCGCGCCCGAGACCGTGGCGGGCGTCGTGACGTGCTCGGTCATGTCCCTCTCCTCCGGGACGATCGAGACCAACGTGACAACGGGCATCTACTTCCCGAACGAGCCGTATATCGAGGAGACCGGGGGATGGACCGCCGGCAGCCAGGCGGGCGCCAAGTACTTCGCCTTCACGATCTACCCGCTTACCGGCTACAGCGTTTCCATCACGGGCATCACCTTCCGTGCCTATGCCACCGCGGCCGGGCCTTCGGCTTTCTCATGGGATATTGACGGCGGCGCGGCCACCCACACGGTCAACGCGCCGGAGGCTTCTCTCGTGCTGGTCAACGATCCCGTGACGGGCGTGGAGTACAAGGATTCGCCCATGGTGGTGATGATCCAGGGGTGGACGAACGGATCGAGAAGCACCTCGGGCACCGGCGTGTTCCGCCTGGACGACGTGCAGATTTCGGGGACGGTGGGCATCGGAGGCGGATCGTCCTACGTCGCCGGCTATTCCGACCGGGCCGTGGATGGAACCAGCCAGTCGGTCACCGGGCTCGTGGCGAGCACGCCGTACTACTTCCGGGTTCGCGCGGTTTCCGACGGCGGCTGTGCCAGCGGCAACTCGTCCACGCAGTCGGTGACCACGAGCGGCGGCGGCCTGCCGGCCTGGTATACCGACTGGGCCGCGGCGCAGGGCTTCGATCCCTACGGGCCCAACGGCGGCATGGACGACGACTACGACAGTGACGGGACACCCAATGTCGATGAATACACCGGTGGGACGGGCGCCACCAACGGCACCTCCGAGTTCGCGGTGTTCGATCCGCTCCTGCTGACGCCGGGCCAATACAGCCTGACCGTCGACGTCGTCACGGGCCGCATCTACAGTGTGTACTATAAAACGAATCTCACCGACGACCTGAACTGGTCGCTCTTCAAGGCCTGGACCAATCTGCCCGCTGGATCGCAGGATCTGATCCTGACCAACAGCGAAATCCTGCAACTGTACCGGTTGGGCGTGCGGGTACCGTAACGCGCGCCGGACTCCGTTGATCCGACAGATGAGATACTCATGTTCTGTCTGTAAAAACGTTTTACCAATGACTCGTTCATAACCCCCTGAAAGACAAGGCATTTGAAAATCGTTTTGATTGCTTGATGCTCCATAAGTATGCAATACTAAACAACACGTTTCATGATTTCGTTCCGCCATTCCCTGCCCTGGAGGCGACCATGTTGAGTTCCTTCGCCCGCGCAATAGTGTGCATGCTTTGCCTCGTGGCCTTTAGCCCGATCCCCGCCCCGGGCCAGGACGGCGACCTGCCGGATCCTTCGACCTTGCCGCCGTTGCGGACGATTACGACCCGTTACGGAGCCTTCAAACTGGGGAAACGGCCGTATCCTGCAGGCACCCGTTCCGCGTGGATCGCGGAGGGGCGCGTACTGGCGGCCGCGCCCGAGGGCGTGCTTCCACGCCGCACGACCCTCAAGGGTGCGGCGACCAACACCAACTACCTGCCGGCGATCGGCAACCAGGGCAGCGAGGGCTCCTGCGTCCACTGGGCCGGCACCTACTACGTCAAGACAGCCAACATGAAACACAGGGAACCGTCGCTGAATCTCTCGTTGAGCAGCAACCGGTGTTCGCCCCGCTTCACGTATAACCTGACCAACATCGGGGAGGACAACGGGGGATACGGACACGAGCCGTTCGAGATATTCATGCGGTACGGGGTCGCGTCGCTCGCGCAGTTGCCCTATGTCGAGGGCGATACGAACAGCCTGCCGGACACCGCTGATTTCATCGAGGGCCTGCACCGACGCTCGACCAACTACGTCTGGGTGTGGGACTGGAACCCCGGTACCACGGAGATCAATGAACTAAAGGCCTGGCTGGATGCCGGAGGCGTGGCTTCCTGCGCGATTTACGTGGATGACGCGTACTCCATCGATGACTGGGCCCCCAGCGATCCCCCCTACACGGGCGAAACCTGCACGTACGACGACTTGAATCACATGGTCACGGTCTGCGGGTACGGTTCCGGGTGGTATCTGATTGCCAACTCGTGGGGCACAAGCTTCGGCAGCAACGGCTTCATCTATATCGACTCGGACTACTTCGAAAACTATGTGGGCGATATCATGTATCCCCTGGAGGGGGTCTATACGCCATCCAGCAACTACCTCAAGTATACGGTCAACCACACCCAGCGCAGTGACATCCAGGAACTGCTCGTCACGGTCAACGGGGCCAACGTGTGGAGCAACTACCCGCTGCCGAAGAATCTGCCGAAAGACACCGGCTCGTTCGACACGGACACCCGGAACAATCTGGAAATCGCGATAGACTTGTCCCTCGTGAGCGGCCTGGGCAACTCTATTGTCACCGCCCGTTGCATGGACAGCGTGTCGAGCTACAACGGCACCGTCACGGTGTGCTCCGTGTATTACGCCGGGACGGAATACGCCTCGGCCAGCGTGCCGACGTCGGTGACGTACAACGTCTATTCCAGCGCCAAGGTGGCGGTGACGGCCGGGGCCAGCCCGCCGACGGTGGCGACGCTGGCTGTCAGCAACGAGACGCCGACGGGCGCGATGAGCGGGGGGAACGTGACGGACGACGGCGGGGCGTCGGTCACGCAGCGCGGGGTGTGCTGGAGCACGTCCTCGTCGCCGACGACCAACGACAGCAAGACCAGCAACGGGAGCGGAACCGGGTCCTTCTCCAGTTCGCTGACCGGCCTCACGCCGGGCCAGGCTTACTATGTCCGCGCGTACGCCGTGAACAGCAACGGGGTGGGGTACGGCAGCGATGTCGGCTTCTCCGCGGACTGCTTCACCAACGCGCCGGGCGGGCTGACCGCCGGCTCGGTGAGCGAAACCTCGTTCGCGGCCTCGTGGAGCACGGTGGGCGGCGCCACGGGATACCGGCTGGACGTGGCCACGAATGCGACCTTCGCGGGCGGGGGCGACGGAAACGGCGGGGTGGAAGGCTTCTCCGGGATCGGCGGCGGGACGACGAGCAGCTATCTGACGCGCATCTGGACGAACAACGGCGTGGCCTGGACCGCGTACAAGGCGCGCACGGACCAGAGCATCGACGGCGGCTCCGCGATCTGCCTGCAGAACGCGGCCGACGCCTGGTTCACGTCCGGCACCCTGACGGGCGGCATGGACGAGGTCTCGGTGGTGCACCAGCAGGTCTTCGCGGGCAGCGGGGGCACGTTTGACCTGTTCGTCAACGGCACGAAGGTGACCTCCGCCGTGCCGATCACGACCTCGATCACGACGACCCGTGTGACGGGGATCGGCGTGACGGGCGATTTTACGATCATGGTCACGAACAGCGGCGCGGTGCGCGTGATTTTCGACAACCTGGCCTGGACCAATGCGGGATCCGGCGGGTCGGCTTACGTGCCCGGGTACCAGAACCGACCCGTGGCCGGGACCAGCCAGTCCGTGACGGGGCTGACCGGCGGGGCGACTTACTACTTCCGGGTCCGCGCGGAGGGCGCCGCGGGGTGCGTGAGCGGAAACTCGTCGACGCAGTACGTGACCACGAGCGGCGGGGGCCTGCCGGGGTACTACACCGACTGGGCGGACGACCAGGGCTTTGATCCGGAAGGCCCCAACGGCGGGATGGACGACGACTACGACGGCGACGGCACGCCCAACATCGACGAATACACCGCCGGGACCGGCGCCACCAATGGCCTGTCGGAGTTTGTCGTGGAGAATCCCGAGAGCGCGTCGGCGACCCAGTGCAGCCTGACCGTGGACGCGATCACAGGCCGGATTTACAGCGTGTATTACAAGACGAACGCCGTGGACGGCCTTCCCTGGACGCTGTTCAAGGCGTGGACCAACCTGGGCGCGGGCGAGCAGGACCTGGTTTTGACCAACGCGGCTCTCCTGCAGCTGTACCGGCTGGGCGTTCGGGTGCCGTAACGGGCCGTGTTTTGTCGGTGGCAGCCTGCGCGGCGGGCCGCCTGCCTTTTTTATTGATGCACCGGCCGCCAAATCGGGTATGCTGCCCCGCGGCTGCAATTCCAACAGGAGCCGGCGATGGCGGTGTATCCTTTCGCGGAAATCGAGAAGAAGTGGCAGCGGCACTGGGACGAACACAAGACGTTCCGGACGCCGGACGAGCCGGACCGGGCGCGCCCGAAATTCTACGTGCTCGACATGTTCCCGTATCCCAGCGGGGCGGGCCTGCACGTGGGGCACCCCGAGGGCTACACGGCCACGGACATCGTCGCCCGCTACAAGCGGATGAAGGGCTTCAACGTCCTGCACCCGATGGGGTGGGACGCCTTCGGGCTGCCCGCCGAGAATTACGCCCTGGAGACCGGCACGCATCCCGGCGTGACCACGGCCCGCAACATCGACCGTTTCCGCGCCCAGCTCAAGGCGCTCGGCTTCTCGTATGACTGGGACCGCGAGGTCGCGACGACGGATCGCGATTACTACCGCTGGACCCAGTGGATATTCCTCAAGCTCTACGAGCGCGGCCTGGCCTACCAGGCCGAGGTGCCCGTGAACTGGTGCCCGGCGCTGGGCACGGTCCTCGCCAACGAGGAGGTCATTGACGGGAAGAGCGAGCGCGGCGGCCACCCGGTCGTCCGCAAGCCGATGCGCCAGTGGATGCTGAAGATCACGGAATACGCGGAGCGCCTGCTGAAGGACCTCGAGGCGCTGGACTGGCCGGAGAGCATCAAGGAGATGCAGCGCAACTGGATCGGCCGCTCCGAGGGCGCCGAGGTGGATTTCGAGGTCGAGGGACGGCCCGGCGAAAAGGTCCGCGTGTACACGACCCGTCCGGACACGCTCTGGGGCGCGACGTACATGGTCCTGGCCCCGGAGCACCCGCTGGTGGACGCCCTGACCGCGCCCGCCCAGCGGGACGCGGTACGGGCATACCGGGAGAAAGCCGCGCGCAAGAGCGACCTGGAGCGCACGGAACTCCAGAAGGTGAAGACCGGCGTCTTCACCGGCGGGCACGCGGTGAACCCGGTCAACCGCAAGGCCATCCCGGTCTGGGTCGCGGACTATGTCCTCATTTCCTACGGCACGGGCGCGATCATGGCTGTGCCGGCCCACGACCAGCGCGACTACGAGTTTGCGCGGCAGTTCGACATTCCCGTGGTCGAGGTCGTGTCCGGCGGGGACATTTCGAAGACGGCCTACACGGGCGACGGCGTGCTGGTCAATTCCGCCAGCGAATGGGTGTCCATCAACGGGCTTTCCGTCCCGGCCGCGAAGGAAAAGATCACGCGGTGGCTGGAAGGGCAGGGGCTGGGCTGCCGCAAGGTGAACTACAAGCTGCGCGACTGGCTGTTCAGCCGGCAGCGCTACTGGGGCGAGCCGTTCCCGGTCATTTTCGTGGATGGCCGACCGCAGCCGCTGCCCGCGGAAGCCCTGCCGCTGGTCCTGCCGGAAGTCGAGTCGTACAAGCCCAGCGGCACGGGCGAGAGCCCGCTGGCGACGATCGAGTCGTGGGTGCAGACGACCGATCCCGCGACCGGGCAACCCGCGCGCCGCGAGACGAACACGATGCCGCAGTGGGCGGGCTCGTGCTGGTACTACCTGCGGTTCATCGATCCGAAAAACGGCCGCGCGGCCGTGGACCCGGCGAAGGAGCGCTACTGGATGCCGGTGGACCTCTACGTCGGGGGCGCGGAACACGCCGTGCTGCACCTGCTCTACGCGCGCTTCTGGCACAAGGTGCTTTTCGACGCCGGCGTGGTGTCCACCCCGGAACCGTTCCGCAAGCTCGTCAACCAAGGCATGATCCTGGGCGAGATGGAGTACACCCTGTACCGCGACGCCCGCGGCCATCCGGTGTCGGCGGAACGGGTGGACGACAACGAGTGCGAACAGGGCACGGGCGAAAAGCTGCAGGCCGAGCGCGTGGCCGAGGAGGACATCGAAAAGCAGGGCGATGCCTTCGTGTACAGGGTCCAGCCGAATGTGCGGGTGTCCGCCCGGTCGTTCAAGATGAGCAAGAGCCGCGGCAATGTGATCAACCCGGACGAGGTAGTGCGCCTGTACGGGGCGGACTCGCTGCGCCTCTACGAGATGTTCATGGGCCCGCTGGAGCAGGTCAAACCGTGGAGCATGAAGGGCGTCGAGGGCGTCCACCGTTTCCTCAACCGTGTCTGGCGGCTGTTCACCGCGGAGGAAACGGGGACGCTGAACGGAGAGATCGCCCCCGCGGAGCCGTCCCGGGAACAGTGGCGCGCGTTGCACGCGATGATCAAGAAAGTGACCGAGGACATCGAGGGCATGCGTTTCAATACGGCGATCGCGGCGATGATGGAATTCCTGAACGATGCGCAGAAATGGTCGCCGCGCCCCCGCGCCGCGCTGGAGCCGTTCGTGCTGCTGCTGGCCCCCTTCGCGCCGCACCTGGCCGAGGAACTCTGGAGCCTGCTCGGGCATTCCGGCAGCCTGGCCCTGGAGCCGTGGCCGGCCTTGAACGAAGCCTTCCTGGTCGAGGACGTCGTCGAGATCCCGGTGCAGGTCAACGGCAAGCTGCGCGGCCGGATTCGGGTCCCGGCGGACGCGAAGCAGCAGGATATCCTGGCGGCCGCCCGCGCCGAGGACTCCGTCGCGCCGCACCTGGCCGGGAAGACGGTCCGTAAGGAGATCTACATCGCCGGCCGGCTGGTCAATCTCGTGGTGGGTTAGCGCGGGAACCGGGAAGGGCTTGTCCCTCTTTCCGCCCCTGCCGGACAAGCCGGCCGGAGGCGAACCACGGCACAAAAAAGGGCGCGGAGAAGAACCCGTTCAGCGGTGATCCCCGCTGCCGTGGAGCTTCCCGTTCTCCTGCCGCGCGCGCAGCTTGGCCAGGTTCTGCTCGGCCACCTCCTGCATCGCGAGCCCGAGTTCCGTGCAGAGCGCCGCGATGTACCAGAGCACGTCGCCCAATTCGCGCGCGAGATCGCGGAGCCGCTCCGGGCTGATCCGCCCGCCGTCGTCGCGGATGGCCTTCTTCAACTTCTCGCAAATCTCGCCCGTCTCGCCCGCGAGCCCCAGCGCGGGATAGGTCCAGTTTCCCTCCCCGCGTTTCGGGTACACGGCGGTGCGCATGGCGCCTTCCTGGTAGGCCTTGAAATCGAGCATGGATGTCTCCCGTTGAATGTCCCGAAGGGTGCCTCGAAGGAGGAGGCCGCGCAAGCGGTAAAAAAAGCGCAAAGCAGGATTGGACAAACCGGGTGGGAGCTGCTACTGTACGCCCAATCCCATCAAACAAGGGGATTGTCCCCCCGGTCGCAAGGAGACTGTCGGGGGACCGAATGAAAGGAAAAATGAAGGAAGAGAAGGAACCAACGCTGGCCGTTTTCATCGATTTTGAAAACCTGGCCCTCGGGTTCACCAATAGGAACGAACGCGTAAATATCGGGCGCATTCTGGCTCGGCTGCTGGAAAAGGGCCACATCGTGGTCAAGCGCGCCTACGCGGACTGGAAGCGCTACGCCTCGGACGCCGCCTCGCTGCACGAGGCGGCCATCGAGCTCATCGAGGTGCCCGCGCGGCGCATGACCGGCAAGAACTCCGCCGACATGCGGCTGTGCGTGGACGCCATGGACATGAGCTACTCCAAGCCGCACATCGACACGTTCGTCATCGCCTCGGGCGACAGCGATTTCTCGCCGCTGGTGTCCAAACTGCGCGAGAACAACAAGCACGTGATCGGACTGGGGCTGCGGAATTCCACCTCGGCCCTCCTGCGCGACAACTGCGACGAGTACATCTTCTACGAGGATCTCACGCTGGGCCAGGAGGAGCCGCAGGACATCCCCGGCGCCGACGACAAGCAGAAGGAGGTCTTCGGCATGCTGCTGGAGGCGCTCCAGGCCCTGCGCCGCGAGAACCGCGAGACGCTGTGGTCGTCGCTGATCAAGACCACGATCAAGCGCAAGAACCCCTCGTTCAACGAGGCGGCCTACGGCTACAAGAGCTTCAGCCGTCTGCTGGAGGACGCCGCCCAGCAGGGCCTGATCGAACTGCAGCGCGACGCGGCGAATCGCACCCACATCGTCACCCAGTTCGGCGCCGAGCTGAACAGCAAGGCCCCGGTGGCGGCCTCCGTTCGCCGCCGGCGGTAGGGCGGTCCCGCCGGAGAGTGCCCCATGTCCATTCGCGCCCGGCTGTATTCCCTGGTCGGCCTCCTCGGGGGGCTGCACGAGCGGGACCTCGACGCGGATCCCGTCGCGCAGTTCAACGCGTGGTACCGCGCCGCCCGGCGGCTCTGGCTGCCGCAGCCCGACGCCTTCACCCTGGCTACGGCGGGCGCGGACGGCCGGCCCGCGGGCCGCATGCTGCTGCTGAAAAGCGCGGACGAAAAGGGGTTCGTGTTCTACACGAACTACGATAGCCGCAAGGCCGTCGAGCTCGAAGCCAATCCGCGCGCGACGATGGTCTTCTTCTGGACCGAGTACTACCGACAGGTCCGCGTGGAGGGCCGGCTGGAAAAGGTGTCCGACGAAGAGTCGGATGCCTACTTCGCCTCCCGTCCGCGCGGGAGCCAGGTCGGCGCGTGGGCCTCGCGCCAGAGCGCGGAGATCGCCGGCCGGGAAGTCCTGGAGGCGCGCTGCCGCGAGATCGAACAACGCTTCGCCGGGCAGCCGGTGCCGCGTCCCCCAAATTGGGGCGGGTATCGGTTGGTCCCGGACCGCATCGAGTTCTGGCAGGGCCGGCCCAGCCGCCTGCACGACCGGCTGTGCTATCTCAAGGAAGGCGCCGGCTGGCGCGTGGTACGGCTCTCGCCGTAGTAAAGCCGGTCCTATCCCGAGGTGGACCGCGTCCGTCCCGTCACGGCTCCGTGAACACGTACGCCCCGTAGCCCACGACCTCGTCCCGCGGTCCGGCCGTGTCTCCCGAACTGCGCAGGTCGATGGTCTGGCCCTTGAGCCCGTGCCGCTGCGCCGCGAGGAGCAACCCGGCGATGGGCAGGCGGCCGCAGGCCTGCTCGGGGTCCAGCTCCTCCGGATGCAGTTGCTCAATCGCCCGCGACGCCGCCTCGTCCATCCGGCGGGCCTCCTTGTACGGATGGTAATGGCTCAAGTCGGAGCTGACGACGATCAGCGTCTCCGGCCCGCCCCATAACGCATCCAGCGCCTCGGCCACTTCCTCCGGCTCCGCGTCGCCGACGGCGATCGGGACCAGTTGGAAATCATCGAGCACCATCTGCAGGAACGGAAGCTGCACTTCCAGGCTGTGCTCCAGGGCGTGGGCGGGGTCGATGACGCGGACCTGGCGCAGGGCGCGGAGTTGGGCGGCGGCGGCCGGGTCCACCGGCACGTCTCCCAGCGGCGTGGCGAACGCGCGGGCGCCGCTCAAGGCCAGGCCGCGGAACGCCACGCGGTGCGACGGGCCCGCCAGCACGACGCGCCGGATCCGGCCGCGGGCCGGTTGGATCCGGGCGTAGGCCGTCGCGGCGATGGGGCCGGAATAGATGTACCCGGCGTGCGGCGCGATGATCGCCTTCGGAACGGGGCCCCGTGACTCGCCCGCCTTCAGCCAGCCGGAGATCATGGCTCGCAATTCGGCGGGGGCCGAGGGATAAAACATCCCGGCCACGGCGGGGCGGCGTATGCCGGCGGCGCTCATCGTTAATTCCATGATACGCCTCCGTTCGGGCCGGGCAAGAGGCTTCTGGATTCGGGGGGCCGGGAAGCGTATCCTGCTGCCGGAGAGAAAACGCCATGCCGCCATACCCCGATGGCCCCGTGGTTCCCGCGCGCTACGGGCGAAAGCTGCCCGGCGGCGGCGTGCAGTGCGCCGTGTGTCCCCACCAGTGCCGCCTGAAGGAGGGCCAGCGCGGCCTCTGCTTCGTCCGGGCGTGCCAGGGCGGGGAACTCGTGCTGACGACGTACGGCCGCTCGAGCGGCTTCTGCGCGGATCCGATCGAAAAGAAACCCCTGAACCATTTCCTGCCGGGCACCGCCGTGCTGTCGTTCGGCACGGCGGGCTGCAACCTGGCCTGCCGCTTCTGCCAGAACTGGCACATCAGCAAGGCGCGGGGGATGGATCTCCTGGCCGAGCGGGCGGGGCCCGAAGAGATCGCCCGCGCCGCGCGGCGGGCTGGCTGCCGGAGCGTGGCGTTCACCTACAACGATCCGGTGATCTTCCTCGAGTACGCCGTGGACGCCGCGGAGGCCTGCCGCCGCGAGGGGATCAAGACCGTGGCCGTGACGGCGGGCTACATCCAGGGCGAGGCGCGCCAGGAGTTCTTCGCGGCGATGGACGCCGCCAACGTGGACCTCAAGGCGTTCACGGACCGCTTCTACCGCGAGGCGTGCGGCGGCGACCGGCAGACCGTGCTCGATACGCTGGTCTACCTCAAGCGGGAGACCCGCGTGTGGTTTGAAATCACCACGCTGCTGATCCCCGGCGAAAACGATTCCGAGGAGGAGGTCGGCGCGCTGTCCCGCTGGGTGGCCTCCGAACTCGGTTCCGACGTGCCCCTCCATTTCACCGCGTTTTATCCGGCCTGGAAGATGACGGACCGGCCGCCGACCCCGCCGGCCACGCTGCGCCGCGCCCGGCAGCAGGCCTTGCAGGCCGGCCTGCGCTACGTGTACACGGGCAACGTGCGGGACCCCGAAGGCGCCGCGACACTGTGCCATGCCTGCGGGAATATGCTGATCGGCCGGGACGGCTACCGCCTCACGGCCTGGGGCTTGGAAGCGGGCGGACGGTGCCGGAAGTGCGGCACGGTCTGCGCTGGGGTTTTCGAGGAACGGCCCGGCCGGGAGACGGCTTCGTAGGGGCCGCGCTTGCGCGGCCCGTTACGTGGCCAGGATCCGCTTCGACTCGTCGAGGAAGATGCCCTTCAGGTTCATGCGCAGCTGTTCGACGTTGCCCGCACGCGCCATGCCTTCCTCCTCGGTGATCTGGCCGGACTTGATCAGCTTGTAGATGGCCTGGTTGAACGTCTGCATGCCGTCCGCCTCGCCGGTCTCGATGGCGGCGGCCAGCACCTCGAGGGAGTTCTTCTCGATCAGCTTCCGGACGGTCGGCGTGTTGACCATGATCTCCGTCGCCGGCACCACGCCGCCCCGGATCGCCGGGATCAGCCGCTGGCAGACGACCGCCTTCAGGTTGGTGGCCAGGCTCATCCGCACCTGGTCGCGCTCGGTATGGGGGAAGAAGTTCAGGATGCGGGACATGGTCTGGCTGGCCGTGTCGGTGTGCAGCGTGGTCAGCACCAGGTGGCCGGTCTCGGACGCCGCGAGGGCGGCCGTGAAGCTCTCGGCGTCGCGCATCTCGCCGACCATGATGACGTCGGGGTCCTGGCGAAGCATGAACTTCAGCGCGGTATGGAACGAAATCGTGTCCAGGCCGATCTCGCGCTGGGAGATCGAGGACTGCGCATCCCGGAACTCGTACTCGATGGGATCCTCGACCGTAATGATCCGCCGCTTGAAGCGCAGGTTGATGTGCTGGATCATCGCGGCCAGCGTCGTGGACTTGCCGCTGCCGGTCGTGCCCGTGGCCAGCACGATGCCGCGGGGCACCTCGGCGAGTTTCTGGAGGATGGGCGGCAGGTGAAGGTCCTCGAATCCCGGGATCTTCGACTTGACGTGCCGCATGGCCACGGTGGGCAGGCCCTGGCTCTGGAACACGTTGACCCGAAACCGTCCAATGTCCTGCAGCCGGTATGAGAAATCCAGTTCATGCTTGTGGTCGACGGACGTCTGCAGATGGGCGGGGATCAGTTCCCTCTCGAAGTCCTTCAACTGCTCGGGCGTCAGAGGCTCGGGACGGACGTCCTCCAGGTTGGCATGCACGCGGATGAGGGGAGGCTGGTGCGCCTTCAAGTGGACGTCCGAGGCGCCCCGGCGCACGGCCTCGGTCAGAAGTTCTCGCAGTAGGGACATAGGTGCTTGCCCGCCTTCGCCATGCAGCGGATCTGGTCGCGCTTGGAGTCCGGCAGGTCCAGGAACTTGATCCAGATCCGGAACAGGTCGCGACCCTCCAGCGGCTTGCAGTGCACCACGACCCCGGAGCATTGGATCTCCTCGGACGTATTCTTCCGGCCGGGGATGGCGACCCGGAACTCCATGATCTGGAATTCCTGGATCTTGCGCGGCGAGTAGAACTGGACCCCCAGCGGGCACACGCGGAAGCCCTCGGGCTGTTCCACGGGCTGGTCGCCGCAAACGAAGACGCTGACCGGTTCCTGTTTTTTCGCCGGGCTGGCCGATCCGATTCGCATGATGTCCCAGTATACGACAACTTCGACCCGGGCTCAATCTAAAGCAGCGGCACCCCCTTGTCAAATGGGCTTGCGGCGGGGAACGGGCCCCGCCTATGATGCAGGGCCATGAAGATTTTTCTGACCGGCGGCGCGGGCTATATCGGCAGCGTCACGAGCGAACTCCTGCTGGACTCCGGGCATGAAGTCGTCGTTTTTGACAACCTGGAGCGCGGCCACGCGGAGGCGCTGGACCCCCGCGCGCGGTTCGTCCGCGGCGACCTCCGGGAGCGCGGGCAGATCCTGGACGCCCTGGCCGCCGCTCGGCCGGACGCCGTCATGCATTTCGCCGCCTATGCCCTCGTCGGGGAGTCGATGCAGGATCCCCAGTTGTACTTCCGCAACAACGTGGCCGGCGGGGTGAACCTGCTGGACGCCGCCCTGAAGCAGAAGGTCCGGAAATTCATCTTCTCCTCCACCTGCGCCACCTACGGCGTGCCCGACCGGGTGCCGATGACGGAGGAAACGCCGCAGCGGCCGGCCAACCCGTACGGCGAATCCAAGCTGATGTTCGAAAAGATCCTGCTCTGGGCGGAGCGCCTGCACGGCATCGAGCCCGTTTTCCTGCGCTACTTCAACGCCTGCGGCGCCACGGAAAAGCTCGGCGAAGACCACGAGCCGGAAACGCATCTCATCCCCAATGTCCTGCGCGCCGCGCTCGGCAGGCAGGAGGCCGTGCAGGTGTTCGGCGACGACTACGACACGCCGGACGGGACCTGCGTCCGGGATTATATCCATATCGTGGACCTTGCCCAGGCGCACATGCTGGCGCTTCGAGAGGGCGTCTCGGGGGCGTTCAACCTCGGGAACGGCGAGGGCTTTTCCGTCCGGCAGGTGATCGAGGCCGCCCGCGAAGTGACCGGGCGTCCGATCCCGGTGCGCATGGCCCCGCGACGGCCCGGCGACCCGCCGCGCCTGGTCGCCGCCGCCCGGAAGGCCGCCGCGGCGCTCGGCTGGAAGCCGAAGCACCCCGACCTGCGGACCATCCTCCGCCACGCCTGGGCCTGGCACCAGGCCCATCCCAGCGGCTACGCGTCATGAAGCCGGTGGTCGAACTGATCACCACCGGCAGCGAGCTGCTCAACGGTCGAACCGTCAACCGTCATGCCCAGGCGTTGGGCGCGCACCTGGACCGGCTGGGCTACGAACTGATCCGCGACACGACGGTGCCCGACGATCTGCCTTCCATACGGGACGCGCTGAAGTGGGCGCTCACCCGCGTGGACGTGGTGGTGATCAGCGGCGGGCTGGGCCCGACCACCGACGATGTCACGCCCGAGGCCGTGGCCGGCCTGTTCGGACGATCGGTGGCCATGGACGCCGCGTCCCTGGAGTCCTTGCGCCGCCGGTACGAACGGATGGGCCGGGCGATCACGCCTTCGGCCGAGCGCCAGGCGCGGATCGTGGAGAAGGCCGTCGCGCTGCCCAATCCCGTGGGGGTGGCGCCTGGCGAGCGGCTGGAAGTCGGCGGCAAAACCGTGTTCATCCTGCCGGGTCCGCCGGCTGAATTCCTGGCCATCCTGGAGCAGTACGTCCTGCCGTGGCTCGATGCCGCGCTGCCGGACCGGCCCGCCGTGCGCCAGGCCCTGCTGATGGTCTGCGGCCTCGGGGAATCCGATATCGCCACCGTTTTCGACAAGGCGGGCTTTCCCCCGGCCGATGTGCGGACGGCCTACTGCGCGGCGCCGGGGCGGATCGAGGTCCGCTTCGCCACCGGGCCCTCCGCCGGCAATGTCGAGGCCGTCGCGGCCGAGGCGGGCCGGCTCCTGGGCGGCCACGTCTTCTCCACCCGGCGCGAGGATCTCGAGGACGTCGTGGGTCGGCTGCTGGCCCAGCAGGGGAAGACCCTGGCGGTGGCGGAATCCTGCACCGGCGGAGCGATCGGGGCGCGGCTGACCTCCGTGAGCGGAAGCTCGGCCTACTTCCGGGGCGGCATCATCGCCTATGCCAACGACGTGAAGACCGCCCAGCTCGGCATCGACGCAGATATGATCGAGGGCAAGGGCTCCGTCAGCCCGCGGGTGGCGGCCCGGATGGCCGGCGCCGCGCGCGAGCGAATCCGGACCGATTTCGGCCTGGGGATCACGGGGATTGCCGGGCCCACCGGCGGCACGCCCGAGAAGCCCGTGGGGCTCGTGTATATCGCCCTGGCCGACGAGGCGGGCGTTCAGGTGCGCCAGTACCGGTTCGGCGGCGACCGGGAGCGCGTCCGCGACTGGAGCGTGCGGATGGCCCTCGATATGCTCCGGAGGCGACTCCAGGGCATCCGGGAAAGCGATGCCTTCGGGATCGACAGCCCGCCGGCCTGACGCCGATTCCGCTTGCCAACCGGGCGCAACCTGCTACCGTGAAGCAAATTTTGAATCTCGAACGATCATGACCGAAGGCATCAAAGAGGAACTAATCCAGGTGGACGGCGTGGTGACGAAGGTCCTGCCGGCCACGATGTACCGGGTCAGGCTCGCCAACGGGCACGAAATCCTGGCCCACATCTCCGGCAAGATGCGGAAGCACTTCATCAAGATCACCACCGGCGACAAAGTGACCGTGGAGATGTCGCCGTACGATCTCACGAAGGGCCGCATCACCTTCCGTCACAAGTTCTGATCACCGCGCGGCGGGCGGCCTTATTCGTTCAACTCAAGCGTCCGCAGCACCCTCTTGAAATCCGCCGGCAGGGGCGCCTTCACGCGGACCGTCTGCCCGGTTTTCGGGTGCGGGAAGGCCAGGCCGGAGGCGTGCAGCATCTGGCGGGGCACCTCCCGCAACTGCGGCTCTTCGATTTCCCGGGTCAGGTAGGATCGGTCCCCGAGCACGGGATGCCGGACGGATGCCATGTGCTTGCGGATCTGATGCGTCCGGCCCGTCTCGATCAGGATTTTCACGTGGCTGGCGGCGCGCGCGCCGCTCAACAGCTTCACGCGCGTGACCGCCGGCAGCCCATCCAGCGGCTCCGTGATCGTGATCCCATCCGCCGGGACGCGGCCCGCGACGATCGCATGATAGGTCTTGGTGACGGCCTTCTCCCGGAACAGGGCCGTGGCGGTCGCCCGGGCCGCCGCGTGGAGGGCGAACCAGAGGCAGCCGGTGGTGTCTCGGTCCAGCCGGTGCACCGCCTCCAGGGCCGGGAGGCGAAGGTCCTTCCGCAGCCGCTCCTCCACGCTGTCGGCGCCGTTGGAAGGGAAGCCCGCGGGCTTGTTGACAACGAGGTAGTCGTCGTCGCGGTACAGGGAGGGTATTGCGACCTCCCGTGCTTCCGGGGCCGCGAAGGCGGGGATTTCCACCTCGTCGCCCGGTTCGAGCGGATGGCGCGCCATCCAGATGCGGCGGCGGTTGACAAATACCAGGCGCTCGTCCAGCAGGCGCTTGGCCTGCTTGCGCGATATCTTCAGGCGGCGCGCCAGGAACATGTCCAGCGGCGTGCCCGCCTCGGCCGGTGTCGCGATCATGGGACGTTGGCTCATCGCGGGCGATCCTATCGCGTTCCGCGGCTGGATGCCCGTCTTTTCGAAGGGCCGCGCGCCCGCCGCCGGTTTTTCTGTCGAAACCTGCGGGCTTGTGGCATGGTGAACGAGACATGACTTCGTCGAACCCAGGCCGACTCAACGCCGCGCTGCTCGTTTTCCTGGCGGGGACATGCGTGATGGGCATGGAACTGGCCGCGGGCCGCCTGCTGTCGCGGGTCATGGGCCAGTCGCTGTACACCTGGACCTCCATCATCGGCGTGGTCATGGCGGGCCTTTCGCTGGGCAACAGCCTCGGCGGCCGGCTGGCGGACCGGTGGCCCGCCCCGGTGATCCTGGCCTGGTCGCTGTTCCTGGCGTCGCTGTCCTGCTTCGTTGTCCCGCCGCTGCACCAGGCGATCGCCGGCTGGGTCTGGCTCTGGGATTTTTCAGGTCCGGTCCGCGTCCTTGTTCATGCGGCGGCGGTATTCTTCGCGCCGGCCCTCCTCATGGGCCTCATCCCGCCCGTGGCGGCGCGCGTGGCCCTTGGCGAGGGAGGGACCCCCGGCCGCACGCTGGGCCGGCTCTATGCCTGGAACGCCGGCGGCAGCATCGCGGGGACGTTCCTGGCGGGCTTCTTCCTTGTCGCGGCCGTCGGGGCGCTGGGCACCGTTCTGCTGGCCGGGGCGGGACTGGGTTTCCTGCTCCTGTCCACGGGCGGGCGGGCGAAAGGCTGGGCGCTGGCGGCCGCCCTACTGCTGTGGATCGGCCTCGCGCCGGGCTCCCTCGCGACCCGCCTTGGCCGGGCGCTGCGCCTCCGCGACAACCCGGCGGCCAACGTGGTGTACCACGACGAAAGCCAGTACTCGTACATCGCCGTCAAGACCACGGACCGTCCCGGCGTGCGCGGCCTGTACCTCGACAAGATGATGCACAGCGAGATGGACATCCACGATCCCTCGAAGCTGCTCTACAAGTACGCGTGGATCTACGAGGCCGCCCTGGACCATTTCTCGCCCGCGCCCGCGCCGGTCTCCGCCTTTGTCATCGGCGGGGGCGGCTACACCTTTCCCCGTTACCTCGCCCTGACCCGGCCGGGCAGCCGGGTGGACGTCGCGGAGATTGATCCGGCCGTCACGCGGGCGGCGCAGGCCGCCTGCGGGCTGGAGCCGGACGCGAATATCCATATCCATCACCTCGACGCCCGGAACTTCGTGGAGGACCTGGTGCGAAGGAAGGATGGGGTAGGGCGGGTTCGCCGAACCCGCCGGGATTTCGGCGCGTTGGGCCAACGCGCCCTACCAGATGTGCCCCCCTATGACTACATCTTCGGCGACACGTTCAACGACTACTCGGTCCCGTACCACCTGACCACGGTCGAGTTCACCCGCGCGCTGGCCGGGTTGATGAGCGACCGGGGGCTGTACATGCTGAACATGATCGACCGCTTCGACTCCGGCCGGTTCCTGGCGGCGGTCGTCGCGACGTTCCGGGAGGCGTTCCCCGGCGTGTACGTATTCTTCTGCCACCGCAACCTGACCTCGCGCGGCACCTACGTCGTCATCGGATCGAAGCGCGCGCTGGAGGCTTCCGACCTGGCCGCCATGACCGAGCGGTTGCGGAAGCGGCCGGACTTCTTCGGCTTCCTGCTGACGGCGGAGCAGGTGGACGGCCTGCTCGCGCGAACGCGGGCCCGGCCCCTGACCGACGACTATGCCCCGGTGGAGAACCTGCTGGCCGACGTCGTCCGCCGCGACCGGCCGGAGGGGTTGGATTTCGAGCACATCCGGAACGGCCTGCGCGAGGCCGAGCAGGGCCGCCTGGACGAGGCCGTCCGCGAATTCGAGCGGGCGCTGGAACTTAACCCGTCCAACGTCAAGGCCCTCTACAACCTCGGCGTCGCGCGGATGAACCAGGGCGAGTTGCGCAAGGCGCTGCAGGTCTTCGGCGCCGCGCTCGAGGCGGAGCCCGAGAACGCGGACGTCCGGAACAACGCGGGCGTGAGCCTGGCCCGGCTCGGGATGTACGACCAGGCCGCGGAGCAGTTCGAGGCGATCGTGCGCCTGCAGCCGGAGTCCGTGGACGCGCGGGTCAACCTGGCCGCCATCCGCGCGCAGCAGGGCAGGGGAGACGAGGCGCGGGCGCTCCTGCAGGAAGCCCTCCGATTGAATCCCGACCACGTCCAGGCGCGGCAGAACCTGCAGGCGCTGGGCAGCCGGTAGGGCGGGTTCGCCGAAAACCCGCCGCGGCGCGCTCGGCGAGCGCGCCCTACCAGGGCCTGACGATGAAAAGGTAGGGCGGCTTGGCCCGAGCCGCCGTGCATGATAGCCTGATACCATGCTCCCGCAACGGAAGGAACTGCCCCATGAACCTCCAGCCTGGGTAGAGGGGGGCGCGGTCTATTTCATCACGATTTGCGCCGGGCCTCGGGGCGTCAACACGCTGGCCCGGCCGGATGTGGCTCCATGGATTCTTGAAACACTGGTTTTTCGAGAGGCGCGAGGAGATTGGTCTGTGCGGCTTGCGCTGGTAATGCCGGATCACATTCACCTGTTGATGAGTTTCCCGCGTGATCCGGGCCTGGCACAGACTCTCGGCCAATGGAAACGCTATGTCGCGCGCGCAAAGCTGGTTCAGTGGCAACAGGGTTTCTTTGAGCATCGCCTGCGGAAGGAAGAAAGCCTGATCGAGAAAGCGGCCTACATTCGGGAGAATCCTGTCCGGGCCGGACTCTGTGCGCGATGGGAAGAGTGGCCGTATGTAATGTCCAAGGGCCTTTGGTAGGGCGGGTTCGCCGAACCCGCCGCTCTTTCGGCGCGTTGAGCCCCGTGAGAGGGGCGTTGCCCCCAACGGGGGCTCACGCCCAACGCGCCCTACCAAAACAAACGACCCCGCCCTGGGGCGGGGTCGTTCAACAAACTCGGTGACTTCCGCTTAGCGCTGCTTGCGGGTCAGCCGCAGGCCGATCAGGCCCAAGCCCACCAGCGCCAGCACGCCCGGCTCCGGAATGGCCAGAGGTGCCAAGGTCGTATTAAGGTCGCCAGAGCCAGCGATATCGAAACTGTCACGCAGCGGATTGCTGTGCGGATAGGTCCATGTAGCGCTATTCTGATAGCGGTTGGTCGGGGAAGTCGGGATATAACCGGAGGCGTAATTCGCCGCCGGGGCACTCCAAGTGCGAGCGAAGTACACCTGACCGGAGACGATGTTACCACCCGCCGCTATGTCGCCGCCACCGAAGTAGCCATTCTCGCCAACACCGGCACCAACCCACCGAGTGTCTACTACGAGATCGTCGGTCGCGCCGGTTCCATCGGCTCCATCAACATAAGCGGAGTCAATCACACCATTTGCTCCGACCCACAGCAACTGAACAAAGCAGCCCACGCTTGTATCCGAGAGGCTGCCAGTCAGTCTCGTGCTGCCATCGCCATAGTTCAACCAATACACCTCGGCGAACCACGAAATGCCTTCACCAAACGTACAAACAGCCGTCGCAAGCACGAACAAGACAATACCGATTTTTCGCATTATCAGTCTCCTTTTCTACTATTCGAATTAGCTTCTAGCCTAAACGCCTTTTCCTGTCAAACTAAAAAGTGTAGGGGCGATGCTCAACCCAGTTGAAGACAACATTCGTGCGATTTTGATACCAAAATCCCCGGCCTGCTCCGACTTTTACACCCGTCGCTAGAGAACCAGCCAGTGTATACCACTTGCGGTCCGTCTTGAGCCAATACCGGGTATAGGCTTGGGATGCAGGATCCCAGATAGCAATGTTATCCGCGCCGCCGTCCGTTTTGCCCGACTTGCCATTCGTTAATCCAGAACTGTTGATGTCGATGTCCGTGCTGAACGGATAGGATACCAAGTTCATACCTGGCTGCAGAAAGTTAGTGGCTGTATCCATTTCAGGCACATCACCCGAAAACACAACAGTCTGATTGGTCGCCCTGCGGCTTTGAATCCAGATACCATCATAAGTCGTAACGAAGACGTTCGTAGCCCGTGCGCCCGCCAGCGTGTACCAATTCGTGTCGCTGGATTTCAGCCAGTACCGCTTATACGTTTGGTTGGTCGAGTCCCAAAGGGCGACATTATCCGCTCCGCCGTCCGTCTTGCCGCTCGTGAGTTGATTTCCGATAACGCCGTCGAGGTTGTTCGAAGTCTTGGAAAAAGGGGTGGATGTCATCGTCAGGGCATTGGATGTTGCCGACCCCTTCTGGAACCCCACCACGTTGACGGAATAGACTTCGCTCTGGCCGGAGGAGGAGAGGATCATGAGGCCGCAGAGGAGGGCTGCACCGGACCATACCGCTTTCTTGCACGCGTTGCGCATGGATGAATCCGCCTTTCTTGTAAACAGGTCCAAAACGATATCCTAAACATACCGGTAACGCGTTTTACCGTAAAGGCTATTTTTTCATTTTTTTCGTTTTTTGCTGTACATATATAACTCATTTGCATTAAATATGTTGCAACTATAGGCGAAGCTATTTACGGGCCGAAAATCGGTCCTTTCTTCCGTCGGATCAGCGAAACCACGTAGATCATGGCTCGATAAAAAAAAGAGGTTCGCTTCCTCGCCTTGTATTCTCAATGTTCCTCGACGTTGACATGATGCGTATTAACACGTAGTAGTTGCGGAGCTATTGCCGATAGAAGGATGATCATGGACCAAGACTCACATTCGCCGATCGACCCGCCCTCCGCCGCCGACCGCGAGGAATGGTTCCTCGCGCGCCTCGCCGACGATCCCCTGCCGAACGCCACGCTGCTGGATTTCCTGAAAACGCTGCCGCCCGCCGGCGAGACCGAGCGGGCCGACGCCTGGGCCGAACTGCTGGAGGATACCCTGGTGGAGCGCGGGCAGAACCTCGCGGCCCTTTCCCTGTTGCGCGTCCGCTCGACCTGGGCCGCGCCGGGCCGCGACGCGGCGTACTGGCGCGCCCGCGCCATGGCGCTGCTGGACTCGGATCACGACCGGCGCGCGCTGGTGTCTCACGCCGGGTTCGACGCCACGCTGCCGGTGGCGGAGGGGTTCCGCCGGCTCGACTTCCTGCTCTCCCTGCGGCCGGGGATGCTCTGCCTGGACCGCACGTGGGGCTTCGGCGTGGTCCAGCGCGTGGACTCGTTCTACGGCCGGGTGGAGATCGACTTCGAGCGGAAGCCCGATCATTTTCTCGCGCTGGCCTACGCGGCCGAATCGCTGCGGCTGCTCCCCGAGGATCACCTCCTGGCGCGCCTGTACCGCCGCCCCGAGGAAACGATCCGGCTTGTGAGCGAAAACCCGGCCGAGGTCGCGCGCCTCGCGCTGCGGAGCTACGGGCCGCTGACGCCGCCCCAGCTCCAGGAAATCCTGTCGCCCCGCCTGGTGGCGGAGGCCGGCTGGAAGAAATTCTGGGACACCGCGCGGGCCGCGCTGAAGAAGGATCCGCTGGTCGACGTGCCGGCGAAGCGCTCCGAGCCGCTGCGGCTGCGGGACAAGCCGGCGGCCTTCGACGCCGCCTGGCTGGCCGGCCTCGCCTCCGAGCGCGACCTGGACCGGATCGCCTCCGAGGTCGAGCGATACGAGCGCGAGCGCGGCACGATGGAGATCCCCGTGGGCGAAGAGGCCGCGCGCGAGGTGATCGCGGAGCGGCTGGCCTTCCTCGTGAAGGGCATCGGCCGCGCGCGGCCGGACCTCGAGGTGATCGCGGTGCTCGCCGCGGAGAAGCTAGGGATCGCTCCGGAGCGCATCGGCGCCGCGGGCCGCGTGAAGGAATGGCTGGCCGAGGCGCGGTACCTGGAGATGGTGCGGGACCTGCCCGCCCGGGTGGTGCCGCCGTTCCTGGACGCGCTCGAGCGCGCCAGCGCGGAGGGCGTCCGCGCGCTCTGGCTGAACAACCCCAACCGCATGGGGTTCACCGCGCTGGCGGAGGCCCTGGCCCGGCTGGAGGCGGCGCGATGGGACGGCCGGTGCGCGGACGCGCTGCGGGAGCTGCTGGCCGCGCGCAAGGCCGAGGTCGAGGTGCTGTACTGGATCACCCGCAACATGGCCCGGCTCGACGGCTGGGACCTGGCGACCGCGCCCGAGCTGATGACCCAGGTGCTGGACCAACTGGCGGAGGACTACAGCGGCGAGCGGCTGAAGGTGAAAAACCAACTGCGCTCCCGGTTCGAGCAGAAGGAATGGCTGCAGCCGATGCTCGCCGCGCTCGACGAGCGGAAGCGGCGAGAGGTCCTGCAACGCGTGAAGGAGTCGCCGGCCTGGTCGGCCCTCGACCGGCAGTCGGTGATGGGCAAGATCGTCAAGATGTACCCGGAGCTCGAACAGGTGCTGTCGGGCGCGGCGCCGGAGAAGGCCGCCGAGGCGGCGCCGGCCGCGGTGACGTCGTGGCGCACGTACCGGGAGCGGCAGGCGCAACTGGAGAAGCTGGTGCGCGAGGAGATCCCGCGGAACAGCCGGGACATCGCGACGGCCCGGGCGCACGGCGACCTGCGCGAGAACGCCGAGTTCAAGGCGGCGAAGGAAATGCAGGGCATCCTGTTCCGCCGGCGCGCGGAGTGGGAGGCGATGCTGCAGCTCGTGCAGCCGACCGATTTCCGCAGCCCGGCCGGGGAAGGCGCGGGCCAGGGGACGGCGGTGCGGCTGCGGTTCGCGGACGACCGCGAGGAGCGCTATCACATCCTCGGCGAGTGGGACCAGGACGAGGCGCTGCACATCATCTCGAGCCAGACGCGGATGGCGCAGGCGCTGCAGGGGCGGAAGGCGGGCGAGACGGTGAAGGTGCCGACGGCCTCCGGCGAGGCGGACTGCACGCTGGCCGAAGTCGGCCCGCTGCCGGACGAGGTCCGCGCGTGGATCGGCGGGCCGTAGCTGGAGCCAAGGCGCCCCTGGCCCGGCCTTGTTCCGCGGGAGCGCGGCGTCTCCAGGTTCGCATAAGGCCGCCGGGGAGGTTCAATGGTTCCAGTTCCCGGCGGCGGCTGGCTGTTGAACCCGGTAGATTCGCAACGGGTCCGTCGGCAGGGGCTGGCCCCTGAACCGCAGCGTCGACTCTTCCAGTTTTTTCAGCGCAGGCTCCGGGCCCAGCCATTCGGGGAGCGTCGGGTCTCCACCCGCCAGCCGGGCGGCAAAGGTCCGCGCGATGCCCGCGGCGTCCTGGGAGCCGAAGCGCATGTAGTAGAAATCGCGCGCCGTGTCGGCCGGCCGGCTTAACAGCAGGTGGGTCCACCCGCGTTCGAGGGCAAGCTGCCGCGCGTTCCGACCGCCCGGCTCGTCCGTGAAGAACATGGCGGCAGCGGTCAACCCGTCGAGATTCTCCCAATAGAAGGAAGTGACCGCGGGGATCCCGGCGCGCCACCAGAGGATGCCCGCCAGGGCGGGGTTGGAAGCGAGGCCGCGCCAGGTCTGTCCGTGCCGCGCCGAGGACATGGCCTGCGCGATGCCCTCCCGGTACACGGCGCCGGTCAGCAGCGGAGAGATCGTCTGCCCGTTCCGGAGGCGCGCGAGGTAGGTCGCGTGCTCGAAGACGCACCAGGCCGGCTGCGCGAAGGCCAGCGCGGCCGCCGCCGTCCACGCGAGCCGGGCCGGGCGGCGCTTGCGCGCCTGCCGCCAGGTAAAGGCCAGCGCGCCGGCCGCGAGCCAGAAGAGCGCCACGGTCCAGAAGGCTGCCCACCGTGCCTGGAGGTGCGTCAGATAAAGGAAGCCCCCGGCCAGCGCCAAGGCCGTTCCGATCCAGGCCCACTCCGCGCGGCGCGTCTTCCGCGAGGCCGCGAGCGCCAGGCCCGCCGGCAGGGCCAGCAGCACGGCGCCGTACTCGAGCAGCCAGCGGCCCAGCGTGGCGGAGGCCAGCAGGTCCGTGCGTTTGAATTCGGCGATGAAGCCGTGCATTCGCAGGAGGGGATCGAGCTTCATGGCGTGCCAGGACGCGGGGCCGAGATAGAGGGCGAGCGGCAGGGCGGCCGTGCCGGCGGCGGACAGACCCAGGGCCAGGGCGCGCGTCCGCGTGAGCGGGCCGCCCTCCGCGCGCCACGCGCCGACGCGGGCCAGCAGTTCGCCGGCCGCCATGAACCACAGAGCGTAGAGCGGATGGTTTACCTCCAGGCGCATGGCGAGGGGCGCAGGGACATACTCGATCAGGTACGCCGCCAGGCTCGCGATCCCTCCCGCATAGCCCCAGGCCTTCCAGGGGCTCGGATCGAAGCGGCCGCCGCCCTGCCGTCCGTGGCGGGTGACCGGAAGGAACCAAAACAGGACCAGCATGCCCGCGATGACCAGGCCGGTGCACAGCAGGGCGACGGTGGCTCCGATCCAGAAGCCGAGTCCTCCGGCTACGCCCGCGCCAATGAACCATCGCCGGACTGCGGGCGGGGAGCCCAGGCCGGGAGCGCGGCGCGCCCAACCCCATCCGCCGGCGGCCAGCATCGCCCACTGGCTGAACGCGAAAAGAAGCTGGAGCGAATGATGATCCGGCCGCAGCGGGTGGAACAGCCAGAACAGCGTCTTGGACGAAGCGGTCAGCAGCAGCCAGAGCAGGGCGGGGGCCAGACCCAGGGTCCGGAAGAGCAGCGCCGCGCCGCCGACGGCCAGCAGGGCCAGGAGGACCGGTTGGATCCACAGGGCGGCCGGTTCAAGATTGTCTGCAATGGTCCCGCCGGCCGCCCGGCTGCGCAGCCACGCGGCCGCGTTCATCAGCCAGGCCATGGACTGGCTCCAGTGCATGGGCCGGCCCCGGGGCGCGTTGTCGGCGAAGGTCCATCGCACGCGCCAGGTTTTTCCGTCCGCCATCTCGCGCGCATACGAGAGCCAGTAGTAGGCGTCCGCGTCGAGGAACCCCCGGGCCGCGTCGGGCCGCGCCGTGACGCCGGCGAATTCATAGTATTGGGCCGCCCGGGCCGTCGCGCGGTCCCATGTCCGCGTCAGGGCCAGCAGGTAGACGGTGGCCGCCAGCGCGGCGCCGCCAAGGATCAGGCGGGCCGTCAGGTTCCGTCGGATCGTTCCCGCGGGATGTTCTTTTCCGGCGTGCATGCGGTACGGCCCAGTATGCCGGGGGGCGGCAGGGAAGACAAACCCCGTTCACCTTTTCCTTTTTTTCCCCCGCGGGCAGAGTATATTCGCCGGGATTTAACGACGGGAGAGCGACGATGATCAAGGCGAAGATCGTGGGCGCGGGCGGGTACGGGGGCGTGGGGATCACGGAGCTGCTGATGCGGCACCCGGAGGCGCGGATCGCGTGCCTGGTGGACGTCACGGACGTGGGCTCGCCGATGAGCGCGCTGTATCCGCACCTGGCGGGCTTCTGCGACATGAAGGTCTCGGCGCCGGACAGCCCGGAGGCGCAGGCGCCGGCGGACGTCGTGTTCTTCTCCACGCCGGACGGCGTCGGCATGCAGCTGGCCGAGGCGGAGCTGAAGAAGGGCGCCCGGGTGATCGACTACAGCGGGGACTTCCGGTTCAACGACGCGGAGACGTACGCCGAGTACGCCCGGCGCATCGGGCGGGATCCCGCGCACAAGTCGCCGCACCTGCTGCCCCAGTCGGTGTACGGGCTGGCCGAACTGCACCGGGCGCAGATCGGGAAGGGCCAGAAGCTGGTCGGCAACCCCGGCTGTTTCGCGGTGAGCTGCCTGCTGGGGCTTTCCCCGGCCATCCGGAACGGGTTGGTGGATCTCGCCAGCCTGATCTGCGACTGCAAGACGGGCGTGTCGGGCGCGGGCAAGAAGCCGGCGGCGAGCTTTCATTACCCGGCGCGGTACGACCACATGAACGCCTACCGCCTCACGGGCCACCAGCACGTAATGGAGGTCGAGCGCGAACTGGGCCTGCTGGCGGGCGGGCCGGTCCGGGTCACGTTTACCGCGCAGGTCGTGCCGACGTGCCGGGGCATCCTGTCGTGCCTCTACGGGACGCTCCGGCCGGGCGTCACCCCGGCCGCCGTCGCGGACGCGTACAAGGCCTTCTACGCGGGCAGCCCGTTTGTCCGGCTGTACGACCGGACGGCGGCGATCGGGACCGCCCACGTGCGCGGCACCAACTACGGCAACCTGATCGTCGACGTGGACGAGCGGACGAACCGCCTGCGCGTCGTGTCGCACATCGACAACCTGATGAAGGGCCAGGCGGGCAACGCGCTGCAGAACATGAACCTGCTCTTCGGCCTGCCGGAGACCTGCGGGCTGGACCGGGCGGGGCAGTATCCCTGACGCCGACGCAGGGGAGCGGCGGCCCCGCGCGGCCCGTCTTTACGGCCGCAGGTCCCGCGTCAGGCGTTCGCGGAGGCGCGTGTGCGACTTGACCACGTCCGCCGCGCAGTTCAGCGCCTGGAGAATACCGGGCGTTTCCAGGTGATGGTAGACCCGGAGTCCGGCTCTTCGCTCGGTGAGGATCCCGCACTTCTTGAGGACCGTCAGGTGGCGGGAGAGGGTGGGCTGCCTCACGCCGACTTCCCGGTTCAGATCCCGCACGCAGAGGTCCTGGTGCCGAAGCGCCTCCACGATGGTGATCCGCACCGGATTCCCCACGGCTTTAAGGATCTCCGCCTTGGCCTTGGCTGGGTCCATATTCATCTATTCATATATAGCCATATGGCTATATATTATGTCAAGCGGGGCCGCGGCGATGGCGAACCGGGGGATGCCGATCCCGCCTCGCCTGCGCGGAAGAGGTCCGGGCCTTCCCGCCGCTTCCCGCGAACCACCGGGCAGCGACCTCGCGCGCGGAACGGGACGTCTCCCTTCCGCCGCCGCGTCGCTTTCCTCTTGAGTTTTGCCGGCTCCCGTTCTATGTCCGGGTCTGCTTCAAAAACCCGAACGCCGGGCCGGGGCCCTCTCCGCCAACGACGGCGGGGCGCATCCTCCGCGCGGCTTCGACACGAGGAATAGACGACATGGACAGCAACGCGAACGCATCGCAGTCGGTCATCGCCCCCGAAGTGGAAATCACCGGGACCATCAAAACGTCCGGATCCATCCGGATCGACGGCAAACTCGATGGCGAACTCAATTGCGGCGGGGACGCCGTGATCGGCAAGAGCGCGAACATCAAGGGCAACCTGACCGTCAATGCCGTTTCGATCGCCGGCGCCATCACGGGCAACATCACCGCGCGCGACCGCATCGAGATGAAATCCACGGCCCGGGTCATGGGCGACATCAAGGCCAAGCGGCTCGCGGTCGAGGACGGCGTGACCTTCGTCGGCAAGTCGGAAGTCAATCCTTCCGGCTCTCCGGCGGCCGCGGCCGCTTCGGCCCGCGACGAGGAACCGGTCGCGGATACCAAGCCGAGCTTCTTCGGCAAGCGCTGACCGGGTTCGGGATCGCGCCGCCTGCGGCCGGTCCGGCTTCGTGCCGGGCGTGGCCGCTTGAGGCCGGCCCCTGTCTTTCCTGGAGCACACGTGGCGGGTTCGCGCAAAACGTCGGTGGTGGACGGCTACACGGTCGTCCGGATGGTCCGGCACGCCAAGGGCGGCGAGCCGGAGCCCGCCCCGTCCCCGCCTCCCCGGAAGGAACCGCTGCCGGCGGGCGACGGGAAAAAGGCGCACATCGGGCACACGGTCCTGCCGACCCGACACACGATCCGCTGCTATGAATGCGCCTATGAATTCACGCTGACCGCCCGCTCGCCGAAGACCTACTGCCCCAAGTGCCGGACCATCCTCGAATGGAAGGATGTGCTCATCCAGGGCGAATGGTCCGAATCGGTCAAGACCGCCGGCACGATCCGCGTCGGGCCGCAGGGCGTGGTCCGGGCCGGGACGCTGATCGCCACGGATATCCTCCTGGACGGGCGGGTCGAAGGGGGGAGTCTCGATGCTTTCCGCTGGCTCGAACTGGGCGCCGGCGCCGCGTACGACCCGGCCTGCATGAAGGCCTCCAGCCTGCGCGTGGCGGCCGGGGCGGAGATCAAACTGAAAGGCCGGGCAACGTTCCAGGACGTGGAGATTTTCGGGCGGCTCGATGCCCGGCTGCAGGCGGGCGGCCTGGTGGCCGTGCGCGCGGGCGGGCTGCTGACGGGCGAACTGGAAGGGCCCCGCTTGTCGGTGGAGGAAGGCGGCGGCCTCCGCGCCCGCCTCAAGGTGATCGGCGCCTGATCGGCCGGGCCTCCCCCGGCCGCCCGCATTCCTCGTTGTGCGGGTCCGATCATTATGCTAGGAACGGCTTCGGAGTGCGGATGTGATCACGCCATCATGTCGCCGGGCCGCGCGCAGGCTGCTCCTGCTGTCCCTGTGCATCGGGGGGATTCTCCCCGCCGGCTGGGCCGGTCCCAAGAACGAGCCGCCGGCCCCGCCGCCGATCACGGTGGTCCTCGACGATAACTATCCCCCGTATTCCTTCCGCGATGCCCAGGGCGCCCTGCAGGGCATCCTGCCGGACCTGTGGGCGCTGTGGGAGAAGAAGACCGGGCAGCGCGCGCGCCTGGAGGCCATGGACTGGGGGCGCGCCCTGAAGTGCATGGAGGACGGGGGCGCGGATGTGCTGGACACCGTCTTCTACACCGAGGAGCGGGCGCAGCATTTCGCCTTTTCGCAGCCGTACGCCGAAATTCGAGTCCCGGTGTTCAACCAGAAGGACCTCGGGGGCCTCAAGGATGCCGCCGGCCTTCAGGGATTCACGGTGGGCGTCAAGGCCGGCGATGCCGTCGTCGGCGTCCTGCGCGACCGGGGCGTCACCACGCTCCAGGAATTCGACAGCTACGAGCAGATCGTCCGCGCGGCGGCCGACGGGCGACTGCGCGTGTTTGCCATCGACGAAGCGCCCGCTGTCTATTACCTGAACAAATACCGCCTCGAAAATGAGTTCCGGCAGGCCTTCATCCTCTACACGGGCGCCTTTCACCGGGCCGTGCTGCGCGGCCGCCCGGACCTGTACCGCCTCGTCGAAGACGGCTTCGATGCCATCCTCAAGAGCGAGCGCACGGGCATCGAGCGGCGGTGGCAGGGAACCCCCCTGGGCGCGGGGCGGGCGCTGCACTACTTGTTCTCGGCGCTGCTGATCGTCGCCGCTGGCGCCCTCGTGCTCGGCTTTTTCCTGATGGTCCTTCGGCACCAGGTCAAGGAGCGCACCGCCGAGTTGCGGGGCACGCTCCAGGCCCTCCGGCAGAGTCGCGACAAGATCAAGAGCATCTTCTCGGCCGCGCCCGCGGGCATCGGCATGGTGACGGGCTATGTGATCCAGGAGGCCAACGACCCCCTGTGCGAGATGACAGGCTACTCGCGCGAGGAACTGGTCGGGATGGACGTCCACACGCTGATCCCGGGGCCGGAAGAGTTCGCCCGCATCGATCGGGAGCTGCATTCGCAATTCGCCCGGTCCGGCGGCGGCTCGGTGGAAACCCGCTGGCGGCGCAAGGATGGACATGAACTCGAGGTGCTGCTGGGCGTGGCGCTCATGGTCCCGGGCGCCCTGGAGCAGGGGATCACCTTCTTCGCGCTGGACATCACCGAGCGGCGGAGAACCCTGACCCTGCTCCGCGGCATCAACCAGTGCTTCGTCTCCTTCGGCACCGACCCCCGGGAGAACATCCGCCGGATCACCGAGGCCTTCGGCCGGTTGTCGGGCGCCGATTGCGTGCTGTACAAGCGCAGGCAGGGCGAGCACCTGATCACCGAAACGGGATGGAACCTCATGCCGGGCATGGAAGACGACGTCCGCGGCGCCGGCATCGTCTGCTACGAGGCCATCGCGCAAAACCGGGAGCAGACGCTGTCGGTGAAGGACCTGCACGATCCGAACAGCGCCTGCCTGCATCCCAATGTGAAAATGCACGGATTCCAGAACTGCCTCGGCTCGCCGGTTCAACTGGGCTCGGAAAACGTGGCGTTCATCTGCGCGCTGTTTTCGTCCGGCTACAGGCCGGCCGGCCAGGACATGGACCTGCTGCAGATCCTCGTGAATGCCGCGTCGATCGAGGAGGCGCGGCGCAAGGCGCTGGACGAGCGCATCCAGTTGGAACGGCAGGTGCAGCAGGCGCAGAAGCTGGAAAGCCTCGGCGTCCTCGCGGGCGGCATCGCGCACGATTTCAACAACCTGCTGACGGCCATCCTGGGGCATGTCACCCTCGCCCGGGATGCCTTGCCGGACGTGACCGCGGCCGGCGAGGACATGCGGGCGGCGGAAAAGGCCACTCGCCGGGCCGCCGAACTGGCCCGCCAGATGCTGGCCTACACCGGCAAGGCGCGGGCGGAAGTCCGCCCCGTCTACATCGGGAAGATCATCGATGACATGATCCCGATGCTCAAGGTGGCCATTTCCAAGAAGGCCGAGTTGCAGTTCGACCTGGCGCCCGGCCTGCCGCCGATCCGGGCCGACGTGACCCAGCTTCACCAGGTCATCATGAACCTGGTGATCAACGCGTCGGAATCCCTCGGGGAGGGCGGCGGGTTCGTCAACCTGTCCGCGGGGCTCAAGGATTGCGATCGCGCCTACCTGTCGTCCGCCTGGCTGAACGAGGAGCGGGCGGCGGGCCCCTACGTCTACCTGGAGGTGGCCGACACCGGCTGCGGCATCGACGCGGCCGCCTTGCCGCGGATCTTCGACCCGTTTTACACGACGAAGTTCGCCGGCCGGGGACTCGGCCTGGCCGCCGTGCTGGGTATCGTCCGCGCGCATCACGGCGCCCTCCGCCTGGAGAGCGAGCCCGGCCGCGGCACCGTTTTCCGGGTTCTGTTCCCGGCGGCTGAAGCGGCCGAACCGGCCGCGCGCGAAGAAGAGGTGTCGGCGGACCGCTGGACGGGGAGCGGGCTGGTGCTGCTGGCGGACGATGAGGAGAGCATCCGCCTGGTGGGGCGCCGCATGCTGGAACGGCTCGGGTTCCGGGTCGTGACGGCCTCCGACGGCCTGGAAGCCGTCGACCTGTTCCGCGCGCATGCCGCCGAGATGGTCTGCGTGCTGATGGACCTGACCATGCCTCACCTCGACGGCGGGGAAGCCTTCAAGCGATTGCGCGAGATCCGGCCGGCTGTCCCCGTGATCCTCGCCAGCGGCTACGACGAGACCGATCTGGCGGGCCGCTTCGCCGGAGAGGGCCTGGCGGGTTTCGCGCAGAAGCCCTACGCCTTCAAGCAGTTGAGATCCATCCTGCATACCGTCCTGGGCGGCGCGGGCTCCCCCGGGAGCTGACCCCGTCTTGTCGCGGGCGCAAATCATTCGATCCCCGGCTTGACATATCATATAATCATGATAGGTTAGTATCATGAATGCTGCTCCTTCACGATGCGCCGGCGCGCTGCCGCTGGACCTCATGGCGCGGATGGCGTCCGTCCTCAAGCTGCTCGCGCACCCGTACCGACTCAAGGTCGTCGAACTGCTCGACGGTCGGGACCGGGTGCCCGTGCGCCGGATCGCCGAATGGCTGGGGTTGCCGCACGCGGCGACGTCCCAGCACCTCAACCAGATGAAGCGCATCGGCCTGCTCGAATCCGAGCGGCACGGCAAGGAGGTCTGGTACCGTATCGCGGATCAGCGCTGCATCAACATCCTGAAATGCATCCGGGGCCGCCACGAGACCGTCCCGGGGAAGGAGCGAAGACATGTCGCCCATGCTTAAAATCGCCGTCGGCGCGGCGGCCGGGGCGGGGATCGGGTACCTCATGTACCGCTTCGTCGGCTGCCGGACCGGCGCCTGCCCGCTGACCGGCAATCCCTACGTCGCCATGGTCATCTGGGGCGCGATCGGCGCCATCATGGCGGCGGGGAAGTAGGCTTTTTGAAACCAGCAACCCACACAGGAGACTGACCATGAGCGGATTGACGGAACTGACGGACAAGACATTCGACGGGCAGATCGCCGCCGGCGTGACGGTGGTGGATTTCTGGGCGCCCTGGTGCGGGCCGTGCCGGATGCAGACCCCGATCCTCGAGGCGCTCACGCCCAGGGTCGCGGGCAAGGCCGTCCTCGCCAAGGTCAACGTGGACGATTATCCCGACCTGGCGGCGCGCTTCAATGTGCGGGGTATCCCGACGCTGATCCTCTTCAAGGACGGGAAGGCCGTGCAGCAGATGGTCGGCGTTCAGCGCGAGGACGCCCTCCTGCGCGCTATCGAGGCGGCGGGCTAACCGGGGAGGAGGGCGTCATGCCGCTATTCGAATATCGGTGCGAGGGCTGCGGGTCGGTCTTTGAGCATCTGGCGCGGTCGGCCGGCGAGAAGCCGGCGGCCTGCCCGCGGTGCGGGGCGAAGAAGGTGGAAAAGCAGTTCTCCACCTTTTCCGCCCACCAGGCGCCGGAGTCGGGGCTGCCTTCCTGCGCTTCGGGATCCTGCTCGGCCGGCGCGTGCGCCACCGGCGCCTGTCCGTTCAGCGCATCCTGATCCCCGCCGCGATACGGACTCCGCGTTCGCTCGTCACAAACCTCTTCACACGTGTGAAGATATTTGTTACGGATGGTCTGACGAGCCGGCGTACAGCCGGGCGCGCATGCGCTCCAGTTCGGCGAGGTCTTCCGCGAGGCGGAGCCGCCAGGCCTCCGTGAGCGGCACGCCCGCGTAGGCTGTTTCCAGGCGGAGTCGCTCCCCGTCCAGCCTCCGCATCTCGCGGTTGATGAACACGGCGGGAGACAGCCGCCCGCCGACCTCGGGCGTGCGGACGGCCCCGTCGAGCAGGACCAGCGCCAATCCGGCGCCGAGCAGAAATCCCCGGGCCCTCCGGGTCATGCGCCCTCCTTCCGGCGGTAGAGGACGAGGTGCTCAAAGGGCTCCCGCGGCGGGAGGAAACGATGTTGGGCGGGGTCCGGGCGATTCCCGAACGGGTCGTCCGGGGCCGGCAGGACGATCCTCTCGTAATCGCGTTCGAGTTCCAAGGCGTCGGCCTGTCGGCGCGATGCCGGCAGGTCGTTGTCCCGCGTCAGGAACGTGCGCCGGCGCACGATCACCCAGTCAGGCTCGATCCCGGGCTCCGGTTCCGGCCGCTGGAATCCGCCCGTTACCCGGCACCTTGTGTAAAACTGCAGGGGCAGGTCCCCGTACGTGGCGAGCACCGTGTCGCCCGGCCGCGCGGCCTCGTTCAGGCGCGCGATGGCGGCGGCATGGACATCGGGATAGCCCCGGCAAAGTTCGGTCAGGAAGAGTTTCATCGGGAAGTTGGGGGCCGTCAGCATCGCGGGGTCGTTGTGCCAGGGCCGGTGATACACGTGCGCCCGGTCCAGCGGAACCACGTGGAGCCAGTTGGTGAAAACCAGCAGGACTCCCAGCAGCACGGCCGGCGCCCGGTGCGCCGCCCACAGCGTCCGGAGGCACCAGGCGCACACGATCGCGCACAGGGGAAGCAGGGGCACGAGATACCGGAAGTATTCCCGGGGCGCCAGGCTCACGGTCAGCAGGCTGCCGGCGACCAGGATGAGCAACCGGCGGACGATCGGCTCTCCCGTGGCCCCCGGTTCGGTCCGTCCGCGGAGAAGCACGGCGGCGGCCAGCGGCAGCGGCAACGCGAACTGCAACACGTCCACCAGGTTTCGCTGGAGCCGGACCGGCGCCATGCTCCAATCCATGAGCCCCGCGCGTGAGCCGATGTGATACCCCGCGATGCCCGGCGCGATGAACAGGGCCAGGACCGTGGCCGCGGCGGCAAGCCGAAGCCACGTCCATTGCCTCCGCTCGAGCCATACGAGGGGGAGCAGGCCGCCGAGCAGTCCTGCGAAGACGATGTAGTTCAGGTGGAACAGCGCGCCGAGCGCCGGCAGGGCGACGGCCAGCGCGGCGCGCGAGGGCCGGAACGCGGCGGGCACGATGAGCATGGTCAGCAGCATCGCGGGCCCGGTGTAGCGGCCTTGCCGCGCGAAAAGCAGGAAGGGCACGGAAAGCGCCAGCAGGGCCGCGCTCCACCGCGCCCAGGCGACGTCGCCGGAGAGGCGTCGCACCCATCGGTAGACCAGCCAGAGCGTGAGCCATCCGCAGAACGCGAAGGGCAAGCGCCCGGCCAGCGTTGTCTCGCCGCCGATCCGGAACGAGGCGGCCATGAGGTAGATCTGAAGCCAGGGCGACCAGCGCCAGACATGATCCGGGCCGAATTCGCGGTTCTCCTCCTGCGAGACCAGGTTCACGCCGTCGAAGGCGAGCGGCAGCCCGAAACGCAGGACGTTGCGGGCGAGGCACGCGGTCTCCGCCTCGTCCTGCCAGAACGGCCGGTGGTCGAGACGAAAAAACAGCAGGAACGCCGCGGCGGCCAGGATCGCGATCAGCCACCCGTCGATGCGTTTGCCGGAGTCGGCGGAGTTCATGCGCGGGGATCGAGCGCCACTTTCATGCTGTGGAATCGGCGTTTGTCGAAAGCCGCCTGGAACGCGCGCGCGTGGTCCCTTAGCGGGAACACGTGCGTGACCAGGTCGCGCCAGAGGTCGGGCCGTCCCGCGAGGAGGTCCATGGCCCGTTCGTACGTGCGCCGGGTCTCGCCGCGGAACTTCGTGAGGCCGCAAAGCGCCGAGCCCGTGACGGCGAGTTCCCGGAACCAGAGCGGGGAAACGTCCACCAGTCCGACCCGGGAGGACGACGCGATCAGCGCCAGGCGGCCGCGCGCCTTCAGCTGCAGCAGCCCTTCCTGCAGCGAGCGCGCGCTGCCGACGCAGTCAAAAAAGACATCCGCCGCGCCCTCGACGGTCCCGCCGCCCAGCGTGGTCGGGAGGAATCGGCCGCCGAGCCGTTCCGCCAGTTCCTGACGCGAAGGCGACAGCATGGCCTCTGTCGCGCCGCCGGCGAGCGCCGCCCCGCGCTGGAACTCGTGGCGGACTACCGCGATCACGCGCGCCTTCGAGCCCAGGGCCCGAAGCAGGCGCACCACGTGCTGGCCCAGGATGCCCGCTCCATAGACCACCACGGTTTGCCCGTCCGCCGGGAAGCAGGGCAGCGCGGCCTGCAGGGCGCAGGCGAGGGAATCCGTCAGCACGGCAAGCCGATCGTCCATGGCTTCCGGGAGGCGCACGAGTTGCCGGGGATGCGCGAAGAACTCCTCCGCCATCCCGCCGCCGGGACCGGCCGTGTAGCCCAGGGATATCCCGGGCGCGAGCGCGCCGCGCGTGAAGTTCTCGCAAACGTGGTAGTTCCCGCGGGCGCAAGACGGGCAGGGCGGGAGCCCGCGCGTTTCGCAGCAGAGCACCGGCTCGACCGTCACCCGCTCACCGGTCTTCCATCCCGTCCCGGCCGGCGCGTCGAGGATCTCCGCGGCGATCTCGTGGCCGGGCACAAAGGGGAAGGAGGCAAACGGCTCCATGAGGAACGACTCCTCTCCGCGGAGGAGGCGGAGGTCCGAGCCGCAAATGCCGCACAGCCGCGAGCGGAGCCGGACCCAGCCCGCCGGGGGCGTGGGCTCGAAAGGTCCCAGGGTCATCGGGACCAACCAGGGGAAGTACCGGCGTGGACACAGCCGCCCCAGGGCGCGCGACAACAGGTAACGCGGCACGGAGCGGCGATAAACCAGGGCGGTGACCATGGCGGCAGGGTAGCAGGCGGCCTGCGCCGTCGCAACTGCGGGGAGGCTCTGGACAGAAGCCGCCGTTTCTGTGAGAGTTCACGGGCATGACCTCCGTTCAGGCCACCGAGTCGGACACCACCCGGAGCAGCCGCATCGGCTCGGGCGCGATCTGGCGGGGGCTGCTCCCGGTTCTGCGCCGGCCGTGGATCGCGGCGCGCCTGGTTTCCCTCCAGTTGGAAAAACACTTCTTTGCCTGGCGGTATCCGCCGCGCGCGGACGGGCGGGCAGGCCGGATCCGGCAGGTCAGCCTGCGCCTGACCGACCTGTGCAACCTGCGGTGCGCGACCTGCGGCCAGTGGGGCGAACAGGGCTACCTGCGCGGGCGGGATCTCAAGGCGCTCAAGTCGGCGGAGGTGACGCCCGCCCGGCACCTCGAGCTCTTCCGCGACCTGGCGGAACACGGGCATCGCCCGATCGTCTACCTGTGGGGCGGCGAGCCCATGCTCTACGACGGCGTGCTCGACCTCGTCGATTCCGCCACGCGCCTGCGGATGCCCGTGGCCATCGCGACCAACGGCACGCGCGTCGCCGAGGCCGCGGAGCGGCTGGCCCGCGCGCCGTTGTTTCTCCTCCAGGTTTCGATCGACGGGCACTGCGCGGAATTGCACAACCGCCTGCGGCCCTCGGCCGCCGGCGCCGACAACTTCAAGGCCATCGAGGCCGGGCTGGAAGCGGTACGACAGGCCCGGTTCCGCGGGAAGGGCGGGCTCCCGCTGATCGCCAGCCTCACGACCATCTCCCGCGAGAACGCGCCCCATCTCCTCGACATCTACGAAGCCTTTTCAGGTCGCGTGGACATGTTCGTCTTTTACCTCGCGTGGTGGATCGACGAGCCGCGCGCGGCGGCGCACGACCGGGATTTCGAACGTCGTTTCGGATTCGTCCCGCGCCGGCACCGCGGCTGGATCGGCGGCTGGAAGCCGGATCGGCCGGAGGAACTGCACCGGCAGATTCAAGCCGTGCTCGGACGTTCGCGCCGGCGCGGCGCGCCGCCGGTCGTGCTGATCCCGCGGTTGAAAACCGCGGAGGATTTGCGGCGTTACTACGCCGACCACGCCTGCGATTTCGGCTTCCGCCGCTGCCTTTCGATCTACCACGCCCTTGAGGTGAACAGCAACGGCGACGTCTCGCCGTGCCGCGACTACCACGACTATGTGGTCGGCAACGCGAAGGAGAAGACCTTCGCGGAATTATGGAATGACGAGCGATACCGCCGTTTTCGCAGGAGCCTTGCGCAGGACGGATTGATGCCCGTCTGCACTCGCTGCTGCGGGTTGATGGGATACTGACATGGCCCCTCTCCGCACGGTATTCCTGCTCCAGGACCTGAAATTCGGGGGCACGCAAACACAGGCCCTGGCGCTCGCGCGCGGCCTGCCCGCCGACCGCTTCGCCGTGGAAGTCTGGACCATGGCCGCCGGAGAGGACCTCGATCCCGCGCCGGTCCCGCGCGTGAAGCTGGCGGACGGGTCCGTCGTTTTCGCGCGGGCGATCGCCGCGCTGGGACGCGCGCTGAAGCGCAGTCCCCCGGACCTCCTCGTGCTCTGGACGGTGGTGCCCAACCGGTGGGGCCGGATTCTCGGCCGTTGGGCGGGCGCGCGGGCGATTGTCGGCAACTGCCGCGACGGCTCGGCGCCGCGCCGCCAGCACGAGCGCTGGCTTTGGCGCTTCGCCGATCGTGTCGTCTGCAATTCCGGGTCGCAGCGCCGCGAGCTGGTCGAATCGCTGGGCGTGCCGGCTGCGCGCGTTTCCGTGGTCTACAATGGCGTCGATGTCGCCCGATTTGCGCCGGGGCCGGCATTCCGTGAACCCGTGCTGCTCAACGTGGCCCGGCTGGTCCCGAAGAAGGATCACGGCACGCTGCTGGCGGCCCTCCGGATCGTGCGGCAGCGGAGGCCGGACGTCCGGTTGCGCATCGCCGGCGACGGGCCACTGGCTTCGAGCCTGCGGGCGTCCGTGCGCGATTTGCCTCCCGACTCGGTCGAGTGGCTTGCCGCGCGGAGGGATCCCGTGCCCCTGTACCGTGGATGCGCGGCGGTCGTGTTGAGTTCGCTAGTCGAGGGCCTGCCGAATGTCGCGCTGGAGGCCATGGCCTGCGGGCGACCGGTGGTGGCGACCGCGGTGGACGGCGTCCCCGAGGTTGTGGAGCACGGACGGACCGGTTGGCTGGTGCCGCCGGGCGATCCGGGCCGGCTGGCTGAAGCCCTGCTGGAATGGCTGGCCGATCCGGCCCGCGCCGAGGCGATGGGCGCGGCGGGCCGGGAAAAGATCGTGTCGTCCTTTTCTATGGAGGCTATGATCCAGCGGTATGCGGAGGTTTTTGAACAGGCGCTGGCTTCTCGCCGGCGTGTTGCTGCTGACGGGTTGCTGTGACGCACGCGGCCCGCGTCGGGGGCAAGCCTGGACGATTCCAGGCCTGGCGCTGGAGATGCCGTGGATCCCTCCGGGGCGCGCCGGGTTGGGCAGTACGCCGGAAGAGCGCGCTTGGGCGGAGGGGCCGGAGGGCATGGCGCCGCGCAACTGGTTTGTGGACGAGGGGCTGCAACCCCGCCCGGTCGTTTTTAAGCGCGGGTTCTGGATGGGGAGGACGGAGGTAACGCGGGGCCAGTGGCGGCAGTTTGTGGAGGCCACCGGTTATGTTTCGGAGGCGGAAAGGAAGGGCGAGGCGTGGGGTTACGATGCGGCCTCCGGCAGGATGGCGAATCTCCCGGGCTTGAACTGGCGCGAGACGGGCTTCCCTTTCCCCGTGCGCGACGATCATCCGGTTTCATTTGTAACCTGGAACGATGCGGCCGCATTCTGTCGCTGGCTAACGGAACGCGAGGCCGCGGCGGGCCGGTTGCCGTCCGGCTATGCGTACCGCCTGCCGGGCGAGGCGGAATGGGAGTATGCTTGTCGGGGCGGGCGGACGCGGACGGCGTTCTGGTGGGGAGACTCGCTGCAGGACGGGCACGGCCGCATGAACGCCGCCAGCCAGGATGCCGATGAAAAAGGGGGCTGGGACATGGCCTGCCCTTGGCCGGACGGGTTCAAGTTTATTGCGCCGGTGGATACCTACGGTGAACGAGGCCGTAATGGTTTTGGGCTGGCCGACATGCTGGGGAACGTGTGGGAGTGGTGCGCGGACGGGTACGATCCGGACGGGGCGCACGCCATGATATGGACCAACAGGACCCCGCGGCGCATCCTGAAGGGCGGGGCCTTCGACGATCGTCCCGGTTACCTGCGCTGTGCCGTCCGGTCGGCGCCCAAGCCCGATGATGCGAACCTGGCGCGGGGTTTCCGCGTGTGTCTGGGTGGAAAGGTCGAACCGTGAGGGTTCGTCGGGCCATCGCGGGGTTGTGGCTGGCCGCGCGGGTCATGGCGTCGGGTGTCGAGCCCGGACAGGATCATGAAATCGGGGAACTGGGTATCGTGATGAAGTGGATTCCGCCCGGACTGTGCCAGGTGGGTTCGGGTCCCTACGAGCAGGAGTGGACCGATGGTCCGGAGGGGCAGGGGAATCGCAAGTGGTTCGCCAACGAGGGCCCGTCCCTGGCGTACTTCGAGTCCGGCTTCTGGCTGGGCCAAACCGAGGTAACGATTGAGCAGTGGCAGATGTTTGTCGCCGGCACGGGGTATGTCACGGACGGGGAGCGGCAGGGCTTCGCGTGGGGATTTGACTGGCAACTCAAGACGCTGGCGAACGTGGACGGGGCCAACTGGCGTCAACCCACGTACGGCCTGCCGCTGCGGCCGGACCATCCGGTTTCCTGCGTGAGTTGGAACGATGCCATGGCCTTTTGCGAATGGTTGACGGCGCGCGAAGCGGCGGCCGGGCGACTGCCCGAGGGCTACGAGTATCGCTTGCCGGGCGACGCGGAGTGGGAGTACGCGTGTCGTGGCGGGCAAGGGGACACCCGCTTCTGGTGGGGCAACAGCTTGGCCGGCGGCGAAGGTCGTCTCAACGCGGCGGGGGACGATGTCGTGGTCCCCGGCGATCCCGCGTGGCGATGGAACAATCCGTTCCCGTGGAGCGATGGATACGGATTCATTGCGCCGGTGGATGCGTACGGAGAGCGCGGCCGGAACGGGTTCGGCCTGGCGGACATGCTGGGCAATCTGTGGGAGTGGTGTTACGACGGATACGACCACCATGGCGCGCATGCCCGGATATACATGAAGGGGACATCCAACCGCCTGTTACGGGGCGGGGCCTTTGACGATCGTCCCGCCTTTCTGCGTTGCGCCGTTCGCCAGGCGCCGGCTCCGGAAGAGGCCAATTTCGCGCGCGGCTTTCGCGTGTGCCTGGGTTCGCCGCCCTGATCCCTGGGCATTTTACCTCCGTCGGTTCCTCCGTGGAGCCTGGCCATACTTTGCAAAGTGTGGCCAGGGGGTATATTTATGTAATATTCAGCAGGGGAAAGTAGTATGACATATTATGCGCCATACTTTGCAAAGTATGGCGAGGGGTCAGATGACGCCGAGGAACGACTGGATACGCTGCTGCACGACTTCATTGCCATAGAACAGGGCGCCGCGAATCCGCTCCCGGTACCGATCACTCTTCGATTCAAAATCGCGGATGAACCCCGGCGAAGGATAAAACGAAGCCAGCATGCGGCCGTAGCCCAACCGCTCCACATGCCACGCGTTCAGCCACTGCTCGATGGCGCGCCGGATCGGAAACGATAGCACCGGCTTTCCGTAATACAGCGCCTCGGAAATCAGGCTGTGGCCGCCGCCGCAGATCACGTAGCGGCAGCCGGCCAGATCGCGGAGAAATTCCTCCTCCGCATTCGGCTTGAAGTGCAGATTGCCTTCGCTCCCGGTCCTCTCGAGGCCGTACACCAGCACCGGCCGTCCGATCCGGCGCAGGAACGGAACGAACCGCTCGAACGTGGAATAACCCTGGTACGCCAGGACATGTTCGCCCTCGCGAGATCCGTGTTCCAGGACCTTCTGGCGAAGCAGCGGCGGCACAACGTGAAGCGACCCGTCCGAGGGCGGTCTCGGCGCGGGGAAGAACGAGGTGGCCACGTGAACGGAAGCCCCGCTGAAGAGCCGCCGGATGGCCCACACGGTCGCGAGGTATTCCGGGTACCTCGCCAGCGGAACGCATGACCCGCAGAGGGGGAGGATATGCTGGTGGTCCAGGGACAGGCACGGCACCCCGAGTTCGCGCGCGACCGCCGGCACGAGGCACTCGTAGTCCGTCAGGGCCGCGTCGGGCTGGAACCGGGAGAAACAATCCCGCACCGTCCGGAGATGATCGGCCCGACGCCGCTGGAAGCGCATCAGGCTCGCCAGCGTGGCGGCCGCGCGGACCCGGTGCCCCGTCACGACGGTCGCCGGGTTCGGACACGCAGTCGCAGGATAGGCCCCGCGGAGCAGGTCCAAGCCTGTGTCATGGCTGACGAAATGAAACTCGTGCTCCGGGAACATCCGGGCGATCGCCAGGGCTCGGATGGCGTGCCCGTGCCCCGTTCCGTGGACCCCGTAGATGATTCGCGCCATGGTGTGCCAAGCATAAGAAAGCCCGGCGGCCGTGTCCGCAAGAAAGTGGCGCGCCCTTTTCACTAAACATTTCCCGCCCGATGTGATTGACTGCGCGCCATGGAATGGCTGGCGCCGGGTTTGCTGGTGGCCCAAATTGTGGGATTGGGCGCCCTCGTCTGGATCGGGGGGCGCCGCCTGAAGACGCCGGCCGCACCCGCCCCGGCGCTGGAATGGCCGGCCGTGTCCGTCATCATCCCCGTCAAGGGCCTGTCCCGCGCCGCCCGGGAAGGAATCGACTCGCTGACCGCGCAGGGCTATCCCGACATCGAGTTCCTGTTCGTTACGGAGAGCGAAGGCGACGAGGCGACGCCGCTCATTCGCGAAGTCCTTGGGCGGGTCCGCGGACGCCATATTGTTGCCGGCCCGGCCGCATCATGCGGGCAGAAGAATTTCAACCTTCTAGCCGGAATACGGGCCTCCGATCCCGGCCGCCCGGTTCTGGTCTTCTGCGACGCCGGCCACTCCGCTCCGCCGGACTGGCTGCGAGAACTGGTCGCGCCGATCGCCGCGCGGAAAAGCGAGGTCTCCACGGGCTACCATTTCGTTGATCCGTCCCCTCCGGCGATTCCGTCGGCCGGCCGGGCGGCGACGGTGCTGATGCTTCACGTGCTCCAGCAGATCCCCGGCCTGGCCCAGCCGTGGGGCGGCGCCTCCGCGATGACCCGGGCCCTGTTCGAGCGCCTGAACCTGGCGGAGTTCTGGGCGCGGCAGGTCGTGGACGATGTCTCGCTGGCGCTCTTGCTGAAAAAGCAGTCCGTGCGCGTCGTCCCGGCGCCCGCGGCTGTGATGCGGACGGTCCTGGAATCGGAATCGTGGGCCGAATGGTATCGCTGGCTGACCCGCCAGCTCTTCTATCTAAAAATGTATTTCCCCTTCGCGTGGTTCGTGGGCGGCCTGCTGGGATACGCGATGGCGGTATTCCTGCTGATCTGCCCTTTTTCCGCGATGGGCCCGGCGCCCTGGGCGCTGCTCCTGCTGCTCATCGTGGGGATGCGCAGCTTTCACCCATCGCCGGGGCCGTGGGGACGCTGGCTGGCCGGCGGCGTGGCGGCGATTGTTCTGGCCTGCATCGGCCACGCCCGGACCGTGTTCATGCGGGGTCTGACATGGCGCGGCATCGTGTACGAAGTCGCGCGAGACGGCTCGGTCCGGAGGATTTGAAGCGGTCAGTCCCGGCCGGCTTTATAGGAGGCGCCCGTGTGCCCGTCCGTCGTCGGCTCGCTATCGTCGTCATCCCCGCCGCTGTCGCCGGTCGCGATGATCACGGCCGTGATCGTCCCCGCCACGACCGCTTCGCCGGCCAGGACCTTGGCCGTGCGGCCGGGCGCTTCGCCCCAGGCGCCGAAGTTCAGCCAGGAAAGCGTCCCGCCCACCGCGAACGGATTCTTCCAGCGGCTGGGCCGGAAAAACGCGGTCAGGTCGGACCAGGTGCTGAACTCGGTGTGCACGCCCGCGCCGACACTGTCACCGGATGTGAAGAGGACCAACTCGGCCCGGGAATCCTCAACGGCCGAGGCGCGCGCCAGGCCGGTTGAAAGCGAATGAGTCATAACGGTGAGAGCAGAACCAATAGCCGCCAGCGTCGCGAAGCGCATGCTTTTCATCAGCCGCCTCCTTGCTTGTTGCCACTCTACACGCGGGGCGCACTCCTGACCATGCTCAATCGTGTTGCAGCCGGGAAAGATCCAGCAACATCATGGACCCGTGCCGGAACACCGCGCAGACGTCCGCCTGTCGCAGCACTTCGCTGCCGCTTCGGCGCATCGCAGCGTGGGCTTCCCGTATCGAGTCGCCGAATGGCTCGAAATAGGTCGGCGCTTCCTCTTCGTAATGAGCGAGATCCGCCAGCAGGTGCGTGACGCCCCAGTTCCGGCGCAAGCGCAGCAGGGGCTCGGGCGTGGTGGCGAAATAGGCGTCCGTGAGCGCCTTCATGCGCCGGCGCATCTGGTCCGCGCACCCCTGGTGAATGGCCTCGTGGCATTCCCGGTTCATGAGCACCGAGCGGCGGGAGAGCCAGGGGACGTTGTCCAGCGCGCCTTCAGGCCAGCCGGCAATCAGCGAGCCCGGCGGGAGGGCGGCGAGCCTGCGGTAGAGTTCGCGATCCGCGGAGGCGTCCACGCTCAATCCCGTCGCGCCGCCGCCGCGTCCGCCCAGGAGCAGCAGGCAGGCCAGCGTCACCACGGCTGTTGCCGGCCCTGCTGCCACAGGGCGAATTGCGAACGCCAATTGCCGCACGGCGGCCGGCAGGAGGAGCATGGCCAGCACGGGCGCCGAGTAGATCATGTAACGCTGCGGAAAATAAAGCGACGGGGCCAGCCGGGCGGCCGCCAGGTAGGTCAGGACCGCCGCCGCGAGCAGGAGCAACAGTCGACCGGCCGCCGTTTCCCGCCGGGCAAGCAGGACCGTGCCGGCCAGCGTCAGGAGCCCGAAGCAACCGGCCAGCGCGACGAGCAGCAGCGATGGGTGTCCGTACGTGGACCGGGCCGCCATCCGGTCGCGCAACGCCGGCCACCAGGCGGGATCGCCGCCTTGGAGGCTGCGCCCGAAGGCATCCGCGAGAGCGGAGGCGACATCGAGGAAGGGCGGCCGGTCCTCGAAGCCGTATCGGCCGCCCGGCCCCAGTTCGGGGTAGGCGGCCACGTCCGCCGGGCCCAGCCGGCGGCCATAATCCGAGGTCTGGTTGGGGAGCATGCACAGGGCCGAGACCGCGAAAACGACCAGCAGCAACGCGGCCTTCTTCCACTTCGGTCCCGGGGAGAGCACAACCAGGCCCGCCAGCGCCAGTCCCAGCACGAGGGCGATCGGCGGATACAGCGACGCGGCGAGGATGGTCAACACGGCCAGCAGGCGGGGCCGGTCCGCGACCAGCGCGAAAGCGCCCCACGCGACAAGCGGGAACGCCCAGGACCGCGCCGTGCCGCCGGCCATGCGATACAGGAATTCGCGCGACGAGAGCGCGAGCGCCAGTGTCGCCCACGCGCCGATCGGCCCGCCCAGCCGGAACGCGCACCATCCCAGCGCGGCCATCAGCAGCGCGTACTGGACGAGCGGGAGGACCTTGCTGGTGAAGGCCGGATCGAAAAGGCGGCCGGCGCAGCGGTAGAACAGGCGGTGCCCGACCGGCGTCATGGCCAGGCGATAGTTGACCAGGTAGTCGTCCTCGCGGATCCCGGGTTGCGCCTCCCGGACGAACGGGACCAGCCAGTGCCGCGCGTCGTCGTTGAAGCGGTAGGGGTCGCCCGCGAGGCGGATGCTCTCCAGCAGGGACGGGCCATAGAGGATGACGAGGCTCGTGATGGCGAGCCAGCGCCACGCGGTTCGTTTGTCCAGTCTCACCATAGGGTCCGTACCGGGCGCCCGGAATCCTCGTCCACGTTCAGCCGCCACGCGCGGCGGTCGCGAAAGTATTGCCGCAGCGCCTCATCATCGGTTTCGTTCAAGGAGCGCGCCCAGACCACCGGGGCCGCGTCCACGTCGGCCGCATTATACACCCACTCGTTCTGGACGGAATGCCGCGGGCCGTACCGGACGACAACGAGGTGCGATCCGCCGGAGTCGCGGAGTTCCCGCTCCAGGTCCGCCCGGTAGCGCATGTATCGCGAGACGCTGGTATTCCCCCGATCCGGCAGGGGTAACGCGGTCGCGGCCCGGACCCACGCCGCCGCGATAACGGCCAGCGCCAGCGCGGCGCCGACCGGCCTGCCGCGCAACGACAGGTGATGCAGCCGCCGCAGGCCGGCGGCGACCAGCAGGAACAGCAGCGCCGCCGCCGGCGCGTAGTAATGGGGCGAAACCCGGACGCACAGCAGGCAGGCCGCCAGGACCAATCCGCACGTGGCCTGCGCGAGACGGCGTCCCTTTCCCGGCCCCAGGGCGAGCAGCAGCGGGAGCGTGAGCAGGGGGCCGATGAAGAAGGCCCATAATCGCAGCAGTTTCAACCCGGTCTGGTTCGCCAGGCCCGGCCAGGGAAAGTGCCGCGTGTAGAGGTTCAACTCCCAGCCATTGTGGAATTCCTCGAGGACCGGATGCGTCCAGCCGGGTTCAGGCCCTGGGTGCTGCCACAGGAATACGGGGAAGGTGCAGTATTGCTCGTGATGCTCGGTGAACGGCAACTTCAAGGCGTTCCCGGTCACGCGGTGATTGTAGTATCCCAGCGCGGCGGCGAGGAGGCTGGCGGTGGCCAGCATGGGAATCGCAGGGCGCCATGACAAGCGCCCGCGCGCGAGATCGAGGCCGAGCAGGGCGCAGGCCGGCAGCGCGGCGACGAGTCCCTCGTAGGGCCGGGACGCAGCGAGCACGGCGAGGCCGAGTCCAAACAGAATGCCATCACGGGCGAGTCGGCGTCGCTGCAGGCGGGGCAGGGCGCCATAAACCAGCGCGCCGCCGGTCGCGGCCACGGCGCCACCCCAGTACGACTGGCTCCAGTAGCCGATCACGCCGTGGTCGTATTCGCGGCCCAGCGCCACGATCTGCGCGACGGCCAGCAGGGCGCCGAGCCATGCCCACCGGCCGGGCAGCCAGCCGCGGAGCATCCAGCAGAACGCCGCGGCCATGGCGGCGACGCTCATCCAGACTCCGATGACCGGGTGCCCGAGCCGCTGTCCGAGGGCCAGGATAAGCCCCTGCGCCGGCGGGTACATGGACTGGTACGTCGGGCGCTGGAGCACGTGCATCGTGTCGAAGTGCTTCCAGCACGGATGCGTGGGATTCGTCAGCCGGCCGTGCGCGAAGGTGTCCGCGGCCAGCAGGTAGCTGAACTCGTCGTGCACCCTGGGAACGGGAATGCCGCTGAACCACGCGGCGCCGACGGCCAGGACCAGGGCGGCGAGCGCGGCCGTCAGCGGGGCTGCCGCGGGGCCGTCGGCGGCGGCCCGGAACCAGCCGGGCCATCTCGTGAGCCGGCTACGCGCCATGCCCGGTCCTCCGCTTCCACCGCAGCATCAGCGCCAGCATCGGGAGCAGCGCGGCCGATTCCGCCACGAGCCGGACCCCGAGCGGCCGCAGGACGAACAGGAGAACGGCGCCGGCCAGCGCCGCCGCCCCGGTTTCCGCCAGAGGACGGAGGCGCAGCAGGCCGAGGCGTCGCTGGGCATAACCCAGCGTGCACAGGGCCACCGCGCCCTTGGTCGCGAGCAGCGCCGCGATACTGCCCGCGAGAGGCCGGCCGGGGATCCAGAGCGCGCACAGCGCGATGTTGAGAACGAGGCCGGCGGCGCAGATGCCCAGCAGCAGCGCCTGCCGCCCCAGGCTCAACATCAGGTAGGCGGCCAGGTTGTGAAACAGGCCGATGGCCACGCTGATGATGAGCCAGCGCTGCATCCATGCCGCGTCGGCGTACTCTCCGCCGTAGAGCAGGGGGATCAGGCGGTCGCTCTCGATGGCCAGCCCGTACATCAGGCAGGCGGCGACCGGCAGCAGCCAGCGGGCCGTGTCGCGGGCCAGGTCCCGCGCGGCCGCGAAGTCGGTGCCGAGCAGGCGGGCAAAGAGGGGGAACAGCGTGCGGGCGAGCAGGAGCCCGCACACCAGGTTGGTCGCGCCGTCCACGATCTGCCACGTGGCGCTGTACTGGGCCACGCCGCCGGGACCGGCGGCGCGCTGGAGGAAAAAGAGGTTGGCCTTGTTGTAGAGAATCGCGGCCAGCTCGATCAGCGCGAAGACCAGCCCGTCGCGCAGGGTCGCGCCAATGGCGGACGGGCCGGGGAGGAGCGGCCGCGCCTGGCTGCTGCGGAGAATGGGAAGCATGGCGCCGGCCAGGGCCGCGAGCGACTCGACCAGCTTGTACAGGGCCAGGGCGGCGGGAGGAAGTCCGAGCGCGAGCGCCGCCAACCCGTAGCCGAATCCGGCGGCGGCGGCCACGCTCCGGACCGCGGCCTCGCGGCGCTGATCCCCGCGCCACTGGTACAGGGCGTAGAACGTGCTGGTCAGCGCGTCGAAGCCGACGCCGGCCGACAGCAGCAGGATGACCGTGCCGAGCGAAAGCCCGTACGACTGCACAAGGACGAAGAGAAAGGTCGCGCCGCCCCCGAGCGCCAGGAGCAGGCTCTTGACCGCGGTCACCTGCCAGACCAGGCCCGTCTCCGTATCCGGACGGTGCGCGAGCCGGCAGATGGTGTGCTTGTTGAGCCCGAACTCGGCGAACATCAGGAGGATCTGGCCGAATCCCATCGCCAGCATGAACTGGCCGTACGTGATCATCTGGCGTCGCGCCAGGACGATCAGGAAGACCGCCTGGAGGATCTCCCGGAACGCATGGGCGCCCGCGAGAAGGCCGATCCTTTCGAGGATGCCGTGGCGGGGCCCGCTCATGGGGTTGGCCCCGAGTGTTGCGCGATCAGCTCGAAAAGCCGCCGGGCATTGGTGTCGAGATGGAACTCCTGCAGAACGAACCGGCGGCCGCGCTCCGCCATGGCGCGGGCCGCGTCCGGCCCGCCCGCCAGCCGGCGCACGGCGGCGGCGAGGGATTCGGGATCGTTGGGCGGAACCAGGCAGCCCGTGACACCGTCCCGGATGACCTCGGCGATGCCGCCGATGTTGGTGGCGACGACGGGGATCCTGTGCAGGAGGGCTTCGAGTACCACGTTGGGAATGCCATCCCGGTCGCCGGCCGGATCCACAACGCTGGGCATGAGGAACACGTCGCAATCCCGGAACAGGTCGCTTGTCCGCTGGCGCGGCACGAAGCCAGGGAAAGAGACATCCCCGGTCAAGCCCAGTGAGCGCGCCAGCCGTCGAAGGCGGCTGTTTTCCGGTCCGTCGCCTCCCACGGTCAGTCGGAACGACACGCCCTCTGCTTTCAACCGCGCCGCCGCATGCAGCGCCACGTGGAATCCCTTTTTGCGCACGAATCGGCCGAGCGCCAGCAGCTTCAGGGGGGACTGGAATCGCGCCTCCGCGGGCTGGAAGCGGGCCGGATCCTGACCGTTGTACAGAACGCGGATTTTGTCCGCGTGGAGGCCGGCCTGTTGCCGGAGGTGTGGCACGAAACTGCGGCAGGTGCTCCGCACAAAGGCCGCATCCCGGATTTTTTCGGACAGCGCGCCGTCGGGCGGAAAAATGTCGCCGGCCCACGTGGAGAAGCTGAAAGGGATACCGGTCAACTGCGAGGCGACCCAGGCCGCCGAGGCCGGCCCGTTGGCCCAGGGGGCGTGCAGGTGCGAGAAGCCTCCATTCCGGACCAGCCGCGCGATATAAAAGCCGCACAGGAAAGCCCATAGGTTCTCGCCGGCCATTTCCAGGTCGCGCCAGCGTCGCCACGGCACCGTGCGCCAGAGCCGGCGCGCTGCGGGCGGATTGGTTTTCAGCCAGAACCCGATGGCCCTGGCCATCCGGCCCAGGGCCCGCGTGCCGAGCCGGGTGATCGGCAGGTCGTCCGCGGGCATGTCCGGCGACAGGGGGCCGCGCCAGCATCCATACAGCGTGTAGAGATGGAGCGGGGCGCCCGCGCGCTGCAGCGCCGTCATTTCATCGAATATGAAGGTTTCCGAAGGCGCGGGGAACCAGCGGAGGATGCAGGCCAGGCCGGGCGCCTTCGCCGTATTTGCCATGTTTTCCGCCATGAAGACACGCTGTAAGGCGCGAATCGTTTTAACTTGGAAATGTTACCAGCAAACGGCTATGTTTGAAACAGCAAGGTGCGTTCGGCCGCTTACAGAGGCCGACACCGCAGGCGGGGAGACTGATTTTCATGCTGCCGAGGAGCCGTTTCCAGGCGTTTGTAGACATGGTCGAGCAGGGCAAGGAGGGGGGCTACTATCCCTTCTTCCGGCCATTGGCCGAATCCTGGGGGCCCGAGGTGGATGTCGGCGGCCGGCGGCTGATCATGGTGGGCTCCAACGATTACCTCGGCCTGTCCCACGACCCCCGCGTGGTCGCCGCGTCACAGGAGGCGGCGCGGCGGTGGGGCGCCGGGCCGGGCGGATCGCGGTTCCTCTGCGGCAATACGACCCTCCACGAAGCGTTGGAAGAGCGGCTGGCCGCCTTCATCGGCAAGAAGAAGGCCGTGGTGCACACCACCGGCTTCACAACCAATTCCGGCGCGCTGCACTGCCTCGCCGCCACCCAGGACGTGCTGGTCTGCGATTCGGAGAGCCACGCCAGTATCGTGGACGGCTGCCTCTTTTCCCGCGGCCGGCTGCTGACCTTCCGGCATAACCAGGCCGAATCCGCCCGCGCCAAGATCGAGGCCGCGCAGGAGAAGAGCCCCGAGGCCTGCTTCCTGGTCACCGAGGGCGTCTTCAGCATGTCGGGCGACGTCGCCCCGCTCTCCGAACTGCTGCCGCTGAAACAACGCTTCCCCAGCCTCCTCGTCTATCTTGACGACGCCCACGGCCTCGGGGTCATGGGGCGCGGCGGGCGGGGCACGGCCGACCATTTCAACGCCACCGCCGGCGTGGATTTCATCATGGGCACGTTCAGCAAGGCCCTGGCCTCCATCGGCGGGTTCATCGCCTCGGACGACACCGACGCGTTGACGTACATCCGGCACCAGTCGCGGCCGCTGATCTTTTCCGCGGCGCTGCCGGCCTCCTGCGTTGCGGCCGCGCTCGCCGGCCTGGACGTTCTCGAGCGCGAGCCGGAGCGGGTCGAGCGCCTCCATCGCAACACGCGGCTGGCCTGGGAAGGCTACCGCCGCATCGGCCTGGCGACGCGCTACTCCGGTTCGCCCATCCTGCCCATCACCGTGGGCTCGGAAATGAAGGCCTACCAGCTCTCGCGCGAGTTGTTCGAACTCGGCGTCTTCGCGCTGCCGGCTGTGTTCCCGGCGGTCCCGCGCGGCCAGGCGATCATCCGCACGGCCTACATGAGCACCCACGAGCCCCGGCACATCGAGCAGGTGCTGTCCGTGCTCGAATCCCTGGCCGAGCGGCACGGCCTGCGCGGCGTCGTCCCCGAGCCCGAACCGATCGCCGCCGGGTGAACAAGTTATTGAGTACTATTCTTGTGATCTTACACTGATCCGCGGGGGGTGTTACAACGCGCCTCCGTGTAGCGGATAGCATAGCAGTATTTCCCCGGCGGTAGAAGGAAATATCCATTACCGGGCGCGGCTCGGCGCGGCTGTTGATTGTGGCTCTTGCGCCCTGCGGGGCGCAGGCGCGAGGGAAGCGTTGACGTCCGCGGGCCGGGCGGGCGAACATTCCAGGTTGAGCCGGAGGCCCCGGTCGGGCAGAATGCCGTTCCACGGGGCGAACATGCTCGATTTTCACGACCTGTTGCGCGTCAGTTTCCGCCAGGTGCGGCGGCAGCGGTCCCGCTACCTGGGCGTGCTGCTGACCGTTACGCTTGGCACGTCCGGCTTCATCGCGGTCAATACCATCGGCCGCAACGTCAAGAGCAACCTCGACCGCGACCTGGACGTGCTCGGCGGCGTGACCATCGTGAAGGTTTTTTTCGACGACGAGGCCGCCGGCCGCCCGCCCACGAAGTTCCGGCCCGCCACGCTCGACGCCCTGCGCGCGATCCCCGGCGTCGAAGGGATCAGCGCGATGGCCATGAAAATGGTCAACGCCCGCGTGGTCCTGCGCGGCGAGCGCTACGGCTTCACCCTCGTCGGCGTGGACGAGCACTTCTGGTCGGTCAACCGCTTCGCCGCCGTGGAGGGCCGCCTGTTCTCCGCCGGGGAAATCGACAGCCGCCGCACCGTCTGCGTGCTCGGGGCCGGGCTGGCCCGTCAGTTGTATGGAACGGGCCCGGCCGTGGGGCAGGACCTTCTCGTGGACGGGGACCTCTACCGCGTCACCGGCCTGCTGGACGGCCCGGGGGTCGGCGACCGCGACCAATGGGCGTTCATCCCGGTCACCACGGCGCAGGACCGCATCCACCCGCTGATCCCGCCTAATCGGCTGTATGTCCGCTGTCGGTCGGTGGAAGCGGTCCGGTCCGTGACGGCGGCCATCCCGGATGCGATCGCGCGCGTCCAGCCGGCGGACCACCTTCGCGTCGAGGTCGGGTGGGAGCGGCTCAAGCACGTCCAGCGCATGGTCTGGTGGGTGCAGGCCTTCGTGCATATCGCGGTCGCGGCCACACTCGCGCTCGGCGGATTCGGCATTTGGACGATCATGATGTCCGCCGCGCGCTCCCGCACGCGCGAGATCGGCCTGAAAAAGGCCATGGGCGCCGAGGACCGCGACATCCTCGCGCAGTTCCTGGCCGAATCCGCGACCTTGAGCCTGGCCGCGGGCTTGCTGGGGACGGCGCTGGGCTGGCTGGCCGTCCGGGGGATCGGCGCGTGGCTCGGGTCGCGCCCGCCGCCGGAGACCCTCTGGCTGTATATGGGCGTCAGCCTGTTCGTGGCCTTCGCGCTGGGCGTCGGCGCGGGCTTCTACCCGTCGTTTCACGCGAGCCGCATGGAGCCGGTGACGGCGATCAAGTATGAATGACGAAGCGTCCAGGAACGGACAGCTGCTCCAGGTCCGCGGGCTGGCCCGGCGCTACGACACGGCGGCCGAGAGCCTGCACGTCCTCAAGCAGGTGGACCTCGACGTCCGCGCGGGGGAGAGCATCGCGATCGTCGGCCCGTCGGGCTCCGGCAAGTCCACGCTGCTGTTCATCCTCGGCCTGCTCCTGCCGCCGAGCTCCGGGAGCTACCGGATGGAGGGCCGGGACATGCTCGCGCTCGACCGCCGGACCCAGGCGGACCTGCGGCGGCGCGCGTTCGGGTTCGTGTTCCAGAGCTGCAACCTGATCGAGCACACCACGGTCCGGGAGAACCTGGAGTTTCCGCTCATGTACGCGGGCGTGCCTCGCGGCGAGCGCGAGGCCCGCATCCGCGAGGCGCTGGACGCCGTGGACATGGCGCACCGGATCCGGCACCCGACCAACCTGCTCTCCGGCGGCGAGCAACAGCGCGTTGCCGTCGCCCGGGCGCTGGTCAACCGCCCGCGCGTGATCCTCGCCGACGAGCCGACCGGCCAGCTCGACCGCGCCCACGGGCGGCAGATCATGGACCATTTCCATCGCATCCTCTCCGGCGGCGACAAGGCGATGATCGTCGTCACGCACGACCCGTCCGTCGCGGAATGCTGCGCGCGGGTGTGCATGTTGGAAGACGGGGTGCTGAAGGGATGAAGCAAATGCAACATAGGTCTTATAAGACCAATATGACCTATCTCATCCCGCCTCACGGCGGATACCGGGAACTCAAGTCCTTTCAGATGTCCGAGCTGGTCTATGACGGGACGGTGGCCTTCTGCGGCCGATTCATTGACCGTCGTTCCCGAACCCACGACCAGATGGTGCAGGCCGCCCGCAGCGGCAAGCAAAACATCACCGAGGGGTGCATGGCCTCCGGCACGTCGAAGAAGATGGAACTCAAGCTCATCGGCGTGGCCCGGGCCAGCCTCGAAGAGTTGCTCCAGGACCTGGAGGATTTCCTGCGCCAGCGCGGCCTGCCGAAATGGGGCAAAGACGATCCGATGGCCAAAAAGATCCGCCGCCTGGCTTATGAAGTGAATAGGTCCTATACGACGTATAAGACCTATATCGAGAACTCTCCCCCCGAGGTGGCCGCCAACACTTTGCTTTGCCTTGTTCACCAAACCAATTTTCTCCTGGACCAGCAACTCCGCCGGCTGGAGCGCGATTTCCTGGAGCAGGGTGGCTTCACGGAAAGGTTGTATCGCGTTCGAAACCAGGTCCGGGAGGATAGGTCCGATAAGACCTATACGACCTATTCCTACTGGGGCCAGCACGACATCCTGCAGCAGCCCTTGACCGCGTTCTTCTGTTCTCATCGTTGTCCCGGGCCCCTGGTGGCCAAGGCGTACGACCTGGCGCAGAAGTGGCGGTTGGAGGGCCGTCCACTGATCGGAGGCTTTCATTCGCCTGTCGAGCAGGAAATCCTACGGAACATGCTCCGGTCGCAGGCGCCGGTCTGCGTGGTCCTGGCGCGGAGCCTGCCGAAACGAATCCTGGCGGAATGGCGCCGCCCGCTCGATGAGCATCGCTTGCTGTTGCTCTCGCCTTTCGATGCCAGGGTGAAGCGCGCCACCCGGGAGACCGCCGCGCGCCGCAATCAAGTCGTCGCCGTGCTGGCCAAGACGATATTCGTCGCCCACGCGGAGCCCGGGAGCGCCACCGAGGCCTTCGGCCGGGAAATGGCGGCCGCAGGAAAAACCTGCATGACGTTTGACGATCCCCGGACGGAGAACCTGAAGGCCGCCGGATTCAAAACGCTTCTTCTTTGAACTGTACAGGAATATGCGGTTAACATGAATTCATGGTGCGGCCCGGGATGAAATACAGGCTGGTCATGATCGGGGTTCTGCTGGCCGGAGGCGCGGTCGCGCGCGCGGGTGAGCCTCCCTTGACCTTTCGGGACGGCGTGGCGCGCGCGCTGGAGCATTCCCCGTACCTGGCCGTGGGCGAACTGGACGTGGCCGTGCAGCGCCTGGGCGAGGCGGACGCCCGGTCGGATTTCATCCCGCAGTTCTCGCTCCGGACCCGCTACTACCTGGATCCGCCGGCCGGGTCCGACGAGCGATTCCAGCTCTCCTTCACCGTCGATCCCTACAATCCCGTCGAGGCGAAGCTGTCCGTCGAGGCGCGGGAACTGCTGACCGACCTGGCGGTGCTGTCGCACCTGCAGGCCGTCGCGGAATGCCTGCACCGGGTGGGGCAGGGCTGGTTGGAACTCGAGGCCCTGTCCGAACTGGAGGCGGTGGAACGGGCAGGGCTGGAACTGGCCGAGGCGGCGGCCGCCGCATCCTCGGACCGCGCGGCGCGCGGCGTGGGGACCGAGCCCGACGCGCAGGCGGCCGGCCGGGAACTGGAAATCCGCCGGTTGCGGCTCGATCACTTGAAACGCACGCGGGCGGACGTGCTGGAGGGGCTGGGCGCGCTGATCGGCGCTTCGCCGGCGGAGCCGCTCAACGTGGATGCGAAGGATGCCGGGGCGGAGGTGCTGGGCGACCCGCCGGGCGCGGAGACAGCCTGGGAAGCCGTCCGCGATCGCTCCATCGAGGCGCAAGCCCGCGAACTCCGGAGAAAGCTGCAGGAGATCCGGATCCTGGCCGCGCGCGCCGCGTACATCCCCGACCTCTGGCTCGGCGTCAGCACGCCCGATCCGCTTTCCGGCTTCAACGACGGCGATTTCTACTTTTCCGTCGGCGTGGACATCCCGATCTGGGACGGCTGGAAGCGGGCCCGCGATATCGCACGGCAGAAACAGGAGCTTCGCCGCCAGGACCAGTCGGGCCTCCTGGACATCCTCGATTTCCGGGCGCGCTGGCGCGCGGCGGAAAGCGCCTGCCGCGCCGCGGAGATCGAGTGGCGCGCGGCGCAGGCGGCCGAGGAGCGCACCGCGCTTCGGCGCCGCCAGGCCGGCGAGGGCGAAGCGGAACGCGCGGCCCGGGCCGACTGGCTCGAGGCCCGGCGGCGGGCCATCCAGTCGGGATGGGCCTGGCGCAAGGCCTGCCTGGACCGGGATGCCCTGTCCGGCGCGCTGATTGACCGGCTCTGCAAAACCGAAACGGAACAGCCATGAAAGCAATACTCGGTGCCCTGGTGCTGGCCGCCCTCCCGGCGATGGCGGCGCCGGAAGAAACCGCCGTCCGCGGAGAGTTGTTCTGCTCGGTGGAGCGGCGCGTCGTCCTGCCGTACCCGGGCACCATCACGGCCATCGCGGCGGAGGTGGGCCAGGACGTGAAGCGCGGCGACCCGCTCCTGCAGTTCACGCTGTCGCGGCGCGCGCGCGCGGAACTGGAGCCGCTCGCGTCGCAGGCGTCGCAGGCGGCCGCCGAGGCCGAGGTCGCCGGCTTGGAGGCCGAAGCCGGCGAGGCCCGGGCCGCGGCGGAGGAGGCCGAACGTCTGGCGCGGGAGCAGCTTGGGACCCGGCCGCAGGCTGACCTGGCGAAGAGCCGGGTTGCGGCGCTCGACAAGCGGCTGACGGCCGCCCGGGAGCGCGCCGAGTACGAGCGGAGACAGCGAGACACCAACCTGCGCTGGCTCAAGGAGGGCCTCGGCATCGAGAATCCGGAAAACGGCATCCCGGAAACTGTCCCGCTGCCCGCGCCGATGGACGGGACCGTGATCTGGATTTCCGGGGACGCCCGGCCCGGCGTGGAACTCGATCCCAGCACGCCGCTCCTGACCCTGGGCGTCATGGACCCGATGATCGTCCGCGCCCACGTGCACGAGCTGGACGTGGTCAAGTTGAAGGTGGGCGACCGCGCGCACATGACGCTGCTGGCCCGGCCGGACGCGAAACTGGAGGGCGCGATCCGGCGCATCGCGTGGGCGCCGTTCCCGCACTGGCTGCCCGAGCCGTCCTACTTCGAGGTCGAGCTGACCGTACCCAACCCCGACCGTGCCCTGCGCCAGGGCTACAAGGTCAACCTGCAGTTCGGCGACGCGGCCGCGGAGTAACCCGTGAGCGGACCCGCCGTGGAGATTCTGCCCGTCCGCACCGCGCGCGAGCGCGAGGCGTTTATCCGCTTCCCGTGGCAGGTGCAGGCCGCGGACCCGTGCTGGGTCCCGCCGCTGGTGTCGCGCCAGCGCGAGTTTCTCGATCCGCGGCGGGGGCCGTTCTTTGAATTCGGGGAGGCGGAGTGCTTCCTCGCGCGGCGGGGCGGGCGATGGGCGGGCCGGATCTCGGCGCAGGTCAGCCGCCGGCACGACGAATTCCACGGGGCCGGGACGGGTTTCTTCGGCTTCTTCGAGTGCGAGGACGACCCGGAGGCGGCCGGGGCGCTGCTCCGGGCCGCCGCCGACTGGGTTCGCGCGCGGGGCCGCCAGCGTCTGGTCGGCCCGATGAGTTTCTCCATCTACGACGACATCGGGCTGCTCGTCGACGGGTTCGATTCCGTGCCCGCCCTCCTGCTCACGCACAACCCGCCGTGGTATGCGGAACTGGTCGCGGCGCAGGGCTTCCGCAAGGCCGTGGACTGGCACGCCCTTCGGGTCACGAACACGGACATCGATCCCGCCGCGATGCAAACCGAGGCGGCGGAGATCATAAAGCGGAGCGGCCTCGTGCTGCGGATGCCCAGCCCGGCGGAAATGGTCCGCCGCTCCGACGAGATACTGGAGCTGTTCAACGAGGCCTGGGACGGCAACTGGGGGCATGTCCCGTTTACCTCGCTCCAGTTCAAGGTCATCCTCGGCGAACTGCGGCCGCTGCTGCGCACCGACCTGATCCGGCTGGTCCTGGACGGCGGGCGCATCGTGGCCTTCACGATCACGATCCCGGACCTGAACCCGCTGATCCGCCGCTTCGACGGTCGGCTCTCGTTGTGGAACATGCTGCGCCTCTACCGCGCCGCGCAGTGGGCGCCGCTGAAGCGGGTGAAGACTGTCCTGCTCGGCGTGAAGCCCGTCTTCCGGAACCGCCGCCTGCACGACGCGATGATCCTCGACACCTACGCGCACCTCGTCCGCACGCAGCCCGGCATCGAGCAATGCGATTGCTCGCTCATCTGCGAGCAGTTGCGCGTCTTCATCCGCTCGCTGGAGCGGTACGGGGCGAGGCCGTACAAGACGTACCGGATTTACGAGAAGGAGATCTGGAGCAAGGCGCGGTAGCGAGGCGGTCGTCCCGGTCAGGGAGCGGGTTCCTCGCGGCGCAGCTCCAGCCGGAACCGGCGTCCCTTTCGCGTGGTCAGCAGGCCGGAGATCCGGTCCTCGGCGGTGCGCTCGCCCTCGAAGCGGTGGCCCGAGTGGTGGACGCCGTGAAGTCGGTTGCTTTCAACGAGGCCGTTGAAGTGGTAGGTATACTGCCCGCCGAGCGGCCCACGGACTTCGGCCACGCCCATGGCCTGCGAATCCCATTGCGCGGCCTGTACGGTGATCCGGAAAAAAAGCACCTGGCCCCGCCAGATGCCGGTTACCGGCGACTCGGCGCCGGATGCTGCGGCGCACAGCAGGCAAGTCGCGAAAATGGAGGCGCGGAGGCTCACGGCCATAACCGGGGAAGTCCGACAAGCGCGAACGAGTACGAGCCCAGCAGGAAGAGGGCGAGCGGAACGGGCCAGGGGATGCGGCGGGGATCGTCCCCGGAAAGCCCGAGCCCCGCGAGCAGGAAGATCGGGAGCAGGGGAAAGAGATAGCGGCCCTGGGGCTGGAAGTCGTACATCCAGCAGAACAGGGCGGCGATCAGGATGACGGCGGCGCCGGCGAGGACCGCGAGCAGCAGCAGCGCGAGCCGGGCGGGGGCCCATCCGCGCCGCCAGGCGATCGCCGCCGCGAGGAGCAGCCCCGTGAACAGAACGGCCTGAATGATGTAGTAGGCCGGCGGGGCCAGGATGTCCATGTGCCCGTATGCGCCGCCGAAACTGCGGGTGATCCGGCGCGCCCAGGGCCGCTGCGTGAGCATATCGGCCAGGGAGACTCCCTGCGCGCGCAGGGCGAGCCCCGGGTCGGCGCCGGGCGTGCCGAGCCGGCTGGGCTTGAAGGCGTCGGCCGCGTACTCCTCCCGGAGCGCCGCCTTGCGTTCCTCCTTCTCGAAGCGATTGATCACCGCGTCGCGGACGAGCAGGGGCGCCGCGACCATCGCGGTAAGGCCGGCTACGGCGAGGGCCCGTTTCGGGCCGGACCGCAGCGCCAGGAACAGAACGGCGAAGGCGGCGAAGGGCCAGTAGTTGTGCTTGGCGAGCAGCAGCAGGCCGAGGAGCAGGGCGGCCGGCGCGCTCCGCCGCCAATCCGTCGGACCCGGCCACCCGACGAGGAGCGCGATGAGAAAGGACAGGAAGAAAGGGAACGCGTCGCTGTTGAAGTAGCTGAAGACATACCAGACCTGCGGAGTCCAGAGCAGGCACACGGCCGGCAGGAGCGTGCGCGGGGCGAGGCGCCAGGCCGCCGCCGCCAGGACCATGAATGCCGCGACGCTCCACAGGCGCAGCCCGAGGGCCCATCGGTTGCTGAATCCGAAGAGCCGCGCCGATTTCGCCGCGAGCGGGTAGAGGATTTGCGGGGGCGACGCCAGCAGGTACGACGTGCCGTACACGGGATCGAGGTGGCCCGGCACCCGCGGGTCGTCCGCCGCGGGCGGCAGCCAGCGGTCCAGGAAGAAACGCGCGGTGGTCACGTGCAGTTCCTCGTCGGGATGCGCGTTCAACGGGCTGACGAGCGCCATGACGAGGACCTGGACGCCGGCGAGCAGGAGGAGGATGCCGGCCAGGCGGCCCGGCCGCGGCGCGTTCACCGGAAGGCCCCGTTGAGCTTCTCCAGGATCGCCGGGTCGCGCTCGTCGAGCCACTGCCCGTCGCGGTAGAAGAACCAGCGTCCCTTGCGCCGCGTGAAGAACCGGTTGTCCGGCGGTTCCCGCGCGACGCCCACCGGCGCCCCGGCGATCGCGATGCCGTTCTCCGGCACGGACTCCCGCACCACCGCGTTGGCCCCGACGCGGGACCGCGCGCCGACCGTCACGCGCCCGACGATCTTCGCGCCGGCGCCGATGTAGCACTCGTCGCCGACGACCGGCGCGCCGAGCCCGGACGAATCGGGCAGCACGTTCGACCCGATCGTCACCTGCTGGAAGATGACGCAGTTTTTCCCGACGCGCGCATGCCGCGACACGAAGACGCCCCGGATGCCGTGCGGCAGGCAGGGCTTTCCGCCGAACTCGGCCTCGTGCGAAATCCAGCCGCCGCCGAGAAACTGGAGCGCGTCGTAGATCCACACCAGGACGGCGCGCAGCGGCGCCCATCGCGTATGACGGCATACGAGGCGAAACTCCCACAGGATGTCGGAATAGCCGAACATGAGGGAAGTATTAAGGCACGGGGGCGGGGGAGTGAAGCTGTTTGTTGATCACGAACCGGATCTTGCCGTTGGCGTCCGGCGCGATGCGGTCGGGAAACTCGAAGCGGATCCCGAGCGCCGCGCCCACGCGGTCGCGGAGATGCTTTTCGAGATCGGCCAGGATTTCGGGCCGGAAGGCCTCGTTCCTGACCAGGCGGACGACGATGCCGCCGGGCGCGTCCTGGACCACCTGCGCGAAGTCGAAACCCGCGTTCCACTTGAACGCGGCGTCCAGCCGCCCCACGCGCCGCCCGTCGGGCGTGACCACGACGTCCTCGATCCGGCCGTCGATGGCTTCCACCACCGTGTGCGCGCGGCCGCAGGGGCAGGATTTCGGACTGATCCGCGCCAGGTCGCGGGTCCGGTAGCGGATCAGCGGCATGGCGCGGTTGAACAAGTTGGTGCCGGCGATCTCGCCGGTCTCGCCGGGCGGCGCGGACCGTCCGAGCGGATCGAGGATTTCGAGGATGCCGTATTCCGCCTCGTGGTGGTACGAGCCCCGCTCGCATTGCGCGATGACGCAGGCCTGCTCCCACTGGCTGTACACGTCGAAGACGCGGCAGCCGAACGCCGCCTCGATCTGCTCGCGCTGAAACGGCAGCAGGTTTTCAGAGTTGGTCGAGATCGAACGGATGCCGAGGCGCCGGAGCGCGGCGGGATCGCCGATGAACCGGCTGAATTCGTAGAGCGCCGAGGGATAGCCGCGCAGAAACACCGGCTTGAACCGCAGCAGCTCGCCGAGGATCCGCCGCGCCGTTTCGGCCGTCAGGTTGAAGGACGAGACGTAGAGCGCGTTCATGCTGCGCACCCGCCGGAACAGCGCGCCGTCGTCGAACACCGGGCCCGCGATCAGCGCCCAGCGCTGCCCGATCCGGTAGCCCGCCCGGTTCCAGGCGCGCCAGAACGTCGCGAACTTGGCGATGGCCAGGTCGCGATCCGCGTAGAATTGGAGAGGCGTGCCCGTCGAGCCGCTGGTCCGGACCGGGACGGGGCGCAGGGTGTCGAATTCGCGGGGACGCAGGTCGGCGGCTCGCTCGCGCACGATATCCTTGGTCAGCGTCGGAATCCGCGGCAGGTCCGCCGCTCCGCGGATGTCGCCGGGCTTGAGCCCTTCGCGGTCGAACAGCTCGCGGTAGTAGGGCACCTGCTCGTAGGCGTAACGGACCAGCTCGCGCACGCGCGCGTCCTGCCAGCTCTTGAGTCGGTCCGCCGGCCAGCGCTCGGCGCGCGCGAGGAAGCGGCGGTGCCGGACGATGCGCCAGGGGTGGAAGAAGGTGCGGAGATTGAAATCGGTGATCATTCGATGACGATCCGGAGGCCCCGCAGCGCGCGGTCGAGGGCCGCGAGCGCATCCCCGGGCCGGGCCCCCTTCGCGATGATATGCCCGATCCGGTCGGGACCGACCCGGAAGCGCCGAACGCGGTCGCCGGGCCGGTAATCGAACGAGACGTCCACGATCTCCGGGTCCGGCCCGTTTTCATTGCGCTGTTCGCGGATCACGCCGTCCCGGTCCGCGCGCAGGAGGACGGCCGCGCACGGCGTGCCCGTCCCCGCCGGGAATTCCGGCGTGCCGCCCAGCGCGGCGCGCAGGATCTGCTCGTAGTAGTTGAAGCCGCCGTAAATCCCGGCCAGTTCGGGCAGGCATGTGGCGCCGGCCCGGGCGCCGAACTCGATGACGTGGACGCCGGCCTCGTTGACGATGAAGTCGAAATTCATGGCGCAGTGATCCAGGCGGGACGCGCGCACGCAGCGCTCGACCTGGTCCCGGACTTCCGCCAGCCGGGCCAGCCCTTCCGAATGGGGCAGGTGGTGACCGATAGGCACGTGCGCTTCCCCTTCGAAGACCGTGCAGCCGGTGGGCAGGAGGTAGACCACGCGACCGTTCAGGACAAACGCCTCGGCGCCGCAGTCCGCGCCCTCGATGAACTGCTCGACGAGGAACTCCTCGCGCCGAGTAACGGCGCGGACCTTGGCGACGGCGGAATCGATCTCGCCGGTCCCGCGGACCTTCACGACGCCGCGGCTGCCGGAGCTGTCCACGGCCTTGACCATGACCGGGGTGCCCAATTCCCGCGCGGCGGTCAGCGCCTCCGCGGCCGTCCGCGCCGCGCGGAACTCCGGCATCCGGACCCCGGCCTGCCGCCCGGCCCGCCGCATGAGCAGCTTATTCGTCGCGATGGCCGTCGCCGCCGCGGAAGGGCCGGGAACGCCCAGGGCGTCCACGACGCCACCCAGCGCCGCGAGGGCGACGTCGGTGCCGGAGGTGCAGATGCCGTCGATCTTTTCGGCCCGGGCCACGCCGAGCACCGCCGCCGCGTCGGTGGTGTCCACGTGGAACGCGCGGTCGGCGAGCGCGAAGCCGGGGTAAGGGCCGGGCCGGCTGGCGACGAGCACGCGCAATCCCATGATGCGCGCCTGCCGGATCAGCGGCGCCTGGTAGATGCCCGCGCCGAGGATGAAGATCGTTTTATCCGTTGCCGGTTCGGGTTTCATGTGTCCGTGGACGCATCCATCCCTGGGCGGCCATCAGTATAACGCCGATCGACGTGTTGAACAGCAGGCCTGCGAGGTTGAAGAAACTGACCAGGAGCGCGGTCTCCGGCGGCACGCCGAACAGGCCGTAGAGCAGGATGTACGCGCCCTCGCGAATCCCGAGGCTGCCGAAGGAAATCGGCAGCAGGAACACGAACATGAGCACCGGCAACACGAAAAGATTCGCGAGGTAGGGAATCGGCCAGCCGACGGCGCGGAAGAATATCTGGTTGCCCAGCGCGGCGATCAGCAGGTTGGCCAGCGACAGGCCCAGCGTGCCCCGCAGCAGGCGCCACGAGGTCACGGGCTCGATCAGCGACGGAGGTTCCGTCCCGGGCGCGCGCCGCAACAGCCGGGCGGCCAGCGCGCTGACGAAGCGGTCGAGCCGGCGCCGGGCCAGGAGCAGGAACAGGAACAACAGGCCGGCCGCCCCGAGCAGCGCGCAGGCCGTCGTCAGCACCGCCCGGGCGGCCGGCCCGGCCTCGATGGGCAGCAGCGGGTAGAGCCCGACGACCAGGACCGCGCACGTGACGAGCGCCAGGAGTTTCTCCGTGACGATCGCCGCCGCGCCGGGCGCGTACCGTCCGAAATGCCGTCCGGCGGCAACGAGCCGGTACGCGTCCCACCCGATGGAAGCCGGGCCGAACAGGCCGAGCGCCAGCCCGATCCAGTAGTGCTTCAGCGCGAACCCGTATCCGACCCGTTCCCGGTGAAACTGCTCGAGGAGCAGCCGCCAGCGCAGCGCGCCGACCAGGATGACCAGCGGGTAGTACAGCAGGCCGAGCAGCACCAGGCCGGGAGCCGCGCGCGTAAAATTCTCGCGGAACATGGGCCAGTCGATCCGGCGGAAGATAACGGCCAGGATCAGGACCGGCAGGAGCCAGAAGAGAGCCTGGCGAAGGACCGGAAGCAGGCGAAATCCGGCGCCCTGCGCGCGCAGGCCCCCGCGCAGGGCGGCCCAGGTCAGCCGGAGCCCGTGACGACGGACCATGTCCAGGTAGGCCTCCAGGTTGGGCCCGAGAAAGGAAGGCCGGAGCAAAGTCTGCGCGCGCGCGGCCGCGAGCGCCGGCGGGCGGGCGATGCGGCGACTGTTCCGGGCGATGTCATCCCGGATTGAACGGGCTTCTTCCTCCGTCGCGTCCCCGGGCAGTCCGTCCTCCCCGATGACAAAGGGCTCGGGGCGCACCGACAGCGAGGGCAGGCTGACCCGCCACGCCGCGCCGCGCCGCGCAGGTTGAAGCCACCGATCTATCAGGCGGCTTCCGCCGGCGAAATCGGCCGCTGAAAAGACATGCTTTCCCGTTCCGAACAAGACCAGCCCGCGTTCGTCCTGCCGCCACCCGCTCGGGCAATGCGCGTGGTGGAAGACGACCAGTCTTGCCCCGGCGTCCAGGCAGAGATCGGCCACGCGTGCCGTTGAGGGGAAGGGGACGGACGAGAATTCCATGCCCGCGTGAAGCGCTATGATGACGGCATCGGCTTCGCACCGCGCCGCCGCAATACTCTCGGCCAGGAATTCCGGAATCGCCGGGAACGTGCCCGGGGTCCGGTTGCCGGCCGGGCTGAACCGTGGATCGGCGGCCGCCAGGAAAGCTAGCCGCAGGCCCCGGACTTCGACGAAGGCTGGTTGCCGGGCTTCGTCCAGCGCGCGGCCCGCCCCGACATGGCGGATCCCGCGGGCATCGAGCTGGTCCAGGGTCTCGGCCAGGCCGGCCTCGCCGTAGTCCATGACATGGTTGTTCGCCAGGCCGGCGATGACGCGCGGATCGAAGGCGTCGAGAACCGAGGGATCGCCCCGCAGGTTGAAACGCTTGCCGGCGCGGGGGGGCAGGGGCCCGCAGATCGCTGCTTCGAGGTTGAGAAAAATGACCTCGGACGATGCTGCCGGCTTCCACAGCCGGATCGCCGCGGCCGTCCCGCCCAGCCGCCGGATTCCCTCCTCCGCCCGGCCGATCGGGACCGTGTCGCCCAGGCAGCAGACCATCGGTTGCGGTTGGACCTCCCCGGTCTTCATGACGCGGCACGTATAACAGGGAAGCGAAGGGGTCGCAAGCGGCCGAATGGCGTTGACGCCGCGCAGTTGCGCCGGGAAAATGCACGGATGAATGATGCCGGAACTTTCGCCGGGCGCGCATCGCGGTTCGGGCCGTGGATGGCCGCCCTGCTTTTCGTCGCCACGCTGCTGGCTTTCGGCCGGCCCGCGTTCCTGATCAGCGACGACGTCGGCATCCTGCGCAACCTGGAAAACGGGTTCGAGGCGCCGTTCATCTCCATGCTGTTTGGCAAGATCCTGCTGGCGTTGTACCGCGCCGCGCCGTCCGTCCCGTGGTACGGGCTCTCGCTGGCCGCGGCCCATGTCGCCAGCCTGGGCCTTTTCCTGTCCGCGCTTTTCCGTCTGCCGTTCCCGCGCCGCTGGTCCTGGGCGGTTGCCGCGCTGTACCTCGCCGTCTACGCCGGGTTCCTCGTCCGCGTGAGCTTCAATTCCGCGAGCATGATGCTGGGCGCCAACGCCCTGCTGGCCTGGCCCTCGTTCCGGGCGGCCGGGACGGCGCCCCGTCCCGCCTCGGCCGTCGGGCTGGGCTGCGCGCTCGCGGGCTCGTACTTGATCCGCGTGGACGGGTTCTACCTCGTGCTGCTGCTCGGCTGGCCGCTCCTGTGCGCGCCGGGCGCCGCGCGCCGGCTCCCGCTTTTCGCCGCCCCGGCCATCCTCGTGCTGCTGCTGAATGTCCTGGTCGTGTCGCGCTTCGCGCCGGGGGAGTACCGCCGCTACGCGGAGTACAACCTCGCCCGCGGCCGGTTCATGGACTTCCCGGTGGCGCAGGCCAACACGAACAACGCCGCGCTGATGGCCGCCGTGGCGTGGAGCCCCAACGACTACCGGATGCTGACGCACTGGTTCTTCCTGGACGAACAGGTGTTCAGCCGGGCGCGGCTGGAGGAAGCCGTGCGGCGCGAGGACCTCGCCCGGCGCGCGCCGCCGGGATACGCGGCCTCGTGTTTGAATGCGTTCTGGAGTCGCTATCATCGCCACGTGGGGCTCCTGGGGCTGACCCTGTTGTGGCTGGGCGCTTTGGCCCCGCCGAGAACCCGGCTGGCGCTTGGAATGTACACGGGCTATGCCTTGGCCGTCATGCTGGGCCTGGCCGTGCTGTACCGGTTCCCCCTGCGCGTCGGCGCTCCGTCCTTTCTAACGGCGGCATCGGTCCTGCCGTTCCTGTCCGCGGGCAACGCCCGGATGGCCCGATCGCGATGGCCGGCGGCCGCCGTCGGGTCGGTCGTCGCGCTGTTCGCCGGTCTCTGGGCCGCGGAGGCTGTCTCGTGGAGCCGCGAGAACGCCGCCAGCCGGGCCGTCCTCGATGAAACCGCCGCCGTGCTTCGGGAGTACCCGTCGGACACCCTGTTCGTGACCGAGCCCGCGATCGGCATCCGCATGGAATTCATGCACCCTCTGCAAATGCGCCGGGCCTATCCCGGGAACATCCTGCCCGCCGGCTGGGCGACGTTTTCGCCGCTGTTCTACGCCGTGCTGGAAGGGCACGGGCTGGCCCGCGGGGCCGAGATCCTTCCGCGCGCGGTTGATAATCCCGGGATTCTGTTTATCCTCTATAACGAGAACTTTGGAGAGCTGGTGGCCGCCTGGCTGCGCGAGCACGCCGGGGAGGAGGTTCGGGTGGAAAACGTGAGAGCCTTGCCCGATGACCGCGGGATTTACCGCCTTGCGGGCGCCGGCGCAGAGGAATGAGCATGCGCGACAACGGCATGGCCCTGTCCGTGGTCATCCCGGTCTACCGCTCCGCCGGCTGCCTCCCCGAACTGGCCCGGCAGTTGGCGGCGACGCTGGACGGCCTGGCCCGACCCTATGAAATCCTGCTTGTGGACGACGCCTCGCCCGACGAGAGCTGGTCCGTGATCGAAGACCTGGCGCGGCAATACCCCCGCCTGGCGGCGGTCCGCCTGATGCGCAACTACGGGCAGCACCAGGCGACACTCTTCGGCCTGGCCCTGGCGCGCGGGGACATCGTGGTCACCATGGACGACGATCTCCAGCAGCCGCCAGACCAGATCCCGCTGCTCCTCCGCGCGCTGGCCGAGCGCCCGGACATGGATGCCGCGATCGGCTGCTACCGGGTCAAGCGCCACGGCTGGTTCCGCAACCTCGGCTCGGCGCTGATCCGCGCGCTGAACCGCCGCGCCTTCAACCTGCCCCGCGACCTCTGCTCGTCCAGTTTCCGCGCGCTGCGGCGCCCGGTCGTGGATTCGCTGGTCCGCTGGCGCACCCGGAACCCGGCGCTGGCGGCGATGATCTACCAGACGACGCGCCGGATCGTGAACGTCCCGGTCGCGCACGCCGTCCGGTTCGCGGGCTGCAGCAACTACACGCTGTATCGCCAGGCGCGCATGGCGTTGGATTACCTGTGCAACGTGAGCCTGCTGCCCCTGCACGCGATGGCCGTTGCCGGCTTCGGCTTCTGCCTGTTCAGCGTCGCTTTCGTGATCCGCACCCTGCACCGCTACTACGCCGACCATATCGACGTCGAGGGCTGGACCTCGTTGATCATCATGGTCTCGCTCTCCGCGGGGCTCATCCTGCTCTCGCTGGGCGTCATCGGCGAGTACATCGTGCGCATCCTGCGCGAGGTGCAGGGCGCCCCGCGCTGCCAGGAGCGCCAGCGCGCCGGGTGGATCGCTCCCGCCCGCGCCGACAACGCCGGCGGCGGAATCTGACCGGGCCGGCTTGAAAACTCGCGTTTCGCATGTACCGTACCCGCGCTATGCATTCACCATGAGCCGGGCGCGCCCCGCGCGCCCAAAACCAGGGAAAGGAAAAGAACATGTCGTCCATCGTCACCCGCGAGGCTCCGGACTTCGCCGCCCAGGCGGTCATGCCGGACAACTCGATTACCGAATTGCGCCTGTCGTCCCATCGCGGCAAGTACGTGATCCTGTTCTTCTACCCGCTCGACTTCACCTTCGTGTGCCCGTCGGAGATCATCGCGTTCGACAAGGCGATCCAGCGCTTCAAGGAGAAGAACGCGGTCGTCATCGGCGTCTCGGTGGACTCCGTCCACTCCCATTATGCGTGGCGGCAACTGCCGCGGAACAAGGGCGGCATCGGAGAGATCGGCTTCCCGCTGGTCGCGGATCTGAACAAGAAGATCGCCCGCGACTACGGCGTGCTGCTGAACGAGGAAGTCGCGCTGCGCGGGCTGTTCCTGATCGACACCCACGGCATTGTGCGCCACGCGCTGGTCAACGATCTGCCGCTGGGGCGGAGCGTGGACGAGGCCCTTCGCGTGCTCGAGGCCCTGCAATTCACCGAGGAGCACGGCGAGGTCTGCCCGGCCAACTGGCAGAAAGGCCAGGAGGGCATGAAGCCGACGGCCGAGGGCGTGGCGGCCTACCTGGGCAAGCACGGCTGACGCCTGGAAAAGCAGGCGCGCGGCGCCGCGGCGCGCTGATAATATCGTAACAAACCGCTTCACACCCGTGAAGCGGTTTGTTGCTTTCCAGGGACGGGACGGCGGGCCGGGGGCAAGAATGGCCTTGATGATCGGGCCGCGCCGTGCCATGAAACCTCCCCCGACGGCACAACCCGGCAGGAGAATACCCGTGCAAGAAGCAAAACCCTTCGACGTGGCGGTGATCGGCGGCGGCATCGTGGGCGTGGCGACGGCCATGGCCCTGCTCGAAAAGCCGGGCCGCGCCGTCGTGGTGCTGGAGGCGGAGCCCCGGCTCGCCGCGCACCAGACCGGCCACAACAGCGGCGTGATGCATTCCGGCCTCTACTACAAGCCCGGCTCACTCAAGGCCCAGAACTGCACGACGGGCCGCGAGGCGATGTACCGCTTCTGCGCCGAGCGCGGCATCGCCCACGATCGCTGCGGCAAGATCGTGGTGGCCACGTCGCAAGAGGAGATCCCGGCGCTGAACCGGCTGGAGGAGCGCGGCCGGGCGAACGGCCTGGACGGCATACGTCGGCTCGCCCCGGAAGCCATCCGCGAACTCGAGCCCCATGTCACCGGTGTTGCCGGGCTGCACGTGCCGACCACGGGTATCGTGGATTACACCGAGGTCACGGAGACGTTCGCACGGATCGTCCGCGAGGGCGGGGGCGAGATCCGCACGTCGGCGCGGGTCGCCGGCGTGCGCCGCGAGACCGGCGGGCTGGTCCTGGAGACCGCGCAGGGCGCGGTCAAGGCCCGGAACCTCATCAACTGCGCCGGCCTGCAGTCGGACCGCATGGCCCGGCTCTGCGGCGTGAATCCCGGCGTGAGGATCGTCCCATTCCGCGGCGAGTACTACGAACTCGCGCCGGACAAGCACCACCTCGTCCGCAACCTGGTCTATCCGGTGCCCGACCCGCAGTTCCCGTTCCTCGGCGTGCATTTCACCCGGATGGTCAAGGGCGGCGTCGAGGCGGGCCCGAACGCCGTGCTGGCGTTCAAGCGCGAGGGCTACGCGAAGACCAGTTTCTCCCTGCGCGACACGTTCGAGACGTTCACCTATCCCGGCGCGCTGCGGCTGTTCGCGAAGCACTGGCGGATGGGGTTGGGCGAGTTCTACCGCTCATTCAGGAAGCGGGCCTTCGTACGGGCGTTGCAGAAATTGTTGCCGGAGATCGGGATGGACGACCTGGAGCCCGGCGGCGCCGGCGTCCGCGCGCAGGCCGTCGGGCCCGACGGCGCGCCGATCGACGACTTCAAGATCGTCGAGGCCGAGCGCATGGTCCACGTGCTCAACGCCCCGTCGCCCGCCGCGACGGCCTCGATCAGCATCGGCCGGTCCATCGCGGGCATGGCCGAGCGCAACTTTGAGCTGAAGTGACGGCCGGGGAGATTCATTATCGTCCGCAACATCCGTTTACAATGAAGATCGGCATGCAACCATCGAGAGTTCTCATTCCGCTGGCCTTTCTCTTTGCCTGTTTTGTCGGGCGCGCGGAGGAGGAGATCGCGTTGATCTACAACGGGCCGGCGGCCGACCCGTATGGCGCGGAGGCCGTCGCGGCGCTGGCGGAGAAGGCGGGCCTGGACCCCGTGTTCTTCCGGAGCTTCAGGAAATTGCCGGACCTGCTCGAGGACGCGTCGGTCCTGATCGTGGGCGGCACCGAGGATGACCTGGATCCGATCCTGCGGGAGGCGACGCCCCGGGTCAGGAAGGCGGTGAAGGAGTTCATCGCGGCCGGTGGCCGGTATCTCGGCATCTGCGGGGGGGCCTACGTCGCCTCGGCGGGGTGGCCGGACACGGACCGATTCGTCAAGGCGCTCGGTCTCGTTGCGGTGAAGACGGACGATTTCACGGACGATGACGAACCACAGATCATCCGGGTCCAGTGGAAGGGCCGGAAGAGGAGCCTCTACTTCCAGTACGGCCCCCAATTCCTTGTCGACGGGAGAACGGCCAAAACAATCCACAAGACGGCCTTCTACTCCGACGGCTCCCTGGCCGCGTTATGGATGCCTTCCGGCAAGGGCCGCATCTACCTCTGCGGTCCGCATCCCGAAGCGGACGAGAGCTGGCTGGAGGAGGAAGACGGGTCCACGATCAGGAACCATTCAGCTTGGCGCGACACGGATGATCTGGCCGAGGACATGATGAATGATCTGCTCGCGGACTGATGCCTCCCGGCGGACTTCTGCTCTCGATTCCTGCTATTCCACATGAGCTCGCTTGATTTTGGGAAAAAACGATTCGGCGCGACCGTCCGCGACTGGAACGACTGGCGCTGGCAGGTGCGGCACGCCTTCCGGACGCGGGCGGACCTGGAATGTCTGTTCCCCCTGTCGCCGGAAGAGGCTGCGGCTTTCGATGGCCGGCCGCTCCGGCTTCCTGTGGCCATCACTCCGTATTATGCTTCGCTGTTGAATCCGGCGTCGCCGCTGCGCCGGATCGTCGTGCCCACCGCGGCCGAAACCCGGCGCGGGGCGGGGGAGTACGACGATCCGCTGGGCGAGGAGAAGCACCGGCCCGTGCCGTGCCTGGTGCATACGTATCCCGACCGCGCGCTGTTCCTGGTCACGGGAGTCTGCCCGGCCTACTGCCGCTACTGCACGCGCGCACGCCTCGCCGGCCGCGGGGCGGGGCTTTCCTCCCGCGCAAACTGGCGCCGCGCCCTGTCCTACCTCCGGGAGCACGCGGAGATCCGCGACGTGGTGATCTCGGGCGGCGAGCCGCTGCTGCTGCCGGACGAAAAACTGGAATGGCTGCTCTGGGAGCTCCGGCATATTCCGCACCTGGAACTGCTGCGCATCAGCACGCGCGTCCCGGCCGTGCTGCCCCAGCGCGTGACGCCGGCCCTCGCGCGATTGTTCGGGAAATGCCAGCCGCTGTGGGTCAGTGTGCATTTCGCGCACCCGGACGAGCTGACGCCGGAGGCGGCGCGCGCGTGCGCCCGGCTGGCGGAGGCCGGCGTTCCGATGGGCAGCCAGACGGTGCTGCTGCGCGGGATCAACGACTCGCCCGACACAATCCGCCGGCTCATGCGCGGCCTGCTGCGGATGCGCGTGAAACCCTACTACCTCCACCAGTGCGACGCCGTCGTCGGCTCCGCCGCCTTCCGGGCTTCCGTGCAGGACGGCATAAACATCCTGCGCGCCCTGCACGGGCACACCAGCGGCTACGCCGTGCCGCTGTACATGATCGACGCGCCCGGCGGCGGGGGCAAGGTGCCGCTGTCGCCGGATTATATTCTCGGCCGCAAAAACGGGACCCTGCTGCTGGAAAATTACCGGGGGCAGCGCTTCCGGTACCGGCTCGCCGACGGCGACCCGTTTGCCCGGGGCCGGCGGAGAAAAGGACCGGGCGCGGGGCTGCTTGCATAAAACCGCGGGCCCCCTTACTCTGTCGCCCGGCCCGGAAAGGGGCTTTGCCATGCTGAACTGGATCCTGAAAAAAATCATCGGCACGAAGAACGAGCGCGACGTGAAGCTCCTGCGCCCGCTGGTCGCGCGCGTCAACGAGCTGGAAGTCGAGTACCAGGCCTTGTCCGAGGAGGCGCTGAAGGCCAAGACCCTCGAGTTCAAGCACCGCCTGGCCCAGGGTCAGACGGTGGACGACCTGATGTGCGAGGCCTTCGCCGTGGTCAAGAACGCCTGCCGCCGCATGAGCGGGCGCACGATCCAGGTCTGCGGACGGCCGCTGGTCTGGGACATGGTTCCGTTCGACGTCCAGATCCTCGGCGGGATCGTCCTGCACCAGGGCAAGATTTCCGAAATGGCCACCGGGGAGGGCAAGACCCTCGTCGCCACCATGCCGGCCTACCTCAACGCCCTGACGGGCGAGAACGTGAACATCGTCACGGTCAACGATTACCTGGCGCGGCGCGACTCGGAGTGGATGGGCGCCGTGTACCAGTACCTCGGCCTGACGGTCGGCTGCATCCAGAACTCGATGGACCCGGGCGAGCGCCGCATCCAGTACGGCCGCGACATCACCTACGGCACCAACAGCGAGTTCGGCTTCGACTACCTGCGCGACAAGGGGATGGCCTACCGCCCCGAGGAGCAGGTCCAGCGCGGCTACTTCTACGCCATCATCGACGAGGTGGACTCCATCCTGATCGACGAGGCCCGCACGCCGCTGATCATCTCCGGCCCCGCCCCGTATTCCACGACGCAGTACCAGGAGCTCAAGTCGCACGTGGAGCGGCTCGTGCGCCGCCAGCGCGATCTCTGCACCCGGCTCATCACCGAGGCGAAGACGCTCATCGAGAAGGGCGACGACGAGGAGGCCTCGCGGAAGCTCTACCAGGTGCACCAGGGCATGCCGAAGAACAAGCAGCTCCAGCACCTCCTCGAGGAGCCCGGCCCGCGCCGCCTGCTGGAGAGAATCAATTCCTCGCTGCTCACCGACATGCGCAAGGACGAGGCCCGCGCCCTGCGCGAAGAGCTCTACTTCACCATCGACGAGAAGGGCAACGACGCCAGCCTCACCGAAAAGGGCTGCGAGGCCTTGAGCCCCAACGACCCCGAGATGTACGTCGTGCCCGACCTCGTCTCGGCCCTCTCCGCACTCGACGGCGACGCGACCTTGACCGACGAGGAGAAGTTCAAGAAGCGGCAGGAGATCCAGAACCTCTTCGCCGACCGCAGCGAGCGCATCCACGCCGTGGACCAGCTCATCCGCGCCTACACGGTCTACGAGAAGGACGTCCAATACGTGGTCCAGGACAACCAGGTCATCATCGTGGACGAATTCACCGGCCGCCTGATGGCCGGCCGCCGCTGGAGCGACGGCCTCCACCAGGCCGTCGAGGCCAAGGAGGGCGTGACCATCGAGCGCGAGACCCAGACCCTCGCCACGATCACGATCCAGAACTACTTCCGCATGTACAAGAAGCTCGCCGGCATGACCGGCACCGCGGAGACCGAGGCCGACGAGTTCCACCAGATCTACAAACTCGACGTCGTCGTCATCCCCACCAACCGCCCCGTGCGGCGCGTGGACAACAACGACCTCATCTACAAGACCCAGCGCGAGAAGTTCAACGCCATCATCGCCGAGATCGAAGAGTGCTACAAGCAGGGCCAGCCCGTTCTCGTCGGCACGATCTCCGTCGAGACCTCGGAGCTGATCAGCCGCATGCTCCGGCGGACCGGCATCCCGCACAACGTGCTCAACGCCAAGAACCACCAGCGCGAGGCCGAGATCGTCGCGCTCGCCGGCCAGAAGGGCGCCGTGACCATCGCCACGAACATGGCCGGGCGCGGCACGGACATCAAGCTGGGCGAGGGCGTCGTCTGGCTCGACCGCGAAATCGTCAAGTCCGCCCGCCCGCTGGACGAGAAGGTGGACGGCCAGAAGCTCCGCCAGCTGCTGCTCGAGAAACCCTGCGGGCTCCACGTGATCGGGTCCGAGCGCCACGAGTCCCGCCGCATCGACCGCCAGCTCCGTGGCCGCTGCGCCCGGCAGGGCGACCCCGGCTCCTCGCGCTTCTACGTATCGCTGGAAGACGACCTCATGCGCCTGTTCGGCTCCGACCGCATCTCGCGGATCATGGAGCGGCTCGGCATCCAGGAGGGCGAGGTCCTGGAACACCCCTGGCTCAACCGCTCCATCGAGACCGCCCAACGCCGCGTCGAGCAGCACAACTTCTCCATCCGCAAGCGCACGCTGGAGTACGACGACGTGATGAACAAGCAGCGCGAGATCATCTACGGCTTCCGCAGCGAGGTCGTCGCCGATCCCGAGCCGCGCAAGCACCTGTTCAGCGTGGCCGAGGACGTCGTGCTCGCGCGCGCGGAGGAGATGTTTTCGGAGGAGGACGAGAAGGCGCGCCACGAGTTCCTCGGCTGGGTCAACGCCACGTTCCCGGTCGGCCTCAAGTTCGAAGAGCTGGCCGGCGTGCCCGACGCGGACGCCCTGACGGCCAAGGTCATCGAGCGGGTGCGCAAGGCCTACGACGTCAAGGCGCGCCTGGAGAATCCCGACGCCCTCGGCAACATGGAGCGCTTCATCATCGTCCAGGCCGTGGACACCCACTGGCAGGAATACCTGCGCAACATGGACACCCTGCGCCAGGGCGTCGGGCTGCGGGCCTACGGGCAGCGCGATCCGCTCGTCGAGTACAAGCACGAGGCCTATTCCATGTTCTCCGACCTGATGGACCGCATCAAGGCGGACATCTCCACGCGGATGTTCCGCTCCGCGACGTCGGCCGAGGCCTTCCGCAGCTTCGCGGCCACCCTCTCGCAGGTCTACGTCCACGACGAGGTTTCCACGCTGGGCACGCACCGGGCGCCCGCGCCCGCCCGCGCCCCGGCCGGCGAGGCCGCCTCTCCGCCTGGCGCCGAGGCGGCGATGCAGGCCGCGCTCCACGCCAAGGGCGAGACCTTCAAGCGCGAGGAGGCCAAGGTTGGGCGCAACGACCCGTGCCCGTGCGGCAGCGGCAAGAAGTATAAGAAGTGCCATGGGGCGGGGAAGTAACCCGCCGGGGGAGGCCATGAGAGACGGCTGGCTGCCCTGGACCCGATCGTGTTTCGTGTGTGGCGAGGAGAATCCCCACGGCCTGCGCCTTCGGTCCCGGCTGGAAAACGGCCGGGTCGTGCTGGAATACACCACGCGGCGGACCGACGTCGGGTACCGACATATCGTGCACGGCGGCATTGCCGCGACGCTCCTGGACGAGGTCATGACGTGGGCGGCCATTGTCGCCACCCGGAAGGTCTGCGTGGCGGCCGAACTGACGACGCGCCTGAAGGCGCCGATCGGCGTCGGGCAGAGGATTCGCGTCGAGGGCCGGGTGACGCGGGCGGGCGCCCGGCTGTGCCTGGCCGAGGGCTCCATCCGCGACGAGCAGGGCCGGGAACTGATGTCGGCAGCCGGCAAGTACATGCCCATGCCCGCGGCCATGGCCGCCTTGAGCGAGAAAGACTTCGTGCATCACCCGGAAGCCCTGGCCCCCGGCGATATTGTCGGGAATGGCTGACGGTTATTTTCATTCAAACCCGGGGCAAAAAGGTTCATACTTCAGCCAAAAGAGGGGAATGCCATGAATCGAAAAAGCGCTATTCATGCGGCGTGGCTGGTGGTTTGCGGCCTGCTGCTGCTCGGGGCCGGGCCGGCGCGCGGGCAGGAGACGGACTGGTCGGCCGACCTGAACCGCATCTTGAGCCGCCTGCAATCCATGGGGCACGGGTACTATTCCGCGGCGGAATGGCAGGACGTATTCCAGCAGATCGACGAGGTCACCGACCGGGCCACCCGGGCCGGCGCCTGGGAGACGCTGGTCGAGTTGAACGCGATCAAGGCAATGGTCTTGAGCGACATGCGGGGCGCCCACGACCAGGCGTTGAAGGTCGTCCGGGCCGCGCGCAAGAGCCTGGCGCGGCACAAGCCAAAGAACATGGCGCGGCTCTACGTGCGCGAGGCGGCCGTGCTGTCCAAGCTCGGCGACGAGGCCGCGATCGGCCGGCTGATCGATGAATTCCGCGCGAGCGAATTCTTCGATCCGGAACAGTACGCCTACTCCGTGCAGGACGGCCGGGACACGCCCATGGCGATCGTCCGGCCCAACCCGAAAGGCAGCGACTCCATTTCCATCACGGCAATGGAGAAGTACCGGCAGCAAGCGCGCTTCGCCGCCGGCCGCCCGTTCCCGGAATTCGAAGGCCTCACGCCGGACGGCCGCCGGGTCAGCCTGTCCGACCTCCGAGGCAAGGTCGTGCTGGTGGACCTGTGGTTCCGCGGTTCGCTGCCCTGGCAGCGGGAAGTGCCGAACTTGGTCCGGCTCTACCAGGAGTACCAGCCGCGCGGATTCGAGATCCTCGGCGTCAACCTCGAGCGTAACCCGGGCGGGCTGGCCGAGTTCCTGGCCGGGAAAGGCATCACCTGGACGCAGATCGTCGGCCCGACGGACCTGCCCCGCCAACTCGGCGTGTTCGGGGACACGGCCCGGTTCCTGCTGGATCCGAACGGCCGGATCATCGGCCGGGACCTGAAGGGCTCCGACCTGTCGGCCTCGATCCGGCAGGCGCTGGGCGTGCCCTGACGGCCGTCCGCGTTTACCGGGCCCGCTAATCCTGGTACGTTGTAACCGATGAACTGGCGCAGAACGATGGCGGCCTTGCTCGGGGTGGCCGCTCTCGTTTTCATCCTGGCGCTGGTCCGGCCCGGGCGGTTGTTCACTGCTGCGGATTCACAAACCGGACCCGGCTATCCCGTTCGCGAGCCGGCCATCGCCGCGTCCAGGAACGGAGCGGCGTCCGGCTCCTCGGAGGCCGGCCCGTCGCCCGCGCAGCGTATCGCGGTCTGGCGTCGGTCCTTTACGCCGGCGCGCGCCGCGCCGCCCGGACGGCCGCCGGAACAGAAGATCGAATTGGCCGCCGCCGTGGTGGACACGTCGGGCGGGGCCGCTTCCGTGGCCCCGCCGAAGCAGCAACCGACCTCGCGAGGCACCCTTCCCTGGATGGTCCAGTTCGAGGGCCCGGTCCGCGAGGAGTGGAAGGCGGCCGTCGCGGGCGCGGGCGGTGTTCTGCGCGGGTACTTGCCGCCGTACGCCTTTCTCGTGGAGATGGACTCCGCGTCCGCGGGGCGTGTGGCCGCCCTGCCGGGCGTCCGCTGGGTGGGCGAGTACAAGCCCGACTACAAGATCCAGCCTTTCCTCCGGGATCTTGCGGCGCGGGCGGCGACGGACCCGGAGGTGGCGGAGGCGCTCGCGGAGCCGTTGTCGTTCACGGTGCAGACGATGGCCCCGGAAGACGCGTCCGAGGTCGCGCGCGCTCTGTCGGCGGCGGGCGCCGAGGTGAAGGCCGTCAGTCCCGGCCGGCGCTGGGGCCTGGTCCGCGCGAGCGCGAAGGTGACGGAGGAACTGCTGGGCAACCTGGCCCTGCTCGGCGGGGTGCAGTGGATCGAGGAATACGTGCCCCCGGCGTGGAACAACGATTTCGCGGCGCGCGGGGATCATATCAACGTCACCAATGTCTGGGCGGGGCACGGGCTGACCGGCCGGAAGCAGGTCGTGGCGCACGCGGATACCGGGCTCGACACGGGATCCCTGACCAACCTGCATCCCGATTTCGCGGGCCGGGTGAAGGCCATCTATGCGCTGGGCCGGCCCGGCGACTGGAGCGACCCGCACGGGCACGGCACGCACACGGCGGGGTCGATCCTCGGCGACGGCGCGGGGAGCACGGGGCAGTTCCGCGGCGTGGCGTACGAGGCGTCGCTGGTGCACCAGTCGGTCATGGACGCGTACGGCGGGCTCGGCGGCCTGCCGGCCGATCTCTACGACCTGTACCTGCAGGCGTACACCAACGGCGCGCGCATTCATTCCGACAGCTGGGGCGCGGCGGTGTACGGAGTGTACAACGAGGACGCGCAGTCCTCGGACGAGTTCATGTGGGACCACCCGCAGATGCTGCTGGTCTTCTCCGCGGGCAACGAGGGATTCGACTCGCCCGCCAACGGCGTGATCGATCCCGACTCCATCGGGTCGCCCGGCACGGCCAAGAACATGATGACCGTCGGCGCCAGCGAGAACGACCGGGCGCCCGGCTCGGGCGGGTACAGTTCCTACACCTTCGGCCAGGCCTGGCCGGCGGACTACACGACCGATCCCATCAACGGCGATTACATCTCGCAGAGTTACGATGGCGCGCACCAGGGGCTGGTGGCGTTTTCCAGCCGCGGGCCGACCGACGACGGGCGATTCAAGCCGGACATCGTCGCACCGGGCTCCGACGTGATCTCGTGCCGGTCGCAGCTCCCGGGGGCGGGCGTGCTGTGGGGAACGCATCCCAACCCGAAGTACGCCTTCAGCGGAGGCACGAGCATGGCCACACCGCTCATGGCCGGCGCGGCGGCGCTCGTGCGCCAGTATTACATGGACCGGCGCGGCTGGGCCCTGCCGAGCGCCGCGCTGGTCAAGGCCACGCTGCTGAACGGGGCGCGGTCGCTGACCCCGGGCCAGTACGGCGCCCACGAGTTCCGCGAGATCCCGCCGCCGCCGCGGCCGAACAACGCCGAGGGGTGGGGGCAGGGCGACCTGGAGAACACGCTGTTCCCCGCTGCGCCAGCGTCGGTCCTCTTCCACGACGTCCTGGCGCTGACGACCGGCGGCACGAACCTCTACCGGCTGTTCCTCGAGAGCAACGGCACGGCGCGCCTGACCCTGGCCTGGACGGATTACCCGGGCACCGCGGGCAGCGGCGTGAAACTGGTCAACGACCTGGACCTGCTCGTCCTCGCGCCGGACGGCTCGGTGTTTTATCCCAACGGCCGGGCCGCGCCCGATCGCACGAACAACGTCGAGGGGGTGGACGTGCCGACGCCCGTCTCGGGCGTGTACACGGTGCGGGTGAGCGCCTTCAACGTGCCGAGCGGGCCCCAGAATTTTGCGCTGGTGTTCAACGGCCCCTGGCGTCCGGTGGATCACACGGCGCCGCTGCCGACCACTAACACCACGGCGCCCTACCACCTCGATTTCACGGTGACGGGCCTGAACGCGCCCGACGAGGCTGGCATGACGGTGTACTGGAACACGAACGGGGGCGCGCGGTTCGCCACGGCCGCCGTCGCGCGCGTGAGCGATACGCTGTACAGGGCCTCGGTTCCCGCCCACCCGTCCGGCGCCCGGATCTATTACTATTTCGAGGGGACGGTCGAGGGCGAACGGCGGAGGCATCCGACGAACGCCCCAGCCTCGCTCCATTCCTTCCGCGTGATGGATCCCGTGTCGCTCGCGGTTTCCGGATCGCCGGCGGCCTGCGGGACGCCGAGCCCGGCGTACGGGACGCACGGTTTTGCCCCGCAGGCTTCCGTGACGGCGGACGTCGAGGCGTTCACCGCGCCGGCGGGCCTGGCGCGATGGGCCTGCACCGGTTGGACAGGCTCGGGCAGCGTGCCTGTCTCCGGGGCGACCAACTCCGTCGTGTTCACGATCCTTACGGGTTCCGCGCTGACCTGGCACTGGTCGGGCCAGTACGGGCTGCTCCAGACTTCCAGCGTGCCGGGCATCCTGAATGCCACCAGTTGGTGGTTCGCCGGCGCGTCCGCACAGACGCTGACCGCGGAGCCCGCCTTCCTGCTCGGCGCGACCAATCATCGTTTCGCGGGCTGGAACGTGGACGGCGCGCGGCAACCGGATGCGGCCTCGCCGGCGGTCAATCCCGTCACGGGCCTGGTCATGTCCGCGTCGCGCCTGGCCGAAGCCGTCTACCTGCCCGAGAACCGGGACTCGGACGTCAACGGGCTGCCGGACTGGTGGGAGCTGTTTTACTTCGGCGCCACGGGGCAGGGCGCGGGGGGCGATCCCGACGCCGACACATTCCCGAACGGGTTGGAGCAGCAGGACCAGACCGATCCCACCGATCCGGCTTCGTCGCCCGGCTTCCCGGTGATCGCCCACAATCCCCTGTGGGACCCGCAGACACGGCCCGCGCCCTGGCCGGTGGCCGCCGTCGTGACCGACAACTACCAGGTGGCCGAGGTCCGGCTCTGGTGGCAGCGGAACGCGGAGCCCTGGCAGGACATGGCGCTGTCGCCCTCCGCGCAGCCGACGCGTTACACCAACGCGATCCCGGCGCCGGGGACGAATGGCGACGAGTTCGCGTACTACATCACGGCGGAAGACTACGCCGGCCTGATCAGCACGAGCGCGGTGACGACATTCGGCGTCGAGTATCCCGTGATGGGATTGGCGCCGACGAACCTGGGAACGGTCTGGATGCCGCCGAACAGCCAGACCAGCCGAACCGTGGAGGTGGGCAATCCCGGCGCGGCGTCATTGACGTGGAACGCGCAGGTCTCGACCGGCGGGGTCGGCTGGCTGACCGGCGCCCCGACGAGCGGAACCGTGTCGGCCGGCTCGGTCACGTCCGTCGCGTTCTCCATCAGCAGCGCCGGCCTGACCGTCGGCGTCAGCCGCACCGCGCAGGTTGTGTTCCGCGGAAACGACCCGGTCGCGCCGACCGGCATCGTGCCGGTCGTGCTGCGCATCGGCCTGGCTCCCACCATCGCGCACACCGCGCCGGGCCCGACCACCAACACGGCCTCGCCCTATGCGCTGGACGCCGTCGTGACACCGTCCAACCTGGTGGATGCCGCCGCGGCCTTCGTGTTCTGGAGCACCAACGGCGGGGCCGGTTTCGAGTCCGCGCCGCTGGTGAAGGTCACGGGCGACCTGTATCGCGCGCAGGTCCCGGCCCAGCCCGCGCCGACGCGGGTGGAGTACTACCTGCACGCCGCGGCGACCAACAGCCTGGTCGCCCGGCTCCCGACCAACGCGCCGGCCGGACTGTTCTCGTTCGACGTGACGCCGCCCGTTTCTCTCCTCGTGACGGGCGCTCCGCCCGCCGGCGTCGTGAGCCCGCCCTACGGGATCGTGGAGGCCGCGTCGGGTCAGGTCGTGGAAGCGTATGCGCTGGCGGATGTCCCCGCCGGGGGCGGGCGGTATGTCTGCACCGGTTGGCTCGGGAGCGGCAGCGTCCCGGCCTCCGGCAGCGGGACGGCGGTCACGTTCACCGTGCGGGAGCCGTCGGTCCTGGACTGGCAATGGCGGCGGGAGTGGTCGCTCGCGCAGACGTCCATGCCGGCGGGATTGCTTTCGACGACGACCTGGTGGAGCGCGGGCTCCGCCGGGCAGACCGTGGCCGCCGGGGCGTCGGGCCTGCTCGGCTCGACCCCGTACATGTTCGCCGGGTGGTTCATGGACGGGCAACGCCAGCCGGCGGCGACCGGCCGCGTGGTGAATCCCGTGGCGGGCCTGGTCATGACCGGGGCGCTCCAGGCCGCGGCGTTATACCTGCCGGGGGTGCAGGACGGCGATGCGGACGGCCTGCCGGACTGGTGGGAGCTGTATTTCTTCGGGGACACCGCGCAGGATGAGGCCGGCGATTTCGACGGCGACACGTTCAGGAACCTGGACGAATGGGACGATCAGAGCGACCCGTCCGACCCGGCCTCCATCCCCACGGCGCCGGTCATCCAGCATACCCCGCTGGCCAATCCGCAGACCGCGCCCGCGCCCTGGCCCGTGACCGCTGTCGTGACGGACAATTACACGCTGGACGAAGTGGCCCTTGAATGGTCTTTGAACGGGGGCGGCTGGAGCAGCGCGGCGATGTCGCCGTCCGTGCCGGTCAACCTCTACACCAGCGCGATCCCGGCGCCGGCGGTCTTCGGCGACCACGTGGAGTATTTCATCCGGGCCTCCGATCCCGCGGGCCACACGGCCTACAGCGCCACCAGCGGGGTGGACGTGGTGTATCCTGTCCTGACCGCCGATCCGACGAACCTCGATCTCAACTGGCTGATGCCCGGCGGCACGCTGGGGCGGACCGTGCAACTGGAAAACGCCGGGAACTCCGCCGTGACCTGGCGCATGGAAGTCCGGGAAGCCGGGCTGGAAGACGACATGGAGGCCGGCGCGGGCGGGTGGACGCATTCCGGTCCGGGCGACCTGTGGCGGGTGTCGACGAACCGCAGCGTGTCGCCGCGTCATGCGTGGTATGCCGGGCGCTCGGGCGATCCCGGCTATGACAACGGCATGGATGGCCGGCTGGTCAGCGCGCCGTTGCGGGTGGTGCAGGGCTCGCGTCTCCGGCTCAAGTACTGGATCGAAACCGAACTGGATCCCGGCGATCCGCCCTATGCCTACGACGGCGGGCTGGTCGAGATTTCCACGAACGACGGGATTTCGTTTTTCGCCGTGGCGCCGGTTGACGGATACCCGGCGCTGGCCCGCGGGTTGTACGGATCGCCCTTTGCGCCGGGCACGCCCTTCTTCGCCGGCACGGGCGGCTGGCAGGCGGCGGAATTCGATCTGTCCGCCTACGCCGGCCGCGAGGTGCGGCTGGCGTGCCGGTTCGGTTCGGACGAGAGCTTCGCCGAGGGCGAGGGGTGGTACGTGGACGACATCGCCCTGACGCCGGCGACGGGAACGAACGACTGGCTCGACATCGCCCCGACGTCGGGTGTCCTGGCCGCGGTTTCCGGCGAAGCGGCGAGCGTCGGTCTTGATGCGGCGGGCCTGGCGGCGGGGGACAGCCGCGGCGTCGTGCTGGCGTTGCTGTCCGACGATCCGGTGAACCCGGAAATCTCCATACCGCTCTCGATATTCATCGGCGCGCCGGTCACGCTCGAGCACACGCCCCTGTCGAACGCGACGAACACGACGGACGGTTACGCGGTGAGCGCCGAGGCGACGCCGCAGGGCCCGCTGCCGACCAACGGCTTGAGCGTGCGGGCGCTATGGAGCGCGTCGAGCGCGCTCGGGCCCTTCGCGACGAACGACCTCTCGCACGCGGCCGGCAACGTATGGACGGGCGCCATCCCGGCGCAGCCGCGCGGCACGCGGCTGTACTACTTCCTGCACGCGCAGGCCGGCGCGGCATACGCCCTGCATCCCGCCGGGGCGCCGGCCGCCGTGCACACGTTCCAGATCACGGCTCCCGCCGACCTGCTGGTACAGGGGCAGCCGGCCGCCTACGGGAGCCCCGAGCCGCCCTATGGAACCTCGACGCTGGCGATCGGCACGCCGGTGAGCGCCGCCGCGCCGGACGTGCTCGCGGGCGGAACGTGGCGGACGTGCACCGGGTGGGTCGGCTCGGGCAGCGTGCCCGCGCAGGGCGACACGAATCACGTGAGCTTCACGATTGAAACGAACTCGACGCTGCAATGGAAATGGAGCACGCGGTACCGCCTGGCGGAGACGTCCACGCCCGCCGGCATCATCCTGCGGACCACCTGGTGGCCGGTGGGCGCGGTCGTGTCCACCGCCGTGGCGGAGGCGGGGGTGACATGGGAGGAAACCGCCTATCGCTTTGCCGGCTGGCAACTGGACGGCAGCCGCTGGCCCGCGTCGACCGGGCGGGCGGCCTTCGTCGTGACGGGCCTGGCGATGTTCTCGCCCCACCAGGCGGGCGCGCTCTACCTGCCGGCCGAGCAGGACGACGACGGAGACGGGTTGGCCGACTGGTGGGAGCATTTCGAGTTCGGGACCGACGCCGCGGACGCGGGGGAGGATCCGGATGGCGACGGCTATTCGAACTACACGGAGTTCAAGGAGGAAACGAACCCGAACGATCCTTCCTCCACGCCCGCGCCGCCGTTCCTTGCGCACACGCCGCTGGCCGATCCCCAGACGAATCCCGCGCCGTGGTCGGTCGAGGCCGTGGCGACGGATAACTTTGCGCTGGCTTCCACGCCGCTGTCCGGCACGGCCCTCTGGTTCGACGGCGAGGACGACTACGTCCTGCGCAATCCCGTGACGCGTTTCCCGTCCAACGAGATCACGGTCGAATTCTGGATGCGCTCGTCCGACCGTTCCGACAACGGCACGCCGGTATCGTACGCGGTCAGCGGCGACTTCGGCGACGCGAACGAATTCACGCTCTACAATTACAACACGTTCCTGCTGTACCGGGGAGCCGCGTATACGAACACCGGGATCGCCGTGGCCGACGGCGCCTGGCACCACGTCGCCGTCTCGTGGCGGAGCGCGGACGGCGCGGCCCGGCTTTTCAAGGACGGCGTCGAAGCCTGGTCCGGCGAGATCGCCGCCGGCCAGGACCTGCGGCCCGGCGGCACGCTGGTCTTCGGCCAGGACCAGGACAGCCTCGGGGGCGGGTTCACGGCCGGCGACGCGTTCAGCGGCCTGTTGGACGAGGTCCGCGTGTGGTCCGTCGTGCGGACTCCCGCGGAGATCGCCGCGGGCATGAGCAACCGGGTCGCGGGCACGGAATCCGGCCTCGCCGGCTGCTGGCGGTTCGACGAGGGGGCCGGCGCGACGGCGGAAGACCTCTCGGGCGGCGGAATGGACGGCGCGGTGTCCGGCGCCGCATGGAGCAATTCGACGGCTTTCTCGGGCCCGGACGTGCGCCTGTACTGGAAGCACAACGACGAGGCCTGGCAGTCGTCGCTGATGACCGGTGTCCCGTCCAACCGGTTTGTCGACCGCATCCCGGCGCCCAGCGCGCACGGGGACCAGTATCTCTACCGGCTGGAGGCCCGGGATGGCGCGGGCCTGGTCGCCACCAACGGACCCCATGCCTTCGGGGTCGAGCACCCGGTGTTCGACGTCGGGCCCTCCTACGCCGACTACTGGATTCGTCCCGCGACGTCGCGGGTGGAATCGCTGGTCGTGTCCAACGCCGGCGCGGGCCTGCTGGCCTGGACGGCCGCCGTCGAGCCGCTGGGCTACGCCGACGATATGGAGTCGGGCAGCAACGAGTGGACCCACTCCGGCGCCGCCGACGCCTGGCACCTCACGACCGCCCGCGCGGTCTCGGGCGCGCACAGCTGGCACCAGGGTGACGAGGCATCCGCGACCTACGTGGACTACATGAACGCGTCGCTGGTCATGCCGTCCCTGGTGATGCCGCCGGGGGCGCAGTTGTCCTTCCGGCACTGGCCGGACACGGAACTCCGAAACAGTTCCATGGCCTGGGATGGCGGCATCGTGGAGATTTCGACGAACGGCGGGCTCGCCTTTGTCCAGGTGACGCCCGAGGGCGGCTATCCGTTTGTGATCAACGGCGGATGGGGATCGCCCTTCAATGGAGGCACCGGGTGCTTCGCGGGCTCGGGCGGGTGGACCCAGGCGGTCTTCGATCTCTCCGCGTACGCCGGGCAGGAAGTGCTCATCCGCTTCCGCTTCGGCTCGGACCAGCAGAACGACTACCCGCCGGAGGGCTGGTTCATCGACGATGTGGCGATCACGCCGACGACGGGCGACAGCAGCTGGTTCGCACTCGCGGTCACGAACGGCCTGCTTTCGAGCGGCACGGGCGCAGAGCTGGCGCCGACCTTCGATTCGCACGGCTTCGCGCCGGGCGACTCGCGGGCCCTCCTGCTCCGGTTCGATAGCAGCGACGCGGCCTCGCGCACCAACCGGCAGATCGTCCTCATGACGGTGAGCGAGCCGCCCGTCATCCTCCACGCGCCGCTCCAGAATACGCTGGAAACCAACGCGCCGTACCGGGTCGAGGCGGCGATCACCTCGGGCGTGCGCCTGGACACCAATGCGCTGTTCCTGGCCTGGTCCGCCGAGGGCGTTTCGCCGTCCGGCGCCACGACGCTGTTGGCCCGCGTAACCAACGACCTGTTCGAGGCCTTTATTCCCGCGCAGCCGGCCGGGACCCTGGTCCGCTACCATCTCACCGCTGTCGAGGGCGCGGGCCTGCTCGCGCGCGAGCCGCCGGCGGGCGAGCACGAGTTCTCGGTTTCCGACACGCCCGTCATGCTGACGGTCACCGGCGCGCCGTCGCCGTCCGGCGTCGTATCGCCCGCGTACGGCGATCATCCGTACGCGTCCGGCGTGGTCGTCATAGCCTCGGCGGCGCCCGGTCCCGAGGAGGGCGGGACCCGGCTGGCCTGCGCCGGTTGGACAGGGACGGGCAGCGTCCCCGCGACCGGCGGAACCAACGCGGTCGAATTCTTGATCGGCGAGGATTCCTCGCTCGAATGGCAATGGTCGGTCCAGTTCGCTCTGGCCCAGACCTCCCTGCCGGCCGGCGTGCTGCAAACGACGACCTGGTGGTTTGCCGGGACGGAAGCCGCGACCGCGATCGTGCCGGAGCAGATGGCGGCCGAAGGAACCAATTTCATGCTGGCGGGCTGGACGGTGGATGGCGCCCGCTGGCCGGACGCCACGAACTCGTCGCGGAATCCGGCGGCCGGAATCCCCATGACCACTTCCCGGGTGGCCGTGGCCGTCTACCTGCGCGCGGACCTCGATGCGGACGGCGATTCGTTGCCGGACGGCTGGGAGCAGTACCATTTCGGCTCGCTCGATCCCTGGCGGACGGATGATCCCGACGGGGACGGCTTCACCAACCTGCAGGAGTTCCAGGACCATAGCGATCCCCGCGACGCGGCCAGTGTGCCGGTCCCGCCCGCGATCGATCACACGCCCCTCGGCGACCCGCAGGGCGTTGACGCGCCCTGGCCCGTCAGCGCGACGATCACGGACAACGTGCTCGTGGCGCAGGCCGTGCTCCGGTGGCAGCGGAACGGCGAAGGCTGGCAGAGCGCGGCCATGACCTCCGCGCCGGCGTCGACCGTGTACTCGGCGGATATCCCGGCGCCGGGAACGAATCGCGACCTGTTCGTGTACCAGATCGAAGCCGTGGATGCCGCCGGCTGGCGCTCCACGAACGGGCCGCACAGATTCGCCGTTTGGGTGGCGGCGCTGGCGGTGGCGCCGGCCGGCCTGACGAACATCCTGGTCATTGAAAACACGGTCACCGGCCGGGTGCTCCAGGTATCGAACACGGGCGGGGGGAGCCTGCGCTGGACGGGCGGCGTGGAGCGCGTCGGGTTCCGGGACGACATGGAACTCGGAGCGACGGGCTGGGTTCACGGGGGAACGGCCGACCTCTGGCATCTCTCGGCGCGGCGCGTGTTTTCCGGGACGAACGCCTGGTACGCCGGGTCAGACGTCGCCGGCGAGTACGCCAACGGCATGGATGCCCGGCTGGCCTGCGGCCCCGTCCCTGTCCGCGGCCACGCGACGCTGACCTTCCGCTATTACGCCGACACGGAAGTCAAGAACGCCAGCCAAGCCTACGACGGGGGCATCGTCGAGCTTTCCACGAACGGCGGCGTGGCGTACCGCCGGATCGAGCCGGTCGGCGGCTACCCGTACCGCATCGTCGGCGGATCGGGCTCGCCGTTCACGAACGGAACACCCTGCCTGGCGGGGACGGGCGGCGGCTGGCAGTCGGTTTCCTTCGATCTCGCCGCGTGGGCCGGGCTCGACGTGCTGGTCGCCTTCCGGTTCGGGTCCGATTCGAGCAAGGTCTCGGAAGGCTGGTACGTGGACGATGTTGGCGTGTCGCCGGACACGGCGGCCGGCGATTGGGTCGCGCTGTCCCCGGCGACCGGGACGGTCGGCGCGGCGTCCTCGGAGCCCGCGGACGTGACCTTCGACGCGACGGGGCTCACGGGCGGGACCGTGCGGGCGGCGATGCTGCGGGTCGCGTCCGACGCCCCCGGCGCGCCGGCCGAGGTGCCGGTCTCGCTCTTCGTGCTGGGGTGGGCGACCGACCTGGACGGGGACGGCATGTTCGACGTCTGGGAGTGGCTGCATGGCCTGGACCCGCTGGATCCGTCCGACGCCGCGGGCGACGACGACGGCGACGGCCTCTCCAACGGCGAGGAGGCGGTGGCCGATACCGACCCGGGCTCGGATGCCTCGTACCTGCGCCTCGCGGGCTTGGAGGAGAGTTCCGGACGCGTGCTCACGTTCCCGGCCTCGACACAGCGGCTGTATTCGATAAGTTACACGACCAACCTGATGGCGCCCGGCTGGACGGAATGGCTGACGCGCCTGGCCGCGACCGGCGAGGTCATGTCCGTTACGGACACCAACGCGGGTTCGAGGCGGGTGTACCGGTTGGGCGTGGAGCGGCCGTAGGGCGGAAAGGACGGATGGAGGGGCCGATACCAGAATCGTTGGGCATCATCGCCGGGCGGGGAGCCTATCCGCGCCTGCTGGCTGAAGCCGCGCGGCGCGAGGGCGTGCGCCGGATCTTTGCCGTGGCTTTCCGCTGGGAAACCGACCCGGCCATCGGCCGGGCGGCCGACGAGGTGGCCTGGATCCGCCTCGGTCAACTCGGCGCGATGCTGGACGCCTTCCGCCGCAGCGGCATCCGCCAGGCGGTCATGGCGGGCCAGATCAAGCCCACGCACCTGTTCAGCCTGGCGATGGACCGGGCCCTGCGGGAACTGCTGGCCCGCTTGCCGGAGCGGAACGCGCACACGATCTTCGGGGCGGTCGGCGAGGAGTTGAAGAGGGTTGGCGTCGAGTTGCTGCCGGCCCATCTCTTCATGGAATCCGCCATGCCGGAGCCGGGCCTGCTCGGCCGGCGTCCGCCGACGGACGGCGAGCGCGCCGACATCGAACTGGGGCTCAAGGTGGCGAAGCTGACGAGCGGCCTCGAAGTCGGGCAGACCGTGGTGATCAAGAATGGCACGATCCTCTCCGTCGAGGCGTTCGAGGGCACGGACGCGGCGATCCTGCGCGCGGGCCGGCTCGGTGGCCCGGGCGCGGTCGTGGTGAAGGTGGCGAAGCGCGGGCACGACATGCGCTTCGACATCCCGGTCGTCGGCATGCACACGCTGCGCTCGCTTCGAAAGATCCGCGCCGCCGTCCTGGCCGTTGAGGCGCGCCGGACGATTCTGCTGGAGCGCGAAAAGGTGATCGGGGAGGCGGACCGGATGGGGTTGTGCCTGACGGCGGTGACGATGGGAGGGCCACGCGAGGCATGAAAATGCGCCGGGTCAAGGTGGGCGTCGTGGGCGTGGGCAGCCTGGGCAAGTCGCATGCCCGGATCTACTCGGAATTGCCGGAGGCCGAACTGGTCGGCGTCTGCGACGTCGACGCCGCGCGCGCCGAGGCCATGGCAAGGGAATACGGCACGAAGGCCTTCGCCGACATGGACGAACTGGCCGAGCACGTGGAGGCGTTGAGCGTTGTGGTGCCGACGGACCGCCACCACGAGGTCGGGCTCCGCCTCCTGGACCGGGGTATCCACTTGCTGGTCGAGAAGCCGATCGCCGCGTCCGCGGCGGAAGCCGAGGCGCTGGTCGCGCGCGCCCAGGAGAGAAAGGCGATCCTCCAGGTCGGACACGTGGAGCGATTCAACCCGGTGCTGTCGTTCCTGGACGGCCTGGCACGGCCGCCGCGTTTCATCGAGGCCCACCGGCTGGCGCCGTATCCGCCGCCGCGGCCGGGCCTGCCGCCGCGGGGCACGGAGGTCAGCGTCGTGCTGGACCTGATGATCCACGACATCGAGGTCATTCTCCACCTGGTCCGCGCGCCCGTCCGTGAGATCCGCGCCGTGGGCGTGCCCGTCTTGAGCCCGACGGAGGACATCGCCAACGTTCGCCTGGAGTTCGAGAACGGGTGCGTGGCGAACATCACGGCCAGCCGGATCAGTCCCGATCGCATGCGGAAGATACGCGTGTTCCTGGAGGACACGTACATTTCGCTCGATTACCAGAACCAGGCCGGCGAGCTCTTCCGTAAATCGTCCGGCGGCATCTCCCGCGAGGAGATACCGATCGAAAAGGGCGAGCCGCTGGCGCTCGAGTTGCGTTCGTTTCTCGGTTGCGTCCTGCGCCGGGACCGGCCGGTCGTCTCGGGCGAACATGCGGCCGAGGCCCTCAAGCTGGCCGTGGCGATCACCCGGCGCATCCGGGAAGGGAGTCCGTGAGCCGCACCGTCCTCCTGGTCGCCGGCGAGGTATCCGGCGACATGATTGCCGCGGGCCTTGTTCGCGCGGTGCGCGCGCGGGCGCCGGATGTGCGGTTCGTCGGGATCGGCGGAGACGAGTTGAAGGCCGCCGGCCTGGAACTGCGCCGCCACGTGCGCGACATGGCGGTCATGGGCCTGGGCGAGGTGCTCCGGCGTTACGGGTTCTTCCGGCGCGTGTTCCGCGAAACGGTGGAGCTGGCGCGCGCGCTGAAGCCTGATCTGGTGGTGCTCGTGGATTATCCCGGGTTCAACCTCCGGTTCGCGCGCGAGGCCCGGCGGCTGGGCCTGAAAGTGCTCTACTACGTGTGCCCGCAGGTCTGGGCGTGGCATCGCTCGCGCATCGGGCTCATGGCCGGGGTCGTGGACCGCTTGCTCGCCATCTTCCCGTTCGAGCCCGCCGTCTTCGAGGGCACCGGCCTACGGGTGGATTTCGTGGGGCATCCGCTGGCCGACGAGGCCGCGCGGGCGCGCGCGGAACCCCCGGCGCCCCTGCCGTGGAACGGCGAGCCGCGCGTGGCCCTGCTGCCGGGCAGCCGCCGGCAGGAAATCCATCGCATCCTGCCCCTGATGTGGCGCGCGGCCGGGTTGCTGGAGAAGCGCCATCCGGGGATGTCGTTCATACTGGCCGCGCCCTCGGAGCAAGTGGCCGGCCTGGTCCGGCAGGGGTTGGCGGGTCTGGCCGGCGGGCCCTCCCGCGCCGAGGTGGTTGTCGGACAGACCCGCCAGGTCCTCCGGCAGGCGCGCGCCGCGCTGGTGGTCTCCGGCACGGCGACCATCGAGACCGCGCTGATGGAATGCCCGCAGCTCGTGGTCTACAGGACGTCCTGGCTCACGTATGCGGTGGGCAAACGGGTGGTGCGCGTGCCGCACCTGGGCATGGTCAACCTGGTCGCGGGCCGCCGGCTCTGTCCGGAGTTGATCCAGCACGAGGCCACGCCCGAGGCCATGGCGTCGGCCCTTGAGCCGCTGTTGGGCGATACGCCTGAACGCGCCGCGATGCGGGAGGGCTACCGGGAAGTCATCCGCGCCCTCGGCGAGGGCGGGGCCGCGGACCGCGCGGCGGGCATCCTTCTCGAGGAAATAGGCTGAACCGGGATAGCCGGCAGAGCGATCGTGCCGCTGGCGTGGGAAGCGCCGGCCAGTTGGTGTGTTTTATTCCTCGACAAGGCGGTAGAAGGCGCGCGACGCATCCTCGGAAACCGTCTCCGACCAGTTGGTCGAAACGACCCCGGTGATCGCGGCCCCGGTATTGGTCCAGGTCGGCTCGGGGAGCAGGGCGGCCGTCCGCTGGACATGATACACGGACGACACCCGCAGACCCGAGAAGGACAGGGAAACGGTGCTGGCTTCCCGGTTCACGACCCGCGCGGCCGGCGCGAGGTAGACCGGGTCCGAAGCCCGGGAGTTGTTGGTCTCGCTGAACTCGGGGTTCACGTTGAAGACATCCACGATGGCGCCCAGGTAGTAGATGCCGGGTGACAGCCCGGCAGGGAGGTTGACCGAGATGGCGTCGGCATTGGTCGTGCCGGGGGGGAACCCGCCGTAGATGCCGCGGGTGCCGAGCAGGGTGTCGCCGGTGGTGATGACCGTGTCCGTGGAAAGATAGAACCCGATGTAACACTCGTCCGGCGGGTTGCCGACGCCGATGTTGGCCGCGGCGTAATCCACGGCGAGGGGCGATCCGCTGCAACCCGTCGGCGGCGCGCTCAACCCGGCCATGATCAGGTCGGGCCCGATCTGGATCTGGATGGGTGCGCCGGCGAGGGCGTTGTTGGTCTCGCTGAACTCGGGATTTAGTGTGTAGACGTCCACGATGGCGCCCAGGTAGTAGGTGCCGGCGGCCAGCGCCGGCGAGATATTGACCGTGGCGGTTCCGGAGTTGGTCGTGCCGGGGGGGAACCCGCCGTAGATGCCGCGGGTGC
>JAKLGK010000013.1 GCA_022710725.1 Verrucomicrobiota bacterium
AACACTCGTCCGGCGGGTTGCCGACGCCGATGTTGGCTGCGGCGTAATCGATCGAGATGGCTGCGGCCGTGTGGCCGGTCGACGGGCCGCTCACCTGGGTCATGACCAGGTCGGGCCCGATCTGGATCTGGATGGGTGCGCCGGCGAGGGCGTTGTTGGTCTCGCTGAACTCGGGATTCAGTGTGTAGACGTCCACGATGGCGCCCAGGTAGTAGGTGCCGGCGGCCAGCGCCGGCGAGATATTGACCGTGGCGGTTCCGGAGTTGGTCGTGCCGGGGGGGAACCCGCCGTAGATGCCGCGGGTGCCGAGCAGGGTGTCGCCGGTGGTGATGACCGTGTCCGTGGAGAGATAGAACCCGATGTAACACTCGTCCGGCGGGTTGCCGACGCCGATGTTGGCTGCGGCGTAATCGATCGAGATGGCTGCGGCCGTGTGGCCGGTCGACGGGCCGCTCACCTGGGTCATGACCAGGTCGGGCCCGATCTGGATGGCGATCGAGCTCCCGGCGAAGGCATTGTTGCCCTCGTCCGACTCGGCATTTCGGCTGTCATAGTCCGCGATCGCGCCCAGGTAGTACGTGCCGGCGGCCAGCCACGCGGGGACGCCGACGTTGGCGCTGCCCGAGTTCGTGCCGCCGGGCAGGATGCCGCCGTAGATGCCGCGATTTCCGAGCAGGATGTCGCCCGTGGTGACAACGGTATCGGTCGAGAGATAGAAACCGATATAGCACTCGTCGACCAGGTTGCCCGCTCCGACGTTGGCCACGGTGTTGCTGATGGTGATCGACGCGGCCGTGCTGCCGGAGGCCGGCCCCGTCAGCGCCGTCACGATGAGGTCGGGAAGCGCCGTGGCGCGGACCGCAGGCGCGGCTCCCAGGAGCATCACGATGGCCGCCATCCTTCTGTTCAAGACGATTCCTTCCGTGCGCGGGCGGACCCGCGGATACGAAATAGTAGTCCGATGCCGGCCTCCTGTTAAGAGGCTCGGCGCCCCCTGCCGCGAGCGCCGCGGCATACGCGACAGAACGCCGGATTCCGATCCGGTAAGGGGGGAATAGAGGCTGCGGGGCTCGAACCCGCGACCCGCTGATTAAGAGTCAGCTGCTCTACCAACTGAGCTAAGCCTCCGGGATCGACAATACCGGAAAGCGGCCCGGAATTCAACAGGGGAAATAAAAAAAATGGAGCGAGCGAAGGGACTTGAACCCTCGACCCTCACCTTGGCAAGGTGACGCTCTACCACTGAGCTACGCTCGCATCCAACGGGCGCGCGAACAACGCTGTCCCGATTACGCATCGCATACTTACACCACGAGGCCGCGCCCCGCAAGCGTTTTTTATCCCGCCGCGCTCTCGCTGCGATCCGTGGCGGGAGGCGGGGCGGGGGTGAGGCGGCTGACGGCCTGGTACAATTCCGGCGTCATGGGAATGTCCGCCGCCTGCAGCGCCGGCTCCAGTTGTTCGAGGTTCCGCGCCCCGAGGATGGGCGCGGTCACGGCCGGGTGGGCGGCCGCCCAGGCCACCGCCAGGGCCGCGGGATGGAATCCGCGCGACCGGGCCAGGGCCGTGAACTCGCGGGCCGCGTCGTGCATCCACGCCGGGCCGTAGCGGCGGCGGTAGAGGTCGCTGTGAACGAGCCGGCTGTCCTTGAAATGCTCCCCGGTCCGGTACTTGCCGGTCAGCAGGCCGCCGCCCAGCGGGCTGTACACGAGCACGCCGAGCTTCTCGGCCCGGGCCATCGGGAAGAGCTCGACCTCCGCCTGCCGCTTCACGAGGTTGTACATCGGCTGGATGCAGCTGAAGCGCGTCCAGCGGTTCACGTCGGAAATTCCGAGCGCGCGGGCGACCTGCCAGGCCGCGAAATTGCTCGCGCCCGTGTGGAGCGCCTTTCCCTGCCGGACCAGTTCGTCCAGCGCGCCCAGCGTCTCCTCTATCGGCACGAGATCGTCGTGCGCATGAGCGAAGTAGATGTCCAGGCGGTCGGTCTTCAGCCGCTTCAGGCTGCCCTCGGCGGAGCGCAGGATGTGTTCCCGCGACAGCCCGGCCCTCTTCAGGCCCGGCTCCATGGCGAAATAGACCTTGCTGGTGATCACGACCTGGTCGCGGACGCCGCGGATCAATTCGCCCAGGATCTTCTCGGATTCGCCCAGCGCGTAGATGTCCGCGCAGTCGAACAGGTTGATGCCCGCCTCGCGGGCGCGGTGGAAGAGGGCGGCGGAGGTCGCGCGGTCAGCCTCCTTGCCGAATGTCATCGTGCCCATGGCCAGGCGCGATACGCGCAGGCCGGTCGTCCCCAGTCCGGTCATTTCCATGAGGGCTTCCTTTGTGAATGGCGCCAGCATAGGTCGGGCGGTCGATCCGGCAAGAGCAAAACCCGCGGGGCGTGACAGGCCCGGGAAGAACGGTGTACAGTTCACTCCATGCCCGCGCCTCGCGGGCAAGGAAAGGGAAGCGCGATGAAAGCATATGCATGGGTGGTGCTCCTCGCCGGATGCGCGTCGGCGGCCGCGGAAGGCCTGCCCGAGGTCGAGGCCTCCGCGCCGCGGGGGGTGATCCTTTCCATTTACGATACCGGCCAGACCCTGGTTTCGGACCTGCGGTCGGCCACGCTGGCCAAGGGCGATAACCGGGTCCGCTTCGGCGGGCTGCCGGCGCTGCTGGACCCGGCCAGCGTGTCCCTGGGCGCCGTGGGCGGGGCGACGGAATTGACGCTGAACGAGCAGTCGTTCGTTCGCCCCCCCGAGGATCTCGCGGGCTTCCTTGCCCGGTACCAGGGCCGGCCGGCGGAAGTCGCCGCGAACGGAGGAATCAGCCAGGGGCAACTGCTGGCCGCGGCCGAATCCTCTGATCGGCCTGCGGTGCTGCTGCAGGCCGACGACGGGTCGGTGAGCCTGTTCCCGGATCCCGCCGCCATCGAGCGGATCCGTGTGCCGTCGGCCGTCCCGGGGCCCGCGCTCACCTGCCTGCTGTCCAGTCCGGGGGAAGGCCCCGCCAACCTCCGCATGTGGTACACCACCCGGGGCCTGGCCTGGGAGGCCTCCTACGAAATGCAGTTGGACGAGGGCGCCGGCGAGGCCGAACTGCTGCTGCGCGCAGCCCTGCACAACCGGAGCGGGGGCGATTTTGAAAATGCGCGCGTCCGCCTGGTGACGACGACGCAGGGCCGGCAGTCGGGCGCGCCCGGCGCGGCAAGCCGGCTGCCGGGCGAGGAGGTCACGACTCCCTTCCGCTACGCCCGCGGCCTGGAGACCCCTGTGCCCGAATCGTCCCTGGCCCCGACGGCCCAGTCGGCGCTGGATGTCCCGGGCGTCGTGGCCCTCCCGTCCGGCGGCGCCCGCTACGTGCAATTGGCGAGGGCGGCCAAGCTGCCCGTCCGCCGTTTCTACATCTACGACGGCGTGCGCTTCGACCGATTCCAGCGGAACCGGCGCACCGACTGGAATTTCGGCACCGAGTTCCATCGCGAGGTGGACCTGCGCATCGGATTTGACAATACCGAGGCCGCCGGGCTGGGCTTTGTCCTGCCGCCCGGCCGGCTCCGGCTCTACACCCGGCGAGCGGACGGAACCGCGGACGGGCTGGTCGAAGGACGCCTGGCCGCCCTTGATCCCGGGGCCTCCGCCGATGTGTCCCTCGGCCCGGCGCGGGGCTTGAGCGGCGAGCGCGAGCGCACGGGCTACAACGAAATCGTGCCGCTGCGCGAATACGAGGAAAGCTTTGAGATCCGGCTGGCCAACCGTTCGGCGGACGAGGTGGAAATACGCGTCGTCGAGCACGTGTACCGGGGCGGGCAGTTCGAGATCGTGAAATCCGACGCGGACTACACCATGACCGGCGAACAGACCCTTGAATTCCGCCCGACGCTCAAACCGGGCGGGGACAAGTCCATCCATTACACCGTGCGCTACCGCTGGTGAACGGGGCCTATCATGTCCGGCGCCGCGTTGCATAAGATGGGCTTCCTGGCCCTCCTGCTCGGGATGGCCGGCGGGAGCGCGCCCGGCGTCGAGGTGATCCTCGGCGAGGATCGCGCGCTGGTGCGCGAGGTCCGCACGCTTGCGCTCGCGCAGGGCCTGCAAACCGTGGTGCTGGACAACCTGCCCTCCGGGATCGACCTCGATACGTTGACGTTGCGGGCGCGGCGCGTGGATCTGGAATTAAGGGGCTGGGCGCTTGACGGCGGGACAGGGGTCGCCGCGGAGGCCTCCGGCGAAGCGGTCTGGCCGCCTGCGGCTGCATCCGCGCCGGCCGGGGAACGTCCTGCCGGCCCGGTTTCCGTGCGGGCGCAGGTCTACGCTCCGGACGAACGCCGCGCCCTGGAGGTCGAAGTCGCGTACCGGACCTCGGGCTTGAATTGGTCGGCGGCTTATCAGGTGGTCGTCCGCGGCGACCGCGTGGAGGAGCGCGAGCCCCTGTCGGCCGATCTGACCGGCTGGGTGCGCATTCAGAACCGCGCGGGGGTCGCCTTTACGAACGCCGCGGTCCGCCTGGTCGGCCGCCGCGTTCCAGAAGAGGAGGGGAGGCCGCCCGGCTTCCTCATGCTCGACGAGGTCAGTCCCATGTCCGACCTCTGGCGCTGGCGCCCGCCGGAAGCCGACATCGAGTACGAATACGCGCTGCCGGATCCCGTCGATCTTCCGGCCGGGTCCGCCCGCGAGTTCACCTTGGTCAAAAGCGCCCGCGTGCCCGCCGCGAGGCGCTATGTCCTGCGCGCGGAGGAATTCTCGGCCTCCCTGGAGGCCCCGCCGCAGCCGCTCCGGAAATACATCATCGTGCGCAACATCGCCGCCAACCGGCTTGGCCTCCCCCTGCCGCCCGGCCCCGTGCAGCTGTTTCTCGGCAGCATGCGGTCCCAGCTCCTGCAGACGGGCGACCTGCCGCACACGCCCGTGGACGGCGATATCCGGATCGACCTGGGACCTTCCCCGGATGTCACGGGGCGGCGGGGCCGGCAGGCCCGGGCCGAACGGCCGGAAGGCGGGGAGATCGAAACCTTTGCGATCGAGGTTCTGAACGGGCGCGACGGCGCGATCACGGTGGAGCTGGACGAGAAGCCGCCGCTCATCCTCCAGTGGGCCCTCGTCAGTTCCACGCGGCCGTGCCGCGAAGTGTTCCGCCGGTTGCGGTACGAGTTGGACCTGCCGGCCGGCGGCCGGGAGACCGTGGAGTACACCGTGCGCGTCAGCCGGCCGAGCCTGTGAACAGGCCCGGCGGCGTGGTCACACGGCCCCGAGGCGCCACGAGCTGTGCAGCTCGAACAGGCCCGGCGCCTCCGTCGGATCCTTCACGACGAACGGGTACCAGTCCTCGCGCCGGTGATACTGCGTGGCGTGGTCGGCCGAGTGGATGGACAGCGACAGGAAGAAATTGCCGCCCTTCAGGGTCAGCGGGTCCAGCGTGAGCCGCATGACGCCCTCGCCCTCGATGAACGGCACGGGATGCTTCGCGATCTGCGTGTTGCTTCCGAACACGTACAGCCCGTTGCCGGTCTTGATCGAAAAGCCGAACACGGGGTTCTCGATCCGGGCTTTTGCGCGGTAGCCGATGTCCACGCGCAGGGCGCGCCCGGTCTGGAAGCTGGCCGACTCCGCCCCGTCGGGTCCGCGCAGCGCCACCTGCGTGAACTCCACGTCCCGCGTGCCGAACTCCTGGCGGTAGAGATAGCCTCCTTCGCCCATGAACGAGGTCATGTATTTCAGGATCACGTCCGGCGGGTCCCCGCGGGCCACGAGCTCGCCGCGGTAGAGCAGGAACGCTTCGTGGCAGAATTCCTCGACGGTCTGGAGGGCGTGGGAGACCAGCAGCAGCGTCTTGCCGCGCCGCTGGAAATCGCGGATCCGGTCGAGGCATTTCAGCTGGAAGGCGATGTCGCCGACGGCCAGCACCTCATCCACCAGCAGCACGTCCGGGTTCAGCTCCGTGGCCACGGCGAAGCCCAGCCGCACGTACATGCCGCTGGAGTAATGCTTCACCGGCATGTCCATGAACTCGGCCAGGCCGGCGAAGGCGACGATATGGTCGTAGCGGCGCCGGACGTCCTCGCGCGGGATGCCCAGCAGCGCCGCGTTGAGGAAAACGTTCTCCCGGCCCGACAGGTCGGGGTGGAATCCCGCGCCGAGCTCCAGCAGCGACGAGACCCGCCCCTCGGTCCGCGCCGCGCCGCGCGTCGGCGTGATCGTGCCCGAGACCAGTCCGAGCAGGGAGCTCTTGCCCGAGCCGTTGGGCCCGACCACCCCCACGGTGCGGCCTTTTTCCACCGCGAAGCTGACATCCCGCAGCGCCCAGAACTCCTCGTTGCGCCGTCCGCGCAGCGTCCGCGACAGGGCCCCGAAGAGGGTCGGCGGGCCGATGCCCTGCTTGCGGTAGGCCTTTCCGAGTTGAATGGCTTCGATCGCGCTCATAGCCAGTCCGCGAAATCCCGCTGCGCCCGCTGGAAGAGCCGCCACGCCAGGACCAGCAGGGCCGCCGGCCAGAGCCAGGCGACCAGCGCGGCGCCCGACCACGGGAGCAGCGCGCCCGGCACCTGCGCGGCGCGGTAGGCGGTGATGATCAGGGCCGCGGGGTTGAGCAGGTAGGCGGGGGTCAGCGCCGGGCCGGCGAACTTCTCGACGAACGAGAGGTTATACATCACCGGGCTGACGAAAAACCACGCGCTCATCAGCAGCCCCACGAGATGCTGCGTGTCCCGGAAGTACACGTTGGCCGCCGCGACGAGCAGGGCCAGGGACAGGTTGAACAGGACGTGATACGCGATGATCGCGGGCAGCGCGGCGCTCCAGGCGGAGAGATGCGCGCCCCGCGCGCCGAGGAGGAGGGCGACGAGGACCAGTTGCACGGCCAGGGTCAGCAGGAAATTGACCAGGTTGGCCGCGACCACGGAGAGCGGCAGCAGAACCCGCGGGAAGAACACCTTCTTCACCAGGTTCGCGTTGCCCGTGATGCAGTTCATGCCCCCGGTGACGCACTGTGCCGTGAACTGCCAGGCAAACACACCGATGATCACGTCCTCGCTTGGCACGCCGCGCCCGGCCAGCAGGCGGAGGAAGAAGATGTAGATCACCGCCATGAACAGCGGGTTCAGGACGCTCCACAGAAAACCCAGCGCGGAGCCCTTGTACCGGCTCTTGATGTCGCGCGCCACCAGGTTCTGCAGCAGTTCCCGGTGCGCCAGGATGTCGCCGAAGAGGCTCATGCCGATGAGCGGAAAACATATCCCGGCGGGCGGCGGCGATAAAGACTAAAGTCCGGCGGCGCGAAAATACCTCTATACGGATTTTGGCTGGCGCGCTACATTCCGGCGCATGAAAAATTCCGCGATGCGCTGCCGATCCGAGTTTTGGAAATATATGGCCGCCGTGCTCGCCCTGGCCGCCCTGGCTGTCGCGCCTGCCGGTTGCGAGCTGGTGGGAGGCGGCGAGCCGGAAGGGGGAGAGCCCGCCCCGCAATCCTCCGGCGAGGAAGCGGCCGCCGAGTCCGGGTCGGCCGAGGAGACCGCCGCCGCGGCCGGCTCGGAGGAGCCCGCGGCGGCAGGAAACCCGGAAGAGCCCGCGGCGGCCGCCGGCCAGGAGGAACTCGGCATCGCGGCCTACGAGTACCAGGGCGAGTTGTTCGTCGACACCTTCTGCGAGACGCTGCCTCTGAACGACGGGGCCGGCGGGTTCGTCAGCAATCCGGACAACATGCACGAGACGCTGAAATTCGTTTTCCCCGCGAGCTTCCGCGATCAGATCAGCCGGGTCACCGTGTTTACCAGCGACGGGCGGTTCTTCGACGAATTCTGGCGGGAGTTCCCGGACGAGGAGGATGGGCGGCCCCGTTACTACGGCACCAAGCCCGTCGAGTTGTATCCCGCGAACATGTACCTGCGGGTGCTGATGAACGATGGTTCGTGCCGCTCGCTGCAGCACCCCAACCCGCAGCAGCGCTTCACCTGAACGGTCGGGCGGTCGCGCCCTTCAGCCGGCGGGCGGGGTGAACACCCGCTCGACGGCCGCGAGTTCGTCCGCCTGGCGGGCGGGGGACCAGCCGAGCTCCGCCGCCATGAGGCGGGCGCATTCCTCCAGCGTGGGGCGCCCGGGATGGCCGAGCGTGCCCAGGCCCGTCCGCCGCAGGACCACGTCGTCCAGGCGCATCGCCATTTCCTCCCGGACCGCATGGACCACCTCGGCGCGCAGGACCTCCGTGGAGTCCGCCAGTGGCCGCGCCAGGGAAGGATCCCCGGAGACCAGGGCCAGGACGCTCCGGAGCCGAGTGCCGTAGTTCCGGGCAAGGTGCTCGGAAGTTCCGGCCGGCGCGACGCGCCGCGACTCGGCTAGGAAGGACTCGAAATCCCCGGTGTCGCCCCCGGCCAGCGGGGTCTCCCGCGTGCGGCAGCGGCCGGCGGCCGCGCCCAGCCGGCGGACGGCGAGGTCCACGAGGTTCTCGGCAATGTGCCGGCAGACCGTGTACTTCACCCCGACGGCGCTGATGAGGTTCGACGGCCCGCCCTCGCGGGCGTGGTCGCGGATCTGCGACTTGTGGGAGGCCTTGGCATGTTCGGGATTCGTGTCCTCGTCGCCCAGCGGCCGCATGCCGCCGATCCAGAATCGGACATCCTTACGCTCCAGGCCGGCCGGGTAGAGCGCATTGATCTCCGCCAGGAATTCCCCGATGTCGGCCTCGGTGATCGCGAACTCGTCCGGGGAGCCCTCGTACAGCGTGTCCGTGGTGCCGAGAATGGACAGGCCCCGCCACGGCGTGACGAAGTAGTTGCGGCCGCCGCGCTTGATGACGGCGGTCAGGTCGCGCTGCCGGCTCTCGATCGGGAACGCGGCGGCCGGCGGCAGCGCGCGCGTGACGAGTTGGATGCCCTTGGACCGGACGACGCGGCGGTCGGGGGACGGCGAGGTCAGCAGGCGAGAGGTGATGTCCGCCCACGGTCCCGTCAGGTTCAGGAACAGGCGGCCGGCGACATGGAACATCCGGTCGCTCAACCGGTCGCGCGCGATGACCGAGCGGATGGAGTCCTGCTCGACATGAAATCCCGTGACCTCCGCGTAGTTGGCCAGCGCGGCGCCCTGCTCCGCGGCGGAAAGCCCGAACGACAGAGTCAGGCGCTCGGAGTTGTGCATCTGGGCGTCGTAGAACACCGCCCCGCCGGTCAGGCCTTCCCGCCGTATGCCCGGCAGCCGGTCGAGGCATTCGGCCGGCGACAGCGTGCGGCCGTTCGGTATCGCGTGCGCCCGGTCCACGCCGCGATTGCGGTCAAAGGACATCAGGTCGTTGAAGAGCAGGGCCAGGCGCATCGCCTCGGGCCCCTTCATGGCATGCCCGTAGCAGGGCATGACGAATTCCAGCGGGTGGACCAGGTGCGGCGCGATGCGCAGCATGCGATGCCGCTCGTTGATGGAGATGCGCATGCGGGCGAAATTCAGGTGCTGCAGGTAGCGCAGGCCGCCGTGGATCAGCTTCAGCGAGCCGGACGACGTCGCCGCCCCGAAGTCGCCCTTTTCCAACACGGCCACCCGCAGGCCGCGCAGGGCGGCGTCCCAGGCCGCCGACAGGCCGTACACGCCGCCCCCGATGATGACAAGGTCGAACGATTCGTCCGAAAGCCTGGCTAGGTCCCGTTTCAAGAATGGCGCTCGCAGGTCATGGCGGGCCGCTCACCGGTGCAGCGCGAGCACGTACAGGCCGGGCTCGGGATGTTCGATGGTAGGGGTCTCGGCGTAGTCGGCCACCACTAGGTTCGTCTCGCTGGCCGGGCCGAAGTAGCTGGTCCATTTCTCGCCGGTGTTGGCGTCGGTCAGGCGCAGGTAGCCGTTGGAGCTGATGGAGCCCGTCAGCAGTTGCGCGACGCCTTCGGTCTTGCTGGTGTCGATGATGACGGCATCGGACTCCTGTTCCACCCGGGCGGTCACCTCGATCTGATAGCCGCGGTCGGTCCGGTAGAACTCGCCTTTCCATTTCCCATGGATGTCCGCGCCGACCGGCGGCGGGCCGCTGGGTCCCGTGTCCGAGCAGCCCGGAATGGATTGGTAGGTGAGCAACCAGAAAACGGAACCGACGCTATAGACCCGGTAAAGCCAATCCTTCTTGCGCAGCATGGACCGCCTCGATGATCAGACCGACCACCTTAACATCGTGGTTTCGAGCATATACAAAGACGGCATTCACAGGCAAGCTTCCTGTTTGTCGCCAAGTTGTTACGCAAGGCCGCCCGGCGGTCACCCTTACGGCGCCGGACTCATCCTCCTCCCGCGTCCGGACGTTGAACCGGCCGAGCGGCTCGCCGGCCGGGGCGCCGGAGGAAAACACGAGTTCCATGCGGTACAAACCGGGCGGCAGCGGCAGCTTGGGGCCGTAGAGAATCGCGGACTCCGGGTCGTGCCGGGCGCGGAAGATCACTTCGTCTCCCCCGCTGTGCCCGCCGTGGAACAGGCAGGCCGCCGGGATCTCCACGCGATCGCCGGGTGGCCAGGCCTGCGGCCAGCTTCCCGAACAGAGCATCGCCACATCCAGATCCACGGAGCCTTCCGCGCGGGCGAACCGGAGTTGAAGCGGTCCGTAGGTGTCGTGCCCGGACACGGGGATCGATTGCCAGGTCCATTCAGTGGAATCGAACGCGAGGCGGGACGCGGGGAGTGCCGCCTCGCCGCTCAACGTGATCGCCTCAACCGCGCCACGGCCGCGGCCGCGGACAAGCCAGTACAGGGCGGGATCGGGCGCCGCGCGCACGGGACGGGTGCCCGCCCAGGCTCCCGGGTCGGACGCCCGCCAGAACGCCCCGCCGCCCGCGGACGCATCCTCGATGGCCGTCCCGTTGCCGGATTCGACGGATTCCCATTCCCATCGGCGGGCCGGGAAGGCGACCGGGCAGCCGGGGCCGGGCGGGGCGGGGGCGCGGGGGGCGGCCGCCGGCTCGATGCGGAAGGCCCACACGTTTTCTGCCTGGCCCAGGAACGACAGGCGCGGGTGCCGCCGCAATCGATCCAGCGTGAGGCCGACCGGAAACGGGCTCACTTTCTCGGGGAACGCGTTCTCGTGCACCAGCACGTAACCGGTTTTCATCCGGGCCAGCAGGTCCAGTTGCTCGTCGGTCAGCCAGCCCTGGTTGGCGCTTTCCAGGGCGCGGAAGACCTGCTCCACGTAATCCCGGCGTACGACGGGGCTGTAGCCGTTGATCATCCGGATCCCGTGCATCTGCGCGTAATACTCGTAGATGGACGCCCACGACGAATCGCCCGGCCAGAGGGGCAGCACCAGCGCGCCGGGCGGGTTGCCGGCGCCGCGCGCGTCTTCGGCCACGGCGGCATAGGCGCCCTGCCCGGAATCCAGCAGGCATACCGTCGGGCGCACTTGTCCGCGCATCTCCGCCGCCAGCAGCAGGAGCCCGAGGATCGCCGCGCCCCGCGCGAGACGGGGGCGCGCGGTCGCGAACGCCAGCCAGCCCTCGAGACCCAGCGCCAGGGCCAACGCCGCCAGCGTCGGGACCAGGCAGAAGATCTTGGCCGTCTGGCGCACCATGGAGTAGGGCGGGAGCAGCTTGCGCACGATCTTGAGCGCCAGGCCGTCGACCGGTCCGTGTACGCCCAGCGCCAGGATCATCACGTCCCCGATCGCCGCCGCGCAGAGCAGGAAGACAAAAAACGTGGAAAAGCTTCCGGGCGCGCCCGTCCGGACGTTCCGCCGGAGAGCGTACCCCCCGGCCAGCAGCAGGAGCGGAAGCATCCAGCCGATGTAGATGTGGCTCTGCAATCCTTCCGCCGCCCACTGCCAGAAGCCCGGCCACGTGGGCGAGAACAGCTTCACCTCGGCCAGGCTGCGGCCGCGGCCCATGCCGGAAGAGGACAGGTGCTCGTGAAGGAGATACCGGTAGAAGAATGCGGCCAGGAGAAACAGCGCGATGGGGGCCAGCGCCGCCGCGACGCGTTTCAGGTCGCGCGTCCCGGTTTCCGCGCTGCCGATCCAGGAAAGCAGCAGCCACAGCGGGAGGCTGATCGTGCAGAAGAAAAACACCTGCGTGTCGCTCCAGCACGCCAGGAGGATGGCCAGGCCCGCGAGGAGCCCGCCGCCCATCCGGCGGTCGCGCACCGCCAGGTCCACGCCGAGCGCCGTGAGCGGCACCCAGGCCATGGCGAGTCCCGCCGGGCTGCCGCCCAGCAGGTTGACCCACCGGAATGGAATAAGCAGGGCGGCCAGGGCGGCCCCGTACACGGCCAGCCGGCTGGTCGCGAAACGCCCGGCGAGCAGCGCCGTGGCCAGGGCGGTCAGCCACAGCGACAGGAACCCGACCAGGTTCCACGCGAGCGCGCGGCCCCCGGCGGCGGCCAGCAGGGCATAGGGAAGCGAAAACGGCGCGAAGTAGGCGCTGGGCCGGTAGCGCTCCGCGTCGTCGCCCGTGTTGAATTCGTAGACGTTATGGAACCACGGGACGCGCCCCGCGAGCATGTCGCGGAGCAGTTCGAAGTGGTAAAGGAGTTGAAGATGATCCCCCGGGACCATCGCCCGCGCGTGGCCTTTCTCGACATTCTGCGACGACATCGGGATTCCGTCGCGGAGGTGCAGCGCGAGCGGCCAGGAAAAGGAAAGCCACACGGCGGCGGTTAGGATCAAGGTGACGATGAACAGTCGCGTGGAAGAGGAGGACACGGGAGGGTTTTAGGCTGTAGGGGCGTCGGCTGTAGGTTTGTCAATTCCTTCGTAGTGCACGGATCAATGCCCCGAGCACTTTTTCGGCTTCCAGCATGATCGTGTCGCCTTCGATGAAGCCGGCCTCGTCGCAGTATCCCAAGCGTCGCGCAACAGTAAGTTGATAGTGAAGCTCTCGCAGCGAGCCGAATGCGATTTCAAGGAAACGAAGGTAATCCGGTTGACTCCCTCTCGCGCATCCTTCCACGATGTTCGAGGCAATGGAAACAGCGGCCCTTCTCATTTGGGCGGTCAATCCGTACGCTTCCGCCTTCGGGAAATGGCGGGTTATTTGATAGGTCAGCATGACCACCTGGTCGGCCAGTTCAAAAGCACGCAGCTTGGTATGATCCCTCATCTCATCACCCCTACAGCCTAAGCCCCCCTACAGCCTAAACCCCTCTCTCCATCCCCGCGACCAGGTCGGCCGTTCGGGCGGCTTGGAGGGTCATCGCCGGGATGCGCTGTTCCAGCGTCGCGCGGAGCCGGGCGCGCTCGCGCCAGCCCCGGAGGATATGGGCGGCCAGTTTCTCCTCGGTGAACTCGTCGAAGCCCAACACGAAGTCGCCCAGGCCCAGGGTGTTGAAGTAGTAATTCACCTTCGGCTGGTAGGCGATCCCGATGATGGGCGCCAGCCCGGAGGAGGCCAGGATCAGCGAGTGCAGCCGCATTCCGCACAGCAGGTCCAGCCGGCCCAGCGCGCCCTTGGTCTCGGCGTGATCATAGTCGCGGTTGGCGATCAAGGCCGCGCGGACATCGGGTTCCAGGCGCCGCATCAGCTCCTGCGTGATCTCGACGTCATGATGCTGGGTGCACGCGAAGACCAGCGGCACGCGCAGTTCCCGCCAGACCCGGCGGAGCGCCCCCGCGTACGTCCCGAGGAAGGCCTCCGCGCCCATGGGGGGCCGGCTCCTGGAGGCCCACGTGTCCAGGTAGCGGTTGATGTTGATGCCCAGCACGGGCTCGCCGGGAGTCAGCCCGGCCTTTCGGAAAATCTCATCCACCCGCGCCCGGTCGGCTGCGGGGGCGCCGATCGCCGCGTCCGCGGTCAGGCGCACGCGGGGATGCTCGAGCCCGATCTCGCGGAACAGGTCGAGGGCTTCCGTGTCCCGGACGGCGACGAAGTCCATGCAGCCGAGCACGCGCCGGAGCATGCGTGCGCCGGCCCGGGTCCGGATGGGCCCGACGCTGACGTTGTAGCAGCCCATGCGCTTGCCCAACTTCCGGGCCAGCGGGAGGAGAAGGTAGAGCGTCGAGAGGAAGTTGAAGAGCGGGTTGTAGAGAGAGCGGTCGAACAGGATGGCGTCGAAGACCAGCGTCAGGTCCGTGCGCAGGATGGAGCGCAGCGTCGGCAGGCCCAGCATCTTGACCGACAACTGCCACGGCATCATGCCGACCGGATGAACGTCATTCGGGTAGTGATGGCGGAGGTAGTCCGGGCGCGGCGTGGGAATCTCGTAGCGGACCCGGCGTCCCAGGGCGCGGTCCACGTTGTCCATGATGGCGGCGATCAGCGCGGCATCGCCGGCGTTCCGGCCGGACGAGGAGCCGAGCAGCGTGATCGAGCGGATTGGCTGGGCGTTCATATGACGGCACACTGTACAATGGGCGGCGGGATGGAGCCAATCCTTAAGGCGTGCCCGCTTTGTTCAGGTGGAAAAAAATAGTTGCCCTGGTCAGCCTGCCTCCGAAAGGGCATCCTGACGCCCACACAGCGGGCCGTTCAGATTAAAAAACAGCATGAATTTCGAAGGAAAACTTGAAAATGCACTTTATTTAAAAATAGTTGTTGCCAAGGTGCACCTCTCTTTGTTAAACGATTTACCGACTTGTGAGTGGCTGTTGTGGTCATTCACTTAAGTGCAGGCAAACCCGTAAAAGGAGTGACAGAGAAATGCGTAAACTGATTGTAGCGTTGGTGGCCTTGATGGCCGCGGTGTCCGCGATGGGCGCCTTGGGCTGGTACAGTGATTACGTCCTCGTCAGCCTTAATGGCGGCGCGGATGGATACTACTGGATCGGCCTCGATCCGACGTTCGGCACGCAGTTCAATGGCGCGAACCTGGGCAGCGTTGTTCAGGGTCAGATGGTGGAACTCGGCGCGGATATGCGGTACTGGAGCGATACGGCGGACCGCGATGGCGGCGCGTACTATCGCACGATCGACGGCACGGGCTTCCAGGAAGTCATCTGGACCCAGACCTACCTCGGCGGCAATGACTATCAGGGCCTCGCGGCGAGCAGCGACAACGTCGCGGCGGGCTTGGCTGTCGGCACGCACACGCTGACCGTGTGGGCGAAGAGCTGGGGCACGGGCCAGGGTGACAGCTGGCTGACGGGCGTCACCGGCGAAAACTATGTCGCCACGTTCGGCATCACGGCGATCCCGGAGCCGACGACGCTGGTCCTCGTGGGCCTCGGCGTGGCCGGTCTGTTGGCCTATCGTCGTCGTCGCTAAGACGGCATGACGGTTGAAAAGAAGCGGGCCTTCACGGGCCCGCTTCTTTTTTTTCACAGAGAACACCATTATGCGCAAAATCATTATCGGTCTTGTGGCCTTGGCGGCCGCTCTATCCGCGATGGGCGCCACGGGCTGGTATCAGGATTATGTCCTGATCAGCCTCAACGGCGATCCCGCGGGCTACTACTGGATAGGCGGCGATCCTACATTCGGCACGCAGTTCAACGGCGCCTTCCTCGGCAATGTGGGCGCGGCCAACTCGGTTCGTATCGGCGCGGACATGCGGTACTGGAGCGATACGGCGGATCGTGACGGCGGGGCGTTCTACTACACCCTCGACGGCACGGGCTACCAGGAAATCCTCTGGACCCAGACCTACCTCGGCGGCAACGACTACCAGGGCACCGAGCCGGCGACCCACGTGGTGGTGCAGGGCGGCAGCCCGGGGACGCACACCCTGACGGTGTGGGCGAAGAGCTGGGGCACGGGGCAGGGGGACAGTTGGCTGTCCGGTGTCAGCGGCGAAAACTACAGCGCCACGTTCTTCATCCAGAGTATCCCGGAGCCGACGACGCTGGTCCTCGTGGGCCTCGGCGTGGCCGGGCTGCTGGCCTATCGCCGTCGTCGCTAGTTCGTAACATCCGCAGAACGAAGGAAGCGGGTCCTCCCGGGCCCGCTTCTTTTCTTCGTCAATCAACTGTAGCCGCAACGAGATGCCGCGGCTGTTGGTTGTTGGAACTTTTCTTCATTTTCCGCTACTGTGGGCTCCGGCATGAAATCATCTCTGCTCAAGGCGGGTTATGCCTTGCTCCTCGCGTTGACTGTCGGGCTGGTGTACCAGAACACGCTGGACGGACCTTTTGTGCTGGATGATCAGGACTCGATTGTAGGCAATCCCGCCATCCGCCGCCTGGAATCGTTGTCCGAAGCATTGAATCCGCCGCCGGCGGAGTGCACGTTCTGCACCCGGCCTTTCATCAACCTGACCATGTGCGCGAACTATGCCTTGGGGGCCTTGAATCCGCGCGGATACCACCTGACCAACATGGCCTTTCACCTGGCGGCTGTCATGGCCCTGTTCGGGCTGTTGAGCCGGGCCTTTCGCCGCCTGGGGTTCGCCGATGCCGAAGCGGCGCAATGGAGTTTCTTTTGCGCGCTGATTTGGGCCGTGCATCCCCTGGCGACGGCGGCCGTCAACTACCCCTCGCAGCGCGGCGAACTGGCGGTCGGGCTTTTCTTCTTCCTGATGCTCTATGGCCTCGACCGGGCCCATGGGATGCGGCTCGCGGGAAGCTGGCCTTCCATGAGTATGGACAAGGTCTGCGAGGGCGAGCGTCCCCGCGAGCCGAAGGTCGCGATCCTCTGGCTGGCGCTCTCCGTCTTCGCCTGCCTGCTCGGCATGGGCAGCAAGGAAAGCATGATCGTGGCGCCGGTCCTGGCGCTGATCTACGGCCGGATCTTCCTGGCGCCCTCATGGAAGGAGTTGCTTCGCGGGCGCGTTCCGTATTTCGCGGCCCTGGCTGCGACGGGGCTATGGCCCGTCTATCGCCACGTGGTCTATTCCCCCCATCTGGCGCACGCCGGGTTGCGCGCGGATACGTGGTGGGATTATCTGTTTACGCAGGCCTGGGGCTTGAATCGCATGATTCGACTGGTGCTCTGGCCCCATCCCCTTGTCTTCGATTACGGAAGCATCTTGATCCGGTCGCTGGGGGAGGTGTGGATTCCCGCGCTGGGACTCCTGCTTCTCCTGGCGGCCACGGGCTGGGCGCTGGTCCGTCAGCCGCCGTGGGGCTTCGCGGGCCTGTGCTTCTTTTCTTTCCTGGCCCCGTCGGTTTTTTTCCCGGCCATCGGCCAGACCATTGCCGAGCATCGCATGTATGTTCCCCTGGCTTGTGCGGCGGCCCTGATCGTCATGGGCCTGCGGAATCTGTCGCGCTTCTGGAAATGGCCGACGGCCGCGGCGCCCGTCCTGCTCTGCGTGGCGGCTCTTTCCCTCGCCGTCGCCAGCCGCCACCGCAACGCGGCATACCGGTCGGAAGTTGCGCTGTATACCGACTCGATTGCCCGTTGGCCCATCAATGCGCGGGCGTACTACTGCCGGGGTGTCGCGCGTTTTCTTGCGGGGGATCCGGCCGGAGCGCTGGCCGATTATGACCGGGCGTTGGAAATCATGCCGCACTACGTCAAGTGCCGCCTAAGCCGGGCCGCCATCCTGGTTCAGCAGGCCCGTCCCGAGGCGGCGCTGGCAGACCTGGACCAGGCCGTATCCATGGAGCCGACCACCCATGCGCTGGCCTTCCGCGGCTACGTGTTGAGCCGCCTGAAGCGTTACGCGGAGGCCCGGGAGAGTCTCGACCAGGCGGTGCAGCGCGATCCGCAACAACCCAAGGCCTGGGATGCGCTGGCCTGGCTGCTGGCCACCGCGGAGGATCCGGCCGTGCGCGATGGGGCCCGCGCCGTGCAGTCGGCGGAGGAGGCCGTGCGGCTTCAGCCCCATGATCCCGCCCATCTCGATACGCTCGCCGCGGCGCTGGCCGAGACCGGGCGCTTCGATGCAGCCATCGCGACGGCCGAAAGGGCTCTGGCGCTGGCTCGCGAGAAGCAGGCCGGAGACCTGGCGGAACGGATTCGCGTCCACGCGGAGATATTCCGGAAGGGAATCCCGGTGCGGGAGTGAAGCCGGGAAGGTGGGGTTGTGATCGGTGGGCGGCGCGATTACGAACGGCCGGCCTTCAACAACTGCTGGTACACATCCTGCGCTTCCGGATAAGCCGGCGCCTGCTGGAGCAGGATTTCAAGCTGCTCGCGCGCCTCGGCGTAGCGTCCCAGGCGCATCAGGGCTAGACCGAGGTTGAAACGCGCCTGGTGGTTGTCCGGCATCAGCCGCAGGGATTCCCGGAACGACGGAAGGGCCTCCTCGTTATCGTCCCGGAGGCAGAGCGTCCAGCCGAGATTGTTGTGCGCCAGCGCGTAGTCGGGCCGGAGCCGGATGGCCTCGCGGAATTCAGCGATCGCCTCGTCGAATTTCCGCTGAAGCGTGAGCTGCCGGCCCAGGTTGTAGTGCATGGCGTAATTGTCCCGCGTCACGGCCAGGGCCCGGCGAAATAGCGCCTCGCTGTTGCGCCAGTGCGGGAGATCGTGCCGCGTGACCAGCCCGAGGACGAGGACGACCGCGGCGGCCAGCGCGAAGGCCGCCGGGCGCCACCGTTTGCTCGCGGCGTCGAAGAGCCTCCACACGACCATGAGCAGGAGCCCCAGCATCGGGACATACAGGTACCGGTCGGCGATCCGGTGCAGGCCGACGGACACGAGTCCGATCACCGGCGCCAGGGTGCCGAGGAACCAGAACCAGCCCGCGGCCAGCCAGGGCCGCCGCCGCGCCAGGACCAGCGCGCCCGCCGTGATCAGCAGCAGGATCAGCAGCGCGCCCGCGCTCGCTGGGATCGACGGGGCCGCGGTCGGGGCGGGATAGAGCACGCACAGGTCCCGGGGCCAGAAGAACAGGCGCAGGTAATCCAGGTAGAAGATCGGCAGCCAGGCCAGGCGGGCGTGAAGGGAGAGGAAACTGCTCATGCCCGTGGCGCCCGCTAGGACCTGGGTCTTCAGCGTGGTCAGGATGAACACGGCGCCGATGACGAAGAGCGGCAGTTTCTCCAGGGCCAGTTTCTTCCAGGTCGGCCAGGCGGAACGGCCGATCCCCTCGACCCGCCGAAGCGGCCAGAAATCGAGCAGGAGCAGCGTGAACGGCAGCGTGACGGGCATGGGCTTGGCCATCAGGGCCAGGGCGAAGCCGGCGATCACGGCCATCAGCGCGTGCGGCGAGGGGCGGCGGGTAAATCGGATGTACAGACCGATTGTCGCGAGCCAGAAAAAGGTGCTGACCAAGTTCTTGCGCTCGGAGATCCAGGCGACGCTGTCCGCGTTGAGCGGATGCGCGGCCCAGAGCGCGGCGATGAACAGGCCGGGCCAGAAGCCGCCGGCGATCCGGCTCAACAACAGGAACAGCAACACGGTGTTCGCCGCGTGCCAGAGGATACTCTGTGCGTGGTGACCGGCCGGGTTCAGTCCGAACAGCTCTGCATCGAGCATGTGCGTCCACATCGTCAGCGGATGCCAGTTGCCGCTCACCCATTCCCGCAGCGAAAGCCGGAATCCCTCCGCGGAGAGGCCCTGTTGAACCCAGCTGTTTTCGGTGATGTAGATCGGGTCGTCGTAATCGACGAAAGCGAACCGAACGGCCGGGGCATAGAGGAAAAAAACCAGCAGCGTCAGCGCGGCCGAGGCAAGCAACTCGTTCCTGGTGATCTTCATTCGTCCGCCCGCCGCCCCTCCAGGCGTTTTGTCATCGCTTCAATACACTCGTGCCACGGCAGGCGCGGGTCTTTTTCCAGCAGGGCCCGGCCCAGGGCGGCGGCCTGTTCCTTTTGTCCCTCCGCCGCCAGCAGGCCCATGATCTCCAGCGCATAGTCGGCCACGAAATAGCCCCTCCGCTTCTCGGGACCCAGGAGCACGCCGGCCGCTTCTTCCGTCTTCCCGCTGCGGCACAGCGCCAGGGCCGGCAGTTTGCGGGCCTCGAAATGCAGGGGGACGAGTTCCAGCGCCGGGAGCAGGACCTCCGCCGCATCCGCCCATCGCGACCGGTCGGACAGGATGGCCCCCCAGTCAAACGGAAGGAAAAAGTCTTCCGGGTTCTTCGATTTCAGCGCCTCGTATCGGGACGCGAGTTCCGCCGGGTCGGTTTGAGCGATCTGGACGGACAGGCGTTTCGCCTCGTCCTCGAGGCGGAGCAGGCACGCGGCGTTGTCCGGCTGCCGGTCGAACGGCGGTTGGCGTCGTCGGTCGAGCATGATCATCGCCATCTGAAGCTCGCTCCACGGCGTGTAAAAGAGTTCCCCGCGGCACCGGGCCTCGTCGGGCCAGGCGGCGGGCGGGAAACGACCGGGGTACAGGCCGGCCACGGCCCCCGCGATGGTCGAGGCCAGCCGGTGTGTCCCGGAGAAGGTGAAATGCACGTGGTCCACGAAAAAGTCCGCGTCGGCGTCGGCGTCATCGAAGGCCCGTTCCGCGTCCGCCAGCGGCACGCGCAGTTCCCCGGCCAGCTTCCGGAGACGCTCGTTCAACATGCCGTCGGTGCGGAAGCGGTAGATGTCCAGATCCCGGGCCTTTTTGTAGCCCGCGCGATCCTGTTGTTCCCGGGCCAGCGCGAAGGCCGAGGCGGCCTCCGGGCCGCCGAACGGCGGGCAATCCGAGAGATTCACGGCGACCGTCGAGAGAATGACTTGCGCGCCCGCGTCCCGGGCGCAATTCACGATGGCCCGAATGTTCCGCTCGAACAGGTCGTACATCGGCCCCAGGCTGCGATCGCCGAACGGCACGGGGCGCTCCGAGAACATCGCGAGGCCGGACCATTTCGAAGAGCCCGGTCGGGACGGGAAAAGGGAGGTCAGCCCCTCGCGGAGAAAGAACGCCAAGCGCCAGCCGGTCAGGGAGACGCGCCACGGGGCCATCCGCGTCAGGCCGGGCAGCGCGGTGAACACGGTGCCGGGGCCGTAGGGGCCGATCACTTCGTTGTTGCCGATGTAGAGGACGTACAGGTCGGGCCGGCAGGCAGTGGTCTCCCGCGCAATGTCCACGATCACGGACGAATTGATCGCGGTCATCGCGGCGTTGATGACCTCAAACCGACCGGTTGCGGCGGCCCCGTTTAGGACGGTTTGGAGCATGCGCGGCAGGCCGAACTGCATCAGCGGATCGCCCTGCGCGGCAGATTCGCCCAGGACCACGACGCGGACGGTGTCCGCCGGCTTGTCGCGGGAGGTCAGGATCGGCGCGGGATTGCGCGCCAGGGCGGGCGTGAAAAAGCGGTAGCCGTAAAAAGGATTGTCCACCAGCGCGGCCCGGCCGCGGACCGTGGTTTCGAGCAGGAACTCCGTCGGGTAGCCGAGATCCAGGACGCGCAGGGCCAGTTCCGCGATGCCGAACAGCGTCAGGGGAACCAGCGACGCCAGCGCCGCCCGCCCCGCGATCTGCCGGATCGAGCGCATGGGCTTGCTATGGAGTCACAGGCCGCCGGACGGTGCGGAAGCCGCGATGCAGGCTGGGTGATGCCCATCCGGCCGTTTCAAACCAGCGTTGTACACAACGCATATCGTTCAATGCGTTGGTCGAAGTTCGCCAACTTCCGCCCCGGTCCACGCGATAGGGCTGTGCCGTATCGTGGAAAGGTGGGCCGCGGATGTCCCGCAGGTTTGTGTTCTGCACGGCCCACGTGTACGAGGTAAACGAGTAGTAATCCCAGCACCACTCCCAGACATTCCCGCACATATCATACAGGCCATAGGCATTGGCCATGTCCTGGACGGGCTGGATTTCGCCCAGTTCATTCGTGACGACCTGGGACCCGTCGTAGTATCCCGCCGGCGTGGTGCCCTGATCAAAGACATCGCGGCTTTCCCAGTAATTGGCCCGAGTTCCGTCGATGACGTCCGGCAGTGAGGTCCCCGTACTGGGCCAAGGATAGTGATGCTGGATCAAACCGCCTCGAGCGCCTTTCTCCCATTCGGCTTCAGTCGGCAACCGGTATCCGGTGCATTCCCAATTCACCTGATTCGTGGCCAGGTCCACCTGCCCGGTCCGGTATACCGTCGTGAGGGCCGTGTCGGTGTAGTAGGGCGGCGTCAGTGATTCCCGGAGTGAGCGGGCATTGCTCCACTTGGCCATATCATACCAGGTGATGTACACCACCGGGTGTTCAGGGCCGGCCTCGATGTTGACCCAGATGTTGGTCGGCACGCCGTCATTGGTCACCGTGACCATCACGCGCTTGCCCCCGCCAACGCCGACCGACAAATCCGTAAAACCGTTTGTGAGCCCCCAATCCCGAACCTCATCCCACAGGGCCTTTGTAACTTCACGACGGTCCATGTATATGGCGCTGACCCAAGCCGTATGTACGGGTAACGAGCGGAGGTCCCACGCGTAGCCGTCCCCCCGCACGTAATCCCCCGCCGGGATGTACACCATGCCCGTCGGCGCGTTGAAGTCCCAGAGCTTCAGGCTGTGCCACGTCGCCGTGGCCGGGCCGGAGATGAAGCTGTGCCACTGCCCGGTGGACAGGTTGAAATTCTGCTCCACCTGGAACCGGCCCGCGGGCAGTTGATTGCTCCACGTCAGCGTGCCGGCCGGCGTCAGCCCGACGGCCTCGGTATTGGATTCGGAGAGCAGGCGGAACGCGCGCGGCGTCGCGGCCTCGGCCGGCAGGCCTCCCAGCCATAGCGCGGGCAGCAGAACGATAACGAGTTGTCTGAAGATACGCATGTCGGTCAATGCCATTGTGCAAGCCTTTTTGTAAGCTATAATGCGCGGCGATGCAAATCGTAAGACGTTTTGCGCGGAGCGAGGCCGCCTGGCTGGGGATCATCCTGCTGGCCGCGCTGGTCCTGCGCGTCCTCTACCTGGCCGAGGCCCGGCGCGACCCGTCGTTCGCGATGCCGGCCTCCGACGCGGCCTTCCACGACTACTGGGCGCGGGCGCTGGTCACCGGCGATTGGACCCCGCCGCCGGAAACGCCCGACCCGCGGGTTCCGAGCACGCCGTTCTTCCGGCCGCCGGGCTACCCGTATTTCCTGGCGGCCGCCTACCGTATCCTGGGCGGCCGCTATATGGCGCCGCGAATCCTGCAGATGGGACTGGGCATCCTGAACGTCCTGCTGGCGTTCCGGCTGGGCCGGAAAATGTTCGATTCCGCCGCCGGCCTGGTGTTCGCCGCGCTCATGGCCGTCTACTGGTCGTTCATCTACTTCGAGGCGGAATTCCTGGAGCCGGTCCTGCTGGTCACGCTGGGGCTGCTGATGGTCCTCCTGCTGGCCTCGTGGCTCCAGTCGCCGCGCGTCTGGATGGCTGCTGCCGCCGGCCTCTGCCTGGGCCTGTACGCGTTGACGCGGCCCAATGTCCTTGTCTTTGCCGCCGCGCTGCCGCTGTGGATGCTCTGGATCACGCATCGCCGGCGCGGGGAGAAGCGGATCCGGTGGCTTCATTTCGGGCTGCTGGCCGCCGTCGCGCTGGCCACGATCCTGCCCGCCACGATCCGGAACTACCGTCGGGGTCACGACCGAGTGCTGATCTGCTCGAACGGTGGGATCAACCTGTACATCGGCAACAATCCCGCCGCCAACGGCATCTTCGTGGAGCCGCCGGAACTGCGGCCCTTCCGCTCGGTGTTCGATTGGCCCGCCCTCGTGAAGAGGCTGGAAGGCGAGGCCGGCCGGCCCTTGCGGCATTCCCAGGTCTCGTCGATGCTGACGCGGGCGGCGGCCCGGTTCGCGTGGCGGTATCCACGCCGCGCCCTGGAACTGGCCGGGAGGAAAACGCTTCTTTTCTGGGGGCCCGTGGAGGTCGGCAACAACAAGGAAGACCATTGGGAGCGCCATTTCTCGCCGTTGTTGCGCCGGCTGCCCGGCAATTTCACGGCCGCGCTGGCCCTCGCGCTCGTCGGGTTCTGGCTGTGGCGTCGCCGGCCGGCGGCTCCCGCCGGATCGCGCGCCGGAGCCGCGGAATCCGTGGCCCTGATCTTGCTCCTTGTTCTCTCGTTGTTCGCGTCGTACCTGCCGTTCTTCGTGGCCGGCCGCTTCCGCGCGCCGATCGTTCCGTTTCTGCTCCTGTTCGCCGCGTACGCGCTGTCCGAGTGGTGGAAGCTCTTTCGCGAGCAGCGAATGCGCGAGGCCGTGCCGGGCCTCGCGGCCGCCGTGATTCTCTACCTGGTTCTCGGCGTCAACTGGGCCGGCCACCGGCCGCAGGAGGCGGATTACCATTATTTCCGCGGCCTGGCCTTCGAGCGCCTGGGTCAGACCCAGCCCGCAATGAGCGAATTGGTCCTGGCCATCCGCCAGCGCCCGGGCCATGCGCCGACGCTCAAGCTGCTGGGAGGACTGCTCCTGAATATCCAGCGGCCCGAGGAGGCCGTCGAGTGCCTCGACGCGGCGGCCCGCCTGCTGCCCGACGATGCCAAGGTCCGCCATCTGCGCGGCGTGGCGCTCGCCCGGACCGGCCGCCTGCCCGAGGCGCGGGCCGAGTTTGAAGAAGCGCTCCGGTTGCACCCCGGCAACGCCGACGTCCTGTTTAATCTCGGCATGACGCTCGCGCGCATGGGCGAGTTTGCGCGGGCCGACGAAATCCTGGCCCTCGGCCTGGCGGCCGCGCCCGACCGAACCGACCTGCTTGTCACGCGCGCCATGGTGGCGTGGAAGCAGGGGCGGGCCCGGGAGGCGCTGGACCTGGTTGGAAAGGCGGACCGCCTCAAGCCGGGCGATCCGGAAATATTGAACCAGCGGGCCTGGATGCTTGCCGTGGCGCCCGAGCCGTCCGATCGCCGCCCGGAAGAGGCGATACGGTTGGCCGCCGAAGCCTGTCGGCTCATCGGCCGGGACCATCCGCCGTTCCTCGACACGCAGGCTGCGGCGCTGGCGGCCGCCGGTCGCTTCGAGGAGGCGGCGCAGACGGCCCGGCGCGCGCTGGAACTCGGCGCGGGGTCGCCGGAAGAATTCCAGCGCGAAGTCCAGGAGCGATTGGCCTTATACCAGGCCGGCCGGGCTTACGTGGAACCGGCCCGGTAGGGCGGCTTGGCCCACGCCGCCGCGGTCGGCGCGTTGAGCCGACGCGCCCCGCCTACGGCTCATTCGCTTTCGGCGATCCGAGCAGTCGCCGCGCCTGCTCCAGGTTGTGCCGCGCATCGGCGTGATCCGGCTGGATTCGCAGGACCGCTTCAAATTCCGGGATGGCCTCGGCGAGCCGGTTTTGCAGGGCCAGGGCGAGCCCGAGGTTGAACCGGGCATCGGTCAGGGCGGGATCGGCCGCCACCGCCGCCTCGAAGCACTTCAGCGCCTCGGCCGTGCGGTCCTGCTTCGCCAGGATCACGCCCAGGCGGTTATGGGCCAGCGCCAGGTCCGGCTTGGCGCGCAGCACCTCGCGGTACGCCGTTTCCGAGGCCGCCAGGTCGCCGGCGCGTTCGAGGCTGATCGCGCGCCCGAGGTGCCAGCGCGCTTCGCTGGGACAGTAGCCGGTGTAGTTGATCCCGATGACGAACCAGAGCGCCAGCGCGGCCGCGAGGCCGGCCACGGCCTCGACGGGTTTCGATCCGGCCGCCAGGCGCCCGGTTTCGACCAACCCGACGGCGGCGAAAACCATCAGCAGCGGCGTCAGCGGGGCGCGGTACTGCCCGGCCGCGATGAAGGGGAGAAACGACAGGAAGTAAGCCGCGATGAGGAGCAGCAACAGCGCGGCCACCGGCAGCGTGTCCCGGCGCTTTCTCCACGTCAGCGCGCCGCCGACCAGGCCCCAGGCCAGCACGAAGGAGAAGGAAAGCGGAAGGCGGCGCAGGACCGGCGAGGCCGCACGCTCCAGTTCCTCGATCTTATTATTGGAAACTTCCCGGGGGCCCCAGAAGAGGAGCGTCTTGAGGGCGAGCAGGCGCGCGGTCACGCCCGGCCGCCCGATGATCTGCTGCCTCGCCTTCCGGGCGAACCAGCGCGACGCCTCGGACGCTTTCAGGGGCCGGCCGGCCTTCGCAGAGGCCTTTGCGAGGAGCGCGGGATAGTCGAAGCAGCTCCAGTTGCCGGTCTCGCTGGAGGCGTGATCCGCCACGGCCTCGGGATCCTGGCCCAGCAGCAGGTTGATGCCGCCGTTCGACGAGATCAGGACGACATCCCGCGCGACGATATAATTCCGCGCCGTCACGGGCAGGACGGCCAGCAAGGTTCCCGCGACCAGCAAGCCGGCGGGGCGCGCCGCTTTCTTCCAGTCGCCGATCCGCCACGCCAGCCAGAGCGCGACGGCGGGCAGCCAGGCCAGCGCGTTCGGGCGCGCCAGCGCGGACGCGCCCAGGGCCAGGCCTGCGCCGAGCAGCCAGGCCGGCCTGCCGTCCGCGGTCCATTGCCCGAGCGCCAGCAGCGCGAGCCACGTCAGCGTGATCAGCAGCACGGGCTCGAGCAGTTCACCCTCGTAGTAAATGAAGACCCAGTAGGTCCCGGCCAGCGCGGCGGCGATCAGGCCGGCCGCCTCGCCGAACCAGCGGCGCGTGAACCAGAACGCCAGGAATACGTTCAGCACGCCGAGGGCGAACTGGACCAGCCGCGCGGGCGCGGGCGCCGCCCCGATCAGGCGATAGATCGCCGACAGGAAATAGGGGTAGCCCGGCGGCCGGAAATAGGGCAGTTGCCGGATCAGCGGATCGGGCTGGTCGGGCGGGGGCGTCCACCGGTCGAACGCGATCCCGCGCGCCCAGTAATCGTGGTAGCCCGCGTCGAGCCCGGGATGAATGAAGTCCGCGCGGCCGCGAATCTCGCCGAAGTACAGGAGCCGCAGTCCGGCCGCCGCCAGCAGCAGGACGGGCAGGATGATGCGGCGGCTGTCCCGGGAATTCATGCGGGCAGGGTACGGCGGGCAGCCGGTTTGACAAAGAAAAAATTGACGCCGGGAAGCGAAACGACAGAGTTCGCCGGTCTGGATCGTGCTTCCTGGCGGCCGTCTGCCGCGTAACCGGGCATTCCTTCCTGCTCGCTCGCGAGGCGAGAAGGCAAGCCGTGAAAAATGGTTGCCCGGGCCGGCGCGGACTGGATAATGCGCGAGGGCGGAGCGCCGCCCGGATATCGTCGTGAATATTTTCTATGTCATCTTCAGCGTCCTGGTCACGGGAGGGATCTTCGCGTGGCTCTTCAGCCACGTGTCCCTGGCGGAGGTGGCCGGCCTGCTCCGGGGCGTGGACCCGCGGGGCGTGGCGCTGTTCGTCCTGGCTTCGCTCTTGATGAGCGTCTTCCGCGCCTGGCGGTACCGGATCATCCTGCGCGTCTCCGGGCCCGCGCCGGGGACGCTGCCGCTGTTCCTGGCGGTGATCGTCCGCAACACGTTCTCCGACCTGCTCCCGGCGCGGCTGGGCTCCCTGGTCTACATCTACGTGGCCACGGCGCGGCTGGGCATCCCGTTCGGCGCGGCCTCGTCGAGCTTTGCCCTCGCGTTCGTTTTTGACATGATCGCGCTGGCGCCGCTGATCGCCTGGGCGGCGGTCGGGTTGGGCGGGGCCTCGGTCTGGGTCCTCGCGGGGTTCGGGCTGGTCCTGGCCGCCGGCATGATCGCGGTTTTGCATTGGCTTCCGGCGTTGGTCGGCATCGTCGGCCGGCGCGTCGCGGCGTTCTCGTGGCTGGGTCACGAGAGGGGCCCTCGCTGGGCGAAGGCGCTGGAGGACGTGGCCTGCGAGTTGCGCGCGGCGCGGGAGGCCGGGATATACGGGAGGGTGTTCGTGCTCTCGCTGATGGTCAGGCTGTTCAAGTACGCGGCGCTCTATTTCTTCCTCTTTGCGCTCGTGGCGCCGCTGGGATACGGCTGGGCGGCGCTGCCGGTCCCGCGGGTCCTCGCGGGCCTGTGCGCCGCGGAGGCGGCCGCAAGCCTGCCGGTCTCCGGGCTCGCCGGCTTCGGCGCGTACGAGGGCGCGTGGGCGATGGCCTTTCAACTGTTGCTGTTTCCCGCGCCGCTGGCCCGCGCGACCAGCATTGCCCACCACCTGTTCACCCAGCTCTACGGGTACGGGTCGGGCGCCGTGGCGCTGCTCCTGCTTCTGCTGCCCTTCTGGCGCCGGGCGCGGCCGCCGGAGCGGGAAGCCCTGGAATCGGCCGGACGGTTTGCCGCGCGACTGGCCGCCGCGCTGACCGTCGCCGCCGGCATGGCGGTCCTGCTTTACCGCGTCTGTCCGGAAGCCCGCGCGGAAGCGGCGCCCGTGTCGGCCGGCGACGTCTCCGCGCTGGAAAACCTGGCCGGCCGGGTGCGGGGCAGGGTCGTGTTCCAAAGGCCGGACGGCATCTACGTCGTACGCCTGGGCGCGCGGGACCCGGAACGGATTGTGTCGCCGGGCGAATTCCCGCGCTGGTCGCCGGACGGGCGGGACATCGCCTTTCTCCAGAGCAATCGCGTGATGCGGCTCCGTCTCGACGGGGGCGAACCGGAAGCGCTGGCGGACGCCTTTGCGCCCCGGGCGCTGGCCTGGCATCCGTCCGGTCGGGAAATCTATTTCACCGACGGCTTGCTGATCCGGGCCGTGAACGTGGAGACCCGCGCGGCGCGGGACGTGCTTTCCGGCCACGTGTTTCGCGAGTTGGATGTCGCCCCCGACGGGCGGCTGGCGGCCACGGTCCGCGGGCGCGGCGTGTCCATCATGGGCTTCGATCCGGGGGCCGGCCGCTCGTGGCGCATTGCCGGCGGGTGCTCGGCCAGCCTGTCGCCGGACGGGAACCGCGTCACGAACAACGAGGGCGACCACCGCAGGCTGTCGATCCGCGACGCGGTGTCCGGGGCGCGGCTGGGCACGGTGAACGCCCCGGCCGGCATGGCCTTCGACAACCAGTGGTGGTCCAATGATCCGAACTGGCTGGCCTCCCGGTCCGAGGGCCTGTTCGAGGATGTCTTCGTGCACGATCTCTTGAAAAACGAGGCCGTTCGCGTAACCTTCGTGGGGCAATGCGATCGTCCCGACCTTTTCATTGAATCCGGCGACTGAATGAAACCAGCAGCGCGATTTCTCCTGGCGGCGGGCATCACCCTCCTGGCCCTCGCGGGCGCGGGATACTGGCGCTGGCGCGTGGCCTGGCGGGTGCCGGGGCCGGATAGCCGCGTCTCGATCCCGGTTTTCGTACTGCACCGCGTGCTGCCGGGCGAGGCGACGGAATACATCATCAGCCCGGACCGTCTCAAGAAACTGGTCCGCGAACTGAACCGGCGCGGATTCACGCCCGTTTCCCTGGGACAGCTCCACGCCGCGCTGCACGATCGCGGTCCGCTTCCCCGGAAGCCGGCGATGATCACGTTCGACGACGCCTACCTCGACATGTACGTTCACGCCCTCCCGGTGCTCCGGAAGCATGGCTGGCCCGCCGTGTTCTTCGCGCCGACGGGCAAGATGTCCGACCCGCCGGCCGAGCGCGTGGTGTGGGGCGATGGCCCCGATCCCCGGGCCATGCAGTGGCCCGAACTGATCGCGCTGAAGGAGGCGGGCATGGAAATCGGGTCGCACGCCTGGACCCACATCAACCTGGCGAAGGCGCTGCCCGAAACCGTCAACGCCGAGTTGGAGACCAGCCGGCGCGAGATCGCGGAGCGCATCGGCGTCGCGCCGATGGCCCTGGCGTATCCGGGCGGCCGCCACAGCCGCGAGGTGCGCCGGGCCGCCGCGGAGGCCGGATACCGGCTGGGATTCTTAAGCGGTGGCGGGCCCATCCCGCTCGGTGTCGAGGACCTGTACGCCCTCCCGCGCGTGCATGTGCCCGGCTACGCGGACCCGGCGGCGATCGTCAGCGCGCTTCCGGAGAACGTGTGGCGTTGAGATCCACCAGGAGTTTGTAGATCTCCGCCGCGATACGGCGGCGCCCGTCCTTGTTCTGGTGTATCCCGTCGTCGCTGAAGAGGACGGTTTGCCGCTCTGCCTCGAAGATCCGGGCCAGGTCCAGCAGCGGGGCGCCTGTCTCCCGGGCCACCTCGCGCGTGATCTCGCCGTACTCGTCGTGCAGCCGGTAGGCGTCCTCGATCCGGGCGACCTGCCGGTGGGCGACCAGGATCGGGGTCAGCACGGCGGCCCTCGGCGCGGTGAGAAGGATGGGCACGGCGCCCGCCGCGCGGATTTCCGCGATGAAGCTCTCCAGGTTCTGCCGGTATTCCTCGGGCGGAACGCGCAGGACGTAATGGTCCGCGTCGGGCTCCTGCCTCACGGCGGCGCGGCTGACCACGAACTGGTACAGGCGCGAGCGGTTCAGCAGCTTCTGGACCCGCCCCCAGACAGGCCCGGCCCGGCGCGCGAGCTTGAGCCGGTCGGTGAGGTCGTCGCGCCAATGGTCGTTCCAGCCGTAATACAGCGTGACGTAATCCGGCTGCAGGTGCCTCGTCCGGCGCCGGAAGAGCCGCAGGCCGTGCTCGGTGGAATAGCCATGGACGGCCATGTTGAAGGCCTCCCACGGCTGCGGCGTGGGCGGCGAGCCGGTCAGCAGCTCGTGCAGGAAATCCGAATACGGCGGGTTGCCCGTCGCCGTGCACGAGTCGCCCATGCAGATGACCCGCACCGTGCCCGGCGCCTTGTTCGATTCGACCTCGCGGCCCAGGAAACCCATCGAGTTGATCCGCCGCCCGCGCCACTCCGCGCCCGGATTGAACCGGAACTGGAGCTCCGAATCCGGGATCAGCCCCCGGTTATCGCCCGGGTCGCTCTTGCCCTCGCGATCGACGATGGTGATCGGCTGGACGGGCGCGGAAAAGCGGACCAGCCGCAACGCCAGTTCGCCCGCGACCACGGTGGCGCCGGCGGTAACCATGGCGAGCAGCAATCTCTTCCACCACCACGCTGCGCGGGAATCCGTCATGGTTCGGCGCCTCCGGGGGCCGGGCCGTCGAAGCGCCCGGGCAGGATGTCATAAAAGACCAGGAGCGGAGTCTGGATGGGGCCGGGCTCGTAGTACAGGCGGGCCAGCAGCGTCACCGCGTCGCCGTCCCGCACGTGGCGGTAGGGGCCGCGCGCGTTCGGGGCGCGGCGGATCGGGAGCCTCGCGCCCCCGAAATCGCCGGGCCGCGGGTCGAGGATGACATAGCCGGCCCGGGCCAGCCCCCGGGAATCGGTCTGCACGAAGCGAAGGCGGCCCCACCAGGCCACGAGCTTCATGTTGAGGCCGGTCAGCGCGCCGAAGTTCGCGGCCTGCTCCGTAAAAACCTGGTCATAGGTGATCCAGCGGGGCGACTGGCCGTCGAACTCCGTCCGCAGTCCGACCCGGTCTATGCCGCGGAGCACCTGCGCTTCCGTCAGCCGGGGCGCGGCATCCTCCGGCGAATCGGGATGGCGCCGCGCCCGCGCCAGGCCGGCGGCGTACGCCAGCACGACAAGCGCCAGCGCCGCAAGGCCCAGCCGCCGGGCGAAGCGCAGCGGCGCCGGGAGCGGCGGCCATGAACTGGTCAGCGCGCCCCTCGTGAAGAACGGCGCGCGGCTCAAGCGGAGCAACTCATCGAGGAACAGGGCGGCGAACGGGATCAGCGCGAACTCGAGCGGCCACCGGTAGCGGTCCGAGGCGCCGTAAATGCCGGCGCCGGCCAGGGCCGCGGCCAGGCCGATGAGCAGGCTGGCCGCCCACAGGGCGCCGGGCAGATCCGTCGAGCCGTCCGGGCCCGAGAGGCGCACGCGGAGGGGCAGGGCGCGCAGCAGTCCGAGGATTGCCATCGCGGAGAGCGCCATGAAATGGATGCGGCCGATGCCGCCGTGGCTCCAGCGGATGCCGGCCTCGCGGTGCATGAATTCCGGGAACAGCACCTTGATCCGCCAGATGCAGGACATCCAGTACTTGAACCGGTCGGCGCGGATGAACTCGTCCGTCTCGGCCTGAAGCCGCTGGATCATGGCCAGCTCCGGGGCGTACGGCTCGCGCCACAGCGTCTCGTGCCAGGCTTCCCGGCTGTAGAAGCCCGGGCCGTACTTCGGATGCGCCCCGTGCCAGGCGTGCCGCGCGCTGATGGACGAGTAGACGGCGGCCGCCCGGCCGTGGACCCGGTAGTTGCGGTATTGCCAGAGGCCCAGGGGAACCAGCGTGCAGAGGATCAACGCGGCCAGCGCGACCAGGCGGGGGCGGCCGGGCGTTCGAACGGCTTCGCCGCCGGCCGGCGGCCGCGCCATCAGGAGCGCGACGGCCAGGCCCCACAGGAAGGCCAGGGCGGAAGGCCGGACCAGGGCCGAGAAGCCGAACGCCAGGCCGGCGAGAGCCGCCGAGGACAGTCCGGGCCGCCGAATCATGCGGGCGCCGAACCACAGGGACACGGCCGTGGTGAATACCGTCGTCGGCTCGGACATCAGGCTGAAGCCGATGTGGATGTACGGCGCGTGCAGCGCGGCGAGCGCGGCCATGATCAGGCCGACGCGCCGCCCCCACATCTCGCGCCCCCAGAGGTAGGTGACCCACGGCAGCAGGCTGAACAGGATGGCCACGCACCAGCCGGCGGCTTCCGGATCCTTGCCGAAAAGGTAGTAGAACAATCCGAGGATAAGCGGATGGCCCGGCGGGACGTAATTCCGGGACCGGAACTGCTTGAGGTAGTCGCCGAACCCGCGTCCCTCCACGAGGTGCAGCGCGTGGATGTTCCACGTCACGGCGTCGGAGTTGGGCTGGCCGGTGTTCGCGTCGCCGTAGAAAAGGTAGGGCGCCGGCCCGTACCGGAGTTCGTACTTGAAGAAGAAGGCCAGCAGGCAGAGCCCCAGCAGGGCGGCCGCGATGGCCAGGCTGCGCCGGTCGCCGGCCGGTTTCACTCCGGCGCCTCCTCCGGCTCGGATGCGGCGGCCGGGGCTTCCGGTCCGGGCAGCGGCGGGGCGAAGGGGGAACGGATGCTGCGGTCCAGGCCGTCCCTCACCATTCCGAGCAGGATGCCCGCCAGGCAGATCATGATGACATTGCGCGCCAGCCACCCGCGTTCCGCCGGCACGGCGGACAGCAACCACCCGCCGCCCACGGCCAGCAGGCTTGCGATCAGGGGCAGCCCCAGGACGGCGCCGAGGCTGCCGGCCTCCCCGCGCGCGCCGGCGCAGACCACGCTCCACGCGCACGCCAACAGGGCGGCCCGCATCCAGGGCCGCCGGGTTCGCCGACTGAACCACCATCCGGCCAGCCCCGGCAAGAGCAGCCAGGCGCAAAGGCCGGGAGCCGCGGCAGCGAACTGATCCGTCAGCCTGTTTCCGGCCCAGCCCCAGTGGCGCAGAACGGCGGCCGCAACCGGTATGAGCGCCGTCGCAAGCAGCCAGCCCGGGGCGCGCTCCAGGCGGGGCGCGCCCCACCACAGCAGCGCGATGGCCGCGTAGCCTGCGACGACGGGCGCGGAGACGTGAAACCAGAGCGGAGACAAGGCCGTGAACAAGGCCGCGAAAAGCGCCGCCGGCTCCGCCTCGGTCCGCCGGAGTTGCCGCCAGACCCCGAGCGCGGCCAGGCCGGAGAACAGAAAAAGGAGATGCGTGAAAAGAAACGGAACCGTCGGCACCGGGCGGTGGCCGAACACCGGCTCGTAGGACCGGTACAGGAAGCGAAGCCACAGGAGGGCGGTCGCGGCCAGCAGCAGCCCGATGGCGCCCGCCCGGCTGAAAGGAGGCGCCGCGTCGTCCTCCCCGCGCGTCGCCGGGCGTGACATCAGCGCCCACACCCCGGCGCAGAGCGCGGTCCACAGCAGCAGCGGCCCGGGATGCCGGCAGGATAACGAACCCAGCGGCGTGGCCATCTTGAAGCCGCCGTACAGGGAGGAGACCAGGAACAGGAGCAGCAGGATGCCGGTCGCGGCGGCCAGAAGTCCGGCGGCGATCTGCCGAAGGGCGTCGACGAGGGAAGGTCGCTGTGCTATGCGTTCCTGCATGCGCGATAGGGTGGGCACGCGGCCCTGTCTTGTCAAGGCGGGGGCGTTCTCGGCCGGAATACCCCGGCGTCCGGCTCCGCGGTTTTTTATCCCCAAGCGGCAATTTTTTGCGATAATGCCGGCCGACTCGTGGGGTTCAGGATCATGACGGCGAAGATACTCGACGGCAAAGCCCTGTCGCGGCAACTGCGGGCCGAATTGGCGGCGCAGGTGGCGGCCTTGCGCGCCGGGGGGATTGTGCCGGGCCTCGGCGTCCTGCTGGTCGGGGATAACCCGGCCTCGCGCGCCTATGTCACGGCCAAGGAAAAGGCCTGCGGCGAACTGGGCATGCATTCCTCCGAGGTCCGCCTGCCGGCGTCGGCCTCGCGGGGGGAAATCCTCCGGGTCGTCTCGGAATTCAATCGCGATCCGCGGGTGCACGGCATCCTGGTCCAACTTCCCCTGCCGGACGGGTCCATGGAGCAGGAGGTTCTCGAGACGGTCGATCCGGCCAAGGACGTGGACGGGTTTCACCCGGTCAACGTGGGGCGGGCCGTGCTGGGCCTGCCGGCCTTCCTCCCGTGCACGCCGCACGGCATCCTGCAGATGCTCCGGCGCGCGGGGATCCCGGTGGCCGGGGCCCACGCGGTGGTCATCGGGCGCAGCCACATCGTCGGGCGGCCGCTCGCCAACCTGCTTTCGCAGAAGGGCGAGGCCGGCAACGCGACCGTGACGCTGTGCCACACCGCCACCCGCGACCTGGCGCAGCATACGCGGCACGCGGACATCGTGATCGCGGCGGCCGGCCGTCCGAACACCGTCCGCGCGGACATGATCCGCGAGGGCGCCGTGGTGGTGGACGTGGGCATGAACCGCGTGGCGGATTCCTCGGCCCCGCGGGGATACCGCCTGGTGGGCGACGTGGCGTTCGACGAGGTGCGGGAGAAGGCGTCGTGGATCACGCCGGTGCCCGGCGGGGTGGGGCCGATGACGATCACGATGCTGCTGTTCAACACGGTGGCGGCCGCGCGCGGCGGTCCCGCGGGGAGCCTCTAGGGTGCGCACGCTCAACCGCTATATCGGCTCCGATTTCCTCGCCTCCTTCGTCCTGACCCTGGCGGTGTTCACGTTCGTCATGACCTTGAGCGCGGTGGTCAAGGCCATCGACCTGCTCGCGCGCGGGATGTCGGGGGTCTTCATCCTGAAGGTCTTCCTGTACAACATCCCGTTTCTCCTGACCTTCTCGATCCCCATCAGCGTCCTGACGACGGTGCTGCTGCTGTTCGGGCGGCTCTCCTTCGACGGCGAGTTGACGGCCATGCGGTCCTGCGGGCTGACGCTCTGGCAGATCCTGGCGCCGATCGTCCTCGCCTCGATCGGCCTGACCTTCCTCTGCCTTTACCTGAACAGCTCGGTGGCCCCGCGGAGCCACTTCGCGCGCCGGCAGCTGCTCTTCAGCCTCGGCATGGAACAGCCCATCAACCTCCTCGAGGAAGGCCGGTTCGTCCGCGATTTCCCGGGGCTGATGGTCTACATCGGGAAGAAATCCGGCCGCCGCGTGGAGGACGTGGTGGTCTACGAGATGGCCGACAGCGGCATCAAGCGCAACATCCGCGCGCGCAGCGGGGAGATGGAGCCGGGCGAGAACCGGAACGTGATCATCATCAACCTCTACGACGTGCGCATCGACCAGCCGCGCGCGAAAGGCGACGACCCGAGTCGCTCGCAGTACCTGACGGCCCAGCACTATCCCGTTCGCCTGGACCTCAACGAGCTCGCCGGCTCGCGCGTTCTGCACAAGAAGGCGTCCGACATGACCTACCCCGAGCTGCTACACGCGATCAGCCACGTCCAGGAGGTCTACCGGCACCTGACGCCGGGGGAGTTGGCCAAGCAGCGGATGTCCCTCGTCGTGGAGGCCAGCAAGCGGCTGGCGCTGTCACTTTCCTGTTTTGCCTTCGTGCTGCTGGGCGCGCCGCTGGGCATGATCTCGCGGCGCAAGGAATCCTCCGCCGGCGTGGGGATCAGCCTGCTGCTGGTGTTCTTCTTTTACTTCTTCATCATCCTGGCCAACTCGCTGGTCGGTCATCCGGAGTGGCGGCCGGATCTCATTGTCTGGGCGCCCATCGTCGGCGCGGAGATCGCGGGCTTCTGGCTGGTCCACCGGGCCCACTGACGCCGATTAAAGCAGCAGCCAGGCCAGCAGGGCCGCCAGCATCATGAGCGCCAGGCCCAGCTTCAGCCCGCGTTGCCGCGCGGTCAGGGCCGGGAACTCGTAGGCGCAGAGGGGGCAGCGGTTATGGTTGGCGGGCACCCGGCACGCGCAGGACGGGCACTCCCGCTCGCCGAAGGACTTCGAGGCGTCGATCTTCATGGGGACGGCGGCGCCGTCTGCGGCTCGTCGTCCGCGAACTTGTAGACGGTTTCGCCCGGCCGGGCCAGGCCCAGTTCCTCGCGCGCGATTTTTTCCACGAATTCGGGATCGGTCTGCAGCCGCTCCTGCTGCTGCTTCAGGTGATGAAGCAGCTCCTCCTTGAGGCGTATTTCCTCCTGCAGGTCGGCCTCCATCCGGCGGAGTTCGCGGTACTGGCGGATCGGCGGGGCGAAAGCGGCCACCGCCCCGATGACGAACAGCACGCCCAGGGCGATCCAGGCCGCCCGGTATAGACCCATCCAGAAGCTCATCGCGGAAACAATGGTAGACCGCCACCCCTCGCGGTCTCAACAGGTATTTTTCGGGGCCGGCGGGCGGTCCGCCGGCCCCGGCGGTTTCGTTCAGCGCAATCCGTAGACGGCCTGGTTGCCCAGGTCCGCCTCGATCCGCAGCAGCTGGTTGTACTTGCAGATGCGGTCGGTGCGGCTCGCCGAGCCGGTCTTGATCTGGCCGGCGTTGGTCGCGACCGCGATGTCCGCGATCGTGGCGTCCTCTGTCTCGCCGGAGCGATGGCTGATCACCGACGTGTACTTGGCCTGCCGCGCCATCTCGATCGCGTCAAGCGTCTCGGTGAGCGTGCCGATCTGGTTGACCTTGATCAGGATCGAGTTGGCGACGCCCTTCTGGATGCCTTTCTTGAGGAACTTGGTGTTGGTGACGAACAGGTCGTCGCCGACGAGCTGGATCTTGCCGCCCAGCCGGTCCGTCATGATCTTCCAGCCCTCCCAGTCGCCTTCCGCCATGCCGTCCTCGATGCTGATGATCGGGTAGGCCTTGACCCACTTTTCCCAGAAGTCCACCATCTGCTCGGAAGTCTTTTCCGACTTGTCGCTCTTCTTGAACACGTACTTTTTCTTCTTGGTGTCGTAGAATTCGCTGGCGGCGGGATCGAGGCAGATGAAAACGTCCTTGCCGGCCTTGTAGCCGGCCGTCTCGATCGCCTTCATGATCGCGTCCAGCGCCGCGACGTTGCTGGCCAGCGCGGGGGCGAAACCGCCCTCGTCGCCGACCGCCGTGCTCAAGCCCTGCTTCTTGAGCACGCCTTTGAGCGCGTGGAAAACCTCCGTGCCCATGCGCAGGGCCTCGGAGAAGGAGGGGGCGCCCCGGGGGCAGATCATGAACTCCTGCACGTCCACGGGGGCGTCCGAGTGCGCGCCGCCGTTGAGCACGTTCATCATCGGCACCGGCAGGACCTTGGCGTTCGTGCCGCCGATATAGCGGTAGAGCGGCAGGCCGACGTGTTGGGCCGCGGCATGCGCCGTCGCCAGCGAGACGCCGAGGATAGCGTTGGCGCCCAGCTTGCTCTTCGTTTCCGTGCCATCCAGGTCGATGAGCTTGCGGTCCAGGCCGGCCTGGTCCAGCGCGTCGAAGCCGACGATCTCCGTGCCGATCGCGTTGTTGACGTTTTCCACGGCCTTCAGCACGCCCTTGCCGAGGTAGCGCGCCTTGTCGCCGTCCCGCAATTCGATGGCCTCGTTTTCGCCGGTCGAGGCGCCCGACGGCACCGCGGCGCGGCCCTGCGCGCCGGAGGCCAGTTCCACTTCCACCTCGATGGTCGGGTTGCCCCGCGAATCCAGTATTTCCCTGCCCAGCACTTCCACGATTTCCGTCATGTCGGTTCTCCCATGGGTTGGCGTTAAAAGACCGGGCAAAGCTAGGGGGAAAGCGGGCGAAATGCAAGAACAACGGCATGAGTCACCGTTCAGGAACCGTGACTCATGCCGATCGAGGCGCGATGGCGGCGCCCGGGAAAGGGCTCTGCCGCCGCGGTCGGGCTACTCGGAACGGACCGGTATGCGGCGGGACTCCGCCGCGGTCGAGCGGGCTTTGGGCAGGATGATGTTCAGCACGCCGTTCTTGAACTGCGCCTTCACCTGGTCGGTTTCAATGCCGGCCGGCAGCGGGATGACCCGCTGGAACTGCCCGTAGCTGCGCTCCGAGAGGCGGTAATTCTTTTTCCTTTCCTCCCGTTCCTGCTTCTTCTCGCCTTTCACCATGAGGGCATTGTCATCCAGACTCACCTGGATGTCCTTTTCGTCCATCCCGGGCAGTTCGACCGTCACCTGGACGGACTCGTCGGTCTCCGCGACCTCGACGCTCGGCAATACCCGGTCCTCCGCCCGCTCGCGCCACAGCGAGGGCAGGGCGGTCCCGCCGAAATCCCGCAGGAAGCCGTCGAACAGCTCGTTCATCTCGCGATGCAGCCGCTCGAACGGATTCGCCGTTTCCCGCGGGAGGGCGGTGGGCTCCTTCCTTCTCCAGGGAATCAGGTTCTTCATGGTCCGCCTCCTTCCTAGTCCGTTTCCACCTTGATCCGCTTGGGCTGGGCGGCCTCCGCCTTGGGCAGCACGACCTCCAGCACGCCGTGACGGATGCGCGCCTTGATCTTCGCGCGGTCGACCTCGGTGGTCAGCGTGAACGACCGGCGGAAGACGCCGGGCCAGTGGCCGCGATAAAGCAGCTCATGCCGGGCCGGCTCCTGCGCCTCCTGGCTTCCCGTCAAGGTCAGGACATCGTCCTCCAACATCACGTCCACGTGCTGGTCATCCACGCCGGGCATGTCGCACACGACCAGGACGGCGTCTTCCCGCTCGTAGATGTCCGTCGGGGGGAGAAACACGGGCCGGTCCTGCGCGAGTTCGACGGCGCCTGCTGCTTCTTTCTTCTGCGTCGGCATATCCTTGGCCGGTGTAGTCATGGGTGTTCTCCTGTGTTATTCCGCCGCGATGGCGATTCTCCTCGGCTTGCTGGTTTCCGTTCGCGGGAGGGTCAGCGTCAGCACGCCGTTCGTGCAACGGGCCGTCGCCCGCGCGTTGTCCACCTCGAACGGCAGGCGGAAGGTGCGGACGAACTTGCCGAAGCCGCGCTCCGCGCGATGGCAGGCCACGTTCGCGGACAGCTCGTTGGCCTTGCGTTCGCCCTGAAGCGTCAACTGGTCCCCCTGCACGGTCACTTCCACCTGGTTCGGCTCGACGCCCGGCACCTCGGCCTGGACGACGACCTCGTCCGCGTTGCTCCAGAGATTGACCGACGGGAACGCCTCGCGCTCTTCGACGCCGTAGCCCTCGAACAGCCTGTTCATCTGCCGCTGAAGCGAGCGGACGCTCGCAAATGGATCCAAACTACCTAGCTCATGCCAGTACATGTTTAGCTCCTTTCTTATTCATCAGCCACGAAACTGAAGAGCAATATGCATGCCACAAAGTGGTATAAAATGTAATATATTGAATATAAACAAATAACATAAGTATATATTTTACTGGAATGCGTCATTATGACCCATTATAGTTATGAGTTATGGGTCATGCTGGCGCGGTTAGGCGCCCTGTGCAGCGTTGTGGAATGGCTATGGGCGGTACAGGATTTGAACCTGTAACATCCAGCGTGTAAAGCTGGCGCTCTGCCAATTGAGCTAACCGCCCGCAGATGATGCCACAGGGTATCGGTCCGAAAAGCCAAGTCAAGCCGCCGTCAGCGCCACCGATTAAACAGGTCGTCGAATCTTTCCCCCTGCATTCTCGAATTCCGGGAGAAACGGTCCGCCGACAGGCCGCTTGCATTCGGCGCCCGAGTTCAGCTCAACAACCCCTGGAGCATGCCCCCTTCCGCCGGGATGGCCGCGCCGGTGATGGCGGCCGCCTGTTCCGAGGCGAGGAACGCGACCAGCGCGCCGAGTTCCTCGGGTTTCTGGAAGCGCCCCTGTGGCAGGCGGGCCAGCCATTCCTGCGTGACCGCCTCGCGGCTCCGGCCGGATTGCCGCACGGTGTTTTCGATCAGTTCGTCGTATCGCGCCGTGTGGTATGCCCCCGGCAGGACGGTGTTGACCGTGATGCCATCGGGGGCGACTTCGCGGGCGAGGCCCTTCAGGTAGGCCGTCACGGCGGCGCGGAAAACGTTGCTCAAGACCAGGTTGACGGCCGGCTCCTTTACCGTCAGCGAGGTGATCGTGATGATCCGGCCCCAGCGCCGCGAGCGCATGCCAGGGACAACATGCTCGCACATCCGCCGCACGTACCGCAGGAGCGAGTCGCTGGCGCGCTGCCACGCGGCATCATCATGGTCGAAGCTCCGCCCGGCGGGCGGGCCGCCGGTGTTGTTGACGAGAATATCCACCGGGCCCCAGGCGTCCGCCGCGGCCAGGCAGGCCGACAGGCCCTCCGTCGTGGCCAGGTCCGCCGCGATGGGAACAACGGCGGCGCCCGCGGGGAAGGCTTCGAGCGCCTTGCGGAGACGATTGGCCGAGCGCGAAACAATGGCGACCTGGCAGCCCTCCCGGGCCAGGGCCACGGCCGAGGCCAGGCCCAGCCCGGCGCTGGCTCCGCCCACGAGGGCCCTGCGATGTCCGATGCCCAGTTCCATGGCGATGCCTCGCTATCCTGTGCGCTTGCTTTTTACCTGCCCGCGGGTACCTTCTCTAAATGCCACGCCGGCGCGTGGAAGACAAGCAAAGGAGAAATCACGTGAATCGCATGCTCGTGGTTGTGGTGGCGCTCGCCGTCCTGGTTTCCATCCCGCTTCAACAGGCGTCCGCCCTGTGGGGCAAGCCGAAGACCGCGACCGAATCGGCGAACGCGGACATGAAACTGGGAGAGTACAAGGGGCTCAAGCAGGCCATCGGCTGCAAGGAATTTGACAACGAGGCCGGCTGGCACGGTTCGTGGAACCTTGGCGACAACCTCTCCATCATGCTCGAGTCCGCCCTGTTCGACTCGGGCCGTTTCGTGATCGTTGAGCGGGAGAAACTGCAGGATGTGCTGGCCGAGCAGGACCTCGTGGCCAGCGGGCGCGCCGCGGGCGCGAGCAAGGTTGCCCAGACGGGCAAGGTCCGGCCGGCGCGCTACCTGGCGACCGGGGCGGTGACGGAGGTCGAGGAATCCCAGTCCGGCGCGGACGGCGGCATCTCCTTCAAGGGCGTCCGCGTGGGCGGCGGCCGTTCGGAGGCGCAGGTGACGGTGATCGTGAAGCTCATCGACACGACGACGGGCGAGATCGTGGCCAAGGAACGTGTCGTCGGCAAGGCGGGCAACACCGCCCTGCGCGTCGGGCTGTCCTATCACAGTCTGGGCACGGAGGTGGGCGGCTTTGTGAAGACGCCGCTTGGGCAGGCGGCGCAGGATTGCATCAACCAGGCCGCGAGCATCATCGCCAAGAAGATGGAGGAGTTCCCCTTCGAGGGCAGCGTGATCAAGGTGTCGGACAGCGGCCAGGTGATCGTCAACCGCGGCTCCGAGTTCGGCGTCGAGGTCGGCCAGGAACTGGTGATGGCGGAGCAGGGCGAGACCCTGATGGATCCCGACACGGGCGAGATGCTGGGCCAGGAGGAAGGCCGGGTGATCGGCAAGATCCGCGTCGCCAAGGTGCTGGAGAAGGTCTCCTACGCGGACGTCACGGAGGGCGAGCAGAACCCGGCGGGCGGCACGGTGGTCCGCGCCGAGTAGGACTGGTTCTCGAGCCGCGAAAGGGCGTCCCGGCGAAGCGCCGGGGCGCCCTTATTGCTTGCTCTCCGACTTCTTGCCCCCGGTCTCGTTTTGCTTGCGGAGCGCCTCGGCTTCCGCCCGGAGCGGAGCGAGATCCACGCCGGCCTGCTTGAGTTTCCGGGCCACGTCTTCGTTTTGGGGGTCCAGGATGAACGAGCGCTCCCACCGGGGCAGGGCCTTGTCCTTCTGACCAAGCTTGTCGAACGCATCGCCCAGGTGGTCCAGTATCGTCGGATCTTCCGGCAGGAGTTCGGCGGCCTTGGCGAGCTGTTCCAGGGCCTTCGGATAGTCGCCCCGCATGTAGTAAATCCAGCCGAGCGTATCAATGAACGCCGCGCTGGTCGGGTTGACGGCCAGGGCCTTGCGCACGTACTCCTCGGCGCGGTCCAGGTGCCGCCCCTTTTCCGCCCACATGTACGCGAGGTAGTTGTACGCGTCCGCATGTTGGGGATCGAGCTTCAGGCAGCGCCCGATCAATTTCTCCGCCCGCTCGAACTCCCCGTTCCGTTCCGCGGCCGCGCCGTACCAGAAATAGAATTTGGCGTCGAGGGCCTCGCCCAGGAAGGCGGATTTCTCGGCGCGCTCGTCCGCCTTCTCGAACGCGGACAGCGCCTCGGGATAGGCTTTCCGGGAGCTGTGGAGGAGGGCCATGTAGTAGTGGGTGGTGGGATCCCGCGGCTGGAGCCGGGCCAGTTTGTCCAGGACCCGGATGCACCGGGACAGCGACGCGTCGTCCTCCTGGTCGAAGGCGTGGCGCAGGTAGGCCTCGATATAGGCGGGGTTCAGCTGGATGGCCTCGTGCAGATGCTTCGCCGCTTCGTCGACGCGATCGGCCGCCTCCGCGGCCAGGGCATAATTGAAGTAGAAGAGCGGGCTGGCCCCGTCCTCGTCCCGGACCGCCAGTTCGTGGCGTTTCTCGAAAAGCGCCAGGGCCCGGGCATAGTCCTTCATGTCATAGAGCACGTATGCGAGCATCTCCAGCAGATGGACGTCTTCGGGCCTGTTTTCCAATCCCTCCTCGAGCGCCCGGGCCGCCTCCGCCGGCTGCTTGAGGTCCTCGGAAAGGATCAGGGCCTTTCGAAGGAGCGGCGTGGGATCGTCCGGGAAAGCCTTCTCGGCCAGGCTGAAATTGAACAGCGCTTTCTCGGTGTCGCCCTTGTCGTGGTAGAGCTCGCCCAGGTAGAAGAACAGGCGCGGGTGGCCGGGCGCCTGCCGGGTGAGCTCTTCCAGCGCCTGGATCGCCCGGTCCTTGTCACCGAGCTTGAGGAAGCTCAAGGCCAGCTTCTGCCGGATGAGCAGGCTGTCGGGTTTCTCCTGCTCGACGGCTTCGAAGTACTCAACGGCCCTCTCGATCTGCTGGTCCGCAATGTAGAGGTCGCCCAGTTGGAACAGGATGGAGGTGTCCGCCGGGGCTTTCTCGCGGGCGCTTTCGAGGATCTGGATGGCCGCCGCCCTGGAGCGGCCCGCCTCGCGGTCATCGGTGGCGGCCTCGGCCTTCTCGGCGTGGAGGCCGGCCAGCAGGCGGAGCAGGTCGAGCGGTTCGTCGACCCGGTCCCGCCCGGACTCCAGCAGGCGTATGGCCTCGTCGTGCCGGCCTTCCTGGATGAGCAGGGCCGTCAGCTCGATATAGGGATCGGCGTTGGCCGGCTCCCGCCGGATCAGATCGCGGTAGAGCTCGATGACGCGCTCGGTGTGGCCGGCGGCGCGGTGAACCAGGATCGTCCACCGCAGGATCTTGTCGGAATCCGGCTGGTGCCGGGTTGCCTCGTCCATTACCCCGACAGCTTCGTCCACCCGGCGTTGCTGGAGGAGGAGCAGGGCGACGCGCAGCGCGAGTTCCTCGTTGTCCGGGGCCAGGCGCGCCGCCGCCTGGAAATTGCTCAAGGCGGACGCGTAGTCGCGCCGCCGCTCGTCCAGCAGGCCTTTCGCGTAGCAGGCCAGCGAGTCCGCCCTGGCTTGGCCCTCGGCGCTCAACGCCGCCAAGTCAGGGGCTTCGGGATTGACGATGACGACCGGCGGGGGAACCGTCCGGCATCCGCCGGCTGCGGCCAACAGCAGCACCCCGGCCATCCACAGGCTGGACAACACACGCCGCATTCCCGATCTCCCATCCTGCGGGCCCGGTGATGGGGCCCCTTGCGACCGGGAGCCAAACAGCGCCCCGACAGGACGTCGGGGCGCCGTTTCGCCATCCCGGAAACGATCAACCCTTCTTGTGCCGCATCGCGCGCAAGCGTTTCCGGCGTTTATGCTTTGCCATCTTCTTGCGGCGTTTCTTCTTCACCGAGCCCATGTGTTCTCCTTCGGCGCCCCGTCGGTCGGCCGGATCAGGGCACCACCTTGTTCAACCCGATCTCGATAATACCTTCGGCCCCGGCCCGTTTCAATGCCGGGATGATCTCGCGCACCACCGGTTCCTCGACGACGGACTCGACGGAGAACCAGCCGGTGGAGCTCAAGCTGTTGATCGTCGGCGCGTGCAGGGCCGGGAGGATGGCCAGCACCTTTTTCAGGTTCTTCTCGTTCACGTTGAGCTTTAGCAGCACCTTGGTTTCCGCGGCGAGGGCGCCGGAGAGCAGCAGCGCGAGTTGCTCGATCTTGGCCCGTTTCCAGGGGTTCTTCCAGGCCTTGCGGTTGGCGATCAGTTTCGTGGTGGAGGTCAGCACCTCGTCGACGATACGCAGGTTGGCGGCGCGCAGCGAGGAGCCCGTCTCGGTCAGTTCCACGATGGCGTCCACCAGTTCGGGGGCCTTGGCTTCCGTGGCGCCCCAGCTGAACTCGACCTCCGCCTTGACCTTGTGGCGGCGGAGGTATTGCTTCGTCAGCGAGACGGCCTCGGTGGCGATGCGCTTGCCCTGGAGGTCCTTGACCGACTGGATGCGGGACTTCTCCGGTGCCGCGAGGACCCAGCGGACAGGGCGCAGGCCCTGCTTGGCGTAAATGAGGTCGGCGACGACGTGCACATCCGACTCGTTCTCCAGGATCCAGTCGTAGCCTGTGATGCCGGCGTCCAGCATGCCATGTTCGACGTAGCGGCTGATTTCCTGGGCGCGGATGAGCCGTCCCTCGAGTTCCGGGTCGTTGATGGTCGGCAGGTAGGACCTCGAGCCGACGGAGACATTAAAGCCGGCCTTCTTCATCATGAGGAAAGTGGCTTCTTGCAGGCTGCCTTTCGGCAACCCGAGCACGAGCTTCCGGGTCGTTTCCGTCATCGTCTTTCTCCCTATCGGTTGAGCAGGGCGACATCATAGGCGAGGACGGGGGGCGCGTCCAAGGAGTTTTGCGCCGATTTCTCGCCGTTCGATCCGCCTCCTCCCACACCCTGTGACATGTTTTATAAAACATGTCACTGTGCGTTCCGGCAACAGGAACGAAGTGGGCAGCGGGCGCACGCGGGCTTGCGGGCGCGACAGGTGCGACGGCCATGCCGAACCAACTGGAGGTGCATGGCCAGCATCCGCCGGGCCGGCACGTGCCTCTCCAGGACGGGTCCGATCTGATCCACGGGGAGTTTGGCGCCGACCCAGCCGAGTCGCCGGCACACACGCTCGACATGCGTGTCCACCGGCATGACCGGCCGGCCGAGGGCAAACAGCAGCACGCAGGCTGCGGTCTTCGATCCGACACCGGGCAAGCTGGTCAGCCAGACCCGCGCCTCCGGGTCGGACAACCGTTTCAGCCGGGCGAGGCTCAATCGTCCCTCGCGCTCCCGTATCAGGCGGAGCACGAGCCGGATGCGCGGGGCCTTCGTGCGCGCCAGCCCGCCGCTCCGTATGGCGCGCTCGATGGAACGCGCCGGGGCCGCAGCCACGGCGGGCCAGCTTCGAAATGTCCGTGTCAGTTCCTGGTACGCGCGCCAGGAGTTCGTATCGGAGGTGTTTTGCGAAAGGATGGTCTGGACCAGCGCGTCCAGCGGGCGCAACCGGCGGAGCCGGGGCGGGGGCCCGTACGCCCTGGTCAGGCGGCGGAACACCGCGTCCGTCTCGCGACGGGTCATGAACGGACCACCTTTCCCCCTTCGAGTCGCACCCGGCCGCTGGCCAGCAGCGCGAGCGCCTCGGGATAGGCTAGATGCTCTTGCTCCTGGATCCGAGCGTGCAGGCTGGCGGGCGTGTCGTCCGGCAGGACGGGGACCCTGCGCTGCAGGATGACGGGGCCCGTGTCCATGCCCTCGTCCACGAAATGGACTGTGCAACCGGACTCGGACGCTCCGGCGGCCAGAGCCTGTTCCCATGCCTCCAGACCCGGGAAGGCCGGAAGCAGGGCGGGATGTATGTTCACGACGCGGCCCGGGAAGGCTCGCAGGAGCGCCGGTTTGACCATGCGCATGAAGCCGGCCAGGGCCACCGTGTCGACTCCATGCTCACGCAGGAGGCCGATGACCTGATCCTGCGCGGCGCCGTCCAGCTTGGTCCGGAACGGGGCGCCGTCCACATGGAAAGAGGGGATGCCATGCATCCGTCCCAGTTCCAGGATGCCGCTCCCGGCGACGTCGGAAACAACGCAGGCCGCGCGCGCATCGAGGCGGCCTGCCTCAATGTACTCGAGGATGCTGCGGGCATTGCTGCCTCTTCCCGATCCCAGTATGCCGAGCGAGAGCATGTTCTTCTCCGCGGCCCAGCATAGCGGGTTGCGGCGGGAGGGCAAGCGCGCCGGGCCTGCGCCCGTGACCCGCGCAAAAACTTAAAAAAATGAGTTGTGTTTGCGCCGGGGCCGGTTACATTACCGTCGCAGGCAGGAGAGCAGGCAGAAAGCAGCCGGATGGTCAGCAAACCTTCTTTCTGACAGCATATCAGAAGCCCGAACGTGTAGGGTGGTGCTGTTGGATACTCCCTCCGAACGATAAAAGGAAAGCAAACAGATGGGTACAAGGTTATACGTGGGCAACCTCTCGTTCAACACGACCGAAGGAGAACTCCAGCGGTTGTTCGAACAGGCAGGCAAGGTGACGAGCTGCAACATCATCATGGACAAGTTCACCAACAAGTCCAGAGGGTTTGCCTTCGTTGAGATGAGTTCGCAGGACGAGGCCAACAAGGCTATTGCCACGTTGAACGGCAAGGAAGTCGATGGCCGGGCCCTGACGGTCAACGAAGCGCGTCCGCGTGAAGAGCGCCCCCGTGGCGACTTCGGCGGCGGCGGCGGCCGTGAGTGGAGGGGTGGGGACCGGCGGCGTTAATCGCTGGCTGCACCATAGAGACCGAAAAAGGGCATCCCTCGGGATGCCCTTTTTCTTGATCCATCCCGCTATTTTACGTGGTTGCATCCGGTTGCGGCACGGGCGAGAATGGATAAACGAAGGAACCGGGCTCTCTTGCAGCAACGTATTCACAGCATCGCCCGATGGATCGGCTTGGCCACCGTCCTGGCGGGCATTCCCGTCCGCGGCGGCGAGGCGCTGCCCTTGCCCGCCGTGGAATGGAAAGCCGGGGATCGCGTGCTGGTGCTGGCCCCGCATCCTGGCGATGAAACCATCGGGTGCGGAGCGACCATCCGGCAGCTGACGGCAACCGGCATCCCCGTCCGCATTGTGTTCCTCACGTGTGGCGAGCACAGTCAGTGGTCCCTGCAACTCTATCGCGAGAGGCTGGTGGTCAACCCGGACAAGGTCAGCCTGCTTGGTCCCCGGCGCATGCAGGAGGCGCGGGCTGCGGCCGGGGAACTGGGGCTCGCGGCCGACAGCCTGCTGTTTCTGGGCTATCCCGATTTTGGGACGCTGAACATCTGGTGCGCCCACTGGGCCGAGGCGATGCCCTTCCGGAGCCTGTTGACCCGGACCCGCGAGGTCCCCTATGCCGACGCGCTTCACCCCGGCGCGCCCTACAAGGGGGAAGTTCTTCTGGCCGACCTGAAGGACGTGATCCGGGATTTCCGGCCCACCTGCATCCTTGTTTCGCATCCGGCGGACCAGCATCCGGATCACCAGGCCCTCTACCTCTTTAGCCGCGTGGCCTTGTGGGACCTGTCGGACGAGCCCGAACCGGTCCGCCGGCCGTACCTCATCCATTACACGCACTGGCCCGACAGGGATGGAACCTCCTGGCTCTTGCCCCCGACCGACCTCGCGGGCGCGATCGACTGGCATGCCGTGGCCGCGGATCCGGAGCAGGCCGCGTCCCGCGACCGCGCCCTGGCCGCCCACCAGACCGACGAGACGTTCAGTTCCGGGCGGCTGCGGCTGTTTGCCCGGGCCAACGACCTGTACGGCGATTTTGCCGACGCGGATCTGTCGGTCGGGCCCGAGACGTTGGAGTCCGGAAAAGCGCCGCAGATCCTGCCGGAGGAACTCACCGCGGAGGAGAAGGAGCGCCATGTCGGAGTCGAGGCCTGCACGATGTCTCTGGAGGGGCGCATCGTGCAGGTGGACCTTCGGCTCAACCGCGCCCTCGAGCCTGGCATGGGCGCGTCCGTGTATGTGTTCGGATATCGCCCGGATCATCCATTCGAGCATATGCCCAAGCTGATTATCACCCTCAAGGCGTTCTCCGCGGAGGTGCTGGATCAGGCGCGCCCCTGTCCACCGGGCCTGGTCTCCGTGAAGCGCTCGGGAGCGGACATCCGCCTTCGTATTCCCCTCGAGGCGCTCGGCTCTCCGGATCGTCTTCTTGCCGGCGCGAGAACCTATCTCAACGACGTGCCCCTGGATTGGGTGGCGTGGCGGGTGCTGCGCGTGCCGTCCGGCGCGGATTCTTCAGCCTCTGTGGAGCCGTAAACTGGCGTTGCGCGACCTTGGGGTGTATCGTAAAAAAGGCCACTGGGCTTCCCCCGTACGGGAAAACCCGGGATGGACAGTGGAGGGATGGCAGAGCGGTTTAATGCACCGGTCTTGCCACGTGAGGTCCCGCGCGGCGGGACCAACGTGGCCCCGTATGGGGCCGCATAGCGGCCCCATCACGGGGAAAACCGGACGGACAAATGG
>JAKLGK010000014.1 GCA_022710725.1 Verrucomicrobiota bacterium
ACCCGATCCAGGCCGGCCAGAACTACCGCGTGGTCCTCGACGGCACCTGCAACCCCGGCGACAAGCTGGTCCTGGCCGATGGGGCGGGAACCGCCGCCAAGAAGGGCAAGGTCCGGGCCCTGCCCGCGGCGGCCGGCACCTACCGCGTCCTCGGCATTGCCGAGTCCTCGGGCGTTGATGGCCAGTTGGTCCTCATGCGGGCCGCGAGCCTCGGTTTTGTGACCGTCATCTAATCCACAAGGAACCCAACATGAACCGCATTCTTACTCTGACCGCAGTTCTCCTAGTGATCGTTGCGTGCTTCGCGTTCGCCACGGATCCCGAGTCCTCGTTCCGCGAGGGCGTCCGCACGCAGGTGATGTCGAACATCTACAGCGTGGCCGTGAGCTTTCCCGGTAACGTGACGATCACCAGCAACGCCACCGTTGCCGGCAACGCCGCGATCACCGGCAACCAGATCGTGGGCGGGACCACGACCGCGGCCGTCCTGAAGGTTCTTGGGGCCGCCACGGTGGACGGCGCGGCCACGCTGACCGGCGGGATCGCCGGCGGCACCACGGTAACGCAGGTCTGGTACTCCGTGCCGCAGTCCACGGCCAGTTGCGTCACGAACCGCCTCATCATCTACAAAGGCGTCGGCCAAACCCTCACCCAGGCCCCGTAAGCACGAAAGGAAACCCCCAATGAGCAGACTCGCCTCCATCAGCAGCGACCCGGTCCTGAAGGAATTCGCCCAGGGCGTCGCCCAGGACTCCGTCATGCCCGTCGCCGACTTCCTCGCCCCGACCGTGCCGGTCTCCAAGAGCGTCGGCCGGTACAAGAAGTACACCGAGAAGAACCGTTTCCGGATCCCCGACACGCTGCGCGCGCTGGGTGGCCGGGCCACGGAGCTCAAGTTCGAGGTGTCCGACGACACCTACAACTGCGAGCCCCACGCCCTGGACTATCCCGTGGACAACCTCGAGCAGCTCGAGGCCGATGGGATCATGAACATGCTGCGCGAGGGCGCGGTCGCCATCGCCCAGGTCGCGGCGCTCTCCCACGAGAAGCGCGTCATTGACGCCGCCCTCGAGGCGGTAGGGGCGGGCACCTCCAAGACCTGGGACGCCTCGTCCGACCCCGTCTCTGACGTGGACACCTCGATCCTGCAGGTTATCAAGGCTTGCGCGTTCGGCTCGGTCATGAACGTCGGCGTGCTCTTTGGCGCCACCGCCTGGAAGATCTTCAAGAACGCTGCGGCGGTCCGTAACCGCTTTGTCGTGGGCTCTGGCGGCAAGGCCGGCGTGGGCCTCGCGGTCCCGTCCGAGCAGTCGGCCAATCAACTGTTCATCGGAACCCCCGAGGTCCGGACCTCGTACATGGTCTACGACACCCAGCCCGAGGGCAAGGCCGCCGACTACAGCTTCCTGCTGGACTCGACGGTCCTCGTGTTCACCCGGATGGCGCAGCCGTCCCGGCTGGACCCGAGCTTTATGAAGACCTTCCGTCTCATGAACAACTACATGGTCCCGAGCTCGTATGTCCGGGACGACGGCCGTGTCGAGGTCGCCAAGTTCGACTGGTCGGAGGACGTCAAGGTGACCAACACGGCCGCAGCGGCGCGGCTGAACATCTCGGCCTCCTGATCGGGGTCGGTAACTGGAGAGGGGGGCCGGGGCCGCAAAGCTCCGGCCCTTTGTTCTGAATATGGAATGGGTCGCCTTAACTGAAGAGCTGATGCTGGCGGACTTCCCGTCAGAGCTGCAGCCGCTCTACGAGACCTGGCTTTCGGAGAACCCTGACAAAGCCGGGCAGCTGGCCTCGATCATCTCCAACACGGCAGCGGAGATCCGCGCCCTGATCGCGTCCAACCCGACTAATACACTCGACGAGGACGAGACCAAGATCCCGCTCTCGCTGCTGCGCCAGGCCGAGACGCTGATTTACTTCACGCTCTCCATGGAAATGGGCGTGTCCATCGCGCCGGAGGCCAACCAGGCCATGATCCGCGCCGAGATCACCCTTCGCACCCTCGTCTACGGCCGCTACCTCGTATCCGGCGGCTCCAGCGCCAGCCAGCCCTCGCCGCTCTACAACCCGGAGCCGGAACGACCCACCAACCGCACGCTGCCGGTCCTGGCGGCGCTGTTGGCCCTTTTCCTGGGCGTCACCGCGGCCCCGGCGGCTTGGGTGAAACCGGGCCAAACAGTTTCCGATGCCGCCGTTTACCCCACTTTTGCTCCAAGTATCTATTCCAATACGACCACCACTCTATTCGGACACCTGCAAGGCATAGACGCCTATCTGGGATCCATCTCGCACGCCTATCCCTCTGTCTTTTCTTCCATCACGGTTTCACGTGTTCAATCCCCGCTTTTTACAGGCGCGGGCACGTGCAACATCCTTATTTGCCCGTACGAATCCGCATCCAATCCTGAATGGGCTCGATCCACGGTTTATCTGCGCGGCGGCCTATCAGGAGCAGAATACGGCGACACCTTTATCGGAACCACCAACGGATCGTCCGACCTGTACGCCTATTCCTGGATTTACGGCCGGCAGATATTTTTTGTTTCGCCAAACTCCATTTCCTTCACGTCTTCCTCTTTTTCAGCCAAAGCTTCATCTTTTTCTTTCGACGGCCCGTTTGCCCTGGGCATGACCAATAACGGCGGATTCTTCTCTGAAACATTTCGCGCCCCGGGCGGTTCCACTTCGCCAAAAAACCTTACGCTGAAAGGCGCCGACGCTTATGCAGTCCCGAACAACGGGGGCGCGATCAACATTGTCGGCGGGGATAACGCTGGAGGCGCCTATTCTCGCGGTTCGATCACGATCCAAGGCGGCTCCATAGGTCTTTCAAGCTCCAACGGAACGACCCTTTCTGTCTCGTCAAACACCCTGGCTATTTCATCTGACCATTCCCTGTTCTCCGCCGAAGCTCGCGGCCCCTTCGCCGCATCTTCCAATGCCTTTGTCATACGATCACAAATGGATGACGCGTTAAGCGGCTGCCTCACGAACGAGAGCGATCCGGTTTGGGCGGCGGCGAGCAACCTGTACGCACGACAGGCCGACCTTGCTTTAGGCATCTACACAGCGCGGCTGTTCGCCATCGACAACGACGAGTTCGAGATCCACCCGACCAACGGCGGGGTTCAGGCGCTTTCCGCGGCCGGGGACATTTCTCTCGTCGCATGGCCCGGAACGTCCACGTCGGATTACGAGGCCGTGCTGCTGTTCATCAACTACGAGGCGTCGCTTGAAATCAAGGCCACCAACGGTCTTGTCGCCTGCGGCACCATCGCCATCACAAACGGCTACTGGCACGGCCTTTATTTTGAAAAGCCTGCCGGCACCACGAACAAGCAATATCGGAAGACCAGATGAAGCTCGCCATCAGCATAGTCCTGATCCTCGCGCTCTCGGCCATGGCGCAACTCCCGCCGTGGATGGCCGGAGTGTTCGTGGGGGAGGAGGCTATCGAGTGGACTCCCGAATCCCTCGGCGACACGCTCGTTATGTACGCGGATACTGACGGGGCCTATTGCTCATCCACGAATGGTTCGCCGCCCGATAACAGCGACAGGGTGACGCAGCTTGTTTTGCGCGTCGGCGGCGTGGCGACGAATGCCATTCAATGCCCGACGTTTGTTTCCGGGTTCACGAACGGCCTCGGCGCGTTACGCTTCACGCAGGGCGAGACGAACGTCCTGTATGCCGCCACATATTCAACGTACAGCAACCACACGTTGTTCTTCGTCGTCTCCTACACCGGCGCGATCACTTCCGGCACCTCGGCGATGTACGCGGAAACCGGGAACACCGGCGTGGGAGAGGGCAACGCCGGGTACGGGGCCTTGTCTTCAGCATGGTCCGGGGAGACTTTCGCCTACTACCACTACTACTCCGCCGTGTACGGCTGGTGCCTGAAGACGAACTACCCGGCGGGGGCCAACGTGACCTGCGTCCAGTGGCTCTATCCCAGCACCAATATCTCCGCCTTTATCAACGGCACTGTAATCCCTGATAGCCTGAAGGCCAGGGACAGCGGGGCCCGCGGCTTCACCACCAATCACTACCCGACCTGTTTCCCGCGCATCGGGTCCATCTACAACATCCCGTACGAGTTCCACGTGCTTTCGTTTCTGGCCTTTGACTCCGTGCTTGATGAACCGGACCGGCAGAAGGTGGAAGGCTACCTGGCCCACCGGTACGGGTTCCAGGACAAGCTGGAGGCAAGTCACCCTTACAAGGAAGGTCCCCCGTGAACAAGCTGTTCAGCGTGCTCGCGGCTTTGCTCGCATCTGCCTCCGCGCTCGCGGGGCCGCTTTACTGCAACATCCTCTCCGGCATGGAGTCGGATGTCTGCTATCAGCACCGCCCATCCCGCCCGTGGGTCATCGAGAAGCAGGACGGCGGCATGGTTTACACGACGAACATCCTGCACTGGGCGCAGTTTGGGTGGCGTGAAGTTCCCCCCGTTTTTTGGACAGGTGGTTAAGCCAAGATTTTGGCAGAGTCACAGTCCAGAAAAACGGGAGACGGGCCATGGGCCAGAAACGGAAAAAACATTCGGACGAGTTCAAGGCGCGA
>JAKLGK010000002.1 GCA_022710725.1 Verrucomicrobiota bacterium
CTTGGACGTCGGTGACGGTGACCAACGGCGGGAAGATTACAAATACGGAGGGGGACACCAACGGTCTGCAATTGACGGTGAGCGGGACGCTGACGGTGGCGACGAACTCGTCGATCGATGTCAGCGGGCGCGGCAATGGCGATGGTGGAGTTCATGCATATACTGGAGGGAGCTATGGCGGGCGAGGCGGCAACTGCGATGCGAGTAACGTGTCGCGTTCGTGCTTTGGCGATTGCAGGCAACCTCTGTCTTGTGGGGGTGGGGGGGTATACACTCGCGGAGGTGGACGGATAAAAGTTACGGCGGAGGCATTACAACTGGACGGCCAAATTCTGGCCAACGGCATATGTCCCGGCTGCTGGATGGGAGGATCGGCAGGGGGGGCGATATGGCTGGATGTGGGAACGTTGAAGGGGGGTGGGGTGGTTCAAGCGGATGGCGGGTCGTCGCCGGGAGTGGGGGCGGGTGGGGGTGGAGGACGGATCGCGATCTACTATGACAGTGCGAACGAATTCAATTTAACGAATGCGGTTAGGACGTGGGGTGGACTGGGGGCAAATAATCTTCCAGCGGGGGGGGGCGGGACGATTTATTTAAAGAACAAAGGGACGGGCGCAGAGCAACTCCTTGTTAAAAATAGAACACTAGGTCCTGTGACGGAATTGGGCGGCTCGATGAGTGGCATTTCACTCATCCTGAACCGCGCCAACATGACGATTACCGGGGCGCTGACGGTGGCCGATATCACCATGACCAACGCGGTGCTGGTCCAGAACGCATCCTTGACGTACACCACCTGGACAATGTTGAGCGGTTCGATATGGAGCCAGAATGTAGCCGTATCGCTGGTCGGATATCCGCAAGGGGGCGGATGGACTCTGGTTCAAAACGCGCCGTTGACGTTGCCGGGGGACGCCTTGGTGGTGTCGAACTGGACGTGGGTGGTGAACTACCATCAGGCTTGGACGTCGGTGACGGTGACCAACGGCGGGAAGATTACAAATACGGAGGGGGACACCAACGGTCTGCAATTGACGGTGAGCGGGACGCTGACGGTGGCGACGAACTCGTCGATCGATGTCAGCGGACGCGGCAATACCGATGGTGGAGTCAATAGATATGCTGGAGGGAGCTATGGCGGGCGAGGCGGCAACTGCGATGCGAGTAACGTGTCGCGTTCGTGCTTTGGCGATTGCAGGCAACCCCTGTCTTGTGGGGGTGGGGGGGAATTAAGTTGCGGAGGTGGACGGGTAAAAGTTACGGCGGAGGCATTACAACTGGACGGCCAAATTCTGGCCAACGGCATATGTCCCGGCATCTATATGGGAGGATCGGCAGGGGGGGCGATATGGCTGGATGTGGGAACGTTGAGGGGGGGTGGGGTGGTTCAAGCGGATGGCGGGTCGTCGCCGGGAGGGGGGGCGGGTGGGGGTGGAGGACGGATCGCGATCTACTATGACAGTGCGAACGAATTTAATTTAACGAATGCGGTTAGGACGTGGGGTGGACTGGGGAAAAATAATTTACCAGCAGGGGGGGGCGGGACGATTTATTTAAAGAACAAAGGGACGGGCGCGGAGCAGTTGTGGGTGAACAATGCCGGCGTGAGCGGGGCGGATACGGAGTTGGGGTTGCAGGCGCCGGGGTTGCTGCTGTTGGTGAACAACGCGTTGGTGACGGTGACAGGGGCGCTGACGGTGGCGAGCATTTCGGGGACGAATGCCGTGATCACGCAGGACGCGGCGGCATCGGTGCCGAACCTGGTCATGGGAACGAATTCGACGTGGGTGCAGAACGCGGAGTTGACGCGGCCGGGGAACGCGATGGCGGTCTCGGGTTGGACGTGGTCGGTGAATTACAGCCAGACGTGGGCCTCGGTGACGGTGACGAACGGCGGAAAGATCACGCATCCGGCGGGCAACGCCAACGGGCTGATCTTGACGGTGGACGGGCCGCTCAACGTGGCGGCGAACGCCTCGATCGACGTCAGTGGCTGCGGCGGCACGAACGGGAGCCTCGGGCAACGGGTGGGCGGAAGTTACGGCGGGCGCGGGGGCCAGGACGGGACCAACGAATCGCCGGCCGTGTATGGAAGCCTCACGGAGCCGATGGATCTTGGGGGCGGAAGCCGCGACTACCGGGGCGGCGGTTGCGTCCGGCTGACGGCGAATAGCCTGCATTTGGATGGCCTCTTGAAGGCCAACGGTTCCGCGCCCGGCGCCAACATCGGCTCGCCGGCGGGCGGATCGGTGTGGATTGATGTGGTCTCTCTGGATGGAGAGGGAACCATCGAGGCCCAGGGCGGTCCGGTAGCCTCGTCGGCCTGCGGCGGCGGGGGCGGGCGGATTGCGGTTTATTACACGTGCGCAACGAGATTTGATCTGAACGAAAACGTGTCGGCGGCCGGCAGCGCGGGGCAAGGCGGTTATGAGAGCGGCAGCGATGGAACAATATACCGGAGCGAGAGATCGGAGCCGCCGGTCCTGGATCCCATCGGTCAGAAGGTGGCCTTTGAAGGGAATCTCATCGCCTTCCAGATTACGGCGAGCGATCTGAACTGCACGATCCCCCTCTTGAGCGTGACGGGTCTGCCGGTCGCGGCCGTGTTTGAGGACCAAGGCAACGGCACGGGCAGCTTCTCCTGGCAGACACAGGAGGGTGCTTACGGGGTGTATCTCGTGCGGTTCGTCACCTCGGACGGCGCGCGCTCCAGCGAGGAGATTGTCAAAATCTACGTGGGGCATATCGGCGAGCCGTTGAACGAAGCGGGCATTCCGGAATCCCTGGCGAGTTGGGGTCTTCAGATCAAGGATCTGGAGTCCTCCACCTCCAGCGGAAATGCGACGGTCGCGTGGGATACGGCCCAGGGCATTCTGTATGAGGTGTATTACAGCGACAGCCCGGTGGGGGCGGGGATGTCCTGGCAGAAGGCGGGCGCGACGGTAGAGGGGGATGGGGGCGAATGCCAGGCAACGGATACGGGCTTGGGCACGGATAACGCTCGCCGGTATTACCAGGTGGTGCTTCCCGGTGAAACCCCGCGCACCAACAATCTCTGGGGCGTGATCCGGCGGGATGTGCCTGCGGCGGGGTACACCCTGATCTCGCCGCCGCTGCGGATGGACCGGCGGTTTGACGGGGAATTGGGCGCGGCGCTGGCGGACTCGTTACAGGGGAACGATGGCGGACTCGGGTCGGGCGCGGACGAACTGCATATCCTACAAGATAACGGCTCATGGCGGACGCTTTACCTGGACGCCTCGGGCATCTGGCGCGAAGTCAACGGCGCCGTCAGCGAGTACGAATTGCCCGAGGGCCGGGGCCTTTGGGTGGCGCGCAAAGTGGGGGCGCCCGCCCGGTTCACCTTCACCGGCCCGGTGGGTAACGACGGGACGCGGACGAACCGGATCGTGACGGGCTGGAACATCCTGGGCCTCTCGGAGGGCAAGGAGCTGCCGCTGAAGGCGACGCTGGCGGGGGCGAACCCGGTGAGCGACGGAGCGCAGGAGGACTCCGACCAGCTCGTCTTCTGTACGGCGAACGGCGCCTGGCGGCGGCTGATGTACATCCAGGGCTGGGGCGCGCCCTACGACGGCAACTGGCTGGATCTCTCGACGTTCCAGCTCGTCACGACCAACGAGATGCTGGAACCCGGCGCGGCCTATTACTACCTGCGCCAGGGATCCGCCACGGAGATTCAATTCTAATGGAACCGCGGAGAACGGAAGAAACACGACGGTAAGAGGATCGAAGAATTCCGTCCTGAACACCAAATACTGAACACCAACAATGAACACCAGGGGTATTGATGAGAACAAGGATAGGAAGACTTTCCTTAAGCTTTCGCTGACGGCGTGGTGTCTCGCAGGTCTTCCGTCGGTTTGCGCCGCGACTCGCGTTGTCCTGGAGTCGGGCGCGGTGGATGACTATATTCCGGTCCGCTCGCCGCCCTTTGCCGAGACGGCGGTTGCGGAGCGCGAGACCGCGCCGCGCGCCGCGCTGTCGCCGCTCCCTACGGTCGTCACGTCGCTTCGCGGCGCGTTGACCAACATCGTGGTCTATTGCAGCGCGGGGCACGGATTCTACGCCAAGTCTCATCGGCCGCGTGGCAGTCGCCGCGCGCGTTCACCAACGGAATCGTGGAAGACATGGGCAACATTGATCAGTTGAACAGCTTCGTTCAGTACTGTTTCAACGCGGGCGCCACCGTCGTTCCGTTTCGTCCCGTGGGCTATCAGACCGAGGAGGTGGTGTTGGACAACGACGATCCGGGGGTCGCGTTCTCCGGGGCCTGGAGCAACAGCGCGGGCGCCATCTTCTTCGGTCAGCCCGGAGATCTTCCCTATCGGTACGCGGCGGTCGATACAGTCGCGGAAAGCGCGGTGGCGCGGTATAGGCCTTCGATCCCCGTCAGCGACTATTATCCGGTCTATTGCTGGACTCGCCGGGGCACGGATCGCGTGAGGCAGCTCTATCGCATCAGGCACAGCGGAGGCGTCACCGAGACGCGCGTCAATCACCGGCGGGTGGGCTCGGGGTGGGTGTGGCTGGGTGCGTATTACTTCGAACAGGGCACCAACGGGTGCGTGGAGATATCCAATTACGCTCCGGGCGAGATCTCCGGGAACAAGGTGGTCGTAGCCGACGCCATTCGGTTCGGGAACGGCATGGGCGACATCGACCGCGGCTTCGGGGTGTCTGGCTACGAACGGGAGCTGGAGTCGGCGCGTTACTGGGCGCAGAGCGCCACCCAACAGGGGATGGACAGCGGACTGTATGACCGGCCGGGTCTGAACGACAACGATGACAGCGTCGGCGCGCCCACGCGGATGGCGGACTGGATGGACGACGAAACGGACGGCGCCTTTGAAGATCGCATCTACTTGGGGTTCCATTCGAACGCCGGCAGCGGCTCTTCGCGCGGCGCCATGGGATTATACAGCACGGGAAACACGCCGGCCAGACAGGCGCTGCAACAGGCGTGGGCGCAGGCGGTTAGCGACGAGATCGAAGCGGACATGGAGTACCTCGACAACGGGGTGGGCTTCAACGATGACTGGAGCGATTCGATCGCGTCCGGCATCCCGGCCACGCCGCCGGAGAACGAATACTTCGACGAGGATGTCGGCCGCATCGGTATGTATCTTATTCAAGTGGAAGATGAGTAGCATGGGGAATAAGCGCTCGATTTATGAAGTTCTACGCTCGGGGTCTCAAGCAGGGGCCTGATGCCGCATAGCCATGGCCTTGGGAATGTGTCTAAAGAGAATAAAGGTGAGCAAATGAAGATGAAATCCTGCCTGGTGACAATATTGGTGGCTTTAGCGGCCAGTGCTCCGCCAATTTTAGCCGCCGTCATCTACACCGAAACTTGGGATGCGACAGATGCGGGATGGGCGTCGGGCAGCGGCGATTTGTCGGTCTCGTACGCGGGCGGGTTCGGCGATCCGGGGGGGTCGCTGCTGGGCTCGTTTTCCGCGCAGGAATTTCCAGACCCGCAGACGGGATCGTTCTACGCGGACTCCGGGGCATCGGGCGTGTCGTTTACGGGGGATTACTGGTCGGACCTGGGGAACTTCTACGGGTGGACGTTCCAGTTCCTGGCGGCGGACGTGTTGCCGTCGTCGCTGTACATGCGCTTTAGCGACGGGGCGAACACCTACCAGGCGAACCTGTTGAGCCAGTTGGGAGGCGTGGGCAGCTGGTCCACGCTTACGACGCCGGCGCTGACCTATGGGCTGGGAGGCTGGGTGGGGCCGGGCGGGCTGTCGGGGTTGTCGAACGCGCTGGCGAACGTGCAGTGGGTGGAGGTGCGCCTGGATCGCAACCAGGAGGCGGGGCAAAGCTACTACCTGGATAACTTCGAGCATAACCAGGACGAGGATCCGCCCGAACCGGGCGGAGGCGTGATTCCCGAACCGGGCACGGGGATCCTGCTGCTCGCCGTCCTGGCCGGACGTCAGCTTGTACGGAGGAGGCGCGTAACGTCATGAGCTCTCGGGTTGCCTCGCTGGTCCTGGTCATGGCCGGTTCCTGTGCTTCGGTGGCGAAGGACGGGCCGGCGGAGGAGCCGTTGCATCTTTTCATCCGCTCCGGCTTCACGGTGCAGAACGTCGGATCCCGGGTCGTTCCGGCGGCGGAGTTGTGGGTGTGCGCGCCGCTGGAGGAGACGTCGACCCAGCGGCTGGTGGATTGGAAGACGGAGCCGCGGTCCGCGGAGCAGACGGATGCCCTGGGCAATCACCTTCTTCACTTTGTCTTCAGCAACGTTCCGCCCTACGCGGTGAAACTGGTGTCAGTGGAAGCGACGCTGGCGATGAAGCCCTCGCCGGCGCCGCAGGAGGCAGACCCCGAGCGCTGGCTGAAGGCCGGGCCGTTGTATGAATATGAAGACGAAGCGTTTGAGCGGCTGGGACCGAAACTGCCGGAGGGAAGTCCGGTGCAAACCGCTCGAGCGCTATACGATTGGATCCGGGGCTATGTCCGGGACGCGGGCTATGACGGAACGGATCGGGGGGCGCTGTACGCGTTGACGCAGGAGAAGGGCGACTGCACGGAGTTCGCGACGCTGTTCGCGGCGTTGTGCCGGCGGGCGGGGATTCCGGCGCGTGCGCTGGGGGGATACGTGGTGGGCCGCAATACGGTCCTGGCTCCGGCCTCCTTTCACAACTGGGCGGAGTTTTATGCCGACGGGCGCTGGCAGTTGGCCGATCCGCAGCGGGGGCTGTTCATGACCGGGGCGGAGCACTATGTGACGACGCGCGTGCTGGGGGAGTCGGATAGCCCGCTGGGAAGCTTTGCGCGATTTCGCTATCTGGGCGAGGGCATCAAGGCGGTGATGAACGAATGAAGGCGCGCGGGATCCTGCTGCTGGGCCTGGCGTGCGCGGCGCGCGCGATGGAGCCGGCCGAGGTGTACCGGTTCGGAACCGCGAACCTGAACGACCGGTTGACGAACCGGTTCGTGCTTCGCAACGAGCAGCCGAATCCCCTGGGTGTGCAATCGGTGACGCCCTCTTGCGAGTGCGTGCATGTGATGCGGTGGCCGACCAACGTGGAGGCGGGGGCGGCGGGCGAGATCGAGATCCTGTTTGTTCCGGACAAGGCGGGGGCGGTGGACTACCGGCTGCAGGTGAAGACCTCGTCGGCCTCCATGCCGCAACTCGAGTACGCGATCCAGGGCGTGGTGACGGCGGCGCCCCGGGCGCGGGTGGACCGGGACTGGTCGCTGTACCTGGGCACGGACGAGGCGGGGGCGCTCGTCCGGGATCCGGGCCGCGCGCTGCTGGTGGACGTGCGCAGCGCGCAGGAGTATGAGCGGGCGCGGATCCCGGGTTCGTTGAACATCCCGCTGTACGCGGTGAAGGCCAAGGGGTTTCTGCGAGGACGGAAGGTCGTGCTGGTGGACGAGGGGTGCGGGAGTCGTGTGCTGGATGAGGAATGCCGGAAGTTGCGGGGGATGGGCTTCCCGGAGGTATGGCTCTGGTACGGGGGCTTGAATGCCTGGCAGCGACGCGGCGGGCCGCTGGAAGGGCCGGGAACGGCGGGGATGAACCGCATTACGCCGATCGCGCTGCACGACATCGGCTTCTCCACGGATTGGCTGGTCATAGCCACGGGCGGGGCGAAGACGAACCAGTGGGAGGGCGGCGTGATCATTCCGTTTAATCCCGCGAAGCCGGGGGATTTCGCCGCGGCGGTCAACGCGGCGATCCAGGAGCGGCCGCAGGTCGGCTCGGTCCTGATCGCTTCGGACCAGGGCGGCGATTACGAGCCCGTCTCGGCTCTGGCGGGGCGGATCAATGGTTTCGTGTTCTATCTGGAGGGGGGCTGGGAAGCGTGGGAAGCACACCGGCGGATGATGGGGGCGATACGGCAGGGCCATACCGTGGTCGCGCAGGGCTCGGCGCCCGGCGGAGGGACCCGAGTGCGGCCAGGATGCGGAGGATGTCCGCGATGAAATCGATGTGCATGGATGGAGAGCGTCAAGAGTCTGGATCGCGTAGATCCTGGGACGCGCCGGGAGAGGTCCCGCTGCCGGCTTCGGAGCAACGGCCATGCCCGGCCGCGGAGGAGGAGGGTTGGGCGGCGAATGGCGCTGCGGCGTCTTGGGCTCGGTCGTTACGCGGCGGGGAACCCCTGTCCACGGTTCGGAAACTCTACGCGTTCATGATCGGTGTCGAAAGCTTCAACGGAGGACCGGAGGACGGGGATCTTGGCCAGGGGGATGGAAAACGCTGCGCCCGAATGCTGACGGACTTGTGCAGGGCTGCGGGCATCCCGGCGCGAGTCGTGGCGGGCTTCCTGCAGATGAGGGCCGGGCGGCAGGAACATATCCGGCCGCATCACTGGACGGAGTTTCACGACGGATACTGCTGGCGGATGGCGGATTGCGAGCGCCAGCGGTTTGTGGTGCATGACGAGGAGTACCTGAACAGCCGGTTGACGGGGGACGAGGAAACGCGAAAGGAAGCGATATGAGCAGAGGCGTGAGGGGCTGGTCATATACACGGGGCTTGAGCCCGGACAAACTGGTGGCCTTCCTATTGATGGCGGGTCTGTTCCTGCTAGCGGTAGGGCTGCTGTACCTGCCTTGATGAAAAGGATGCGTACGATAGGACAAACGATGCTGATCCTGGCCGGCGCGAGTCTGTGCGCCCGGGGGGCCGGGGTCCATACGGAAACATTTTCAGGCGGTCGAATGGGCTGGACGAATGTGGGGTCATGGGTGACGGCGGGGACCAATAATGCGTTGCGGGGTCAATTCGGCTCGCAGACATTTCCCGTGCCGGAAACGGGTTCCTTCGTAGCGACCAATGCCTCGTCGGGCGGGGCGTTCACAGGGGATTACGGAGCGGCGGGGATTCAGTTGATCGGTTTCGAATTCATGGCGCAGGATGTTCTGCCCTCCTCGGCCTTGATTCGATGGCATGGAGCATCCGCCAGTTATTTCCGGAGCTTTCTGTCGTATGTAACAGAAACAGGAGTCTGGTACCGGCTGGCCGTTACGCTGTCGGATAAGGACGCCGGGGGGTGGGTGGGCGGGACGGAAGAGGCGTTCCAGGCAGGGCTGACGAACGTGCAGTGGGTGGAGATATCCATTACGCGGTCGGGGACGGCGGCGCAGCGGTATTACATGGACGAGGTGTTCGTGGACGGGTTGCCGGAGGGGACGCGGATCCGGTTTGGCGAAGCGACCTGGTCGCCGCTGCGCACCAACGTGGCCTACGCGGTGGAAGCGGCGGCGGATCCGAAGGGCCCGTGGGCGGAAGCGGGGTCCTTCTCTGCGACCAACCGGGCGCAGGAGTGGAGGGATGAAGGGGCGACGAACGAGGAGCGCCGGGTATACCGGCTGAACTTTCGTGAAAGCCAATAGGAAAAGGAGGTGGGTGGGCGCCAGCCTCGTGGTGGTGTGCCTGCTGGCCGGCGGGGCCCGAGGGGCGCGGGAGCCCTCGGAAGCGACGACTGGGGAAGAGGTGGAGAGCTTTCTCCGACAGGAGTCGGCCCGGCTGACGGGGCAGGCAGAACCGAAACGGAAGTCGGTCGGAGCGACGCCGGAGCGCGCGCCGCGGCGGATCCTGCTGGCGGATATTCCGGTGAAGCCGGCGGGCTGGATCCCCGACGTGGACCGGCATGCGGCGGCGGCCTACACGGAGGCGGTGAGGGAGGATGCGAGGCAACTGACGCTCTCGGGCCGTCACGGGCAGGCGATTGCGGAATTGGAGAAGCTGACCGTGGCCGGGGAGGGGACGGACAAGGTGCTGAAGGACGTGGGGGATTACAGCTACCGGGTGGCGGATTACGAGCGGTCCGGGGCGATCCTGAAAAAGATGCTGGAGACGAATCCGGAGAACCCGGAGGTGCTGTGCAACCTGTCGGCGGTGTTGCTCGAGCAAGGACAAGGCGGGGAGGCGCTGGAGCTGTTGGAGCGGATCCGGCTGTGGGAGGTGGGCAAGCCGGCGCTGGCGGCGGCGGTGCTCTTCAACCGGGCCTGCGCCTACAGCAGCCTGGGGCGGACAGAGGAGGCGGTGGCGGCGGTCTACGCGGCCTACAAAGCGCATCCGAAGGCGCTGTCGTTGTGGATGACGGACGGGCAACTGGACGGGATCCGGGGAGATCCGCGGATCGTGATCGTGCAGAACGCGGCCCGCGGCGCGTGGCGATCATCGCCGCCGGCGCCCCCGGCGGGGCTCTCCTTGAGTTCGCTGCCGGCATCGTGGGCGGCGAAGCGCGCGGAAACACCGGGTCGGTTGGCGCTTCAGGGATGGTAACCCATGGACTATCCGTTCATATCGGTGCATAAGCCGGCGGCGCCGGTGTTCGGGAGCAGGACCGCGCTGGTGAGGGTGCCGCTGGTCAAGATCACGCAGAACATGAAACTGGCGGCCATCCTGTGCTGGCTGGCGATGCTGGTCATCATCCCGGGTGGCGGAGGCGTGCTGGTATGGAGCGCGCGGCACTACGCGCAGCGGCCGGCCGGGGCGGGGGAGGCGAAGGAGATCCGGGCGGAAGAGGGCGCGGACGCGGTGGACGAGCAGCGGGAAGCGGTGCGCACGTTGATCGTGCAGGTCATGGATCGGGGCCGGACGGCTTACCGTCCGCCGGTGGACCTTTCCAAGCTGCCGGCGGCCCGGCCGCTGGAATTCGACTTTGAGAGCGTCAGGCAGGGCGATGAGTTGAGGCGGTCGGGAGATCTCTGCCTGGAACAGGGCCGGGTCGAGGAGGCCGTGAAGGCCTGCTGCGCGGCGCTGAAGAAGAATCCGAGGAACAACAATGTCTGGCAGAGCCTGGGAAACGGCTATCTGCGGGCGGGGAACTACGAGATGGCGAAGCGGATGCTGGAGACGGCGTTCCGACTGGGGAGCGTCAAGGCGGACCTCATGGCAGACCTGGGGGCGCTGTACCGAAGGGAGGGGCGCCTGGGCGAGGCGCTGGCGTTGTGGGATCAGTGCCGGCAGGTCGCGGGGTCGGCGCCGCAGGCGGACCTGAATGAGGGGCTGGCGTGGCTGGAGGCGGAGGACTTCGAGCGGGCGGCGCTGATCCTGGAGCGATACGTGGGGAGGGTTCCGCAAGACACGGCGGCGTCGCGCGCGCTGGCCTATGCGCAGCTTCAGCAGGGCGACTGGGCGGAGGCGCGCCGCACCTTGAAGAAGGCGCTGGCGGAGGCGCCGGGATCCGCCGAACTGCGCGCGGACGCGGCGGCTGTGGCGGCGCACGGCTGGCTGGCGCACGAAACCCTGGAGCACCTGGAACAGCTGGCGCGGATGACCTCGCCGGACCTGGCCTATCAATACCTGCACTATCCGGCCTTCGCGGGCTTCCGGAAAACGATGCTGGGCCGGGGGCTGGAAGCGGTGCTGTTGGCGGATACGGGGAGGACGGTGCTTTCCCCGGAGGAGGTGCGCGAGCGGTTGGCCGTGGATATCTCGCCGCGGTTCTCGCACGTCCCCGGGACGTCCGCCGCTTCGGAAGGGGAGCCCATCTCGTCACCATGAACACCTCGGAATGCAGCATGCCGCACAACGGCGAATGGCAGCCTGTCCGGCCGGAGAAGGCGGAGCGAGTGTGCCTCAATGAGCTGATCCAGGTCTTGATCGGGACGTTCTCCGAGTGGGCCGCATGGAAGCGGGTGAGCCTCTGGGCCGCCCTGGAGAAGGAAGAACTCGCTGTGAAGGGCATGCGGAGCCAACTGGCGAGGGCGATGCAGAGCCTGCTGGCCCATGCGGTCGATGCGTGCAGGGAGGCGCATGGCGAGGTGAGCGTGATGCTCCGGAGGGATCATGACCTGGCGTGTGTGCGGGTCCAGCACAGCCGCGAGGAAACGAGCGAGGCGTTGCTGCGTAACGACGTCAGGCTGGATGTCGCGCAGCGGATCGTGCAGGAACACGGCGGGTGCATGGAGGTGGCCGGCTATGCCGGGGCCGGCCTCGCCGTCACGCTGCGCTTCCTGATCGTCCCGGCGGACCACGCCACTTGACGGGAGGGGTAATCCCGGATTCCGAAGTTGACCTGCGAAGGCTGGAGGCGGCCATTGCTCACGCCTTGCTATCCATTACCCCCGACGATGCCGCCCATTGGTTTGCCTCGTGCGGCTACACTATTACTTAATATGCTCTAATCCTTATCAAGAGGGGCGGGAGCTTGCTTGAAAGTGCAAACAATCGAATGCCGAAGAAAAATAATGATTTTCTGTTCTGCTGATGCTTCGGCTCGTGCAGATTTTGTGACAGGAATCGCGCAACATATTGATAGCGGCCAGGTTAGGCTGAAAATCCGTGTGTCGTCGGTTCGATCCCGACTCTGGCCACCTCGTTTTTTTCAGCATATTTCCTGGCAAATACCCGCGTTTCCCTGTCCTCTATTGTCCGCAAGTGTTGTCAAGTGCTGCATGGCCCCCGAAGCGAATAAAGCCCACAGTCGCCCGGGGCGGCGGCCAGGTGCGGGGGTGATCGAATGCGGCTTTTTCTCCCCGGGGCACCGACAAACCCGACATTCCGACAAACCGATTAAGCGCCGGCCGGATCGGCTCGGGCATCGAGCCTGTGGGCCGATTGTGGGCCTTTGCGGGCGGCCCTTGTTCCTGTATCGTCTTTGCGCCGTTCGCGAATTGGACGGCCAATGGCTATCGCCTACCAACGGAGGCGGAGTGGGAAAAGGCGGCACGGGCCGGGCCGAATTCCGGGCTTGCCAAACAAACGAGGCCAATGGGAGCATAAACCGATTGGCTTTGAAGGTTGGCCTTGCGGCAAGGATATGACGGCATGAAAAAGGCGTTGGGCGTGTTCGTGATGTTGGGCGGATTGGCCATTTCAGCCGTGGGACTATCCAATCCGGTGATTACTGCGTTTTCTGGCAGCGGGACTTTGGAATGGAGTTGTCCGTCCAATCCGCTCGAGGCGCTGGCTTGCGGGTTGCCCGTGGTGACGCAGGACGACGCGGTCCGCCGGGAAGTCCTGGGCGCCGCGCGCCTTCAGGAAGTGTTCGAAGAGGTCATGAACCGGGCGGTGCCGGTCCCATGACCGAAAGCCGTCCCGGGGGAGTGGGCTGGATCCTGATCGCCAGCGCCGTATTGGCGGCATGCGGCTTGATGTTCCTGCTGATGGATTGGGCGGAACGGGTGTTGTGCGCGGACGGCCGGATCGCGTTGTTCACCCGGGTCCAGTTGATAGAGAATGCGCTGGTGGTGGGGATATTGGGGGCGATAGGCTGGCGCCGGCGGCTGTGGAGGATGGAAACCCTGGCCCGGGTGCCGCGCTCGGCATGGCTGGCGCTGATGTGCGGTGTGATTCCGGCGGTGCTGTATATAGCCTCCTTGAGGATGCCGGCCTGGGTGCCTTGGTTTGGGGAACATGGCTGGTTGGAAGGCACCACGCCGATTCTGGCCATAGCGGCGGGCAGCCTGTTTCTTTGCTGCGCCGTACGCTGCAGGCGGAAACCGCCGCGGGACCCGGCCGCGGTCCTTGCATTTGCCGGCCTGGCGGCCGGAGCATTTTTCCTGGCGATGGAAGAAATCGACTGGGGCCAGGTCGTGTTCTGTTGGCCGACGCCGGAAGCGGTATTCTCCCAGAATTTCCAGAACGTGACGAATCTGCACAATTTCTTCAATGCGGTTTTTCCCGCCCTGTATGAGGTCACAGGCTGGGCCGTGGCCGGGGCGCTGATCCTGTCGGTGGCGCGGGTCCGCCGGAGCATCCCGTGGACAGGGTGGCGTGTGCTGCTGCCGCCGCTGGAACTGGCCGGTTTGGCGGGCCTGGTTTTTCTTTTCCGGTTCTGGCACGAGGTCTTCGAACAGCAGTTTGCATGGCTGTTGTTCTTCCACGCCGGAATGGCCACGGGGAGGGCGGTATCAATATCTACATTCCCAATGACGCAAGGCAGGGAAGGCCCGCGCTAATGCTGGAAGGCCCCAAAGGGCGGGGGCAGTAGTCCTCTACGATTTGACGGCGCAAGCGCACTTGATCCAGGCGGGCTCTATCCCACGCCCGCAGTTGCGGGGATTACGGGCTAAAGGTCGCCCTGTCCAGTTTTTGGGGAGGACGTCAGAGGCCAATATTTTAACGCTCTTTGCATTCCCGTGCATTTTCGTGCATGATTTAGTCAAGAAGAAGGTTGCCGAAAGAAAGCGGTTCTCCACTCCTTATAAAGAGGGGCGGGAGTTTGCTTGAAGGTGCAAACAAGCGAAATGCCGAAGAAAAATGAAGGTTTTATGTTCTGTTGATTCTTCGGCTCGTGCAGATACTGCGGCGGGAAATGTGTAACATATTGATGGCGGCCTGTTTAGGCTGAAAACCCACATGTCGTCGGTTCGATCCCGACTCTGGCCACCAGCTTTTCCCCGCCTACTGCACTTCGATCCGGTATATCCACGGCCCGGAGGCGCCCGCCGTTGTGTCGGTCGCGGTGTTTTCCGGCGGGCTGGCCTCCAGGTCCGTCGCGATGTTCGCGCCGAACCCGGCGTCGGATACCAGGTTGGAGGACCGCTCCAGGCGGTACCAGCGGCCTTCGACGCTCGGCCACCGGATGACGATGCCGGGCCCGGAGCGCGAACCCGACTGCACCCTCATGTAGGAGTTGCTGTCCCCCGGGTCCGTGCCCGCCCGGTACTCGTGGCTGTTGAGGAAGGCGTCGTGATCGCCGTCCGCCGACGGGTCCACGTTGGTGGGATTGCCCCCGACGCCTGTCTCCCACCAGTCGGGCAGCCCGTCGTGGTCGATATCCGTCTCCCCGTAGACATCCACCTCGTCGAGCTGCCACCACCAGTCGTTCATCGCGTTGTAGTAGTGGAAGCGGAACATGACGTTCGACCGGCCCGCGACCAGCGCGGAGGCGTTGATGGACTGCGCGACCCATTCGTAGTCCTCATTCTGGTAGCGCCAGAAGGGCGTCCACGGCCCGGCGGCGCCGTTGGTGCTGTAGTCGATGTCTCCGACCTCGTCGCTCCAGTGGTAGAAGTAGCACCGGTACGTGAGGTGGACGCTCCCGAACGCCGAGAAGTCGAAGGCCGGGGTCCGCAGCTCGGTGTCCATGTCGGTGGCGCCGGCGAAATCGCTGTTGGCCATGGCGTAGTTGTCCAAGCCGCCGGTGTAGTTGCTCCAGCTCCCGGGGCGATCGAACCGCCAGCAGGCGCCCGGCCCGCCGTTCGTGCGCACCGTCCAGCCGGCCGGCGTCACGGAGGCGTCGAAGCCCTCGTCCAGCACGTTGGTCGCCTCGTTGTCTTCGACGACGAGCCGGGCGGCGGAGGGGCTGGTGGGCGCGCAACCGAGGAAGTCCGTGAGCAGGAACCGGCCGCGCTCGATCGCCTCGGGCACCTGGTCGTCGATCAGGGTCACGGTGAACGACGCGCCCGTCTGGCCCGCGGCGAAGGAGAGCTGGCCGGTGGGGCCCGAAAAGTCCCGGCCGATCCAGAGGTCCCGGTTGTCGGCGTAATACGCGCAGCTCACCGCGGCCGTCGCCGCGCCGGCCCGGGCCACCTGCACGGTGAAGATGCCGGCGGACTCGCGGAGCTGGAAGTTGGTCGTCGCGAAACGGACGTAGCCGACCGGGCGGAACAGCCGGATATCGTCGAAGGCGAACCCGGCGTCCGGCGCGGGCCGGTTGTCGTAGTGCTGGAACTTGACCTTGAACGCCGCATTGTAACCGAAGCCGAACCGGTCGCGCAGCGCGTCCAGGGAGACGATGAACTGCTTGTGCGTCAAGGACAGGGAGTTCCAGCCGCCGAGCCCCTGGGCCGTGTACCACGTGACGCCGTCCGCGCTGACGGCCACGCCGTCGGCGTTGGTGTGCTGGGCGAAGGAGTCCGGCATGTCGTGGTACTCGTCGTTGATCGTCTTGTGGTAGAACGAGAGCCAGACTTCGGATTGGCCCGCCAGGTTGACGGTCAGGATGAGTTCTTCCAACGCGAACGCATTCGTGAGCGCGTTGTCCATCAGGACGTGCCGCGCTCCGTGCGGCTCCTCGTTGGTCGTCAGGACCAGGCTGCCGGCCGGCCCGCCGAGGTACAGCGACCAGTAGTTGCTGAACGCGCCCGATTCGAAGGTCTCGGTGAAGGGGAAGGCCGCCGCGACCGGCGCGTCGTCGTCCACGATCGTCACCATGGCGGTCGCGAGCCCGGACAGCTCGTAGGCCTGCGCGCCCTGCGGTCCGACCTGCACCCCGAAGGAGCGCTCCGACAGGGCATCGAACGCGTTGTTGACCAGCGGGATGGCGAACGCGTTGGTGCGCTGGGCGCCGGTCAGCGTGACCGTCCCGGTGACGGCCGTGTAATCCAAGCCCGACCGCGCGGTCCCGTCGAACGTGGAGTACGCGAGCGCCAGGTCGCCCGCCTCGGCGCTGCTGCGCGTCACCACGACCGTCGCCCAGCCGCTTGCCTCGGAGCCCGTGAAGGCGCCGGACGAAAGCGTGTAATACGCCGCCGGGGCGATCACGAGCGCGTTCGAGCCGTAGTGGACCATCCAGTGCAGCCCGGGATGGGCAGCCAGCGACGGCAGGTTGGTGGCGTCGAACCGGCCGCCGAACAGGGAACCGTACGTCATCAGCGTGTAGGTATGGCCCGCCGGATCGTACCCGTTGGTCGTGCTCACGCGAAGCGTCCCCCCAAAATACACGTAGCCGGTGATGGAGAGCTGGTCATACCCCGTGCCGGGCGCCGCGCCGGCCAGGTCCATGTGCAGCTGGCCGGCCGGGCCCTGCTCAAAGCAGCGGAGGTCCATGAAGGTGCCGGCCGGGTTGCCGGGCGCGATGATGCCGCTGTTGTTGTAGACCGAGCCCCGGAGCATCCCGGTGCCCGTCAGCAGGCCCCCGTCGAAGTCGCACCTCCCGCTGGACAGGTGGCCGCCCGCCAGCCGCGTCACGCTTCCGGTCTGCCCGATAAAGCTTTGGAAGCTCGTATTCGTCACGGAGAACAAGAGCATTCCGGCCTGCGCTTCGAGGAGCCCCTGGTTGAAGAAGACGGCCGCGAAATCGCAGGTCCCGGTCCCGGCGACCTTTCTCACCGTGCCGGAGGCTTCGTTGTAGAACGTGGGGATCTGGGCCTGGCGGGCGAGGCCGGCGTCGGTCCTGATTTCGAACACGGCGCCCGCGGCGTTGATCATGTACCCGTTCTGGTGGATGCCGAAATAGCCGGTGCCCTCCTGCAGAACCCAGCCCTGGTTCACGAAGTGGTGGACTTTTTTCTCGCCGGAGCCGACCAGGTGGATCACGCCCCGGTTGGTCAGGATGTTGTTCATGATCGAGCCGGACCGCCACAGGAACGTGTTCGTCGGGAACTGGAACGTGGCGTTCGCGGCGGCGATCTGCATGCCGTTGCCGTTGAGGACAACCGTGCCGCCCCCGCTCGCCGAGTGCGTGCCGGAGTAGGTCGTGTCGCCCTGCGGGGACAGGTCCAGCGTCGCTCCGGGCGAGACCAGGTAGTTCGTTCCGGGGCGGTTCCCGACGGCCCGCAGGTTCAGCGTGCCCGAGCGGACATCGATCGTGCCGTAGTTGTTGAACGTGCCGGACACGACGGAGGTGCCGGCGCCGCCGGACTTCCGGAACGTGCCGTAGTTGTCGATCGTCCCGTCGTTGGCCACCCCGCCGTCGCCCTGGAAGTTGTACACCGCGCCGGCCGCGTTCTGGAACCCGCCGTTGAGCCAGTATACGTCGAAGTTCCCGGCGCCCGCGTGCTCGATGCGGTTGCTGTTGACCATGTAGCCCTTGATGGATTTCACGCCGTCGCCGTCCAGCGTCAGGAACCCTTTGTTGTCCAAGTGCGTGCAGCTGAACGTGCCGGCCCACCAGTGGAAGAGGTTGCTGGAGAAATTGAACGTGACCGGGGTGCCGGAAAGACTGATGGTATTGCTGTGCAGCGCGATTGTGCCCAGGCCCGTTCCCGTGTGCGCGCCGGACCAGAAGTGGTCCTCGTAGAACGGGGTGACGTCCAGGACGGCGCCGACGGAGACCTGGTAGACCGCGCCCGAGCTGTTGCCGCTGGACCCGATATGAAACGTGCCGGACTGGATATCCAGGAGCGCGCCGTAGAGATCGAACGGGATTTCCGTCTGGGCCGTCCCCGCTCCCGCCGACTTGCGGAACGTGGAGCCGGGCAGGTTGACGAACCGCGGTATCCCGCCCCCGCCGGTCGAGTGGACCATTTTCGCGTCGCTCTGCAGGTTGAACACGGCGCCCGTCGCGTTGTAGAACAGCGCGCCCGCATGCGTGCCGAAGGCCCCGGGGCCGGAGCGCGTGATCAGGTTGCTGTTGATCATCGTGCCGACGACCACCGTGCGGTCCGTCACGGGCATGAGCAGGGCGCCCCGGTTGACGAACGTCCCGCCGCCCCCGCCGATCCGCCCGCCGGACCACGTGCCCGAGTTGTCCACCGTCAGCGTGGCGCTCGGATAGATTTCCAGCACGCCTTCGTAGGCGCCGGTCCGGACGTTGAGCGTGGCGACGGAGACGTTGCAGGTGACGAACACGTTCTCGTAGTAGCCGCAGACGTTGACCGTGTCGCCCGCCGTCGGGAGCAGGTGGTCGGTGCCGGAGCGTTCCCAGATGTAGTCGCTGCCCGTCCCGTGCCAGTTGCCGGAGTTGGTGGACGTGAAGGTGAGGGGGGCGGCGGACAAGACCCGCGGGCCGGCGGCGATCAGCAGCAGGATCGCCATCGCGCCGCGCGGGAAACGCCCGCGCCCGGTGTGACCCCGCGCTTTCACGGTCCTCACCCTACCAAAACGGCCCGGGGCGGTTCAAGGTGGCGGCGCGTCCGGTCCTTCTTCCGGTGGCCGGCTGGAAATGGTATACATGCAGCGAACCTCTGGAGGATGGGACCATGACCCCGAAGGACACGCTCAAGCTGACGCTGCCGAACGATCTCTCCTACCTGCCGAATGCCCAGGCCTTCGTGGTCGAGGCGGCCCGGCGGTTCGGGTTTTCCGAGGCGGAACTCATGCCGATCGAGGTCGGCGTCGAGGAGGCCGTGACCAACGTGATGAAGCACGCCTACGACGCCGAGGAGAGCCGCGACTTCGAGATCGTTTGCGAGAAGCTGCCCGCGGGCATCCGGATCATCGTCCGGGAGAAGGGCATGCCGTTTGACCCGGCCCAGGTGGAGGCGTACCGGACCGGCGCGTCCATCGAGGAGACCTCGGCCCGGGGGCTCGGGACCTTCCTGATGCAGCACCTGATGGACGAGGTCACGTTCCACAACCTCGGGACGGAAGGCAAGGAGACGCGCCTCGTCAAGTACCGCAAGGACAAGACCGCCCTCGAGTCCGAGCAGCAGGAGCGGCAGGCGGCGGCGACGGAGCCCGCGGTCATCGTCGAGAAAATCGATTACGACGTGCGCGGCCTCGACCCGCGCGAGGCGATCCAGGTCTCCCGCTGCGCCTTCAAGTCGCACGGGTACAGCTTCTTCGACGAGCACATCTACTACCCCGAGCGCCTCGTCGCCATGAACCGGTCCGGCGAGATGATCTCCGCCGTCGCCGTGACGAAGGAGCGGGTCTTCATGGGGCACGCGGCGCTGGTCTACCAGTATCCCGACGACCGGATCGCCGAGCTGACCTTCGTGTTCGTCAACGTGGAGTACCGCGGGCAGGGCGCCTTCAACCGGCTGATCGAGTACCTGTTCACCTGTCCCAAGACGCGGGGATTGCGCGGCATCTACGCCTACGCCGTCTCGAACCACGTCTTCACCCAGAAGGCGATGGCGCGCTACCAGGTCAACGATTGCGGCATCCTGCTGGCGACCAGCCCCTCGTCGTGGAAGTTCCGCGGCATCCCGGAGGCCGGGGCGCAGCGGATCAGCGTCATCCTCGGCTTCAAGTATATGGGCCCGCCGGAGAAGCGGCGCCTCTATCCGCCGGCCCGGCACCGGGCCATGATCGAGAAGCTGTACCGGAACATCGGCGCGGCGGACCACGAGTACGCGGAGCCGGACTCCGCCACCCTTCCGCCTGCCGGGGACGCGGATCTCCTGACGGGCGTGAACGCGGCCGAGGGCTGCGCGGAGATCTTCATCCGGCGGTACGGTGCGGACGCGGTGACCGCCGTTCGCAAGGCGCTGCGGCAGTTCTGCGTGCAGCAGGTGGCCTGCGTCAACCTGTTCCTGAACCTGGAGGACCCTGCGACCGCGTTGCTCGCCGCCGAGTTCGAGAAGCTAGGCTTCTTCTTCGCCGGCATTCTCCCGTGCTCGCGCATCGGCGACGCCCTGGTCCTGCAGTACCTCAACAACGTCGCCCTCGACTACGGCAAGATCGTCGCGTATTCCGACGTGGCCCGGGAACTCCTGGCCTACATCCGGGAACTCGATCCCAACGCCGACCTGTAGGAGGCCCATGCTCTTTCCCTCGCTGGCCGGACACCCCGTGGCGCGGATCAACCTCGACGACGAGGCCGCGCGGTGGCTGGCCCGCCGGGCCGCCGCCCCGGGCGCGCCGAACCCGCTGCTGGATCCCTCCGTCTGCGGGCGGATGCTCGACGAGGTCCACCGCCGGGAGCGCGTGGCCTGGTCCTACGGCGGTTACCTGGAGGATCGCCGCCGCCTCTGGCGGGGCAGCTACCTGGAGAAGGCCGGCGCATTCATCCACCTCGGCGTGGATTTCAACGTGCCCCGAGGCACGGAGTTCGTCGCCGGATTCCCGGCGGGTATCGTGGTCGTGGACGACGACCAGGACCGGGACGGCGGCTGGGGGAAGCGTATCATCCTGCGCCCGGAGATCCCGGGCTGCGACGCGCTGCTGATTTACGCGCACCTCCAGAATGTCCGGCGCCGGCCGGGGGAACACGCACCCGCCGGCGCGGTGCTGGCCGAGGTCGGCGGGCCGCCCGACAACGGCAACTGGCATCCGCACCTCCACATCCAGGCGATCCGGCGCGGTCTGTTCGAGGAGATCCTGCTCGATCGGTTCAACGAGCTCGACGGCTACGGGCGCGCGGAGGAACTGGACGCCCTGCGGGCCTCCTTCCCGGACCCGCTGCCCATCGTGCGGCCGTAGCCGGGCGCGGCGGGTCCGGCCTTTTCACGCGGCCCGGCCTTGTGGTATGCCTACTGCCGGCGCGGAACCATGGACGAGGGAAAAAACAGCGGGGCGGCGGTGTCGGCCGCCGTGGTCCTGTCCGTCGCGGCGTACATCGCCGCGCAGATGCTCGCGGACATCGCCAGCCTCAAGATCGGCGTGGTGGCCGGGCTGGCCGTGGACATGGGGACATTCATCTACCCCGTCACCTTCACCCTGCGCGACGTGGTCCACAAGCTCATCGGCCGGCGGCTGGCCCGGCTGCTGATCGTCGCCGCCGGGGTCATCAACCTGCTGATGGCCGCCTACCTGCTCTGGGTGGCGCGCGTGCCGGGCGACCCGGTCTGGGGCCTGGACGCCCAGTTCCGGGCGATCCTCGCGCCGGTCTGGCGCATCGTGATCGCGTCGATCCTGGCCGAGGTGGTCAGCGAACTCCTCGACACCGAGATCTACCACCTGTTTGTCACGCGCGTGACGCGGCGCTTCCAGTGGCTGCGGGTGCTGGCCAGCAACAGCATCAGCGTCCCGGTGGACAGCCTCCTGTTTTCCGTCGGGGCGTTCGGCTGGGCGCTGCCCTGGGGCGCGGTCTGGCAGATCTTCGTCTTCAACATGATCGTGAAATACGCCGTCACGCTGGTCAGCCTGCCGATGATCTACCTGGCGCCCGACCGCCAGTCGCGGGAGGATCTGGTGTGACCGGTCGGTCCTGCGGCGGCCGCGCCGCGCGGTGGCGCGCTGCAGCGGTCGCATCATCGTCAGGCCGACGGTGACTCGTTCAGTTCCTGCAGCGCCTTGAGCGCGGCGCGGGACTCCGCCTCGCGCTTGCTCGGGCCGTGGGCCTCGGCGGCGACGCGGTCGCCGATGCGGACCTCGACGTTGAACCGCCGGGCGTGGCCCGGGCCGGTGACCTCGAGCAGGCGGTAGGCCGGGCCGACCTTCCAGCGCCGCTGGCAGTATTCCTGCAGCGCGCCCTTGGGATTATCCTGCGCCGTCGCGCTTTCCTTGCCGGAGGCCAGGGCGGTGAACAGGTGCTTGTAGATTCGTTCCACGGCTTTCAGTCCGCCGTCCAGGTAGGCCGCCCCGAGGACCGCCTCCAGCGCGTCGCCCAGCGTCGAGGCGCGGGCGCGTCCGCCGGATTGCTCCTCGCCGCGGCCCAGCCGCATGAACGCGCCGAGCCCGAGCCGCTCGCCGATCTCGGCCAGGGTCTTGCCGTTGCAGAGCACGCTCCGGAGCCGCGTGAGGTCGCCCTCCCGGTGGTCGCGGTGCGCGTGGTAGAGCTGGGTGGAGGCCACGAGGCTCAAGGCCGCGTCGCCGAGGAACTCCAGGCGCTGGTTGTCCCCCGTGTTCGACGTGGGGGCCTCGTAGCGCCACGAGCGGTGCGTCAGCGCCTCTTCCAAGTGTCTCTTCCGGCGAAACCGGTAGCCCAGCGCCTTTTCCAGTTTCCGGTATGGATTGCGAAGAAGGTTCATGCCCTCGGATGAAAGCGGGAATGTACGTGCTTGAGCCGGGAGCTGTCAACATGCGTGTAGATCTGCGTCGTGGCGATGTCCGAGTGGCCGAGCATCTCCTGGATCACCCGCAGCGGCGCGCCGTTGGCCAGCAGGTGGCTCGCGAACGAGTGGCGCAGGGTGTGGGGCGTGACATGCTTCGCGATGCCCGCGTGCCGGGCGGCGTTCCGGATCAGGACCCACAGCGTCTTGCGGCTGAACGGCCGGCCGCGGACGGTGAGGAACAGGCCCCGCTCGGCGGGATTCCGCCGGGTGAGCACGGGCCGGGCCTCCGCCAGGTACGCGCGCAGCGAGGCCGCCGCCGCGCCGCCCAGCGGGACGACGCGCTCCTTGCGGCCCTTGCCGAAGCAGCGCAGGTAGCCGTCGTCGAAGTGCAGGTCGTCGAGCGTGAGGTGGGCCAACTCCGAGATGCGCAGGCCCGTCCCGTAGAGCGTCTCCAGGATCGCGCCGTCCCGGAGCCGGTGCCGGCCGCGGCTGCGCGCGGACTCGAGCAGGCGCTCGACCTCCTTCACGCTCAAGGTGTCGGGCAGGATTTTCCACAACCGCGGCGTCTCCATGCTCTCCGTCACGCTCTGCCGCAGCAGTCCCTCCTGCTGGAGGTAGCGGAAGAACACCTTCACGGCGACCATCCGCCGCGCGATGGAGTTGGCCTGCAGCCCGCGGTCCTTCTGGTCCATGAGGAAATCCAGGACCTGCTGCCGCCGCACGTCGTTGACCGAACTGACGCGCTTCTGCTGGAGGTATTCCAGGAAGGCGTGCAGGTCCGCCCCGTAGGCCAGCCGCGTGTTCTCGCTCAACCCGCGCTCGAGCGAGAGGTAATCCAGGAACTGGTCCACCAGGGGCTGCATGGCTGCTTCATAGCCTTTTCCGGGGCCGGTTTAAAGGCCGAACGTCCAACATCCACCGCTCAACGTCCGGGGATTGGATGTTGGAAGTTGGGCGTCGGCTGTTGGAAGTTCAGCCCCTCTCTCCTTTTCTTTGGCCGCCTTGTGCAGAACACAGGCCGGAACCCGAACGTTAACGAGGGTACTATACAGACAGGCGCCGGGTGAAAAACGACAGAGGCTTCTTGTATAGTTTTGCAAGGCGAAGCGCTTCAATCAAGTCGACACGTCGTTCACCCAGCTCGCATTTGGATATAAACGAATGCGGCTTGCCCAGTCTTCGGGATGCCTCTACCTGTGTCAAGCGCGCCTGTTTTCGAGCCAACCGCAGGCGCTGAATGAAGTCCTGATACGCTGGCGAATAAACGCTCATTCGATAAAGCTTGACGCAGCATAAGCGCGAGAGTAGGAATTACCCAAATTGGGGAATACCGCGAAGGAGGTCGCGCGGTGGTTCGGAAGCTTCAGGCGCTTTGGGGGCGGACGGAAATCCGGGTCGTGGTCATGCTGGCCGGCAGCATGCTCCTGGCCGCCCTGGTGATGGGGCTCGCCGAAATTGCCAAGCCGACTTGCGAAGACGAGCGGCCGGTCATTTCGTCCTGGGACGACTTGCTGAAGCAGTACCTGCTTTTCCGAGAAGAACAGTATCCCTTGGTTGTTCCGGATGGCTTGACTCCGTACGGGCACATCGAAGCAGCGTTCGATGGCGACAAGATCGAGGATTGGCAGACAGAACCAGGCTGGTATTGGAACTTCGACGGCGGGGTCTTCTACTATGCGGAAACAAGCCCTCTGGCAAAGCTTGTCGAAGACGGGACGCAGATCCTCATCTACGAGGATATGGCCAAGGAGGAGATTTTAGTTCTTCGCGAGCCTCTAAAGGAGGGAGCCGATTACCAGGAAGAGATCGTATACAGCTCCCCGAAATGGCCGGAAGTTCAGGAGGGGGAGGACTACGCAATATACCTTTGGCGCGAGCTGTCGAAACGACGGATTGCCTGGCAGGTAACGTTGAATTCCAGTGAGCTTGCGGCAAAAGAAGCAGACAGCGACCTGGCCTCTGAGTCAGCATCCTCGGACTCCCGCATGACGCTACTTTTCGAGGAGGAGTGGACCAATCACCTCTGGTTGTTCGTCTATGGCCCCTCGGATGGACTGACCAACGTCATTGTCGAGGTACACATACCGGACGGGTTCACGAACCTGGTTGAAATCTATTCCATCACGAATTTGTTGGATTTCCCGTGGAGTCTGGCCGTGTCGAACCTCCCCACAGCCGGCACTAATTCGATCTCTTGGGAGGAGCCTGATTTCGAGAACCTGGAGAAATGCTTCTACGTGGTGGGCAATGTCGGCGTGGATTCTGACGAAGACGGGCTCCCGGACGCCCGCGAGAAATTCCTGTACGGGTCCGATCCCGACGTCTGGGACACAGACGGGGACGGCGTCGGGGACGGCGATGAGATTGCCAACGGCACGAACCCTAATGATCCCAACGATCCTCCGAACGTCGTTGGAACTATCTCTTACAATGGTCAGCAGACCAATGTAATTCGTGTCCTGGCCGTTACAGATTCAAACAGTTGGGCGCTGACATATTCGGCCACAATCAGCGCCCCGGGCGGCTACCAACTCCCGAACCTCCCCGCCTCGAACTACTGGCTGAAGGCCTTTAGAGATATGGACGGCGACGGCTGCCTCGGCGGAATCGAGGCCCGGGGCGAATATGTGGGCAATCCGGTTGGAATCACCGGGCAGGTTACGGGAGTGGACATAACGTTGACTGATCCCGACTCGGACGGCGACGGGCTTTCAGACTATGAGGAATCGCTTCTGGGTGGCGACCCGGGCAACGCACACGACGGAGCGGCCGCTTTCATGAATGCGCGCCAGCGGATTGCGATGTTCTGGAACATGATTTACCCGAGTCCGCTTGTGCTGACCAATGAGCCGGGTTCTGCCGCCGATCTGGAGGATCTGGACTACGCGCTGCAGACGCTTTCGGGCGTGTTTGTGAAGCCCCAATGAAAACCGCGTGGACAATAGGCCTGGCATGGATTTGCCTCCTTATGGGCGACCGCTGCGTTGCCCAATCGTTCAATTACTATCATTTCGATCGGTCCTTCATTCCGTGCACAAATAGCCCCGGCGTGCCCACCCGTTACAGGGTCATTGCTGGGGCCAGAGAACTCTCGGGGATCGTAGGGCCGACCAACATCTGCATTATCTCCAACGACACGCAAGCGACGGAATATGAAGTTGTTGGCCTGGGCTTCGACTCGCCGGGAGAAGCGTGGGCATCCGCGCTGAATGCCTGGTCGTCCTGTCCCAGCAACCAGCCCGGCAAGATTTACGACAACGTCGGATGGCTCAAGCTCACGCATGAAGCCTATAGCAACTGGGGCGGCTATATCTGGTGTCTTCAGAACACGATCGCGTTCACGTCCTCCGCCTCCTCGATATATGTGTCGCCGGCCGGAGCGACCAGCGAGATCGCCAGCGTGCTGGTCGGTACGCTCGGGGATTTCTGCCCGAAGACGGTTGTCACGGACGTGGGGCCTGTCTTCAATACGAATTATCCGGGATCCGGGATGGCGACCGAGTACGTGGCGCGCGCTGACTTGGCGGCCTATTACAAGCTGGTTTCCTCGAATTACTTGGCCGTCAACGATGACGATTCGGATGGGGACGGCATCCCCGATTTCGCCGATGGCTATGATCGGGACGGGCAGGGCAATTCGTCTGATGACCTTTCAACCAATGATTTCTTTGTGCCGTGGCCTGTGTTACTGTCGGGATATACCGAACCCGCGCAGGCCATGGTGAGCATCTCGTACAACGCGTCCGACCCGTCCGGTGTAACGCTCGGGACCAACGGCTATGTTCCGGCGAGCGGATACTTCCGCTTGTGGCGAACCAATGCCGCGCAGGCGCGAAATAGCGCGAGTATCCTTTCGGGTGGAGACTATATCCCGCCTGGCACATATCCAGCCGCTTCCCTCGGATTTATCACAAAGCCGCAACTCGTGGACTTCTACATCGAACCGGTCGTACCGGTCCTCAATCAGCCGCTTGTTTTCGAAGTAGACCCGGACGGCCCTGGGCCAAAAGGGGCTGTCTGTGTGGATAAACTGATTTGTTCCGTTCTTATGGTGGAGTCCGTTGAGATCGTCGGTGCGCCTGCCGATGGTCTCGTTGTCGAGAACGGAGACGACGTGACCTTTGTTGCCCACATCTTGCCGTCAGACTTTGTGCCGCCTGCTGACGAGCCCAAGTGGTACTACCAAAAACTGGATGCCGATGGCTCGTGGGAATCGTGGCAGAGCTTCGGTGCCAACGCGGACGGAACCCAGTACGTTCACACGGCGACCGAAAGCGGCATCTTTCGCGTTGAGACGGTGCTGACTGTTGGTGGTGTCGCTTGCGAGAAGATATACGAACGGACTGCAGACGATCCGCACAGCACACTCAAGGAAGGCGAGCCCGACGCGTTTGGGGTCGTTGATAACGCGATCCAGCTTGCCGTCAGGGAAGAAGCTTTAGGGTACATAGGTAGCACGTACTATTCATCCGCCGGTTCCTTGCCCGCTTGGCGAGATCCATTCGGTCTCTTCGACGGTCAGAACAAGTGCAACGTGTTCGTTGCCGATGTATGTGAAGGGTCCGGCGCGGACGTTGATCCTCCTACGGCTGGCGTCTATCTTGGGGGGCCTCCCTCGGCCAACAACTGGGCGGGGATGCCGGACATCAATGATCCCAACGCTCCATATCCGATTCCGAATTGGACGCTGCTTTTCGACAATGCTTCGCCACAACCCGGCCATGTCTGCGCAAGTGGATACGAAATCAGCGGCTCGTCCGGGCATGCGGGTATCGTTGACTACGATGGGCAATGGATCAGCGCTAGTAGTGCTGTTGGTGGAAACGTGAACCGGAAGGCGGAGTTCAGTAGTTACAGGCGACACTATCAGTCCGGCGCCACCAAGCCTGCCGGTCAAAGGGCGTACTCGAACTGAGGAGTGAAGAAGTGAAAATCGGAATAATCTGCCTTGCTGTGATGTTGGCCGGTCTGGTGCCGTCCTTCGGCGATGAGTCCCGACCAGATAGCCGTGCGCTTATCGCTGCGGTCGTTCAGGGTCTGGGCGAAAAGGCTATTAATGCGTTTCCCGATCCGTCACCCATCCTTTGGCTTCTTGAAACCAATCCGGACTTCCGGGCTCTTTGCGCGGCCAGCGACTCGACATGGCAGCAGACATTTTCCGCCCTCGTGGATAGCTCACTTGATCGTGCATCACGCCTCGTTCTTTTGCACTCGTATCTTTATCTCTCTCCCAAGGAGTACGCGAATTGCCTGGATCGAGTCTTGGCGCTTCACATGCAAGGCATACTCCCGCAAGAAGAACTGCTCAACATCTTCCTCTTTCCCCCCCGTGACGAGAATCGTTGGTTCCTCTCGTACAACGCAGACGATCCGCGCGTGAAGAAGTTCCTTGGCGAGGTTCGTGTTGCGTTCGCGAACAATACCGACGTTCTGCACATGATCGACATCATCACGAGTGGCAAAGCGCGTGCCCGAGACGAGCGGCTCCGCTCGGGAAAGTCCAGTGCATTCAAGCGACAAATACCGTCTCTAGCTGGTGAAGATATCCACGCTTCAGATCACGATAAACAGAAAGGGGCGATCGGGGTCAGCCCTCAAATAACAAATAACGCGAACGAGAGCGTTGAGGCGCTGATCGCAAGCGCGCGAGCAGGGAGTCGCGAGGCCCTTCTCGAACTGGGGGACAGGGGCAATCCGGATGTGATACCGTTTCTCAAGGCGATTATGTCGGTAAATTCAAACAAGAGCTTTGGCGGTGCTGGCGCCTGCGCTCAAATGGCCCTGGTAAAGCTTGGGGACACAGAGGCGCTTGCCGAGATCGCAGCCGAATTAGAGGCGGTAAGCACTCCGTGGGTTCAGGACCAAGCGATACAGAAACTAGAGTACGTTGCCAATTCAAACGCTGTTGGTCTTCTCCTGATGCTTCTGACGAACAATGCTGAGCGTTCCGAAACAATGAAGGAGGAGCCCCGAGGGGAGAGGCCGCTCGACAGGCTGATCTATGAGCCGCTGAATGTCGTGGCCATGCGATCATTGGCCAAAATTATTCCGAATCCCGTGGTGTGGAAAGGACCTACTCCTACTGAGGATGATATTGCAAGATGGCGCGAATGGTGGGCTCGGAAGGAGTGGCCCAGTCGCGATACCGCTCTATTTCCGTATATTGAACTCCAGCCTAGCACCAAACACAAATAATGGAGGCGCTGACGGTGGCGCCATGAAGACATCTGGAATCGAAGTTGTTCTCAGCATTCTCTGGACGGCTGCAGTTCATGCTCAGACTTGTGACAAAGAGCCATTCTTGAGTGCCGTCAACGAAGCATGGGTGCAGACGAACTATGCTCAGATACATCAAATTGTTGATGATCGATTGTCTGCATGTACAAACGATCTGTTCGGTCTATGCCTGAATTATGGGTACTATTTTTGGGCCAGAGTGGATTTCACGAACGCACAGATGGCAGCTCAACAGTTCGTATTGGCCGTCTCAAATAGAGCGCCTCACGAGGTGATGCAACCTGGGATAGTAATGGATCACATTAAATCAGTTGCTGACATGGCGGCGCCAGTATCTATCCCGACGAATCAAGCTCGGAGTGAAGAGCAAATACAGTATCTGCACACCGTGGCGTATCCTACTAATTTTCCGGAAATATACTTATACCTTGAATTTGTATCTAGAGTCGAGACAAATGAGTAGATCGAGGCAAGTCTGGTGTGAGGGAGGCGGAACGGGAGCAATCCTCGAATGACCAAGTAACGCGAGCGAGAGCGGGAAATGATGAATGGCGAGAGGCCCATGAGAGGAGTGATTCGGACGGCTGTTGTTGTCTGCATTCTTCTTTGCTGCGTCATGGCCAGCGCGGAGAGCTATTCCTCGCGGCCGATGGCGGCGGATGGGGCGCAATTGATCGAAGACGGCACGTGGTGCGCCCGGGCTTCTGATGAACGCATGGCGGCGGCCACGGATTGGGGGGAGGGCGAGTGGTTTCAACCCATGGCGACCTGCCCGAGGGTGCATTTGTCTGAAATCAAGCAGCGGGCAAGTTATCTGATCGGTCAGTACATCAATGAGTTAGCCATGAGCGCCTGCTATGGGGCGATGATTCCGTACAGTTATCCCAGCAATATCTTCTACTACACGGTCACCGGCCAGTTGGCTCGATATGATCTCCCTGCGGATTATTTGGTAAATACACCGTTCAATATTTTGGAAACCAATATCTACGGATATCAGGGCGCGAAGTGGCTCTTTCAGGACATGCAATGGACGGCCGGTGAAGGAGGCGTGATCGGAAAGAGAAGGAGGCATGATCGGATCGGGGAGGTGTCGGCGCCGGGAGAGTATCCTCCGATAGACGGCGGGCCTCCTGCGCACGCGTGCAATAATCTTTGCGTCGACACCAATTCCGTCGATGAGTATGAGAGCTACATGATCAGCACGTCCGCTACGATTGGTGACGGTGGCGGTGAGTTTATGGACTATTGCGCGTACGGCTTGGGATATACCAACGGATACGTTACGTATCACTGGTGGGGTTATTCACTTACTGGCATCGAATCCGGCGCTCGCATCGGCATGTTGATCCCGTATTCGCGAAGCCCGACCTCTTCATATGCCAGCCTGTTGCTCCGGCCGCACCGATTGTGTGTATATCGGCAATCAGGCGGTGGCGATTCGAATACATGGGCCTTTCTCGGCCAGCCATACTTCGAGGATACAAACCATGTGCTGCATGCAGATGGGACGGTATCAATCAGCAGCATAGAGACAGCGGAGGGATCCATGCCTGTCGGGGAAATGAGCGCCTATGCTGTTCCTCTGATAGATGTATTCAGCCTCGCCTGCCAGTCTAATCTGTGGTATTGGATTGGCGACCCCGATGCGGACAATATGACCACAGCATGTTCAGAAACACCGGTGTATGGATGGTCGGCGTGGGCGCTGCGTGCCAATACGCAGTCGGTCAGCTATCGGCATTTTGTGCGGTGGAATTTTGCCTTCGAGTAATTCGTTGCACGGTCGCCGGGTCGTTGCTTACCGAATATCCTCCCGCTCCGTGATCCGGCGGTAGGCCTCGAGGTATTTCTCGCGCGTCTTCCGGACCACGTCGTCGGACAGGGGCGGGGCGGGCGGGGTCTTGTCCCAGTCCAGCGTCTCGAGGTAGTCGCGCACGAATTGCTTGTCGAAGGAGGGCGGGGAGCGGCCCGGCGCGTAGGAGTCCGCCGGCCAGAACCGGGAGCTGTCCGGCGTGAAGAGCTCGTCGATCAGGATCAGTTCGTTGCCGTCCAGCCCGAACTCGAACTTGGTGTCCGCGATGATGATCCCGCGCGTCCGCGCGTGCCCGGCCGCGTGCTCATAGAGGGCCAGCGATACCGCGCGCAGCCGGGCGGCGAGTTCGGGCCCGATCATCTTTTCGACTTCGCCGAAAGGAATATTTTCATCGTGGCCCGTGTCCGCCTTGCGCGCGGGCGTGAAGAGAGGTTCGTCGAGCCGGTCGGCCAGCCGGCAGCCGGCGCGCAGGGGCAGGCCGCAGACGGAGCCCGTGCGGGTGTAATCCTTCCAGCCGGACCCGATCAGGTAGCCGCGGACGACGCACTCGACGGGGAGGGGCTTCGCCTTCCGGACCAGCATGGCCCGGCCCCGCAGGAGGTGCTCGAACGGGCGCAGTCGTTCGGGAAAAACGGAGGGGTCGAGGGCGATCACGTGGTTCGGAACGATGGCGGCGGTCCGTTCGAACCACCAGGCGGAGAGCCGGTTGAGCACTTCGCCCTTTTGCGGGATGCCGGTGGGCAGGATGCAGTCGAACGCGGAGATGCGGTCGGTGGCGACCATCAGCAGCCGGTCGCCGAGGTCGAAGACTTCGCGAACCTTGCCGCTGCGGAGTTTGGGGATACCGGGGAGATCGAGTTGGGTTAAGGTTGTCATGTTCTCTTTTGTCCCTGGTTGGCTGGTAGGGCGGCCTGGCCCAGGCCGCCGCGGCGCGCTCGGCGAGCGCGCCCTACCGGTTGCGATGAGCGAGCCTTTACAGATTCCGCAGCCATTCCACGAGCAGGCGCGCGCCGAACAGGGTCGGCCCGGCCGGGGCGTAGGGCTTCGTGCTTTCCTCGTACGCGGTGTTGGCGATGTCCAAGTGCGCCCACGGGATGGATTCAGGGACAAAATGCCGGAGGAAGGTGCCGCCGATGATCGTGCCCGCGCCGCGTTCGCCGACGTTCTTCAGGTCGGAGAAGGCGCCCTTGATGTCCTCGTCGTATTCCGGCAGCAGCGGGAGCGGCCACAGCCGTTCGCCCGAAGTTTCCCCGGCCTGGCGCAGTTGCTCCACGATCTCCGGGCGGTTGCCCATGACGGCGGAGAGCACGTGGCCCAGCGCGACGACGGACGCGCCGGTCAGCGTGGCGAGGTCCACGATGGCGGCGGGCTTGTACTCGGCCGCCAGCGACAGCGCGTCGGCCAGCAGCAGGCGCCCCTCGGCGTCGGTATTGAGGATCTCGATCGTCTGGCCCGAGTAGGACCGGATGATGTCGCCCGGCCGCGTCGCGTCGCCGCCGGGCATGTTCTCGGCCGCGGGCAGCAGGGCGATCACGGGGCGCGGCAGGCGGAGCCGCGCGGCCATGAGGACCGCGGCGAGCACGGCCATGCCGCCGCACTTGTCGTACTTCATCCACTCCATGCCCTTGCCGGGCTTGATGGAGATGCCGCCGGTGTCGAACGTGATGGTCTTGCCGACGAGGGCGACAGGACGGAGCTTCCGGTCCGTGCCCGGGTAGCGCAGGATGATCAGCCGCGGCTCGTGCCGGCTGCCGCGCCCGACGGCGAGCAGGGCGCCGCAGCCCTTGCGCTGCAGCGCGGCCTTGTCCATGACGCGGCACGCGAGCCCGTGCTTCCGCGCCAGGGCGCGCGCGGCGCCGGCGAGGGCGGCTGGCGCCGCCTCGTTGGCCGGGAGGTTGGCCAGGTCCCGCACCTCCTTCAGGATTTCAGACGCCGCGACGGTATCCGCGAGCCGGCGGGCCAACGCGGGGGCGCGGACGGGCGCGTCCGTAAACAGGATGTCCGGCATCCGGCGATCCGGCCCGTCCTCGTCCTTCGTGAGGTAGCGCGTGAACGCGTAGTGGCCGTAGTGCAGCGCGGCCGCGAGGTGTCCGGCCAGGAGTTCCGGCGCGAGCGGCAGGTCCGGCGCGCGGAGCGAGACGGCCAGGGTCGCGAGGCGGTGCTTGCGGAGCGTGTGCGCGGCGGCGGCCGCCGCCTGCCGGAAGCGGGCGACGTGAAAATCTTTTTTCTTTCCCAGCCCGGCGAGCACGATCGAGCGCGCGGGCAGCGACTCCCAGGACGAAATCACGGCGACCTGGTTCAGCTTGCCGATGAAATCGTGGCGGGCGCGCCAGTCCTTCAGCATGCGGTCCAGGCGCCGCGAGACCGGATCGCTGCCGGGGACGGGCACGGGCTCGTCCTGGAACGCGAAGAGCAGCCAGCCGTCGGCGGGCTGGCGGGCGAGGGGGACGGAGACGAGGCGTGTTTTCATGTTTTCAGCGGCATTCGGGCGGCAGCTTGGCGCGGGCTTCCGGCCGGGCGGGCTTGTCGTTCGCGTCGAAACCCGCGTTCGTCAGCAGGTACTCGATGTTCACGATGCCCATCTTGAGCCCGTCGTACTTCACCAGGATGCGCCGGTTGGCCAGGTCGATGTCCACCTGCTCGATGCCGTCCATCTTGTTGAACACGGTTTCCACGATGCGGGCGCATTCGGGCGAGCCCATCTGGGGCACTTTCACCTCCAGGGTGCGGATATCCCTCCGGTAGCAACCCGATGCCGCGGCGAGAAAAGCGGTGACGGCGAGAAAAAGCCCTATACAAAAATGCCGAGTCTTCATAATATTATCCTGCAAGGTTGATCGAAGCCCTGATAATAGGGCATGAAATCCCTACCCGTCAAATACGGGCGGATATTTTTTCTTTGAACACTTGAAATAGACAACGGTCCAAGTATATTGATTTTGAAGGGCGGATGTGCGTTCACCTATGGGGTTCCTCACCCCGACCTCCTTGGCGCGCAACGCCCTTCTTTCTTTTTATTCCCCCGGGCCGGCCGGCAGGCCGGTAACCGCCGCGGCATCCTCGTCCGGCGCGAGCAGTTGCATGGCGGTCCGCGCCCGGAACGCCAACTGGGGCTGCAGTTCTCCGTACTTGTCCGCGAATTCGCGGAAGGTCAGGAACGCCTCGTTGGTCTGCCCGCGCAGGTAGAGCGTCACGGCCAGGTTCAGACAGGCGACCGGGTGCGGGTCGGGCGCCGCCACCAGTTTCCGGTAGCGCTCCTCCGCCTCCTCCAGTTCGCCTTTCCGGAGCAGCGTGTTGGCCAGCAGGAGTTCCACCAGCGGCAGGTTCCGGCCGCTGGCCAGAATCTTTTCGTAGAGTTCCTGCGCCTCGTCGTAGCGCCCTTCCTGGTGGTAGCGGGTGGCCAGCCCGGTCCAGGCGGACAGGGTGGCCTGCGGGGGCGCGGTCTTGGACAGGAAGGCCACCGCGACGGTCGCCAGCCCCAGGACCAGCAGGCCGACCACGCCGGCGAGGAGGGAGGCCCGGTGCCGCTCCATCCAGGCCAGCGCCGGGGAGGCCGGGGCCGCGGGCTCGACCGCCACGGGCGAGTCCAGGATCACGGCCAGCGCCGCGGCGGCCGTCCCGATGATCCCCGGCTTCTGCGGGGGCGCGTCGAGCCGGTCCGGCAGGCTGCCGCCGTCGAAATCGAGACCGGCCAGGGTCCGGCAGAGGGTGTGTGATAACGCCCGCGCTTCGTCCGGCGCGTTCCCGCGCCGCAGGGCTTCGAGCAGCAGGATCTGGTGCAGGGCGTGCGTGGGCGGCGGTTCGGCGTCGCCCTCCCAACGCTCCCAGGCGGGCGCGCCAGCGGGGCCGCGGAAACCGGCCGAATCCCGCAAGCCTTGAAGAATGGCCTGTCGCTGGTCGGCCCGCAGCCCGGGCGCCGGAAGCGGCAGCAGGGAGGAAAGGGTCAGCCGCTCGATCACCGCGCCCCGGACATATCGGCTGGTGAAGACGCTTCGCCGCTCGTCCCAAAGGGTCTGGTGCAGGGCGTCCTTGAGACGCTGGATCTCCGCCTGCCACGTGGCCTCGTCGCCCGCGGTGGTCACGCAGGCGCGCGCGAGCTGCAGGTACGCGTCGATTTCGCACAGCAGAAAAGCCGCCAGGTCGGGGGAGGCCAGCCCGGCGTCGTGCGCCTCCGGGATCAGCGCCTCGTCGGCGGATGGCCAGCACGGCAGGCCGGTCTGTTCCGGGTCGTAGCGCCGGCAGGCCCAGCGGAGATAACGGCGCAGGCGGGGCGCGGCGAAGTCCGGGAAGCCCGGGTCGCGGTGCGCGCTCCAGGCCTGCCGCGCCGCCTGGGCGATCAGGGGCAGCGCGGCGGGCGACTGCTCTCCGGCGTAATCCGGCGAGACTTCCGACGGGATCCGGCCGTCCGGTTGCTGACAGGACAGCGCGCATTTCACTAAATCCAGCGCGACGGCGGGATCGATGGGCGTCCACGCGAAAACCAGCGGGTACAGGTGGCGCAGGGAAAATCGCGCGGGGCCGGAGGGATCCTGCTCCACCCAGCGGAACGGCAGCAGGCCCTGCGGCGGGCGGAGCCGCGCGAAGAGCGTTTCGATGGCGAGATGCGCGACCGCCGGATCGAGCGCCCGCGGTTCGGTCGGCGCTCCCCGCGTCGGGCGCTGGGCGAGCTCGGCCTGGAACTGGTCCTCGAATTTCCGCTCGAGGCCGCGCCGCGCCCGCTCCGCCGCCTCCGCGTGGCCGGCCCGGGTTTCCACCGCCAGGCAAAACCGGAGGCCGTCGCCCGCCGCTTCCTGCACCAGCACCACGTGCTGGTGCTCCCTCTCGATCCAGGTCATCGGGCCCGCCGTCTGGATATCCGTCTCCGCGCAGAACAGCGCCGGCGCGACGCGGGCGCCGAGATGCCCGCACAGCAGGCCAGGCTCGGCCAGGAATACCGCGCACGCGGACTCCGGCGCCCGCGCGAAGCGCAACCGATAGCCGCAGGCAAAGAGCTCGGGCGTGACGGGGCCCCGCTCCTCGGGCCACTCCAAATGGAAGCTCCAACCCGGCGGCTGGGCGTCCGGGCCGACGGAGCCGGGCCGGTTCATCGTGCGCAGGCGCGCCGACGAAGGCTCCCCCCGCGCGGCGGCCGGCGGGCCCAGTTCCCAGCCGCTGGCCCATCGTCCCGCCGCCGATTCGTTGGCGCCCGGATGGTTCACGCGGACATCTTATCCCGGTCCTCCCCCCTGACAAGCCCGGTTTGCGGGGTCATTGATTCGCGCCGCGATCTCCGCTAGAGTGCGCACGGATGGATCGGTCGGCGGGGGCTCACGGAGAATCGAGATGAAACGCGTTGTGGCACTCGGAATGGCGGGCTGGCTGGCGGCGGGATGCGCGTGCGCCGAGAGCGTCCGCGTGGTCGGGCAGCGGGTCAACCTCCGCGCCCAGGCCGATCTCAAGGCCGAGGTCGTAGGGCAGGTGGCCGACGGCGAGATCCTCGAGGCGCGTTCGATCGGCGATGCCTGGGTCGAGGTGGCGCCGCCGGACTCGGTGGATCTCTGGGTCCACAAGGATTTCGTGCAGGGCGGCAAGGTCGTCGCCACGGAACTCAAGGTGCGCGGCGGGCCCGGGATCAACTACCGGGTCGTCGCCACCCTTCCGCGCGGGGCCGAGGTCAAGGTCCGCGGCGAATTCACGGACTGGCTCAAGATCGCCCCCCCTCCCGGCGCCTCGCTGTGGGTCAGCCGCAGCTATGTCGAGCCGGTGGGCGCGTCGCGGCCGCCCGCGGCGGAGTCCGCGGCCGCGCCGGCCGGCGCCGATGCGCCCGCGGATTCCGCGCCGACCGTGGCCGCCAGTTCCATCCCGCCCCCGCCGCCCGTGAGCCCCTCGGCTCCGCCCCCGCCGGCGCCGGCGGCGGGGACCATGGCGAGCCAGCGGGTCGTGCGCGTGCAGACGGGGCGCGAGCCGGTGGTGAAACCGCCGCCCGCGGGCCTGGTGCTGATCCCGTTCGAGGGGCAGGGGCGGTCGGTGCAGCAGGACGGCGTGCTGAAGCACGCGGGCAATTTGCTGGGCCGGCCCTCGCGCTTCCGCCTGGTGAATCCCGGCGGCAACCAGTTGGGCACGCTGTGCTACGTCTACGGGAACAACGCGCAGCTTGAAACGTTCGTGGGGCGGCGGCTGCTGATCCGCGGCCGCGAGTACTGGGTGCGCGGGGTGCAGTACCCGGTGGTCGTGCCCGACCAGATCATCCCGAAGGCCGGGCCCTGATCGCGCGCCGCGGTTCCGGGGGGAGCGGGAATCCGCTATGACGGGAATCAACCAGTTGCATCGATGGGCGCTGCACCGCCTGCTGCGGTGGCTGCTGCCGCTCGTGATGCTGATCGGCGTGCTGGCGGCGCTGCTCGTCGAGCGCCGGGCGGCGGGCAACTCGGTCTTCGTGGAGGACCGCGCCTACGCGGACATGGCCGTGGCCCGCACCCTGGTCCTCGACGGCTCGTACGGCCTGCAGCCGAACGCGCCATGCCCGGCCATCCGCGACACGCTCTGGCGGCTGGCGCTGGCCGCCGCCGGCTGGTTGGTGGGCAGCGTCCGCGCCGCCGCCCTGCTGCTGGGCACCGTGTGCGCGATCGGCACGCTGCTGCTGGTCCTGCGCCTGGCCCGGCTGCTGTTCCCGTTCCCGCCGTTCATCCTCTATTCCGCCGTGCTGATCATCGCGGCCCCCGGCCTGCTGACCCATGCGATCTCGGGCACGTCGCGGGCCCTGGCGACGCTGCTGGCCACGGCGGCCTGCCTGCTGCACGTCGAGGGGATGCGCGACCGGCGGCCCGTCCTGTCGCTGGGCTGCGCGGTGCTGGTGGGGCTGCTCGCCTGGATCCGTCTGGAGTTCGTTCTGCTCTGGATCGTGTTCTGGGCGCAGGCGGTGCTCCGGATCACGCCGGAGGGCCCCGGGAAAGGGCGCCGCCAGGCGGCGCTGGTCAAGGGCGCCACCGGCCTGCTGCTGATGGCCATCCTGCTGTTGCCGCTGTTCGCGTGGAACCTGCACTGGCTGGGCGTCGCCTGGCCGCAGGCGGCCGGCGCGCCGCTGACCCTGAACGCGTGGGCCGACCGGCCGCTGGGCGAGACGGCGGGACGCAGCCTGGTCCTTTCGCTCCAAGCCCTCCCGTTGTTGTGGGGCCCGGTGTCCGGCGTCCCGCTGCTGCAGCCGTTCCTGGGCCGGCTGCTGGTCTGGTTCGGCGCCGGGCTCATCGCGGTGCTGGCCGTGCGGCGCGGCGAGGAGTATCCCTACCTGCTCGTGCCCCTGCTGCTGCTCCTGTTGCCCGTCGGCCTGGCGATCCTCCGCCCGTACCTGGGCGCGGATTCGTCCGCGGTGGTGATGGGCGCGCTGGGCCCGCTGTTCCTGCTGACCGCCGCGTTCGGCATCTTCCGCCTGCCGTTCGCCCTCGAGAACCTCTATCGCAAGTGGAAGGCCGGGCTGCCCGAGGCGACGGGCTTCGACATCTGGTGGACGGCGGTCGGAGGACTGCTGATGCTCTGGGCCCTCGCGAGCATGGGGCGCTTCGCCGCGCGCGCGGCCGCGGAGCGGTCGGACGCCGTGCAAGCCCGGCAGTACGTTTCGGACGCGCTCGTTTCGGGACGGGCGCGCGCGGCGCGGATACTGACCGACGCGCCGGGCTGGCTGGCGTTCACGCACGCGGTTCCCGTGCTCGATCTCGGCGGCGAGTTCACCCCCGGCCTCCTGCCGGCCCTGCGCCCGGACGGCCGGTGGAATCCCGACGGCCTCGCGGAGTTCCTGCTGGAACAGCCGGCCGACCTGCTGATCCTGTGGAAGGCGGGCCTGGAGGACGTCACGTCGGCGCTGGGCGGCCGTCCGCTGGATCCGCCCCCGCGCCGCCACGGGACGCTCCCGCTGATCCGGCCGCTCGATCCGCCCGGTGCTTTCTGAAGAAATCCTGCAGCAGGCCTCGACATTCCTCCTCGAGCACGCCGCCCTCGAACTCGACGCGGTGATTCAGGCGCGGGTTCTGGAAAATCGGGAAGAGGGAAACGGCCCCGCCCCGGGCCGGGTCGGCGACGCCCCACACGACACGCGGGATGCGCGCCAGGACGATGGCGCCCGCGCACATGGGGCAGGGTTCCTTCGTCACGTACAGGATCGTCCCGGCCAGGCGCCAGTCCTGGAGCGCGGCGGCCGCCTGGGTGATCGCCAGGATCTCCGCGTGCGCGGTCGGGTCCTTCAGCAGTTCCACCTGGTTGTGCGCCTGCGCGATCAGTTGTCCCTCGCGAACGATCACGGCGCCGACGGGCACTTCCTCGAGGTCCGCCGCGGCGCGCGCCTGCCGCAGCGCCAAGCGCATGAAACGCTCGTGGGGCGAGGCCGGCGTGCGGTTGTCGATCTCGGGCGGCATGGGCTTTCCTTCCGGTGACCGGCGCGAATGTGACGCAAGGCTTTTTAACGCTCAAGCCTGAAAGCGGTATGGTTAGTATAAAGGTATGTTCAATCCGAGGAGAGACCGGCCCGGCGCAAGGGCCTGGATCGTCGCAGCCTGCAGCCTGGCCGTTGCCGCCGCCGTGCGGGCGCAGGAGCCCGCGAAGGGCATGCTCATCCTGCCGCCCGGCCCCGGCGCGGGGCCCTACGCGGAGCGCCCTCCCGTCGAGTTCGGCGTGGGGGACCAGCAGGCGCTGGCGGAAGGATTGCAGGGGCCCGACGGGCTGGCGATCCATCCGCAGTCGGGCGAGATCTACTTTTCCGAGGAGGACGCCGCGCGCGTGTGGGTCTTGCGCGACGGCCGGCCGATGCGGGTGGCGGACCGGGATACGCCGCTCTACCGGTTGCGCGACGGCCGACGCACGGCCGACCCGGTCATGCCGTTGCGCAATCCCGAAGGCCTCGCGTTTTCCTCGACCGGCGAGCTGTACGTGGTCGAGGACTACCCCGGCGGGCGCCTGATCCGTTTTCCGCCCCGGGCGGACGGGCGTTACCCGGAGGGCGAGGTGATCGAGTTCCCGGGGGACTGGCGGACGTTCGCCTGGGAGGGCGTGGCCGTCGGCCCCGAGAACGACCTCCTGATGGCCGGCTCGGACGTCGAGTACGCGCTGGGCGGCGGCGGGGCCAAGCCGTTCATGGGCGCGATCCTCTACCGCGACAGCGTCGGGCAGTGGTGGGTGCCGTACCGGCGGCCGTTTGCCAGTTTTTCCTCGGTGCAGTTCACGCGGGGCGGCCGGCAGGCCGTGTACACGTGCGAAGTGTCGGGCGAGGTCGGCTGGCTCGACCTGCAGGGCCGTCGGCCCATCGGCGGGTGCAGTTCCGCGGCCGTCAAGTCGCCGGAGGGCATCGCGGTCCTGCCGGACGGCCGGCTCGTGGTCGCGCTCGAAACGGGCGCCCTGGTCGTGGTGGATCCCGCGATGGACCAGCATGCGACGGTGGCGGAGGGATTCGGCTCGCTCGAGTCGGTGCAGTGGGACGCCTTTTCCAACCGGCTGGTGCTGACGGAGCAGTCCCGGGGCCGCGTGCTTTCGCTCAAGGCCCGGCCGGATTTCCAGGCGGAGGAAAACCGGATGGACATGGCGGTGTATCACCCGCTGTTCAATCCGCGCCATGTCCCCGAGGTCTGTCCCCCGTACCTGGCCCGCATCCTCGCCTTCGGCGGGCTGGACTACACCCGGCCGGGCCTGCCGCCGATCTCCTTCCGCGATTTCGCGCAGCGGGTGCCGATGATCGCGGCGGACGCGCGGGCGGCGCCCGTGGAAAACCAGGAACCCGTCGAGGACCCGATCGAGCGCGTCCAGTTTGTCGTGTTCAAGCCCAACCAGATGGTCATGAGCGAGACGGGGCCGCAGCCGGCGCTGGCGCTGTTCGCCACGCGCACGCAATCCGGCCGGGTGACGGCCACCAGTCTCCTGCGGGCGGAGACGATGGGGATCAGCCTGGACCGCCCGAAGACCGAGCGGATCGGGACCGCCGCCCTGGCCGTGCCGATGCCGGCGGGCGTGGGCGTGTCGTCGCTGGGCGTGGCGCACATCAACTTCATGGGACTGGGCAAGACCCCGGATTACTCGGTCGTGCTCAATCCCGGCCAGCCTTTTGACAGTTATCTCGTGGTATACGAGACCGGCGGTCGGCGTGTACATTATAAGTTGGAGTTCTCGGAGGAAGGGGCGGGCCTCGACTCCTGGGTCGTGGCCTTTACCGAGTCGCGACCCGATGAATGGCTCGCCCTCGGCCGGTAAGGGGAGACGGAAGGCTGTCGCTATGCGCGGAAATCGGGCTGGGCGGCGATGGGGCTTGGGTGTGCTGGGCGCGGCCGCATGGCTGGCGCTGGGCCCGGGGCCTGTCCCGGCGCTGCGCCTGGAGACCTCCCGGGAACTGCTGGCCGTGGACATCGTCGCCGGCGGATTGAATCAGCCGGTGGGCCTGGCGACGGATCCCCGGTACGGCGAGGTGTACGTGGCGGAGCGGGGCGGCCGGCGCGTATGCCTGATCCGCGACAAGCAGAACGTCCCGGTGCTGGAGGGGCCGTTTTCCCTGGCGGCCCGGAAGCGGGGCGCTCCCAAGCCGTCCGAACTCGAGGCCCCGTCCGCCCTTGCCTTTGATGCCGAGGGGCGGCTTTACGTGGTCGAGAGCCAGGGCCCGGCGCGGCTCCTCCGGTTCGAGCCCCTGTACGAGGGCTTGCGCCAGGCCACGGAAATCCTCACTCCCTGGGTGGAAACTCCCCAGGTCTGCACGAGCGTGGCCGTCGACCGCGGCGGCCGCCTGTTCGTCACCACGCAGAATCGGGACGGGAAAGTGGTCACCGTGTTCGGAACGGTGATGATGCGCGAGGTGAACGGCAACTGGAAACTGGTGGATCACGGCCCCTTTTCGGACTTTTCCAATCCGGCAATCGATCCGGAAGGCCGGACCCTGGTCGTCGGGGAGCGCCGCGCCGCCGATTTGAGCTGGTATGACGCCCGCCGCGAAGTCGAGATCCGCAGCCTGGAAAAGATGGAGGGGTTGAGGCACCTGGCCCTGCTGCCCGACGGCACCACGCTGGCCAGCCTGCATCGCGCCGACGGGACATGGAGCGTGGCCGAGGTGGACGGGATGTCCGGGGTGGTCTGGGAATGGGTGGGCGGATTGGGCGAGATCGGCGGCCTGTGCGCGCATCCACGGACGGGCGACCTGTACGTGACGCTGGCGGACGAGGGGAAGGTCATGCGGGTTCGCCGCCTTGAGCCGCGCAAGGAGACGCCGCTTCCCGTTCCCAGCCGGATCGGGCGGATGATGCGCTCCTTCGAACTGGAGAACGCGATACCCCCGCCCGAGTGGCCCGAGTTCTTCCGCTCCTTCATCGAGCAGTTGGGGCTGGTCCGCACCGTCAACGAGCATGATCCCCGCGAGGCGGGCAGCCGCAAGCCGCCCGCGGGCATCCCGCTGACCATCGCCGAGTTTGCGTCCACGGTTCCGGTGGTCGCGGCCAAGGTGCGCGCACGCCTGGCGGACGAGGAGAGCGGGGAGGACGACCCGGTGGAGGAGGTCAGCTTTCTCCTGTTTCATCCCAACCGGAGCATGTTGACGCGGCAGACCGTGGCGCCGAGCCTGAGTCTCTTCTGGGCGCGACACCGGAGCGGGCGCATCGAGCGGAGCCGCTTCCTTCCCAACAAGCAGGGCCGCCCCTTGAGCGAGGAGATCCCGTGGGACGAGATGCCCGAGATGCTGGTGTCGTTCCCCGCGGGATTCTATGCCCCGGAGACCGGCGTGTCCGAGAACAGCCTGCTGCGGGTCTACTTCCTCGGCATGGGCCTCGGGCCCGACTACTGGATCGATCTCGATCGCGAGGACATCGGCAATAGCCGCATGGTGGTGGAGAAACCGGGCGGCCTGCGCGTGGACTATATCCTCGAGCCGTACCTGGAATCGCCCGCGGCGGGCGGGCATACCGTGCTGGTGGCCGGACTCAAAGAAGTGGAGATGGGCTGGCACAACCTCGGCCAGGATCCGATCCCCTGGAAGATCGTGTCGCCGGACGCGCCCCCGGTGCAGACGCGGCATGCCATGAACGTGGAGTTGCTCCGGGCCAAGCCCGTACCCCAGGAAGCGGCCCTGGCGGACAGCTACCTGCCGCAGCCCGTCTTCCAGGGCACGGACCTGTCTCGGCGGATCGTGCTGCGCGCCGCCTCGCGCTGGGCGACCAATCCGTTTTAAGCAATCGACCGGTTTCCAACCGGTTCCCGTGCGCTCACCGTGCCCGGAGGGGCGCGCCATACTTTGCAAAGTATGGCCAAGGGGTGTGTCGAGCCGTCCATGCAATAAAAAGCGTCTTTTATTGGGAATATCGCGCTATTGCGCGCGGGCATCGCGCCATACTTTGCAAAGTATGGCGCGGGGGGTGTGAAAAAAAACGCCGGGATCCCACGGGGAATCCCGGCGCTATAGATCGTGCCCGGATTTACTCGGCCGGCTCGGCGGCCGGAGCATCCGCGGCCGGTTCCGCCTCGGGCTCCACCGGAGCCGCTTCGGAAGCGGCGGGCTCCGCGTCGGGCGCCGGGGCGGCTTCCGTCGCCGCGGGCGGCGGCGCCATCATCGGCATGCCCATCGGGGCGGGCAGACTGGCCGCGCCCAGGAACTTGATTTCGGCCTTGCCCTTGATTCCGTCGATGTATTCGCGGACCGCCAATTGACGCTTCTGCGCCTTCATCCCGCGAACCAAGTCCTCCCGGACCTCTTCGAGCGTCATCACGTGCGGCTCCGCGTGCTCGCCAACCTTGATGATGTGATAGCCGAACTGCGTCTCCACGACGGGGCCTACTTCATCGACCTTCTGGGCGAACGCCGCATCTTCAAAGGGCTTGACCATGTCGCCCCGGCCGAACCGGGGAAGCGCGCCGCCTCGCGCCTTGCTGGGGCAGTCGGAATATTCCTTCGCGAGCGCGGCGAAATCCCCGCCCTCGACCAGCTTCGCGCGGACCTCGTCGGCCTTCGCCTTCGCCGCCTTCTTGGCGTCTTCCGTGGCGTCGGGCGCCACGGCGATCAGGATGTGGCTCGCCGTCACGGTCTCCGGCATGTCCATGCGGTCCTTGTGATCCTCGTAGAACTTCGCCACTTCCTCTTCCGTCGGCTCCACGATCTTCGCCGTCTGCGCCTCGACAAGCTTGTTGATGCGCAGTTCCTTGACGAATTCCGTGTCGAACTCCTCCTTGGAAATACCCTGCTTGGCCAGGGCGTCCTCCAGGGTCATGCCGGCCGGGAAACGGCCCGTGAACTCGGCGCGCGCCTCTTCGATTTCCTGCTCGGTCAATTCCACCTTCTGCTGGTCCGCTTCACCGAGCAGCAGGCGTTTCACAACCAGCGCCTCGGCGGCCTGCCGCGTGACCTGGCCGCGCATCTGGGCGATCTGCTCCGGGGGAACCTGACGCTGCTCGGCGACCTTCAGCGCGCGATCCACCTCGCGACGGACTTCGCCCCAGGTGATGCTCTCGCCGTTCACCGTGGCAATGGCCTCTTCGTCCGCGCGCTCCGGGGCGACGGAGCGGATGGGCTGACTGAACAGGTCGCCCGGCTGGGACAAATCCGCGTCGGCCTGGGCCGCCGGCTCTTCCTTCTGCCCGCAGCCCGTGAGCGGGAACGCCACCAAGGCCGTCGCCGCCAGGATCCACCGCGCCCAATGCCATGTTTTTTCGCTGTGCCGTTTCATGCTGCCCATCCTTTCCTCTAGGAGTTCATCAGACAGTCTGCAGGCCGATCCGTTCAAAACGCGATACTTTGGACTTCCGGCACCCGGGTGTCAAATACCATTGCGCTGCGGCGGGGGGAGCGCTCCCTGCCGGATTCCTGCGCATTCCTCATGGAACCGGCCAGCGAAAGGCGCCCGTGCGCAGGAACCGGACGATCTCGGCGGCGGCCTGCTCGGTCTTGCGCCGGACCGACTCGGAGGTGTTGAACGCGTTGTGCGGCGTCAGCAGCACGTCCGGCCGGCGCGCCAGGCGCCGGAGGGCCCGCGCCGCCGGGCCGGACCGGCCGGAGCGGAACGCGACGGCGACCTCGCTCTCCTCCTCGAAGACGTCCAGCCCCGCGCCCCCCAACCGGCCTTCCTCCAGCGCCCGGGCCAGGTCCGCCGTCGGCGCCAGTTCGCCCCGCGCGATATTCACGAAGAGGGCGCCGGGTTTCACGCGCCGCCAGGCCCGGCGATCAAAGTAGCCGGCATTCCGGGCCGTCAGGTTCATGGCGCAAACGATCACGTCCGCCTCCGCGAGGCCGCGCGCGGGCGCGACATACCGGACGCCCCGGTGCCGGCGCACGATGTCCACGCCGAGCACGCGCATGCCGAGAGCGCGTCCCACCCGGCAGATTTCATGCCCGATGTTTCCGACGCCGACCACGGTGAGGGTGCGGCCCCGGCCCTCGCCGCCGGTGAGTCCGTCGCGGTGAAAGGAGGCGAATTGCCGGAGTTGCCGGGGGAGGCGGCGGAGGAGGGCCATCCACAACAGGGCCGCCTGCTCGGCGACGGCTCGGACGCAGTAGCGGGGCAGGCACCCGCAGGGCAGGGGGCGGCGGACCTCCCGGCGGTAACGCTGGAGATGGTCGTAGCCGGTGCTGCGCGCGAGCACGCCGGCGAGCCGCGGGGCCCAGGCCGGCGGGATCACCGACTGGGTGCGGATGCTGATGAGCGCGGCCGGCGGGACGGCGTCGCCGCTCTCCTGAATGGTCCGGTCGGTGAAGACCGCCCGCACGCCCCGGGGCAGCCGCCCGCGGAGCCCCTCGGCCTCCTCGGCAAAGGCCTCGTAGAAGGCCGCGTCGACGCGCCGCCGGCGGCCTCTTCTTTTCGCGGTTGTTTTCCCTCGTCGCGCCATTTAGTCCATTGACTTGAATAGCCCCTTGGGGGATGATACACAATCTTAATAGAGCGATTCCGCGTGGCCGCGGGATCGCCGTGAATATCGCTCCACTCGAGGTGCGCCATGGCGGAAGAAGCAGCAGACGGTGTAACCGAGCTGTCCGAACCGGAACTCCAGATCATCAAGGGCGCGCGGCCCAGCACCGACGCCAACGTGATGATCCAGTTGCTCGTGGGAGTGGTGGGCACGCTCATTGTCGCTTTCTCCGTCTTTCCGCTCAAGGGTCACGCTAACCAGGCGCTCGCTTACATCTATGCGCTGATCAATCAGCGCGGCCCCATTCAGTACATCGAGCTGTTCATGGCGTGGATGGTGGCCGCCCAGATCTTCCTGAAGTCGCGCATCCTGAAGAAGCAGTCGCGCACCTTCATCGAGAGCCCGGTGGATTCCAGCATCGACCTCAACGACGACGTCCACGTCCAGGAACTCCGCAAGCGCATCGTCGCCAACCCCCTCTTCACCGAGAGCATCGCGTTGAGCCGCATGGACCGCATTCTCGCGCTCTGGCTGGCGACCAAGGACGTCGGCCGTATCTCCGGGTGGGCCAGCTCGGAGTCCGACCGCGACACCTCGTCCTCGGACTCGTCCTACGCCCTCTCCCGCGTGCTGATCTGGGCCATCCCGATCCTGGGGTTCATCGGAACGGTGCAGGGCCTCGGCTCGGCCGTGTCCGGGTTCGCGGACTTCCTCCGGAGCAGCGCCGAACTGTCCGCCATCAAGGGCGCCATCGGCAACGTGACCATCGGCCTCGGCGTCGCGTTCGACACCACGTTCCTCGCGCTGATGCTGGTGACCTTCCTCATGTTCCCGCTCTCCTCGCTGCAGCGCCGCGAGGAGACGCTGTTCGTCGAGATCGACATCTACCTAGACGAAGTGCTCATCTCGCGGCTGCCCTCGCCCGAGAGCAAGCCGATCGTGATCGAGAACCTGGAAGACTCCATCGAGGCCGCCTTCCGCCGCTACATTCCGGACCCCGACCGCTACGACGAGGTGTTCACCCGGTCCATCGAGAAGGCCGCGGCCAGCGTGGAGCAGAAGTTCGACAGCTTGAGCCAGAACTACGTGTCCACCCTGCGCGGCTTGAGCGATCACCTCTCCAACAGCTTCGGCACCGTCGGCGACGCGATGGAGACCGCGCTGCGCAAGGTCACCGCGGACCTGCGGGCCCAGGAAGACGCCGTCCTCGAAAGCCGCCGGAAGCTGGCGGAGGAGGAGGCCGGCCGCATGAAGGGCGTCTTTGCCGGCGTGAACGACGCCGTGGTCAAGGCGGCCAACGAATACACGCGCAGCGCGGACGCGCTCACGAGCGCCACCCGCGAGAGCTCGGAACAGTCCATCCAGGCGGCGCGGGAGCTCGTGACCCGGATGAGCGAGGTGCGCCAGCTGGCGTCGGGCATCCAGGACCTCTTCAAGATCCAGCAGGCGATGGAAAAGAGCCTGTCCGGCATCGCGGCGTCCGCGGAGTTCCGCACCGCGCTGGAGGACCTGCGCAAGCACCTGACCACGACCGATGCGCTGGTCAGCCGCTTGAGCCGTCCGCGCGTGATCACCCTCCGCGAGGAAACCAGCGGTTGATGCCCCTGACTCGCGCCATTCGGCGGAGTATCGGCGATGGCCAGAAACATCACAGCACCGAGGCGCGTGTGGCGGCGGATGGCCGCGGAGCTGGCGCTGGCCGGGCTGCTGCCGCTGGCCGCGTCGGCGCAGGTCGTCGACTCCGGCAAGAACGAGTTCACCTTCCAGGTCAAGGCCCGCGGGCTGAAGAACCCGGAGGGCATCGCTCTCCATCCCGCCAACCGCGAGATCTACGTGGCCGAGCGGGGCGCCAACCGCATCGTCGCCCTGCGCGGCGGCAATCCCGCCCCCGTCATCGAAAGCGGATGGACGGTGGAGACGAATTACCCGAAGTGGGTGATCAATAAGAGCCGCCCCCGGGAGGCCGTCGAGCGCGGCCAGCTCCAGAGCCCGGGCGCGATCACGTTTTCCACGAACGCGCACCTGTTCGTGTGCGAGCAGGCGCCGTGGGGCCGGGTGCTGGAGTTCATCCCCAACGAGGCGGGCCAGTACAAGACCGCGCAGATCGTCGGAATCCCCTGGCTGGACAAGCCTTACGTGTGGGAGGACATCAAGGTCGCGGACGACGGGCGCATTTTCGTGGCCGGCAACGACAGCGGGGCGCGGGGCGGGCTGACCTTCGGCGTCGTCCTGGTCCGGGACGTCGCCGGCGACTGGTGGGTGGCGGACTACGGGCCGTTCATGAATTTCAGCGGGGTGTACCTGTCGAAAAAACAGGACGTGGTGGTCATCGGCGAGCGGCCCGAGGGCGGCATCGTCTGGTGGGATGCCGTCCGGCACCTGCCCATCGGCATGGCGGACAACCTCACCCCGCAGTCGGAGATCGAGGGCGTGGCGCTGCTCGGCAACGGGGCCATCGTGCTCGCCCAGCGCGCCAGCACCAAGGGCAAGGACGCGAGGCTGCTGGCCCTCGATCCGACCAGCGGCTCGATCAAGCAACTGGTCGAGGGGCTCGATGCCGTCGGGGCCGTGACCCTCGTCCCGGAGACCGGCAACCTGCTGGTGACCGATCCCCAGGCGGGGGTGCTGGCGGAATGCGCCGCGAAGACCCCGGCGCCGGCCGGCGAGTACCTGATCCAGCGGTCGCTCGAGGGCTACGAGATCGCGACGGGCTTCACGCCGCGGTCCTCGCCCGGATTCCTCCGCAGCTTCTTCAGCCAGGCGGGCGTCGGCCTGGACCAGCAGACCACCAAGGGCTCCGGGTCCGGGACGGACGAGGGCGAGGGCGGCGGCGGCATGGCGGTATCGGTGTCCCTGCGGGATTTCTCCAGCAAGCTGCCGCTGGTGGCGGGCAAGGTGAAGGTGATGGAGGCGGCCAGCGTCAATGCCGAGGACCGGGACCCGGTGACCGAGGTCAATTTCGTGCTCCTGTTCCCGGGCCGCATGATCATGAGCGGCGAGTACGCCACGCCGAGCATGAGCTACTTCGCGGCCACGCACAAGAGCGGCAAGATCGAGCAGACGAAGGAATTGTTCACCGGCATGGCGATGGACCAGCGCGTTCAGGGCGAAGGCTGGACCCGCATCGGGAAGGCCGGGGCCATCAGCGTGCCGCTGGTCACCTGCAGCATGCAGAAGCGGGAAGAGGGGATGGAGATCAACCTCGTCTTCCTGGGCGTGGGCCTCTACGACGATTACTACCTCTCGCTCTTGAGCGGGGTGGACGAGGAGACGGGGACGCTGGTCGTGAACGATGTCCGGGGCTCCCGGCGGGTATACAAGACCTCCTTCCGCGAGATCGTGAACGACGGGTCGGAGGTCAAGAACCTGGTCGTGGCGGGATTCGACCCGAAGGAAAAGATCGGCGTCGGCTGGCTGAACATCGGCCAGTGGCCGGTGGGCTCGTACGTCGGGCTCGGCGAGATGCAGTCCGGCGCGTTCCAGGGCGTCAGCGAGGACCTGGCGCGGCTGATCGAGCGCAAGCAGATGGAATGGCGCGCTACGGAAGTCGGCGAGGAAGCGCCGACCTCCGGCGAGCCGCCCGCGGAGGAAGGGACGCCGGCGCCGGAGGAATCCGCGCCCCCGGCGGAGAATCCCGCGGAGGCCGGCGCGACGGAGGCGGCCACGCCGTAGGGGCCGCCCGACAGAAAAAGGACGAATTCGAACATGGGCAAGAAGACCCGAGGCGCCGCCACCGACTTCTCGTCGTTCATGTGCGTGATTCTCATGCTCATCGGCGTGCTGATGCTGCTGCTGATCATCAACGTGCTGACGATCATCAGCAACCCCGAGAACGTCACGATCAGCGCCGTGATCAAGGGCGCGCTCTACGCGGAAAAAATGGCCTCGGATGAAGACCAGGGCCTCATGCTGGTCCCGAAGTTCGGCAACAAGTACAAGGACCCGGTGTACGTGGACGTCTTCGGGGACCAGATCGTGATCTATCCCGAGCAGAAGATCGTGCCGGTCGTGGACCTGGAGCGCTCCGGCAACGCCTTCGAGCGGCTGCTGAACGCCGTGGCCTCCAAGAAGGATGAGCGCTACATCGTCCTCCTAGCGCGGCCGCGGTCGGCCCGCGTCCTGCGCCGGCTGCGCACGGCCATCCACGATCGCCAGATCGACCTGGGCTTTGAGCTCTACGAGGAAGGGCGGACGGTCGAGGTGGCCGAGGCCCTGCCGGCCCCGGAAGAGGTGCCGGAGGAGACCCCGGCGGCCGAGGGAGAGCCGGGCGCGGAGCCCGTCGAACCGGCGGTCGCGCCGGAAGCCCCCGTGGCGCCGGCGGAAGAGCCGGCCCCGGCCGCGCCGGCGGTGTTGCCGGCTCCCGGCCCCCAGGAGTAACAGACCATGGGTAAGAGAGAACGAGGCATGTCGGTCAACCTGGACTCGTTCCTGGACTTGATGACCTGCATGCTGGGCGTGCTGATCCTGATGATCCTGCTCACGGGCATCGACGCCTCCCAGATCAAGGTCCTCGTGCCCACGCCCATGGAGCAGCCCACGGACAAGAGGCCGATCTTCATCGAGTGCCGCAACAACGAACTCTTCCTGGTGCCGATCGAGGACATCACGCGCATGGTATACGACGAGATGGGCGCCCTGGCGGAGAAGGCGAAGGGCGACCAGGCCGCCTTCGCGCAACTGCTCGAGACCGCCACCGTGAAGACCGAATCGCACGAGGTGGACCTGGCCTTCGCGCTCATGAGCCAGTTCGCGCTCACCTCGCTCCCCGGCGTCAGCGGGTACAAGCTCGAATCGGTCGCCCGTGAAACCGCGCAGGACTGGTTCGGGAAGATATTGAACGGGATCAAGAAGGACGAGGAGATGATCACCTTCCTCGTGCGCGACGACAGCTTCATCGTCTTCAAGAAGGCCCGCGCCCTGGCCTGGCTGCAGAACATCCAGGTCTCCTGCGAACTGCTCGACGTGACCGAGCCCATCAAGTTCGGGCTCGGGGGCCAGCGCTCCATGGCGCAGTAGGGGGGGGCGCGGCCGAGGGGCCGCGAGCCCTTTTTATTCGTGATGAATCCTGAACCTTCCCCCTCGTTCGACTGCCTCCGCTGCGGCGCCTGCTGCCGCTGGCCGGGCCATGTCCTGCTGGCCGGGGACGACATCCCGCGCCTGGCCGCCCATCTCGGCATTTCCGAGCGGGATTTCATCGGGCGATACGCCGTCCTGGCCTCCAACCGCCGGCAGTTGAGCCTGGCCGAGCAGCCCGACGGAGCCTGCGTCTTCCTCGAAAACAACGCCTGCCGCGTCTATCCGGACCGCCCGGCCCAGTGCCGCGCTTTCCCGCTCGGGTGGTCCGTGCCCGGCTGTCCGGCGTGCCCGCCGGCCGGGTGAACCGGGCGTCGCGCGGTTTGCGTAACGTCCTTTCCCTTTCTCACTTTCGCGTTGTCCGGCCGCGTCACTTTCCTACTTTAATTGTTTGTCAGGCTGGGTCGTCTTCGATAGAGTCACTCGTTAAGAAGCGGGGAAATATAACGGGCAGCCACGGCTTCCCGTTGCGGACAAGATGGGCTTTGTGAGCAACAAGACTCTCAAGGTGTGTTTTCTTGCGATCCTGGCCGGACTCGCGGCCGGCCGTCCTGCCCGCGCCGCCGGCGATCCCGCCGCCCTGCGCGCCGAACTGGATTCCGTGCGGAGGGAACTCGCGGAACTCCAAAGCGCGGACCCGCTGGCCGGCGCCGCGCGCTGGCAGCAACGGGACCGCGCGGAATACGATGTGCCGGAGGCGGCCGAATTCCGGGCGCAGGTCAAGGCCATTGAAAAAGGCCTCGTGGAAAAACGCGCCGCCCTGCGCAACCGCCTGACCGCCCTCTTTCCCGAGATGCGGGAGCTGACCCACGCCCGCGATGCCGCCTACGAACAGCTGGCCGAGACCAACCGGGTGGCCGCGCTCGTGGATAACGAGATCCGGCTCGCCGAGCGCGCCGACCCGCCGGACGCGGCGCAGGTGGAGCGGCTCCGCGCGGAGCGCGAGCGCCTGCGCGCCGACGGGGAATCCGCCCGGCAGCAGGCCGAAGAGGCCCAGCAGAAGTGGCTGGCGCGCCAGAAGGAACTGGCCGCCGGCGACCCGGAGTGCGCCCGTCTCCAGGCCGAGATCGCGGAACTGGAGCCCCGTTTTGAGCAGGCCCGGCAACAGTTGAACGAAACGATCGACGCGCTGCCCGCCTCGCGGGAGGCGGAGGCGGCGCGCCGGGCGCAGGTGGCGCGGGTGATCGAACTCAAGCAGCGCGAGCAGGCCTTGAGCGGGCAGTTGTCGCTTTTGGAAACACAGTAGACGCGGCGTGAACAATGGACCGCCCCGGGACCTCGGGCCCCGGGGCGCCGGAGATGACCGTTATGAAAAAACACGAAATTCGTCGTCCCCAGGGTGGCTGGATGAAATGGCGCCTGGCGCCGATCGTGCTGTTTTGCGCCGCCGGGCTGGTGACCGCCCTCGAGGCGCCCGGCCCGCGGGACATCCCGGAACAGGTCTTCTCCGTCCTGCAGGTCCGGGTCGACGGCGGCAAGGTGTGGCTCGCGGCCGAGCACACGCCGCTGCGGGATATCCTGTCCGAACTCGCGGCGCAGAGCGGCGTCCGCATCCAGGTGGACCCGGCGATGACCGAATCCGTGTCCCTGACCCTGAACGGGGTGAGCCTGGAAGACGCGCTGAAGGCGCTCTCCTCCAGCCGTGCCCTGGTCTATGAAAAGGACGGCGACGGCTACCGCCTCGCGGCGGCGACCGTGACCTCGCAGGAGCAGGCGGCCCCCGCGTCGATGGCGTCCGAGCCGGAGCCCGCGCGCCTCGTGATGCCCCGGGGCATGCTGACCAACACCGATCGCGACCCCCGGGAGCTGATGCAGCGCGGCTCCTCCGCGATCCTGCTGCACAACGCGCTGATCGACACCGAGGCCGCGGTCGCCGACGGCCGGAAGCTCGAGGTGCCGGAGGCGTTCCGCGCCCCGGCCGACACGGAATACTTCATCGTGCAGTTCGAGGGGCCCGCTTCCGACGCGCAGCGCGCGGCGCTGGAGCAGGCCGGCGCGCTGGTCAGCCACTACGTGCCCCGCTCGGCCTTCGCGGTCCACGCGGACGCGGCGGCGCTGGCGGCCGTAAAGGCCCTGCCCGGCGTGACCTACGTCGAGCCGTTCCATCCGTACTTCAAGATGAGCGACGAGGTGCTGGGCTACCTCACCGGCGAGACGCAGGCGCTGGCAAGCCCGAAGTTCCGGGAAGGGGAGTTCAACGTCGTGCTGTTCCGCGGCGTCGAGGACGCGAAGGCGGTCGAGGCGGCGGGCCTGACGGTCCTGCGGGAGCAGCACGCGGACGGGCGGACCGTCCTCACCGTGCAGGGCGGCGCGGACAAGCTGGGCGACCTGGTCCGGCTCGACGGCGTCCAGTGGGTCGAGGCGACGCCGGCGCGGAAGGTCATGAACGACCTGGGCGGCGAACGCATCCGGGGCAAGTCCCTGAAGGCGCTGCATCCGTCCCTGACGGGCGAGGGCGTGATCATCGGCGTGACGGACACGGGCGTGGACTTCGGCAACCCGGGGTTCGCGGTGGATCCCACGCAGCCGACGAGCACGAACCTGAACACCCGCATCCTGTACTACGACTCGCGCCCGAGCGTGACGTCGGACGGCCTGCCGGGCGACACGGACGGCCACGGCTCGCACGTGTCCGGCAGCATCCTGGGCAACGGCGCCTTGTCGGAGACCGTGCTGAAGGCGGCGGGCTCGGGGACGGGCGAGGGGCCGTACAGCACGAACTACTTCGCGGGCGCGGCGCCGGGCGCGCGCCTGGTGATGATCGAGGACTTCAACAGCTTCACCGACGAGGAGCAGGCCGAGATTGCGTACACGCGGGGCGCGCGGCTCTCCAACAACAGCTGGGGCAACTCCGTCTACACGTACGGCGCGATGTCCATGCTGTGGGACGAACTGGTCCGCGACGCGGTCCCGGGCACGGCGGGCAACCAGGAGTACATCGTCTTCTTCGCGGCGGGCAACGACGGCGGCGGGGAGACCGACGGCACGGGCGGGACCCCGGGCACCGTCGGCCAGCCCGGCAACGCCAAGAACGTGATCACCGTCGGCGCGGTGGAGCAGAAACGCTTTGCCAACAACCGGATGAACCTCGTGCGCAGCGACGGCTCGCTGCTGTTCTCCGACCAGGAAACCGACACCGACTGGCAGATGTCCTACTTCAGCTCGCGCGGCCCCGTGTTCGGCTTCACCGAGACCACCAGCACGAACGGGTCCACCAACCTCGTGGTGCGCGACCGCCGCATCAAGCCGGACATCGTGGCGCCCGGCTCGTACGTCCTGTCCATCCAGTCCAGCCTGACCCCGGGCGTGGACCTGCTGGACGAGGAAGGCATTTCGAACCGGGACTACCGGTACGGCAACATCGATTCCGGGACGAACTTCGCGTTCTTCAGCGGCACGTCCATGGCGACGCCCATCAGCGTCGGCGGCGGCGCGCTGATGTTCCAGTATTTCACCAACACGTTCGGCAAGGCGCCCAGCCCGGCCATGATGAAGGCCATGATGGTCGGCGGCGCGCGCATGCTCAACTCGATCGTGTACAAGAACGCCTACGACGTCGGGCTGGTCGAGCTCGTGGACCAGGGCTGGGGCCTCCTGGACGTCGTGCGGTCCGTCAACGGCCCCCGCATCCACGCGACGGACGAGATCACGCTGCTGGACCAGGACCAGACGACGCCGCTGACGGCGGGGCAATTCTTCACGCGCCAGGTCAAGGTCAACGCGGGCGAGGGCGGCATCAAGATCGCGCTGGCCTGGACCGATCCGCCGGGCAACCCGGCGAACGCGGTGCAGCTGGTCAACGACCTCGACCTGTACGTCCAGGCGCCGGGCGGGGGCGGGTACATCGGCGGCAACTTCGAGCTGGACGGCGCCCATTCGCGGCGGTTCACGGTCGTGGACCCGCTCTGGGGCGACGAGTACAACAACGTGGAAACCATCGTGTTGCCCAGCCCCGTGCCGGGCACGTACACGATCCAGGTGTACGGCTACGCCGTGCCGCAGGGCCCGCAGGATTTCGCCCTGTCCATCATGAAGGGCATCGGGATGGAGAGCCGAAACCAGGGCGACTCGCCGGACCTGGCGATCGGCAGCGACGACAGCCCGGTCATCGCCTACTCGGGCGTGTACAACACGAACCGCCAGGTGTACGTCAAGCGGTGGGTCGGCGAGGTCGGCGACCTCTCGGACATCGGCAAGTGGAAGCACATGGACGGCCAGTGGTTCGACATCGCGGGCTCCGGCGACGGCACGGGGATCAGCAAGACCATCGCGGACTCGGACGAGCCGTCGGTGGCGGTGTCCGGCACGAACATCTTCGTGGCGTGGACCGAGGGCGTCCAGACGCCCATCACGAAGAAGCGCACCTTCCTGCGCCAGTACAACGGCGGGGGCTGGATCGAGCTGGCCGGCTCGGCCAATAATTACGGCGTGAGCGGGGAGAGCACGTACGACGCGACCAAGCCGGCGGTGGCGGTCATGTCCGACGGCCGGCCGGTCGTCGCGTGGAAGCGCACGCACGGCGTGGCGACGGGCGAGCGCGTGTTCGTTGCGAAGTGGGACGGCACGAACTGGGTCGGGCTGGCGAGCTCGCACACGAACGGCATCGCGTACGACGGCAACTACCGGCTGGTGGACGACCTGGACATGATCGTGGACAGCTCCGGGATGCCCGTCGTGGCCTGGGCCGACACCACGCTGCAGCGGATCGTGATCCGGCGGTGGAACGGGGCGTCGTGGGCCGCGCTGCCGAACCAGGGCAACACGTTCGTGCAGTATCCGAAGCTGGCCGCCGGGCCCGGCGGGACGATCTACCTGACCTGGGTCGAGACGTACGGGGCCAACCCGCTGCCGTACGTTTCGCAGCAGGTGTTCGCCTCCCGCTACTCGGGCGGGAGCTGGAGCGCGATCAACGGGTCGATGACCTTCCCGGGCATCAGCGCCACGACCAGCGGCATCCCGCGCCGGCCGTCGATCGCCGTGAGCCCGGCGGGCACGGCCTACGTCACGTGGGCGGGCGGGACGAACGAGAACAACGCCATCTTCGTCAAGCGCGCCGAGGGCGGCGGCTGGGCGGGCGTGGCTGGCGCGGGCGAACTGCCGGGCGTGGCCCTGAACGGCGGCGTGTCCCGGACGCCGGGCATCGTCACCGACAGCAAGGGCGTGCCGGTCGTGGCCTACGAGAACACGGGCAGCGGCACGGAAGAAGTGCTCGGCTACAAGCTCGTCGCGGACACCACCCCGCCGATCTTCGCCGGCCTCGCGACGGCCGTCGGCGGGACGAACAACAACGTCACCCTCGGCTGGAACGTCGCCGCGGACAATTTCTCGTCGAACATCTACTACCACGTCTACCGTGGCACGAACGGCTGGGACTGCTGGGAAACGCCGATGTGTCCCGCGGGCGAGGTGTTCGGCAACCTGATCGCCGTCGTGACCAACGGCACGAGCTTCAGCGTCACCGGGCTGGTCAGCTACAAGACCTACTGCTTCGGCGTGCGGGCGATGGACCAGAGCCTGTTCATGGAGAGCAACATCGTCACGCGCTCCGCCGGCCCGACGCAGTCCGGCGTGGACTGCCTCGACCGGGACTCCGACGGCGACGGCATGCCGGACCACTGGGAGGTCCTCCATAACTTCGACCCGAACAACCCGGCGGACGCGGCCCTGGACGCCGACGGCGACGGGCTGACCAACCTCGAGGAGTATGTCCTCGGCACGCATCCCCGCCACGCGGACAGCGACGGCGACGGGCTCGACGATGGGGTCGAGGTGAACGTCCACCAGACCGACCCGACGAAGGCGGACAGCGACGGCGACGGATTGGACGACGGCGCCGAACTCTCGCTGGCGACCGACCCGCGCAACGCGGACTCCAACACCAACGGCGTGAGCGACGGCGACGTCTTCCAGCTCGGTTACGACAATCCCGCGGCGGCCGTGACGAACCTGAACATCTACCTCGCCGAGTCGTTCGAGACGTCGTCCCGGACCAACTGGGCCCACAGCGCGCCCAACGCCTACCTGCCGCTGGACCTCTGGCACCTGTCGAGCGCCGAGCCCGTCGCCGGCAGCGGCATCCTGACGATGGATGACCACACGCCCTCGAACGCCTACCGCGTGGCGTACGACCCGTCCGCGGCCAACCCCGCGGCCACCTACAGCCGCGGCCAGCCGATGATCTGCGCCCTGGACAGCCCGCGGTTCGACGCCCTCGGCACGGGCAACCTGTTCGTCGCCTGGCGCGAGTTCTTCAAGACCGAGCCGATCAAGGACTTCATCACCGTCCAGGCGCGCGGCGGCGGCAACACGAACTGGGTGACGATCAGCGGCGCGCGCTCGGGCGAGAGCGGGGACTGGTACCGGCGCGTGGCGAACATGAGCGCGTTCGCCGGCCAGAGCAACGTGCAGGTCCGGTTCCTCTTCACGGCCCAGAACGCCATCAACAACGACTTCCCCGGCTGGTACGTGGACGACGTGACGGTCTACCAGGGCGCGACCATCCGTGGCTGGGTCCGCGACATCAACGGCCGGCCGGTCCTGGGCGCGACCGTGCGCGCGCTGGGGCGCGGCGGCGTGACGAACGTCGTGCAGGGGCACCCGACGATCCCGGCGCCGAAGGTCTTCGGCGAGGCGGCGACGGCGGAGGACGGCAGCTACGAGATCGCGGGCCTCCCGCTGGGCCGCTACTACCTCAAGGCGGACGAACCGAGCTACCGGGCCGAGTTCTGGAACGGCGACCTGTTCACCGCGCCGTACAGCTTCGGCAGCGGGCTGAACCCCGGCGTGTACAACCTCGACCAGGTCGGCCCCGCCGGCTACATCGACGTGCGCACCAACGGCGCGGTCCAGGACGCCCACTTCGAGCTCGAGCGCGGCGAGAACCAGAGCTTCCTTGGCGTCTCGCACGGCGCGGCCGCTGCGTTCCCCGTGCTGGTGGACTACACCGGCGCGCGGGTGTGGAACGGCTCCACGTCGAGCCCGGTGCTGGTCAACTACATGACCACCAACGCGTTCCCGCGGCCCAAGCTCTATCCCGACTGGCTGACCAACGCCGTGCGGGCCGAACTCTTTGCCGCCGTCTCGCCCGGCGACCACCGGCTGGGCATGAGCACCGGCCTCTGGAAGATGGTGCAGCCCGAGGTCGAGGCCCGCGAGGGCGAGGTGGTGCAGGTCAACCTCCGCACCAACGCGGCCCAGGGCTATCTGTTCGTCGCGTCGCTCGACGGGAACAGCTATCCCGTCTGGCTGAACGGCCAGCCCACCGGCAGCAACACGCCGGCCCGCCTGTACGTCCAGGCCGGCCAGCACCTGGTGCACCTCGGGCCGACCAGCGGCGCCAAGGGCTTCTCGCCGAAGCTCGTTACCGCGCCGATCGGCAACCGCCTGAACGTGACCTTTGCCTCGGACGAGCTGACCGACACGCCCGGCGCGCTGACCGTGGACGCGCGCGACGCGTTCGGCAATGTTGTCACCGGCGCGCACGTGGTCCTCAACGGCCGCGTGGTCGGCCTGGGCGACGTGCCCGCGGGCGCGTCGAACGTCACGCCGACCGTGCTCACCGGCCTGCGGCCCGGCCCGCACTTCGTCTCGCTCTACATGGACGGCTTCCGCCGCACCGAGGAGCGGCGGATCGACCTGGAAGGCGGCTTCACGAACTACACCCAGTTCGCCCTCTACCAGGCGGACGAGGACGCCGACAACGTGGGCGATTACAGCGAGATCCTGGGGTACACCAACCTGTTCCTGTACACCGGCGCGGACGACCCGGACGGCGACACGCTGATCAACCGACTCGAATACGACATGTTCCGGCTGTTCGGCATCCGGCTGAACATCTTCAACCGGGACACCGACGCCGACGCCATGCCGGACGGCGAGGAGGTGGGCTACAAGGGCTTCGCCTCGTCGAACGGCTACCTCACCTTCGCCCTCTCGGTCCTCAATACCAACGCCGTGCAGAACACGGAGACCGTGGAGGCCCTGTTCGTCGGCCGGTACCTCGACGGCATCAGCGCCTTCGGCGCCGGGACCAACGCCGTCAGCATCGACGGCGACCGGTTCGAGCCGCAGACCATTGCGCACACCGCGCCGCTCGTCCCGACGAAGACCAACGCCCTGACGATCTTCGGCGGCATCCCGACGGCGGGCGTCCACCGCGCCGTGCTCGAGGGGCACCCCTCCGGCGCGCCGATCTTCGCCGACACCATGCCGGATGACCCGGATACCAGCGACGACGGCATGTGGGACGGCTTCAAGTGGAAGTACCGCTGGATGACCAACGCCGTCGGCGAGGTCACCCGCATCCTCGATCCGATCGAGTACGGCGGCAACGACGACGACCCCGACTGGGACGGCCTGAACAACTACCTCGAGTTCCTGGGGCCGGACGCCCTGGCCAACACGAACGACTGGACCAACCCGGGCCGCAGCGACACCGATGCCGACGGCCTGCCGGACGGCTGGGAGTACTTCTACGGCCTCGATCCGAACGATGCGTCCGACGGCTGGCTCGATCCCGATGAGGACGACCTGCCCAACTACGTCGAGTACCTCGTCGGCAGCAACCCGCAGATGGCGGACACCGACGCGGACGGCCTGAACGACGGGAAGGAAGTCTTCGTGTACGGGACCGATCCGACCAGCGCTGACACCGACCGCGACGGGCTGCTGGACGGCCTCGAGACGCAGCTCGGCACCGACCCGACCGCCTGGGACACGGACGGCGACGGCATGCCCGACGGGTTCGAGGTGCTGGACGCGTTCGGCAACCTCCGTGACCCGAGTCAGCGGCTGAACCCGCTCGACCCGACGGACGGCGACGACGACTATGATGGCGACGGCCTGACGAACCTGGAGGAGTACCTGGTCCGCGACGGCCTGATCGGCAACATGCCGGACGGCGCCCTGTGGGACTACTGGTCCGACCCGTTCGACGCCGACACCGACGACGACGGCATGCCGGACGGCTGGGAAGTCTGGTACGGGCTGCACCCGATGGACCCGGTCGGCACGCGCGTGGAGGAAGAGAGCGTGACCCGGTACGAGGACTTGAGCACCATTGGCGATCCGGACGGCGACGGCCTGTGGAACCTGCGCGAGTACAATATACGGTTCCATCTCAATGCGGCGGCGTCCGCCCTGCAGGTGCACGGCGTCAGCACCGACCCGTGGAACCCGGACACGGACAACGACGGCCTGGGCGACGGCGAGGAGGACCGCGCGCTGCGCTCGAACCCGCTGCTCCAGGACACCGAGGGCGACTACCTGCTCGACGGCTCCTCGATCACCAGCAAGTGGGGCGAGGTGGAAACTACGCTGCGCGCCAACGAGTTTGCCCTGCTCCCGTTTGCCGGAACCTGGGCCGACGCCTTCCTGGCCGCGCAGATCCCGCACCCGGTCTACACGAACATCATCGGGCACCTGGCCGTGCCGGATGACCTGCTCGGCGAGGAGAACGCGCTGATCTTCTCGCTGGTGACGGGCGTCGAGACCAACATCGCCCTCGGCGGCGTGATCGTGAAGTCGGCCGGCGACATCGAGTGGGTGACCGGCGAGGCGTGGCTGTTTGTGAACTACGCGATGGGCGAGCCGGTGACGGCGCCGGGCGTGCTCGGCATGAACGCCGTGGACGGCACGTGGGCCGGCAAGGGAGAGGCCGACCTGTTCGACACCCTCGCCATCGAGTGGGAGTTGGTGCCGCAGGTCACCAACCACTACGACGAAGCCCTGAACGACCTCTGGCAGCTCATGTGGCCCGGCGGCTCTCCGCTGCCGTACTGGCAACCGGTGGTCGTTGCGACGAACACCCCGATCCCGCCTGCGCGGTGGGGCGCCGGCATGTCGTACATCCCCGTCTACGAGACGAAGCAGCCGAAGGACGACACCGGCACGATCCTGCTCGACAACCGCAAGCTCGTGGTCATCGGCGGACGCGACGGCATCTCCCGGCACCGCGACGTGTGGGAGTTCCTCGTCCGGTCCAACATGTGGGTGCGCAGCAGCGCCCCCTTGAATTCGGAAGGCGCCGGGATCATGGACGGCGTCTCCGAGGTCCAGGCCTTCCCGTGGTTCGAAGACCGGAACACCAAGGCCAAGGACTGCGACTGCCTGGACGTGCCGTACGACTGCGACGGCGAGGAGTTCGGCCTGCCCAAGAACCGGCCGTGGGATGAGCACCGCAGCTTCGACTGGACCTTCGTCTTCGGCGGCTGGGACGACGTCCACAACTACTACGGCGCGGTAGGCTTCTATAAGTCGTCCGACAGCATGGATCCCGTGGTGGACACGATGGCGCCGGACGTGTCGGTCGCCCAGGTCCAGACGCCGTCCCAGATCGACGAGTTCAACGTGGTGTTGACCTGGGAGCGCGAGGCCCGCGAGTTCGAGCGCGTGCTGCCGGTGGGCGCCAAGACCGAAAACTTGAGCGGCACGCCGGACGCCGACAAGTCCATCATCTACGACGGCTTCAGCGCGGTGCATTTCTCCGACACGGCGCTGAATCCGAATTGCGACGAGATCGTGTACGCCGAGCTGGAGTTCGTGGTCGGCACGCCGCCGGCCGTCGACCTGCCGCTGACGGTTATCGGCGAAATCCTGACGGCCGACGGCAATTCGCCGACCGACTATAATGGCGATGTCGGCGAGAACTGGCCCGAGAGCCGCGTCACCAAGCCGGAATGGTTCAACACCACGCCCGCCTCCTTCACCATGCTCGCCGCCGATCCCCCGGGCACGACGAACCGGGTGGACGTCACCCAGCAGGTCCAGGAGCTCATCGCCGCGGGCAACTGGGCCTCCGAGTCCTTCGGCTTCGTGCTGGCGGGCAACGCCAGTTACGGCGAGTTCAGCAAGGGCAAGACCAAGCTGACCGTGCACTACCGGCCTTCCTACAAGATCGATCCGTACTGGAACGGGTTCGGGAGCGGGCTGCTGGGCCGGAAGTCGCCGGGCTTCGCCTTCAACTACGACCTCAAGCGCGGGCTGGTCTTCGGCGGCATCGAGGGGAACAACGTGCTGAACGACACGTGGGAGGTGAAGTTCTCCTCCACGACCATCCTCTATACGCAGCAGCCCACGGCCGTCAGCCCGCCCGCGCGGTGGGGCCACTCGATGGTCTACGACGCCAAGAACCAGCGCGTGGTCATGTTCGGCGGGTTCGACGCCGAGCACCGTCCGCTCAACGACCTGTGGGTGTACTACTTCTCCACCTCGGAAAACACCTACACGACGAACGAGCTCGGCCAGGTGACGACGAACGAGGTCGCCCAGGATTCCAGCTGGGAGCAGGTCACGAGCTTCACCTCGTCCGACCGGCCGCAGCCGCGCGCCGGCGCCAGCATGATCTACTGGGGCGACTGGGACTATGACCGCGGGCTGGGCGACACCTACAAGGCCGGCTCCAACAAGCGGAAGATCGTGCTGTTCGGCGGCACGGACGGGAAGGCCTACTTCAACGACACGTGGGTCTACGACGGCGAGCGCTGGACGCTCTGCAATCCCGTCGGCGAGCTGTCCCAGGCGCCCTCGCCCCGCGCGTTTGCCTCGATGGCCTACGCGCAGAACGCGCGCAAGATGCCCGACCCGACCGGCGTGGCCACCTATCACAGCGGCGCGGACGACGATGAAAATGCCAGCGACGACGCGCCCAGCAAGGGGGCGAAGATATCGGCCTTCCTGTTCGGTGGACGCACGGGCACGATCCCGACCGGCCGCGACACGGACATGGACCTCGTGGATGACGGGACCGAGTTCGCCCTGGGCGGCCCGGACGCCGGGCGCGACCCGCGGGTGAACAAGCTGGTCCAGCCGTTCCACGCGCTGGAAACCATCCCGTACTCCCTGCTGCGGCTCGGCCCGGTCCCGCTGGACACCATGATTCCGCGCGCGGGCATCGCCGACATGGAGTCCCTGCGCCACGACGAGGGCGTCTATGCCAGCCTGCGCGGCTTCCCATGGGAGTCGTGGAAACATCCGGATTCCGTGGTGGAATTCACGACCAAGCTGCCGTCCGGCGTCGAGACCCGTCGGCCGGAAATCACCAGCCAGTGGTACAGCCAGCACGGCGTGGGCGACCCGTATGACGCGCGCAACAAGTGGGAACTCGGCGTGCCTCGCCAGGACCTCGCCGGCGCGAAAGCGGCGCCGCCCTACGGGTACAGCGGGCGCTGGGTCTACGGCACCACGCTGGCCGGGGCTTACGTGAACGACGCGGTGATGGAACTCTATTCGCCGATCTTCAGCCTGACCCTTCCGCCGCTGACCTCGACGGATACGAACAACGTGAACAGCTTCCACCTGGTCTTCCACGAGTGGCTGGACCTGGCGGACGTCAACGACCGGGTCAAGGTCGAGATCATCCGGCCGGGCACGCCGGCGGATATCGCCACGCGGACCTCGGCCACGAACAAGCCCCCGATCGTCGTCGTGCCGGAGCGCAACAGCGCGTTCAACACGACCGGCCAGTGGCGGCGGGTCATCGCCCCGCTGGATATCGCCGCCAACGAGCAGAACCTGTATCTGCGGTTCACGCTGCAGTCGGATTCCAGCGGCGTCGCGGGCGGCTGGTACATCGACGACGTCGCCATCGCGCAGGGCGGGTCGATCCTCGGCACCGTCACCAACGGCGCCGGGCTCGATGTGATGCTCTACGGCGTCAACGACGTCGCGACGGAGTTGGGCTCGACCGAGGCCGACGGCAGCGGCGGGTTCCAGTTCGGCTTCCTGCCGCAGGGGCAGTACTTCCTGTACAGCGGGACCAACACCGTCGGCCCATTCACGGTGGACGGCGCCACCTGGTCGCAGTGGGCCAGCCTGACGAACGGCGTGGACCTGACGCCGTTCGACCTGGCGGGCGTCGCGGCCCTGCCGGGCCGGACGATCCAGTGGGCGGCCACCGTCGGCGCGTCGTACACGATCGAGTACGCCGACCAGATGGTCAACAACCCGCCGTGGACCGTGCTAGCCTCCGGCGTCGTGGCGGTGAGCGACCCGATGACCTACGTGGATCCGACGCCGGCCGCGCCGGCGCTCCGGTTCTACCGGGTGTGGAGGGAGTAGGGGGCGGGCCTTCTGTGGGCAGGGCGGCTTGGCTCACGTGTCCGCCGAAGCGCGAGGCGCGAAGGCGGAAGCCGCTGGGGCTTCGGCGCGTTGGGCCAACGCGCCCTACCCGTGGGGGAGCGGGGCCCCGGCAAAATTGTGCATGACAATTCGGAACGAATGGCGTAAGAAGCAACAAAAGGCAAACTGTCGCATAGTGACGCGGGCAAGGAGAATAAGATGAAAAAAATGTGGATGTGGAGTTCGGTAGCCGTCCTCGCCGCGGGCCTCGTCGTTCTCCTTGGCTGCGAATGGACGACCAGCACGGATTCGTTCAATACCTCCAAGGGCGCCGGGATCTCCATCAACTTCTCGGGCGTGTACTACGGCAACCTCTCCGGTGGCCGGGCCGTGGCCGGCACGTCGGGCAGCACGATCAGCCGGCTCGTGCTCCAGCACGCGGGCAATTCGGTCAAGGTGGTGGACAACAACGGCTCCACGTACGAGGGCTCCATCGGCTCGCCGGGCGTCATCGCCCCGCCGTCGTCGAGCGGCGTCTATCCCGCCGGCGCCCAGTTGGCGCAGGCCCAGGTCAACTTCTCCGGCCATGACAACGTCGCCAACCGCAACGTCAACTTCGCAGGCATCATCCACGGCGTCGCCGTGGACGACGTCCAGGGGCAGACGGAAACCGAAACGACCACGGTCACCCGGAACGACACGCAGACCGACAGCCAGTCGAACAGCGTCTCCACCACGGAGAATTTCACGTGGTCGACGAACCAGACCACGATCACATCCGACGGCACGAACATCACGACCAAGCTCACGATCGTGGCCTTCGACGAGTTCGGCAACGAGGTGTACCGGTCCGAGCAGACCTACACGGTGACCCCGTCCGGCAGCAGCAACCTGGTCAGCCAATCCATCACGGACAACCGCTCCAGCGGCCGCACCCGCAGCCGCGATCGCAGCCAGGACTACGAGCAGATCGACGAGACGGTGGAGTACACCAAGTACTACATTACCGAGGCCAACACCCAGTACCGCATGCAGGGGACATGGGTGGAAGAGGCCGGCGTATCGTCGGGCGTGGATGCCCTTTCCGCCGGCACGGCCGGTGTGATCACGGAAGTCACGCCCAGCGGCGCGCCGGGCGGGTCGACGGATACGGGCGGCGGCACCACCGATACGGGCACCGACACCGCCACCACGACAGAGTGACCGGTTTGTAACCCGTTCGTTTTCAGCGCCCTCCGCTCCGGCGGGGGGCGTTGTGTTTGGGAGGGCCGGCGTCCTCGCCAGCCGTTATTTCAGGTACTTGCCCACGATCGGCGCCAGGCGCTCGCGCTGCGCGGGCGGGATGACGTCGGGGCGGGTCAGGATGGCGTTCTCCAGGGCGCGCCCGCAGCCGCACGGCCGGGCTTCGGGCAGGCGGGCGACGACCCGCCGCAGGATCTCGCCGGCCAGCCCGGCGTTCGCCTTGAGGTTGCCGAGGATCATGTCCAGCGAGACGGTTTCCTCGGACTCGTGCCAGCAGTCGTAGTCGGTCACCATGCAGGCCGCGGCGTAGCAGATCTCCGCCTCGCGGCACAGCTTGGCTTCGGCGAGGCTGGTCATCCCGATCACGTCGAACCCGAAGCGCCGGTAGTAGAGCGACTCGGCCTTCGTGGAGAAAGCCGGGCCTTCCATGTTGACGTAGGTGCCGCCGCTCTGGACCTTCTGGCCCTGGTAGCGGGCGTCGCCGGAAACGATCTCCTGCGTCACGGCGTGCAGGTGGTGCCGCAGGTCGGGACAAACGGGCTCCGCGAAGGCGACGTGCGCCACCAGCCCGTGCCCGAAAAAGGTGTGCTCCGCCGACCGCTTCGTGCGGTCGAAGTACTGGTCCGGCAGGCAGACGTCGCGCGGGCGCAGGTCCTCGCGCAGGCTGCCGACCGCGCTGATCCCGATCACGCGCTCCACGCCCAATTCCTTGAACCCGAAGATATTGGCCCGGTGGTTCAGCTCGGAGGGCAGGATATGGTGCCCGTGCCCGTGCCGCGGCAGGAAGAAGAGTTCCGTGGCGCCCAGCTTGCCCTGGACGAACGGTTCCGACGGCCGCCCGAATGGGGTTTCGATGTCCACGGTCTTCGTGTCCCGAAGCCCGACCAGTTCGTACAAACCCGTCCCGCCGATGATGCCCAGTTTCATGCGATTCTCCCGTTGAGCCGACCGGGGGCACTATAGCGGGGCCGGGGTGGAGAGGGCAAGTGGCAGGTAACAGAGTGGCAAAGTGACAGGGTGGCAAAGTGCGGGAGTGCGTCAATTCGACGTTGGACGTTGGTTGTTGGAAGTGGACGCCTTCCCCTGAATCCTTTCCTCCCTCCTTGCCTTCGTGTCAGGTGCCGCGCTATGATGTCTATTGAAAACGGGGCAAGGCACATCATGAACGTCGTCGGCGTGATCATGGGCGGGGGCGAGGGGAGCCGGCTGCAGCCGTTGACCCGGGACCGGGCCAAGCCGGCGGTGCCCATCGCGGGCAAGTACCGGCTGGTGGACATCCCCATCAGCAACTGCATCAATAGCGGCATCCGCCACATCTTCCTCCTGACCCAGTTCAACAGTGTCTCGCTGCACCGGCACGTCCAGACGACCTACCGCTTCGACCAGTTCTCGCAGGGCTACGTGCAGATCCTGGCGGCCCAGCAGACGCCCGGCTCCGAGGAGTGGTACCAGGGCACGGCGGACGCCGTCCGCCAGAACTTCCGGTACTTCATGGACGAGACGCCGGACTACATCGTGGTCCTCTCCGGAGACCAGCTTTTCCGCATGAATTTCGCCGACGTCCTCAAGCAGCACATCGAGACGGGCGCGGAGGTGACCATCGCCACCAAGCCCGTGTCGCGGAGCGAGGCGGGCGCGCTGGGCCTCATGCAGGTGGACGCGCAGAAGCGGATCGTGCGCTTCGTGGAGAAGCCGGGGAACACGCCGGAACTCGACGGCCTGCGCGCGCCCATGTACCGCGAGGAGCGCTACCTGGCCAGCATGGGCATCTACGTCTTCAGCACGCGGGTGCTGCGCGACCTGCTCGACAACGACCTCACGGACTTCGGCAAGCACGTGATCCCCTCGTGCATCGAGAAGCACAAGGTCTTCAGCTTCGTCTTCGAGGGCTACTGGAAGGACATCGGGACGATCCGCTCGTTCTGGGAGGCCAACGTGGCGCTCACCGAGATCGTGCCCGCCTTCAACTTCTACGATGCTAAGGCGCCGATCCACACCCGCATGCGCTACCTGCCGCCCTCCAAGATCAACTGCTGCGACCTCAACCGCTGCCTGCTCTCCGAGGGGTGCATCATCTCCGGCCACCGCATCCTGCACTCGATCGTCGGGATCCGCGCGATCGTGGGCGAGGGGAGCGTGATCGAGCACTCCGTCATCATGGGCGCGGATTACTACGAGAAGGAGACGCCGCCCGGCCGGCCGGCCATCGGCATCGGCCGGGACTGCTTCATCCGCCAGGCGATCGTGGATAAGAACGCGCGCATCGGCGACGGCGCCTATATCACGCCGGACGGCAAGCCCGACGGCGCGACGGATTTGTACACCGTCCGCGAGGGCATCATCGTGATCCCGAAGAACACGGTGATCCCGGCGGGAGCGCGGATCTAGGCGGCGGCATTTTCCGTTCGATGCGGGTCCGGATGACGGGTCCGGCCGCGGGAGGAACATCATGCGCTTCAACACGTTGGTCCTGCTGGCCGCGCTGGCGGGCGCGGGTTATTTCCTGTGGACCCGGCTGGCCCCGCCGCCGCCTCCCCCGCCACCCCCGCCGGTTGCGGCCGGGCCGACCCAGGTCCGCATGACCTGTCCGGCCTGCGGCGGGGAAGGGCAACTGATGCTGATCCGGGGCCATGCCAAGATGGACAAGCCCTACGCCTGCCCGATCTGCGGAGGACGGGGCTTTGTCGCCCGCGTGCCTCCGCCGGGCGCGCAGGCATGCCCCGACTGCAAGGGGATGGGCAAGCGCCTGTACAATTCGCAGACGCAACGCTTCGTCAACTGTCCGCCGAGCGAGAAGGAACTGGCCGCGCGCCTTCACGGCAGCCCGTGCCAGCGGTGCGGATCGACCGGCTACCTGGTCAAGCCGCCGGGCCGGTAGGTGAGGCATGGAAGACTTCCACAGGATGGAGCCCGAGAGCGCGGGAAACGCGAAACTTCGCCTGCGCGAGGGGGGCGCGCCGCTGACCGAGCCGGGACGACCCTGCCCCTCGTGCGGAACGATCATGCCGTCCTCGCTGCGGGTGTGCCCGCGCTGCGGCTCCGGCGGCGACGCCGGAGGAAAGAGGCGGGCCCCGCTCGTGAGGAGATCGTCCTTCCGCTGGGGCCGGGTCCTGGGCCGCCTGGCCGGGCTGGCGCTGGTCGCGGGTCTCGTCGCCGCCGCGCTGCTGGGGTGGCCGTGGTACCAGGGCCGCCTGCAGGAGGTTCAGGGCGCCCGGCTCCGCCAGGCGCGGGCGGACATGGACGCGCAGTATCCGGCATACGAGGTCGGGCAGGCCGTGACCTTGCGGAGCATCAGCGGCGCCGCGGCTTCCGGCGTGCTGGTGGGCGTCGGGTCCGACGGCGTGCTGCTCGAATCCGCGAGAGGCGCGAAGGCCACGATCCCGTTTCACCTGTTGGACGGCGACACGCTTCTACGCTTCGACAAGCAATTGCGGGAGGAGGCCGTCCGCCGGCAGGCCGCGCTGCCGGAACGGTGGTGGGAGAAGGCCTGGCTGGTGCTGGCCCCGCAGGATTTCCGGCTGGACGCGGAAAAGGCCCGGCGTTTTGCCGACTCCCGGCATTGCGCCTTCTGCCAGGACACCCGTTTCATGAACTGCGCGAAATGCGGCGGGCGCGGGACCGTGCCCGAAGAGATCTCGGCTCCCTGCGCCCAGTGCAAGGGGACGGGGTCGTATACCCCCCGGGTCGGCAGCGGCGGGACCCCCTGCCCGTTCTGCCGCGGGACGGGATACCGGGCCGAAACGCGCCAAAAAGCCTGTGCCGCCTGCGGCGGATCCGGACGGGTTCCCTGTACCCATTGCGGGCGGCCCTCCCCGTGAGGCCGTGGATCGCCGCGGGGCCAAAAAAAAGCAGGCGCGACGCGCATTCCCTTGTTGACTCTGGATTCTGGATTTTCATATATTCCACTAACGCTGCGGGGTGTTCAGAGACGTTTGGGCGGCATGGCTGTCGCACCGGTCGGGCGCGGTGTTTTTTGCGCGGGGGAAGCGGGGAGAATCCGCGCCGCGAGGCGGGAGCCGCAGGTCAACGTATGGAACACAGCGGGGGAGGAATCGGGATGAGAAAGCGGTCATGCGGCCTGATCGTGGTAATGATCCTGTTCATGGCGAGCCACGTCCTGGAATCCACGGCCCAGCCGCCCCCGCCGGCGGCGTCCCGGCCGGTGGATATCCGCGCCATGAAGGGCGGGAAAGCCATCACCCCGCAGTACCAGTTGCTCAAGGGCCAGGCCATGGCCCGCACGCGCGAATGGTTCCAGATCCTGACCCAGTACGAGACCGATCCCGAGTGGATGGACGAGCTCACCTTCACCTATTACGTGCTCGTGCGCGACAAGGTCGGCCCGCAAAAGGGGCCCGTGCTGTTCCGCGGAGACGTGACCTACGTCACGATCCAGGAGGGCAAGCACATGAGCGACATGTACCTCCACCCGAGCACGCTGGCCCGGTACGGCGAGGTGGAGGCCGTGGCGGTCCTGGTCACGTTCCGGGGCCAGCTCGTCGCCATGGAAAGCCAGCCGGCCTCCAACCAGCGCTGGTGGGAGCAGCTGGCCCCCGTGGAAGGATTCCTCCTCAACCGCATGCAGACCCCGTTCGCCATGATTGATTTCGACAACTACGAGGCCATCAAGCCCGGCGCGGCCGGCGGGCGCTGATCCCCATGTTCAAAGGCGATCACATCCTGGCCCTGGACATCGGCGCCAGCAGTCTGAAGATGGCCGAGTTCACCGCCCTGAAGTCCGGCGGCGTGGAGCTGGTGAATTTCGGCGTGGCGCCCCTCGACCTCGACCCCCAGGCCGAAGGTGAGCGCTCCGCGTACATCAGCACCACCTTGCGCGAGATCATGCAGGATCGCGGCATCCGGCCCGGCCGCGTCCTCCTCTCCGTGTCCGGCCAGGCGGTCTTCTCCCGCTTCGTCAAGCTGCCGCCGGTGGACCGCGACAAGGTCTACCAGATCATCCTCTACGAGGCGCAGCAGAACGTCCCGTTCCCCATCGACGAGGTGGTCTGGGACTACCAGCTCATCGGCGGCGCGACGGGCGAGCTCGACGTCATGCTGGCCGCGATCAAGGCGGACATCATCGAGGACCTCACCGGCTGCGTCGAGCAGGCGGGGCTCGAGACGGACCTCGTCGACGTCGCGCCGATGGCGCTCTACAACGCCGTGCGGTACAACTATAACGATCTCCCCGAGTGCACGCTGGTCGTGGACATGGGCGCGCGCTCGACCGACCTGATCTTCATCGAGAAGGGCCGCGTCTTCAGCCGCAGCATCCCCGTCGCGGGCAACGCGATCACCCAGCAGATCATGACCGAGTTCGGCATGTCCTTCGCCGACGCCGAGGCCCTGAAGAAGGCCCACGCCTTCGTCGCCTTCGGCGGCGCCTACGAGGGGCCGAAGAGCGAGGTCGTGGACAAGGTCTCCAAGAGCGTGCGCAGCGTCATGACCCGCCTCCACGCGGAGATCAACCGGTCGGTCAACTTCTACCGGAGCCAGCAGAGCGGGCAGCAGCCCTCCCTCATCCTCCTCTCCGGCGGCACCGCGGCGATCCCGTACACCGATTCCTTCCTCAAGGACAAGATGAAGGTGAACGTGGATTACCTCAACCCGTTCCTCAACGTCGCCGTGAGCGAGGCGATCGAGACCGACGAGGTCGCCCGGTACGCGGGCCAGATGGGGCAGGTGGTCGGGCTGGCCCTGCGGCGGTTCCTGACCTGCCCGATCGAGATCAACCTGCTGCCCCCGAAGATCCAGGCCGAGAAGACGTTCCGCCGCAAGCAGCCGCTGTTCCTCGCGGCCGCCGCGGCGTTGCTGCTGACCCTCGGCGTTTGGTGCGCCTACTTTGTCAAGATGAGCGGCCTGGCCGAGGAGCGGATGGTCAAGGTCCAGGCGCGGGTGCAGGCGCTGGAGCAGGTCGAAACCCGGCTGCGCGAGGCCGAGGGCCAGGTGGCCGCCGTCCAGAAGACCGTCGGCAGCCTGCTGAACCTCTCCGCCAAGCGTACCCAGTGGCTGGAGGTCGTCGACCAGGTCCACGGCAGCATGCCGGAGGGCGTCTGGCTGATCTCCCTGAAGCCGTCCACGGGCGCCGCCTCGGCCGAGCCCGCGGATCCCAACGCGCCGCCGCCCGATCCGTCGGCCGCTTCGTCGGCCGCGGGCCCGGTGAAGACCCTCGAGCTTTCCGGCCTGGCCTACGAGGACAAGGCCGGCTCCGGCAGCACGATCACGTCCTTCCGGGACAAGCTGCGGCAGATGCCGCTGTTCGATCCTGAGAAGACGGATATCATCTGGCAGCCCTCGCCGGCCCAGGATGATTTCGTCCGCCAGTTCAAGATCCTGCTCGTGCTCAAATCCCCGTTGAACGTATGAACCTGAAGAAGAACATGACGTTGATCGTGGGCGGCGCCATCGCCGTGGCGCTGCTCGTCATCCTGCTGGTCCTCCTGCTCAAGTTCAACTCCTCCTACCAGCAGGTGAACCGGCAGCTGCAGTCCGCCCAGCAGCGGCTGACCATCCTCAACGCCCGCGACCCGTTTCCCTCCGAGGACAACGTGACGATGGTCCGGACCAACCTGGCCGTGCTGCAAGGCTTCTTCGGCACCCTCATGGCGTCTCTTCAGAAGGGCCAGGCCGAGGTGGCGAAGATGGAGCCCTCTCAGTTCAACCTCCTGCTGGACCAGACCAGCCGCCGCCTGTTCGCCGCCGCGGCAAAGGCCAAGGTCGCGGTCCCGCGCGGGTTCCCCTTCGGGTTCGACCGGTACGCTGCGGGCACCCTGCCGGACTCGGTGGATGTGCCGAGGCTGGCGATCCAACTCGAGGAGGTCGGCTACCTCTGCGGCCTGCTCTACCTGTCGAAGATCACCGAGCTGTCGGCCGTCGAGCGGCCGGTCTTCGAGGCCTCCGCCCGCCCGACCGTGGCCGTCGAAACCTACGTCGATCCGCGCATGCAGCGCTACGGCGGCGGGGCCCCCGCGACGACGGCCACTCCCGCCAATCCGGCCGACACGTACAAGGATCCGTCGGGCCTCTTCAGCCGGCAGCGCTACACGCTCACGTTCCGGGCCAGTGACACGGCCGTCCTCGCTTTCCTTAACCGGGTGGCCGCCAGTTCCCGGTTCATCGTCGTGACCCGGTTGCAGATGGAGAATGAAGCGGGCGTGCCGAAGGCCGCCGCGGCGCTGCCCACCGCCGCGACGCCGGCGGCGCCGGGCGCTCCGGCCGCCTCGCTCCCGACGCGCGAGCAGCGGATCGTCGCCGGCCGCGAACCCGTCAGGGTGATCGTGGAAGTCGAAGTCTACCGGTTCCATTCGCCGGATGCCGGGGAGGCCGCATCGTGAGCACCGATCCACGCCAGAAATCGGGCTGGTTGACGCAGATGTACGACAAGGTGCTGGTCGTTGTCATGCTGATGGTCCTGCTCATCTCCGCCGTGATCCTGCTGTTTCAGATCGGCAGCACGCGCCGGCAGTTGACCTTGAGCCAGTGGGACCAGGCGCCGGCCACGACCCGCCAGGCCAAGCCCGTGGACCTCGAGGCCTTCAAGCCCAGCCTCGAAGCCCTGGCCAAGCCTTTGCAGATGGAGACCCGGGCGCAGCGCATGATGGTCAGCGAGGTGCGGGTCAGCTGCGAGAAATGCCTCAAGCCCATTGCCTACAACGCCGCCGCGTGCCCTTTCTGCGGCGCCGCGCAGTCCAAGATCAAGGATCCGCGGGATATCGATCTCGACGCCGACGACATCAAGGACTGGTGGGAGACGAAGTACGGCCTGAATCCCTCCGACAAGGCCGACGCGCAGAACGACCTGGACGGCGACGGCTTCAGCAACCTGGAGGAGTTCCTGGCCAAGACCGATCCGGCGGATACGAAATCGTTCCCCGAACTGCCGGCCAAGCTGCGCCTGCGCAAGGCCGTCACCTCGCCCTTTTTCCTCCGCTTCCAGGGCGTCAACGAGATCTCCGCCGGCGTCTTCCAGTACCAGCTCAACCTCCGGACCCTGGAGCGCACGTATTTCGCGAAGATCGGCGAGGAAGTCGAGGGCTTCAAGGTGGCCGAGTACCTGCCCGGCACAACGCCCGCGCCCACCCTTGTCCTGACGCAGGGCGACAAGAAGATCAACCTGATCAAGGGCCAGGCCGTGCAGCAGGAGGAGTTGACCGCGCTGCTGGTCTTCCTGCTCGACCGCAGCACCATGCGGGCGCGGGTCGGCGATGTGATCACGCTCAAGGACCAGGAGTACAAAGTCGTTGACATCAAACGGAATAGCGTAGTAATACGCGACGTGAAGACGGACAAGGAAACCGTGGTCCCCACGCTGACGGCCGGCGACTTGATGGCCGGCGGCCCGGCGGCTCCGGCGCCCGCCGTCCCGGAAAATCCCCCGAGCACGGAATGATGTAGGCGCGATGCGCGCCATGGATTGGAAAAAGGATACATTGAAAAGCGACAATCGGAAACGACGCAAGGAGGAGTTCTCCATGAGACTCGGCATCACGGCGTTGATACTCACAGGCGTGTGCAGCTGGATGATCGCGGCCCCGGCAACGGCACAGGAGGCCGGGTCGCTGGAGGACCTTCTGAAGGATATCGAGCCCGCGCCGGCCGAGGCGGCGGCGCCCGCGGCGGAAGAGGCGGCCGTGGCCGTGGAAGCGCCCGCGGAACCGGCCCTGCTGGAAGAGGCCGCTCCCGTGGCGGAAGAGCCCGTGGTGACCGAGCCGGCGGCTGAAGAAACCGCGCCGGCCGAGGCGCCCGCCGCCGAATCGCTTTTAGAAGAAGCCGCCGTGGAAGCCCCGGCCGCCGAACCGGTCGTGGAAGAGATCGCGGAAGCCCCGGTTGCCGAGGAACCCGTCGTGACGGAAGAGCCGGCCCCTGAACTCGCGCCTCTGGAAGAGCCCGTGGCCGGCGTGGAAGAGATGCCCGCCTCGGAGCCCGTGGTCGAAGCCGCTCCGGTCGAAGAACCGATGGTCGCCGAAGAGCCTGCCTTGCTTGAAGAAGCCCCGGCGGTGGAGACGCCTCCCGCGGAAGTGCTCGAGGAAGCCCCGGCGGCGGTTGCGGAAGAAACGCCCGCGCCTTCCATTTGGGAAGAAACTCCGGCCGCGGCGCCGGTTGAGGAACCGGCTCCGGCCGCCGAGCCGGCGACGGATATGTGGGGCGCCACCGAAACCGCGCCCGCGGAACCCGCGCCGGTGACAGGGGAAGAAGCGGCTGTCGAGGCCGCCCCGGCCGAGGTAGAGCCCGCCGAGGCCGAAGAGGCCGCCCTGGAGAAACCGGCCAAGAAGAAAGTCAGCGCGAAGGAAGCGCGCCAGAAAGCCATGCAGGAGGAAGTGAAGCGGCAGGCGATGCAGGTCGACGGCGAGAAGAAACTGGAAGCGGGCTACACGGCGCTGCAGGCCAAGAACTACCTCGCGGCCGCCGCGGCCTTCGAGGAATCGGTCAAGAACCTGCCCGACCGCCCCCAGAACGCGGCGCTGCTCGAACGCGCCCGTTGGGGCCTGGCGGAGACGTACTACCAGATCGCGAGCGACCAGCTCCAGAAGGAAAATATCAAGGACGCGCGCGACAACGTCGAGAAGGCCTTGCGCGCGGTTCCGGAGCATCGGCCGGCGGATGCCCTGTTGAAGCGGATCGAGAAGGCGGAATACATCGCCAGCCTGCCGAAGGCCCCGGCGGACCGGCCGGAAACCATCGAGAAGCAGAAGACGATCGATGAATTACTCGTCGAGGGCCGCCAGTTCTTCGACCTCGAGGACTACAACAAGGCCGAGAAGCTGTACGAGCAGGTTCTGCTCCAGGACGAGTACAACGTCGAAGCCATGCGCTACCTGCGCCGCATCGACGAGCGGCGGTTCAAGCGGCGCACGACCGAGCGCAACGCCACCGTCGCGGATATGATGCAGCAGGTGCGCGATGCCTGGAACCCGCCCGTCCGGGACGAGGCGGAATCCCCGGAGCGCCTGCTGGAAGACAAGACGGTCGTGGACAAGACCGCGACGCAGAAGCTGCAGGAGAAGCTGACCAAGATCATCATCCCGTCGTTCGAGGTCCGCGACGGCAACATCCACGACGTGATCCGCAACCTGGATGAAATGGCCCGCGCCAACGACCCGGAAGGCTTCGGCGTCAACATCCTGCTGAATCTCAACCAGCCCGGCGCCGAGGGCGCCCTCTCCGCGCCCGCCCCGGCCCCCGCCCCGATGCCGACCGCGCCGGCCACGGGCGACGAGTTCGACGAGTTCTTCACAGAGCCGGCCATGACCGCGCCAGTGGCCGCGCCGACGCCCGGCATCCGGACGATCACCTTGAGTCTGCGCCGCGTCTCGCTGCTCGACGCCATCAAGTACATCACCGATATCGCCAACCTGAAATTCCGCATCGAGGACAACGTCGTCATCATCACGCCCGCCAACGTGGCCGTGGGCCGCATCATCACACGCATGTACCCGGTGCAGCCCTCGATCCTCGACGTGATTGTCGAGAAAGAGGAGGTCACCGAGGCCGATCGCGGCGGCGGGGGCGACTTCATCGCGATGGGCGGCAGCACCGTTACGACCAAGCGCGGCGATGTGAAGGAATTCTTCGAGAAGGCCGGCGTGCCGTTCCCGGCGGGCACCTCGATCACGTACAATTCGGCGATCAGCCAGCTGATCGTGGCGAATACCGCGGATAACCTGGATACCTTCGAGCGCATCCTGTCCCAGTTGAACGTCATCCCGACGCAGGTGGAAATCGAGGCCCGCTTCGTCGAGGTCAACCAGGACGACCTGGAGGAACTGGGCCTGCAGTGGATCCTCACCGACGACTGGGAGATCGCCCAGGCCGAGAACGGGTACGGCTCGATGGCGGGCACCGAGCACGTCAAAGTCAGCGCCGACCAGGACGGGTTCACGAAGGGCAACCGGTTCTTCGCGTTCGACAACACCACGCTGGCGGTCAGCCCGGTCAGCCCGACGACCATCCGGTCCGACCAGCAGACGGCCATGGGCGGCATCCTGACGGCCGCGAGCGTGCTGACCAATCCGGAGCTGACGGTCATCCTGCAGGCCCTGTCGCAGAACGGGCATTCGGACCTGCTCTCCGCGCCGCGGATCACGACGCGCAGCGGCCAGAACGCGCAGATCCAGGTGGTCAAGGAAATCATCTACCCGACGGAATTCGAGGTGACCCAACCCACGGTGCAGAGCCAGGGTGACCTGGTGACTCCGCCCGTCGTGACCCCGGGCGCTTTCCAGACTCGCGAGGTCGGTGTCATCCTCAACGTGACGCCCACGGTCGGGCCGGACGGCTACACCATCGATCTGACCATGGTGCCGGAGGTGGCCGAGTTGGTGGAATGGATACAGTACGGATCGGAAATTACGCTCCCGCAGAACCGGACCAATCCGATCACGGGCCTGCTCGAGAGCGGGGATCCGCTCGTGTACGCGTTCAATATTCCGCAGCCGATCTTCAGCAGCCGCAACGTCACCACCAGCCTCGTGATCTGGGACGGCCAGACGGTGGTCATGGGCGGGCTGATCCGTGAGGAACTGGTGTCCTTCAAGGACAAGATCCCGTTCCTGGGCGACATCCCGCTCCTGGGGCGCTTGTTCCGGACCGAGGGCCAGAAGAGCCGCAAGACGAACCTGCTGATCTTCGTGACGGCGCGGTTGGTGGATCCGGCCGGCAAGCCGCTGCACAAGGCCGAAGCGCGCGCGATGCCGGGCAGCGGCGTCGAGACGGCGGCCGAGGGCGAGACCGCCACGCCGTGACCGTGGCGGGTCCGTTTTCAAAGGGGATTTCCTGCAATGCGGGGCGGAGTGCGGGCTCCGCCCCGGCGTAATTCACTGTAGTACAAGCGGTTGAGGCAGACTCCCGCGGGCCGGTTGAAAGCCCGTCGGATCGGCATTCCTTGTTACCATGTCCAATCCTGTGTTTTTGCTCGTGGACGGCCTGGCCGCCGTCTACCGCGCGTTCCACGCCATTCCGGAGTTGACTGCCCGCGACGGGCGGCCGACGAACGCCCTCTTCGGATTTATCCGCATGCTTCAGCAACTGGAGCAGCGATGGCGGCCGGCGTACGAACTCGTGGTTTTTGACGGCGGCCTGCCGGAGGAGCGCATGGCGCGGCTGCCGACCTACAAGGCGCAGCGCCCGCCCATGCCCGAACCCCTGCACGCGCAGTTGGAGCCGATCGGGGCTTACCTGTCGGCCGCGGGGCGGGCCGGCCTGCGGGTGCCGGGCCAGGAGGCGGACGATGTCATCGCGACCCTGTCGGCCAGGGCCGTGGAACGCGGCATGGATGTGCTCATCGCGACCGGCGACAAGGACCTGTTTCAGCTCATCGATGAACGCGTGGGCATGGTCGCGCTCTCCAAGTCCGAGGAGAAGATCGGCGCGGCGCAGGTCATGGAAAAAACCGGCGTGCCGCCCGCCCTGGTCGTGGACTGGCTTGCCCTGACCGGCGACAGCGTGGACAACATCCCCGGGCTGCCGGGCGTAGGCCCGAAGACAGCGAGTCGCTGGCTCCTGCAGTACGGGTCGCTGGAGAAACTGCTGGAGCGGCGCGCGGAAATCGGCAACCCGCGTTTCCGGGCAGCCCTCGAGTCGGGCATGGAGATCGTTCGGCGCAACGTCGAACTGATGAAACTGCGGCGCGACCTGCCGGTCGAGTTCGATGGGGCCGCGTGGAGGGTCCGGCCCTCCGATCCCTCGGTCCTGCTGCGGTTCTACGAGAAAATGGATCTCGAATCCCTGGCCCGGCCGCTGCGGCCGGCGGAGCCGGCGCCGGGGCAGGGGATGCTGGATTTCGGCGGAGGATGACGGCCTGCCCGTGAAGCGGTACCGGATAGCGCTGGCGGTTCTTTCCCTCGCGGCGGTTTACGCCGCCGGGGTGGGCATCCGCCGCATGGTGTACGAGGCCCAGGTGAAGGCCATCGGGCAGGCGCCGCCCTTTACACTGGAAAGCGCCCTCTACTACCGGCGCGTCGAGCAGGTGTTCGAGAACGGCCGGATCCCGGAGCGGGATGCCGACCTGCAATATCCCGAGGGAGTCGTGGCGGCCGAGACGGACACGCTGGGCTCGGAATACGCGTATGCGGCGCTGGCCCGGCTGTTCCCGCGCTCCATGCCGCTGGCCGACCGGCTGCGCTGGATTGAGGTCGCCTGGTTCTGCCTGGGCATTCCGTGGATGGCCCTGTGGATCCGCTGGCGGAGCGGCTCCTGGCCGGGCGGCCTGGTCGCCGCGGGTTTCTACGCCCTCGCGCTCTCCAGCGTCATCCGTTCCACCGGCCAGGAACTGCTCCACGAGAACTTCGCGCTGCCGTGGCTGCTGGCCCATCTCGCCTTCGAAGCCCTCTCGCAACGCGCCGCGACGCGGTTCGCGCGGCTGGGGGCGCTCGTGCTTTCCGCGGCCGGCCTGGCGCTGGCCCTGGTCGGCTGGGACCTCATCCAGTTCTACGTGTTGCTCTGGATGCTGGCCGCCGCCTTCCGCCTGCTGGGCGGTCGCCACGGTCCGGCCGGCCGCTGGGCGTGGCTGGGTTGGGCGGTGCATGTCGGAGCCCTGCTTCTGGCCGGGTTCTGGAACCCCTACCTGCGCGCCCACGGTTTTCTCGGCTCGCCCGCCATGCTGCTGGGCTACGGGATCGCGCTGACCGGGGCGGCGAGGCCGCGCGCCGCGCCGCCGGCCCGTTCCGCCCTGGCCACCGTGGCGCTGTTGTTGGCCCCCGCGCTGGCGTTCTCCTGGGGCGGGGCCTACCGCCAGGCCTATGGTCATTTCCTGGACCTGCTGGTGGCCAAGCTGATGTGCCTGAACCGCAAGCCGGCCGACCCCGGCCTGTTGAGCTTCGACGCCCGCATCTTGTGGGTGCCCGGCCTGAACTCGGCGACGTGGGCCCTCGCCTCCAGGTTTTTTCCCGTGATGCTGCCCTTGACTTTGTTCGCCATCGCGGTATTGTTATTCAAGAAATCATTTCGCAGCGATCCCGGTCTGGCCCGGCACGTTTTTTTCATTTCGGCTTCATTCGCGACGTTTGTTTTTTTCGTTCGATTCCATGTGCTCGTGGCCGTATTCGCGGCGGGCGCGTTGGGGCTGGCGGCCGCTTCCCTGGGAGAAGGCCGCCGGTGGTACCGATGGCTAGGCGTCCTGTTCTTGGCCGGGATGGGCGCCGAAGCGGCGCATACGCTCGACATGCCCGAGCGATGGGGCCGCGGCCAGGTGTATTACAAGGAAATGGAAGAGCTGACGGGATGGATGAAGGCGCATGTGAGGCCTGAACCCGTCCTCGCGAATTTTGGAATCAGCGCCTCGATACTGGCCTACGCGGAGTGCCCGGTGCTCCTGCACCCGAAGTTCGAGTCGAAGGAACTCCGGGAGCGGGTCCGGGCCTATGGCGAGAAGCTGTTCCTGGGCACCGAGCGGGAGCTGCGGGACTGGGCGGACGGGCTGGGCGCCCGGTACCTGGTCTTCGGCCGGGGCGAGTTTGCCGCGGTCGAGCCGCAGCGGCAGATGCGCTACTTTGTGAATGCGCTGAATCCGCCCCCCCACGCGGCGGCGCGGCGGCTGGAGCAGGAGCCCGGCCAGGCCCGGTGGTTCCGGATGGTGTGGGAGAACCGGAAGTACCGCGTGTTCCGCATCCTCACCCGGGCCGAGGAGGGCGCGGCGCGGCGGTACGGGATCGAGGCGGAAGAGGCCCTGCAGAGGGGCGAGTTGGACCGGGCCGAGGAGCAGGCGACATCCGCGCTGCTCCTGGATGCCCGCGAGGAAACGGCACAGAAGGTTTTGCAGCATGTCGGATCGCTTCGTCGGCAGGGATTCCGGTCGGAGGGGGATGAAAACCCGTAGGGCGTCCTCCCCCGCGGTGATCGGCCTGACGGGCGGCCTGGCCTGCGGCAAGAGCGAGGTCGGCCGGATACTGGCCCGGTTGGGCGCCGCGGTGTTGGACACCGACGAGGTGACGCGCGCGCTGCAGAAGCCGGGGCGGCCGGTGTTCCGGGCCGTCGTCCGGCGGTTCGGCCGGAGCGTGCTGACGCCGGCCGGAGAACTGGACCGGCGGGCGCTGGCGCGGCGGGTGTTCGGCGATCCGGCCTCCCGTCGGGCGCTGGAAGCGATCGTGCACCCCGCGGTGTTTGCGGAAGCGGAGAAGTGGATGCGCGCCCGCCGTCGCGAAAGGAAGCCGGCGGTGGTCATCGTGCCGCTGCTCTACGAGGTAGGGCGGACGAAGGGCTGGGACGCCGTGTGGTGCGTGACGTCGCCGAAACCGGCCGCGATGGCGCGCCTCAAGGCGCGCGGGCTGACGGCCGCGGAAGCCCGCGCCCGGTGGGCGGCCCAGATGGCGCCGGCGGAGAAAGCCCGCCGGGCCGATGTGGTGATTCGAAACAATGGGAGCCTGGACAATCTGGAGAAAACCGTCCGGGCCGTATGGAACCAAACGACGAGAGAGGAGCCGTAGACCATGCCTGAACCCCGAGGACGATACCGCAGGACGAGAACCCCGCACGCCGGCAGCAGCCACGCGCCCGTGTCCGAACCCCCGCTGCGGCGGCAGCACGAGCCCGCGCCGCCGATGCCCCCGCCGCCGCCGCCCCCGGTCGCCCCGCCGGTGGTGAACGGCAACCTGGATCCGGCCGCCGGCAACGCCGCGCCGCCCGCGCCGCCCCTGCAGGGCGCCGGCCGCACGCTGCACCTGTTCGACCTCCAGGTCCAGTCCGTCCCCGACCTGCTGAAGATGGCGGACAGCTACGGGCTCCAGGATCTCGGCGCGCTGCGCAAGCACGAGCTGATCTTCGAGATCCTCAAGGCCAACGGACGCCTCAACGGCGCCATGTACGGCCGCGGCGTGCTGGAAATCCTGCCCGACGGTTTCGGGTTCCTGCGCTCGCCGAACTACAACTACCTGCCGTGCCCCGAGGACATCTACGTCTCGCCCTCCCAGATCCGCCGCTTCGCCCTGCGGACCGGCGACCTGGTGGACGGCGAAATTCGCGCGCCGAAAGACAAGGAGCGGTTCTTTGCCCTCCTGAAGGTCGACCGGATCAACGAGAGCGAACCGGACGCCCAGCGGCACAAGGTCCCGTTCGAGAACCTGACGCCCCTGTTCCCGGACCGGCGCTTCGTGCTCGAGACGACGAAGGAGGAGGTCTCCATGCGGGTGCTGGACCTGCTGACCCCGATCGGCATGGGCCAGCGCGGGTTGATCGTCGCCCCGCCGCGCACCGGCAAGACCGTGCTGCTGCAGAAGATCGCCAACAGCATCACGGCCAACAACCCCAAGGCCAAGCTCATCGTCCTGCTGATCGACGAGCGGCCCGAGGAAGTGACGGACATGGAGCGCAACACGAAGGCCGAGGTCTTGAGCTCGACGTTCGATGAGCCGCCCGAGCGGCACGTGCAGGTGGCCGAGATCGTCATCGAAATGGCCAAGCGCATGGTGGAGTGCGGACGGGACGTCGTGATCCTGCTCGACAGCATCACGCGGCTGGCGCGCGCCTACAACACCCTGCAGCCGCACAGCGGCAAGATCCTGTCCGGCGGCGTGGACGCCAACGCCCTGCACAAGCCCAAGCGCTTCTTCGGGGCGGCCCGCAACATCGAGGGCGGCGGCAGCCTGACCATCGTCGCGACGGCCCTGGTGGATACGGGCAGCCGCATGGACGAGGTGATCTTCGAGGAGTTCAAGGGCACCGGCAACATGGAGCTGGGCCTGGACCGGCACCTCGTGGACAAGCGCATCTTCCCGGCCATCAACATCGAGAAGTCGGGCACGCGCAAGGAAGAGCTGCTGCTGCACCCGGACGAGCTGCAGAAGATATGGCTCATGCGCAAGGCCCTGAACGGCGTGCCGCCCGTGGAGGCCATGGAACTGCTGGTCAACCGGCTGAAGAAGACGGGCAGCAACGCGGAATTCCTCCTGACCGTGCAGGGATGACGGGATGAATCCCGGGATGGAGAGCGCGCCGGGCGCATGGAGCCGCCCGTCCGGCCGCCATATCCCGGCGGCCGTGGCCGCCGCGGTCCTCTCGCTGGCCGCGCACTGGGCGGCCTGGGAGCGGGCCCCGTTCCTCCCGTTCGGCGCCCTGGCGCGCGTGCGCGACGAGGTGCGCTTCCCCTCCATCCGCCTGAATGAGGTGCAGCCGACGCCGACCGAGCCGCTCCAGCGGCCCGCCCGGTTCCGCCCGGAGGATCCGGACCGGCAGGCCGACCTGGCGGAGGAGACCGCCGACTGGACCGAGCAGGTCCGCGAGGCACTGCCGGCGACACCGGACCTGTCCGGGATCAAGCTCGCCGGCGAGTCCGCCACCCTGGAGACGCCGGGCGCCCCGCCGGCGCGCGAGCGCTGGGAGCCGCGCCAGGAAATCCTGCAGGTCGAGGAAGAACTCTACGCCGAGGAGATCAGCGCGCTGCCGCGCCGCTACACTCCGGCCGTTCCCCGCGTGGCCGCTGCCCCGGACCTGGCCGCGCCTTCGCCCATCGAGTGGGCTGCCGCCGCGTCCGCCGCTGGAACAGCTCCCGTGGAATCCGGCGAGGCCGGCGCGTGGTTGCGGCAGACTCCCAATCCGGCCCAGTCGCCGGGCGGGCCCGCGGGGGAATCCGCCCCCCCGGCCGGCTCCGCGGAAGAGTCCGCGCTGCTGGACGAAAAACTCCCCGACGTCACCGCGCTCAAGCCGGTCGAGCAGATGCTCGGCATCGAGGTGCGGACGTGGTCGCCGCCGGATGAGCCGGAGAACGCGTATTTCGAGTTGAGCGTCCGGCGCGAAGGCGAAACCCTCCTGCCCGTCCTGCCCAAGGACGTGCTGCTGATTCAGGACTGTTCCGAGAGCATGACCCAGGCCAAGCTGAACTACTGCAAGGAAGGCCTGCAGCGATGGATCGGCCAATTCGACGCGGCCGACCGGCTCGACCTGCTCGCGTTCCGCGACACCACGGAGCGCCTGTTCGGGGGTTGGACCGAACTGACCACGGTCAACCGTTCCATTGCGGCCGGCTATATCGAGCGGCTGATCGCGAGGGGCCGGACGGATGTATATGCCTCCCTGCAGCAGGTTCTCGCCCTCGAGCGCGATCCCGGACGGCCGGTCCTCGCCGTGCTGGTCACCGACGGGCGGCCCACGATGGGCATGGTGGACAGCTCGGATATCATCGAGGCCTTCACGTGGGACAGCGCGGGATCGGTGTCCATGTTCTGCGTCGGCGGCGGCACGCGCGTGAACCGGTTTCTGCTGGACCTGCTGGGATACAAGAACCGCGGCGACTCGCTCGTGGTCGAGGACAGCCGGAACATCCCGGACGCCCTGCAGGAACTCGCCCGCCAGGTCAGCCGCCCGGTGCTGACCGATCTCACGTACCGGTTCTCGGGCCTCCCGGCCGAGGACATCTTTCCGCGGACGCTGACGCATCTCTACCTCGACCGCCCGCTGGTGATCTACGGGCGGTGCCCGGCCGGCGCCCCGCGCGTGGTCTTCCAGGTGGTGGGGCAGGCGCGCGGGCAGAAAGCGGACATGGTCTTCGAGTGGGATTGGAGCCGGGTGCAGCCGGGCGACGAGTCCCTCCGGACGAAGTGGGCCTGGCAGAGGATCTACCACCTCATCGGCGAGCACGTCCGCGAGCCGCGCCAGGAAATCCTCAACGAAATTCACGCCACGGCCAATCGCTACGGCCTGATCGTTCCGTACGGCACCGATATTCCCACGCGGTAGGGGCGCCGCGCTCCTACGCCAGTTTCCAGCGGATGCCGGATTCCCGGGCTATCCGCTTCGACACGCTGCGGGCCGTCATCAGGGCCGACGGCAGGCCCCCGCCGGGCGCGATCCACTGGCCGACCATGTAGAAATTCCGGAGTCCCGGCAGGACGCACGGGAGCGGCCGGATGCCCGTGGCCGGCGTGTACAGCCAGCCTTCCATGCTGCCCTTCCAGTTGCCGGTGTAACGGACCACGGTCGCCGGCGTCGCGACGTCGACCACCTCGATCCGGCCCCGGGCCCCGGCAAACCGCGCCTCGAACGCGGCCGTGACCGCCGCGGCCACGCGGAGCTTCTCGGCTTCATACCGGGCGGGATCCTGCCTGCGCAAATCGCTCCAGTACGGCTCGTTGTAAGTGGGGAGAAGGCATGTCACGGCGGTCTTCCCCGGCGGCGCCATCGTCGGATCGAAGTGAAAAATGCGACAGGTTAAGGATTCCGCGGTCGTGTCAGGATCGAGCCGGATGATTTCATCCGGGAAGAGCACGATCGTTCCCGGTTCGCCCTTCAGGTCGGCCCCGACGCCAAGCGACACCTGCAGGTAGGAAGGGAAGGTCTTGTACGTTTCATACTTCCTCCGGATCCGGCCGTTCGTGAACCGGCCTTTCAGCATGTCGAAAATCGTCGCATGGCCGTCGGCCGCCGACACAACGATGTCCGCTCGCCGCGTTTCGCCGTCCTGGAGCGCGACGCCGACGGCGCGCCCGCCCTCGACCAGGATGCGCTCGACCCGGGCGCCGAAGCGAAGGGCCCCGCCCCGGTTGCGGAAGCTGTCCTCCAGAAGCCGCACCAAGCGGAGCGAGCCGCCGACGGGGTAGGCGGCGTTCCCCTGCGCCATCCAGGCCAGCGTAAACACGATGGCCAGGAAGGAAAGCTCGCCCATTCCGGCGGAGAAAAAGGCGCGCAGGAGGGGGTGGCTGAACCTCTTCGAATAGTCCGCCATCGTGAGCTTCCCGTAGCGCGACAGCAGGGGCAGCAAGGGGACAAGACCGAGGCCGGCGAGGGCGTTCCGGAGCAAGGAGTCGCCTTCGGGCATGCGCAGCCGCGCGATCTTCCTGACGAGGCCGACGAATTCGCGGATGGCCGCCGCGTCCTGCGGCGCCTTGTCCAGCAGTTCGGCCTCCAGTCGGCCGGGATCGCGGTACAAGGTGAGGCGGTCTGTCCCGCGCTCGAGCACTTCGAAGACCGGGTCTTCGAAGAAGACGAGGCGGCTGACGTCGAATACTTCCTTCCAGGCCGCGTTGAGCTGGCCGCCGTCTTTCGAGCCGACCAGCCAGTGGATGCAGTTTTCGAAGGTGAAGCCGCCGCGCTTCCAGGCCGTGGCCAGGCCGCCCGCGAGGGAGTGCTGTTCCAGGATCTCGACGCCGAACCCCAGCCGCCGCAGGTAGATGCCAGCGCACAGGCCGGCCACGCCGCCTCCGATGACCAGCGCGTTCCCGGATTTCATCCGGCGCGCCTCACGTCGACAGGTCGGGTGTCTCGCCCAGCACGGCGGCCTCGGCCTGCTGCTCCGGCATGCGTTCCATCGATAGCAGGTCGCCGCCGACGCTGGACACGCCGCCGTCCACGTGGATCACCTGGCCGGTGATCTTCTTGGCGTAGGGCCCCAGCAGGAAGAGGGCCGCGTGGGCAACCTCGGTCTTGTCCTCGATCGTGTCCCACGGCAGGGGGCTGACCTTGCGCCAGATGCGCGCGAGGTACGCGAAGTGCGGGATCGCCTTCGCCGCCTTCGTGGTCAGCGGGCCGGAGGAGATGGCGTTGACGCGGATCAGGTCGCGCCCGTGGCGCCGCGCGAGCCCGCGCACGACGGCCTCGAGCGCGGCCTTGTTCACGCCCATCCAGTTGTAATAGGGAAAGGCCAGCCGCGACTCGAAGGTCATGGCGACGATCGAGCCGCCGTCCGGCATGTGCCGGTGCGCATGGCGCGCCACGGTGGCGAGGGACACGCAGCTGATGTGGAAGGCGGTCTTGAGGTCGTCGACCGCGTCCGTGTGGAATTCCGCGCCGAGGCAGGTCTTCGGGTTGGCGTAGGCGATCGAGTGCACGACGCCGGCGATGGGCCCGGTCCGCTCGAACAGGCCCGCCACCTGCTGGTCGTCCAGGACGTCGCAGTACTCGAACCGCAGGGCGCTCTTTTCCGCCTCGGACAGCTTGTCGCTCCGGTCCAGGAATATTTTCTTCAGCCGCTCGTTCTGAACGGTGTAGATGACATGGCCGCCCCGCTGCTCGATGCCCTTGCCGATGGCGTAGGCGATCGAATCCGCGTCCAGCAGTCCCATCACGACGTAGGTGTCGCCCGGTTGAATCATGGCCTGTTCCTCCGCTTCCTCGAAAAAGGAGCATAACCTACCGCGTTCTGCGAAAAAAGCAAAAGGCCGCGCCGCGCGGTTGATTCCGGCGGCCGGCCAGGTCCATAATGCGCCTCCACGCGGAGGAGGATGCATGGCGGAGAAAAAAGGGACGGGCATCAAGAGCGCGGTCGAACTGGCCCTGGAGCGGCTGGCGGGGCGGGGCGACCTCCCGGCCGGGCTGTCGCCGGAGCAGAAGAAGGCCCTGGCCGAGGTGGATACCCAGGTGCGCGCCCGGGTGGCCGAGGTGGAAATCCTGATGGACGGGAAGATGGCCGCGGCCCGGGCCAAGCCGGACCCGGAGGAGCTGCAGAAGCTGGCGGAGCAGAAGCAGGCCGAGATCCGGCGCATCCGCGAGCGCGGCGAGCGCGACAAGGACGCCATCCGCAAGGGATAGCGTCCGGTTCCCTCCGCGGATCCGGTGTCCGGCCGGCTGCCGGCGCTATTTTTCTTCCGCGCATCGTTGCATTTTGCGGCGGACGTTCTAGTATTCGCCGCGTGGAATGCCAACAGGAGAAGGCGGAATGAAACCGGATGCGCTGACGCGCTGGACACCCGAGGATTCGGCGGAACTGTATGGGGTCAGGAACTGGGGGGCCGGGTACTTCGATGTCGCCGACAGCGGCGAGGTGATCGTGCGCCCGCGCGGCCGGGGCGGCGAGGTCAGCATCAGCCTCATGGAGATCGTTTCCGGCCTGAAGGCCCGCGGCCTGGGCATGCCGGTGCTCCTCCGGTTCGGCGACATCCTGGCGTCCCGCGTGGCCCAGCTCAACGCGAGCTTCGCCAAGGCGATGGCGGACGCGGGTTACACCGCCGAGTACCGCGGCGTCTACCCGATCAAGGTCAACCAGCAGCAGCAAGTGGTGGAGGCCGTGGTCGCCTTCGGCCGCCCCTTCCACCACGGTCTGGAAGCCGGCAGCAAGGCGGAACTGATCGCCGCGCTGGCCTACATAAGCGATCCCGAGGCCTTCATCGTCTGCAACGGCTACAAGGACGAGGAGTTCGTCGAACTGGCGCTGCACGCGCTCAAGATGGGCCTCCAGACGGTCATCGTGCTCGAGATGGCCGACGAGCTGCCGATGGTGATGGAGCGCGCGAAGGCCATCGGCGTCCGGCCCCGCCTCGGCGTGCGCGTGAAGCTCGCGACCCGCGGCGGCGGCCACTGGACGGATTCCGGCGGCGACCGTAGCACCTTCGGGCTCAACGCCTCGCAGATCATCGACGTGGTGGACTGGCTGCGCGCGGAGAACGCGCTGGATTGCCTGCACATGCTCCACTATCACATCGGCTCGCAGATCCCGAACATCCGCAGCGTGCGGGCCGCGGCGTCGGAGGCCTGCCGGTTCTACGTGGACCTGGTCAAGGAAGGCGCGAAGATGGGCGTGCTGAACGTCGGCGGCGGCCTGGCCGTGGACTACGACGGCTCGCACACGAACTTCCAGAGCAGCAGCAACTACGCCGTGGACGAGTACGCAGCCGACATCGTCGAAGTCGTCATGAAGGTGTGCAACGTCGCCCAGGTGCCGCACCCCGTGCTCGTCAGCGAGTCCGGCCGCGCCACGGTCGCCCACCACTCGGTGCTGCTGTTCAACATGCTCGAGTCGACCCGGTTCGAGAGCCATGGCCTGCCCGACGGGCTGCCCCCGGACGCCCCGGAGCCGCTGCGCCAGCTCATGGACGTGAGCGCCTCGCTGACCTCGAAGAACGTCCAGGAGTGTTACCACGACGCCGTCTATTACCGGGACGAGACGCGCGCCCTGCACGAGGTCGGCTCCGTGTCACTCCGGTACCGCGCGCTGGCGGAGCGCATCTTCTGGAGCATCGTCACGCGGATCGCCGCCGAAATCCAGGGCCGCAAGTACGTCCCCGACGAGTTGAGCGGCCTCGAGGTCGCCATCGCCGACGTGTACTACGGGAACTTCAGCGTGTTCCAGTCCCTGCCGGACGTGTGGGCCATCGACCAGCTCTTCCCGGTCATGCCCGTGCACCGCCTCAAGGAGGCGCCGACCCGCCAGGCCACGATCTCGGACATCACCTGCGACTGCGACGGCAAGATCGACCGCTTCATCGACCTGCACGACGTCCGCCAGACGCTGCCCGTCCACGAACTGAACGACTCCGGGGAGTACTACGTGGGCGTCTTTCTCGTCGGCGCGTACCAGGAGACCCTCGGCGACCTGCATAACCTGCTGGGCGATACGAACGTCGTCAACCTGCGCATCGGGGAGGGCGGCACCGTGGAGTACGCGCACGAGATCGCGGGCGATACCGTGGCCGACGTGCTCTCGTACGTGGAGTACAACCCGCAGGAGATGCTCGACCGGATGCGCAAGAACGCCGAGCAGGCCGTCCGGGCCGGCCGCATCACGGTCGAGGAGCGCCGCCAGTTGATGCAGGCGTACGAGGCCGGCCTCCGCGGGTACACCTACTTCGAGAAGTAAGGCGTTCCGCCGTTCAGTCGTGGCGGCGGAACCGGATGTCCTTTTCCATGGTGGCCAGTTCCTGGCCGTCCTGCAGCAGCTGGCTCTTGAGCGTCCAGATCACGCCCGGCCGCAGGCGCGAGGTCGGGATCATGATATCGGTGAGCTTGCGCGTCTCGCGCGGGGCCAGGTCGAAAGGCTCCTCGCCCTCGCCCAGGATCCGCCCGGCCCGGTCGGTCAGGCGCCACCGCTCGGAGTATCCTTTCAGCGGCTGCGCGGAAAGCGAGCGCGCCCAGAGGGACGCCTGGAGCAGGTCGCCCGCCACCGGCATCAGCGAGTCCGTGGCGAACCACCAGAAGGTGGCGGGCGTCTTGCGGGACAGCGACCGGATGGCCTTGCGCATCAGGGTCCGGCGGTACTCCGTGCTGCGGCATTCCGATTTCAGGCGCAGGCCGGTCCGCGCCAGGGGATCGGACTGGAAGGTCCGCCAGACCAGGCTGCGCTCCAGGTAGTTGGCCATCGCCAGGAACAGGCGGGCCTGGTGATCCGTCGAGTAGTACCTGCTCCGCTCGCCGGTCCGCCAGTTGATGTGGTCGCAGTACCCGGCCGACGACTTCCGGAGCCCGCGGGCCGGCGGGAGCAGGGCCCCCATTTCCTCCAGCGCTTCGAAGTTGTTCAATACCTCGCGCGGGAAGAAGGGCAGGGCCTGCGCCGAGACATACGGGTGGACCAGCGGGAAGGTGGGCGCCTCGGCGGCCGGGACCCGTGCCTCCGGGTCCCATCCCCAGGCCGGCGAGCCGATGTTCAGCGCGTGCTCGATCTGGCGCCATGCGGCCAGCATGTCCGCCTTCCCGAAGCAGGTGCCGCGGGGGTCGAGGAAGAGGCTGCCGTAGATCGGGCGGAGCGGGGTCTCGGTCACCTCTCTGGCTTCCGGCCAGGTCGAGGGAGGAACCTTCCCCGTCGCGATCATCAGGAAATGCGCCAGCCGCAGCCCGTCGTCCGTGGCCGGGTCCGTCGGATCACGGGCCGAGCTCTTGTCGATGTCGAACCGGCGGTACAGACGCCGCGTCTCCCGGTCGTAGAAGGCGTCCCAGGGAATGGTGGCCAGGATATCCGTGCAGCGGCGGGCCAGCCGGGGGAAGGTGGCGCGCACCACCATGATGCCCGCCGGCAGGTTCATGTACGAAGCCAGGGTGCCGTCGCCGGGGATCGGATCGTTGTCCTGGCCGTTGGCCGGGAGGACGTCGGGATAAATGCGGTTCCAGTGCGGGAGCGTATCCAGGCTGGACAGGATGCGCTCGATGCGTTGGACGGCCTCGTCCTCCTGGATGTACCCGAGTCGGTTGGCCGCGCAAAGGGAGGCCAGGTAGAGGCCGACCGTGGACGAGGTGGTCCGGCTGCGGGATAGCGTCGATTCGTACGGGAGGCCGCTGACTTCCGAGTACATCTCGTCGAGGCCTTCCCACGTGTTCTGCATCAGCGTGCCAAGGCGGCGGCGCTCGTTCCGGTTGAGATTGTCGGGCCAGGACGCGGCTTGGACCAGCGAAACGACGGACAACATGATGCCCACGGCGACCAGTAACTTCTTCACGGCACAAACCTCCCGGACAAAAAGCGAGACCGCTCATAGGATAATGGGCCGGGGGCCCAGGTCAATCCCGCATTCGGCCGCTTTACGGGGTTGCGCGCGGTCAGGCCTTGGGTCAGGATGCCGGCATGGCGGACCATGTCCATTTCGTGGGCGTCGCCGGCGTCGGCATGAGCGCCCTGGCCCAGGCGCTGCTGGCCCGCGGCGCGCGCGTCACGGGGTCGGATCGTTTCCTCGACCAGGGCCAGCCCCCGGAATCGCTCGCCGTGCTCCGGGCGGCGGGCGTGGAACTCGCGCCCCAGGACGGCTCCGGCGTGACGGCCGCGACCCGGGCCGTGGTCGTCAGCACCGCCGTGGAGCCGGATAACCGCGATGTGGCCGCCGCCCGCTCGCGCGGCGTCGAGGTCGTGCACCGGGCGGAGATGCTGGCGCGCCTCGTCCGCGGCCGGCGGCTGCTGGCGGTGGCCGGCACGTCGGGCAAGACCACCGTCACGGGGCTCGTCGGCTGGTTGCTGGAGCGGTGCGGCCGGAATCCCACCATCGTCAACGGCGGCGCCGTGCTGGGCTGGAAAGGCCCGCGCTCGCTCGGCAATTTCCGCGCGGGGCGCGACGACCTCTGGGTCATCGAGGCGGACGAAAGCGACCGATCCTTCCTGCAGTTCGATCCCGACTGGGAAATCATCACTAACCTGTCGCGCGATCATTTCGAGCTGGGGGAAACGACGGACCTTTTCCGCTCCTTCGCGCGCCGGGCCGCGTCGGGCGTCGTGTGCGGGCCCGGCGTGGCCGGGCTCCTCCGGGCCGGCCAGGCCGATCCCGGCCAGGCCATGCTGTTCGAGGAATCGTTGGAGCTGGTGCCGCGCGGATTCGTCCGCGAGGACGTGACCTTCGAGGTGCCGCTCCCGGGCCGGCACAATGTCGAAAACGCCTGGCTGGCCGTTCAGTTGTGCCGGCATCTCGGCCTGCATGGGGGCCCCCTGCGCATGGCGCTGGCTTCCTTCCCGGGCATCGAGCGGCGGCTGGAGCGGGCGGGGGAGGCCGCAGGAGTCGCCGTGGTGGACGACTACGCCCACAACCCGGCCAAGATTGCGGCCGCGTGGAGCACGATGGCCGGGCGGCACGCCCGCGTGCTGGGCGTATGGCGGCCGCACGGATTCGGTCCCCTCGCGGCCATGATGCCCGAACTCGTGGAATCGTTGCTCCGTGTCATGCGTCCGGCCGATCAGCTTTTCCTGCTGCCGGTTTTTTACGCGGGCGGCACCGCGCGGCAAACGGTCTCCTCCGAGGACCTGGCGAGCCGCCTGCAGGCCGCCGGAAGGACCGCGGTCGCGATGGAATCCTACGATGCCCTGGAGCATAGAGTGCTGGCCGTCGCGCATCCGGGCGATCTCGTGCTCGTCATGGGGGCCCGCGATCCCGAGTTGCCGCGCTTTGCGCGGAGGATGGTCCATTCCCTGGCGAGCCGGCCGGCCGGCGGGGCGCCGGCCGGTGTCCTTTAAACTTCATTCCGGTGTGCTATGTTGCTGCCGGGAACCATGAAGTCTCGTTCGACATATGGGGCGCTGTGGATGGTGTTCGCCCTGGCTGGGAATCCGGGGCCGGCCGCATCCCAGCCGACGCCCGTTCCGCCTGGGGTGGTGGAGCTCCCGCCGCCCCGAACGTCCGGTCGTCTTTCCGTGGAGGAGGCTCTCCAGCAACGGCGCTCCATTCGGCAATACGCGGAAAAACCTCTCGGCCTGGAGCAGGCTGGACAGTTGCTGTGGGCCGCCCAAGGCATTACCCGCCCCGAAGACGGCGGCCGCACCGCGCCCTCCGGCGGCCAGTTGTATCCCCTCACCGTGTACCTGGCCGCGACCCGCGTGTTGGACCTGGCGCCGGGAGTCTACCGGTACGAGCCGTCCGGGCACCGCCTGGTCCCCGTCATGCGAAACGCCGTCGAGGAGCTCGCCCAGGCCGGACCGAACGGCGCGTTCCTCCGTAAGGCCGCCGCCGTCCTGGTCCTGGTGGGCGATGCCCAGCGGGCCGAGGCGCGCTACGGGCCGGGGTATCGTTCTTACATGGATCTCGAGGCCGGCCACGCGTCCCAGAACGTGTATCTCCAGGCCGTCGCGCTCGGGCTGGGTACCGTAGCCGCGAACTTCTTCGACGCGACGCAGGTCCGGCGGGCCTTGCGTCTGCCGAAAGGCCTCGAGCCCTTGAGCATCATGCCCGTGGGGATTCCGGCGGCCGCGGGGAGCGGCGCAGCGCCAGATTGAGGATGTGCCCGATCAGCGCCGCGTGCTCCATGCCCTCCAGGGCGGCGGCCTGCGGGAGTTCGGCGTCGCGCGAGATGTCGGGATTCGGGTTGGCCTCGATGAACACGATCTCGCCCCCCGGCGTCAGCCGCAGGTCGACGCGCCCGTAATCGCGCAGCTTGAGCAGCTCGAACACGCGCCGGCTGAAGAGGCTTATCCTCCGGAGCGTGGCGGGGTCCAGTTCGGCCGGCTGGTAGCGGATGTTCCACTTTTCCCGGTAGGCGGGGTCCCACTTGACCCTCGCCGTGGCGATCGGCGGCCCGCCTTCGCCGGCCCGGCCAAAGAGCAGCTCCCACGGGGGAAACGCATGCCGCTTCTGGTTGCCCACCACCCCGATGTACAGTTCCCGGCCCTCGACGTATTCCTCGCAGATCGCCGGCTGGTTCCGCCCCTCGTGGATCATGCGGACGCGTTCCTCGAGTTCGCTTGCCGAGCGCACCACGGAGGAGAGCGAGATGCCGTCCGAACCGTCCTCGAACATGGGTTTGACGATGGCGGGGAACCGCAGGCAGCCGGCCGGTTTCCTCCGGCCGGGGGGCACCTCGGCGAAACGCGGCACGCGGATGCGGTGGTACCCGAGGATGCGCTTGCCGGCGGCCTTGTCCCGGCAGAGCCAGAGCCCGGCGGGGCCGGTGCCCGTGTAGGGAAGGTGCAGCAGTTCGAGCAGGGCCGCGACGTTCAGATCCTTGCGGCGGTCGCCCTCGAAACGCTCGGTGAGATTGAAGACCAAGCCCGCGCCGGAGCCTTTCAGCGCGTGCATCGTCTCCAGGACGTCGGGCCCGAACGGGATCACCGCGGCCTCATGGCCCAGCGCGCGCACGGCCGCCGCGACGTGGGCTTCCATCTCGGTGCGCGAGGACTTCGTCCGCCCCTCGAATTGCGGGTCGCCGGGCAGCACGGCCTCGAGGTCCACCAGCAGCACGATCTTCATGCGCGCCTTTCACGGCCATTCAATTCTATTTGCGCCCCGTGCGCAAGGGCTTAAAGCGGTCCGTGTTCTGCATTTGAACATCGGGCGGCGGGGACTATAATGCCCGCGTTTTGCCAGGCCCGGCCGGCGCAGGACGCCGGGCGGAGCAGCGGACCGGAAAGGCCCGATATGAACAGAGCGAAATTTTACGTCACGACACCGATTTATTATGTGAATGACCAGCCGCACATCGGCCATGCCTTCACCACGATCCTGGCCGACGTGCTGGCGCAGTACCACCGCCTGCTGAAGGTTCCGACTCATTTCCTCACGGGAACGGACGAGCACGGCCAGAAGGTGCAGAAGGCCGCCCAGGCCGCCGGTATCACCCCGCAGGAGCAGGCCGACCGTACGGTCGTGCGGTTCCAGGCCCTGTGGAAGAAGCTGCACATCACGAACGACGACTTCATCCGCACCACGGAGGAGCGCCACAAGAAAGTCGTGCAGAAAATCCTGCAGGACCTGTACGACCGCGGCGAGATCTACCGCGCCGAGTACGACGGCTGGTACTGCGTGCCGGACGAGCGGTTCTTCATGGAGAAGGACCTGGCGGACGGCAAGTGCCCCGAGTGCGGGCGGCCGGTCGAGAAGCTCACGGAGGCGAATTACTTCTTCCGGATGAGCAAGTACCAGGAGTGGCTCGTTCAATACATCGAAGAGCACCCGGCCTTCATCCAGCCCGAGTCGCGGCGCAACGAGACGCTCGGCTTCCTGCGCAAGCCGCTGACCGACCTGTGCATCTCGCGCCCGAAAAGCCGGATGGGGTGGGGCATCGACCTTCCGTTCGACCCCGAGTACGTCACCTATGTCTGGTTCGACGCGCTGGTCAACTACGTCAGCGCGGTCGGCTACCTGGAGGATTCCGCGCTCTTCGCGAAATGGTGGCCCGCCAGCTTCCACCTGGTCGGCAAGGACATCCTCACCACGCACACCGTGTACTGGCCCACGATGCTCAAGGCCATGGACCTCCCGATGCCGGAGACCGTGTTCGCGCACGGGTGGTGGCTGTCCGGCGAAGACAAGATGAGCAAGTCGCGCGGCAACGTGGTCCGCCCGATGGATATGATCGAGCGGGTGGGCGTGGACGCCTTCCGCTATTTCCTGATCGCGGAGATGGTGATGGGGCAGGATGCGTCGTTCACCGAGGATGCCTTCACGCGCCGGTACAACGCCGATCTCGCGAACGATCTCGGCAACCTGCTCAACCGCGTGCTGGCGATGATCGGCAAGTATTGCGGCGGCGCGATGCCCGAGCCGTCCGCGGCGGCGCTGGAGGAGCCCGACGGCAAGGCGTTGTGGGACAAAGTCCAGGGCGCGGTGCGGGGCATGGAGGCCGCGCTGGAGCAGATGAAGCTCAACGAGGGGATCGGGCAGGTGATCGCCGCCGTCCGCGAGGTCAACCGGTTCCTGGAGCGGCGCCAGCCGTGGACGCTGGCGAAGTCCGAGGATCCCGTGCCGCTGCGCAACTGCCTGTACGCCGCGTCCGAGGCGCTGCGCGTGCTGGGCGGGCTGCTCTATCCCGTCATGCCCGGCAAGATGGCGGAACTGCGCAAGGCCCTCGGGATGGCCCGCCCGAAGCCGGACATCCGACGCTTCGGCGCATGGGGCGTTTTGAAACCGGGCGTGCCCGTGCGCGCGCCGGGCGCGCTGTTCCCGCGCCTCGTCGATGAAAAGGAAAAGGGCGCGGAGCAGCAGACTGAATTGATCCCCACCGCGCCGGCCGCGGCGCCCGCGGCCCCCGCGCCGTCCGTTCCGCCTCCCGCCGCGGAGAAGCCGCCGGCGGCCGAGGGGCTGATCGAGTACGGCGACTTCTCGAAGGTCCAGCTTCGCACCGCGAAGATTCTCCAGGCCTTCAAGATCCAGGGCGCCACGAAGCTGTTACGTCTCGAGGTGCTGATGGGCGAGGAGCGGCGGCAGATCGTCGCGGGCATCGCGCTGCATTACGAGCCGGAACAGTTGATCGGTAAGACCATCGTCATGGTGGCCAACCTGAAGCCCGCCGTCATCCGCGGCGTGGAGTCGCAGGGCATGCTGTTGGCCGCGACCAAGGGCGAACGGTTGAAGCTGGTCACCGTCGACGGCGACCAGGCCAGCGGCGCCGTGGTGAAGTAGCCGCGACGCAGATCAAGGCCTGAACCGCCCGTCCTTCTGGAACACTTCCCCGTCGACAAGGAGGGCCCCGCCGCGGCGGAGGTCTTTAATCATATCCCAGTGCAAGGCCGAGCGGTTACGACCGCCGGTTTCTTCGTAGGAGCGGCCCAGCGCGAGGTGGATCGTGCCGCCGATCTTCTCGTCGAAGAGGATGTTCTTGATGAAGCGGTCGATGCCGTAGTTGGTGCCGATGCCCAGCTCCCCGAGCCGGCGCGCGCCGGGATCCATGTCCAGCATTGCGCGCAGGAATTTTTCGTTCTTCGTCGCCGAGGCTTCGACGACAAGCCCCTTGCGGAACACGAGGCGGACATCGTCCACCTCGCGGCCCGCGTGGCAGACGGGATAGTCGAAGCGGATATGGCCCTCGGCCGAATCCTCGACCGGCCCGGTGAACACCTCGCCCGACGGCATGTTGTGGTGGCCGTCCGAGTTGATGAACACGCGGCCCTGCACGGACAGCGACAGATCGGTGTCGGGCCCGACGATGCGGACGGCGCGCGCACCGCGCAGCCGGCGCACGAGCTTTTCCTGGCGGCGCGAGAGTTGTTCCCACGCCGCGATCGGATCGCTACGGTCCGCGAACGTGGCGGCGTAGACGAAGTCCTCGAAGTCGGCGAGGCTCATGTCCGCGTCCTGCGCATAGGCCTGGGTCGGGAAGAGGGTGAGGCTCCATTTCTTGTGGAGCATCTTTTCGCGCAGGGGCAGGGTGGCGCGGGAGACGCGCGCCTGCTTGCGGGGATCCACGCGCGAGAGGGCGCGCGTGTTGGGGCTGGACTCGATGTGAATGGAGCCGTCGAGGCGTTCGGCCATGGCGCGCTGGATGGCATGGGGCCGGTCGAGGTGATGGGGGCGCGCGTGCCGGTAAAAGATCTCGGCGGTTTCGGCCGGGTTCAGGCGCACGATGGGGTAGGCGCCGGCGCGCAGGAGTTCCTCGTACGCGGCCAGGACAAGGGGCGTGGCCTCGGGGGTGGCGTCGAGAGCGATCAGTTCGCGCGGGCGGGCGTGGACGCTGTAGCGGACCAGGATCCTGGCCAGGTTTGCGATGCGTGGATCTATGGTCATGGGCGTTCTCCTGTTCCAACTGAACACGGCATGGTTAGCCATGGATGAGGAAATAGTACAATAACTTTCTTTTCCTCCGCTGTTCAGGGCTGAAAGCAGCGTCAAATCAACGGGTTCCACAACCGGTTAAATTGTTAAAAAAGTGTTGACGGAAGGTGGGGCAAAGTGGTTTAAAGTGTGCCTGGAGGCAACTGCTGTGGAGAACGGGGACATAGGGCGGTCTGATGAGACGCTCGAGAAGGGCGTTTTCGTCAATACCTACACCCATTACCTGGACTCCAAGAGGCGGTTGACCATCCCTGCAGTTTGGCGCGAGTTGGTGGGCGTACCGAGGCGGCTGTTTGTTCTCCAAGGTGTCAACGACCAGTGCCTGTGCGTCTACCCCGCCCGCGAGTTGATTCGCCGCATGGAAAGACTCCGCAATCTGTCCATTGCCGACGAGCAAGGCAGACAATTCGCCCGGGCGCTCGCCTCTCGCGCTGAACTGGTTCCCTGGGATTCCCAGGGGCGCGTCCGAATCAAGGACGAGCTGCTGGATTTCGCCGCGCTGTCCACCGAGGTGATGATGGCCGGCACGTTCGACGGATTTGAATTGTGGAGCCCTGAAAAATGGAAAGAGAAAACCGGAGTGCTCGACCAGGGCCGGATGGGCGAGGCCGCCCGCTACGTCGGCTTCTAGGGAACATCGGCGTCCGACCCGCGGGGGACCATCGTCCGGCGGCGTGGTGGGCCGATCCCGCCGCGCCGGCGTCGCGCGAGCGCCAGGCGGAATTCTGGGAAGAGCCGGCGACCACCTCGGCGGCCGTCGCAGTGATCGAGCCGGTGAGCGCGCCGGCGGTCGAGTCGGTTGAGGCGCCGGTAGAGGAGCCGGCGCCGGTTTCGCTGCACGTCGGCTCGGTGGAGAACCGCCATACGATCCTGGCCGCCCGCCCGCCGGAGAAAGGGAAGATCATGAGCCCGATAGCCATTGCCAAGTTTCTGCGCATCAGTGGTTCGGTGTACGACGGCCGCGACGAGGGCCGATGGTTTGCCCTGCCGTCGCGCAAGAAGAGCGTGCCGTTCCAGTTCATGCGCCAGGTGGCGATCTCCGTCGACGACCGGCGCGCCTGGATGTCCTCCGAGCGCATCGGGTCGCGCCGCTCCGACGGCCTGTAAGCGGAGGGCGGCATGCACGTGCCCGTCCTGCTGCGGGAGACCCTCGAGGCGCTGGGGGTCCGGGCGGGCGGTACGTACATCGACGGGACGGTAGGGAACGGCGGGCATGCGGCCGAGATGTTGAGCCGGGCCGGACCGGGCGGTCGACTGCTGGGGATCGACCAGGACGCCGAGACGCTGCCGAGGGCGGCGGAGCGGCTCTCGCGGGCCGGGGGCTGGTACCGGCTGGAACAGGGGGATTACGCGGATATGCGGGCGCTGGCGCTCCGGAACGGTATCGAGCAGGCGGACGGGGTTCTCCTGGACCTCGGGATGTCGTCGGAACAGGTGGACGATCCCGCCCGCGGATTCAGCTTCCAGCAGGACGGGCCGCTGGACATGCGCATGGACCGCATGCAGGAGCGGACGGCGGCGACGATCGTGAACGAGTGGACCGAGAAGGAACTGGCGGACCTGCTCTGGGCGCTGGGCGAGGAACCGATGGCCCGGCGGATCGCGCGCCGGATCGTGGAAGCCCGGGACCGGGAGCCGATCCGGCATACCGGAAAGCTGGCGGAGATCGTGGCGCGGGCCAAGGGCGGCCGGCGGGGTCGGATCCATCCGGCGACGCAGACGTTCCAGGCGTTGCGGATGGCGGTGAACCATGAGCTGGAGAGCCTGGACCGGGCCCTGGCCGCCGCGCCGGGCCTGCTGGCGCTGGGCGGCCGGCTGGCGGTGATCTCGTTCCACCGGCTGGAAGACCGGCGGGTCAAGGCGGCCATGGCGCTCCACGTGGGGCGCTGGGAGTCGCTGGCGGCCGGCGGGCGGCGCTGGGTGGGGGAGCGGCCGGTCCTGCGCTGGATCACGCGCAAGCCCGTGACGTGCTCTCCGGAGGAGCGCGGGGCCAATCCCCGGGCGCGTTCGGCCAAGCTTCGGGTGGCGGAAAGGATCGAGTAGGACATGCGGCGGCGAAAAAGACAGAACCGGAAGACGATCCAGGAAGGATCGCCGTTCCCGATGTCCCTGGCCCTCATCCTCGTGCTGGTGACGGGGCTGGCCTTCGGCTACCTCTGGCTGCGGGACCAGTGCGACACGACGGGCCGGCGGCTGCAGGAGCTGGAGTCGCGGCGCGGCGACCTCCAGCGGCAGATCCTTCGCGAGGAATCCAAGTGGTCGAACCTGAAGAGCGCAAAGAATCTCGAGCAACTCATGGCCCAGTTTCACCTGGCCATGGTCTGGCCCGGCGAGCAATACACCAAGCGCTTGTCCCGGCCGGAGCTGGAGCCCGAAGCCGCGGCGGAGATGCAGTACGCGCAACGGGAACTGGCGACGCGCCATGACTGATTGGAAGTACAGGATCCGTATGGACCTGGTGGCGGGCCTGCTGCTCATCGCGCTGATGGCCCTCGCCGCGCGCATCGTGCAGCTGCACGTGGGCCCCAACGACAGCCTGCGCCGCCGCATCGACCAGACCCGCCGCTACGAGGACCGCCTGCCCGAGCCGCGCGGCCGCATCCTGGACCGGCACGGCAACATCCTGGCGATCGACCTGGCGATGAGGAACGTCATCGCCGACCCGAGCGAGGTCCTCGCGAGCGGGAACCCCCGCTTCATCGGGCTGCAGCTGGCGCGCGTGCTTCAGCTGGACCCCGCCATGGTCATGGCCCGCCTCAACCGGCCGAACCGGCGGTTCGAGTACATCCAGCAGCGCGTGCCCGACGAGACGGCCGACCTGATCCGCCGGATGCAGCTGCGGGGCGTGAGCTTCGACGAGGTCAGCGCGCGGCACTATCCCCAGGGCCCGCTCGCCTGCCATGTCATCGGTTTCGCCAACCTGGAGAACGTCGGCAGCGCCGGGATCGAGCAGCGCTTCCACACCTACCTCCGCGGGCAGCCGGGCCTGCGGGTGAGCGAAAAGGACGGACGCCGCCGCGAGATCTTCGACCGGCGCGTCCTCGACATCCCGCCCCAGCGGGGGGCGGACATTTACCTGACCATCGACCAGAACCTGCAGTACATGGTGGAGAAGGCCCTCGAGTCCGCCATCGCCGAGCACCAGGCGAAGGGCGCCTGGGCGGTCGTCCAGCGCGTGCGGACGGGCGAGATTCTCGCCATGGCTTCGCTCCCGGGGTTCGACCTCAACGAGTACCGTTCCGCGGACGACCTCCAGAAGCTGAACCGGGCCATCGGCTACGTGTACGAGCCGGGCTCGACGTTCAAGGTGGCCACGATCGCCGCCGCGCTGAACGAGCACCGCGTGACGCCGGACCAGGTCTTCGACTGCGAGAACGGGTGCTGGTTCTTCAAGGGGCGGCCGCTGCGCGACTATCATCCGAACGGCCTGCTCTCCGTCGCGGATGTCCTGAAGAAGTCCAGCAATATCGGGGCCGCCAAGATCACGCTGACGATGGAGGAGAAGACCGTCGAGCGCTACCTGCGGGCGTTCGGCTACGGCGCCCCGACGGGCGTCGAGCTGCCCGGCGAGGAAGGCGGGATCCTGGCCGACCGCTCGCAATGGACCTCGTTGAGCCTGTCCCGCATCGCGATGGGCCACGAGGTCGGCGTCACCGCGCTCCAGATGCTGAACATGCTGTGCGCCGTGGCCAACGACGGCATGCGCGTCCGCCCGACCATCATCCGGCGCCTGGTCGACGCGGAGGGGCACACGCTCATGGAGTCGAAGCCGGAGTTCGTCGCGCAGCCGATCCGCTCCGAGACGTCGGCCCTGATGCGGAAGCTGCTGGCCCGCGTCACGGAGGAAGGCGGCACGGGCACGCGCGCCGCCGTCGAGGGCTATACCGTCGCGGGCAAGACGGGCACCGCGGAGAAAGCCATCAACGGCAGCTATTCCAGCCGGGCCAATGTTTCGTCGTTCATGGGATTCCTGCCCGCGGAGGATCCCGATCGCATCGCGATCATGGTGGTGGTGGACGAGCCGCAGGGGGCGTTCCGCACGGGCGGCGTCGTGGCCGGCCCCGTGTTCCGGGAGATCGCCCGCCAGGCCGTCCGCTATCTGGACATCCCGCCGGACGTCCCGGTCGAGGCGGGCGTGGAGAACAAGCCGGAGCCGTGGCGGAGCCTGTGAGGAGACCGCTGTGATCCTCGGCCAGCTTTGCGTGGAGACCATGAGACTGGAATACCTGACGCGCGTCATTCAGCCGGTGACCCTCCGCGGAGCCACCGACTGCGAGATCGAGGGCCTCGCCTACGATTCCCGCCAGGTGCGGCCGGGCTTCTTGTTCGTGGCGCTGCCCGGCCAGCGGAGGGACGGCCGGGATTTCGTGGCCGAGGCCATCGACCGCGGCGCCGTCGCCGTGATGTCCGAAAAGAACGAACTCCCGCGCCGCGCCGTGACCTGTATCCGCGTGGAGGACGCCCGCCGGGCCATGGCGGAGGTCGCCTGCGCCCTCTACGGCGAACCCTCCCGCGATCTGTTCATGGTCGGGGTGACGGGCACCAACGGCAAGTCCACCGTCAGCTTCATGGTGCGCGACCTGCTTCGCGCCGCCGGGCTCGCGCCCGGCCTGATCGGAACGATCCGCTACGAGATCGGCGAGCGCTCTATACCCGCCAGCCGCACCACGCCCGAGGCGCCGGACCTGCAGGCCATGCTGGACCGCATGCGACGCGCCGGCTGCCGCAGCGCGGTGATGGAAGTCTCGTCCCACGGCCTCGACCAGAAACGCGTCTGGGGCACGGATTTCGACGTGGGCATCTTCACCAATTTGACGCAGGACCACCTGGACTATCACCGGACCATGGATCGCTATTACGCGGCGAAGTCGCTGCTGTTCCGGGGCCTCGGCCAGATGGAAAAAAGCGCCCGCGCCGTGCTGAATATGGACGATCCCTGGGGCCTCCAGCTGGCGAACACGGGCGGGTTCAACGCGGAGCTGCTGACGTTCGGCATGCATCCCGGCGCGATGGTCCGGGCGGAGAACGTGGAACTGTCCGACGCCGGCTCGACCTTCGACGTCGCGACGCCCTGGGGCGGGGCCCGCGTGTCGCTGCGTCTCCTCGGCCGCTTCAACGTCAGCAACGCGCTGGCCGCGCTGGCGGCCGGCGGCGCGGCGGGCGTACCGCCCGCGCAGATGGCCGAGGTTCTCGGCGCCATGCGAGCCGTGCCCGGCCGCCTGGAGCCGATCCCGGCGGCCCGTCCGTTCCGGGTCTATGTGGACTATGCCCATACGCCCGACGCGTTGACCAACGTCCTGCGGACCCTCCGGGAGTTCACCGCCGGCCGCGTCATCGTGGTCTTCGGCTGCGGCGGCGACCGGGACCGCGCCAAGCGGCCGATGATGGGCGCCGCGGCCGCGAGCCTGGCGGATTATTCCGTGGTGACGAGCGACAACCCGCGGAGCGAGCTGCCCGCGGACATCATCGCCGAGATCGTGCCGGGATTCGGCGAGGCCTCCAATTTCGAGATCGAGGAAAACCGCGAAAAGGCCGTCTTCAAGGCCCTCCGCATGGCGCGCGCGGGCGACACGGTGCTGATCGCGGGCAAGGGCCATGAGACCACCCAGGAGATCGGAAACACCATCTCCCCGTTCGATGACCGCGAGGTGGCGCGGCGTCTGCTGGAGAACCTGTAGACCGGGGGGGCCGGGAGGGAAGGGGCATGGAAGAGAAACATATCATGGTGAAATGCTGCCGATGCCGCCGCGTGCGGCTTCAGGATCGCTGGGCCGACGAGGCCGAGGAGCCCGCCGGATCTCCGTTGTACTCGCACAGCTACTGCCCCGCCTGCAGCGAACAGGTTCATGCCGAGCTGCGTTCGTGCTCGGTCGTCGCCGCGTGCTGACCCCGCCGCTCCCGTTGTTCCCGTCATGCCCCTCTTTCCGGCAGATGTCCTGGCGTCGTGGTCCGGCGGAACGTGGTCCGGTCCGCCGGCCGCTCCCGCGCGCGGCGTCTGCGCCGACACCCGGCGTCTTCGCGCCGGCGACCTGTATGTGGCGATCCGCGGGCCGCGCTTCGACGGCCACGATTTCATCGGTGCGGCCTTCTCTGCCGGCGCCTGCGCGGCGATGGCGGAAACCTGCCCCGCGGCGGGGACCGCGGGCCCCGTCCTCGTCGTGGGCGACACGAGGAAAGCGCTGGGCGACCTGGCTTCCGGCTACCGCCGGACGGTCACGGCCCGGCTGGTGGGCGTCACGGGCAGTGTGGGCAAGACCACGGTGAAGGAAATGATCGCCGACGCGCTGGCGCAGGCCGCCCCGACCGCGCGCACGCCCGGCAACTGGAACAACGACATCGGGCTCCCGCTAAGCCTGCTCGCGATCGAGCCGGTCCATCGCTACGCCGTTCTCGAGGCGGGCACCAACCACCCCGGCGAAATCGCCGCGCTCTGCCGCGGCATGCGGCCGGACTGGGGGGTGGTCACGGCGATCGGGCAGGGGCACCTCGAGCACTTCGGATCCGTCGAGGCGGTCGCCCGGGAAAAAGCCGACCTGCTTCGCGCGCTGCCCGCCGGCGGGCTGGCGTTCCTGCCCCGGGATGACGCGTGGTACGAGCTGTTGCGGGCCGCGGCGCCCTGCCCGGTCGTAACGGTCTCGCTGGAGGCCGGCGCGGACTACCGGGGCCGGCCCGATCCGGCGGGGGGGGATCGCTTCGTCGTCGAGGAGCGGGAGACGGGCGAGCGCGCCGAACTGGTTTCGCCCCTCCCGGGCCGCCACATGGTCGCCAACGCCCTCTTCGCCGCGGCCGTCGGCCGGCGCTGCGGGCTTCCGTGGGCGGCGATCTCGGCCGCCCTCGCGCGATACCGCCCGCCGCCGCTCCGCTGGAACCGCTCCGTCGTTCGAAACGTCACGTTCATCAACGACGCGTACAACGCCAACCCGATGAGCATGCGGGCCGCCCTGGAGGCCTTCGGCCGGATGGCGGTCGCGGGCCGCCGCTGGCTGGTGCTGGGCGGCATGCTTGAACTCGGGCCCGGCGAGTGCGATCTTCACCGGCAGCTGGGCCGCGTCGTGGCTGGCGGGCCGTGGGAGGGGCTGCTGGCCGTCGGGCCGCGCGGGGCGTGGATCGTCGAAGGAACCCGGGAGGCCGGACTCTCGGCTGACCGGAGTTTCTGCTGCGCGGATGCCGGGGCCGCCGCGCGGCGGCTGGACCAGTGGGCCCGGCCGGGCGACGCGGTGTTGCTCAAGGCTTCGCGCACCGAGCGGTTGGAAAAAGTCCTGGAGTCTTTTGCCGCCGCCCCGGGCGCCGGGCGGGAATAAAGGATCGATCATGTTCTACTACCTGCACCTGCTGACCGACTGGTTCTCGCCGCTGCGTGTTTTCCGCTACATCACCGTCCGGGCGATCGCCGGCGCGGGCACGGCGTTCCTGTTCAGCCTGCTGGTCGGCCCGTGGCTGATCCGCGAACTGCGCCGCTTCAAGATGGGCCAGCAGGTGCGCAAGGACGAAGCCCCTCCGCTCTACGTCTTCCACGGCAAGAAGGCCGGCACCCCCTGCATGGGCGGCCTGCTGATCATCGCGTCCGTGCTGGTCTCCACCCTGCTGTGGGCGGTGCCGACCAACGAGTTCGTCCTGCTGACCCTCGCGACGATGTGCTATATGGGCCTCGTGGGATTCCGGGACGACTACCTGAAGGTCACGCGAAAAAGCACGCGCGGCCTCGGCGTGCGCGCGAAGCTGATCTACCAGCTGGGCTGGGTGGCGGTCGTCGTCACGATTCTGCTCTGGCTGCCGTCCACGCGGGAGCACGTCCAGCAATTCCTGGTCCCCTTCGTCAAGGATCCCGTGATCCGGCACATGGGCTTCCTGGCGATCTTCCTGTTCCTGGCCCTCGTCATGGTCGGTTCCACCAACGCGGTGAACCTGACCGACGGCCTCGACGGGCTGGCGATCGGCTGCAGCAATTCCGTGGCGGTGTCGTACCTCGTCATGGCCTACGTCGCGGGACACGCGCGGTTCGCACAGTACCTGCAGGTCCCGTACATCGCCGGCAGCGGGGAGCTGGCCGTGTTCTGCGCCTGCCTCCTCGGCGCCGGGCTGGGCTTCCTCTGGTTCAACTGCCACCCGGCTCGCGTGTTCATGGGCGACACGGGCAGCCTTGCGCTCGGGGGCGCGATCTCCATGGTGGCGATCCTCATCAAGCAGGAACTGGCCCTCGTCATCGTCGGCGGGGTGTTCGTGATCGAGGCCGCCAGCGTCCTGCTCCAGGTCTCCTTTTTCAAGCTGACGGGCGGCCGGCGCATCTTCAAGTGCGCCCCGCTGCACCATCATTTCGAGGTGCAGGAGAAGGAGCGGGCGGAGCAGGAGCACCGGGATGTCGAGGTGATCGAGACGATGATCACCACCCGGTTCTGGATCCTCTCGATCATCTTCGCCCTGATCGGCATCGCCACCCTGAAAATCCGATGACGCCTGTGTCGAAAAGAGCACTGGTGCTGGGCCTCGGCGAGAGCGGCGAGGCCGCCGCCCGCTTGCTGCGCGCGGAAGGCGCGGCGGTGATGGCGGCGGATGGCGTCGATACGCCGGCGCTGCGGGAAAAGGCCGGGCGGCTCTCCGCCGAGGGGATCGAGGTCGCCCTGGGCGCGAATCCGCTGCCGTGCGGGGCCTTCGACCTGGCCGTGGTCAGCCCGGGCCTTCCCCCGGCCTCGCCCTGGCTGCAGGAGGTGAAGCGCCGCGGCATCCCCGCGATCTCCGAACTGGAGCTGGGCTGGAGCCGCCGCTCGTGCCGCGTCGTGGCCGTGACCGGCTCCAACGGCAAGAGCACGGCGGTCAAGTGGCTGGCGGAAGCGCTCCAGCAGGCGGGCCTGCGCGCGATGCCCGCCGGGAACTACGGCGCCGCGATCTGCCGCGTGGTCCGGGAACAGCCGGGCCTCGACTGGCTGGTGCTGGAGGTCAGCTCGTTTCAACTCGAGACGGTGGACGCGTTCCGTCCCGAGGTCGGGGTGCTGCTGAACATCCTGCCGAACCACCTGGACCGGCACGGCAGCATGGAATCGTACGCCGCGCTGAAGGCGCGCCTGTTCGCCCGGACGCTTCCGTCCGATACCTGCCTCGTGCCCGCCGCGCGGCGCGACGAGGTGCGCGCGCTGTCCGGCGGAGCCGGCCGCTGGCTCGCGTTCGGAGCCGGGCCGGAATCGGACTATCGCTGGCGCGAGGGGCGGGTCTGGCGCGGGGGCGCGGCGTGCGCGGACCTGCGCGGAACCCGGTTCGACAACGACGTCCTGGGCCCCGCCGCCGCCGCGGTGGTGGCCGCGGCCGAGGCCTGCGGCGCCGACGCCGCGTGCGCCGAGCGGGCCGCGCGCGACTTCCAGCCGCTGCCGCACCGCATGCAGAAGGTGGCCGAGGGGTGGGGCGTATGGTTCGTTGACGATTCCAAGGCCACCAACGTCGCGGCCATGGTGGCCGCCCTCCGGATGGCCGGGCGGCCCGTCCGCCTGGTCGCCGGGGGGCTGGCCAAGGAGACCGATTTCAGGCCCGCCCGCGAAGTCCTGCGCGAATTCGCTCGGGGCGTGTACCTGGTCGGCCACGCGGCCGAAGCCATGCGGCGGGCCTGGTCGGATGCCGTGCCGTGCGTCCTCTGCGGCACGGTGGACGAAGCCGTGCGGCGCGCGGCAAAGGAGGCGGCCGCCGGGGAGACGGTGCTGCTCTCGCCGGCCTGCACCAGTTACGACCAGTACAAGAACTACGGGGAGCGCGGAGAGCATTTCGCCCGGTGCGCCCGGGCCGTCGCGGAGGGCGCATAGACTGTTTGCATTGCGGATGGAACAGGCTCTATACTACGGAGCGTTAATACCAACAGGAGAAATGGAATGAAGTCATCGGTGTTGATTGCGGCGGTCGTCGGCATCCACGTGCTGGCGGTCGGTGGCGTGGCGATCATGCAGGGGTGCGAGACCCGCCGGGTTGTGACGGAGCAGCCTCCGCCGCCGGCGCCGCCCATGCCGCCGAAGGCGGAGACCCTGCCGGCGCCGGTGCCGAAGCCGGTCTTCCAGCCGCCCGTGCCGGTGGAACCCGCTCCCTCCGTGATGGAGCCGGGCGCCGGGCGCACCTACGAAATCCAGAACGGGGACTCGCTCTCGAAGATCGCCGCGCGGTTCGGGGTCAGCACCCGCGAACTGGCGGACCTGAACAAGATCAAGGACCCGAACAATATTCGCATCGGGCAGAAGCTGGTGTTGCCGGACTACGCCAAGGATCAGCCGGCCTCCTCGTCCAAGCCCAAGGCCAAGGCCAAGGTCGCCGTGCCCGAAGGGGCGGAGACCTACACGGTGCAGGCCGGGGATATGCTCTCGAAGATCGCCGTCAAGTACGGCGTGAAGACGGCTGACCTGCGCGCGGCCAACAACCTGTCCGGCGACAAGATCATCGTGGGCCAGAAGCTGGTGATCCCGGGCGCCAAGGCGGAGAAGAAGGAGCAGCCCAAGGACGCGGCGCCCAAGGCCGAAGAGGCGGCGCCCCTCGCGGAACCGCCGCCCGCGCCGGCCACGGAGCCCGTGATGGCGCCGCCCGCGCCGGTCACCGAGCCCGCCGCGTCCGCCGCCCCACAACTGCAGGGCGAGGAGCCCCCGATGGACTATACCGTCCAGCCGGGCGACACGGTGGATTCGATCGCGAAGATGTACATCATCCGCAAGGAGCAGATCCTCCAGTTGAACAACCTGACGGAGGGCGCGGAACTCAAGCCGGGACAGAAGATCAAGCTCCCGACGACGATGTAACCAGCGTCGAGCGCGGCCGCGGGGTCGCGGGAAGGGCCCGGGGACACCCGTTGCAGGGGTTGCCCGGGCTTTTCTGTTGAGGCGGGCGAACGGTCATGTACAGGACCATGGTCATACTCATCGGGATCGTGCTGATCCTGGTGACGGTCGGGATCGTCATGCTGGCCAGCACGAGTTCCGTGCAGGGCGGCACGCAGTACCACGATCCGCTCTTCTTCGTGAAGCGGCAGGCGGTGGGGCTCGTGGTGGGCGCGTTCATCGCCCTGTTCGCCGCCCGGCTGGACTACCACTACTGGCGGCCGCTGGCCATCCCGCTGGCGCTCGCCTCGCTCGTCCTGCTGGTCCTCGTGCTCATACCGGGCGTGGGGCAGACGGTGAAGGGCAGCAGCCGCTGGTTGAGGATGGGACCGGCGACCTTTCAGCCCTCGGAGCTGGCGAAGTTCTCCAGCGTAATCCTGATCTCCTGGTGGATGTCCCGCTTCCAGCTTCATGCGCGCGAGCTCCGGATGGGCCTGGTCTATCCGTTGGCGCTGCTGGGCCTCTTCCTGGGACTGGTGTTCATCGAGCCCGATTTCGGCACGACCATGCTGCTGGCGATGGTCGGCATGCTGCTGCTGTTCCTGGGCGGCAGCCGGGTGGGCTACCTGGCCGTCGCGGGCGTGGGCGGGGCGACGCTGTTCAGCCTGGCCATCCTGCACGATCCCGTGCGGCTCCGCCGCATCACGGCCTTCCTGGATCCGGAGCAGTATGCCCGCAAGGAGGCGTTCCAGCTCCTCAACGCCATCTACGCCTTCGTCGTGGGCGGCGGGCGGGGCGTCGGGTTCGGCCAGAGCCTCCAGAAGCATTTCTACCTGCCGGAGGCGCACACCGATTTCATCTTCGCCATCATCGGCGAGGAGCTGGGGATGAAGGGTTCGCTCGGCGTGCTGGCGCTCTTCCTGGGCCTGTTCCTGTGCGGCCTCTACATCAGCTACCGCGCCCCCGATCGCTTCGGCCAGTTGCTGGGATGCGGCTGCACGCTCATGCTGTCGCTGCAGGCGCTCATCAACATGGGCGTAGTGACGGGCAGCCTCCCGACGAAGGGGCTCCCGCTTCCGTTCATCAGTTTCGGAGGGTCCAGCCTCGTGGCCTCCATGGCGCTGGTCGGCGTGCTGCTCAACCTGGCGCGCCAGGCCATCTCGGAGGAGGACGAACGCGACGCCCGCTGCATCCGCGACGCGGCGCGCCGGATCTAGCTTGTTATTCCGCCGGCCCGCCGCCGGAGACGGCGCCGCTGATACCCGCCACGAGGATGGCGCCCACGACCGTGAGGATCAGCAGGATGATGGTCGGCGCCGCCCACTTTTCCCACTCCCGGTAGAACAGCGTTTCCTGCGGATCGGTCCGGCCCCAGATCGAAAAGCCGGCCAGGGTGCGCGCCGTGGCCGCCGCGTTGAGCAACAGGATCAACCCGTTGACGGCGCGGAAGGCCGGGCGGAGGCCGGCGAACGCCGCCCACCAGGGTCGGAACAGGAAGGCCAGCGGCAGGATGCCCAGCGCGAGCAACGCGACCGCCGGCGCCCAGGCCGCCAGTCCGCCGGGTCGCCCGCGCCCGGATCCCTGCCGGGTCGCGGCGGCGAGGCCGAGCCACACCAGGCAGGCGAAGAGGGCGGCCAGCGTGACGTAGAGCCCGGTGAACGCCGCGAAGCAGGCGGACTGCCCGGTCACGGCAAGGACCGCGAACTGCAGCAGGAAACCGCCGACCAGGCCGGCGGCCCCGGCCGTCCGCAGCGGGAAGCGGTACATGCACAACATCGCCTCCGCGATGAGCCACAGGATCAGGTAGGCGCTGGCGGAAACGTGGAGGAGCAGGCGGTAGAGCGCGGTCGCGAACGGGCTCGTGAGGCCGGGCGGCGCGGCCAGGAGGCCGGGATGCCGGGACAGGTAGACCGCCGCCAGGACCGGCATCAGGCACTGGCCCAGCAGCCAGGTCCACTTGAGAAACCGATAGAGGGCGGTTGAATCAGTCATGGGCTGTTGGAGCCGGTTAGCGGTAGCTATCCGAACTCATTTCGATGATGAATATGCCAAACGTCGCGGGAAGTGAAAGCCCGTAATCTACCCGTCTGTACCTCGCGGCGCTGTCGCGCCGCTCGGAACCTTCCCCCGCCTCGTCGCTGCCGCTCCTCGCCCCCACGCACGGCGCGTTGCGCCGTGCTTCTACTCCTCGCCGCTGGACGCGGCTCGGAGCAAGGACGGCGCTGGGCCGCGCCGGTTGATGCTCGGCACGCTGGCCGCGTGCCTGCGCTTCCGCCGCCCGCGTGGGCGCGGTCGTCGGTCGCCCCTCCTGAACGTCGGGGCGAGGATGGCTGCCCCGGTCGCCGCTCACGCGACGACGGCGGCTCTCGCCGCCCGGTTCGTTCCGCCCGTCTTCTCGTCTTCGTTTTCGGGGGCGCGCGCGAAGAGGAAGAGGCTGCGGACTGACGGGCTCCACTCACCAACCACCCCAATGCCGCCTTGGGCGGCAACAACCAGCCAAGAAAAGAGCGCAAGCCGTGCGGTCTGAACGACCGCACAGCTTGCTTCGTGCGGCGCTTGGCTCCGGCTGAACGCCGGAGCTTTTCGCGCCTTAGCCGCTGTCGCGTTTTCCAATGTCCGGATTTTCGGCGTCATCTTCTTCCAATGTCTGAACACCTCATCGAATGCGGTCTCGCTTCGCTCGTTGATTCCCACCCCGGCCATGTTTCAAGTGCCGTTTCCGCCGTGCTCCGAAAACTCCACCCGTCGAAAGCCGTCACTTCAAACACGGCCCCCCAATGCCGCCGGGCAATTCGCCGCGAGTGTGCGCCTACGGTGCAAACGTCACGGCCATTTGCCTGATCGGCGGCAAGACCTGCCGGGTGCTCTTCTCAATTCTCGCGCCCGGCACCGTGCGGGCTGGCGCAAGCTGGCCCGCTCTGGGGTCGTTCTGCCGTGCGGCAGAACTCCGCGGTCCGGCTTCGCCGGGTTCACTTCGCGCGCATCCGTCACGCCACGGCGCAACGCCGTGTCATGCCGGTTGCTGTGCGCTACGTTCACGGGATGCGGTAGAAACATGCCCGCAAGCGCCGGAAAGGAAGTGGGGCGCTTGCGAACATGTTTCGCAGTTTTGAAAATCCCGGCTGGTTTTGTGGCCGTTGTTCGTTCATAATGCGCCCGTTCGTGTTTATTGAAAAACGAGGAACGACTTGAGTGGACAACCAGAGGCATTTTCGCGCGTCTTGATAGATCAAGCCTTGCGCGAGGCAGGATGGGACTTGCTCGATCCCCAAGCGGTTCGCTTTGAACTGCGCGGGAACGACGGGCGAGCCGACTATCTTCTGCTTGGAATGCGTGGCCCGCTCTGCGTCTTGGAGGCCAAGCGCGAAGACCTCGACCCGTACGAGGCAAAGGAACAGGGCCGGGGTTACGCCGAGAATGTTCGCGCCCCGTTTGTGATCCTCTCAAATGGCCGCGAACACTGGTTTTGGAACCTCCAACGCGGCGACGCGGACGCCTTCCGCATTGAACGGTTACCGTCCCCGAAAGACCTTGAACGTCTGCTCCTGAAGAATCTGCAACCGCCCCGGCCGCTCCTCTCGGAGAAGGTTGGCCCTGACTACTTGAGAGCATTCAAGCCCGACGTGATCGTCCGGGGTTATCAGATCAAATCCATTGACGAGGTCGCCCGCCAGTTCGATCAGCAGAGGAAACGCAAGTTCCTGCTCGAAATGGCCACCGGCACCGGCAAGACCCTGCTTTGCGCCGCTCTGATTCGCCGCTTTTTGACAACACGGAATGCAGAGCGCGTCCTTTTCATCGTGGACAGAATCGAACTCGCCAAGCAGACGATGGAGGACTTCAACGTCATTCTCCGGGAATTCAACCCGGTAATTTTCAAAACGGCCCGGCGCAAGCCCGCCGAATTGCTTGGCTCTTGTGTGGTTGTGGCAACGCTTCAATCCCTGATGGTGGATCGCCGCTATCGCGAGGAATTCACGCCATTTCATTTCGACCTCGTCATCAACGACGAGGCGCACCGTTCGATTTATGGCGACGCCCGCGAGGTTGTGCAGTTCTTCCAGGCAACGCGCATCGGACTGACGGCTACTCCGAAAGCGTATCTGAAGAACATCAACGCCGAACAGCTCAGCCAGGAGAACCCGAAAGCTCTTGAGGCGAGAATCCTTCGCGATACCTACCACTATTTCGGTTGCGAGCCCGGCATCCCGACTTTCCGCTACGACATCATTGAAGCCGTGAAGGACCCGGAAGGCCCCTTCCTGTGCATGCCCAAGATTTTCGATATTCGTTCCGACATAACCACAAAGGCGCTGGAAGAATCCGGCTGGACTGTGCTGATTAGCGAGCAAGAGGAAAACTTCAAGGTTCAGGATTTGGAGCGGAAGATATTCACACCCCAGCGCAACCGCGTTATGTGCGAAGCGTTCTTGAAGCACGTGCAGAAAGACCCGGCGGGGAAGCTGGGAAAATCCATTATCTTTGCGGTGAATCAGGATCACGCCACGAACCTGACCAAGATTCTGAACGCGCTGGAACCGGGCATTGCCATGACGATCACATCGCGGATTCCGGTATCGAGTGATCTTGCCAAAGACTTCCGGGACGGCAAACGCGCCGAGCGCGTCGCCGTCTCGGTGGACATGCTTTCAACCGGCTACAACTGCCGCGACTTGCTCAATGTCGTTTTGATGCGACCGATATTCTCGCCCACCGAATACATTCAGATCAAAGGCCGGGGAACGCGGCGCTTCACTTTCCGCGTTGGCAATACCGAGTACGAGAAGAAGCACTACTTCCTCTTGGATTTCTGCGGAGTGGCCGAGTATTTCGAGGAAGAATACGACTACTCCTTGCCGTTGGCCTTGCCGCGTGCGCGGGGAGAGCAAGCACAGGCCGAAGCGACCGGGGAGAAGAAGCCTGCATTTGTCGCCGAAGCGGGTGGCAAGTACGAAGCCAAGCCGGGAGCCGAGGAGCCAGAGAAACGGGAAATCCCCGTGTGGGAAGGCCGTGACGTGATTGTGTCGGAGGAAATCCGCATTGTCGGACCGAACGGCGAGAAAGTTGATGTGATGACCTTCCGCGGCTCGTTTGAGAAGGACGTGAAAGTCTTTGCGGGCAAGGACCGGGAGTTTCAGGAGGCGGTGGAGGTCGAAGACGACGACACCGTCGAGACGATCTTGCAGGAACGCTTTTTCCACAAGCCGGAGATGTTCTATTCCCCGGATAAGCTCATCAAATCCTACGGCGTTCCGGCCCCGACGCCTGCTTTTGTTTACAGCGCGTTGGGCAAGAAACCTCTGCCCACGAAAGACGCCATTGTCACGGACACCGTTGATTCCATCGCGGCCCGGTTCAATCTCCGGTACTCGGAAGCCAAATGGCTGTCAGCAACCGCGCAACTCATCGCGGACGATCCGCAGAATCTTCGGCGCTTTGTTCAGGGCGACATGACCGTTTTCGACAGTAGCCAATTCAGTCACTTGGGTGGACTCGGCCAACTTGCGCGGTTCGAGCACCGGGACGAAGCCTTTGAAGCACTCAGGCAGTCAACCCTTGTGCGTCAATCATTGCTTGGAATCGAGGCGGCATGAACGGAAACGGAAACAGCTTTCAGTCATCGGGATTACGTCAAAAGGTTGACGCGTTGATGGATATTCTTTGGGCGGGCGGACTCAACAACCCGATGGACGCCATTGAGCAGATGTCCTACCTCATCTTCTTGCGGTTGCTAAGCGAGAAAGACGACCTGCTCGCCAAGCTGGACAAGAAGTACAAACGCATATTCACCGACAAATGGGCGCGGTATGCCTGGGGCAACTTCGTCACCCTCACCGGCGACCAGCTTTTCGACAGCATCCGCGCGGCCATTGAAAGCATTCACGAGCTTCCCGGCATGTCGGCCACCGGCAAACTTCTGTTCAATCGCGCCACGTTGAAAATCTACGACCGCCCGACGCTCCGCGCCGTGATCCAAGGCATTCACGAAATGTCGTTCGACACCGGGAACGGCGACGATCCCAAAGGTGACATGTACGAGTATTTGCTGAGCAAACTCTCGACATCCGGCACAAACGGCCAATTCCGAACGCCGCGCCACATCATTGACATGATCGTGCGGCTCGTTGACCCGAAACCGGACATGCGGATATGCGACCCGGCTTGCGGCACGGCGGGGTTCTTGATTTCGGCCTACAACCACATTCTCAGGCAGAACACCTCCAAGCCGGAACTTGAGAAGGGCCACGTTTCCGGCGATTTGCTCAAGGCCGCTCAATGGCGTTTCCTCGAAGAGCAGGCATTTACCGGCTACGACAATGACGCCAACATGGTGAAAATCGCCATCTTGAATCTGTACCTGCACAAGCTGGAAAAGGCAGGCATCGAATTTCACAACCCGCTGACGACCAACAAGACCGGGCAGTATCCCGGAATGACCTACGACGTTGTTCTGGCGAATCCTCCTTTCTCTGGCAAGGTTCAACAGGAAAGCATTCTGTCCAATCTGAATCACGGCCTTAACACGCGGGCGACGGAACTTCTCTTCGTGAAATGGTTCGTTGACCACCTCGCGCCCGGCGGACGCGCGGGCGTGATTGTCCCGAACGGTGTTCTATTCGGCTCCAACAAGGCTGCCCGTCGAGTCCGTGAAATGCTCCTCCACGATTGCGACCTTCAGGCGGTTGTCAGCCTGCCGTCCGGTGTCTTCCGGCCCTATGCCGGAGTCGCCACGGCGGCGCTGATATTCCAGAAAGGAACCAGGACCAAGGAAGTCTGGTTCTACGACCTCACCGCCGACGGGTTCAGTCTCGACGACAAGCGTACGCCCATTGATGCCAACGACATTCCCGATGTGCTGTCGAAGTGGCCTGGTCACGAAGAAGGTCCGAACAGCTACCGGGTATCGCTTGAACGAATCGAAGAGAATGACCTGACCTTGGCGGCGGGACGATACAGACCGGTAACACAGCAAGCCGTGAACCACGATTCACCCGCGGACATTCTGGCCGACATTCTGAAGATAGAGGGGGAGATAAGCAAGCGGGCCACTGACTTGCTCAGTGAGGTTCGGCACAAGCCATGAAACGTTGGCCGATAAAACGCTTGGGCGAATTGATGCTGCCTACCGAACAGCGCGATCCAAGGGACAGTCCGTCCAATGAGTTTCTATACGTCGATATCGCCAGCGTAGACAACAGGGCAAAGTCCATAGTCACAGCGCAGACGGTTATTGGCGCTGACGCGCCAAGCCGGGCTAGAAAAGTCATACGTACTGGGGATGTCATTGTCTCGACTGTTCGACCAAACCTAAACGCGGTCGCTCTTGTTCCACACAATCTCGATGACCAGATTTGTTCAACAGGCTTCTCCGTTCTCAGGCCATCCCCGGAGGTGTTGAGTGGCTACCTGTTTGCCTTTGTTCGTTCGCCATCGTTCGTTAAATACCTCGTTGCGAGAACAACAGGCGCAAACTATCCCGCTGTAAGTGATGGACAGGTAAAAGATGTGCCTATTCCTGTGCCGCCACGGGGAGAGCAAGAGCGGATTGTGAGGCTACTCGACGAAGCGGACGCATTGCGGAGACTCCGTACCCGAGCAGACCAACGAACTGCGAATCTTATTCCTGCTCTTTTTCACAATTTGTTTGGAAACCCTGCCCTGAATCCCAAGGGCTTCCGCAAAGAGCCACTGGGCAAACTGCTCCATGTGAAGAGCGGAGAATCGCTCCCCGCCAAAGAAATGACGACGAATGGTAGCTTTGTGGTTTATGGAGGGAACGGAATTACTGGGCATCACGATAAGTTCATGTTTGAAAACCCGGTCATTGTGATTGGTCGAGTCGGCGTTTACTGTGGAGCGATTCACCTTTCTGAGCCCAAATCGTGGGTCACTGATAATGCCCTGTATGTGAGCGAAATGAAGGAAGACTTTGCGCAACGCTACCTGTTGACGGCGCTTCGCGTCGCAAATCTCAACCAATATGCCGGGAGAGCCGCGCAACCGCTGGTGTCCGGAAGTCGGATATATCCCGTTCCGATTCTGATACCACCTCTTCCGCTTCAGCAAGAGTTCGCCGACCGCGTCCGGGACATTGACGAGTTGGAATCTGTACAGTCACGAAGTACGGCGCGGCTGAACGATCTCTCGCAATCGCTTCTGCATTCTGCTTTTGGAGGTGCTTCATGAATCAGGCCCACGATCCATTTCGCCAAGTCAATTACCTTCAGCAATGCCTCTCCAACGACAAGAAGCCGTTGGGGCTCTTTCTGGGCGCGGGTTGTCCGGTCGCAGTCAAATCCGGCGACGACAAGCCGCTGATTCCCGACATCGCGGGGATCACCGCAGAGGTCCGCGAGAGGCTCGCCAAGTGCAAGGATTGCGGGCCACTGCTGAAAGCGGTTGAAGGGCACTTTGTTACGGACGAGAGAAAAGAGACGAATGTTGAGGACATGCTGAGCCACATTCGGGCGCTTCGCATCGTTGCGGGCAAGGAAAAGGCGCGCGGTTTGTCTGCCGCTGACTTGGACCGACTGGATTCGGACATCTGCAAGATCATTCATGAACTTGCCGACAAGGCTTTGCCCGGCACCGGAACGCCGTATCACCGCGCCGCGCTCTGGACGGATGCCGTTGGTCGGGAGCATCCCGTTGAGGTCTTCACGACGAATTACGACCTTCTTTTGGAGCAAGCGTTCGAGGATTGCCGTGTGCCGTATTTCGACGGCTTCGCCGGTTCGCGCCGTCCATGTTTTGACATCCGCGCAATGGAGGAAGACAAGTTGCCACCGCGCTGGGCGCGGATATGGAAACTGCATGGTTCCATCAACTGGTATCAAGACCCCGCGCGGGGTGTTCTCCGGGGCGCGACAAACGAGACGGGATTGAAACGTGTCATCCATCCTTCGCACTTGAAGTATGAGGAAAGCAGGCGAATGCCGTACTTGGCGATGATGGACAGGCTTCGGGCATTCCTGAAACAACCATCATCCGCCCTCGTCATCTCCGGCTACTCATTCCGGGACGAACACATTAACGAGGTCATCGTTCAGGGGCTACAAGCCACGCAGACCGCTGTTGCCTTCGCATTGCTTTTTGAAGACCTGTCGAAATACACGAAAGCGGTCAAACTCGCGTCGGAGCGCACCAACCTCACCCTGCTTGCGCGAGACGGCGCTGTTGTGAGTGGACGGGAAAGCAAGTGGCCGGAGAGGGAAGCCGACTCCGCCGCGGCGGACGCTGTTCCTTGGGTGTCATGGGTTCCTGTGAATCCCAAAGAGGAAAACGGACGACTGAAAGCCGTTTTCCATCTTGGCGATTATGCGGTTCTCGGTGATTTCCTTCATGCCCTTGTCGGGCACATTCGCCAGGCGCAGGAGGCCCCGAATGTCAAATAGCCCGACATATCTCGGGACGGTTCAAGATGTGCAGGGCGCAACAATCAGCGTTGCCCTCGACACCGATACTGTTTCCGGCTTGGCGTTTATCGAAGGGCACGGCTATCGAATCGGCCAAATCGGGAGTTTCGTACGGATTCCGATGGGCTTTACCGATTTGTTTGGGATCGTTTCCCAAGTCGGTGCCGGCGCGGTTCCCGAAGCGCTTGCAAAGGTCGAGCCCTACGGCCACCGTTGGCTGAAGGTCCAGTTGATCGGCGAGGGCCAACGCGCAGGGGAATTTCGACGCGGGATTTCACAATATCCAACGATCGGCGATGAAGCCCACCTTGTTACTGAGCAAGACTTGTCCCGGATTTACGGACGGCCCGACGCTCCGAACTTCGTTCGGGTTGGAAGCCTCGCGAGCGCGGAGTCAATTCCTTCGCTCATCGACATTGATCGGCTCGTGAGTCGGCACAGTGCGGTTGTTGGAACAACCGGCGCAGGCAAGTCAACGACCGTTGCGAATCTGCTTGTTTCCGTCTCCGATCCGACCCGTTACCCGTCAGCGAGGATCATCATTCTGGACATCCACGGCGAGTACTACACCGCCTTGCACGACCGGGCCACGGTGTTCCGCGTGAACGCGGACGAGAAGCAGGGCGAGAAGCCTCTGTTCGTTCCCTACTGGGCGCTGAATTTTGATGAGCTTTTGCGCGTCACCCCCTTTCGCAGTCTGACGGACGCCGACCGCGCCGCCCTTGTGGAGAAGGTGAAGCAACTCAAGCTGCTGTCTCTACAGTCTCAAGCGCGGAACGGTGTCACGCCGGACACCATGACCGTTGATACGCCAATCCCATTCAGCATTCACCGGTTGTGGTACGAACTTCACAGGCTCGTTTGCTCGACACACAATCAACCGGGCGCGAATCAGACAGATGCATCGGAAGCGATTGAAGTCGATGGGGCCGGGCAGAAATTGCTTGGCGACATCATGCGCGTCATTGCCCCGAAATACCGGCCGATTACGCAAGGCGGGGCGAATCGCGTCTATCTTAGCGGATCTCCGCTAAATATTCGCAGACAGATTCTCGCGCTCGAATCGTTCCTTCGTGATACGCGCTACGACTTCCTCTTTCGCCCAGGACCTTGGTGTCCTGACCCGGACGGGAAGCCCGCGCAAGACCTTGACGCCCTCCTCACTTCGTGGATTGGCGGCGACAAACCCATCACGATTCTTGATCTTTCGGGCGTTCCGGTTTCGATTCTCATGGACCTTGTTGGCGTCCTAATTCGCCTATTGTTCGATGCCTTGTTCTGGGCGCGATTTCTGCCGGAGGGAGGACGTTCACGGCCTTTGTTGTTCGTGCTTGAGGAAGCGCATGCGTACTTGAACGCCGGGAACGAGGGGGCCGCTTCCATTGCGGCCCGGCGAATCGTCAAGGAAGGCCGCAAGTACGGAATCGGCGCAATGATCGTCAGTCAGCGACCAGCGGAGATTGACCCAACCATTCTTTCGCAGTGCGGCACCTTGTTTGCCATGCGCCTTGCGAATACTTCCGACCGTTCACATGTTACCGGTACGGTGAGCGATAACCTTGAGGGCCTGTTCAATATGCTCCCGTCTCTGCGCACGGGTGAGGCGATCATTGTTGGAGAGGCAGTGCAGTTGCCATTGCGGACACTCATTGATGCCCCGGTGAAGAATCGCCGTCCTGACAGCCATGATCCTTTGGTTTATGATCCCAACAACAAAGGCGGGTGGAATAGCGCGAAGCAGGCTGGGGACTACGCGAAAGTCCTTGAATTGTGGCGAAGCGAAAATCCCCGCGCCAATCAGAAAGCGTGAGGCTGAACATGGACAGAATACCCGTTCAATCAACAAACGTTGCGGAAGTCGGATACGATCCCGCCACCATGACGCTTGAGGTCGCGTTTCATAACGGCACTCTGTACCAGTATTTCGATGTGCCGGAAGCTCTCTATCAGGAAATGCTCCGCTCTGACTCGGTAGGCAAGTTTTTGAATACACAGATCAAGAACAGCTATCGCTACGCGAAGCTGTAGGAGAAGACGCGCGCGCCCCCGAAAACGAAGACGAGAAGACGGGCGGAACGAACCGGGCGGCGAGAGCCGCCGTCGTCGCGTGAGCGGCGACCGGGGCAGCCATCCTCGCCCCGACGTTCAGGAGGGGCGACCGACGACCGCGCCCACGCGGCCAGCGTGCCGAGCATCAACCGGCGCGGCCCAGCGCCGTCCTTGCTCCGAGCCGCGTCCAGCGGCGAGGAGTAGAAGCACGGCGCAACGCGCCGTGCGTGGGGGCGAGGAGCGGCAGCGACGAGGCGGGGGAAGGTTCCGAGCGGCGCGACAGCGCCGCGAGGTACAGACGGGTAGATTACGGGCTTTCACTTCCCGCGACGTTTGGCATATTCATCATCGAAATGAGTTCGGATAGCTACCGCTAACCGGCTCCAATCTCCTGACGGCGCGATTTCCGCGACGGATTTCCACGGCTCCGCGAACTCGACGACGATTTGCGGGACGGCTTTTCCGAGGAGCTTCAACGGCGGACGATGACCGGCGATCCCGACCGGCGACAGGCGCGAGGATTCCAGCGCGGCGGAAGATTTGCCGGACGCGGCGACGCTGACGGACGGACGCGACGGATTTCCGGCGGCGTTGAGAGGCAAGGACTTGTGAACGGGACGCGTCAGGGCTTCGGCCTCCGGCCTCGAAAAGTCGGCGCGTGTGGCGAAGCCGCCGCGCCGAGGACTCGACCGCCCTTCGGTCGGCTCTGCTTCCGATTCTTCCGGCCAAGCGCGCGCAAGACAAAGACGGACCACCCCGGCGGCAGGATTGTTCCACTACCCGCGCTTGGCGTTCGTTCCTCACACGCGCGCGGGAGCGGCCCAATTCCTGCCGCCTTCCAAAAGGATTGACTCCACCCATGCTGCAAGGATACCTTGCGGCCATGCAAATCGACATCGCCAGCGTGACCGTGAAGGGGCAATTCACTATTCCCCGCAAATTCTGCGACGCCTTGAAGCTCACGGCGGGCTCAAAAATGTTCATCGTCTGCGACGGCGAACATTTGCTGTTGAAGCCACTCACGCCGCCGGATTTCAAGGCATTTGCAAAGGTCGTGCGAGAATCAAAGGCATTGACCGAGAAAGCCGGGAAAGGGGGCGCGAAGTGAACTTCTTTCTGTATGCGCGGAAATCCACCGACGAGGACGACCGGCAAATGTTGTCCATCGAAAGCCAACTCGACGAACTCCGCGAGTTGGCCCGAAAGGAAGGCGTCAGCATCGTGCGCGAGTTTGTCGAATCCATGTCGGCCAAATCGCCGGGAAGACCTGTCTTCGACAACATGATCAAAGAAATTGAACGCGGCCATGCAGAGGGAATCATTTCATGGCACCCCGACCGGCTCGCGCGCAATGCCGTTGATGGCGGACGGATTGTCCACTTGCTTTCTGTCGGACAGTTGAAGGCTTTGAAGTTCTCGACGTTCTGGTTTGAGAACACGCCGCAAGGCAAGTTCATGCTGAACATTGCCTTTGGGCAGTCTCAATACTACGTCGAAAATCTTACGGAAAATGTCTGGCGCGGCATCCGCCAGAAACTGCGGCGCGGCGAGTATCCGAGCCGCGCGCCGGTCGGGTACTTGAACGAGACCAAAACCCACACCGTCATTGTGGACGAGGCAAAAGCGCCGCTTGTGCGGCGGCTCTTCGAGTCCTACGCAACGGACAAATACAGCGCGAGCGACCTTTGCGAATTGGCGAAGGATTGGGGATTGACCAGCATCAACGCCAAGGCCATCCGGCCCAATCGCATGTCAACCCTGCTCACCGACCCGTTTTACGTCGGCATGTTCCGGTATCGCGGCGAGACCTACGAAGGCACACACGCCGCGATTGTGCCGAACAGCCTTTTTGAACAGGTTCAGCGAATCCATAAGCGACGGGCTGGCCCCGAACGCGAACGACGTTCAGACGGCTATCCGTTTCTTGGCCTTTTCGGCTGTGACGTGTGCGGAGGCGCAATCACAGCCGAAAGCCAGAAGGGGCACACGTATTACCGATGCACGAAGAAGATGGGCCGCCCCTGTCACTTGAAGTGCATCCGCGAGGAGCCTTTCGCGGATGCCCTCAAGCTCAAGACACGCGCCGTGTCGCTCCCTGACGACGGCGCGGCTGCGGTTCTGGCGATCTTCGACCAGTGGGCGGCAGACGAGCGGACGGAATCCGCCGCCGCACTGAACGGAGAGCAGACACGGCTTGCGGACCTTGAAGCCAGGTTAAACCGATTGCTCGACGTTTACCTTGAAGGCTCTTTGACGCGTGACGAATACGCCGCGCGCAAAGAGCAGATGCTGCGCGACAAGGCGGACGCGAAAGAGAAAATCGGCCAAATTCAGACGAGGGGTGCAATTTGGCTCGAACCTTCCCGCGAGTTTGTGAAACGCGCAAATATGGCCGAAAAGTTGAGTTTTTCAGACGACCTCGCGGGAATACGCGATTTTCTGAAAATTGCTGGCTCGAACCTGAAATTGACGCCGCCGGAGACAGCGCAGAAAGACGGCGGAGAATATGCGCGCGCGTGGCCGGAAGAATCGGAAGCAGAGCCGACCGAAGGGCGGTCGAGTCCTCGGCGCGGCGGCTTCGCCACACGCGCCGACTTTTCGCATCCGAAAGCCGACGCCGTTTCCGTTCGGGCCTCCAAGTCCCTGCAAATCAAGGCCGAATCGAATCGCGTCCGCTTCGCCCCGTCCGCCTTGTCCGTCTCGGATTCCGCCGTGACCCTCGTCGCGTCCGTCAGTTCGGGGCCGCGTCCCGTCTCACCGTTGAAGCTGCTCGGAAAAGCCGTCCCGCAAATCGTCGTCGAGTTCGCGGAGCCGTGGAAATCCGTCGCGGAAATCGCGCCGTCAGGAGATTGGAGCGGGTGACGGGAATCGAACCCGTGTATTCTGCTTGGAAGGCAGAGGCTTTACCACTAAGCTACACCCGCCCGGGCGCTTGGCTTTCAGCTACCGGTCGACTCTACGTTTCCGCCGCAGGCCCGTCAAGATTTCGGGGGCGGCGTAACGGGGCGTCCGTCGAGGGCGTCGCGGACGGCGGCCAGCAGGTCGTCGCTTTTCGCCGGCTTGTACAGGATGCCCAGCGCGCCCGCCGCGACAAGGCGCTCGGAGAGATCCTCGCGCACGAACCCGCTGGTCAGCAGGATCTTCACGTCGGCCTTCTCCTGCCGCAGCGCCTGAAAGGTTTCCTCCCCGCCCATCCCCGGCATGACCAGGTCGAGGAACACGAGGTCCACGCGGTCCTTGACGTCCTTGAACAGGTCCACCGCCTCCTCGCCGGACGAGGCCGAGACCACCTTGTAGCCGTAGGACTTGAGAACCTCGACCGCCATCTGCCGGACGAGCGCCTCGTCCTCCACGACGAGGATGGTCTCCGTGCCGGTGAGGACGCGGCCGGAGGGCGCCTTTTCCGGGGAGGTGTCGCCCGATTCGCAGGCGGGGAAATAGAGCCGGAACGTGGTGCCGCAGGTTTCCTCGCTCTCGACGTGGACGAAGCCCTTGTGGTTGGTGACGATGCCGTAAACGATTGACAGGCCCAGGCCGGTGCCGCCGCTGGCGGCCTTGGTGGTGAAAAACGGATCGAAGATCCGGGCCTGGGCCTCCTTGGGGATGCCCTTGCCGGTGTCGCTGACCGTGACGCAGATGTACTTCTCGTCCGCGGCCTCGGCGAGGACGGCCCGCTCGCGCAGGTCGAGCGCCCGGTGCTCGGTGGACAGGGTGAGCATGCCCACCTTGCCGCTCATGGCCTCGGCGGCATTGATGCCCATGTTCATGATCACCTGGTTGAGCTGCCCGCGGTCGCCGAGCACGGGGGGCAGTTCCGGGGCCAGCCGCATATGGATCTGGATGTTGGCCGGCAGCGATCGGCGGAGGATGGCCACGACGTCGTGGATGACCGTGTTGAAGGACACGGGCTCCTTCGCGAAGTGCCGCCGCCGCGCGAAGGAGAGCAGCTGGCGCGTCAGGTCCGCGGCTCGCACCGCCGATTGCTCGATCAGGCCGAGGTCGCGGTGGATGTTGCTGCCGGGCGGCGTCCGGGCCAGGAGATAGGTCGTGAAGCCGAGGATGCTGCTCAAGATGTTGTTGAAGTCGTGGGCGATGCCGCCGGCCAGCATGCCGACGGCTTCCATCTTCTGGGCCTGGCGCAGGTGCTCCTCGAGGCCCCGGCGCACGGTCTCCTGCTCCTCGGCGCGGAGCCGGGCGGCGACCTGCAGGGCGGCGACGGTGACCACCTCGACGTCGAGGCTGTCGAAGGCGCGGGTCTTGTCGTCCAGCATGATGATGGAGCCGCGGATCCTTCCGCTCGAGTCGCGGAGGGGCGCTCCGACGCAGGTTTTCAGCGACCGCGAACCCAGCCGGGCGGCGCATTGCGGCGGCGGGGCCGTGTCGAGCGAGTGGGAGTAGAACGGCATGCCCGTTTCGGTGATCTGCCCGCACACGCCGCATTGCAGTTGCTCCAGGGCTTCCGGCCCGACATCGGCCAGCACATCCGGCCGGCCGCGGTGGACCACCCGGCCTTCGCCGGACAGGTGAAGGATCACGAGCAGGGGCTCGTACATCTCGAACAGGATGTCGCACACGCCCTGGAGGAACCGCTGCGGATCGTCGGCCAGCGAGCTGGTCTGGGCGAAGAACAATTTCAGGCGCGAGATCAGGGCCTGGGCGCGGTCGTGCCGCCGCTGCATGTCCTCCGCCTGCTCGCGCAGCTCGAATTCGTGCTGCTTGTGGCGGTGGATGTTGCGCGCGACCGCCATGATCCCGCGGGGCTGGCCCACTTCGTCGTGCAGGATGCTGTGGCTCTGCTCGAACCAGACCACCTGCCCGCCGGCATCCCGGGCCCGGAACTCGGTCATGCCGTCCTTGTGCGTCGCGGCGCATTGCCGGAGTTCGCCGCGGAGCGCTTCGTAATCGGCGGGCAGGACGAAATCGGACCAGCTTTTTTCGCCGCTGAAGAGCTCGTCGGAGCGGACCCCCGTGATCCGTTCGAAGGACGGGTTGGCCAGGAGGATGTCGCCCTCCATGTTGAGGATCAGGATGGGGTCCGAGGATTCGCGGAACAGGACGCTGAAGCGCTCTTCCGAGGCCTCGAGGGCATAGGCCAGGTCCTTCTGCCCGGAGAGGTCGCCGGCCACGCCGCGGACCCCGAGGGTGATGCCGCGCGGATCCTTGATCGGGAACAGCGAAACCCAGAAAGGCCGCGCCGCTCCGCGGCCGTGCACCAGGCGCAACTCCGAGTTGCGGACCGCCTCCCCGCCGTGCGCCTTGCGCCAGACGGCGTCGAACGAACCCCGCTGCTCCTCCACGAGCAGTTCGCGGAAGAGGCGCCCGGTCGTGACGTCGGCCTGGCGGTCGAGCAGGCCGGCGAACTCCTCCGCGCCGTAGACGAGGCGGCCGCCGGCGTCGAGCTCGAAGATGATGACGGGGGCGCCGGACGGCAGGAGGCGGGGGCCCGCGTCGTGCCAGCCGGGGGCGTCGAGAATCCAGACCACCGCGGTGCGCCGGGCGCTCCAGGGCAGGGTGCAGCCCCGGGCCCGCACCAGGCGGCTGGCGGAACCCGCGGGAACGCAGACGAACTCCTTCCAGCCCGTGGCGCCGCCGCCCGAGCCGAACCCGAGGGCCTCGCAGGTGGCCCGGTCCATGCCGACCAGCTCGCCGCCGAATTGGCCGACGGCCTGGCGGGTGCGCGCGCCCGTGATCCCCTCGGCCGCCGGGTTGAGCAGCAGCACGCGGAGTTCGGCGTCCATGACGATGACCGGGAGGTCGAGCGACAGCACGAGCGATTTGAAAAACGCGGCGGCGGGGCTGGAGGACGCAGTCATGGCGATCTATTGGCGGGCAGCATAAAGAAGCCGGGCGGCAGCGTCAAAGGCATTGTAGGCCGTCCCGGCTTTCCGGCGGGCGTTGCGGTCAGGCCGACAGGCGCAGGTCGGGCCGGATTTCCACTGCGGCCGGATCGGCGGGCGCCGGTCCCCCCGTCGCGCCGGCCAGCCCGGCGACCATCGCGGCGTTATCGGTGCAGAAGGAGGGGGGCGCCATGCGCAGCGGGAGGCGTCGCCGCCGGGCGGCCTCCTCGATCCGCGCGCGCAGCCGGCGATTGCGCAGCACGCCGCCGACACAGCCGAACGAGGCATAGGCGTCTTTTTCCATGGCCTGTTCCGCCCGGTGGAGCAGCGTGTTGAACACGGCTTCCTGGAAGCTGGCGGCGAGGTGCCGGAGGCGGTCCGGGCCGAGGAGTTCGGGTTGCCGGCGCAGGAGATAGAGAAGGGCCGTCTTCAGGCCGCTGAAGCTGAAACACAGGTCGGGATCGAGGTCGCCGGTGCGCGGGCTGGCCCGGATGGACGTGCGGGAAAAGGAGATCGCCTCCGGATCGCCTCCCGCGGCGGCCTGCTCGATGGCCGGCCCGCCGGGATAGCCCAGGCCCATCAGGTTGGCGCCCTTGTCCAGGGCTTCGCCCGCGGCGTCGTCCAGGCTCTGGCCCAGCCACCGGTATCGCCCGAGGCCCTCGAATCGGACCAGCGCCGTGTGGCCGCCGGAGACCATCAGGACCAGCATGGGCAGGGGCGGGGCGGGCGGGGGAGCCGCAGCCGGGGGCTCGGGAAGAAACAGCGAGTAGAGGTGCGCTTCCACATGGTTGACCGGGATGAGCGGGCGCCGCTGGCGCAAGGCCAGCGACTGGGCCGCGGACAAGCCCACGAGCAGCGAGCTGGCCAGGCCCGGGCCGCGGGTCACGGCGAAGGCATCCAGGTCGTCCCAGCCGAGGCCGGACTGCCCGATCGCTTCGCGAAGGATCCCGGGCAGGATTTCCACGTGCTGGCGCGAGGCGATTTCCGGGACCACGCCGCCGTAGGGCCGATGGCTGGCCACCTGGCTGTAGATGCAATTGGAGAGCACCTTCCAGCCGTCCGCCACCACGGCGGCCGCCGTCTCGTCGCACGAGGTTTCGATGCCGAGAACATTCATGGGAGAACGCCGGAACCCGCCCTGGACCCTGAACCCGCCCCCTTCAACGCCGGGCGACGGCGGAGGTGCGCTGCTGCGCGGTGAAGATCATCACGCCCTTCAGGATGTCCAGGGCCCGCTCGAGCTGCACGTCGCGGATCGCGCTCGCGGGAACATCGGCTTCGTCCTTCCCGCTTTCGGGCTCGGCGCGCTGGTTGATCAGCCGCTGCAGGTCTTCCGGGGGCATGGCGACGGGGACATCCGGTTCGATGCCCTGCTCGTGGATGACCCGCTTGCTCGGCGTGTAGTAACGCGCGGTTGTCAGCCGGATGGCGGACCCGTCGTCGAGCTGGAGGACGCTCTGCACGGAGCCCTTGCCGAACGATTTCCCGCCCACGAGGATGGCGCGGCGGTGGTCCTGGAGCGCGCCGGCCACGATCTCGGCCGCGCTGGCGCTGCCGCCGTTGATGAGGATGACCATCGGGAAGTCGGTGTAATGCTGGCGGCCTTTCGCGCGGAACGTCTGGAGCGGTTTTTCGTTGCGGCCCTGGGTGAAAACGATCATGTCGCCGCGCCGGACGAATTTCTCCGCGACCTCGATCGCCGAGGTCAGCAGGCCGCCCGGATTGTTCCGGAGGTCGAGGACCAGCGCGCGCATGCCCCGGGCCTGGAGCCCCTGGATCGCCTCGTGCACGGCCTTCGCCGTCGGCTCGTTGAACTGCACGATGCGGAGGTAGCCGATGCCGTCCTCCAGCATGTCCGTGTCCTTGACGCTCGGGATGTTGATGACGGCCCGCACGAGCTCCATCGTGCGTATGCCCTCGCTTTTCGGGCGGAGGATGCCCAGCGTCACCTTGGTTCCCGGGGCGCCGCGCAGTTGCTTGACGGCTTCCTCCATGGTCAGGTTGTCGGTGGGCTTGCCGTCGATTTCCAGGATCTTGTCGCCCGGGAGCAGTCCGGCCTTGAAGCCGGGCGTGTCCTCCATCGGGGCGATGACCGTCAGCATGCCCTCCTTGACCCCGATCACGATGCCGAGGCCGCCGAACTCGCCGGCGGTTTCGTCCTTCATATCCTTGTACATGTCGGGATCGAGGAACTGGCTGTGCGGGTCCAGGGATTCCAGCATTCCGCGCAGCGCGCCGTAGATCAGGTCCTGGTAGGTGGTCTTGTCCGCGTCGACGTATTGCTCGCGCACCTGCTCCAGAACGCGGGTGAACAGCGCCATCTTTTCGTAGCCGGTGTCCCGCTCATCGGGAGGGCCGGCCTGGTTCTGCAGGCGCGCGCCCAGGACCAGGTTGGCGGTCAGCAGGACCGCCAGCGCCAGCCAGCCGACTCCGCGACCTAATGTTCTCAAGGACATGGCACCCGTCTCCCGCCCGGCCGGAGAGGAATCCCGCGGGCCGGGCTGCAGGCAAGGTATAGCGCACCCCCGCCGGCAATGCAACAGCCGGCCCGGCGCGGCATGGCTTGCACAATGCGCGCCCATGTACTAAAGTCAGCAGCCAAAACTGCAATCATGAATCCGATCTCATCTCCTCCGCCGGATGCCGAGCCGGGCGGAACCGGCGGCGCGGCCGGGTACCAATACCATCGCCAGAGGCAGAACGACCCGTCGAGGCGGGGCCGGGACAGCCGTCCGGCGCCTCGCCGCGATAACCGCGCGACATCCCACGCCGCGTGGTATACCGTCCTCCTGGTGCTGGCGAGCATGGGCATGTTCCTGCTCATCGTCCTCTTCATCTCCCGAAAGACCTGGCAAATGAAAGAGAACGCGCGGACCCGGGACATCCCGGACAGCGCCTCGGTGACCGGCGCGCCGGTCGATCTCGACCGGAAGCGCGTGGAGACGCAGGAGTTGCTTTCCGGGGTCCGTCGCTCGGACGCCGAGCTCGCGAACGAGGCCACGCTGCTGGCCCGGCGTGGCGACCTGCTGCAGTCCGCCGGGCAGTACGTCCAGGCCGCGGAAATGTACTCCGAGGCGCTGCGCCTGTGGCCGGACCTGAACTCGGCGCGCGGCGAGCTCGGCCGCCTGAACCTCCGTCAACGCGAGTACAACAAGGCCCTGATCGTCCTGCAGTCGGCGATCGGCACCGAGCCGGATTCCCCGGCCCTGCTGAACGACCTGGCGGTGGCCTATTTCTACCAGAATCGCGCCGCCAAGGCGGCGGAACTCCTCGAGGCGGCGTTGCAGTACGACCCGCAGTTTGCCCCCGCCCACTTCAACCGGGCGCTCTGCTTCCTGCTCCAGTCCGATGCCGCCGCGGCGGCCGCGGAGTTGGAGCGATACCTGGCCCAGGCGCCCGGCGATCCCAAGGCGCTCAAGGAACAGGCCTTCCTCGAGGCGTCGAGGAGCCGCTACGCGGAGGCCTACGCGATCCAGGCCGGGGCGCTGCAGAAGAAGCCCGACTGGATCCCGCTCATCATGGATGCGGCGGCCGTGGCGGCGCTGATGGGCGACATGGACAAGGCCCGCGCGCATCTGGAGCACGCGGCGGCCAAGGCGCCGCCCTCCGTCGTGCTGCAGAGCTTCCGGGGTCCTGCCTTCGCCGAGCTGCGCAAAACCGACGCCGGCCGCGCCTTCGAGAGTGAGCTCGAAAAGAAGGACCGTGCCCGGCAACTGACGGGCGGAGACGAGGCCGTCGCGCCGTGGGACGCCTACAGCAACGAGCCCCTCCTCTCGTCCTCCCTGTCCGAAAAAGCGCCCGAGACGGCGGAAACGGAGTGAGGCATGGATCCGCTTTCCCACAGCGTATATCACGTCCGCGACAAGGCCCCCGCCGGGGCGCCGCCCGCGGCCGGGCCGCCCCAGGCGCCGGAGGGCTATTGGGCCGAATCCCAGCGCCAGCTCCGCCGGCAGACGCTGCTGTTCGTGCTGACCGTGCTGGTGTCGGGCCTGCTGATCGTCGTGGTGACCACCTACTATTACCTCCAGATCAGCGAGAGCCGGCAGGTGGCCCGTACACCTCGCCGGACGCTGGAGCGCCCGGCCTCGCCCCTGCGTTTCGAGGCCGATGCGCAGACGATGTACCTGCTGGAGGAATTGAAGCCCCCGGCGGCCCCGGAGGAACTCAAGGACCTGCCCTTGACGTCCGCATCCCTCAAGCAGGCCGCGTATTACCTGGTGAAGGCGGAGCGGGCGGCGAAGCAGGAGCGTTTCGACGACGCCCTCGACAGCTACCAGAAGGTCGCCCAGATCTTCCCCGACATCCGGGGCGTTCAAGGCCAGGTCGGGCTGCTGGCCATTCGCCTCAAGCAGTTCGCCGTGGCCGCGGAAGCCTTTGAAAAGGCGTCCCGCGAGGAGCCCATGACCTTCTCAATGGCCAACAACCTCGGCGTAGCCTACATGGGCATGGAGGATTATGACAAGGCGGAGGCGTCCTTCCTGACCGCCACGCGGATGAACCCGCAGTACGCGAACTCCTATTTCAACCTGGCCACCCTATATTTACGGCGCGGCCAGCCGGACAAGGCCAGCCAGCGCTTCGAGGAGTACATGACCCTCCAGCCGGGCGACACCATGGCAGGGCAGACATACGCCCTGATCCTGCTTCAGTTGGAGCAATGGGACCGCGCCGCCAAGCTGCTTCAGCAGATCGCCCGCGTCGCGCCGGATGTCGCGCCGATCCATTTCCGTCTCGCCCAGGCCCTCTCCCATGGAAACAGTCCGGAAAGCGCCATCGACGCGCTCAAACGGGCCATCAGCCTGGTGGACCCGAAGCAGGCGCTGGCATGGATGTCCCGTCCGGAGTTTGATCTCGTTCGGAACGATCCGGGCTTCCAGGAACTGCTCCTGGAACTGGGGGCGCAGGACTGACCAGCGGCTGGACGGCGGGCGTCTTGCGGCCGGGCGCCGAATGCTGGAAGGGGATGCGCAGGGGACCGCTTTCGTCCGTCCTCCAGGTCGGAATCGATTTTTCCCGCAGACGCGAAAGCGTTGCCCTGTCCGGTTGTCCGCGCACGTTGCCGAGGCCCACGCTGATTACGGCCGCGACGGGACCCACCCGTTCCAGCCAGTCGATCCGGCAGGTCCCTTCCGCCCCGTGGTCGCCGGTCACCAGCACCGTGGCGCCGAGGTCCGCGGGCTGCGCCACCAGGTCCTGCTCCACGCTGCCGTCCGCCCCGCCCATGATCATCAGCGCCGTGGCCTCCCGTCCCACGCGCAGGACCAGGGTAGCCTCGTCCGACCGGCGGAAATTCCGGTCGGCGGGCGGGTGCAGAACTTCCCACTCCAGGCCGCCGGGAAGAAGGCCCCGGTCGCCGCGCGTCAGCGCGCGGAGCGGGATGCCGCGGCGGCGGATATCGGCCAGCAATTCGCGGTAGGCCGGCGACCGGCCCAGGTGCGGCGCGCACCAGATCTCGTCCACGGGCAGGGCGTCCAGGACCGCGGCGGTCCCGCCGATATGCTCGGCGTCCCCGTGGGTCAGGACGAGGGCGCGCAGGCCGTTGACGCCGTGGCGGCGCAGGTGCCGGATCACGTCCCGGGACGAGAAGCGGGGCCCCGTGTCCACCAGGACATCTCGGGAGCCCGGCAGGTTGAGAAAAACCGCCTGCCCCTGGCCGACATCCAGCACGTCCGCGCAGGCCTCGTCGCCGCGTAGAATCCAGGCCCAGCCGGCGCCGAGCATGACAAGTCCGGCGGCGGCAATGACGGCGCGGCGGCGCGCCATGCGCAGGAGCGCCATCCAGGCGAACCAGGCCGCCACGAACCAGGCGGGCGGGGTGGGGACGTAGGTGTAGCCTCCGCGCCAGCTCGAAAACCACTCGATGCTCTCCAGCATCACGGATGTGAACACGCGGTTGGCATGGTTGAACACCTCGGCCATCCACGAGGACAGGGCGCCGAACAGGACGGTCAGCACGCCGGTCACCAGGACCACGAACGACAACGGGATCACCAGCAGGTTGCTGGGCAGCGCCATCGGCGCGACGAGGTTGAAGAAGCGGGCCGAAAGCGGGGTCGTGGTGATCCATACGGCCGCCGTGGTCAGCAGCATGGAAAATACATACAGCGCGAGCTGGCGCAGGATGCGCCGCCCCTTGCTTTCCGGCGGCGCCCAGGGATCCGCGCGCAGCCGGGCCGCGAACGGGGTGACCCAGACGGGATACCACATCATCAGGGCGGCCACGGCGGAATACGAAAAAACAAAGCCCAGGTCCACGAGCTGCAACGGGGCGAACGCCAGGATCAGGATGGCGGAGAGGGCCAGCGCCGAGAGGCCGTCCGGCCGGCGGCGGAACAGCGGGCCGGCCCAGAAGATCATGGCCATGATGGTGGCCCGGACCGTGCTGGCGCTCAAGCCGGTGGAGATCGAATAGACCAGCAGCGCCGGCGCCAGGTACAGCGCCCAGCGAGGCCGGGGCCGGCCGAGCGCCTTCAGCAGGGCCGTGATCAGCACGACCATGATCCCCACGTGGAGACCGGAGATGGAAATAATATGGAGCGTGCCGGTCGTGGAGAAGGCCTGCAGGAGCTGCGGGGACAGCTCCTGCCGGTAGCCAAGCAGCAGGGTGCGCAGCAGGGCCGCGACGTCCGGGCTTCGCTCCAGGCCCAGGCCGAGCAGATCAAAGCAGGCGCGCCGTTGGGCCAGGCACCAGGAGACGAACTTCCATCCGTGCCCGCTGGAAAGTTTCCGGCCGCCGTCCGGGTCCGGAGTCATCCCGCAGAGGGATCCGCCGCCTCCGCTCTCGAAGCGGGGACGACGCTCGATCACGCCGCGCCAGACCCACCGTTCGCCATAGCGCGGTTCGGGGCCGGCCGCATCCTTGCGCCAGAAAATCGATACCGTTCCCCGCGCCCGCTCCCAGTCTGTCTTCCGGTGAAGCCCCTCCACGCGCAGCGAGAAGCGGCAGATGACCTGACCCTCGCGGCGGGCCGCGGTGGTGACCGAGTCGCCGGTCACCAGGCCGACCAGTTCCACCTGTTCGCGATCGCGCGCCATCAGGGCGTGGACTTCGCGCGGGGACGGACTCCGGGCGGCCAGCGAGACATTGAGCCAGCCGGCGAGCAGGACCGCCAGGCCGGTCAACAGGGATCCCGCGGCATGCCGCGCCAGCATGCCGGCGACGGCCAGCAGCGCGGCGCCGGCGCCCAGCAGGGGACAGGGAACGTCCAGGCACAGCCCGGCGCCTACGCCGGCCAGGAAGAACGCGGCCAGGCCCATGAACGGGCGCCGGGGCGATGCGCGACCGTCCGTTCCCGCCGCCAGTTCCATCGGCTCAACCGCCATGGCGATTCAATCGGATGCGTCGGGTTCGTAGTTCGCGAGGAAATGAAGGGGGCGATGCGCGCCGGCCGGCCGGGCCGATTCCATGGCTTGGCGGACGAATTCGCGCGCCCGGGTCACCGCGTCTTCCAGCAGCCAGCCCTTTGCCAGGCCGGCGGTAATCGCGGCCGAGAACGCGCAACCGGCCCCGTGTGTCTCGGCCTGGGCGAGGCGGGCGCCGGCCATGACCAGTTCCTGCCCCTCGTCGTAGAGCACGTCGGTGATTTCCGGCCCCGCGAGATGGCCGCCCTTGATGACGCACGCCACGTCGTAGCGGTCCCCGATCTCGCGCGCCGCTTCGCGCATCTGCTCCACGCTTTCGATGGCGCGGCCGCACAGGATGGCCGCCTCGTCCAGGTTGGGCGTGATCACGCGGGCCTGGGAAAGCAGTTCCCCGCACAAGGCCTCGATCGCATCCGCCTCCAGCAGGCGGGCGCCCGAAGCCGCCACCATCACCGGATCCACGACCAGGATGGGAATGCCCTGTTGGACGTCGGCGGCCGCCACGGCCCGGATGATGGGGGACGAGAACAGCATGCCCGTCTTGGCCGCCGCCACGGGGAAGGCGTCGCAGACCGTCTTGATCTGCCGGGCGACGAATTCGGGAGGCAGCGCCTGGATGCCGGTTACCTCGCGCGGGTTCTGGGCCGTGATGCAGGTCAGCGCCGAAGTGCCGAAGACGCCGAAAGCCGCGAAGGTCAGAAGGTCCGCTTGGATGCCCGCCCCGCCGCCGCTGTCGGAGCCGGCGATGGTCAGCGCCACAGGCGCGTCCGGAGTCGGCGGGATATCGTTCATCGGTTGCAGCCTAGCGGGAAACGGCAGAGCGTCAAGCCGGGACCGCGGAAAAGCGATACACGCCAAGGAAAAGTGCATGATTGACGGCCCGGGGCCCATCCTGTATGGTCTCGGCTCCGTTTAACCATGGGCAATCGGCCCGGTCCCTAATCAGGGCCGGCCGCAAAAAATAAAAAAGGGAGACGCAGAAATGGCTATCAAGTTGGGCATCAATGGATTCGGCCGAATCGGCCGGCTTGTTTTCCGGGCGGCTGTCGAGAACCCGAAAGTCGAGGTCGTCGGCATCAACGACCTGTTCGACGCCAAGCAGCTGGCGTACATGCTGAAGTACGACACGATCCACGGCCCGTTCAAGGGCACGGTCAAGGCAGGCGAGGGCGCGCTGATCGTCAACGGGAAGAGCATCCGCCTCACCGCGGAGAAGGATCCCGCCAACCTGAAGTGGAACGAAGTCGGCGCCGAGTACATCTGCGAATCGACGGGCCTGTTCCTGGAGAAGGCCAAGGCCGAGGGCCACATCAAGGCCGGCGCGAAGTTCGTCGTCATGTCCGCCCCGTCCAAGGACGACACGCCGATGTTCGTCATGGGCGTCAACCACAAGAACTTCAAGGGCGAGCAGTTCGTGTCCTGCGCCTCCTGCACGACCAATTGCTTGGCGCCCGTGGCCAAGGTACTGAACGACAACTGGGGCATCATGGAAGGCCTGATGACGACCGTGCACGCGACGACGGCCACCCAGAAGACCGTCGACGGCCCGGGCGGCAAGAAGGATTTCCGCGGCGGTCGCGCGGCGGCGGGCAATATCATCCCGTCCTCCACAGGCGCCGCCAAGGCGGTGGGCAAGGTCATCCCGGCCCTCAAGGGCAAGTTGACCGGCATGGCGTTCCGTATCCCGACCCTGAACGTTTCCGTCGTGGACCTGACCTGCCGCCTCCAGAAGGCGCCGGGCGCGGACGCCGAGACGGCCTATGCGGCGATCAAGGCCGCCATGAAGGCCGCGTCCGAAGGCGAACTCAAGGGCATCCTGGGCTACACGGAGGACGAGGTGGTGTCGTCGGACTTCAACCATGACGCGCGCACCTCGATCTTCGACGCGGGCGCGGGCATCATGCTGAACTCCAACTTCGTCAAGGTCGTCTCGTGGTACGACAACGAGTGGGGCTACTCCAACAAGCTGGTGGACTTCATCGTCTACATGGCGTCCGCGAAGTAACGAGGCCAAACGGGTAGGGCGCTTTCGCCGAAAGCGCCGTGGAAGAAACGGCAGGCTCGGCGAGCCCGCCCTACCCGGAATCGCCCTCCAGGGAGACAGAGACCATGAACAAGCTGACCATCCGCGACGTGAACTTCAAGGGCCGGCGCGTGCTGTGCCGGGTGGATTTCAACGTGCCGATCAGGGACGGCGTTGTCAACGACAACACCCGCATCGCGGCCGCGCTGCCGACGATCAAGCGCGTGCTCGACCAGGGCGGCGCGCTGGTCCTGATGAGCCACCTCGGCCGGCCGAAGGGGAAGGGGTTCGAGGCGGAGTTCAGCCTGAAGCCGGTCGCGGCGCGCCTGCAGGAGCTGCTCGGGCGGCCGGTCCAGTTCGGCGGCGACTGCATCGGCGCGGAGGCGCTGGCCCTTGCCCAGGCGCTCAAGCCGGGCGAGGCGCTGCTGGTGGACAACACGCGCTTCTACAAAGAGGAGGAGGGCAAGGTCAAGCTGCCCGACGACACCCCGGAGGAGCAGAAGAAGGCCGCGAAGGCCGAGATGAAGGCGAAACAGAAGGAGTTCGCGAAGAAACTGGCCGCCCTCGGAGACGGCGAGATCTACATCAACGACGCGTTCGGCTCCGCGCACCGCGCGCACGCCTCGACGGCGATCGTGTGCCAGTTCTACAAGAAAAACGTCGCCGGCTTGCTGATGGAGAAGGAAATCGATTTCATGGGCCGAGCCCTGGCCAGCCCGGAGCGCCCGTTCGTGGCGATCCTCGGCGGCGCCAAGGTCAGCGACAAGGTCAACGTCATCACGAACCTGCTGACCAAGGTGGACGCCCTGGTCATCGGCGGGGCCATGGCGTACACGTTCTACCGCGCCAAGGGCCTCGCGACCGGCAAATCCCTGGTCGAAGAGGACAAGGTCGACCTGGCGAAGGATATCCTCGCCAAGGCGGCGGCCGCGAAGGTCAAGCTGCTCCTGCCCGTGGACAACGTCATCGCCGACAAGTTCGACGCCGCGGCGCAGACCAGGGCGGTCGGCGAGTCGATCCCGGACGGCTGGATGGCGCTGGACATCGGGCCGAAGAGCGCGGCGCTGTTTGCGGCCGAGATCCGCAAGGCGAAGACGGTGGTCTGGAACGGCCCGATGGGCTGCTTCGAAATGGCCCCGTTCGCCGCGGGCACGCTGGCCATCGCGAAGGCCGTGGCCGAGACGAAGTGCTTGAGCATCATCGGCGGCGGCGACAGCGTCAGCGCCGTGAACAAGAGCGGCCTGGCGGGCAAGATGAGCCACATCAGCACCGGCGGCGGCGCGAGCCTGGAGTTCCTCGAAGGCAAGCAACTGCCCGGCGTCGTGGCATTGACGGACAAGTGAAGAGTGAATAGTGAATAGTGGGACTGAACCTGCCCATGCCCCGGGGGCTTGGGCGGCCAGCCCTGAACCCTGAACCCTGGAACCTCCCATGCGCAAACCTATTGTGGCCGGTAACTGGAAGATGAACAAGACCGTGGCGGAGGCGGTGGCCCTCGTCGCGGAAATCAAGGCAGGCCTGCAGGGCCTGGACGCCGTGGACGTTGTCCTGTGCCCGCCCAGCACCGCGCTGCAGGCCGTCGGGCAGGCGATCGCCGGCTCGAAGCTGGACCTGGGCGCCCAGAACATGCACTGGGAGAAGTCCGGCGCGTTCACGGGCGAGGTCGCGGCCCCGATGATCCGCGAGCTGGGCTGCCACTACGTCATCCTGGGGCACAGCGAGCGGCGTCAGTACTTCAAGGAGACGGACGAGATCGTCAACAAGAAGGCGAAGGCGGCGCTGGCCGCGGGGCTCCGCCCGATCGTGTGCGTCGGCGAACTCCTGGAGGAGCGCGAGTCCGGCCGCACGGAGGCCGTGGTCGGCGCGCAGGTGCGCGGCAGTCTGGCCGGCTTGAGCGGGCAGGACCTGCTCAAGACCGTGGTGGCCTACGAGCCGGTCTGGGCCATCGGCACGGGCAAGACCGCGACGCCGGCGCAGGCGCAGGATGTGCACGCCTTCATCCGGCGCGTCTTGAAGGAACGGTCCGACGATCACATCGCGCAGTCGGTGCGCATCCAGTACGGCGGGAGCGTCAAGGCGTCCAACGCCGCTGAACTGTTCCACCAGCCGGACATCGACGGCGGGCTGATCGGCGGCGCCAGCCTGGAAGCGGCGTCTTTCCTTGCCATTTGCCGGGGCGCCCTGTAAGGAAGTGAACGGAAAGCGGGGTCGATATGTTGATGCGCATTTTGCTGGTCGTGGTTGAAATCATCTGCAGTCTGGCGCTGATCGGGCTGATTCTCATCCAGCGCTCCAAGAGCGAGGGGCTGGGGTTGGCCTTCGGCGCGGGCATGGGCGAGAGCCTGTTCGGATCGCGCGCGGGGAATATCCTGCAGAAGCTGACGGTCATCTTCGCGGCTGTATTCCTGGTCACGACGACGCTGCTGGCCCTGACCTATTCCGGGGATCGCGCGCAGTCGTTGATGAGCAGCCAGATGATGGGACGGCCGGCCGCCCCCGTCGCGCCCTCCGGGCCGATCGCGGGCCCCGGTCCCGACGCCCCGGCCGGCATGGGCCTGCAGGAAGCGCCCGCGGCGCAGCCGGCTTCGCCCATGGAACCGGCCGCCGCGCTGCCGGCGGAGGCTCCGGCCCCGGTAGCCGAACCCCAACCGGCCCCGGCCGCGGAATAGAGAGAGCCACCGCGTGACGACGCGGGCCCCAACACCCTCCCGAGCCTGGCCCGGGAGGGTGGCTTGTTTCGGGAGCATCCCTGCAGCGTTGCTTCTGCTTCTTTTCCTGCCCGCGTGCGGAGACCGGATCGCCTCCCCGGCGGCCCGCGCCTGGCGCAGCCAGACCGCGCGCATCCGAACGCTGGACCCGGCCCGCGCGGCGGATGTCGCCTCCGCGCAGGCTGTCAGCCGGATCTACGAGGGGCTCCTGCAATACGCCTACCGCGACCGGCCCTACCGCGTCGAGCCGCTGCTGGCCGAGGCCCTGCCGGAGGTCTCGCCGGACGGCCTCGTCTACACGTTCCGCCTTCGCCGGGGAATCCGTTTCCAGGACGACCCCTGCTTCCCGGGCGGAAAGGGGCGCGAGCTCACGGCGGAGGATTTCGTCTATTCCATCAAGCGCCTCGCGGACCGCAAGACCGCGGCATCCGGCTACTGGATCTTCCGCGACCGCCTGGCCGGGCTCGACGATTTCCGCGAGGCGTCCGCGGGAAGCGAGCCCACGGATTACTCGCAGCGCGTCGAGGGAGCGCTTGCCCTGGATCCGCATACCCTCCAACTCCGCCTGACGCGGCCCTATCCTCAACTGCTGTGGGTGCTGACCATGCCCTACGCGTCCGCGGTGTCGCGCGAGGCGGTGGAGTACTACGGAGCGGAATTCGACAGGCACCCCGTTGGCACCGGGCCGTTCGTCCTGGCCGATTACCGTCCGAACTATCGGATCGAGTTCGCCCGCAACCCGGTCTGGGCCGCGGCGGGACGGATCGACCGGGACGCGGAGGGGCACCCGATCCCGGCCCTTGACCGCGTGGTCCAGTACGTCATCGGGGATCCCGCGACGGCCTGGCTCATGTTCCTCGATGGACGCCTGGAGACATCGGCCGTGTCGCGGGACAACTGGGATGCCGTTGTCAGAGGCGGTGGCGACCTGGAGCCTGCGCTGGCCGCGCGGGGCATCCGGATGGTGCGCGCGCCGACGCTGGACCTTTTTTACATCGGCTTCAACATGGACGATCCCGTGGTGGGGACGAACAGGCTGCTGCGCCAGGCGCTGACCTGCGCGTTCGACACGGGGGAGTGGACGCGTTTCTACAACGGGCGCATCGTTCGGCCCAACGGGCCCATCCCGCCGGGCGTGGCCGGAGCGCCGGAGGGCGAGGGGCCGTTTCCCTTCGATCTCGAGAGGGCGCGGCGCCTGCTCGCCGAGGCCGGGTACCCGGACGGCGTGGATCCCCGGACAGGTCGCCGGCTGGTCCTGACGCTGGACCTGGGGCAGGCGGATAATCCGGAGATGCGCCAATCGACCGATCTTTTCATCCAGTTCATGGACCGGATCGGCGTGGTGATCGAGCCGCGGTACAACAACTGGCCGACGTTTCTCGGGCGGATCGAGCGGCGCCAGGTCCAGATGTTCCGGTTGAGCTGGATCGCCGACTACCCGGACGCCGAGAACTTCCTGCAGCTATTCTACAGTCCCAACGCCTCGCCGGGCTCCAACCGCAGCAATTACCGCAACCCCGAATACGACCGGCTGTGCGAACAGGCGCGCGTGATGCCGGACTCGGACGAGCGGACCGCGCTATACCGGCGAATGGCCTCGATCATCCAGGAGGACTGCCCCTGGATCTTCACGCATCATCCGGCGGCCTGCGTCCTGCTCCAGCCCTGGGCACGGAACTTCGAATACCACGACTTCCCGTACGGCATGGAAAAATACTATGCTGTGGAAGATCCTGAACCCTGAATCCTTCTGAACCTCCCATGAAAATAATCCTAATCACCTCCGCGTTCCTTCTGCTGGCGTCCATGGCGGTTCCCGGGTCCGACGCGCTGTTTCCAGGCGACGGCTGGAAGGATGCGCCCAATCCCCTGGCCAGCCCGGAGGCCGTGCCGGGCGGCGAGATCGCGATCTACGCCGGCGACTATCCGAAGAGCTTCAACTATTACCTCGACCAGAACGTGTTCTCGGCCGAACTGTTCGGGGCGATGTACGAGACGCTGCTGGGCCAGCACCCGCTGACGCTCGACTACGAGCCCGGGCTCGCCGAACGGTGGGCCATCTCCGAGGACAAGCGCACGTTTACTTTCTGGATCGATCCGCGCGCGGCGTGGAGCGACGGCCGGCCGGTCACGGCGGAAGACGTGAAATGGACCTTCGATGCCGTCATGAAGCCGGAGAACATCACCGGCCCGCACAAGATTTTCCTCGGCCGCTTCGAGTCGCCGGAGGCGCTCGACGAGCGCACGATCCGGTTCCACGCAAAGGAGATCCACTGGCAGAACCTGGATGCGCTGGCCAGCTTCCAGATCCTGCCCCGCCATGCGTTCGCCGACGCGGACTTCAACAAGATCAATTTCGAGTTCCCGGTCGTCTCCGGGTCCTACCGGCTGGGCGAGATCCAGGAAGGCGTGCTGGCGAAGCTGGAGCGGCGCGAGGACTGGTGGACCCGGGGCTCGGCGCGGGCCCGGGGCGTCGGCAACTTCCAGACCCTGGTGTTCAAATTTTTCGCCGAGCGCGATAACGCGTTCGAGGCGTTCAAGAAGGGCGAGATCGACCTCTTTCCCGTCTACACGGCGCACCTGTGGGCGACGCAGACGGAGGGCGAGCGCTACGAGAAAAACTGGGTGATCAAGCAGCGGGTCTTCAATTACAACCCCATCGGGTTCCAGGGCTTCGCGATGAACGGCCGGCGCCCGCCCTTCGACGACATCCGGGTCCGCCGGGCGCTGGCGCACCTCCTCGACCGCGAAACGATGAACGCGACCCTGATGCACAACCAGTACTTCCTGCACCGCTCGTACTTCGAGGACCTGTACGGCGCGGACCACCCGTGCGAAAACAAGCCGATCCGCTTCGACAGGGAGCGGGCCCGCGAGCTGCTGGCCGAGGCCGGCTGGACGGTCAATCCCAAGAGCGGCTTGCGGGAGAAGGACGGGAAGCCGCTCCGTTTCCGTTTCCTGTCCCGGGACGCGGCGACGGACAAGTTCCTCGTGATCTACCAGGAGGCCCTGAAGGACGCCGGCGTGGAAATGGAGATCGAGAAGAAGGACTGGGCCGCGTGGGCGAAGGACATGGACGAGTTCAACTACGACATGACCTGGGCTGCGTGGAGCGGCGGACTGCGCAAGGACCCCGAGCCCATGTGGTCCTCGACCGAGGCGGACAAGCGGTCGGGTCAGAACATCGCGGGGTTCCGCAACGCGGAGGTGGACGCCCTGATCGCCAGCCAGCGCGGTAATTTCGACATCGCGCAGCGGCACGACATCTGCCGTCGCATCGATCGCCTCCTGGTTGCCGAGGCCCCGTACATCCTGCTCTGGAACATCAACTACACGCGCCTGCTGTACTGGAACAGGTTCGGCGCCCCGCCGACGGTGCTGGGCAAGTACGGCGACGAGCGCGCGGCCTACTGGTACTGGTGGTACGACGAGGACGCGGCGGCCGAATTGAAGGACGCGATGCAGGACGGCCTCCCCCTGCCGCGCAAGCCGGCGGATGTCCGGTTCGACGAGGTTTTCCGGGAGGCGCCAGGAACCGGAATTAGAACGGAAGACGCGAAGGACGCCAAGGCTCCGCAGGGAGAAGGCGATGATAAGCAGGAAGTCGCTCCCGAGCCCCTGAACCCTAACCCCTGAATCCTCCCCGCCTTGGATCGCCTGGATTACATCCTCCGCCGACTGCTCCTGATGATCCCGACGTTCATCGGGATCACGTTCTTCAGTTTCGGATTGTGCCAGTTCGTGCCGGGCGGGCCGGTCGAGCAGGTCATCCTGCAGATGCGCGGGTTGGGTGCGGGCGGCGAACGCATGTCCTCCGCGGCCGGGCCGATCACGGAGGAACAGCGGAAGGCCCTTGAAAAGCACTTCGGTTTCGACAAGCCCCTGCCTCAACGCTACTGGAAATGGCTCGTGCATGACCGGATCGGGCTGGCCGTCGAGTCATACAAGTACCCGAACCAGACCGTCTGGCAGTTGATCGTGAAGCGGTTCCCCGTGTCGCTGGTGTTCGGGATCACGGGATTTGTGCTGACGTATCTCGTGTGTATCCCGCTGGGCATTGCCAAGGCCCTGCGCCACGGCGGCGCATTCGACCTGGCCTCCAGCCTTATCGTCTTCATCGGCTACGCCATCCCCCCGTTCGCCTTCGGCATGGTGTTGAAGATGCTGTTCTGCGGCGTCACGGAAACGTTCTGGGACCTCTTCCCGGTTTCCGGCTTCCACTCGGCGGGGTTCGCCGCCATGAGCCTGGGCGCGAAGGCGAAGGACCTGTTCCAGCACATGTTCCTGCCGGTGCTCTGCTACATGGTCGGCAACTTCGCGGTGCTGACGCTGCTGATGAAGAACTCGCTGCTCGAGCAGATCGGCCAGGATTACATCCGTACCGTCCTGGCCCGCGGCGCCACACGCGCCCGCGCCATCTGGGGACACGCCTTCCGCAACGCGCTGATCCCCATCGCCACGGGATTCGGCGGCATCTTGACCGTTATGTTCGCGGGTTCCGTCCTGATCGAGCGCGTTTTCGAGATCCCGGGCATGGGCCGATTGAGCCTCGATGCCATCGTCAGCCGCGATTACATGGTCTTCATGGGCATCCTCTCGGCCACGGCGATCCTCGGTCTGCTCGGCCGCCTGCTCTCCGATTTCTGCTATCTGCTGATCGATCCGCGCATCTCGTTCCGGAACCAGTCATGACGACGGACGTCCAGGAGCGGCGCCGGCGGTGGGGCCTGAATCCGGTCACCCGGAAACGGCTCCAGCGGTTCCGCGATATGCGGCGCGCGTGGGGATCGTTCTGGATCCTCATCGTTCTCTACGCGATCAGCCTGGTCTCCGAACTGGTCGCCGGCAACCAACCCCTGTACATGCGCTACCGGGGGCGATCCTATTTCCCGCTGCTTCGTTTCTATCCCGAGGATGTCTTCACCGGCAGCGGGCGCATGACCCGGCCGGACTACAAGCAGATTGCCGGCAGCGAAGCGTTCCGGAGCGACCCCGGCCGCCGCATGGTCTTCCCCCTGATTCCGTTCGGCCCGCTGGAGACCGTGCGCCCGGATTCCATTGCCTTGCCCGATCAAGTCCTGCTGACGCTGACCCGGGAGGCCGTCGTGGGGGCCGTCAGCCTGTCGTCCGACGGCGCGATCCTGTCCGCCGAAAACTGCGCGTTCTTCCTCGGTGTCCCCGACGCGGATATGGCCGGAAGAAATATCGACTTCTTCATGGAGCTTCCTGCCGCCGTCCGCGACGGGCTTCGCGCGCGGTTCCAGAACCGGGCCGCCGCGTCCGTGTCGGCGGAGGCGCCGCTGCGCAAGGCGGGCACGGGGCTGCTTTCGCTGTCGACCTACACGCCGAGACGCGAGGCGCCGGGCTCCGTGCGCATGCTCCTGCGCGAGGCCGGCGCCGGTCGCGCGGCGACCGAGAAACTGCGGGTGGACAGGGACGGGCGCGTGGCGACGGGCCGTCCTCCCTTGTGGAGCGACCTCGACGCTTCACGGCAGCGGATACTGCTGGACAAGGCGCGGTCGCGCTTTGAGGGGCCTGTGTCGGAGGAGCGCTGGCAGGAAGGGGAGCGATGGCTCCGCGCGGCCTTTGATAAAGAATCGGTCACCTATCCCTGGCGGCCGTGCCCGGGACATCCCCTCGGGTTGGACAGCGCCGGCCGCGATGTCCTGGTGCGCATCCTGTACAGCCTGCGCACGTCGTTGACATTCGGCCTCCTTCTCGTGGTCGTGACGATGCTGGTCGGGGTCGTGGTCGGGGCCGTCCAGGGATACTACGGCGGATGGGTGGACCTGTTGGGCCAGCGCACGATCGAGATCTGGGAGTCGCTGCCCTTCCTCTACATCCTGATCCTGATGGGTTCGGTGTTCGGACGCAGCTTCGCACTGTTGCTAATTTGCTACGGGATTTTCAACTGGATCGGCATTTCCTATTACATGCGGGCCGAATTCCTCCGGCTCCGCAAGCAGGCGTTTGTCGAGGCGGCCTGGTGCATGGGCCTGCCGGCGTGGAAAATCATCTTTCGGCACATCCTGCCGAACGCCCTGGTGCCTGTGGTCACGTTCTTTCCGTTTTCCCTGGTCGGCGCGGTCGGCGTCCTGGCGGCATTGGATTACCTTGGTTTCGGCATGCCGCCGCCGACACCCAGCTGGGGTGAGTTGCTCGCCCAAGCCCAGGAGTTCAACTGGGCATGGTGGTTGTCGCTATACCCGTCTCTAGCCTTGTTTATCGTTATGCTGCTTGGTGTATTCATTGGGGAAGGCGTCCGCGCCGCCTTCGATCCAAGACGATATTCCCGCCTGGAATAGAGGTCTTTCCTCCGGTGTGCCGAACCCATTGGCCCGGAATCTGCTCTTTCTGAAGCGAAGAGCATGACCGAGCCGTGAATAACCTCTCCAGAGGGCAGGTGGGGCGTTTGTGCATCGGCCGATCGGTCGCCGGTCTGCTTGTTTTTCTGCTGATCTGTGGTCGGGCCGGTGCCCAGGTCAGGGAATACGGACCGGATCTCCACGGTGTTTTCGGCGGCGGGCGCGGCGTCCGAGTCGAAGACCTTCCTGCGGGCGTTCTCCGCGGCCAACTGGAATCCCTGCCCATGGACGCCCGGGGGCGCGCGCTGGCCAAGCTGGAGTCGATCCAGTTTCACCGCAACGACCTACGATCCATGCGGGCGGACCGGAACGGCGGCATCTTCTACGTCTGCGATTTCGGCGGCATGCCGGCCGCCGAGCCGGGACGGAGCGCGGAACCCGGCGCGATGTCGCTCGATTCAACGAGAGATATTCTGGCGTCCATTTCCGTGACCAACCCGCCGGCCTACAGCAGCAAGCCGGGCTCGACGAACGTGCTGTTCCTGGACTTCAACGGGCACGTGGTTTCCAACACGATGTGGAATACGGCCTATACCCAGACCGTGTGGAACACCACGCCGTTCGACACCGACGGAGACAACACCACGTTCAGCGACCTCGAGCAGCGCTACATCAGGCAGATCTGGGAGCGGGTGGCCGAGGATTACGCGCCGTTCGACATCAACGTCACCACCGTCCAGCCCCCTTTGTGGCACCGACGAACGGGGCACGCGCTCATCACGCCCACCACGGACGCCGGCGGAAAGCGCTGCCCGCACTACGGCTACGGCGGCATTGCGTACGTGGATGTGTTCAACTACGCCAGCTATTCCTACAACGCCGCCGGATGCTACTCCCCGGCCTGGATCACGATCATGTCCGGCGATTCCTACGCCAACACGGCCGAGGCGGCCGCGCACGAACTGGGACATAACATGGGCTTGAGCCATGACGGCACTTCGACGCAAGAGTACTACAACGGCCACGCCGCGACCACCAACGCGGCCTCGTGGGGCCCGATCATGGGCACGGGTTACGGGCGCAACCTCTCGCAATGGAGCAAGGGGGAATACTACGATGCCAACCAGCCCGAAGATGACCTGGCGATCATCTCGGCCAAGCTGACTTACAAAACGGATGACCACGGGAGCAACAGCGCATCGGCGACGCCGGTGACCGTCGACGGGTTGAGCGTAACGGCGACCGGCCTGGTGGGGCGGACCTCGGATCGAGACGTGTATTCCATGACGTCCGGCGCGGGCGTCGTGGCGCTGTCCGTGATCCCGTACCGCTGCACCAACGGCACCTGGGGCAGCAACAGCGACCTGGTGCTGCTGCTGTGCTCCTCGAACGGGACGGTGCTGGCCTCGAACAACATCGCGGCCGCGGCCCAAGCCTCCATCACCCAGTCGGTGACGTACGGCACGTATTACGCCCACGTCTACCCGTCCGACGCCGGCGCCCCGACGAACACGACGCGCAGCGGGTACACGGCTTACGGAAGCCTCGGCGCTTACGCGCTGACCGGCCAGGTGGCCGTCCTGGGTGAGGAGGCGCCGGTGTTCGATCCCCGGGGGACGCAGACGGCGACGACGGGCGTGGCCCTGGCCTTCACGGTCAGCGCGTCCGGCTACCCGGCGCCGGTCCTGGCGCTGCGGAGCGCCACGGCCTCGTCGGGCTACAGCTTCACCCCGGCGACCGGGGAGTTGAATTACACGCCGCCGCTGGCGGACGTCGGGGCGCGGAGCTTCACCTTCACGGCCAGCAACAGCGCGGGGGTCGCTACGCAGGTCGTGGGCGTGACCGTGGTCGAGGGGCCGCCCGCGGCGCCGGCCGCGATCTGGGCGAGCGAGACCAACGCCGCCGGCTTCACGGCCGCGTGGACGGCGGTGCCGGGCGCAACGAGTTATCGGCTGGACGCGGGCATGTGCGAGGATTTCGTGGATCTGGGTGGAGGCGTGCTGCTGAACGAGGATTTCCAGGCGTGGAACGGATCCACTTGGACCAACGGCTGGACTCAAAACAGCGCCGCCCAGTACTCCTCGGGAGGGGTGACGAATTCGCGTTGCGTCGGCATGAACGGCGCGGGCGACTGGATCCTGGCCCCGGCCTGCACCAATCCCGGGGTGTTGAGTTTCTATATCCGGACCTCGACGGATCCCGGCAACTGGACGGCCGTCGTCCAGACATCCTCCAACGGGACCGACTGGATCGATCGCGCGAGCATTGTCGAAAGCGGGACAGGCGGGACCATCGACAACACGCCCTACCAGACCAACATCCCCCTGAACCTGGCGGGGACGCAATACGTGCGATGGTACATGACCGCGCGATCGCAAGACAGTTGCTATATCGACGAGGTGCAGGTCACGCGCATGGAGAGCGCGGGCCCGTGCTATCTTCCGGACTACTCGAATCGTGTTGTTTCGGGCACAAGCCAGGCGGTCACGGGGCTAACGCCGAGCGCCACGTACTACTTCCGGGCGCGGGCGGTGTCTCCGGGCGGCACCGGCGTGTATTCCTCCGTGGCGAATGTGACGCTGCCCGAGCCGGCCGCGACCAATCAGTTGATAGTTTCCTCCTTGTGCGGCAATCCTGATCCTGTAGTCGGGGTAAACTGGTTTACCAGCGGGACCTGGGTCTCGGCCGCGGTGGGCGGGTCGCCGTGGGTGAGCGGCCAGACACAGTATGTCTGCGCAGGGTGGACGGGGACGGGCAGCGTGCCCTCCAGCGGCTCGTTGACCAACACATCCTTCTCGTTGACCAACAACTCGACGCTGACCTGGCGCTGGACAACGAACTTCTACTTCGCCCGGACGGCGGGGACGAACGGCGCGGTCCTGGGCCCGGCCAGCGACTGGTACCCGTTCGGCGCGAGCGTCACCGTGACCGCGGCGCCGGCCGAGCATTACTGCTTTGCTGGCTGGGGCGGCGACACGCAGGGCGATACCAATTTAACCGTCATGACCGTTTCCCTCGACCGCCCGCGACAGGTTCTCGCGTCTTTCGTGGAGATCATGGCGGCTTGCGGAACTCCGGAACCGTGGCTGGCGGCGTTCTACCCGGCGACCAACGACTACGATGCCGCCGAGTTGACCGATACGGACGAAGACGGGCTGTCGGCGTGGAAGGAATACGTGGCCGGGACCGATCCGACGGATCCGGATTCCGGCCTGGAACTGGCGCCTGCCGCGCCGGTCGGCAACCAGGTGGTCGTGGCCTGGCCGGCGATCTCGGGCCGGTACTACTCGGTCTACTACCTCACCAACCTGGCTGGTTCGGTCGAGCAGCCGGTCATCGAGAATTGGCGCGCCGGCCAGACCGGTCCGGCGTCGTCGACCAACGCGATCGCGCCCGACGTGTTGAAGCGTTACTACCGGCTCAAGGTATCCCTCGAGTAGACCCGGCGATCCGACTTCTTTTTCGATTCAAAGGTTGGCGGCGATCTGTGACAATGCGCCGCGGGACTCATGGGCGCCTTGCTGCAGATACAGGACTTAACGGTTGCCTTCGAAACCGACGAGGGCCGGTTGTGCGCGGCGGACCGGGTGTCGTTCGACATCGAGGAGGGCGAGGTGCTGGGCCTGGTGGGCGAGTCCGGCTGCGGCAAGACCGTCACGGCCTTGAGCATCCTGCGGCTCATCCCGTCGCCGCCCGGCCGCATCGAGTCGGGCTCCATCCTGTTCCGCGGGCGGGACCTTCTTGCGCTGCCTGCGAGCGAATTGCGGCGCGTTCGCGGCCAGGCCATCAGCATGGTCTTCCAGGATCCCATGACGGCGCTGTCGCCCCTGCACCGGGTCGGCGATCAACTGGTCGAGACGTTGCAGTTGCACCAGAAGATCGGGCGGCGGGCTGCCCGGAGCCTGGCCGTGGAGTGGCTGAAGAAAGTCGGCATTCCCGCGGCGGCCGAGCGCATGGATGCCTGGCCGCACCAGCTTTCCGGCGGGATGCGGCAACGCGTCATGCTGGCCATGGCGCTCATGCTGGAGCCCGCGCTGATCATCGCCGACGAACCCACCACGGCGCTGGACGTCACCATCCAGGCCCAGATCTTCAACCTGCTGCTCGATATGAAGGACCGGAGCACGTCGGTCCTGCTGATCACCCATGACATGGGCGCCGTCTGGGCCATGTGCTCCCGGGTGGTGGTCATGTATGCGTCCCGCGTCGTGGAGGCGGGGCCGGCGGAGGCGCTGTTTCGGGCGCCGTTGCATCCGTACACGCAGGGACTCCTGCGCTCCATGCCGTCCGTGCAGGCCCCGGGCGGGCGGCTGGAAGCCATTCCGGGCCAGGTCCCGTCGCCGCTGAATTACCCGACGGGATGCCACTTCTCCGATCGTTGTCCGAAAGTCTTCGGGCGGTGCCGCGTAGCGGAGCCGCCTTTGTACACCCGTGGTGAAGGCCGCGGCGCGGCGTGTTTTCTGCTGGACGAGGCGGGGATCGGCCCGTGACGGGGAACGCTCCATTGCTCGAAATCCGCGACCTGCGGACGTGGTTTCCGGTGCGGCGGGGTTTGCTCAACCGCCTGGTCGGCCACGTCAAGGCCGTGGACGGCGTATCGCTTCATGTCATGGGAGGCGAAACGCTCGGCCTGGTGGGGGAATCGGGCTGCGGAAAAACGACGCTTGGACGGAGTATTGCCGGCCTGGAGCGGCCCCGGTCGGGGCAGATTCTGTTCCAGGGCACCGACATGAAGGTCCTCTCCCGCGCCGAACGCAAGCGCGCCGCCCGGCACCTCCAGATGATATTCCAGGACCCCGCCGCCTCGCTGAATCCGCGACTGACCGTGCTGGACGCGCTGACCGAAGGGCTGCAGGAGCATGGCCTTCTGGAGGGCTCGCGGGAGGCTGAAGGCGCCCGGCTGCTGGCCGAGGTCGGACTTCCGCCGGAGGCCCTGTATCGTTATCCCTTCGAGTTCTCCGGCGGCCAGCGCCAGCGCATCAGCCTGGCCCGGGCGATATCGCTGCGCCCGGCCCTGGTCGTATGCGATGAACCGGTTAGTTCGCTCGATGTGTCCGTCCAGGCGCAGGTCATCAACCTGCTCATGGACCTGCGCGAGAAGCACCGGCTGTCGTACCTGTTCATCTCTCACGACTTGAGCGTGGTGCGCCACTTGAGCGACCGCATTGCCGTGATGTACCTCGGCCGGATCGTGGAAGAGGGGCCCGCGGAAACCGTGATGGGCTCGCCTTTGCATCCTTATACTCAAGCCCTTCTGGCCGCGGTCCTGGCGCCGGGTCAGCCCCGGGGCCGGAAACTGGTGTTGCCCGGCGAGCCTCCCTCTCCCCTGAATCCGCCGTCCGGCTGTCCTTTCCATGCGCGCTGTCCGAAGGCCATGGATCAGTGCCGCCTGGACTATCCCCCGGCTTCCGCCACGGAGACCCGGCGGGTGCATTGCCACCTGTATCCGCCGCGCGTTCCGGACCCAGCCCCGTTGTTGGCGCCATGATGGCTGCGGAACCCTGCCCGCCCGCGCGATACGAGGCGACCCGGGCGCGCGCCGAGCGGGCGCCGGTTCAACCCGGTCAAATTTCCTCGCCGGGCGCCGAGAGTTCAAGCCGCCGCGACGGGAACTGACCACGGATGCGCTGGTTGTAATACGAGCCTTTCCGGTGCGAATCCATGAGGCCGTAAAACACGGAGGCCGGCACCGAACTGTACTCGTAGACCGGCCCGCTCCGAAAGGCGAGGGTCAGCGTGTCCTGGTCGGCCCGGTAATACACGAGACTGATCACATCCGAGGCGACCTCGTAGAACACCCCGTCCTCCCACGGCGACTGCCGCGTGAGCATGGTGTAGCCATATAGAACCGACGCCAACAGGATCAACACCGCCACGATCACTTTCTTGCTTCTTGTGCTCATTTGTTCCTCCTCCTGGTTCATTAATAGAAAGGAAAGAGGAAGGAGGTATTCCGCACTTTTTCTTAAAAAAAGGGCGCGGTCTGAAAAAATGAGGTTCCAGTTGAAAATTCAAGCTTTTCGGGCATATTGCGGGACCTTACTTGGAGCCGGACATGGAGGAAAGCGAAGCCAGGGAAAACAGGCCGGATGGATATTTCCGCCGGAAGGTGGGGGGGGCGCTGTTGCCTCTCTTCCGGCAGGGGGTTACGCCGGAAAAAATCGCGCAATGCCTGGTCTTGGGAGCGGTTATCAGCGTATTCCCGGTGTTGGGCACCACGACATTTCTTTGCGCGGTGGTCGCGGTCCGGCTGAAACTGAACCTGCCGGCGATCCAGGCGGTCAACTGGTTGTTCGGCGGCGTGCAATTGGCGTTGATCTGGCCCTTCCTGCGGCTCGGGGAATGGGTGTTTCGAGTGGAGCCGCTGCCGCTGTCACCCGCGGAACTGGCGGCGAGGCTGAAGGAACATCCGTGGGAATTCATTCAGTCCTTCCAGGCCGCCGTGTTGTGCGCGGTTACAGGTTGGCTGCTGGCGGCCGTGCCGCTGGCCTGGCTGACTTACCGGATCATGATGGGCGTGCTCGTGGTCCGGGACCGGGGCAAGAAGCTCCCCGTTGAGGCCTGACGTCATTCAAGGGCTTGCCCGCCTAATGATTACTGGATAAAAAGAATGGGTGTTCATAAGGTGACAGGCGCATCATCCATCCTGCGGCGATTGGATTGGAAAGAAGGGCTGCCGCTGCTGTTCATGCATCTGGCGTGCCTGGCGGTTTTCTGGACCGGGGTGAGCCGGGCGGCCGTGGCGGCCTGCGTGGCGATGTACACGGTCCGGGTCTTTGCCCTGACCGGCGGATACCATCGCTACTTCTCCCACAATGCTTTCAAAACCAGCCGGGCCTTCCAGTTCGTCCTGGCCCTGCTGGGCGCGGCGGCGGCGCAGCGCGGGCCGCTCTGGTGGGCCTCGCACCACCGGCATCACCACCGCTTTTCCGACACGGAGGACGATATCCACTCGCCGACGCGCCGGGGTTTCTTCTGGGCGCACCTGGGCTGGCTGCTGGTTCCCGACTATTCCAGGACCCGCTATGACCTGATCGGGGATTTCGCGAAATATCCTGAACTTCGCTTTCTGGACCGGCATCCGTTCGTCGCGCCCGCCGCGCTGGTTCTATTCCTATATATACTCGGCGAGGGGCTGGCGCCGGCGGGCGGGGCGAACGGCCCGCAGTTCGTCATCTGGGGTTTCTTCATCAGCACGGTCCTGGTCTACCACGTGACGTTTTGCATCAACTCGCTCATGCACATGGTCGGCTCGCGCCGCTACGCGACGCCGGACACGAGCCGGAACAACGCCGTGTTGGCGCTCTTGAGCATGGGCGAGGGCTGGCACAACAACCACCACCGCTACGCCGTGGCCGCGCGCCAGGGATTTTTCTGGTGGGAGGTGGACCTGACCTACTACACCCTGCGCGCGCTGGCCGCGATCGGCGTGGTCTGGGACCTGCGCGAGCCGCCGGCGAAAGTGTACGAGGAGGCGCGAGCGCGATGACGAGCGCGTGGGTCATCCCGGCGGGCTGGGCGGCGATGGTGGCCTTCTTCGGGCTGCTGTGGCTGGTGCAGCGGCGGACGGGCGACGCGGGGATCGTGGATGTCGGCTGGGCGGCGGGGATCGGGCTGGTCTCGGTTTTCTACGCGGCCGCCCTGGACGGCGACGTGGCGCGCGGGGTGCTGGTGGCTGCGCTCGCCTGCGGGTGGGGCTTCCGGCTCGCGGCCTACATCCACGGGCGGAATCACGGCAAGCCGGAGGACGGGCGTTACCGCCAGTTGCGGCAGGAATGGGGCGCGAACTTCCAGCGCCGGCTGTTCAATTTCTACCAGTTCCAGGCCGTCACGGTGATCATCCTGTCCCTGTCCCCGTGGGCGGCGATGCGCAACCCGGCTTCGCTCGTCGGACCCTGGACGGCGGCGGGCATCGCGATTTGGATCCTGTCCGTCGGCGGCGAGGCGCTGGCCGACGCGCAGCTCGCGCGGTTCCGGCGGCGGCCGGAAAACAAGGGCCGGACCTGCCGCTCGGGCCTGTGGCGCTATTCGCGCCACCCGAACTACTTTTTCGAGTGGCTCCACTGGTGGGTCTATGTTCTGTTGGCGGTCGGGTGGGGCGGGTTCTGGCTGACGCTGATCGCGCCGGCGCTGATGCTCTACGTGCTGCTGAAGGTCACCGGCATCCCGGCGACGGAGGCGCACGCGCTGGCCAGCCGGGGCGAGGAGTACCGCGAGTACCAGCGCACGACGAACGCGTTTTTCCCATGGTTCCCGAAAAGGAGCGCATCCCCATGAAGCGGGTCATTGACTGGATGGAGCGGGGCCTGGTCCCCGACGCGCTGATCCGGGCCGGCATCCGCCGGCTGCACGCCGAGCGCCTGCGCATGGAAGGGGCGGGCGGCGTCGAGGCGATCCGCGTCCGGCACGAGTCCTTCATCCAGCATATGCGCCGGAGCCCGGTCGCCGTGGCCACCGACAAGGCGAACGAGCAGCACTACGAGCTTCCCGCGGAGTTCTTCCAGCTGATCCTCGGCCCGCGCCGGAAATACAGCAGCGGGATCTGGCCCGACGGCGTGAACACGCTCGCGGCGTCCGAGGAGGCCATGCTCGATCTCTCCGCGCGCCGCGCGCGGCTGGCGGACGGGCAGGAGATCCTCGAACTCGGCTGCGGCTGGGGCTCGCTGACGCTGTGGATGGCCGGGCATTTTCCCGGCGCGCGGATTACGGCGGTGTCGAATTCCCACGGCCAGCGGGAGTTCATCCAGGCCGAGTGCGGCCGGCGCCGGCTCGACAACGTCCGGGTGATCACGGCGGACATGAACGAGTTCCAGGCGGACCTACTTTTCGACCGCGTGGTGACGGTCGAGATGTTCGAGCACATCCGCAACTGGGAGGAACTGCTCGGCCGCGTCGCGCGCTGGATGAAGCCCGACGCCCGGATGTTCGTGCACATCTTCACGCACCGCGAGCTGGCCTATCCCTTCGAGACCGGCGACGCGACCGACTGGATGGCGCGCTACTTCTTCACGGGCGGGATCATGCCCTCGGATTCGCTGATGCTCTACTTCCAGCGCGACCTGCGGATCGAGGAGCACTGGCAGGTCAACGGCCGCCACTACGCGCGAACGCTCGAGGCGTGGCTCGAGCAACTCGACGCCGCGCGCCCGGAGGCGCTCGCCATCCTGGAGAAGGCCTACGGCGCCGCGGAGAAGAGGCGCTGGCTGCAGCGCTGGAGGATCTTCATCCTGGCCTGCGCGGAGCTGTTCGGCTACCGCGGCGGCGAGGGGTGGGGCGTCTCGCATTACCTGCTGCGCAAGCCGGGGGCGGCGGGATGAGCGCGCCGCTGGACATCGCGGTGATCGGGGCGGGTGGGGCCGGGCTTACGGCGGCGTGGCTGCTGGACCGCGCGCACCGCGTGACGGTCTTCGAGAAGAACGACTACCTCGGCGGCCATGTGCGGACGATCGTCCTGAAGGACGGCCCCGACGCCGGCGCCCCCGTGGACACCGGCTTCATCGTGATGAACGACCGGAACTACCCGACGCTCACGCGGATGCTGGACCAGCTCGGCGTGCCGCTGCAAAACAGCGACATGGCGTTCGGGTTCACCGACGAGAACACGGGGCAGTGTTATTCCTCCGACCTGTGGCGCGGCCTGTTCGCGCGCCGGCGCAACCTCGTCAGCCCGCGCTTCTGGCGGCTCGTGGCCGACATCCTGCGCTTCTATCGGAGTGGCCTGCGCGACCTGTCGCGGGGGCTGGACGCCGGCCTTTCGCTGGGCGAGTACCTGCGGCGCGGCGGGTACTCGGAGTCCTTCATACGGGATCACATCCTGCCGATGGGCGCGGCGATCTGGTCCACGCCGCCCGGGCAGATGATGGACTTTCCCGCGGCCGGCTTCCTCCAGTTCTTCCGCAACCACGGCCTGCTGGAATTGAGCAACCGGCCGCAGTGGAAGACGCTGGTCGGCGGCAGCCACGCGTACGTGAAGAAGATCCAGGCCGGCTTCCGCGGGACATTCCATGCGCGGGCGGCGGCGGCTTCCGTGAAGCGGGAGCCGGACGGCGTGACAGTGCGGCTGGAAAACGGCGAGGCGCGGCGGTTCGACCGCGTGGTCATCGCCGCGCACGCGGACGAGGCCTTGAAGCTGCTCGCCGACCCGGACGGCGCCGAGCAGCGCCTGCTGGGCCCGTGGAGCTATTCCCGCAACGACACCGTGCTGCATACGGACGCGGCCGCCATGCCGCCGGCGCGCGACGCCTGGGCGTCCTGGAATTACATTCGCGAACGCGGCGCGCCGCCGGACGCGCCGGCCTCGCTGACGTACTGGATGAACCGGCTCCAGTCGTTGAAGACGCGAGGCGAGTACTTCGTTTCGCTCAACCGGCGGCAACCGATCCCGGCGGCAGCGCGGCTCGCGGCGTTCGACGACACGCACCCGATGTACACGGCGGCGTCGATGGACACGCAACGCGAGCTGGCCGATCTCAATGGGCGCCGGAACACCTTTTTCTGCGGGAGCTACTTCAGCTACGGGTTCCACGAGGACGCCGTGAAGTCCGGCGCCGCCGTGGCCCGGCAGTTCGGGATCGAGCTGTGAATTCGAGGATCTACACGGGCACGGTCTGGCACGCCCGGCACGAGCCGGTGAAGCACGAGTTCGAGTTCCCGGGCTACTGGGTCGCGCTGGACCTCGACGAGCTGCCGGAACTCGACCGACAGATCCCGTTCTTCGGATACAACCGCCGGCGGCTGGTCTCCATCCGCGACGCGGACTATCTCGACGCGGGGCCGGGCACGATCCGCGAGAAGCTGCTGCGCCGCCTCGGGGCGGAGGGCTGCGCCGACGGGATCGAGCGGGTCATTCTCGTTACGTCCGCGCGGCTGCTGGGCTATGTCTTCAACCCGGTGAGCTTCTACTACGCCCTGCGTGCCGACGGCAGCCTCCGCTGCGCCGTGGCGGAGGTGAACAACACGTTTGGCGACCGGCACTTGTATGTGCTGAAGGGCGAAGAAGCCGCGCCGGTAACGGCGTGGCCTGTTGGCTTCATGCACCCCAAGGAATTCCACGTCTCCCCGTTCAACGACATCAGCGGTCGCTACCGGTTTTCCTTTGCGGACATCCGGACGGCGCTGGACATCCGGGTGGACCTGGAGACGGACGACGGCCGCCCTTTGCTGCAGGCCGCGATGAAGGGCGAGGGGATCCCTCTGGACCGGGCCAGCCTGAAGCGGACGCTGCGGAACTATCCGCTCAACGTATTTCTCGTCATGCCCCGGATCGTGTGGGAGGCGGCCAAACTTTATTACCGCAAGAAACTCAAGGTGCATCACCGGCCGGAGCCGGTCCATTCGATGACCATCCGGCGCGCGGCGCCGACGCGGCTGGAGCGTTTGTATGAACGGCTGGCGGTCCGGTTCTTCTCGCAGGTGCGCAAGGGCCGCCTGGAGCTGGCGCTCCCGGACGGGAAGACCGTAACCGCGGGCGACCCGGCGGCGTCCACCGCGGTGCTGCGCATTCAATCCCGCGAGTTCTTCCGGCGGCTGATCCTGGATGGCGACATCGGGTTCGGCGAGTCGTTCATGGCGGGGGAATGGACGACGCCCGACCTGCCGGGCCTGCTGCGGGTGCTGGCCGACAATCTCGCTTCCGTGGACGACCGGAAGATCGCGCTTTCGTGGCTCGGGCGCAGCATCAACCGGCTTCGACACTCCTTGCGGCGTAACACCGTGCGGGTGAGCCGGCGGAACATCCGCGATCACTACGATTTGAGCAACGATTTCTTCCGGCTGTGGCTGGATGAGACGATGATGTATTCGTGCGCTATTTTCGAGTCGCCGGCTCAATCGCTGTACGACGCCCAAATGAACCGGCTCCGGCTCCTCATCCGCAAGGCCCGCATCCGCCCGGAGCACCACATCCTGGAGATCGGCTCCGGCTGGGGTTCGTTCGCGATCGAGGCCGCGCGCGCCACCGGGTGCCGCGTGACGACGATCACGCTTTCGACGCAGCAGCTCGAACTGGCCCGGCAGCGGGTCCGCGAGGCGGGGTTGGCGGACCGGATCTCGGTCGAGCTATGCGATTACCGCCACGTGAAGGGGCGCTACGATCGCATCGTCTCCATCGAGATGCTCGAGGCCGTGGGCCACGAGTACTTCGGCGCTTTCTTCCGCGCGTGCGACCGACTGCTGAAACCGGACGGCCTGGTCGTGCTGCAGGTGATCACGATCCCCGACCAGCGCTATGACATGTACCGACGCGCGACGGACTGGACCCAGAAACACATCTTCCCGGGCGGCGTCCTGCCGTCGCTGACCGCGCTCTCCCGCGCGATGACCCGGCACTCGCGGTTCGTCGTCGAGCACCTGGAAAACATCGGCCCGCACTACGCCCGCACGCTGCGCGAGTGGCGGGAGCGGTTCCTGGCCTCGAAAGAGCAGGTCCGGGCGCTGGGCTTCGACGACGTGTTCCTGCGGAAGTGGGAGTACTACCTGGCCTACTGCGAGGCCGGCTTCGCCGCGCGGGTGATCAACGACCTGCACCTGGTCCTGACCCGGCCGAACAACCCGGAGTTGGATCGGCCGGATTCCCCTTAATCTCCTTGTTTTTCGCGTCTTTTGCTGGCACCGTGCCCGTCGGATTCGGACCCGTCATGAAGCATATTCTTTCGGTGGATTTGGAGGAGTGGTTCTGCGTGGCCAACTTCGAGAAGGCGATCCCGCGCGAAAGCTGGGCCGCGAGGGAAAGCCGGATCGAGGCGCAGACCCGGGCGCTGCTCGACCTGTTCGACCGGCGGCAAGCCCGGGCTACGTTTTTCATCCTGGGCTGGGTGGGCGAACGGCATCCGGACCTCCTGAAGGACATCGTCGCGCGCGGCCACGAACTGGCCTCCCACGGCTACGCGCATGACCTGGTGCATCGCCTGACGCCCGAGGCCTTCCGGGAAGACCTGGCGCGCGGGCTCGGTGTGGTGCGGGACATCACCGGGCTGTCCTGCCGCGGTTACCGCGCGCCGTCCTTCTCCCTGCGTCGCTCCGACACCTGGGCGTGGGAGGCGCTGGCGGAGGCGGGCATCGGTTACGATTCGTCCGTGTTCCCCGTCATGCACGACCGGTACGGCGAGCCGGACGCGCCCCGGGCGCCCTTCGATGTCCCTGCGGGCGGCCGGATGATCCGCGAATTCCCTCTCTCGACGGTGCGCGTGGCGGGCCGGAACCTTCCCGTCGCAGGCGGGGGATACCTGCGGCTGTATCCGCTCGGCGTGACCCGCTGGGCCATCCGGCGGATCGAGGCCGAGGGGCTGTCGGCCGTCGTCTATCTGCATCCCTGGGAGATCGATCCCGAGCAGCCGATCCCGCCGGCGCACTGGCTCCGCGTCTGGCGGCACCGGGTGGGGATGAAGTCGCTCCTGCACCGGCTCGATGTCTTGCTGGATGCGTTCGAGTTCGTTCCGTTCCGGGACATGGCGTGAGGCCGCGACGAGGGCGCGTATGCTGGCGATCTTCCTGATAAGCGGGTTCGTCCTCGGGTACACGCTCTGCCTGTACCCGGTGATGATCGGGGCCCTGGCCCGGTGGCGTGGCCGCCCCTGGATGACGATCGGGCCGGGCGCGGCCCTGCCGCCGGTGAGCATGGTCATCCCGGTCTTCAACGAGGAGAGGATCCTCGGCGAGAAGATCGCGAACTGCCTGGCGCTGGATTACCCGGCTGATCGGATCGAATTCATTTTCGCGCTCGACGGCTGCACGGACGCCAGCGAGTCGGTCGTGGCCGCCGTCGGCGATCCCCGGATTCGTTGCCGGTCGTTCCCGGTCAACCGCGGGAAGGTGGCCGTGCTGAACGACGCGATCCCCGCGGCGCGCGGCGCGCTCGTGGTGATTTCCGACGCCAGCGGCATGGTCAACCCCGGCGGCCTGCGGGAGCTGGTCGCGCCGTTCGCGGACCCGGAGGTGGGGGGTGCGGCGGGGGTCTACCGGGTGAGCCGCGCGGACCGTTCGCAGCTGGATTCCGCCGAGCATTCCTATCACGGCTTCGAGATGAAGCTGCGCGGCTGGGAGGGTCTTTTCCGGACGACGTTGAGCGGCACCGGCTCGCTGTTCGCGTTCCGCAAGGCGGAATTCGAGCCGTTCCCGGCCGGCCTCATCAACGAGGACTATGTCCAGCCCGCCCGCCTGGCCCTGCGCGGTCGCCGCGTGCTGTACATCCCGGGGGCGCAACTGGTGGACCGGCTGTCGACCCGGCCGGCGGCGGTATTCCGGCGCCGCGTGCGCATCGCCTACGGGAACTGGCAGCAGATCCGCTACCTCCGCGGGTTGCTGAATCCCGCCCGCGGCTACCTGTTCTGGGTCTTCGTTTCCCACAAGCTCCTGCGCATGCTGCTGCCGTTCGTACTCGTCCTTTTCCTCGCGTCCAGCGCCGTGCTGGGGCCGTGGGTCGCGTGGTCCGTCGGCCTGGGGGCCGCGGGGCTGGTCCTCGCCGGCGCGGCGGGCCTGTGGCTGGACCGCCATTTCCGCAATTTCAATCCGTTGAGCGTGGTCGCGCTCGTTTTCATAAATATCGTTGCGGTCTTCGTGGGGACCGGCAAGTATATCGCGGGCCGCAAGGCGGCCTGGTGACGAAAGGATCGGCCATGGCGGACGCGGAAAAAAAGGAAGTGCAGGCCTACTTCGACCGCGTGGCGGGCGATTTCGATTCCATCTACTCCGGCCGGAAAAGCGGGTTCGCCCGCTGGCTAGACCGGGTCTTCCGCCGGGACATGTACGACCGGATGCGGTTGACCCTCGAGGAGTGCTCCGCGCCGGAGCTGAAGAGCATCCTGGACATCGGCACCGGCTCCGGCCGGTTCTGCCTCCCGCTTGCGCCCGGCAAGGAGCGGGTGGTCGGCCTGGATTTCTCGCCCGCCATGATCGAGCTGGCCCGGAAACACGCGCGGGAACAGGGCGTGGCGGATAAATGCCGGTTTGAGGTCGGGGATTTCCTCCAGGCCCGGTTCGACGAGCCGTTCGACGCCATCATGGCCATCGGCCTCTTCGACTACATCCGGGAGCCGCTGGTCTTCCTGAAGAGGATGAAGGATAGCGTCCGGAAGAAAGTCGTCGCCACCTGGCCCACGGTCTGGACGTGGCGCGCGCCGGTCCGCTGGCTCCGGCTGAAACTGCAGGGCTGCCCCGTCTATTTCTTCACGCCCGCGCAGATCCGGAAGCACTACGCGGACGCCGGCTTCGCGGTGACCCGCCTGGAGCGCGTCGGGAAGATCTACTTCGTCGTGGCGGCGCCCGCCGTTCCCTGAAGACGCCATGCCTGTTCGCGTCAACGAGGTCCGGGTCCGACGGTTCGCGGAATACTTCGCGGAAATCGGTCAGGTCTCCCCGTTTGATTTCTGCTCCGCCGGGGAGGGGACGCTCTTTCCGGTTCGCGGTTGCGCGGGCGTGATCGACTACTTCTTCTTCGTCACCGCGCACCAGTTCGGGTTCTGGCATCTTGACGGAGGCCGGTACGGCGGGCCCATGATCGCGCCCGTGGACGGCGTACCGCGCAAGGGCTCGGATTTCATCGTCGCATGCGCCACGCGCGCGTGGAACCGCGATCCGCTGTTCTTCGCCCGCGAGGAGCTCGCGCGCGCGGGCGAGGAGGGCTGGGCGGGGATCTTCCGGGACGACGCGGGCGTCAATCCGCTCCCGATGTGGCCCGAACATAGGGAGATCATTCAGCGCTACGCCGCGTGGCTGCGCGCGGCGCCGCGCCCGCCCGCGGAACTCGTGGCGGCGGCCAATGCCGCCCCGGAGCCGCTGAAGGCGTTCCTGGACGAGGCCGGCAAGGTCCCCGGCTATGCCGAGGACCCGATGCGGAAAAAGCTGCAATTGCTGGCGATCATCCTCGAAAACAGGCCGGAGCATTTCCTGCGCGTCACCGACCCTTGGAACCACCGGCCGATCATCGATTACCACCTCCAGCGCAGCGCGCTGCGGACGGGGTTGGTCGACGTCGACGACGCCCGCGTGCTCGCCGATCTGGAGGCCCGCCGCCTGGTTTCCGCGGACACCGAGCAGGATATCCGCTCGGCGGTTTACCACGCCGTGGCGCGGCTGGTGGAGCAGTCCGGCATGTCGGTTGCGGCGATCGACTATTTCTTTTTCATGAACCGCACACGGTGCCCCGAGATGCGCGAGCCGGATTGCCCCTCGTGCCCGGTCCGCGAGTTCTGCGCCCGCCGCACGAAGCTGTTCCAGCCGGTGTTCCGGACCGAGGCGTATTGAGGACGGCCGCGGCGCGGTCTCGCGGGAGCTCGATCCTCCAGCTTAAGGTAGTCTCGTTGTCCCCGCCTGGCGCAGGCGAAGGATATAATAGCGTCGGCCCTGCGGGTCTTCGCCTTTGAAATCCAACTCCACCAGCAGGCCGGTGATGGCGCCGTGCCAGCCGGGCGCGGCCGGGGCCGACTCGGCGTCCGTGTAGCAGACGAAGGTGTGCCGGCCGCTGACATGCCGGAATTGCTGGCGCGGACGCCCGGCCTCGTCGGTGTCCGACTTCTCGAACGTGGCCTCCAGCGTCGCGGGCCGGTCGATCAGTGGGCGCACCACGTCCCGGAATACGGCCTCCGGGCTCCGGGCCAGGTCCAGGCGCTGGAGGATTTCCTCCCAGGTCACGTCGGGTTCCGCCCGCGCGGGACAGACGAGCCCGAACAGCAGGAAGGCCAGGCCGAAAGACAGCGCGCGCTTCATGCTACGGTACGTTCGCCTCCAGGATCGGGTCGGTGAACATGATGTGCCCATAGGTCGGCCCCCAGCCGCCCCCGGCCTGGAGGTCCTGACTGACGGCCACGGTGTAGAGCAGCGTGTCCGCGTTGCGCTTGCCGGCGACCTGCGCGGTGAGGCTGCGCGTCGTCCGGTGGCGCAGGGCCGTCTGGGTGGTGTCCGTCCATTCCAACGCGCTTTCCTGCTTCCAGTCCGGGCTGATGATCGCCGTCTTGAGGACCCGCGCGCCGGGCTGGGCGCGCAGGACGAACTGCCCGGCGGACTTCTTCAACTCCGCCGCGTCCGCGCCGGCGTAGGCGTCCGGCGCCATCCGGGTCTCGGCGATGCGGGCGGCGCGCAGCCGGGCATCGGCGCGCTTGAGGTTTTCGATCCGCCGGTTCATCGCGTTGATCCGCTGGTCGCCGGTCTTCAGCAGGCCGGCGGCGCGGTCCACGATCTCCTGCGCGTTGCCGATCTGGTCGCGCTCGGGGAACAGGAAGGTCTCCTTCGAGGCCATGTTGACGTCCTGCTCGCGGATGAACTGCTCCAGGCGGCCGATGGCCGCGTCCGCGTCGCGGAGGTCCTGCTCGGCGTACTGGCGGCAGGAGGATTCAAACTGGACGAGGGCGTTCTCGAGGAGAGCGGCGACCTGTTTCAGGTCGTCCGTGGCCAGGTCGCCGAGGCCGGCCTTCTTGTATTCCGCCAGCGCGGCCGAGGCCTCGGCATAAATCCCGAGCCGTTTTTGCATTTCCGCCGGGTCCTGCGTGGCGCTGGACACGAGGTACTTGTCCGGATCGTGGCTGGATTGCCCGAGGCCGATGACGTGCGGGCGCATTCGGGCGAGCCAGGGCTCCGAGGCCTCGCCGGCGGCGGCGGCCTGCTGCCCGGCCGCCGCCTGCGCCTGCTGCATCGCGTCCGCCCGCCCGCCGGCCGCGGCCTCCAGTTTCGCGATGCGGCCCTGCATGGCGACGATGTCGGGGTGCGAAGGGGAGTACTGGCCCGCGTACCGCTGCTCGATCTCGGACATCTTCTCGCGGGCTTCCACGGCGGCGGTCTTCGCGGTCTCGATCTTCCATTCCTCGGACGCCACCGAGTTGGATTCCAGGGCGCGCTCCGCCCGGGCCAGGATGCGGTCCGCCTCCTTCAGCCGGAACGAGACGTTGCTTGGGAGCTTGTCCTGGGCGGAAGCGGTCATAATCCCGAGGCCTGTCAGAAGGATCGTCCATAGGCGGCTTGAGTGCATGGCGTACTCCTTTCTCCCTCACTTTAACCGCGAGAGACGGGTGGGCAAGTCCATTCCTTTGCGCGAGCTCGCTTAACCGTTATGGCGTGGCCGGGTACGTTGAAACTGGGGTTCATGGGGCTTTTCCCGCGAAGGAGCTCATGCGCATCTTGCCTGTTCTGGCTGCGGCTGGCGGCTTGGTCTGCGTAACGGTCCGGGCCGGCGCGTCCACGCGATACGTAGCGGCATCCGGCAGTCACTCGTCCCCGTACACCAACTGGGCCACCGCCGCGCACGATATCCAGACGGCCGTGGACGCGGCCTCCGCCGGCGAGACGATCCTCGTCACGAACGGGATCTACGACACGGGCGGGCGCGCCATGGACAGCGGCATGACCAACCGCGTCGTGATCAACAAGGCCGTGACCGTGATCAGCGTCAACGGGCCGGACTTCACGTTTCTTGTCGGCCAACCCTGTCCGACCAACGGCGCGAACGGGAGCGGGGCGATCCGCGTGGCCTACTTGAGCGGCGGCGCGGTGCTGGCGGGATTCACGGTGACCAACGGATACACCCTCGCCCTGGAAGACAGCGGCAGCGCCAAGACCAGCGGGGGCGGGGTGTACGTTTCCGGGGACGGGATGATCTCCAACTGTGTGCTGACGGGCAACGCGGCTTACTACTACGGGGGCGGCGCGGTCGATGCGGCGGTCCATCGCTCCATTCTGGCCGGCAATCGCGCCCGATCGAGCGGCGGCGGGGCTGATGAGAGCCAGCTCTATAATTGCATCCTTGTTGGCAACACGTCCTACGGGGGCGGCGGCGCGAGTTACAGCCGGTTGTACAACTGCACCGTGATCGGGAACACGGCCACCAACCGCGGTGGCGGAGTGTCCTACAGTTATTGCTTCAGCAGCATCCTGGCGGATAACGACGCGCCGTCGGGCGCGAATGTGTATTTCTGGTCCTACACTAACTGCTGCCTCTACCCCGCGACGACGGTCGGCGGGAACAGCATCACGAACGAACCGGGGTTCGTGGACGGCCCGGACGGCGACTATCGCCTTTCGGCCACGTCGGCCTGTATCAACGCCGGGCTGGTCATGCCCTGGATGACCGACGCGCGGGATTTCGACCTGAACGCTCGCGTCGTGGGCGCCAGCGTGGACATCGGTGCTTTCGAATACCAGGGCCTCTCCGATCCGCTCTTGGTGGAGATCGTTGCCGCCGATCTCCAGGCGGTTGTCGGATACTCCGTTCCGCTGGCCGGCCGGATCGTGGGTAACGCGGAGGGTTTTGTGTGGCAGTTCGGCGACGGCCGCGGCGCGACGAACCAGCTGTATGTCACCAATACCTACGCCGCGGTGGGCCTGTACGAGGTCACGCTGACGGCCTCCAACCTCGCCGGCGCCGTCGTCGCCACGGCGGCCGTGGAAATCGTCAGCGCGGACTACGCCTACTACGTGGCGACGAACGGCGACGACGCCGCGGCCGGCACGAACTGGGCGACGGCCAAGGCGACGATCCAGGCGGCGGCCGACGCGGCGGGGCCCGGCTGCACGATCTGGGTCACCAACGGCGTCTACGACCGGGGCGGGCGCGTTGTCTACGGCAGCTTGACCAACCGCGTCGCGCTCGACAAGCCGCTCTTCCTCCGCAGCGTCAACGGGCCGGACGTGACGATCATCGCCGGCGCGCCGAACGCCGACGGCGTCCCGGACGGCGCCGCGGCCGTGCGTGGCGTCTACATGGCCAGCAACACCGTCCTCGACGGGTTCACGGTGACCAATGGCCACACGCTGGCGGAAGGCGACACGACGCGCGAGCGCAGCGGCGGCGGGGTCTACGCGGGCACCACGAACGCCTTCATCACCAATTGCGTGATCACCGGCAGCACCGCCGACCGCTACGGGGGCGGGTGCTGCCGGGGCACTCTTTATAACTGCCGGCTGCTGGGCAACGCGGCCACGAACATGGGCGGCGGCGCGTATTCCGCGGTCCTGTTTGGTTGCCTGGTGACGGACAACGCCGCGCTGAATGGGGGCGGGCTTGCCAGTTCAGCGGCCCGGAACGGCGTCGTGCGCGGCAACCGCGCCGCGCAATATGGCGGCGGGCTCTACTCGGCAGCCGGGGCGTCGGAGAGTTGCACGGTCGCCGGCAACAGCGCGGGCACGAGCGGCGGCGGAGCGTATCGCGGTTCGCTCCTGAATTCCATCGTCTACTATAACGATGCGCCCACCGGCCCCGATTTCTTCGAAGGCGACTTTACGAACTGCTGCGTCGCTTCCTGGCCCGCGGGGGCCAACAACATCACCAACCCGCCGGGCATCGTCAGCACGCTGGACCCTCGCCTCATGCCGGGCGCCGCCGTCATCGGACGGGGCACGAACCAGCCATGGATGGCAGCCGCCGTGGACTGGGACGGCGCGCCGCGGATCACGGGCGCGTCGGTGGACATGGGGGCGTTCGAATTCGTTTCCGAATCGGAGTGTACTGGCGCGTTGAGCGCGGCGATTTCGTGCGCCTACACGCAGGCTCCCGCCGGGTTCTCGGTGCCGTTCGAGGCGCTTGTCGCCGGCCGGGTGCAGGGCTACGAGTGGGATTTCGGGGACGGCGCGCGCGCGACCAGCGGGTGCGTGGTCGGCCATGCCTTCGCGGCGGCGGGAGTGTTCCCGGTCGTGCTGACGGTGTCCAATCTCGCCGGTTCCGTCGCCGCGACGACGGAAGTCGCCATCGTGGAGCCGGACTGCAACCTGTATGTCCGGCCGGGCGGGGATGATGGCGCGGCGGGAACAAACTGGGTGACCGCCTTCGCAACGATCCAGGCGGCCGTGGACGCCGCGAGCCTCGGCTGCACGATCTGGTTGACCAACGGCGTCTACACGAACGGCGGGCGCGCGGTCGAGGCTGGCCTGACCAACCGCGCCGCCGTGGACCGGGTCGTCACCGTCCGCAGCGTCAACGGGCCGGCCTTCACGGCGATCGCGGGGCAGGGCGGTATCGGCCCCGGGGCGGTGCGCTGTGTCTGGCTGGGCAGCGGGGCGCGGTTGGATGGATTCACGCTGACCAATGGATTCACCCTGGCGACCGGCACGTCGGAGAAGCAGGGGGGCGGAATCTGGGCCGAGGGTTCGCTGGCCGTGGTCACCAATTGCTGGGTCGCCGGCTGCGGCGCGGCCGGGAGCGGCGGGGGCGGGTACGGCGGCAACTACCAGGCGTGCGTGTTCGATGGCAACACCGCCGCGCGTGGCGGCGGGGTCAGCGCGGCCGAGTTGGAGGGCTGTACCGTCACCAACAACCGGGCGAGTTATGGCGGCGGGACCGAGTACGGCACGCTGTCGGACTGCCGGATCAGCCGCAACAGCGCGACCAACGGCGACGGCGGCGGCGCATACGGCGGCACGCTGACTGGTTGCTTGCTGTCCGGCAACACGGCCGCCAACGCCGGCGGCGGCGCGTACAATGCACAATTGTCCGAGTGCACGCTGCTAAGCAACCTGGTCTCCGGCGCGACCGGCGAGGGCGGCGGAGCGTACGGGGGAACGCTCGTGGATTGCGCGCTCGTCCAGAACTCGGTCACGAACCATCCCTCGTTCGGAGGCGGGGCCTCCGCCGTTGACCTGGTCGGTTGCACCTTGACCAGCAACCGGGCCGATTACGGCGGTGGGGCGTACGGGGGAAGCCTCTCGAACTGCGCGGCGGGCTGGAACGGCGCGGCTTACGGCGGCGGCGCGTACGATAGCCTCCTGAACGATTCATCGCTGCACCATAACGCCGCGTCGAACGGCGCCGGGCTGTATCTCGGGTCCGCGTACGACACCGTATTTTCCAACAACACGGCCGTGGCGGGCGGAGGGGGCGCGTGCGCCTCTGTTCTGCACAATTGCCGCCTGCTCCACAACGACGCGGGCGAGGGCGGTGGAGCCGCGGGTGGGACGATCTACAACTGCGTCGTACTGAACAACACGGCCGATTACGGCGGCGGTGTGGCCTCGGCGGAGAGCTACAACTGCACCATCGTCGGCAACGACGCGACCTCGTTCGGCGGCGGCACGTTCTGGGGCACGCCGCGCAACTGCATCGTCTACTACAACACCGCCTTCGCCTCGGTGAATGCGTACTTCGGCTGGCTGACCAACTGCTGCAGCACCCCGATGCCGGACGGGACGGACAATTTCATCGCCGCGCCGAGGATGGCGGACTATGCCGCCGGCGACGTCCGGCTCTTGAGCAACTCTCCGTGCATCAACGCGGGGACGAACCAGGACTGGATGATCGGCTCGCGAGACCCGGACGGGAACCACCGGATCATCCTGAACGTCGTGGACGTCGGCGCATACGAGTACGCCTACCCAGGCGTCGACCACGACGGCGACGGCATCGAGACGGCTTACGAAACCGGGACCGGCGTCTACGCCGGGCCGGAGAACACGGGCACGGACCCGCTGTCGGCCGACACGGACGCCGATCGGTTGACGGACGGCGACGAGTTGACGGCGGGGAGCGATCCGACAGACGACGCTTCCTTCCTGGGCATGATTCTTCCTTCGGCGCAGGACGCGGCGGGCCTCATCGTGTCCTGGCAGAGCGCCGAGGGGAAGACTTACCGGCTCGAGCGGTCCAGCAACCTGGTCTGGGGCTTCGATTACCTGGTGCAGACCAACATCCCGGCGACGCCTGTCGTCAACACGGTTACCGACGCCACCGCGACGGGGACGGGCCCCTACTACTACCGCGCCGGCGTCGAGCCATAGATTCCGTTTCGGACTCTAGCCCGGATAATGCGCGATTGGCGCGCATTATCCGCCCAAAGGGCCGTGATGTGCCCGCGTTGCGGGCACAAACGGGGCTTGCCACGTTCGTATTGTCGAATCCTTGATTCGACAATACGTCACGTCTTCTGGCACGCGAATTGCCTATGCAATTCGCGTGCCCAGAAGCGCTTATTGCGTGAGCGTCTCTACGCTCATGCAATAAGCGGGCTAGGCAACCCGTATTTGGCCATCCGACGCTTCCGTGATCCGGCCGATGAGCGCCGCCTGCGCCAGCCCGGCGGCGCGCATTTCGGCGAGCGCCGCTTCCGCGCGGTCCGCGGGCAGGGCGATCAGCAGGCCGCCGGAGGTCTGGGCGTCGAACAGCAGGGCTCGAAGCGGGGCCGGCACGCCGGACTCGATGTCGGTGATGTCCGCACTGTATTCCGCGTTGCGCTCGTTGGCGCCGGAGAAAACGCCGGCGGCGGCGAGGCCGAGGACGTCCGGGAGCAGGGGCAGGGCATCGGCCCGGATCTCCGCGGTCACGCCGCTCTCCCGCACCACGCGCGCGAGGTGGCCGAGCAGGCCGAACCCGGTGACGTCCGTGCAGGCGTGGGCGCCGTGGCGGACCATGATCTCGGCGGCGGACTTGTTCAGCGTGGTCATGCTGGCTGCCGCGGCGGCGCGCGCGGCGTCTGAGGCCCGGCCGAGCTGCGTGGCGAGGGTGATGATCCCCGTGCCCAGCGGCTTGGTCAGGATCAGCGCGTCACCCGGCCGCGCCCCGCTGTTGGCGGCCAGTTGCTCCCGTTTCACCAGTCCCGTCACGGCGAACCCGGCCTTGACCTCCTCGTCGTCCAGGCTATGCCCCCCCAGCAGTGTCGCGCCGGCCTCCTGCAAAACGCTCATGCCGCCGCGCAGAATTTCCGAGAGCGCCGTGCCGGGCAGGACGTGGATGGGAAATCCGACAATCGACAGCGCCGTCAGCGGCCGTCCGCCCATGGCATACACGTCGCTCAAGGAGTTACAGGCCGCGATCCGGCCGAACGTGAAGGGATCGTCCACGACGGGCGTGAAGACGTCCACGGTCTGCACGAGCAGCAGGTCCGGCGTCAGTTCATAGACCCCCGCGTCGTCGCCCGTGGAAAGCCCGACCAGCACGCGCGGATCATCGATTTTCGGCAGGCGGGAGAGGACGGCGTGTAGATCCTTCTGGCTGATCTTGCCCGAGCAGCCGGCGCTCCGGACGTGCTCGGTCAGGCGCGCCGCCGGCGCCGCCGGGTCGGCCGGCACATGCTCGCCCGCGCACAGGCAGGTGTCCTTCTCCTTGAACGTCGGGCAGGGGCAGGGCAGCTTCGGGTTGCAGACGCAGTGCCCCAGCTTGATCGAGCGGCCCATCACCTGCCGCCGCTTCTCCGCATTGATATCGCTTCGAGTCATTGTGCGCCAACGAAGACGGACGGAATTAAACCACAGAGGTCGCGGAGGGCACAGGGGAATGATGAGCAGCGTTGATTCTCCTCCGTGACCCTCTGTGTCCTCCGTGGTTCAACCGGGCTTCCGGGCCAGGATGCGCTCGTCGCCGATCCGGCGCGTCAGGCCCTTGCGGTCCCACCATTCCAGGATCGCGATGGCGTACTTCTTCGACGTGCCGAGCACTTCCTTGAACTTCACCGCGTCCACGCGGTCGTTCCGCGACAGGTAGTCGATCAGCTTCACACGCGACGCTTCCAGGTGCTCCGGGTGCAGGATGACCTTCTCCGACAGCCGGACCAGCTCCCCCGCCTGGAGCAGCGGCTTGAGCGCGGCCTCCGCGCGGGCGAGGGGCCAGCCGAGACGCGCTGGCAGTTCGTCGGGCCGCGGCGACTGGAACCCGGTCTCCCGGTACACCGCCAGGAGGGCCGCCCCCGATTCGTCCACGACAGACCGACCGGCCTCGCCGACCAGCTCGCCGCGGATCCGGATGCGGCCGGCCTCGCACAGCGACTTGAGCGCCTGCTCGACGAGTTCCGGCTCCGCGGTCAGGCCTCGCCGCAGGTCCGCCCGGGTGAAGCCCGGCTCTTTCGGCTGCGCCTCGTGCAGCCGTTTCAGCGCGGCGGCCAGGTCCTCGGCCAGTTGCCGGAGCGAGTCGGCGGAGGCGTAGCGGTCGCCGAGGCGGACCGCGTCGCCGGCCTGGACCAGCCGGTCCAGTTCCGTCCGCGCCGCGTCCCCGGCGACGAGCGCACGATGCGCGGCCTCCTCCGCTTTCAGGGCCGCCGGCCCGGCGGCGCGGAGGGCGTGGAGCAGGGCGGCGGAAGGATCATGGAGCGCCTGTTCCTCCTCCTCGCGGGTGCCGACCCAATCGCCGCGCGATCGGCGCATCTTCTGCTCGTCTGTCCCGACGAGGTGCCCGCCGCCCAGCGTCCGTGCCGGGCTCAAGGCGCGCGCGACGTACGGATCGCCCGGTGCGGCGATCACCGGCTCGGCGAGCTGGACCTGGACAAAGCACTCCCCGCCCGGCGGCAACGGGTCGAGCGTGGGGAGGACGAGGTATCCGGGCGCATCGGAGGTGCCCACGTGGAATCGGATGGCCGTGCGCGGCTTCAGGGCGGATCCCGCGTCGGGCAGGTGGAGGAACTTCGCGTTGAAGAAGCGGGTCGGCTGGAAGTAGCCGGGTGTCGCCAGGACGCGGCCCCGGCCCGCCTCCTCGCGGTCCAGGTCGGAAAGACGCAGCGCGACGCACTCGCCCGCGAAGGCCTCCTCGGCGTCCGCGCCGTACACCTGCAGGGCGCGGACTTTCTTCCGGCGGCCGGCGGGCAGGAGTTCCAGCTCATCGCCGATGCGCACGCCGCCGGACCGGGGAATCCCGGAGACGATCACGCCGAGGCCCTTCAGCACGAAGGAGCGCTCGATGTTCATACGGAAGGGCCCGTCCGCCCGGTGTTCGACCGTGGCGGCGACGACCTCCGCGAAGGCGTCGTAGAAGGCGTCGAACCCGGCGCCGGTCTTCGAAGATACGGGGCGCATCGGCGCGTTTTCCAGGAAGCTGCCCGCGGCCAGGGCGCGGACCTGTGCCTCGACCTCGGCCACGCGCGCGGGCTCCACGAGGTCGGACTTGGTGATCGCCACGAGGCCGCGCCGGATCCCGAGGAGCCGTACGATGTGAAAGTGCTCGACGGTCTGCGGCATAACGCCGTCATCCGCCGCCACCACGAGAAGCACGACATCAATACCCGTCGCCCCCGCGACCATGTTATGGATGAACCGCTCGTGGCCCGGGACGTCCACGATCCCGACGCGCCGCCCGTCCGGCATGGCGCAGGTCGCGAAGCCGAGGTCGATGGTCATGCCGCGCGCCTTTTCCTCGGGCAGGCGGTCCGTGTCGCAGCCGGTCAGGAGCTTGACGAGGGCGGTCTTGCCGTGGTCGATATGCCCGGCGGTGCCGATGGTGACGTGGATGACAGGGGGGTGGCTCACGGGGCGAGACGCTCGATGGCGCGCAGGACGTCCTCGGTTTCCCCCGGCAGGATGGTGCGGACGTCCAGCAGCACGAGGTCGTCCCGGATGCGGCCGATCACCGGCGGGTCGGCGCGGCGCAAGGCGAGGGCCAATCGATCGGCGGACAACCCTTCGGCCCGGAGCGACACGGCGAAGGTGGGCAGGGGGGAGGTCGGCAGCGCGCCGCCGCCGAGCTTGGATTCCTCTTCGACCACGGTCGCCTGCCAAGCCGGCTGCCGCTTCGCGATGCCGGCGCGCAATTCTTCCGCGGTCCGCCGGAGTTCGTCCGGCTTGCGCGCGAGCATGAAATAGGTGGGGTGCCGCGCCTCGAGCTTGTCCGGCTCCAGGAACAGGCGCAGGGCGTGTTCCAAGGCGGCGAGGCGGAGCTTGTCCACGCGGAACGCCCGGTAGAGCGGGTGCTTGCGCACGGCGGTGACGAGGTCGGTCCGCCCGACGACGGCGCCGCCCTGCGGGCCGCCGATGAGCTTGTCCGTGCTGAACAGCACGAGGTCCGCGCCGTCGCGGAAGCCGTCCTGCACCGTCGGCTCGCCCTCGAGGCCGTACTTCCGGAGGTCGACGAGGTTGCCGCTGCCAAGGTCGAAGATCACAGGCACGCTTCGCGTCCGCCCGAGGGCCGCGATCTCGCGCAGGGCCGTCTCGGCGACGAAGCCCTCCACGCGGTAGTTGCTGGGATGCACTTTCAGCAGCAGGCCGGTGCCCGGGCCGATCGCCTTTTCGTAGTCGCGGAGATGGGTCTTGTTCGTCGTGCCGACCTCGCGCAGGAGCGCGCCGCTCTCGGCCATGATGTCGGGGAGGCGGAACGAGCCGCCGATCTCAATCAGCTCCCCGCGCGAGACGACGGCCTCGCGGCCGCGCGAGAGCGCGGCCAGGACCAGGAGGGTCGCGGCGGCGTTATTGTTGACCACGGCGGCGTCCTCCGCGCCGGTGACGCGCCGGAAAAGGTCGAGCACCACGGCCTCGCGCCGCGTGCGCTCGCCGGTTTCCAGGTCCATCTGCACGTTGCAGTTGCCGACGGCCTCGGCGAGGGCGGCGAGCGTGTCGCCGGGCAGCACGGCGCGGCCCAGCCCGGTGTGCAGGACGATGCCGGTGGCGTTGACGACGCGCCGGAGATTCGGCCGGTCCGCCGCCAGCAATTCGGCCGCGGCCTCCGCCAGGCTTTCCGCATCGGGGCGAGCGGCCTCGCCGCCCCGGATCGCCTGCCGCCGCGACTCCACGGCGGCGCGCACGGCGCCGGAGACCCGGGCGCGGCCGTGCTGCTCCGCCAAGGCGCGCGCACGGGCCGTGTTCAGCACGGCGTCCACGGAGGGCAGGGCGCGAAGGGGCGAAGCGTCGCCGGCATCCTTGTTCATGGCGCCAAGCTGCCAAAAGCGCCGCCGGGAGGGCAACCTAATTCCGGCTTCGTTTTCGCGGCGGGGCATGGCAGGATGCCGCGCGGGACCGGGAGGATGGGATGAAAGACGTCTTGCTTTGCCTGGCGGCCTTCCTGCTGCTGACGTGGGTGATCTACCTCAAGGCCCAGATCGTCAAGCTGCTGCAGCAGAACGAGAGAATGGCGGCCCTGCTCAAACTGAAGTTGGACAAGGACAAGGCCGGCATGGAGGTTGGCGGGGACGACCAGGTGATCGGCAAAAAACCGGGCTGGATGAAATAATTTCCGTTCGTGGGTATAGTAACGCCATGGTTTCCATCCCCTTTGCCTGCCGGCGCTGGATCCTGGGCCTGGGCGCGTTCGCCGGGGCGGCTTGCGCGGCCGAGGTCCCGGTGATCCTGACCTGGTCGGAGGATCCGCAGACGACGGTTACTGTTTTCTGGCAGCGGGACGAGCCCGGCGTCGGCACGGTTCGGTACGGCTTGACCTCCAACTACACGGACGAAGCGCGCGACGCGGGCGGCGTGCGCCGCCACCGGATCACGCTGCGCGGCCTGGAGCCCGGCACGGTGTACCATTACTCGGTTTCCTCCACGGACGGCTTCGCCGCGGGCGACCGGACCTTCCGGACGGCGCCGGTCGCCACCGACACGTTGCATGTCGTGGTCTACGGCGACCTGCAGGGCGGCGGCGAACCGGGCGGGTGCCGGGGTGTCGCGTCGCGGGTCGCGGCATGGGCCCCGGACCTGGTGATCCAGATGGGCGACCTCTCGGACGAGGAGTACGGGGGCGCGGGGTACGCGCCCTGGGCCCTGTTCCTCAACGTCGCCACCGATGTGCTCGACCGGACCGTCTTCATGCCGACGCCGGGCAACCACGACTACCCGGAGAGTGGCAGCTCTCTCTTCTGGCCGTTCTTCAGCCTGCCCCAACGCGACATACCGGGCTCGCCGTATTCCTTCCGCGCGGGCCCCGTGCACTTCCAGGCGCTGGATTCGGACGTCGGGATCGAGGCGCAGACGAACTGGCTGATGCGCGACCTGCAGGCCGCGGCGTACGACACCAACGTGCTCTGGATCATTCCGTATTTCCACCGTCCTCCCTATTCGTGGGGCGAGCACGAAGGGGACGAGTTCATCCGGACCAACTGGTGCCCGCTGTTTACTCTTTACGGAGGAGACCTCGTTTTCAACGGGCATAACCACAACTACCAGCGCACGGTTCCCATCCGGGACATTACCTACGTGGTGGCCGCCGGGGGCGGCGCCTCGTTGTACGATACCGTCCTCGATCCTGGCGCCCATGCTTATGCGACCACCTGCTACCATTTCGTCTCCCTCCAGATCACCGGATCCGTCCTGCGCTACCGGGCCGTCCGCAGCGACGGCCTCGTGTTCGAGGACCTGACGTGGACGAACTCGCGGCGCAAGGTGCGCGTCGAGCCGGCCTTCCCCGCGCGGGGCGGGACGGCGAAGACCCTGTACGACGCCGCCCAGGGGCCGCTGTTCTACGCCTCGCCCGTCTGGATCCACCTTGGCGTGGACGAGTTCGGCAGCGCCCTTGTGGACACCTCGATGACCTGGAACGCCTCCAGCGGTTTCTGGGAATACACGTTCACCGTGCCCGCCTCGACCTCGAACCGCATCGCGTTCGCCTTCCACGATGCGGCGGTCACGAACTGGGACAACAACTACGGCTATAACTGGCAGGCGCTGCTGGACGACATGCCGTACGAGCCGCCGACCTCCCCTCCGCCGCGGCTGGTCGCGGCCGGGACGCCCGCGATCACCGGCGACCCCGCCGCGCAGAACAACACCGGGGACGCTTTCGATTTCAGCACGAACGGCGGGCCGCTGGAGGTCCGGGACGGCTCGGGCTTCGGGGATCTCGGGCGGCTCTACTTCAACCACGATGGCTCGAACCTGTACGTCGGCGGGATCGGCGCCGACCTCGGCGGGTCGAATAACGTGTTCGTCCTCTTTCTGGGCTTGGACACGCTGACGGACAACGCGGAGAACCTGTGGCACAAGGACGGCGCGCCGCAGTCGCTGGACCAGCTTCATAACCTCGGATTCGTCGAGCCGATGGACCTGGCCATCGTCTTCGGGGACGAGTACGGGGACGGGCCGGCCTACGCCACTTTCATCTACGGCGGCTACGATTTCGGGCAGGGCATCTATTATATCGGCACCAACACGTCTTTCTTCGTCCCCGTCCCTGATGCCCGGCTGTCGCAGTTCGACGGGACGGGTACGACGGCCTGCGTCACGGAGGACAACGACGGGGACCGACGCACGGACCGGTGGGAGGCCTCGCTCCCCTGGGCGGCGCTCAACGTGTCCGGCGGGGCGACCTCGTTGACCTGGCTCCTGGTCTCGGGCGTGATCGCCTCCGATTCCACCAACGGGAACGACCGCTACCTCTCGGCGACGCATATCGGCCGGCGAGCGTACGGGACGGTGGATGAGTACGGGAACTATGGCTGTGAGTTCGTGACGATGGAGCCGGTCAAGATCGCGCTCGAGCACGGCGACGAGGACGGCGATGGCATGAAGAACCTCTCGGAATTCGTAGCCGGCACGCGCCTGGACGACGCCGCGTCCCTGCTCCGGGCCAAAGCGGAGGAGGCTGCCGCGGACCGGTTCGTCCTGCGGTGGAGCAGCGAATCCAACCGGACCTACACGCTGTACCAGACCTCAAACCTGATCAGCGGATTCAGCGAGTTGGCGGCCAACATCACCTCCACGCCGCCGTCCAATATCCATACCGCCAAAATCGGAAGCGCGCAGAGCGGGTTCTATCGGGTCCGGGTCGCGCCGTGACTCACGGCTCCAGGCGGACGCGGTAGAACCGGGTCGCCGTGCCCGCGACCGAATCGGTGCGGGAGTTGTAGGGAGAAACACCGGGGATGTTGGTGAAAAGCGTCGCCGTGAAGCCCTGCGCCAGGTTGGTGCTCTGTTCGACGCGGTAGGATATTCCGGTCACGCCGCGCCAGGACAGCACGATCGAGTCTGCCGCGGGGCCGGCCCAGGGCGCCGCCAGGCCGAGGAACGAGTCCCCGTCGCCCGGATGCGAGCCGGCCGGATACTCGTCGCGGTTCGGCATGTGATCGCCGTCGGGGTCGCCGTCGGGATCCGTGCCGGTCAGGACCTTCTCGTACTGCCACTCCCACCAGTCGGGCAGACCGTTGCCGTCCGTGTCCCACGCGGTCAGGATCGCCTCGTAGGCGCCCTGGTCCACGCGGTTGTGCGCGACGCGGGGACGGGCATCCAACTCCAGCGCGCCCGCCATCCAGGCTTGGTTGGTCCCCGCGTCGATGCAAGGCGAGGCATCGCCCAGCCGGAAGTTGTCCGAGACGGCGTCCACAAAGGCGGGATTCGCCGCCGAGTTGCCGGTTCCCGCCACGGCGGGGCCCGTGGTGCTGTACTGCACGTCCTGGCCCGAGCCGAAGAGGACAATGTTCGAATCCGACGAGGCGCTGTTAGCCCACGCGATGGAATTCAGCAGGACCGCGCTGCCGTTGAGGTAGATCCCGCCCGCTTCCGCGCCCGCGTTCCGCGCGAACGTGCAGCTCTCGACGACCGGCGCTCCGGAGTCGGTGTAGGTGTACGCCCCGCCGCCGCGCTCCCCGGCGGTGTTGGCATAGGCCAGGCAATTCCGCAGCTCGCCGCCGTTGATCAGCGCCGCGCCGCCGCCGCTCTTCTCGGTGCTGTTGCTGTGCAGGATGCAATTGACCAGCCGGCCGCCGCCCTCGATCCGCGCGCCGCCGCCGCTGTTCCCGCCGCCGGCGCCCCGCCGGAGCGTGAACCCCTCCACGACCGCGTCCGCATGCGCCAGGTAGAGGCAGCGCGTCGCGTCCCCGCCGTCGAGGATCGTGGCGGCCGAGCCGTTCGTGCTGCGGAGGGTCAGCGCCTTGGCGATGCTGACCTGCGCCGACAGCGAATACGTGGCTTCGGCCACGAGCACGGTCGCTCCCGCGGGGACGTAGTCGACGGCGGCCTGCAGGCCGGTCGACGCCGTGGCCCAGTTCGTGAAGGGCGGCGTGTGCGAGCCGGCCGGGGACACGTAGTACGCGGCCGGCGCATCGGCGCTGAATTGCGCGGTCAGCGAGACGGGCTCCGACACCGTGACGGAGATCGAGGTCGACGACACCCCGCCTGCCGTGATGGCGTGGGTGTCGCCGGTCCACTGCGCGAACCGGTAACCGTTGCTGGGCGACGCCTGCAGCGCGACGATCGCGCCGGGTTCGTGCCACCCGCCTTCCGGTGTCACCCATCCGCCGCCGCCCGACGAGACGGTCAGCATGTAGTTCGTAGTCCAGCGCCAGGTGAGCGTGGCATCGTTGGTGACGGTCATCGTCATCCCGTTCGTATTGCCGGATTCCGGGCTGTGGCCGGTCATGATCCAGCCCGCGTTCGCGTAGCGCGAACCGCCCTGGATGTCCGGCGTGGTGACGCTGTTGGTCATGGTCTGGCCGGCGGAGACCAGGTGCGCGCCCGCCGCCAGCGTCGCGGTCCCGTGGTCGGTCCGGATCGTCAGCGTGTAGTTCGTCCCGCTGGACTCGTGGCTGCCGGGCGTGGGCGTTGCGGCGGCCCAGCTCGCGGCATCCGCGCCCCACAAGGCGGGATCGCCGCGTGTCAGCGACAAGCCGCCGCCGTCCGCGCCGGCGGGCCAGGGCGCGTCGTCGTCGTAGTCGATCACGTCCTCGATCAGCATTGGATAGAAGGACGGCTCGCCCGCGGGCGGGTCGTCCGGCCGCATCAGCCGCACCTCCTCGCCGCCGTTGTCCAGCGTGCCCGAGAACGCGCCGACGAGCGGGACGGAGGTCGAAATGCCGTAGACCGAGCGGAAGTCCGCCAGGAGCGCGCTGTTCGAGGGAGCGGCCGGGTTGAACGGCAGAACGACCAACGCAGCGTGGGCGCCGACGGTTGTGCCGGTCGGGAACTGGAACGTGACGCCGGTGTCCAATTGCCAGCGCGTCATATCCGTGGCTTGCGACAGCGGGTTGTACACCTCGATAAATTCCAGGTGGTTGCTGCCGCTCGGCGGGTTATACATCACTTCGCTGACCAGCAGCGGGCCGACCCGCGGGCCGCTGTTGGCCTCGCCGAATGTCCGGCTGCTCATGGGGTACAGGCTGCCCGAGCCGTTCGGCCAGCGCCCGAACGATTCGCCGTTGGCCGCTGCGCCGAACTCCGGGTGGTCCACGAAGCGCTGGAGGTTCCCCGCCGCATCCGCCTGCATGAGGTACACATCGTCCCCGTGCGCGCCGTCCAGGGCGAAGTCGTTGGTGCTCGCGCCGCCCGACGTGTTAAAGTGATTAGTTTCGTTGAACGCGACGTACGCGCCCGCAGCCAGGATCGTGCCGTCCGGGATCCGGTACTTCGTATACCGGGCGCTCGTGTCGGTCAGGTACCAGCCGCCGATGTCGATCGCGCTCTCGGTGGTGTTGAACAGCTCGATCGCGTCGCACAGGGGCGGATCGGTATGGGTCAGCACCTCGTTGACCACCACGCGGTGGTCCGGCCCGAGCCCCGCCGCGCCCGGCGATCCGCCGTACTCCGAGCTCGACCGCCAGTTGAACGGGTCGTCATAGCTCGCCGTCGGGTCGAGGACCTCCAGGCTGCTGCCCTTGCCGTCGGCGCGACCCGGCCAGTCGCCGCTGTCGTCGTACGTGAAGGCCTTGAAGACCTGCCCGGCCGCGTTGAGCAATTGCAGCGCCTCGCCCCCGTTGCTCAAGTTCCCGCTGCACTGCCCGATGACCTGGATGCTGGCGTTGGTGTACCGGACGCGGAAGGAGTTGGTATGGTAGGCGATCACCGCGTACTCGCCCGCGCCCAGCGTGAAGGCCGGGAAAGTAAACGTGATGCCGACGGTGAACCGGTAGCCGTCGAGCGCGATCGGCGTGCTCCCGGCGTTGTGCAGCTCGAGGAACTCCAGGTTCTGGTCGTCCGTCACGCCCGCGGCGATCTCCGCGGCGGTGCGGGCGTACGGGTTGTAGTTCAGCTCCGTGATCACGAGGGCCGTCGCGGCGTTGGTGATGGTCAGGGTCAGCGCGTAGTCCGTCCCGCCGAACGGATGGAACGTCGACTGGCCCATGCCGTCCACGGCCCGCAGGAAATAGCGCAACTGCCCGTTCGTCGTGAACGCGGGGAGCGCCGTCGACCAGCGATCCGCACTCCGGTTGGTCAACGCCACCTCGTTGGTCGGCCCGTTGTTGAACGAATAGGCGAGCCGGACCGAGGCCAGCGACACGTCGTCGGTCACGCGCGCCGAGATCGTGAAGGCGTCGTTGACGAACGGGGGATCGGGGTCCATGGCGAAGTCGGAGATGATGGGCGCGATGTTCTGCAGGTCCAGCTGGTTCAGGGCATTCGTCCGCCGGATGGCTATGAATTCCGTGATGCCGTAGTGGTTCGGCACGTTGCCGTTGTACGGGTACTGTCCGTCGATATAGGAGTAGAAGAACTGGTCGTAGGTCCAGTACGGCCAGTCGCCGGCGTAGCGGTCGCGCTCCCGGTCCTTCATGTTGCTGACGCCGCCGGAGACGATCGGCAGGGCGGCCACCAGGTTGGAGCGCGTGGAGTAGATCGCCGGGTCGAGCAGCGCATTTGTGTAGACCGTGTTCAGGAACTGCTTCATGTAGAAGGAGTAACGCTTCCGGAACTCCGGCACGCCCATGATCTTCGTCATCAGCGGCGCGCCGTTGGCGTTCGCGTCGCCCCACGCGTACAGGTCCCGGCTTTCCCATTGCAGGTCGTACCAGTCGATGCTGAAGCTGTTGTCGAAGTCGTACGGGATGAACTGCCAGCGCCGCGTGAGCGGGTCGAGGAACAGGTGGTAGTTGTTGGCGTTGGCCCAGTAGTTGTCCCAGTTGCCGCAAAGCACCTCCAGCGCCATGCGCTTCAGAAAGCCGTCCACGTCGAAGGCCTGCATGATCGCGTTGGGGAAGTCGTTGCTGGGCGTCTGGTCGATCAGCGCGATGAACTCCGCGAGGTCGTCGTAGGACGCGTCGCCGCCGCCGTCGTGCTTGAGCTCGTAGGTCGTGCCGTCCCCGATGTACGAGCTGCCCGTTGGCCCGCGGTACGCCAGGTTGGCCGGCCACTGGCGATAGTTGCACTTGTAGAGGTTGCCCGCGCTGCTGCCGAACCGCGACTTGACGAACACGTCGTCCACCGGTTCGGTGTTGTTGCGCACCGCGTCGAAGAACGCCCCGCCCACCCAGTTGCCGCGGTCCCAGTCCGGCCCGATCACCACGAGGGCCACGTGGTTCGCGTACGAGGTCGGCAGGCCGATGCGGTTGCCGAGGTCGTTCAGCAGCTTCGGCCGGGCCATGGACGGATCGTTGACGTCGGAGTTCCAGTAGAGGCGCTCCATCCCGAACAGCTTCCGGCCAGGCACGAAGGCGTTGAGCGCGATGTTGAACGAGCGCGGCTGTTTCTCGCGGCTCGTGTTGCCCCGGCAGCGGATGCCCACGTTGGTGACCGTGACGTCGATGTCCCCGTGCCGGACGCGCAGCGTGATGGAGCGGTAGGTTTCGTTCCACGGGTCGTACATGAGCGTGTCCCAGTCCGACTGCGAGATCGTGATGTCCGCACGTAAAGCCGAGTCGTCGCAGTAGAGCGGGTGGGGGCCCGGCCGGCAGGTGTTGGCCGAGCCCGGCGTATGTCGGATCAGGTAGCCCGCATGCCCCGCCCACAGCGAGGCGTTCGAGCCGGAAGTCTGCCAGCCGTAGGACACGTCCGGGTGCTGGACGGGGAACGGGGCGTACTGGCTGACCACATTCGTGCCGGTCGAGTCCACCAGGGCCAGGTATTCGCCGTCCGCGGAGAGCTTGAAACTCGTGTGCAGGTTCGGACTGGTCCGGTCCTTCTCCGAAGCGAAGACCCGGAGGTAGGCGCCCGCGGCCAGATTGGTCGCCGGGAAGGTCCACTTGGCCGGCTGGTTCGTGTCGTCCGTGAGGTGCCAGCCGCCGAGGTCCACGTCCGCCGGACCGGAGTTGTGAATCTCGATCCAGTCGGAGTAATCCCCGTCCTCGTCCTGCAGCACCGTCTGGTTGTCCGCCATGAACTCGCTGATGAGCACGGCGGCGGGCGTGAGATGGCTCCCGGCCAGCCATGCGATGGCGAACGCAAGGAGGAATCGGGCGGGAATGGTCATGGCTCCAACATACGCCGACTGCGCCGGGCCGGTAAAGCCCTTTACCTGTAGAAAAACAGGTTGTCCGGCCTAGTTGAAGGAAAAGCCGTTACCGCTGAAGGTGGCGACGCATCAACAGGGCCGCAAGGCCGCCCGCCACCAGCGCCAGCGTGCCCGGCTCCGGAATCGCGCCCGGCGACCCGACATCTGGTCCGCCGCCCATGGACGTGGACTGGAACGCGCCGTTCTCGCCGACGACGCTCAAGCCCAGCGATGTGCCGGTCTTGTCCCATTCGAAGGAATAACCCGCCGTTGCCGTGCCAAAGGTGATGGAGGCGATCTGGACGGAAGAAGGGCTGTAAAGATAGATGGCGTCGCCGGAGGCGCTGAAATTCTGAAATTCGGTGTTGCCCAGGTTGACGACCGCCACGCTGGACGGAATGCCCCAGATCGTTCGCCAGCTATCCTCTTCTCCAATGGTTTCCTGGCTGATAATCAGGAACTCCCCGGCGCCGATCGACAGCCCATTAAAGTTGGCCGAGCCGGGCGTTGCCGAGTTGTCGTCCCACGAATAATTTGTCAGGTCCACAGCCACCGTGTCGTCATTGTACAATTCCCACCAGTCCCCATTCGCGAACGTGTTGGTATGGTTGCTCGAAGACATCGCCTCCGTGATGACCAGCGTGGCGCGGGCCGTAACGGACAGAAGCAGCATCAGCGCGATTCCCATGAGTTTTTTCATGCGTTCCTTTTCTCGCGGTCGAGTGGGGTTCAGGATCAATCGCTTTACTTTGAATAAATATATACCCCGTGGACATTAAGCGGCAATTAAGTTCCGAAAAAAAACGAAGGGCAGGTTCTTTCAACGCGAGCCGCCGCGCGCGGTTTCAGGCACAATGGCCGATCAGTGTGAAAGGCCCTGTCCAGTCGAGAGTTACAGAAGCCTCCCGGCCCAACCAATCGCCGTCGCCTTCGAAAAAAACCAGCTTGTTCTGCGGCGTCCGGCCGCGCCAGCGTCCGTTTTTCGCGCGCTCTTCGGCCAGCACTTCGACGGTTCGGCCCAGCAGCGTGGCGTTCTTCTCCGCTTGGATTTCGGTCTGCCGATTCTCCAGCATCTGCCAGCGCCGCTCCTTTTCCTCCGGCGGCACGTCGTCGTCCATCGTCCGGGCCGCCACGGTGCCCGGCCGCACGGAGTACTGCGCGACGTGCGCCACGTCCAGCCGCAGCTCGTCCAGCAGCCGGTACGAATCCATGAACTGCGCCTCGGTCTCGCCCGGGAACCCGACGATGATGTCCGTCAGTACGGCGGCATCGGGGATCTTTTCGCGAATCCGGCCGACCAGCCGCCGGTAATCGTCCGCCGTGTACCCGCGCTTCATCCGGGCGAGGATCTCGTCGTTGCCGGACTGGAACGGCACCTCAATGTAGGGACAGACCTTCGGCAGGCGCGCGACAGCGTCGAGAAGCCGGTCGGTCAGCCAGTTGGGATGGCTGGTCAGAAAACGGATGCGCAGTACTTCCGGGATCGCGCTGATCTGCTCCAACAGGCCGGCGAGGTCCGGCTTCCCGTCCAGGTCGAGCCCGTAGCGGTCCACGATCTGGCCGAGCAGTGTGATCTCCCGCACGCCCTGGTCCGCCAGGCGTCGCGCCTCGCGCAGGATTTCTTCGGGCGGGCGGCTGCGTTCGCGCCCGCGCCGGCCGGGGATGACGCAGAATGTGCAGCCGTGCGAGCAGCCGAGCACGACGGGGACGTAGGCCGTGACGGCCCGCGCCTGCTGCGAAACCGGCAGCACGGGGCCGCCGTCCTGGATCGCGTCGCGCTCCGCGCGGCGGGTCTTGCCATGCGCGGCCTCGACGTGATCGAGCAGGGGGGCCGTGTCCGACGGCGGGGCGAAGACGTCCACCCACGGGAAGCGCTGCTTCAGCTCGGGCAGTTCGCGGGGCGAGACCATGCAGCCCATGAGCGCGATGACCGTGCCGGGTTTTTTCCGCTTGAGCGCCTTCAGCGGATGCAGCCGCCGGACGGCGCGGTCCTCGGCCTGCTGCCGGACGACGCAGGTGTTGAGCACGACGAGCGACGCCTCCTCCGCGTGACGGGCGGGCGCGTAGCCCAGCGCCTCGAGTTGCGCGGCGACCTTGCGGGAGTCGGCCTCGTTCATCTGGCAGCCGATGGTCCAGATATGGTACGTGCGCTCCACGAACACCATCATACAGGAATCAACCGCGGCTGTCGCGGCTGGAGGGAGAGATCGCCTTTACGCCCTTTGCGCCTTCTGTTCCATCCTCTTCAGATATCGAAATGCAGAGCGGCGGACCGCTCGCTCTGCTCGTCCAATCGGGCGAGCTCGCGGAACGAAACGGAATCGAACACCTCCGACATCGCCGTTTCCGCGCGGCCCCACAGGGTGGCCAGGACGTCCCGGGCGGCCTCGGCGGTCTTGCGCGGGGCGAACAGGGGCCCTTCAAAGAGTCGTATGATATCTCCGGCCGAAATCTTGTCCGCCGACCGGGCCAGCAGGTATCCGCCCTCCTTGCCCCGCACGGACCGGGTGAAGCCGTTCTGCTTCAGGGTCAGCAGGATGGATTCCAGGAAGCGCACGGGAATGTGCCGAGCGCGCGCGATTTCCGCGATCGTGGCCAATCCCTTGCCTTCCTGCCGGGCCAGTTCCACCATCGCCCGGAGCGCGTATTGGCAGCGGTTCGATACCATGTCCGCAATATACACTAAGGCGGTAGATTATCCAGACAGGCCAAGTATATAAAAAAAGGGGGAGGCCGGCTTGGCGCACGGCCCCCCCGGGGTGGGCGAACGTCTAGAACTTGTACTGCATCAGCAACCCATCGCCCATGCCTTTGTACACGGCTCCGTCATAGGGACCTTCCGTCCGTCCGGCGGTGTACAGGACGTTCTCCTTGGCCGCCACGGCTTTGGGTTCGGACTTCCATTCGCTGTTCGCGAATATATTGTCCCGCCAAGCGAGCGCGCCCGCCGTCGTGTAGCTGATCAGGTACGTCGACGGATGGCCGGAGAAGCCGCCGACCGGATAAACTTCCTTGGCGCCGATCATCAGCCTTCCGTTCAGCAGGCAGATGGACGCGCCTTCGTTGTTCTCCTCGGATCCGAACAGGCGTGTCCACTGCCAGTCAAGGGCCGCGTTGTATTTTTGGGCAAAGCCTTTTTTCTTGAGCAGGTCGGGATTGTCCTCTCCGTCCCAGTCAAGCCCGCGCATATAGCCGGTCAGGTAGACGTTCCGGGCGGCGTCCAGGACCAGGTCCGTCGCGATGGCATAGCCGGCGTCCGGCGCCGCGTGCACGACGGAGTCCAGCGGAACGCCGGCCGGACTGTACTTGCGGACGAAGACGGACTGGTCGAGCAGCGCGCCGGTCGGGCCGGTCACCCACGTGTTGCCTGCGCCGTCCGCCACGATCGAGTGGGCCCGGTCGAAGTCCGGCGTGCCCCAGAAGCGCGTCCATTGCCAGACGCCCGCCGGATTGTACTTCATCACCAGCATGTCGGCATTGCCCTGGAACGGCTGGCCGTCAAAGGCGGCCTTGGCATCTCCGCCGACGTAGACGTTCCCGGCGTTGTCGCAGGCGATCTTGTTCCCCGCGTCCGCGTCGGCGCTGCCCCGGATGCGCGTCCACTTCCAGTTCCCGTTCGTGTCGTACTTGATCACGAAGATGTCGCCGACGACCATGTCCCCGTCCGGATTATTGTTCGGCTGGCCGTCGAGCTTCTCCTTGGTCATGCCCGTCGCATACACATTGCCCGCGGCGTCCACCGCGATCCCCCCGCCGAACGTCCGATTGCTGCCTTTCGTCCTGGCCCACAGCAGGTTTCCGTCGCCGTCGAACTTGCAGACCGCGATCGAGAAGAAGTAATCCACTCCGTCCGTCCTGCCGAGCTGGCAGAGGGTATACACGTTGCCGGCGGCGTCGAGGGCCATGTCCACAAACGCCTCGTCGTTTACGCCCCCGGTGAGCTTGGTCCATTTCCACTTCGGATCGATCGTCACCCACACCTTGTCCTGGTAGAACTGCTTGGGCCCCTCGACCGTGAGTTGCACGCAGCGCTGGTCCACGCGGGCGGCTGCCGCGCCGGGGAAAACGAAGTTGGCGCAGAGCGCGCCGTTGGGTTGCGGCACGACGCTGCCGTTGATCGGGTTCCAGGCCGCCGGGCTTTCGCCGTGCCCCCATTCCAGGCGCCACTTCGTCATCGCCGAGCAGAACGCCTTGCCTTTGAACTGAACGGCGTCGCCCGGCCGGATCCGGAAATGCCGGTCCAGCGGCGTGCGGATGCGGGCCGCGCCGGCCCCGTTGTACCTGACCAGGTTGTTGAGATTGATGCGCCCGTAGCCCGTCCGGTAGGACCACGGCCCGCCGTCGGCGGTCTCGGCCGAGGCGCGCAGCAGGGAGCGCACGACGTCCACCTCGTAGTCCGGGTGCAGACCGAGGATCAGCGCCGCGGCGCCGGACACGTAGGGCGCGGAGGCGGACGTGCCCGCCATGCGGCAGTACTGTCCGCCGATCACGAGGGGGTTCAGGTCGGGCGAGTGCACGGCCGAGAGAAGGGAGAGGATGTTGCAGGGATCGAAGGGATCCGGGTCGCCGCCCGGGGCGCAGACGTCCAGCCAGTAGCCCTTGTTGCTGAATTCGCAGTGCAGGTCGGCCGGGTCGCTGGCGGCCACGCAGATCGCGTCCACCTCGCTGCCCGGGGTGTGGTACTTGTCGCAGGAGTCGTTGCCGGCGGAGCAGACGGCGACCACCTTCTTCTGGTAGGCGACGGCCAGGGCCGAGGTGATGACCTTCAGTTTCCTGTAGTCGCCGACGCTCAAGTTGATCACGCGGGCGCCCTTGTCCACGGCATAGACGATCGCCGCGGCCGCGTCGCTGATCAGGCCATCCCCCTCCGCGTCGGTGATCGTCAGCGGCATGACCTTGGCCTGGGGCGCCACGCCGATGATACCCCTCGCGTTGTTCCCGCGGGCGGCGATGATCCCCGCGCAGAAGGTGCCGTGGCCGTTCACGTCCATCGTGTCGTTGTGGCCGGCCTGGAAGTTCCAGCCGCGGACGTCGTCCACGAACCCGTTGCCGTCGTCGTCCACGTTGTTGGCCGCGATTTCCCCGGCATTCTGCCAGACCTGTCCGTTCAGCTCGGGATGGTTCCGGTCCACGCCGGAGTCCACGACCGCGACGAGGATGCCCGCGCCGAAGCCCAGGTTCCACGCCAGTTCGGCGTCCAGCTTGTCGCGCTTGAGCGCCCACAGGTCGTCGTAGGGCTGGCCCCAGGTGCCGGCGCTGGCGAAGAAGGGATCGTTGGGGAGCCATTCCGTGCGGCACCACGCGTCGGGCTCGACCGACAGCACCCCGGCCGTCGCCTCGAGTTTCTCCGCGTTCAGGGACGCCGCCGGGTTGGCCAGCCGGATGACGAACGTGTCGTACAGCGCCGCCCGTTCCGGGCTCGAAGTGCGGTCGGCCTTGGAATTACGGAAAGGCGCGCGCAGCCCCGTCGCGCGGATGGCCGTCAGGGCGTTGAGGAAGGCCTGTTGCCCGGACCACGAGGGGCGCGACAGGAGCGATTTCACCAGCGCGTTGAACTCGGAGGGGGACAGGGCGGGCTTGACCAGGTCCTGCGCGGCCAGGGCCGCCAGGGCGGGGGACAATTGAACGATGATACTGGGCGGCGGCTGGTCGGTTCCCGGCTTTTCGGCCATGGCCTGCGGCGCGGCGAGCAAGGCGACGAACCAAACGAACGCAAGGATCTTCAGGCATGTTTTCGCGGTCTTCATGGGCCCTCCGGTTCCTGGTTTCCTCGGCGAAGCGAGGCTTAAACATTTACGGCATACGGCTGCATGCTCAAGGACCCCAGTCGCGCGTGGAGATGCTTTCTTCCCGGCTTTCGGAAAAAATGAGGCGACCCGGCCGGCGACAGGATCAGGCCGGCACGACGACGCGCCGGGAACCGGGCAGCGCAATCACCTCGAGGGCATGACGATAGGTCGGGGAAAGGACGCCCGCCGTAAGGACGTCTTCCGGCGCCCCGTCGGCCGCGAGGCGCCCCTGGTCAAGCAGGACCAGCCGGCGGCAGAAGGCGGCGGCGAGGTTGAGGTCGTGCGAGGAGAAGATCACGGTCGTGCCCCGTTCGCGGTTCAGCGCGCGGACCAGTTCCAGCAGGCGCCAGGCGTGCTGGATGTCCAGGTGCGCCGTCGGCTCGTCGAGCAGCAGGACCTGCGGTTCCTGCGCGAGGGCGAGGGCGACGAGCGTCCGCTGCCGCTCGCCAGCGCTCAATTCGTCCACGAGTTGCTCCTCCATGCCTTCCAGGTCCGCCTGCCGGAGGGCGGTTCCGATCGCCTCGCGATCGCCGGCAGCCAGGCGGCTCCATGCCGCCCCGTATGGCCGGCGGCCGAGCGCGACGAAGTCCCGGACGGTGAAAGCCACGGGGAGGTTCAGGCTCTGCGGCACGAAGGCCATCCGTTGCGCGAGGCGGCGCGCGTTCATCGCGGCGAGGTCGGCCTCGCCCAGCATCACCGCGCCCTGCGCGGGGCGCAGGGAGCCGCTCAAGACGCGTAGTAGCGTGGTCTTTCCCGCGCCGTTTGGCCCGATCAGGCCGACGAGTTCCCCGGGCGCGAAGCGCAGGGAAATATCGTGCAGGATCGCCTTGTCGCCGTATCCGGCGGCCACGGCGCGGGCTTCGAGTTGGAGAGGAGAGGGCACGGATCAGACGTGAATGGTGAATGGTGAATGGTGAATAGTGGAGGCCCAACCTCCTCCTGACACCTGAACCCTGAACCCTGACACCTTCATTATCTCCACATCTCCTTCTGCTTCCGGCGCAGCAGCAACAGGAAGAACGGCGCGCCCACGAGGGACGTGATCACCCCGATGGGGATTTCGACGGGATAGAACAACGTTCGCCCAAGCCCGTCGGCCAGGACGAGGAAGGCGGCGCCCAGCAGCGCGGCGGCGGGGACGAGTCGCCGGTGGTTCGGGCCGACGAGGGCGCGCGCGGCGTGGGGCGCCGTGAGCCCGACGAACCCGATCAGGCCGCTGATGCACACGGAGGCGGCGGTCAGCAGGGCGGCCAGGGCGAGGAATATGATCTTGGCGCGCTCCGCGTTCAGCCCGACATGGCCCGCCATCTCCTCGCCGAGCAGCAGGACGTCCAGATCCCGGGCCAGCAGGGCGGCGGCCGCGAGGGCGGGCAGGACAATCGCGGCGGCCGTCAGGACCAGCCGCGTATCGAAGACCTGCAAATCGCCAAGCAGCCACCAGAGGACGGCGTGCAGCCCCTCGACGCTGGCCTGCGAGACGATGAACATCAGGAGGCTTCCGCACAGCGAACCCCACACCACGCCGGCGAGGACGAGCGTGTGCGGCCCCGTGATCCGCCCCGCCGACGCCAGGCGCCAGACGATGGCCAGGCTGACCAGGCCGCCGACGAAGCCGGCCGCCGGCAGCATCAGGCTGCTGAACGCGAGCCCGCCGAGCAGGATCCCCAGCGCGGTGGCGAGGCCGGAGCCGGCGGACAGCCCGAGCACGTACGGCTCCGCCAGCGGGTTGCGCAGGAGCGCCTGCAGGATCACGCCCGACACCGAGAGCGCCGCGCCCGTGACGGCCCCCAGGGCCACCCGCCAGAGCCGCGCCTCCAGGATGCCCCGCCGTGCCGGCTCGAAGAGGCTCGCCGGCTCGCTCCATCCGTGTCCAAGAAACAGGCCCAGAGCCACCAGCAACGGGCAGGCGAACACAAGAATTATGAATATTCTTTGTTTATTCATCCGAAGGAACGGGGCCGTGGATAGCGCGGACTTCGCGGATAGGTCATCCGCGCTCATCCGCGAAATCCGTGGTCAATCCGTTGTTTTCATCAGCCATTCCGAGAGCGCCTCCGCGCCGTCGAGCATACGCGGACCCGGGCGCAGGAGCCAGTCCGGGTTGATGCCGGCGCAAACGTGGTCCTCGCGGACGGCCCGGAGCCGGTCCCATCCCGGCCGTTGGGCCAGCCGTTCCGCCGCCGCGTTCGTGGTCATGTAGGCGAGCACGATGACGTCCGGATCCTGCGCCAGGATCCATTCCGAACTCGCGTTCGCGTACGAGCGGTCCAGCGCCGCGCCGATATTTCGCCCCCCCGCCAGCGTGACCAGGTCGTTCGCGAAGGATTCCTTCCCCGCGGTCATCGGCGGATCGCTCCAGATCTCGATGTACACGCTGGGCCGTTCCCGCCCGGCCCAGAAAGTGTTCGCGCGCTGTTCAATCGCCGTCCGCCGGACTTCCATGTCCTGCGCCCAGCGGATCCCGGCTTCGGCGTCCCCGAGCTCGCGGGCGACGGCGCGTCCAGTGTCCAGCAGGCCCGTCCAGTTCTCGCACGACAGGACCAGCACTTTGATACCTTGACCCTCTAGGTATCCACGCAGGCCGGGCTTTTCGAGGTCGGTGGCCAGGACCAGATCGGGATGCGCTGCCAGCAGGGCCTCCTGGTTCGGCCGCCCGAAATCGCCGAGCACCGGAAGTGCCAGGGCTTCCGGCGGGTAGTCGCAGGCCGAGGATCGCCCGACGAGCCGGTCGCCGAGCCCGAGCGCGAAGACGAGTTCCGTCAGGCTGGGGGCCAGGCTGACGGCGGTGAGGGACGGTTCCTGGCCTCCGGCCGGTAAATTCGCCAGCCAAAGCGTTGTCAAAACGAGCCCGGTTATGCGCATGGAGCAGCATCCTAGGCTTCTCGGGAGAGGCCGACAAATCCTTTTACCTGGCGGCCTGCTAGCCCGGATAATGCGCGATTGGCGCGCATTATCCGCCCAAAGGGCCGCCACGTGAGCCGCGTAGGCCGCGGCAACGTGGCCGCACGCGGTGATGTGCCCGCGTTGCGGGCACAAACGGGGCTTGCCACGTTCGTATTGTCGAATCCTTGATTCGACAATACGTCACGTCTTCTGGCACGCGAATTGCCTATGCAATTCGCGTGCCCAGAAGCGCTTATTGCGTGAGCGTCTCTACGCTCATGCAATAAGCGGGCTAGGGCGGAATCTCGGCGCTGACGCGGAGCAGGTTCCTCCGAGTTGGCGGCCTGTCGTCCTCGTACGTCATGAGGGTCCCCGTGCCCGGCTGAACGTCCGCCTCGACCCAGTCCAGGATGTTGCTGGATGTAAAAACGCGGTAGGTCCGCCGGGCGCTGCTCCACCAGGAGAGGATGACGTTGTTGCTCACGCCGCCGCCGGCCAGTTGGGAGAGGTGGAGATAATCCAATCCGTCGAGGGGATCGGTGTCGGCGACGAACTCGTCTGCGTTGACCAGGGTGTCGTTATCCGGGTCCGCCTGGCCGTCATCCGCGAGCGGATCGGTCCCGCGCTCCAGTTCCCAGCCGTCCGTCATCGGGTCGCCGTCGGAACTGGCGGCCGCGGGATTCAGGCCGTGCTCGTATTCGTCCCGGTCCCCGGCATCGTCACGGTCGTAGTCCCGGCCGTCGCCCAGAGTCAGCAGGCTGCCGACGCAGGATCCCTCCCAGGCATCGGCCATCCCGTCGCCATCGATATCCACGAACTCGTCCGCGCCCATGTCGGCGAAGGAGCCGGCATTCGGGTGCGCGGGATCGTCCCAACGGTTCTCCCCCTCGATGTCCGCGGCGAGGGCCGGGATATTCGTGGCCGCGTCAATGCACGGCGAATCGGCCGCGAGCCGCCAGTCCTGGACCACGCGGGCGTCGTTGGTGAGGTTCCCGTCGCCCGGCCACCCGGGGGGAACGCGCGAGAAGGAAAGGATGGCCACGGAATCGGTCTCGATGCCCAGGGAGTGGTCGCCGAAGATCGTGTTGACCGCCCGCAGCGAGGCGTTGGCCGCGGCGCACACCGTGTCCATGCGCGCCGTGGCGTTGTTGGCGTTCACAGTGACGTGCCTCAGGGTCAGTGCGGAAGCCTCGACGTAGCACGCCGCGCCCCGGCCGGTGATGACCGCGTACTCGACGGTCTCGTATTGACCGCTGGCCTCGTTCAAGCGCGTCGTGCTCCAATGCGCGAAGCCGGCTAGGTTATCATACAAGGCGCAGTTCTCCACGGTCACGGTCGAACCGGACTGGAAGCACATCCCGCCCGCGAAATCGCCCGCCTCGTTGCTCGCGATCGTGCAGCCGACGATGGCCACGACCGACGATTCCGCGCCCAGCGCCCCGCCCGCTCCCCACCAGGTCGTGTTGGTCGTGCAGCGGACCAGGGAACCGGAGAACACTTTGACGGTCTTTTCAAATCGAGTGGACTGGGCCTTGTTGGCGTAAAAACGGCACGAGTCCACGTGAGCCGTGGCCGACAAAGCGAACAATCCCCCGCCGCGGCTTGGCGTCGCGTTGCCGCTGAAGAGACTGTTGGTGATCAACAGGTTGCCTGCGTGAAGAAAGATGGCGCCTCCAAACGAGCGGCCTTCAGCCGTCGCGATCTCTTGGCCCTCGTAAACCACGCTTCCGTACTCGTCGTAGGCGATGATGGTCACATTGGTTCGGTCGCTCGTCGCGCTGCATTGGTTTTGCATGAATACAGAGTCGGATACACGGGCGGACGAATTGGAAGCCATGTACAGGCCCGCTCCGCATAGGGAGCCGCGATTGTCCTCCAGTCGGACATCCTGCAGTTCAATAACGGACGATTCGGCGTAGAGACCGCCGCCCGCCCTCTTGGCCTGATTGGAGCTTAAGCTGCTCCCTCGCAGGTGGATCGAGGACTCCCGGGCCGCCATCCCGCCCCCGGTGCCGCCCGCGACAACATTGGAGGCCCAAAGGAGTTCGGATGAGTAGACGACATGGCCGAATTCATCATAGGCGATGACCTGAATAAACGTGGTGCTGATGCTGTTGGTGCCCGAGACATTTCCTTCGATCCGGCTGGTGTCGGCCGTGAGCGAGCCGTACGACAACCAGATTCCTCCGCCGGATTCAGCGGCCTGGTTGTTAAAAAAACCGGTTCCGCAGAGTCGGGCCGCGGCGTTGGAAAGCGCGAGGCCGCCGCCGCGGCCTTCGTACATCCCGGGGCCTGTGTCTGTTTGGCTATAAACCGGATTGCCGAACGGATCGTAGGCGATGGTCTGTGTAACCGAATGGGAAGCCGGGTTGGTCATGGTGCGGTTGCGCTCAACACGGTTCGTGGCCAGGATGACCAATCCGCCGGCGGCCCAGATTCCGCCTCCCGCCTGGGCGGCGTAATTATCGGAGATGATGCAGTGGCTGAATCGGGCCGTGGAATTGAGGAGCGCGACGCCGCCTCCCTCACCCGCGCCCGCCTCGGAATGGGTTTCAACCAACTGCACCGGATATCCGAATTCGTCATAGGCATAAGCGCGCTGAACCATCGAGGAGGAGGAAAAGGCTTCATTCTGCAGGAAGAGACAGTCTTCAAAAAGCGGGGCGCTGTTGGACACCATGAGGGCTCCGCCTCCGGATTCGCCGGCGCGATTGCCGCCGATCACGCACCGGCGAAAGACCGGCGCGGCATCCTGGATCACGAGGCCGCCTCCCGATCCCGAGTAGATGTCTACATCAACCGTGGTCTCGAGGGTGAGCTGGCCGTCGTCATTGTATTCCGACGAGACGGAGTGCCTCGACTCGACGGGAAGGGTGTGGTTATTGAGAATCCAGCAGTCTTCGAAAACGGGATCGGACCGGGAGGAGATCCATACGGCTCCTGGAACGGTGGCGCCTTGGATGGTGAAGCCGATCACATGCGAGTTTACGCTGCCGCCCTCGAGACGAAGTCCTCGTTGGCCGGTGGTGCAGGCGATGATCGTGTTGCTGGGCCCGTCGACCGACTGGAGCGTGATCTGCCTGCCCCCAAAATCCAGATTGTTGTTGCCGGGGCCGGTGTACGTACCCGCCGCCACCAGGACTGTATTGCCCGTGACGAAGAACACGCTGCTCAGCGCCGCTTGGATGGTGGTGGCGGCGCCTTCCCAGTTGGTGAACGGCGACTGATGGAGGCCGGAGGGGGAGACATAATGCGTGGCGGCCCGGAGCGCGGCGGGAAAAAGCGCTAACAGCAAAATCCGGCGAAGATGCCCTCTGCGCGCCAGCATGAGGCCATGATAGCGCGGTTGCGGGCGCGGGCCAACTGCAAAGGGGAGTGCCGCGCGTCGTTTCGTCAGGCCTCCGGGACCGGTTACCCGTGCCGCGGGGCCTGGAGCAGCTCGTGCGGCCACAGGCCGAGCTGGGTCAGGACGTTCTTGTGCGTCTCGTTTTCCCGGGCGAGGGCCATGACCGGCGCGGCGAATTCGCGCTCGACGCGCTCCAGGTCCACTTTCAACTCGGGCCGGTTCCCGGCGGCCGGGGCCAGCATGCGGCCGGTCGAGCGCAGGACGAACCACAAGAGGTGCAGCGCGGCGTAGAGGTGCGCCCGGAGATCGGCGGGATCGTCCGCTCCGTCGGGCGCGCCCCGGGGCCCGCCGGGCGCGAACGTGACGGGCCGCGTGTAGAAGCGCGCTTGGGTCTGGAGGAAATCGTCACCGAGCCGGGCCAGGACGAGTCGGATCGCGTCGCCGCCCTGCAGGTTCTGGGGCTTGAGCGCATCGCCAGAATAGACGTCCTGGTAGTCCTTGCGCGCGCTTTTTCCCGAGTTGCGGGAGAGCCAGACCACGGCGTTCTGCGGATCGTCCAGCCACTTGCCCAGGATCAGCGGGGCCTCGACGAACGGCCGCAGCGCCGCCCAGGCGCGGGCGGACTGGCACTCCGTGAGCGCCTCGAAGGCGTTCCGCGCCTGCCGCTGCATGAGCAGCAGAAACGGCGCCGGCGTGATCGGGTCGCGGCCCTTCGCGGCAGGCAGGGGCGGCGCCATGGACAGCCAACGGGGAAACAGCTTGTCCGCCGCGTCGAACGACTCGATCTCCGCGCGGTAGGTCATCAGGAACCCTTCGCGGTACTGGTTGAGCGCGGCGCGATAGCGGAGGATGTCGAAGCCATGGTTCACGGTGCGGTTCTCCGTCCGGTTGTTTGCACCCCATCATAGCGTCCCGCGCGGGGCAGGAAAGCGATTTCGCGATCCGCCCGCCCGCTCCGTCGTTGCATCCGGGGCGCGTCCGGGATAAGGATAGCGGCGTGCGATTCCTGCTCTACAACCTGCGATACTGCGCCGGCACCGGCGCGACGTTTCATTTCCCCGTCCCCGGGCGCGGCTACCTGAAACGCACCTCGCGGACCTTGCGGCAGGTGACCCACTTCATCCGCTCCCAGGACCCCGACATCATCGGCTTGGTCGAGGTCGACAGCGGTTCCTACCGCTCCCGCCGGCTGAACCAGGCGGAGGAACTGGCCCGCGAGCTGGGCCACTTCCACGTGTACCAGTCCAAGTACCCCGGCGATTCCCGGCTGCACTACCTGCCCCTGGCCGGGAGCCAGGGCAACGCCCTGCTGACGCGCGAACGGATCCACGCGCAGCGCTTCCACTACTTCGAGCGCGGCGTGAAGCGGTTGGTCATCGAGCTGGAACTCAAGAACCTGGCGATCTTCCTAGTGCATCTCGCCCTGCGGCGACGCACCCGGGAGGCGCAGCTGGAGGCCCTGGTCCCGCTGGTCCGGGCGGCGAAAAAGCCGTGCATTGTCGCCGGGGATTTCAACACGTTCGGCGGCCGGGAGGAGATCCAGCTGTTCCTCCGCGCGACAGGGCTGCGGAATGCCGCGGGCCGGGCCGTGCTCTCCCACCCGAGCTGGGCGCCGAAGCGGCAGCTCGACTACATCCTGCACGGCCCGGAGATCGCGGTGACGCGTTTCGCGGTGCCGGCCGTGACGCTGTCCGACCACCTGCCGCTGATCTGCGACTTCAAGGTAGCGGCGAGCTGATCATACCCGCGGCAGGTCCGGCCCGCCCTTGGCCGGCAGCAACGAAAAGCCCATCAGGTACTCGTCCACGGCCCGCGCGGCCTCGCGGCCCTCGGAGATTGCCCAGACGATCAGCGACTGGCCGCGCCGCATGTCGCCGGCCGAAAACACACCCTTGACGTGGGTGGCGTAGTGCTCCGTCTTCACGTTGCCGCGCTCGTCCAGGTCCACGCCCAGCCGCGCGACGACGCCGTCCGGTTCCGGCCCGAGGAACCCCAAGGCCAGAAGGACCAGCTCGGTCGGCCACTCGTGCTCCGAGCCCGGCACCTCGACCATTTGCAGGCGGCCGTCCTTCTTCACGAACTCGAGGTTGACCGTGATCAGGCTGCGGAGGCGGCCCCCCGCGCCGACGAAGCGCTTGGTGCTGATGGCCCAGAACCGGCGCCCGCCCTCCTGGTGCGACGAGCTCGTGCGCAGGCGCATCGGGTAGTAGGGCCACGGCTGGCCGGCCGGCCTGTCCTTCGGCGGCATCGGCATCAGCTCGAAGCTGGTGACGGACTTCGCGCCGTGCCGCAGGCTCGTGCCGATGCAGTCGCTGCCCGTGTCGCCGCCGCCGATGACGATGACCCGCTTGCCGCGCGCGGAGATCGCGCGGAACCCGTCGTGCTCCGGCCGGTCGCCGGCAACGAGCCGGTTCTGCGGCCCGAGGAACTCCATGGCGAAATGGATCCCCTCCAGTTCGCGGCCCGGCGCGTTCAGGTCCCGGGGCTTCGTCGCGCCGCCGCACAGGACCACGGCGTCGAAGTTCTTCAAGTCCTCGACGGGCAGGTCCGCGCCCACGTTCACGCCCGGCCGGAACACGACGCCCTCGGCCTCCATCAGCTTCAGGCGCCGGTCGATGATCCCTTTCTCCAGCTTGAAGTCAGGGATCCCGTAGCGCAGCAGGCCGCCGATCCGGTCCGCGCGCTCGAAGACGGTCACGGCGTGGCCCGCGCGGTTGAGCTGCTGGGCGCAGGCAAGGCCCGCCGGCCCGGAGCCGACGACGGCCACCGTCTTGCCCGTCCGCGCGGCCGGCGGTTGCGGGACGACCCAGCCGTTTTCGAACCCGCGCTCGATGATTGTCTTCTCGATCAGCTCGATGGTCACCGCGGGCTCGTTGATGCCCAGCACGCAGGACTCCTCGCACGGGGCGGGGCACAGCCGGCCGGTGAACTCGGGGAAGTTGTTCGTCGCGTGCAGGCGGTCCAAGGCCTCGCGCCAGCGGTTGCGGTAGACCAGGTCGTTCCAGTCCGGGATGATGTTGCCGAGCGGGCAGCCGCTGTGGCAGAACGGCACGCCGCAGTCCATGCAGCGCGCCGCCTGCTGGCGCAGCTTGTCCGTCGGGAACGGCTCGACCAGCTCGCGGTAGTCGCCGACCCGCGCCTCGACCGGCCGCGTCGCCGGCAGCTCGCGCGTGTATTCCTTGAAGCCTGTGGGTTTGCCCATGTCACAACCTTTCCAGCACGTCGGTGTCGCTGACGTACACCGGCTCGGTCTTCGGCACGATCACCTGCGGCCGCCCGACGAGGCCGAGGGCGCGCTTGTAGTCCACCGGCATGACCTTGACGAAGCGGGGCAGGGCGGACTCCCAGTCGTCCAGGAGCCGCCGCGCGACCGTGCTGCCGGTCTGCTTCCAGTGGCCCTCCACCAGCTCCCGCAGCTCGGCCTCGTCCGCCGGGTCGCGGGCCTCCTCGAGCTCGACCATTTCCGGGTTGCACCGGTAGCGTCCGAAATCGCCGGCCTCGTCCAGGACGTAGGCGATGCCGCCGCTCATGCCGGCCGCGAAGTTCCGGCCGGTCGGCCCGAGGATCACCGCGCGGCCGCCGGTCATGTACTCGCAGCCGTGGTCGCCGACGCCCTCGACGACCGCGCGCGCGCCGCTGTTGCGCACGCAGAAGCGCTCGCCCGCGAGGCCCCGGATGTACACGTCGCCGGCCGTGGCGCCGTAGAGGGCCACGTTGCCGATCAGGATGTTCTTCTCCGGGACGAACGTCGCCTCGCGCGGCGGGAAGATCGCCACGCGGGCGCCGGACAGGCCCTTGCAGAAGTAATCGTTCGCGTCGCCCTCGACCGTGACGGTCAGGCCGCGCGCGCCGAACGCGCAGAAGCTCTGGCCCGCGGAGCCCTTGCAGCGCAGCGTGATCGTGTTGTCCGGCAGGCCTTCCTCGCCGTAGTAGCGCGAGATCTGGCTGCTCAACATCGTGCCGACCGTCCGGTGGACGTTCCGGATCGGCAGGTCGATCTCGACCGGCTCCGCGCGCTCGAGCGCCGGCGCGGCCAGCTCGATGATCCGATGATCCAGGGCCTTCTCGATGCCGTGGTCCTGCGCCCGGGTCCGGTGGGTGCCGACGTGGGGCGGCATGTCGGGCTTGAAGAGGATCTTAGAGAGGTCCATCCCCCGGGCCTTCCAGTGCTCGACCGCGCGGCGCGCCTCGAGCCGGTCCACGCGCCCGACCATCTCGTCCACCGTGCGGAAGCCCAGCCGGGCCATGATCTGCCGCAGCTCCTCGGCGATGAACCGGAAGAAGTGGACGGCGTAATCCGGCTTGCCCGCGAACTTCCGGCGCAGGTCCGGGTCCTGCGTCGCGATGCCGACGGGGCAGGTGTTGAGGTGGCAGACCCGCATCATCACGCAGCCCAGCGAGACCAGCGGGGCGGTCGAGAAGCCGAACTCCTCCGCGCCCAGCAGGCAGGCGATGGCGACGTCGCGCCCGGTCATCAGCTTGCCGTCGCATTCGACGACGATCCGGCTGCGCAGGTCGTTGAGCACCAGCGTCTGGTGCGTCTCCGCCAGGCCCAGCTCCCACGGCAGGCCGGAGTGCTTCAGCGCGGTCTCGGGCGAGGCGCCGGTGCCGCCGTCCCAGCCGCTGATCAGCACCACGTCCGCCTTGCCCTTGGCCACGCCCGCGGCCACCGTGCCGACGCCGACCTCGGAAACCAGCTTCACGCTAATCCGTGCCTGGGTGTTGGCGTTCTTCAGGTCGTGGATCAGCTGCGCCAGGTCCTCGATCGAGTAGATGTCATGGTGCGGTGGCGGCGAGATGAGCTGCACGTACGGCGTCGAGTGCCGCGTCTTCGCGATCCAGGGATAGACCTTCTCCGCGGGGAGCTGGCCGCCCTCGCCGGGCTTGGCGCCCTGGGCCATCTTGATCTGCAGCTCCTTGGCGCTCAACAGGTAATTGCTCGTCACGCCGAAGCGGCCGGAGGCGACCTGCTTGATCGCGCTGATCCGCCAGTGGCCGACCGGGTCGGGCAGGAAGCGCTCGGGGTCCTCGCCGCCCTCGCCGCTGTTGCTCTTGCCGCCGATGCGGTTCATGGCGATCGCGAGCGTCTCGTGCGCCTCCTGGCTGATCGAGCCGTAGGACATCGCGCCCGTCTTGAACCGCCGCGCGATGGACGTCCACGGCTCGACCTCCTCCAGCGGCAGCGGCGGGCCGTCCGACTTGAACTCCAGCAGCCCGCGCAGGGTGCAGAGCTGCGTGTGCTGCTCGTTGATCAGTTTCGCGTACTCGGCGTAGACCTTGGCGTCGCCCGTGCGGGTGGCCTGCTGCAGCTTCGCGATGGTCAGCGGGTTGAACAGGTGGTACTCGCCCCCGCGCCGCCACTGGTACTGGCCGCCGACGTCGAGTTCCAGGAGCGCCGGCACGTCCTGGGCCGGGAAGGCCCGCTGGTGGCGCATCTTCACCTCGGCGGCGATCTCGTCGAGCCCCACGCCGCCGACGCGCGACGGCGTGGCCGTGAAGTAGCGGTCCACGATCTCGGGCCCCAGCCCGACCGCCTCGAAGATCTGCGCGCCGCAGTAGCTCTGCAGGGTCGAGATGCCCATCTTGGACATGACCTTCAGCAGGCCCTTGTTGATCGCCTTGACGTAGTAGGTGTGCGCCTTGAGCGTGTCCTTGATGTCGGGGATCCAGCCGTCGCGCACGATCGCCCCGAGCGTCTCGTAGGCCAGGTAGGGGTTGATCCCGCCGGCCCCGTAGCCGATGAGCATGGCGAAGTGGTGCACCTCGCGCGGTTCGCCGCTCTCGACGATCAGCCCGCAGCGCGTGCGCTGGCCCTCGCGGATCAGGTGGTGGTGCACGCCGGCCGTCGCCAGCAGCGCCGGGATCGGCGCCTTTTGCCGCGTCGCCCCGCGGTCGGAGAGCACCAGCATCGTCGCGCCGGAGCGGATGGCCCGCGACGCGGCCGCGCACAGCTCGTCCATCGCCCGGCGGAGCCCCACGCCGCCCTCGGCGACGGGGTAGAGGATCGGGAGCGTGACCGCGCGCAGGTTTCCGACGCGCAACTCGCGGATCTTGTTCAGCTCTTCGTTGTTCAGGATCGGCTGGTCCAGCTTGAGCCGGTGGGCGTGCTCCGGCGTCTCCTCGAAGAGGTTCTGTTCGGGACCGACGTACAGGTGGAGCGACGTCACCAGCTCCTCGCGGATCGCGTCGAGCGGGGGATTGGTCACCTGGGCGAACAATTGCTTGAAGTAGTTGTAGAGCAGCTGCGGCCGCGACGAGAGCACGGCCAGCGGCGTGTCGGTGCCCATCGAGCCGATCGCCTCCAGCCCGCGGGTCGCCATCGGCATCAGGACGATCCGCAGATCCTCGAGCGTGTAGCCGAACAGCTGCTGGTGCCGCCGCAAGTCCGGGAACTCGCCCGTGTCCGGCTGCATGGACCGCGGCAGGGATGTAAGCGTCACCTGCTGCTCGTTCAGCCACGCGCGGTAGGGGCGGCGCCGGCCGGCCTCGCTCTTGATCTCCTCGTCATCCACGATCCGCCCGCGCTCGGTGTCCACCAGCAGCATGCGGCCCGGTTGGAGCCGCCCCTTGTGCTCGATGTCCTGCGGCGGGATGTCCAGGACGCCGGTCTCGGAGGCCATGATCACGAACCCGTCGCGCGTCACCGTGTAGCGGGACGGGCGCAGCCCGTTGCGGTCCAGCACCGCGCCCATGCACCGGCCGTCGGTGAACGGGATGGAGGCCGGGCCGTCCCACGGCTCCATCAGGTTGGCGTGGTACTCGTAGAAGGCCTTCTTCTCGTCCGGCATCGTGCGGTGGTTCTGCCACGCCTCGGGGATGAGCATCATCACCGCCTGGGGCAGGGGGCGGCCGGTGTGGTACAGAAGCTCGACGGCGTTATCCAGGATCGCCGAGTCGCTCGCGCCCGGCGTGGCGATGGGGAAGAGCTTGGCCATGTCGTCGCCGAACCGCGTCGACTGGAAGAGATACTGCCGGGTGTTCATCCAGTTGATGTTGCCGCGCAGGGTGTTGATCTCGCCGTTGTGGCACAGGAACCGGAACGGCTGGGCCAGGTCCCACGTCGGGAACGTGTTGGTGCTGTAACGCTGGTGAACCAGCGCCAGGCCGCTGACCATGGCCGTGTCGGTCAGGTCCGGGAAGAACGGCTCGATCTGGTCGGCGAGCAGCAGGCCCTTGTACACGAACGTCTGGCTGGAAAGGCTCGGGATGTAGAAGTACTTCTTCTCGCGCAGATCGGACTCGCGGACCGCGCGCTCCATGACCTTGCGGATGACGAACAGCTTGCGCTCGAAGTGAGCCTCGTCGTCGAGGCCGGGTCCGCGGCCGATGAAGACCTGGGCGATGAACGGCTCGACCTGCCGCGCCAGGTCGCCGATCCCCTCGTTGTGCACCGGCACGTTCCGCCAGCCGAGCAGGACCTGGCCCTCGGCCCGGATCGCGTCCCCGAAGAGCCTGACGCAGTGTCCGCGCTCGCGCGCGTCGCGGGGCAGGAAGACCAGCCCGGCGCCGTACTCCCGCTCGCCCGGCAGCTTCAGCCCCGCCTCGGGCGCGCGGCCCGCGAAGAAGGCGTGCGGGAACTGCATGAGGATGCCCGCGCCGTCGCCGGTCTTCTCGTCGCAGCCGCACGCGCCGCGGTGGGTCAGGTTGACGAGGATGCGCAGGGCCTTGTGGATCACGTCGTGCGATTTCTCGCCGCGCATGTGGCAGACGAAGCCGACGCCGCAGGCGTCGTGCTCGTGGCGCGGGTGATAGAGGCCCTGGGCCGCGGGGGGAAGGGGATTCATGCGGGCGCCGCCTGCGCATTTTCCAGCGCGGTTTTGGAGTGTTGTTCCGGAACGGGCGCCGGGTACTTCCCGGAGAAGCAGCCCGTGCAGTAGTCGCCCGGCTGCTCGAACGCCGCCAGCAGGCCCTCCAGCCGGAGGAAGGCCAGGCTGTCCGCCCCGATGAACCGACGGATATCCTCCAGCGGGTGCTGGGCCGCCGCCAGGTCCTTGCGCGACGGGAAGTCGATGCCGAAATAGCAGGGGTGCCGGATAGGCGGGCACGAGATGCGCAGGTGGATTTCCCGCGCGCCGGCCTTGCGCAGGGCCGCGATCCGGCGGCGCGACGTCGTGCCGCGGACGATCGAGTCGTCCACGACCACGACCCGCTTGTCCCGCACCACGCCGGGCACGACGGCCAGCTTCAGGTCCACCTGGCCCGACCGCTGGTCCGACTCCGGCATGATGAACGTCCGCCCGATGTAGTGGTTGCGGATGAAACCGTAATCCATCGGCAGGCCGCTCTCCAGCGAGTAGCCGAGCGCCGCCGAGCTGCCGCTGTCCGGGACCGGCATCACGAGGTTGGCCTCGACGGGATGCTCGCGCGCGAGCTGGCGGCCGAGCGCGACCCGCGTTTCGTGGACGCTCTGGCCGAAGATCGTGCTGTCCGGCCGCGCGAAGTAGACGTGCTCGAAGATGCACTGGCCCAGCGGCCCGCTGACCGGTTCGCAGAACGTGCTGCCCCGGATGCCCTTCGCGTCGACGACCACCAGCTCGCCGGGCAGCACGTCGCGCTCGAAGGTGGCGCCGACCTGCTCCAGCGCGCAGGTTTCGCTGGCGAAGACATACCCCCCGCCCAGGCGGCCGACGGACAGCGGGCGGAACCCGTAGCGGTCCCGCGCCGCCAGGACCGAGTCGCGGGTCATCAGCAGGAAGGAGAAGGCGCCCTGCAGCTCCGCGAGCGCGCGTTCCACGCGGCGCGGCCGGCCGCGGTAGGCCGGGTCCGCGATCAGGTGCATCAGGATCTCGCTGTCCGTGCTCGTCTGGAAGATCGCGCCGGCCTCCTGGTACGAGCGCCGCATCGCCTGGGAATTGGTCAGGTTGCCGTTGTGCGCCAGCGCCCACAGGCCGTCCACGCACTCGAAGACGATCGGCTGCACGTTCTGCGGGCGGGACGAGCCGGTGGTGGAATAGCGGACGTGCCCGATGCCGAGGTGCCCCTCGAGCTCGGCGAGGGAGCGGGTCGCGAAGACCTCCGCCACCAGGCCCATGCCCTTGATCGAGCGGATCTTCTCCCCGTTGCTGACGACGATCCCGGCGCCTTCCTGGCCCCGGTGCTGCAGCGCAAAGAGGCCGGCATGAATCGCCCGGGCCGTCTCCGGCACGCCGAAGACGCCGAACAGCCCGCAAGCCTCCCGTGGCTCCGCCAGATCCAACTTCCCGTTCCGATTGTTCATGCTTCTGCCCCTTCCTTTTTCTTCAAGCTAGAACCATTCCATCTTCGCGTCGCCCGACGGTTTCCCGCGGAAAAGCAGCAATTTCAATTTACAGACCGTTTATATGCTACTTTTTTGTATAGCCGTTGCGGGCGTTTCATACAAAATTGTAATTCCGCTGGATGGCTGTCTATAGCATTGCGCGGGCCGGTTCGTCAAACGGGCGGGCGCCGGAAGCGGGCGTTGACTCGCGGGCCGGGCGGGGGATAATGAAAGCTGGCCGAACGGAGGAGGCCGCGATGAAAAAAATGGGGACGATTCTGCTCGGGATCGTGGTGGTGGTGGCCATCCTGATCGCCCTGCTGTTCTTTGCGACGAGCGGCCTGCCGAAGGCCGCGGACGAATTTTTCTCCCTGGTCCGCGAGGGGAAAGTCGGCGAGGCCTATCTCGCCACGGCCGCCGAGTTCCGCGCGGCGACGGGCGAGGAGGAGTTTTCGGCGTTCCTCCGGGACAGCGCGCTCGGGCAGTACGCGAGCGCTTCGTGGCCGACCCGCGCCATCGAGAACAACCGGGGCCGGCTCGAGGGGACCGTGACGACCCGCGACGGCGGCCAGATCCCGGTGGAACTGGACCTCGTGAAGGAAGGCGGCGCGTGGAAGATCCTCAACCTGCGCAAGGCCGCCGCGGGGCTTGCCCAGGGCGGCGCCTCGACCGTCGAGATCCCGCCGGACGCCGAACTTCAGCGCATGACCTCGGAAGCCATCGGCCTCCTGGCGGAGGCGATCAACAAAAACGACTTCAGCGGCTTCCGCGCGCACATCTCGCAGTTGTGGCAAAGCCAGGTCACCGAGGAGCAACTCCGGGAAGCCTTCAAGGAATTCGCCGAGAAGCAGATCGACTTGGCCCCGCTGAAGAGCCAGACGCCGGTCTTCAGCCAGAAGCCCGCGGTGGACGAGAACGGCGCGTTGAACCTCCGCGGCTACTATGCCACGACCCCGGACCAGGTCCGGTTCGAGCTGTCGTTCATCTACGAGCATCCCCAGTGGAAATTGAGCAGCATCGGCCTGCACCTGTGAGCGACCGCCTCGGCATACTCGGCGGGACGTTCAACCCGGTGCACCTCGGGCATCTCATGATGGCCCAGGACGCGCTCGAGCGCTTCCGCCTGGATCGCGTGATCTTCATGCCCTGCGCCCGCCCGCCGCACAAGGCCGCGCGGGATCTCGCGCCGGACGCCGACCGGCTGGCGATGCTGCGCCGGGCCGTTCGCGGCGATCCCCGGTTCACGGTCTCCGACCTGGAGATCCGGCGGGGCGGCATCTCGTACACCATCGACACGATCAAGGCGTTGCAGCGCAACCACCCGCGGGCGCGGCTGCATTTCATCATCGGGTCGGATTCGCTGTTCGAACTGCACGCCTGGCGGGAGGTCGGCGAGCTGTTGCGGCGCTGCGTGTTCATCGCGCTGGAGCGGCCGGGCTATTCCCTGGCCCGGATGACCGCGCGCCGCCTGCGCCTACCGGAGCCCTGGCCCCGGCGCCTGGCGCGGACCGTCTTCCGCGGGCACGTGATGGAGATTTCCTCCACCGAGATCCGGGCGCGCGCGGCCGCCGGATTGAGCCTCCGCTATCTTGTCGCGCCGGCCGTCGCCGGGTATATTCGAAGCAAGAAACTGTACCGGTAAGGAGAACGCAAGATCGAACCGCTCCAATTAGCCAAGCTGGCCCGCGAGGTCCTGTCCGACCGGAAGGGGGAAGACCCCGTCCTGCTGGACATGCGCGGACTCTCCGGGGTTACCGATTACTACCTGGTCGTCACGGGCCGCAACGCGCCCCACCTCAAGGCCATGGCGGATGAGCTGGAACGCGCCCTCTCCCGCGGCGGCGCGCGATGCTTCCGGCGCGCGGGCGCGCCGGAGAGCGGCTGGGTGGTCGCCGATTACCTCGATGCGGTGATCCACCTCTTCTCCGCCGACGCCCGGTCCTACTACGCGCTGGAGAAGCTCTGGGGCGACGCCCCGCGGGTCCGCTGAACCCCGGGCGTCGGGCGCGGCCGGTCTCGCCCTACCACTTCGAGCTTTCGTCCGCGGTCAGCTCCTGAAGCCGTCGTTCGACGATCTCGTCGCGCTGCGCCCGGCGGGAATCCAGCGCCTGCTGCAGCTTGGCCACCTCGGCCTGGATGCGCGCGATGTGATCCGCCCGTCCTTGTTCCCGGGCGTCGAACAGCTCGCCCAGCTTGAGTTTCAGGTCGGCCCGCCGTTGCTCCCGCTGCGCCTGGTCCGTGCTCTGCCGGTACTCCCGGGCCAGCCGGGCCACCTCTTCGTGGAGCGGCCGCAGTTCGCCGGCGTTTGGTTCGTGCGGCGGGCCGCCGGGCCGGAGGGCGCGGCCCAGCGCCTGGAGCACGTCCATGCGTTCCGATTCCGGAAGGCTGTCGAGGAACACCCGCAGCCGGGGATGGGCGTTCATGACCGTCTGCAGCCGCTCGCGGCCCAGCCGCCCCGCGAGTTCCCGGCGGAACCCCTCGGGATCCTTCTCCCGCATTTCGCGGTAGCGAAGGTATTCGTCCGGGTTGCGTTTCTCCAGCCGCTCCATCCAGCGGTCCACGGGCCCGGCTTCGCCCGGCGGCGGCCCCGGCGGCTCCGCCAGGTCCGGCGCCTCGGGAGGCGGCGGCGAGGCTTCGTCGAAGTCCTGGGCTGCTGCGCGAATCGCGAAAGCCAGGCCCGCGATGATGCCCGCCGTCAGAAATCGTCGGTGGATGCTTTTCATATCTGCTCTCCTTCCAGCTCCAGCAACTGCCGGGCGATCGAATCCACGTCGCCGCTGTCCGCGGCCGCGCCGGACGTTTCGGTCCAGTCCGCGTCGTCCTGGTTGACCAGGACGTCGAGCGTGGCCAGGCGGTCGTCCACGTCGGCGTCCCACGCGAGCGCGGAGTCCGGCGCGGTCCGGGCGAGTGGCGGCGGCCGCTGGAAAGGCCGCAGGATCAGCACGAACGCCAGGGCGAGCAGGACGCTGAGCGCCCCGTAGGCCAGCGCCGGGCGCGCCAGGAAGACGGGCGCGCGTTCTCGCCCGCGTTTCGCGCGGGGGGCGGGGACGGCCGCGCCGGCCGCGACCCGCCCGGCCAGCCCGGCGTCGAATGACTCGTCCCAGCGCACCTGGCGGACGGCCCCAGCCAGTCCGGTCAGCCCGGCGCGGTACGCGCGGCATTCGGGGCAGCGGGCCAGGTGCCCGGCGAGCAGCCAGCGGCCGACCCGGGAAAGCTCCCGCGACTGGTCCAGCAGAATGCGGTTCCTGGTCGTTTCACAGTTCATGATCATTCCTCCACCCACGCGGCATATTCGTCCTTCAAATCTTCCCTCAACTTTTTCAGCGCGTACTGCATTCGCGCCAGCGCCGTATTGATCGAGACCTCCTGGAGCCGGGCGATCTCGCGGAACGGCACGTCGCCCTCGATGCGCATCAGGAAGACCTCCCGCTGCTCGGGCGGCAGCCGGTCGATGGCCTGTCGGATGCGGCGATCGAGATCCCGCCCCGCGCTCTCGCCGGCCGGCGTCGGGCCCGGCGCCGGGAGGCGGTCCGCGAGCGGGGCGCGTCCCGGCTCCTCGGCCCGGGGCTCGCTGTTCAGCGATTCGACCGGCTTTTTCGCGCGGACGCGGTCCACGATCAGGTTGTGGGCCACCCGGAACAGCCAGCTCAACAGGCGCCGGCCGTCCAGTCGGTCCGCGTGGCGCAGGGCCCGGCGCCAGGTCTCCTGGAATACCTCCTCCGCATCCTCGCGCCCCTCCGTCATGTTGAGAATGAACCCGAAGAGCGGGCGGCGATACTGCTCCACCACGCGGCCCAAGGCCTCGACCCGGCCTTGCCGGTACTCGTCCAGCCAGGCCGCCGCCTGCGCGTCCAGGATGCCATGTTCCGCCGCCATGCGCTTTCTTATACCATAATACGGAACGGAACCTAAATTAGTGTATGGCGCGAATCTAATTTAGTTTGACAAGTTAGGCGCCGCGGGGTTTATTGCGCACCTAACATCCTCAATTGGATGAGAAGGAGATAAGGGAAATGGCACGAGTGGCCTTGAAGCAGTTGAGTGTGGCCCAGTTGCAGGGCGAATTGAAGCGACGGCAGGGCGCGCTGCCGCGCCTGGAGAAGAAGCGGAAGAAGCTGGCCGCGGCCCTGGCGAAGGTGGAAGAGGCGATCGCCGATCTCGGCGTCGTCGTTTCACGGATCAAAGGGACCGGGAAAGCCCAGCCCCGCCGCGGGCGTCCGGCGAAGCGCGGCCGTCCCGCCAAGCGCGGTCGCCCCGCGAAGCGCGGCCGTCCGGCCGGAAAGGCCCGCCGGGTCAAGAACGCCCAGTCGCTGGGCGACGTCCTGGTCAAAGTGCTGACCGGGATCAAGTCCATGAAGGTCGCCGAGGCGGCGGAAGCCGTGGCCAAGACGGGATACAAGTCCAAGGCCAAGAACTTCAAGCTGATCGTCAACCAGACGCTCGTCAAGGACAAGCGGTTCCGCAGCGTCCGGCGCGGCCGCTACGCGCTGTCCCGGGCCGGCAAGCCGGCCGCCGCGAAACCCGCGGCGAAGAAGGCGCGCGTGAAGAAGGCGGCGGCGAAGAAGGCGCCCGCCCCGAAGACGCCGGTGGCACCCCCGGCCGGTTGACCCGGTCCAGCGCCAGTCCGCATCGGCCCCGACGCCCGGCGTCGGGGCCTTTTTTTCGTCTTCCATCAGCGCGGAGGCGGGGACGTGGAACCTCCGTTTCACGAGCCGCGGCGGGCAGAGCAGGAAGGCGAGCCCGGTCGCGCCGAGTCAAATCGGCGCGCCTCACAGGGGATCGAACGCGTCCTTGGCCGCGTAGCATATCGGGCACTTCCAGTTCTCGGGCAACTGCTCGAACGGCACGCCGGCCGGCAGGCCGAGCGCCGCGTCGCCCGTGGCCGGGTCGTAGACATAACCGCAGCAGGTGCACACCCATTTCCCATCGCTGGCCGTGGTCATCTCCGTGATCCTTTCCCTCTTTTGCTCGCCCTTCGCCCCGGGGCCTGCCACCATAGAGAAAAGGCCTGTTCCGGACAAGGCTCAAGTGGCCCGTAAGGGAGGCGGACATGATCAGCCGTATCTGCGATCGCTTCGGGCAACCGCTCGAAACGGGGGGGCTTCGCTACATCGCGCGCATCCAGGTCTATGCGGCCTACGACCCGCTGGAAATCACCTTCGACGACCTGGGCCGCGACTATTCGGCGGAAATCCGGCGCATAATCGAGGAGTGCCGGGACCTCACCGAGGAGGAACTCATGCGGGACGTCTACGTGGATTTCAGTTTCGACCTTTGCCCGGCCTGCCAGAAAGCGTATATCCGCGACCCGCTGCGGGCTTCCGAGCCTGGAAACGGGTGAGAAACCGGCACATAGGGGTCGCAGGGGCATATACTGCCCACCGTATTTCATCATTATTCCTGTTTAATAAATCGTTTTAACATCATATATATATTGACAAAATAGTATAAAGTTTATGTTGCATCCGTTTCTTCCTGGGGTACACTGCCGGCTCATTTTTTTCCGATAGTCGTTTCGAGTTTCTCAAGGATTTCGGTTGTTCGGCCCCGGTGAGGGGCAAAAAAGCTGACGGATGAACTGGAAACAGCCCATAGGCAAGCTGTATCGCCACGCGCCGGCGATCCGGGCGGCGCTGCTGGTGTTCGGCTCCGCTTTGCTGCTGGCCCAACTGGCGCTGGGCGGGTGGCGGAGCGCGCGCTCTTCGGACGCCGAGCTTGCGGATCACCAGATCCTGTCCTGGAGCTTGGAGGCCGCCGAACTGTCGCCGGTCTGGGTTCCGGAGGATTGCCTGGTGGAGGCGGTGATCCAGGTGGAATCCGGCGGCGACCCCCGCAAGGTGGGCAAGGCCGGCGAACGCGGCCTGATGCAGATCAAGCGGGGCACCTGGCGCGACGTGACGCGCAGGCTGTACGGCAAGCCGGTGTCCTTCGACCGAGCCTTCGAGCCGGAGTTGAATCGCATCGTTGGCCGGGCCTACCTGGCCCACCTGCAGGATTTTCTCGGCCGCAACCAGTCCCACTGGAAGACCGACGAGTTGTCCCTGCTGCTGGCCTGCTACAACGCGGGGCCGACCCGGGTCGCGAAAGGCGGCTTTCATCCTGACCGCTGGCCCGTCCTTACCCGCGAATACGTCCAGCGCGTGACGGCGCTTCACGAGCATTACCTGGCCGAGGGGCCGCCGTCCGCGAGAGCCGTCATGGCGCAAGTTCCCGCGCCCCGGCCGCCGGGTTCCTGACGGCCTCCCGCGTTCAGGTCGCGGTCAGCTTCCGCTCAAACTCGCGCCGCCGGGATCCGGTCAGCGGGTTTTCCTCCCCCTTGAGCATTCTCCGCAGGGCATCGAGTTCGTCGGCCGAGAAGTGACGGCCCTTCAGGCGGTGCCGCTCGAAGGCGTCGAACGCCACCGGGGCGACGGCGCGCGCGATCTGCGCGATCGCGGCGGCGTACTGGCGGATCTCCCACTGCGCGTGCGAGTCCATCCGCAACTCCAGGAACCGGAACAGGTTGTGGAGGTCCATCTGCCAGTACCACTGCGTGTAGAGCGACAGCGGCAGGTTGATCCGCGCCAGCTCGCGCGCGATGCCGTCCTTGATCATCTCCTCGTAGGAGGCATAGGCCATGCCCTGGTCGCGCTGCAGCAGCTCCAGCACTTTGCGGCGGAGCTCCGGCGGAACTTCCGCGTCCGAGCGGCCCTGCTTGTTGTCGGCGCTCTGGGCGTTGATGTGCGCCTCGTCGGGCAGGTAGAACTCGTCGGCCATGACGCTGTAGCGGGCGGAGATCTCGTTCAGGCGGGCCGTCCGGTGACGGATCCACTGGCGCGCGACGAAGATCGGCAGCTTGCAGTGCAGCTCGATCACCACGTGCTCGAAGGGGGAGGTGTGCTCGTGGCGAAGGAGGTAGTCGATCAGGCCGGCGTCTTCGCGGACGGTCTTCGTGCCGGCCCCGTACGACACGCGGGCGGTCTGCACGATCCGCGCGTCGCTGCCCATGTAATCCACCAGCCGGACGAAGCCCTGGTCCAGGACCTTGATTTCCTGGTCCAGGAGTTTCTCGGCCTCGGGGCTGTACGTGTGAGCCATGTTAACCTCTTTGTCCCATCTGTTCCCCTTCGTCCTCGTATTCTTACGGGCGCTCTCTTCCTTCGATTACGAGGACGAGGACGATTATGAACCGGACGAATGGGTCCCCATCGCCTGCCGCAGCACGTACGGCAGGATGCCGCCCTGCCGGTAATACTCGACCTCGATCGCGGAGTCGATCCGGCACTGGACCCGGAAGGAGGCGCCGCCGGCGTCGACGTCGAGCAGCTTGCCCGGCGCCAGCCCGCCGGCGATGCCCGCGATGGCGATCTCCTCGCGCCCGGTCAGCCCGAGCTTCTCCGCGTTCTGGCCGCCGGTGAATTCCAGGGGCAGCACGCCCATCTCGACCAGGTTGCTGCGGTGGATGCGCTCGAAGCTCTCGGCGATCACGGCGCGCACGCCGAGCATCCGCGTGCCCTTGGCCGCCCAGTCGCGCGACGAGCCGGCGCCGTACATCTTGCCGGCCAGCACGACCAGCGGCGTGCCCGCCCCGGCATAGCGCATGGCCGCGTCGTAGATCGGAAGGCTCTCGCCGCCGGGCAGGAGCCGCGTCCAGCCGCCCTCGCGATCGACCATGCGGTTGCGGATCCGGATGTTGGCGAAAGTGCCGCGCACCATGACCTCGTGGTTGCCGCGCCGCGCGCCGTAGGAGTTGAACGCCGCCGGCGGGATGCCGCGCTCCTGGAGGTAGCGGCCCGCGGGGCTGTCCGCCGGGATCGAGCCGGCGGGCGAGATGTGGTCCGTGGTGATGAAATCGCCGAACAGGGCCAGCGCCCGCGCGCCGCGGATATCCCCCAGCGCTTCCGGCGCGGCCGGGATGTCCGCGATGAACGACGGCTCGCGGATGTACGTGGAGTCCGCCTTCCATCCGAAGACCGGCGCCGCCTGGGCGGACAGCTTGTTCCACGCGGGATTGGAGCCGGCGATGTCCGCGTACAGCTCCCGGTACAGGGCCGGGTCCGCCGCCTTCCCGAGCAGCGCCTCGACCTCCGCGGGCGAGGGCCAGAGATCCTTCAGGAAAACCGGCCGGCCCTTCGCGTCCCGGCCGAGCGGTTCGCTCGACAGGTCGCGGTCCACCGTGCCCGCGAGCGCGTAGGCCACGACGAGGGGCGGGGAGCACAGGTAGTTGGCCTTCGTCAGCGGGTGCACGCGGCCCTCGAAATTCCGGTTGCCGCTCAAGACCGCGGCGGCGACCAGCCCTCCGTCCTTGACCGCCTTCGCGACGCGCGGGTCGAGCGGCCCGCTGTTGCCGATGCATGTCGCGCAGCCGTAGGCCGCGACGTGGAACCCGAGCTGCTCGAACGCCGGCAGCAGGCCGGCGCGACGGAGGTAGGCGGTGACGACGCGCGAGCCCGGCGCGAGCGTGGTCTTGACGTGCGGCGGCACGGTGAGCCCGCGCTCGACGGCCTTCCGCGCCACGAGCCCGGCCGCCAGCATGACGCCGGGATTGGAGGTGTTCGTACAGCTCGTGATCGAGGCGACCACGACGGCGCCGTGGCCGATCTCGCCGTCGCCCTCGACGCGAACGCGCGCGGCGGCCTGCTCCGGCTTCAGCCCGTATCCCTGTTCCTTGACCGGCGCCGCGAGCGCCTTCCGGAACCCCGGGGCGACGTCCTCCAGGGCCAGCCGGTCGTGCGGGCGCTTTGGTCCCGCCACGCCCGCCTCGACAGAGCCCAGGTCCAGCTCGATGACGCGGCTGAAAGCGGGTTCGGGATCGCCGGGCCGGCGGAACAGGCCCTGCCGGCGGCAGTACTGCTCGACCAGCTCGACCTGCTCCTCGTCGCGCCCGGTCTCGCGGAGGTAGCGGAGCGTCTCGGCGTCCACCGGGAAGAATCCCATCGTCGCGCCGTACTCCGGCGCCATGTTCGCCACCGTCGCGCGGTCGGCGAGGGACAGGGTGTCCAGGCCCGGGCCGAAGTACTCCACGAACTGCTCGACGACGCCGTGCTTCCGCAGCAGTTGGGTGACGGTCAGCGCGAGTTCCGTCGCCGTGACGCCCGCCGCGAGCCGGCCGGTGAGTCGCACGCCGGTGACGACGGGCGTGAGCACGGGGATGGGCTGGCCGAGCATGGCGGCCTCGGCCTCGATCCCGCCGACGCCCCACCCGAGCACCCCGGCGCCGTTGATCATCGTCGTGTGCGAGTCCGTGCCGACGAGCGTGTCGGGGAACGCGACCACCCGGCCCTCGGCGTCGGTCTCCGTGGCGACGACCTGCGCGAGATGCTCCAGGTTGACCTGGTGGCAGATGCCCAGGCCGGGCGGCACGACCCGTAGCTTGCGGAAGGCGGTCTGGCCCCAGCGCAGGAACTCGTAGCGCTCCGCGTTGCGCTCGAACTCGAGGCGCATGTTCGCCTCGAGCGCGCCCGGCGAGGCGGTCTCGTCCACTTGGACGGAGTGGTCGATCACGAGATCCACGGGGATCTGGGGCTCGATGGCCTTCGGGTCGCGGCCGGCGCGGGCCATGGCGCCGCGCAGCGCGGCCAGGTCCACGACGCAGGGCACGCCCGTGAAATCCTGCAGCAGCACGCGGGCGGGCAGGAAGGGGACCTCTTCCTTCTGCGTGGCATCCGGCGTCCATCGGGCGAGGGCTCGGACGTGCTCCGCCCGGAAGGCCGGATGGCCTTGTCGCCGCAGAACCGATTCGAGCAGGACGCGGATGGAGAAGGGGAGGCGGCTCTGTTCGCCGGTCCAGTCGGCCAGGGCGTGGAAATGCATCGTCCGACCGTTCTTCAGGGTGAGATGGTCGAGCGTTTTCTTCTCGTGGTTCATGATGGGTTCCCGGTTGAAAACGGGGCCGACCTTAAGGCCAACCGCGGGGCAAAGTCAACCGGCGCCGAACCGCCCGCATCCCGGTTCGGCGGATGCGTAACAAATCGCTTCACACGTGTGAATATTATTGTTACGCATTCAATACGGGGAAGGCGGTGCGGCTGCATCGGCCGGTCGCTTCGCGGCGGCCGCGCCCGGCGGTCGGCGCGGCCCGGCGGGGGCCTCCGCGCGCCGGAGAACCCGCGAACCTCTTTTTTTTGTAGCATTTGAGGGGAAGGCTCATTATGGTGTCGGGAAATACAGGAGCGGCCATAAAGCAACCTGCACCACGGGGAGAAACATCATGATCCGCAAAGCACTGCTTGTCCTCGCCTTAGTGTCCCTGACCGCCGGCGTGAGCCGCGGCGAATCCAGCCGGCTGATGCTGTCGGTCGAAAACAAGATGCCCGCCCTGCACCACCTGGAACTCGGGGCCCTGGCCCAGTACGAGGACGTGCCGGCCGTCTTCCCCGCCTGGAGCGATTCGGAAGCCTACCTGGTGGAGCCGTACGCGCGCTTCGGCCTGTTCCGCAATTTTACCGTCTTCACTCGCGTCCCGTACGCGGCCGTCGAGCCGGATTCCGGGGATTCATACGATGGGCTGGGCGATGTCTCGGCCGGTTTCGAACTCGTGGCCTTCGAGGACTACTTCGACTTCCCCTACATCATTCCTCATGCGGAAGTCATCTTCGACACGGCCGACGAAGGCCTGGGGTATGGCGACACCCGCCTGCTGGGCGGCGTGGCGATCGGCACCGTGGTGGATGACCAGTGGCATTATGTGCTCGACGTCGGTTACATGTCCTCCGATGACGATGACGACCTGTACCGGCTGTCCGGCGGCTTCGTCTGGGACCTGAACAAGCAGTGCTCGCTCCTCGCGGAAGGCCTCGTCACGGGCGAGGACTACGAGGACAACAGCTACACGCTCTACGGGCAGGGCGGCATCAGCTACCGTCCGTTCGAGGAACTGTCCTACGTCTTCTACGCGGGCACGGGCGACGCGGTCGATTTCTCCGCCGCGCTGAAGATCGCGTACAGTTTCTAACCTCCGATTCGCGGGAGGGCGGGGCATGAACCGGCTGACGTCTCCCTACCGGTGCCACCTGTTCATTTGCGGCAACGACCGCCAGGGCGCGCGCAAGTCGTGCGCCGACGGCGGGGCGGGCCCGGCGATCAAGGATATCCTCAAGGACCAGGTCGCCGCCCGCGGCTGGAAGGGGCCGGTGCGCGTGTCGCAGAGCGGCTGCCTCGGCCTGTGCGAGCGCGGCCCCAACGTGATGATCTATCCCCAGGGCCTCTGGTTCAGCGCCGTCACGCCCGCCGACGCGGACGCCATCCTGGCCGAGGTCGAAAAGCTGCTCAAGGGGTAGGGCGCGTTGAATCCACGCGCCGGACAGACGGCGGCTTGAGCCAAGCCGCCCTACCCGAACACGGGCAATTCCGACTCCGGCAGGTCCGCCAGCTTCGGCAGGCGCCCGTCCTTCGACGACAGCAGGAAATCCTTCCCCGGCCAGTGTATGCCGATCGCCGGGTCCGACCACAGGATCCCGCGGTCGTCGGCGGGGTCGTAAAAGTCCGTGCACTTGTACAGGAAGTCCGCCTGCTCGCTCACCACGCAGAAGCCGTGCGCGAAGCCCTCGGGGATGAACAGCTGGCGGCGGTTGTCGCCGGAGAGCACCATGCCGAATCCTTTCCCGAAGTGCGGGCTGCCGCGCCGGATATCCACCGCCACGTCGAAGACCTCGCCGGCCATCACCATCACCAGCTTGGCCTGCGGCCGGCGCAGCTGGTAGTGCAGGCCCCGCAGCGTGCCGCGGCCGGAGCGCGAGAAGTTGTCCTGCACGAACTCGCGGTCCAGGCCGAGCGGGCGGTACTTGTCGCGGTGGAACGTCTCCATGAAGAAGCCGCGCGAGTCGCCGAACCGGTCCGGCTGGAAGACGAGCACGCCGGGCAGCGGGGTCTTTTCGCATTGCAGGGACATGGTCAGCCTTCCGTCCCCGCGGCGATGCGCGCCAGGTAGCGGCCGTACTCGTTCTTCATCATGTCCGACGCCAGCCGCCGGAGCTGGGCGGCGTCGATGTAGCCGAGCCGGAAGGCGATCTCCTCGATGCAGGCGATCTTGAGCCCCTGCCGGTCCTCGATGGTCTGCACGAAGTTCGAGGCCTGCTGCAGCGACTCGTGCGTGCCGGTGTCCAGCCACGCGAACCCGCGTCCGAGCAGCTCCACGCGCAGCGTCCCGCGGCGGAGGTACGCGAGGTTGAGGTCCGTGATCTCCAGCTCGCCGCGGGCCGACGGCTTGAGCTCCGCCGCGACGTCCGCCGCCGAGCCGTCGTAAAAGTATAGCCCCGGCACGGCGTACCGGGACCTGGGTTTCGCCGGCTTCTCCTCGATGCCGAGCACCCGGCCCGTCGGGTCGAACTCCACCACGCCGTATCGCTCGGGGTCCTTGACGGGGTAGCCGAAGATCAGCCCCCCCTCCGTCAGCCGGCCGGCGGCGCGGCAGATTTCCTGCAGGCCGTGGCCGTAGAAGATGTTGTCGCCCAGGATCAGCGCCGACGGGCTGCCGGCGAGGAACGCGCGCCCGATGAGGAACGCCTGGGCCAGGCCGTCGGGCCGGGGCTGCTCGGCGTACGCGAAGCGCAGGCCGATCTGCGAGCCGTCGCCCAGCAGCGCCCGGAAGCGGGGCAGGTCCTCGGGGGTGGAGATGACCAGGATGTCCCGGATCCCCGCGAGCATCAGCACGGAGAGCGGGTAGTAGATCATCGGCTTGTCGTAGACCGGCAGGAGCTGCTTGCTCACCGCCCGCGTGATCGGGTAGAGCCGCGTCCCCGAGCCGCCCGCCAGGATGATGCCTTTCATGCCGTGCTCCCGGTTTTCCAATCATTGGAAAAACCACGCCCATTTTTTCCAATCATTGGAAAAAAAGCGAGCCGAGTTTTCCAAACATTGGAAAATCAGCCGTAGTGCGCCTTGATCCACCGCTGGTACTCGCCGGTGCGCACCTGGTCCACCCACTCGCGGTGCTCCATGTACCACCGGACGGTCTTGCGCAGGCCGGTCTCGAACGACTCCTCCGGCCGCCAGCCCAGCTCGCGCTCGATCCGCGAGCAGTCGATCGCGTAGCGCCGGTCGTGGCCCGGCCGGTCCTTGACGAAGGCGATCAGCTCGCGCCGCGGCTTCCCGCCCGGCCGCGGCCCGGCCAGCTCGTCCACCAGGTCGCAGACCAGGCCGACGACGTCGAGGTTCGGCCTCTCGCTCCGGCCGCCGACGTTGTAGGTGCGGCCCGGCGCGCCCCGCGTCAGCACGCGCCAGATCGCGGTGCAGTGATCGCGGACATAGAGCCAGTCGCGGACGTTCTTTCCGTCGCCGTAGACGGGGAGCGGCTTGCCCTCGAGGGCGTTGAGGATCATCAGGGAGATCAGCTTCTCGGGGAACTGGTACGGCCCGTAGTTGTTCGAGCAATTGGAGATCGTGATCGGCAGGCCGTAGGTCTCGTGCCAGGCGCGGGCGAGGTGGTCGGACGCCGCCTTGGACGCGGAGTAGGGGCTGTTGGGCCGGTACGGCGTGTCCTCGGTGAAGTATCCGGTCGGGCCGAGCGAGCCGAAGACCTCGTCCGTGCTGACGTGGTGGAAGCGCGCGATCCGGTCCCGCCGCTCGCGGAACAGCTCGAGCAGGACGTGCGTGCCGACGACGTTGGTCTGGATGAAATCGTCGGGCCGGACGATGGAGCGGTCCACGTGCGACTCGGCGGCGAAGTGGCCGATCGCGTCCACGCCGTGCGCGTCCAGCGCGCGGGCCATGGCCGGGCGGTCGACGATGTCGGCGCGCACGAGGACATAGCGGCCGGGGAACCGCTTCTCGATGTCCGCCAGGCTCAAGGGGTTGGCGGCGTAGGTGAGCTTGTCCACGTTGATCACGCGGCCGGTGAAGCCGGGGGCCTCCTCGAGCAGGTAGCGGATGAAGTTGGCGCCGATGAAGCCGCAGCCGCCGGTGACGAGCAGATTGTTCATGCCTTCGCCTCCCTCGCTTCCCGGAGCCATCGCTCGCCGTGGAGCCGCGCGAATTCCGCCAGGTCCTCCGCCCACGGCCGCATGACCTGCAGGCCCTCGGCCTTCAGCCGCGCGTTCTCCAGGACCGAGTTGCGCGGGCGCGGCGCCGGGCGCGGATACTCGGTCGCCGGGCACGGCTCCACGCGGGCCGGCACGTTCAGGAGCCGGAGGAACTCCGCGGCGAAATCGAACCACGTGCAGGCCCCTTCGCCGGCGGCATGATACAGGCCGCGGGCGCCGCCTTCCAGCGCCTTCCGGATCTGCCGGGCCAGGCGCCAGGACCACGTGGGCGAGCCGAACTGGTCGTTGACGACGCGCAGGGGGGCGCCGGGATTCGACACCGCGCGGCCGAGGATGGCGCGCAGGAAGCCGCGGCTGCTCGCGCCGTAGAGCCAGGCCGTGCGCAGGATGAGGTGCCGCTCCGTGGCCCGCCGCACCGCCTCCTCGCCCTCGAGCTTGGTGCGCCCGTACACGGAGGCCGGGCCGGTCGGATCGGTCTCGACGTAGGGGCGGGGCGGGGGGCGCCGGCCGTCGAAGACGTAGTCCGTCGAGACGTGGACGAGCAGCCCGCCGTGGCGCTCGACGTATTCCGCCAGCACGCGCGGGCCGTCCGCGTTGGCGCGCCGGGCGGCCTCCCGGTCGGTCTCGGCCCGGTCCACCTGCGTGTAGGCCGCGGCGTTGATCACCGCGTCGGGCTTGAAGGCGGAGAGCGTCCGCTCCACCGCGCCCGCGTCGGCGATGTCGAGGTCCGGCAGGTCCAGGCCGGCCACCTCCGCGAGGGAGGCGAAGACGTCCAGGCTGTCCCGGCCCAGCTGGCCCTTCGATCCCGTGACGAATATTCTCATGCGGGGCGCCAGTCTACGCGAGGCGCGCGGCAAAAGCCAGCGGAAGAACTTGATTCGGGCCGCGCGCGTGCTAGCGTGGTGGCGTGCACACGGGAGGTGCTCCATGTCAACGGAAATTGAAATCGGAACGATCACGCATTACTTCGGTCACTTGAACGTGGCGGCGATCAAGCTGACGGCCTCGCTGGCGGTCGGCGACACACTGCGCATCAGGGGCCACACGTCCGACCTGACGGTGACGGTGGACTCCATCCAGATCGAGCACAAGTCCGTGCAGAAGGCGGCGCAGGGCGACAACGTCGGCATCACGGTGCCGGGCCACGTGCGCGAGCACGACAAGGTCTACAAGGTCGCGCCCTGACCGGCCGGATGGAACGGATGGATGCCCTGGACCTGAAACTGGACCGGCTCGACCGGTCCTTCCCCCCCGATTTCACCCCCGAGCAGGTGGCCCGGGGCAAGACGCTTTTCTTCAAGCGGCTCGCCCTCTCCGCGCACCGCTTCTACGGCGGCAAGATGCAGACCGTCCCCCGGGTCGCCGCCTTCGGCTTCAACTGGTTCAACGTCTGGTACACCCCCGGCGTGTCGGCCGTCTCGACGACCATCCGCGACGACCACGAGGCCTCCTACGATCTCTCCAACCGCGGCAACCTGGTCGCCGTGGTCAGCGACTCCTCGCGCGTGCTGGGGGACGGCGACGTGTCCCCGTCCGGCGGCCTGGGCGTGATGGAGGGCAAGGCCTTCCTGATGAAGATGCTCGGCGGCGTCGACGCCGCGGCCCTCTGCATGGACAGCCGCGGCCCGGACGGGAAGCACGACCCCGACGCCATCATCGACTTCGTCCGCCGCCTGCAGCCCTCATTCGGCGCGGTCAACCTCGAGGACATCGCCCAGCCCAATTGCTACCGCGTGCTCGACGTCCTGCGCGAGTCGTGCGAGATCCCCGTCTGGCACGACGACGCCCAGGGCACCGGCTGCGTCACGCTCGCCGGCCTGCTCAACGCCCTGAAGGTGGCGGGCAAGGAGCTGGCGTCGGCCCGGATCGTCCTCTACGGGGCGGGCGCATCGAACACCACCATCGCCCGGCTGATCCTCGGCGCGGGCGGCGATCCCGGCCGGCTGATCCTGTTCGACACGCAGGGCTCGCTCGGCCGGCACCGCGAGGACATCCGCGCCGACGCGCGGTTTTACCGAAAGTGGGAGCTGTGCGAGCGGACCAACCCGGGCGGCGTGCGGACCGTGGAGGAGGCCGTGCGGGGGGCGGACGCGCTGATCGCGCTGTCCAAGCCGGGGCCCGGCACGGTCAAGCCGGGCTGGATCCGCGCCATGGGCCCGCGCGCGATCGTCTTCGCCTGCGCGAACCCCGTGCCGGAGATCTACCCGCATGCCGCGAAGGAGGCCGGCGCCTTCGTCGTGGCCACCGGGCGCGGCGACTTCCCGAACCAGGTGAACAACTCGCTGGGCTTCCCCGCCATCCTCAAGGGCGCGCTGCTGGTCCGCGCGCGCAAGATCACCGACGGCATGGCCATCGCCGCGGCGCGCTCGCTGGCGCAGTTCGCGGAAAAGAAGGGCCTTTCGCCGGAGCACATCATCCCGACGATGGAGGAGGCCGGGGTCTTCCCGCAGGAGGCCGCCGATGTCGCCATGCAGGCCGTCCGCGACGGCGTGGCCGGCCGGGCGCTCTCCCGCGAGGAAGTGTACCGTCGCACGGAGGAGGGCATCCGGGACGCCCGCCGGCTGCTCGACCTGATGCTGGAGCAGAAACTGGTTTCTCGTCCGCCGCCCGAGTTGCTACGGGATGCGTTGGAGGGCGCCGTCGCCGAGGTCCGAGGCGCGCGCTAAAATCTGCCGGGCGACCGCCGCAAAATCGGTGAACCGGTCGAAACCCGCGAATCGCAGTTTCTCCGTCGACAACTGGGAATTCACCGGCCGGCGGGCCGGCCTCGGGACGGGCGCCCGGAGCGGGACCAGGTGATCGGCGTTCCGGCCCAGCAGCCGCGCGACCTCCAGCGTCCAGCGATAGCGCGTGGCGCCCCGCGGCGCGCTGACGTGGAAAACGCCGGCGGCGCTTCGTTCCAGCAGGAACTCGACGGCCGCCACCACGTCCTCGGTCCACGTGGGGAACCGCACCAGCACGTCGTCCGCTTCCGCCGGCTTGCCGTCCAGGACCTGCCGGGCTATCTGCAGCACGAAGCCCGACGGGCCGCGGTGCGCCGGCTCGATCCCGATCAGCAGCGGGATGCGGACGACCAGGCTGTTCGCGCGCGCAAGGGCGAGGTCCTCGGCCGCCGCCTTGGTGCGGCCGTAGACGCTGGCGGGCCGCCGCTCGCGGTCCTCCCGGTAGGGCGGCGCCTCCCCGTCGAAGACATAGTCCGTGCTGACCAGGACCAGGCGCGCCGCCGGCGGCAGGGCGGCGGCCATCGCGCGCACCGGTTCGACATTAAGGCGCGCGGCCTCCTCCGGGTGCGCCTCGCAGAAGTCGGGGTCGCGATAGGCGGCGGCATGGATCGCCACGTCGGGCTGCGCCGCGTCCAGCAGGCAGCGGACCTGCGCGGGCTCGCGCAGGTCCAGCGCGTCGCGCGCGTGCTGGAAGCCCGCGCCCACGACCCGGTGGGCGTGGGCCAGCCGGCGGACGAGGGCTTCGCCCAGGAACCCGCTGGCGCCGGTGACCAGGATGGTGCTCATGGCCGTTCCCGACCGTAACAGATGGCCCCGCGTCCGTGAATCGATTTCGCGGCCGGGGTTGCATTCTCCGCGCGCGACGGGTAGGATGCGCCGATTTCCTGATGGAGCGAACGGGCATGAAGATCACCATTGTGGGCACGGGATATGTCGGGCTGGTCACGGGCGCCTGCTTTTCCGAGGTCGGCCACCAGGTCCTGTGCGTCGACAAGGACGAGCGCAAGGTCAACATGCTCCGCGCCAACAAGATGCCCATCTACGAACCCGGCCTCGACGAGGTCGTGGCGCGCAACGTGGCCGCGGGCCGCCTGCGCTTCTCCACGTCCCTGGCCGAGGGGACCGAGTATGCGGAGGTGATCTTCATCGCCGTCGGCACGCCGCCCGGCGTCGAGGGGCAGGCGGATCTTTCCTACGTCGAGCAGGTCGTCCGCGAGGTGGCCGAGCACATGTCCTCCTACCGGCTCCTCGTGGAGAAGAGCACGGTCCCGGTGAACACGGCGGAGCAGATCAAGCGCACGGTCCTGCGCTACTCGCGCAAGGACGTCGCGTTCGATGTGGCCTCCAACCCGGAATTCCTCCGGGAAGGCACGGCCATCGAGGACGCCCTCCAGCCGGACCGCGTGGTCGTCGGCGTCGAGAGCGAGCGCGCGTCGCAGCTGCTCCGGGCCATCTACGAGCCGATCATCGCCCGCGGCGGCGGGGTGTTCGTCGAGATGGGCATCGCCAGCGCCGAGCTGACGAAGCACGCGTCCAACTCCTTCCTCGCGATGAAGATCTCCTACATCAACGCGGTCAGCCGCATCTGCGAGCTGGCCGGCGCGGACGTGGAGCAGGTCGCCAACGGCATGGGGCTCGATCGCCGGATCGGCCGCCAGTTCCTCAAGGCCGGGGTGGGGTACGGCGGCTCGTGCTTCCCCAAGGACGTGGACGCGTTCGTGCACCTGGCCGACCAGCTCGGGTACGATTTCGACCTGCTCAAGAACGTGCGGCAGATCAACGAGGCCCAGCGCGACCACGTGATGCAGAAGATCCGGCACGAGCTCTGGGTCATCCAGGACAAGACGGTCGCCATCCTGGGCCTGGCGTTCAAGCCCTGCACCGACGACGTGCGCGAGGCGGCCTCGCTCTACTTCGTCCCGCGGCTCCGCGAGGCCGGCGCGATGCTGCGCCTGTGGGACCCGGTGGCCACGGACAACTTCAAGGCGCTCTACCCGGACCTGGCCTATTTCACGGACATCGAGGCCTGCGTGAGGGACGCGGACCTGGTGCTGATCCTGACCGAGTGGTCGCAGATCGCCGATTTCGGGCTGGAGCGGCTCCGGTCCCTGATGAAGTGCCCCGTGGTGGTGGACGGGCGCAACATGTTTGATCCGAAAGAGATGCGTGCCAAGGGGTTCGCCTACCACTGCGTGGGCCGCCCGTGAGTTGCCGTTTGACAAACCCCGGGAGTTGGCTTACACGTGCCCGGGATCATCAGCCGTAGAAACACATCGAGTGGCGGAAGGGGGGAAATACACCCAGTGTCAGAAGTTAAAGTCAGAAAAGGCGAGTCGGTGGAAAAGGCGCTGCGCCGGCTCAAGAAGAAGATGGACAAGGAAGGGATCATGCGGGAGATCCGCTCGCACCGGCATTACGAAAAGCCGAGCGAGAAGCGGCGCCGCAAGCAGGCGCGGGCGCGCCTGCGGGCCCTGAAGGGCTGATTCCTTCGGTTCGCGCGAAAACTCTCCTCCACCCGGGGGAGAGTTTTTGCCGTTACGGGGCGTGATGATTATCGGCCTGACCACGCGGTGGAATGCCCGGGAACACACCGAGGGCGAGAGGATGATCGAGGAGATCCTCGCCCTCGGGTTCGACCACGTGGAGCTGGGGTACGACCTCCGCCTCGACCTCGTGCCCGGCGTGATGCGGATGGTGGAGCAGAAGGCCGTCCGCGTCTGGAGCGTGCATAATTTCTGCCCCGTTCCCGTGGGCGCCCCGAAGGGGCACCCGGAGCTGTTCAGCCTGTCCGACCGCGATCCCCGGGAACGCGAGCGGGCGGTGCAGCACACGGAGCGGACGATCCGGTTCGCGGGGGAGGTCGGCGCGCGGGTGGTCGTGGCGCACGCGGGCAACGTGGACATGACGAAGTACAGCCGCGAGCTGCTGGCCCTCTGCGCGGAGGGACGGCTGGGCACGCCGGCCTACGAGAAGACCAAGCTCAAGCTCCAGATCACCCGCGAAAAGAAGGCGGGGCCCCACCTGGAGGGACTGCGGGAGAGCGTCAAGCGGCTGCTGCCCGCCCTCGAGGCGGCCGGCGTGGCGCTGGCGCTGGAAAACCTGCCGACGTGGGAGGCCGTGCCGACCGAAGTGGAGATGGAGCGGCTCTGCCGGGAGATCGACAGCCCGCACCTGCGCTACTGGCACGACATCGGGCACGGGCACATCCGGGCGATGCTCGGGTTCATCAATCCCGAGCGCTGGCTGGAGCGCCTGTCGCCCTGGCTGGCGGGCATGCACATCCACGACGTCCGGCCGCCGGCGCTCGACCACGCCATGCCGCCGGGCGGACTGGTGGATTTTACGCGCTTCCGTGATCGGATGAAATCGGATATGGTGCGCATTCTGGAGCCGGGGCCGGGCGCGCCCGCGGACACGGTCCGGGGGGCGCTCGCCTATCTCCGGGGGGTCTGGGAAGGCCCCGGAACCGCAACGTAAGCAGGGGAAGAAAGGCATGAAAAAAGCGCTGATCACCGGGGTCACGGGCCAGGACGGGTCGTACCTGGCGGAATGGCTGCTCGGCAAGGGCTACGCCGTCCACGGCATGGTGCGCCGCTCCAGCACGGAGACGTTCGAGCGCATCGGCCACATCAAGGACCGGCTGAACCTGGTCCAGGCCGACCTGCTCGACGAGCTTTCGCTGATCAAGGCCCTGGAGGAGGCGCGGCCCGACGAGATCTACAACCTCGCGGCCATGTCCTTCGTGCCGACCTCCTGGAGCCAGCCGGTGCTGACGGGCGAATTCACCGGCATCGGCGTCACCCGCCTGCTCGAGGCCGTCCGCCTCGTGTGCCCGAAGGCGCGCGTGTACCAGGCTTCCAGCAGCGAGATGTTCGGCAAGGTGCGCGAGGTCCCGCAGACCGAGCTGACGCCCTTCCACCCCCGCAGCCCGTACGGCGTGGCCAAGGCGTACGGCCATTTCATCACCGTCAACTACCGCGAAAGCTACGGCCTCTTCGCGGTCTCCGGCATCCTCTTCAACCACGAGAGCCCCCGCCGCGGCAAGGAGTTCGTCACCCGCAAGATCACCGACGGCGTGGCGCGCATCCGGGCCGGCCTCCAGGACAAGCTGCCGATGGGCAACATCGAGGCCAAGCGCGACTGGGGCTTCGCCGGCGACTATGTCCGGGCCATGTGGCTGATGCTCCAGCAGCCCGAGCCCGACGACTTCGTCATCGCCACGGGCGAAAACCATTCCGTCCGCGAGTTCCTCGAGCTCGCCTTCGCCCGCGCCGGCCTCCACTGGGAGGATCACGTCGTGATCGATTCCGCCCTGCTGCGCCCCGCCGAGGTGGAGCACCTGCTCGGCGACTGCGCCAAGGCGCGCGCGAAGCTGGGCTGGAAGCCCGAGGTCGATTTCCCCGGCCTCGTGCGGATGATGGTGGACGCCGACCTCGAACGGTACGGGGTCCGGAGCAAGTAACGTGAACGTGCTGGTCACCGGCGCCGGGGGGTTCGTCGGCCGCCACGTGGTGGCCGACCTGGCCGCCGCCGGGCACGCGCCGATCGGCTTTGACCGGCCGGGGGTTCCGCTGCCGCCCGCCGCGAGCCCGCGCTCCGGCGACATCCTGGACCGGGCGGCCCTGGACGCCCTCGTGCGGGAACTCCAGCCCGGCGGCCTCATTCACCTGGCCGGCGCGGCGTTCGTGCCGATGGGCTGGACCGATCCCGATGCCGTGTTCTCGGCCAACCTCCTGGGCGCGATCCGCGTGATGGAGGCCTTCCGGCATCATGCCCCCCGCGCCCGCCTGCTCATGGTGACCTCCGCCGAGGTGTACGGCCGGTCCGGCGCCCCCGGGCGCCTGGACGAGGAGTCGCCGCTGCTCCCGGACAACCTGTACGCCCTGTCCAAGCAGGCCGTGGATTCCGCGGCGCGGATGGCCGCGGCGCATTACGGCATGCCGATCGTCGTCGCGCGCCCCGGCAACCATATCGGCCCCGGGCAGTCGCCGAGTTTCGTCGCGGCCGCCTTCGCGGAGCAGGTGGCCGCCATCGCGCTGGGCCGCGCGGAACCCGTGGTGCGCGTGGGCAACCTCGACAGCCTCCGCGATTTCCTGGACGTCCGCGACGTCGCCCGCGCCTACCGTATCCTGCTGGAGCGGGGGGAACCGGGCCGGGCCTACAACATTTCGTCCGGGAAGCTGGTCCGCGTCGGCGATCTTCTGGAAGGGCTCTGCCGGCTGGCCGGCATCCGGCCGCGCGTCGAGGTCGACCCGGCGCGCTACCGCCCGGCCGAGGAGCCGCGGCCTCTCGACAGCGGCCGGATCCGCCGCGAGCTCGGTTGGGAGCCGGCCGTCCCGCTCGACGGGACGCTGCGGGCCATCCTGGACGAGGCCCTCCGGCGCGCCGGGAAGGCGGGGTGAGCCCGTGAGCCGCGCCCGGCGTTTCCTTTCCCTGGGCGTTCGCCTGGCGTTGTGCATCGGGCTGATGGTTTTCCTGCTCCGGCGGCTGGACCTTTCGGAATTCGGCCGCGTCTTCGCCGGCGCCGCCGGGCAGTGGCCCTGGTGGCTGGCGGGCCTCGGCTTCACCTTCCTCGGCCTTTTCGCCGGCGCCTGGCGCTGGGGCGAGATCCTGGCCGCGCAGGGGCTGCGGATCTCCTTCGGACAGGTCTTCAGCATCTTCTTCATCGGCCAGTTCTTCAACGCCTTCATGCTTGGCGCGTGCGGCGGCGACGTGGCGCGGGCCTACTACGTGGCCCGACGCGCGGGCGGGCGGCGGACCGAGGCGGCCTCGACCGTGCTCGTGGACCGGGCGATCGGGCTGTGGGTGACGATCGCCTTCGGCTGCCTGATGATCGCCTCGCGGCACGCCCTGTTCGCGCACCATCCCGCGAGCCGATGGCCCGCGATGCTGATGTGGATTCTCCTGGCGGGTTCCGTCCTGGCCGCGTGGCTGCTTTTCCGCCGCAACCTGGCCGAGCATCCGTGGCTGGCCGCCCGGGCGAAGCCGGCGTCCCGCCTGGGCGCGCTGGCCCGGCGGATGTACGCGGCGTTCTACCTGTACCGGCAGCGGCCCGGCCTGGTGGCCGGCGCGGCCGCCCTGTCGCTGGTCAACGTGTTCGGCCTGACGATGGCCTGCTGGAGTTTCGCGCGCAGCCTGGGCGTGGGCGTCCCGCTGCTCGTCTTTTTCGCGTTGTTCCCCGTCATCACCGTGATCGCCGCGATTCCCCTGACGCCCGGCAGCCTCGGCGTGCGCGAAAGCCTCTTCGTGACGCTTTTCGCCGCTGTGCAGGTCGGCGACGAAACCGCGATGTCCCTCTCGCTCCTGGTCTATGCCGGCAGCCTGGTCTGGAGCCTGTTCGGCGGCGCGATCTTCCTGGGCTACGCCGCCGGGGAAGGCCATGGCTTCCGCGAGGAGCTGGAGGCCATCCAGCACGACGCGCCGGCGGCGGGCGAGGGGTTGCCGTGACCTGGGCGCAAGCGGCGCCCGGCGGCGCGCGGCTCGTGCTGCGCATCGTCCCGCGGGCCGACCGCAATGCCGTTCAGGGCCTTCACGGCGATGCCCTGAAAATCCGGCTCCAGGCGCCGCCGGTGGACAACAAGGCCAACGAGGCGCTGGTGGAATTCCTGGCCGGCCGGTTGAGCCTGCCGCGGCACAGCATCCGCCTCGTCGCGGGCGCTTCCGGGCGCAACAAACAGGTCCTCGTCACCGGGCTCGAGCCGGGCGAAATCGTCCGCCGGCTTACAGGGTGACGTTTTTTTCCAGGCCTTTTGCCGACGGCCATTCCACGCGCCGCGCGCCCTGCGACAGCCGGACGCGGTCGGGCCGGCAGTCCAGCTCGACCGGTTCCCCGGGATGGCGATTCTTCCATATCCCGGCGAGGCCCAGCGCCTTTTCCAGCCCGTCGCCCCGCCCGTAGTTGGCGACCTCGTCGGGCTGCGCGACGCGGGCCCCGTCGTAGATGGATTCGTTCGGCAGGCCCTCCAGCCACGCGGCGGCCTGCCGGTCGTCCTGGCCTTCCGCCCGTTTCAGCGTGACGGGACTGCGCTCCAGCGCCGCCTTGAGGAACGGCGCCCAGTCGCACCGCGACAGGTCCCGGTAGGCATAGAACGCGAGGTCGGCGATCCGCGATTTCCCGCGCAGGGCTTCGACCTCCGCCACGATATGCTCCCGCGTCATGCCCGGGCGGAGGCCGATGGCCGGGACGTCCCGGAACCGTTTTTCCCCGGACGGCAGGCGCGGTTCGAGGCGCGTGAACCCGACCAGGTCGCGGATGATGTCGCTCGCGCGCATGTTGTAGCACGTGAATTCCTTCATGAGCTTCTGCACGTCCTCCTCGCGCGTCAGGTCGATCTTGTTCCGCCGGAAGAAGTCCTCGAACTTGTTGAGCGGAATCCGGCCGTCCAGCGGCTCCGCGAAGAACTCGTCCTCCTCGATCTCCTCCAGCAGCTTGTCCCGCGTGCGGTCGCTGACCTTGAACGAGCTCGTGTGCTCGTAGTGGTAGACCTTCTCCGCCGGGATGTGCCGCGCCTTGCCGCCGAAATCGTGGGTTATCTGGAAGCACGACTGCAGTTCCGGCTTCTGGCGCAGGTAGTTGGCCAGGATCTCCATGTTGATGTCCGTGGCCAGGAAGCCCCGCAGCCTGTCGCGGAACCGGTCCCACGCCGCCGGCGCGATCGTGGCCTCGGGGTACACGGTATGGATGTACCCGCTGGGGTGGGCGACGATTGTCACCTGTTCGTGGCGGAGCGCGCGCTGGGCCTTGGCGGTGAGCTCGGTGCCGTTGAACCACATGGCCTTGGTCACCACCCGCCGGTTGTTGGTGAGGATGCCGTCGCCGACGTCCACGAAGTTCTGCGAGTGCAGCGCGGTGCCCATCAGGAAGATGTCCTCCAGCGGGATGCCGCAGATCGCGTAGAGGGCGGCGGCGTAGAGCGTGGACAGCGACACGCATTCGCCGGCGCCCGCGCGGTAGCCTTCCTTGAAGCGGAAGGCGTCCATGGCCTCGAGGGTCTCCGTCTTCCAGTAGGGGATGACGTGGCCCTCGTACTTGTCCAGGCCGAAGTGCCGGCGGATGTCGAGGGAGAAGTAGTACTTGTCGCCCTCGTAGCCGAAGAGGGCGTTACTCTGCGCGATGGTCGCCTCGTCCATCCACGGCCGGAAACGCTCGATCTCGCGCTCCTTCGTGGTCAGCCCCCACGTGTCGAGGTCCAGGTTGAACTCGTAGTGGTCGATGACGAACTGCTTGAGCCGCAGGACGCGGCGGTACGGCGTGAGCGAGTCGAGCTTCGCGAACCAGGGATCCTGCCGCCAGGCCCAGAGGCGCGGCGACATGAGGTTGGCGAGCACCAGGCTGTAGAGCAGCTCGGGGAACACGAAAATCTCCATGTCCGACAGGGTCAGCGCGGACGAGTACTTCTCCAGTTCGCCGGTCGGGACGGGCGGATGAGCATTCATGCCCTCACCGTAGCACGGCGGCGGCGGACAATCAAAGCAAGGGGCGCGGATGCATTTGCTTTCCCTCGGGGCGGCCATCTGCTAGAACGTCGGGGGTCGCATGGCGGCGAGAACACGATGAGCACCGACGAACAGTCCGCGGAGCAACCCCGGTCCGCGCCCGGGGACCTCGTCCTGGAATTGAATTTCGTTCCGACGTGGGCCCGCCAGCCCCCGGCGGCCAATCCCTACGCGGGCTTCGAAGGCGAGCGGCGTCGGGAGCCGCGCGATCGCGATCGCCCGCCTCGCGGCGGGCCGGGAGCAGGGCCGGGCCGGGGGCCGGGGCGCGGCCCGAAACCGCGCGATCGCGACGAGCGGGAGCGGCGCGGCTTTCCCTCCCGGCGCCCGCCGCGCGAGGGGCCCGTCGAACCCGCGCCGGCGCCCGTGGCGGTCAGCTTCCTGCCGGAGCGCAGGCACCTGGGGGTTCTGGCGCATGAACTCCGCGCCTCCGGCCGGGCCTATCCCCTGGCCGACCTGGCGTCCCGCTTCCTGCAAACGCCGGCCTGCCACGAGGTGAAGATCGAGGCGCGGGGTGGTTCGGGCGGCCAGCCCGGTTCCCAGCTGGTCCAGTGCCGCGCGTGCCAGCGGCTGTTCCAGAACCTTTCGGAATTCACCGGCCATGCCCTGGCCGTCCACCTGGACACGGTGTTTGTCCGCGAGCAGCAGCAGGCGGAGCCGCCGGCCGGGGCGTTCAACTGCGTGGCGCGCTGCCGCTTGAGCGGCGAACTGCTCGGGCCGCCCAACTACCATGCCTACAACGCCCGGCTCCAGGAGCTGTGGCGCACCCGCTTCGCACACATGACGCTGGACGAATACCGCTCGCACATCGAGACCGTCCGCGAGCCGGAACAGATCGAAAAATGGAAGCAGTCGGTCTCCGTCCGCACGGCATACCGGTTCAAGGATCAGCCCGAGCTGCCGACCCTGTCGGAGGCGGAGGCGCAGAAGATCTTTGCCGAGCAGCACCTCCCGAAGCTGGCCTTGACCGGGCGGCGGTTCATCATCCGGGCCGAGTTGGCCCAGCAGTTGACGGACCAGGGCCTGCGCCGGGCCGTCCGGGAGTCGTGGTTCCGCGAGAGCCGCCATCCGTATTCCGTGATGATGGCGCTGCGCCCGGCCTTCCATCACATGCATCTCTACCTCTTCAGGACGGCCGGCGGACAGACCTTCGCGACATCGATCCAGCCGCACCCGCTCGAGCCGCGGCGCGCCGTGAAATCCATCGCCGAGGTGCTGCACTACCTGCGGCGGCACCCGGGCTGCGCGCGCCACGAGTTGGTCGAAAAGCTGCGGCCGGGGATGGCCGCGGATTCGCCCCAGGCGGCCATGGTGTTGAGCCCCCTTCGCTGGCTCATCGAAAAGGGCCACGTGATCGAGTTCTTCGACGGGACCCTCTCCGTGCCCGGCGGGCCTCCTTCCGCGCACGAACCGCACGATCACGCTCCCGGCGGCGAGGCGCCCGCCGCGCACCCATGAACCGATCCCGAATCCGGCAGGCCGTGGAGCGGATGCGCGCCTACACGCCGGGCGAGCAGCCGCAGGAGCCCGGCTTCATCAAGCTCAACACGAACGAGAATCCGTACCCGCCGACGCCGGCGATCCGCGAGGCGCTCGAGCGCCCGCCGGACCGGTTGCGCCTGTACCCGGACCCGTTGTGCCAGGAACTGCGGCGCGAGCTGGCGCGGTTGCACGGCTGCCGGGCGGAGCAGGTCTTCGTCGGCAACGGCTCGGACGAGGTGCTCGCCCTGTGCGTCCGCGCGTTCGTGGAGCGGGACGGGACGATCGGCTTTTTTGACCCGTCGTATTCCCTCTATCCCGTGCTCGCGGCCGCCGAGGAGATCGCCGTGCGGCCCGTGCCCCTGAAGCCGGATTTCACCTGGGACATGCCCGCGGGGTACGCGGCGTCGCTGTTCTTCCTGACCACGCCGAACGCGCCCACGGCGCTGCAGTATCCGCGGGAAACGGTCCGGTCCTTCTGCGCCGGATTCGACGGCGTGGTCGTGCTCGACGAGGCCTACGTGGATTTCGCGCGGGAGCATTTCATGGACATGGCGCTGGAATTCGGCCACGTCCTCGTCGCCCGCTCGCTGTCGAAATCCTACTCCCTGGCCGGGTTGCGCGTCGGGTATGTCGTGGGCGCGGAGCCGCTGATCGCCGCGATGTACAAGATCAAGGATTCCTATAACGTCGACCGCCTGGCGCAGGAGATCGCCCTCGCCGCGATCCGGGACCAGGCGCACATGCGGGCCAACGCGGCGCGAATCCGCGCGACGCGGGAGCGGGCGGCCGCGGCCCTGCGGACGCGCGGCTTCGAGGTCGGACCGTCGGAGGCGAATTTCCTGTGGGCGCGGCCGTCCCGGCCGGCGGCCAGGGACCTGTACGAGGCCCTGCGGGCGCGAAAGATACTGGTGCGCTACTTCCCGGGGGAGCGGACCGGCGCGCACCTGCGCGTCACGATCGGCACGGACGGCGAGATGGACGCGCTGCTGCGCGCGCTCGACGAGATCGGCGCCGGCTGACCGGGGGTCAAGCCTCTTCCACGACTTCGTCCGCCAGTTCCTGCGCGGCCTCGATGGCCGTGGCCTTGCGATCCTCCGCGTCGAGGTGGCTCGGGTGCTGCCCGTCGGCCCACGCGATGGAGAAATTCTGGATGCCCACGGAGTTCAGGATGGCCGTGAGCTGGGGCGTGAGCTGGTCCTGCGGATCGCCCTCGCGCACGATGTCCGAGGAGGAAGCGAGCAGGATGGCCCGGGTGATGTGGTGCAGGGGGATGATGCTGCCGGCCTCGTACTTGAAGACCACGCCGGGCACCAGCACCTGGTCCAGCCACGCTTTCATGATCGCCGGCATGCCGCAGTTCCACAGGGGCATCGTCAGCACGAGCACGTCGGCTTCCTCGAAGACCTTGGTCTGGGCGAGGGCGTAGCCTGCCGCGTTCTTCTCGGACGCGGTCGGGATGTAGCCGGGCTGGAGGATCGGATTCCAGAAGCACCGGTACGCGTCGTTGCCCAGGAAGGGCGGCGGGTTGTTGTACAGGTCCATGTTCGTGACGTTGATGTCCTTGTTGGACTCCGCCAGCCGGACAAAGAAAGCCGCCGCGAGCTGTTTGGAGGTGGATTGGTCGATCGGCTTGTTGCTGGCGCAGACGTGCAGCAGGTTCATGTCTTCTCCTATCTATGTTCGGTTCGGCAAAACGCTTTCATTCCCGCCCGGCCGCCGGGAGGTCCGCCGGTTCCGGCAGCGGGTTCATCAGCTTGGCCAGGTAATTTTCCAATTCCCGCCCATATTCCGTATCTTTGCCCAACTGGGCAAGCTGTTTGTGCACGAGCACGAGGCCCTGGCTGCCGACCTCGGCCTCCTCGGCGTTGGGATAGCGGCGCTTCGGCTCCGGATCGAGGAAGCGCTGGAGCAGGACGACGAACTGGGCGTTCTGCCGGACGTGGTCGGGCAGCAGTTCGGGCAGTTTCTTCACGGCCTCGATCTTCGCGTTGAGCAGGTCGGGCTCGCTCTTGCCGGCCGGATTGAGCAGCGGCTGGCCGCGCAGCATCTCGAGGCCGACGGCGCCGACGCTGTAGATGTCGCCCTGGGCGATGCTCGGCTCGCGCCGGTGCATCTCGGGCGCCATGTAGAGCGGCGTGCCGAGCAGGAGGGATACTTTTTCGTTCAAACGGACCGCGCGGCCGTAGTCCACGAGCTTCACGTAACCCAGCCGGTCGATCATGATGTTGGCCGGCTTGATGTCGCTGTGGACGAAGCCCATCTCGTGGAGCGTCTCCAGCCCGCGCAGGGCCTGGCGCATGATGTAGAGCGCGATGCCCGGCTGGATCGAGACCCGGTCGCCCTGCACCCGGAAGATCACGTCGGTGAACCGCGCCCACTCGGCCGGAGTGCAGAACGGCTTGACCAGCTCCAAGTGCTTCCCGTCGAGGAGGTAGCGAAGGCTGACGCCGTCGACGACCTCCATCTGGATGTACCCGATGCCGTTGCTTTCCTCGTAGATTTCCGGCGCGACGAGGTTCGGGCTCTTGACGAGCTGGAGCTTCGAGGTCTGGGCGGCGATACGGCCCATGTCCGTCCAGTACTTCTTGGCGCTGGGATAGATGCCGGGATCGAAGATCTTGATGGCGTGCCGGGTCACGCAGCCCCGCGCGCCCTGCCGGAGGCCGAGGAAGACCACGCCCTGCCGGCCGCGGCCGAGTTCCTTGAGGAAGCGATACGCGACGGGATAGTAGATGGCCCGGGCACGCAGGATGGCCTTGTAGTTGGCCGTCAGCTGCTGGCTGCCCTTGCCGGCGGGCTCGGCCGGCGTGTCCGCCAGCGTGGTCAGGTCCGCCCCGGCCGGGTCGAAGGCCGTCAGATCCTCCGCCTCGGTCGTCTGGTCGTGCAAGGGGTCGCGATTCACGCGCCACAGTTTACGCGGGAATGTCGAATAGGCAACAGCAGAGTGCGGAGCGGGCCGCGGATGAAAAAACGCTTGGCAATCCGGGCGGTCCCCGGCATAGTGCATGCCCGGTTTCGTCCCGGCCACGGGGCGCGGTGTGGCGGTTCATCAAGCGGAAGGTGTGGACATGTATACGGTTTCGGATCTTCGCAAAGGCATCAAGATCGAGCTCGACGGCGTGCCGTTCGAGGTCGTGGAGTTCGAGTTCTTCAAGCCCGGCAAGGGCCAGGCGATGTACAAGTGCCGCATCAAGAACCTGTTGACGGGCGCCGTCACGGACCGGACCTTCCGCGCCGTGGACAAGATCGGCCAGCCGGACATCGAGGAGCGGGACCTCGTCTATTCCTACCCCGAGGGCGATCACTACGTCTTCATGGATCACAAGACCTACGAGCAGGTCGTCATCAGCGCGGAGGCCGTGGGCGACCAGAAGTATTTCCTCGTCGAGGAGCTGGAGGTCAGCGTGCTGTTCTTCAACGGGCGCGCCATCCAGATCAACCTGCCGTCCTTCGTGGAGAAGGTCATCGCCGAGACCGAGCCCGGCGCGCGCGGCGACACCGCGACCAACGTGCTCAAGCCGGCCAAGTTGGAAAACGGCTACGAGCTGGGCGTGCCGCTCTTCATCAACGCCGGCGACACCGTCCGCATCGACACCCGGACCGGCAAGTACTTCGACCGCGTGAGCAAGGGCTGACGGGCTCGCGGCCCGCGGGGCTCCCATGAGCGCCGACGCCGAACACCTCCGCGCCGTCCGCCCCGCGCTGGAACTGCGCGCGCGCCTGATGCGGGCCCTGCGCACCTTCTTCGCCGACCGCGGCTTCCTGGAGATCGAGACGCCCGTCCGGCTGCGGGCCCCCGCGCCGGAACTCCACATCGACGCCGAGCCCTCGGGCGACGCCTGGCTGCGCACCTCGCCCGAGCTCCACATGAAGCGGCTGCTCGCCGCCGGCTACGAGCGGATCTTCCAGGTCGGCCCCTGCTTCCGCCGGGGCGAGTTCGGAGCCCGGCACCGGCCGGAGTACGCCATGCTGGAATGGTACCGCGCCGGCGCCGACTACCACGATGTCCTGGTCGACACGAAAGCGCTCGTTCTTGGCCTGGCGCGCGAGGTCCTGGGCACGACGCGGCTCCGCCGCGGCGGCCGCGAAGTGACCCTCGAGCCCGCGTGGGCATACCTGACCGTCTCCGAGGCGTTCATCGGGTTCGCGGGCTGGGATCCCGTCGAGCGGTTCGATCCCGACCGCTTCGATCTCGACCTGGTGGACAAGGTCGAACCGCAACTGCCGCGCGAGGTGCCGGTTGTCCTGGCCGATTACCCCGCGCCGGCCGCCGCCCTCGCGCGGCGCAAACCGGGCCGGCCCGCCGTGGCCGAGCGGTGGGAGCTGTACCTGGACGGGATCGAGATCGCCAACGCCTACTCCGAGCTGACCGATCCCGTCGAGCAGGCCGCGCGGTTCGAGGAATGGAACCGCGCGCGGGCCGCCGCCGGCAAGCCGGTCTACCCGCCGGACCGGGAATTCCTGGCGGCGCTGGAAAAAGGACTGCCCGCGTGCGCGGGAGTGGCGCTTGGCGTGGATCGCCTGGCCATGCTCTTCGCCGGCGCGGAATCGCTGGACGAGGTGCTGCCGTTTCACGAGGGGGCTTGATCGCTCCGGCCGGGACGCGGTAGCATTCCGGTGGGGAGGTCGCCGATGGAAGCGATTGTTTTGCTCGCGCTCGTGCTGCTGGTGCTGCCGATCATCCTGGCCTCTGTCGCCTTTGTCAGAACCCGATCCATGGCCGAGCGGCTGCAGGCGCTGGAGGCCCGGCTGGCGAGGCTGGCCGGCCCGCCGCCTGCGCCCCGGGCCGAACCCGTGTCGGCGCCGACGCTGCCTGAACCTGTCCTCGCGGCGCCGCGGCCGGCTCTGCGACGGCCCGTTGTACCTGTCCCCCCAGTGGTCGCGCCGCCGGCGTCGTCCGCGAAGCCGAGTCTGGAACTGGCGCTCGGCGGGAAACTGGCCAGCTTCATCGGGATAGCCGCCCTGGTGACGGGCGTGGTCTTCTTCGTGGGCTACGCGATTCAGCGCGAGTGGATCGGGCCCGGGCTCCGGGTCGGCCTGGGCCTGCTCGCGGGCCTGGCGCTGGCCGGTCTGGGATACATGGCGGAGCGGCGCGATCGGAAATACGCCGTGCTGGCGCGCGCGCTGACCGGCGGCGGGGCGGCGTTGTTCTACTTCAGCGTGTTTGCCGCGTATCAGATTTACTCGCTCATTCCGATCCCCGTCGCCCTCCTGGGCTTGCTGTCCAGCGCGGGCGCCGCGCTGGCCCTGGCGGCGTTCTACGACAGCCAGGCCGTGGCCGTGCTCGGAGTGCTGGGCGCGTTTCTCACGCCCCCGCTGATCGGCAGCCGCCTGGGCGTGGGCCTCTTTCCCCTGGTATTTGCGGCCGTGGTCAATGTCCCCGTCCTGCTGCTGGGCCTGCGCCGGAAATGGCAGTGGCTGTATAACCTGGCCTTCCTGTTCACCGTGGGGTTGGCCGCCGCCTGGCTCGATCGCAAGTTGCCGGGCCTGGCGGACGGCGCCTGGCGGACGGGCCTGGGCTTTGTCCTGCTGTTTCACGCGGAGTTTGTGGCCCTGGGCCTGCTCCGCCTGAACACGGAGCCGGCCGACGAGGAGCGGCCGCTCGACCAGCTTCGCCTCGGGTTGTCCACGCTGGCGCTGCTGGGCGCGTTGCGCTGGATTTTCGGGCCGGCGGCGTTGCGCGACTGGATCGGCGCGGCCTTCGCCCTGGCGGCGCTGTCGCACGCGGGGCTGGCGCGGCTCGGGTGGATCGGGCGATCAGGCCTCCGGCAGGAGGTCATGACCCTGCTGCTGGGCGCGATCACCTTTGCCTGCTTTGCCGTGCCGGTCCAGTTCGACGGCGTATGGATTTCGCTGGGCTGGGCGGTCGAAGGCGCCGCCCTCGCCGGGTTCGCCGTGTGGATCCGGTCGGACCTCCTGCAAGGGATCGCCGTTTTCCTCGGCGTGCTGGGCCTGGCCAAGTCCGTCCTGTTCGACGTCTCGCTGTATACCGTCTCGCCGCGCGTTTTCCTGAACGGGCGGTTCGCGACCGGGCTGCTGGCCTCGGGGTTGCTGGGCGTGCAGGGCTGGCTGCACGGGCGTTCCTCCTCGCCGCAGGCCCCGGGCCGGGCGCAGCACCTGGCCGCCCTGGCCGTGCTGGCCGCGCTGGTCGTGTTCTTCGCCGACGTGTTCCATACGATGGACACGGATCTCCCCTGGCCGTGGCTGTTCAGCACCGTGGCGGTTTTTGCCGCGGGCTGGGGGCTGGTGCTGCTCGCGCCGCGCGCGTCGCTGCCGGGCGCGCTCGGGATCCTCCTGCTGCTGGCCGTGCCGGTGAAGATCCTGGTGGATGTCGCGAGCTGTTGGGATGGCTACCGCGCCGGCTTCTCCCCCTTCCTCAACGGCGTGATCGTGGCGCAATTGGCCCTGCTGGCCGGCCTCTGCGCGGCGAGGCGGCTGCTGGCACGCCAGGCCAGGCCCGCCGACGGGCGTTGGCCGGCGGGCGAGTCGATCAACCTGCTGTCGCTGGCGTCCGGGATCCTGCTGGTGACGCTGGAACTGCACCGCTCGTCCTTCGCCTGGGCGCGGCCGGCCATCACGCTCTGGTGGGCGGTGTGCGCGATGGCGCTGGCGGTGGCGGGCATCCTGCGGCGCCGGGCGGAGTGGCGGTACCTGGCCCTGGCCGTGTTCTGCGCGGCCGTGGCCAAGGTGTACCTGGTGGACCTGGCCGTGCTGAAAGGCCTCCAACGCGTGGCCGCCTTTATCGGCGTGGGCCTGCTGCTGCTGGCGCTGTCCTATCTCTATCAGCGCCTCGCGCCGCTCTGGAGCCCGCCCGGTTCGGCGGATCAGCGCTGAACCCGCTCGATGGCGCGGACCTTCTTGTCCTTGATCTCCACGCGCAGCCTCTCGTAGTCGTGCCGGATATCCACGTCCACCCAGATCGTGTCCGAGACCGAATGCGAGACGCCCTTCGCATCGCGGACGCGGCCCCGGTATTCCACCTGCTGGCGGTCCCGGGTCGAGTAGTACCCGACGTACGACCAGATTTCGGTCGTGCCGGATTCCGTCTGCCGGGTGTACATGCGGTCCGGCTTGCCGAGGGCGAGGAAGACGGCGTCCTCGGCGAAGCCGACGGCGATCTGGCCCTTGCGCACCTGCTCCTGGACCTCGGGGGCCAGGGCGTCGAACATCTCCGGGTTCTTCTTGATGCGGCTCTCGGGCGTCGCGCAGCCCGCGAGCAGCAGGGCCGCGAGGGCCCAGCCGTACGGATGGAGAATCGTCTTCATGTTTACATCTTACATCCCCGGACCCGTTCGATAAAGTCTCTTTCGGACTTCAGCCGCGGCGGCCGATCCGGTATGCTGGCCCCTGTCAAGGAGGCGAGATGAAAACCGAGGCCTGGAAACTGGCTCTGGCCCTGCTCCTGGCGGCCGGTCCGTCGTCGCGCGCGGCGTTTATCGGCTGGGCGAGCGGCGGGGGCGACGCGCAGGGGGGATTGCTGCTGTGCACGACGAACGGGACCGACTGGTTCCGGCAGGGCGCCGGGCAGTTCGGCACGGCGGAGCTGACGGGCGTGGCCGCGGTCAACGGGCGGCACGTCTGGATCGCGGGCGAGCCGGAAAACGGCTATGCCTCGATCTACTACTCGGCGGACGCCGGCGAAAGCTGGGTCCGGCAGGGCGACGCCCTTTCGCTGCCGGATATCCGGCTGGCCAAGCTCTGGGCGGTGGACCGGGATGTCCTCTGGGTGATCGGCGACGCGGGCACGGTGCTGGTGACCGCGGACGGCGGGGATAACTGGATCAACGTTTCGTTGACGGATTACACGAACATGCTGCAGGGCGTGACGGCCGTGGACGAGTACACGGCGTGGGTCAGCGGCGACCTGGATCCGGACACGGGGATGGCCGGTCTCTTTTATACCGAGGACGGGGGCGCGACCTGGACGGCGCAGACGAACGGCGCCGTGACGAACGCGCAGCACCTGCTGGGATTGGCGGCGCTGGATGCCGACCGCGTGTGGGCGATCGGCGGGCCCGAGGTCATGCTGGCCACCACCAACGCGGGCGCGGAGTGGGCCCTGCTCCGCGCGGGATTCCCCAAGGACGGCAACGAGCTTCGCGTGCTGGACGACCAGCGCATCTGGGCGGCGTTCGACTCGCACGTGGACTGGACGAGCAACGGCGGCGCGACCTGGAGCAACCACAACACGCCGGACTACACGATGGACGTCTCCACGCCGGACGGGACCAGTGTCTGGGCGGTGTCCGGCGCCTATTGGGGCGGGCAGATCTACCATTCTCCCGACGGCGGCGCGACGTGGACGAACCAGGCGGAATCCAACGCGTGGACGCGCCTTTTCAAGGTCGTGGTACAGCCCCGGCCCGAGCCGCGCACGCTCCACGTGGACGCGGCCTCGACCAACGCCGTGGCGCCGTTCGATTCCTGGGACACGGCGGCCTCGAACATCCAGGACGCCGTGGAGGCCGCCGTGGAGGGCGACCTGGTGCTCGTCGCGGACGGCGTGTACGACCAGGGGGGCGGCTATTCGACCGCCGGCAAGATCCTGAACCGGGTGATGATCAACAAAACGATCACCGTGCGCAGCGCGAACGGCCCGGCGGGCGCGTTCATCGTCGGCGAGGGGCCGGACGGGCCGGGCGCCGTGCGCGGGGCCTATCTCTCGGAAGGCGCCTGCCTGTACGGCTTCACGGTCACCGACGGGCATGTTTTCCTTGCGTCGTCGGGCCTGGGCGCCGACCTGTACGGCGGCGGGGCGTACCTGGACGGGCCGGCCACGGTCAGCAACTGCGTGATTGCCGGCAACAGCGGCGGCGGGGCGTTCCTGGTTCAGAGCCGGGAAGTATCGGCGCTCGGCGTCCCGACGCTGTGCCACTCGACCGTGCAGAGCAACCAGGCGCGGGCCGGTGGCGGCCTCTCGCTCGAAGGCGGCGGAGTGGTCCGCCATTGCCGGATCGTGGAGAACAGTTCGCCGGGCAACGGCGGGGGCGTGATGATGGCGGGGAACTGGCCGGGCGCGCCGTGCCGGCTGCTCAACTGCTTCATCGCCGGGAACCGCGCGACGGACGAGGACGGCGTGCTGGGCGGCGGCGTCAACGCCTTCGGATTTTTCTCGGTCCGCCATTGCACGATCGTCGGGAACGACGCGACCGGCGACGCGGGGGGATTGTATGCCTACGGGGATCCGGGAGGAGGTTCGGAGGTCGTCAACACGATCCTCTACCACAACACCGCGCCGACGAACCCGAACCTGCGCGCGGTCTACACGGACGTCCGGTTCGGCTGCTCCGCGCCGCGGCCCGACGGCGAGGGCAACATCGACGACGACCCGCAGTTGCTGGCCCTGCTGAACCCGCACCTCGCCGAGGCCTCCCCGTGCCGCGGCGCGGGCACGACCAACGGCGTCGAGGAGGGCGAGACGGACATTGACGATGAGCCCCGGGTGGTCTCCGGCCAGACGGACGTCGGGTGCGACCAGTACACGGGGGGCCAGATCGCCGGCGCGCTGACGGTGGACATCCTCGCGCCGTACGATGCGCTGCTGACGGGCGTGCCGCTGGCGATGAGCGCGGACGTCATCGGCAAGGCCTACTGGCAGCGGTGGCTCATCCAGACCAACAGCGGCGCGCGGATGGTCTCCAACGCCGTGCAGGTCACGCAGGCCTGGCCCGTGGCGGGAGTGTACACGGTCCTCCTGGAGGCCGCCAACGCGACGCTGACCAACGCCGACACCCTGGTGGTGTATGTGTCGGAGTCGGCGGAGCACTACGCCTCGCCTGACGGCGCGAACGAGTACCCGTACACCAACTGGAAGACGGCGGCGAACAGCCTCCTCGACGCCGTCGAGACCTGCCCGGCGGGCGGGATTTTGTACGTGGGCACGGGCGTGTATTTCGAGGCGGATACCGTGCGCGTCACCAAGCCGCTCTCCATCCTCGGCGTGGGCCCGGCGGAGGAGATCCAGGTGGATGGGCAGGGCGCGATCCCGTGCTTCTACCTCAACCACGCGTCGGCGGTGCTGTCCAACCTGACGCTGGTCAACGGCTGGTCGCCGGACCAGGGCGGCGGCGCATACGTGCGCGACGGCCTGGTCACGCACTGCCACGTGATTTCGAACTACGCGTTCGAGCAGGGCGGGGGACTGATGGCGTGGGGCGACGCGCGCGTGGAATGGTGCACGATCGCCGGCAACGAGGCAGGCCAGTGGGGCGGCGGCATCATGGCCAACGAGCGGGCGGTCATCCGAAACTGCTTCCTCCAGGACAATGCCGCCCACAACTACGGCGGCGGCGCAGATATCTCCGACGGGGTCCGGTTGCAGAACTGTTTCATCACCGGCAACCGGGCGTTCGGCGGGGGCGGCGTGCACCTCGACGGCGGGGGCATCGCGCAGAATTGCACGATCCTCAAAAACGAGGCCACGGACAGCGGCGGCGGCATCCTGCATCGCTTCGCCGACACCGGCGCGACGTACAATTGCATCGTGTACCACAACGAGTCGCCGGTCGGCCCGAACATCGCGTTCCAGGTCTCCACGACCGGGACGGTGGAGCACACCTGCTCCTCGCCCCTGTTCGGCGGCGCGGGGAACATCACCAACGAGCCGGCCCTGCTGGGCCTCGACAACCCGCATATCGTCGCGTCCTCGCCCTGCATCGGCGCGGGGAGCACCAACTACATCGAAGGGATCGAGGAGGATATAGACGGGGAGGCGCGGGTCTTCGGCGGCGCGGTGGACATGGGCTGCGACGAGTTCATCGGGACGAACATCCTGGGCGCGCTGACCGCGGCGATCCGGGGCGAGACGCAGGTCGTGGCGGGCGAGGCCGCCGAACTGTTCGCGGACATCCGCGGCAAGGCGTGGGGCTACGTCTGGAACGTCGCGGAGTCCGGCGCGACCAACGTCATCCCGGATACGTTCGAGATCGCGCCGGCGTGGGCGGCGGCGGGCTGGTACGACGTGATCCTCGCGGCCTCCAACCTCGAGACCACGGCCGCCGCCACCGTGAGCGTGCACGTGATCGAGGGCGGGTTCACGAACTATGTCTCTCCGGACGGCGGGCACGTCGCGCCGTTCACGAACTGGACCGATGCCGCGACGAACGTCCAGGCGGCGATTGACGCCTGCTGGGTGGGGGGCGTGGTGATGGTGGGTACCGGGACCTACGCGGAGGGCCGCACGATCGAGCTGAACAAGCCCGTCGCCGTGGTCGGCGCCGGCGCGCCGGAGGACTGCGTGTTCGACGGCGAAATGGCGTACCGCGTGATCAACCTGGACGATCCGCGCGCCCTGCTGGCGAATATCGGCGTGACGGGCGGGTGGGACGAGGACGCGGCGGGCGTTGCCATGCTCGAGGGGACGGTCAGCAACTGCGTCATCGCGGGCAACATCAATGCCGTGGTGGGCGGCGGCATCCGCTGCGCCGGGCACAGCCTGCTCACGGACAGCCTGGTCACGGGCAATATCTCCCAGAACTGGCCCGGCGGCGTGTTCTGCTCCGGCTACGGCGTCGTGCGGAACTGCCTGATCGAGGGCAACCTCGCGCAGGTCCACGGCGGGGGCGTGTACCTCGACCAGGGCGGCGTGGTGACCGGCTGCGTCATCGAGGCCAACTCGGCCATGAGCGGGGGCGGCGCGTACCTGCATTACGCGGGCTCCGTCACGCACTCGACGATCCACAGCAACGATTCGGCCAACGGGGCGGGCGCCTTTCTCTACTGGGGCGGGGTCGTGACCAACTGCGACATCACGTGGAACTGGGGCGAGATGGACGGCGGCGGCCTCTGGTTCAACGGCGGCGGCCTGGTGACCGACAGCCGGGTCCAGCGCAACTTCGCCGACGAGGGCGCGGGCAGTGGCGGCGGCGCGGTCTTGAGCCAGGGCGGCGTGCTGCGCCGGTGCGACGTCTCCACCAATACCGCCTCCGCCGGCGCGGGCATCTACTCGCAGTACGGCGGGCTGATTGATCGTTGCCACATCCACCACAACGTGGCGCCGGAGGGTTGGGGCCAGGCTTCGGGCGGCGGGGTGAAGCTCTACCAGGGCGACGAGATCCGCAACGGCCTGATCGAACACAACAGCTCAAGCAACGTGGCCGGCGGATTGCTGATGCTGGTGGGCGGAACGGCGCGCAACTGCACCATCGCGAACAACACGGCGGGTGGCGAGGCCGGGGGTATGGCCGTCGGATCCGCCGGTACACTGTACAACTGCATCGTCTATGCCAACACCGCGCCGGACGCCCCCAACTGGGACGTGGACCCGGGAGCCGTGGTGGACCATTGCTGCACCACGCCCGACTTTCCGGCGTTCGTCGGCACGATCGCCGCCGACCCGGCATTCGAGGGCGGCGGGAGCTACCGTCTGCGGACCAACTCGCCGTGCGTAAACGCCGGGGTGAACGACTACTGGATGAACGGGGCGACGGACCTCGACGGCAGCGCGCGCATTCAAAACGTCGCGGTGGATGTCGGGGCGTACGAGTCCGCCTGGTGGGGGCTGTTCACGGACGTGGACGAGGATGACTTCAACGACTGGGTTGAGGTGAATGTCACGGGGACGGATCCGGCGGACGAGACCTCGTTTCTTGGGATGAGGGATTTCGGGGTTCAGGGTCCGGGGGCGGAAGGGATCGTGGTCCGGTGGCAGAGTGTCGCGGGCAAGTTGTACCACGTGGACCGCGCGACGAACCTGGTCGAAAGCCCGAAGTTCACGAACTGGATGACGGGCGTAGTCGGGCTTCCGGGCGCCACCGAGGTGACGGATACGACCGCCACCGCGGGGGCCCCCTGGTTCTACCGCGTCGGGATCGAGCCGTGACCCGTCAGCCCTGGAGCTTGCGTTCCAGGGCCGACAGCTCCTCCCGCAGGGCCGCGGGCAGCCGCTCGCCGAGCTTCGCGTAATGCTCGCGGATACCGGGCAACTCCGCCCGCCAGGCGGCGGGGTCCACGGAGAACAATTCCGCCTGCTCTTCGGCGCTCATGTCCAGGCCCGAGAAATCCAGCGCCCCGGCGGCCGGGAGCCGGCCGATCGGCGTCTCCACGGCGCTTCCGCCCCTCTCGACGCGCTCGAAGATCCATTTCAGCACGCGCGCATTGTCTCCGAAGCCCGGCCACAGCCATTGGCCTTCCGCCGATTTCCGGAACCAGTTGACGTAGTAGATGCGCGGAAGGTCTTCCGCGCGGCTCTCGCGGCCGACCTTGAGCCAGTGGGCAAAGTAGTCGCCCATGTGGTAACCGCAGAACGGCAGCATGGCCATCGGGTCTCGCCGGAGTACGCCGATTGTGCCGAAGGCGGCGGCGGTCATCTCGCTGCCCATGATCGAACCCATGAAGACGCCATGCTGCCAGTCGCGAGCCTCCGTCACGAGCGGGACGACCGAGGCGCGGCGCCCTCCGAACAGGATCGCGGAGATCGGCACGCCGGCGGGGTCCTCCCACTCGGGCGCGATCACCGGGCACTGGCGCGCCGGCGCGGTGAAGCGGGCGTTGGGATGGGCGCCCTTCTTCCCGGAGGCCGGGGACCATTCCTTGCCCTGCCAGTCCACGCCCTGCGCGGGAGGCGCGCCCAGGTCTTCCCACCAGACCCCGTTGTCCGGCGTGAGCACGCAGTTGGTGAAGATCGTGTTGCGCTGGATCGTGCGCATGGCGTTCGGGTTGCTCTTCAGGCTCGTGCCGGGCGCGACGCCGAAGAAGCCGGCCTCCGGATTGATGGCGTGCCAGCGGCCGTCCGCGGCGCGCTTCATCCAGCAGATGTCGTCGCCGATGGTCTGGACCTTCCAGCCCGGCAGCGTCGGCTCCATCATCGCGAAGTTCGTCTTGCCGCACTGGGACGGGAACGCCGCGGCGACGTAGATGGATTTCCCCGCGGGGTTCGTCAGCTTGATGATCAACATGTGCTCCGCCAGCCAGCCTTCGTCGCGCGCCTGCACGGAGGCGATGCGCAGGGCGTGGCATTTCTTGCCCAGCAGCGCGTTGCCGCCATACCCGGAGCCGTAGGACCAGATCTCCCGCGTGTCCGGGAAATGCGTGATGAACTTCTTCTGGATGTCCGGGTTGCACGGCCAGGCGACATCCTTCTGCCCGGGGGCCAGGGGCGCGCCGACGGAGTGCATGGCCCGCACGAACTCGCCGTGTTCGCCGAGCACCTCGAGGACCTTCGTTCCGACGCGCGTCATGATGTGCATGTTGACCACGACGTAGGGCGAATCGGTGATCTCGACGCCGATATTGGCGATCGGGCTGCCGATGGGGCCCATGCTGTAGGGAATGACGTAGAGCGTGCGGCCCTGCATGCAGCCCTGGTACGACTTGCGCATCAGGGCCTTCATCTCCGCCGGCTCCATCCAGTTGTTCGTCGGGCCGGCGTCCTCGCGGATCGTCGAGCAGATGAACGTGCGCTCCTCCACGCGGGCGACGTCGCTGGGATCGGACCGGAAGAGCAGGCAGTTCGGCCAGCGTGCGCCGTCCAGCCGGGTCGCCGCGCCGCTCGCGACCATCTCGTTGGACAGCCGGTCATACTCCGCCTGCGAGCCGTCGCACCAGTGCACCGCTTTCGGCTCGCACAGCGCGCGCCACTCTTCCACCCACGCCCGCAACGGCTTGTGCTTCGTCATGTCGTCACCCTCGTTCGATCGCGTTCCTTCCGCGCCATACTCGCAGAGTGCGGCGCAGTGTACCGGGCCGCTCGGGAGAATGCAAGCGCTTGCGCGCCGCGAGCGGGCGTCCGTCACGGGCGGAGCAGGGATACGCTCGAGCAGGGCCCATCGAGCCGGGATACCGGCTCGACGAGTTCGGGGTCCAGAAAGGCGATGCCCTCCAACCAGCGCCGCTCCTCCTCGCCCCATAAATAGCAGGAACCGATGAAGAAGGAATCGCGGGGATCCACATCGCACGCGCTGGTGAGGCTCGGGCTGCAGTTGCGGCCCTGCAGGTTGCTGTTCCGCAGGACCACGCCGTCCGGGGCGAACAGCGAAAGCTGCGTGTCTTCCTCCGCGAAGGCCGTCATCAGGATGCGGCCGCTGTTCGGATCCACCGTGACGGACGAGGTGCGCGGGCCCAGGCGGGCCGGGGCCTGCTGCAGGACGACCCCGGGGTCATCGAGGGAAAGCCAGGCCCAGTGCGAGTCGCAGGCCAGGAGCAGGTTCCCGCCCGGCGGGTTCACCGCCACGCCGATGGCCATGCCTTCGCCGGCGTCCGCGGAGGCCACCGGCGTCCCGTCCGGCGTGAAGAAATGCACGAAGGCGTGCGATTCCCCGGCCGAGGCGGCCACGAGACCGTCCGGACGCGCCACCTCGACATCGGTCAGGCCCGGGATTTCCAGGTCCACGGCGATGCGCCCGTCCAGCGTCAGCTTGGCGAGCCGGCCCGGGCCTCCGTGCCGGAAGGCGTCCCGCGTGTCGGCCACCCAGCAGGAGCCGTCGCGGGGGTCCACGGACAGCTCCACGGACTGCCAGATGTCGAGGCATTCGGTGAACCCGGGGAACCGCTGGAGTTCGCGGCCCTGGCTGTCCACCGCCACAATGCTGCTGCCCTCCAGGGGCCGGTAATGGTTGGCCACCACCCACGCGCCGCCGTTGAAGGGATTGGCCCGGCAGATGGAGCCGCGCGCGTTGGTGTGGCACAGCAGGACGTCGCCGCGTCCGTGGTCGACGTACAGGAGAGCGAGCCCCTTCCACGTGGTGGCCCAGCCCAGCGCCGGCCGGCGCTCGGGGCCCCCGTACAGGCCCATGGTGTTGCGGCTGCCGTCCGCGTTGCGGAAGGCCGGCGCGGGGCTGCCGGCGTGCAGGCAGGGCGAGCCCGGCGCCAGGTGGTAGTTGCCCGAGAGGGCCCCGTTGTGGTCCAGGAAGCGGGGATCCGCGGCGATGTTGCCCTGCCGGCCGATGGGATCGGCCGCCAGCCCGGCAACGGCGCCGCCCGCGTTCTGGAAAAAGTCGTTGTAGGCGAGCACGCCCTGGAACGGCCGCCCCTGAACGAGCAGGCCCTTGCCGGCGTTGAAGGCCACGATGTTGTTCAGCACCTGGACGCCGGCGCCGCTCCGCCATGCCGTCAGGCGGACCCCGTAGTCGCGGTTTCCGACCACCGCGTTGTTGTACACGGCGGCGTTCAACGGGCTGTTCCACGCCGATCCCTGCCACAGCCATAGCCCGGTGCTGTTGCCCAGGATCAGGTTGCTCGCGAACCGGAGCTGCCGCGCCTGGTCGATCAGCACGCCGTAGGGATGGTTATCGCAGACCCGGTTGCGCAGCACCTCGAGGAGGCCGGGGGGAGTCGGGAGCCACAGGCCGGCGAAGGTCTGGCCGCAGATATCGTTGTCCAGGATCCGGCAGGCCAGGCCGGGCGCCGCCGCGACGCCGGGCAGCGCCAGCACGCCGATGACATTGCCCTTGATCCGGTTGTGGTGCAGCCGCCATTCGCCTTGGTGGTTCCAGGCCGTGGTAATCCCGCAGAGGCTGTTGCTGCGGATATCGTTGTTGAACAGCCGCGTGTCCCGCGCGCCGCGGTTCTTCACGGGATCGAAGCCCAGGCCGACCCGGCTGTTTTCCAGGACGCAATCCCGGATCAGCAGGCCGCGGGTCCGGCTGGCCCACGCCCCGATGCCGCCCGGGTTGCGGACGCAGAAACCGATGAGGCTCACGTCCGCCGCCTGGGCCACGGTGATCGCGGGTTTCCAGCGATGGCGCGCCTGGATCACCGGCCGCAAGTAGCCCCCGTCTTCCTCGCGGTTCCAGGAAAGCGTGAGGGGCTTCGTCACGACGACGTTCTCCTCGAAGACGACCGGCTCGCTGAACTCGTCCTCGGGGCCGCGCACGAGGATCGTGTCCCCGGGCGTGGCGGCGTCCACGGCGGCCTGGATGCTGCCGAAATCCTGCGGCACCCTCCATGTATGAAGGCTCTCGGCCAACGCCCCGTGGATTCCGAGCGCCAGGAACAAGCCCGCCCATTCCGTGCCCGTGAGAGCCGCCGCCCGGCCGCCGTGTCGCGTGCGCATGGACTCCTCCCGTGATGACGATGCCGTGATGAAAGTAATATAAGGGAGGCGGCCGGAGATGTATAGCTTAATCGTTTATGTTTCGTGCGCGCCGGCCGGGCCGATTTCACTTTTTTTTGCGCGCGCGGCGTCCCCTGAACCCCGTCAGCGGGAGGCCTCGGACAGCGCCGCGCGGACGGCGGCGATGGAGGAGGGGGCGCCGGTGTGCAGGATGGATCGGATGCCGCACGCCTCCGCGCCCGCGACGTTCTCCGGCCGGTCGTCGAGAAACAGGCACTCCTCCGCCCGCCGCCCCAGCCGGTCCAGCGTGCGCTCGTAGAAGGCGCGCTCGGGCTTGACCGCGCCGATGTCGCAGGAGATCACCTCGCCCCGCCGGAAGCCCAGCGACGGGAAGTCGCGGAACATCCGCGGGTGGTGGATCACGCCCGCGTTCGAGGCCAGGGTGATCGGCCGGCGCGCGGCCAGTTCGCGCGCGAATTCGATCATGGGCCTGTTCTCGGACAGCACGTGGTACCAGGCCTCCACGAATTCCCCATAGCCGCCCCGGTACCCGGCCTTCTTCGCGAAGTGGCGGTAGAATTCCTCCGGCGGCACCCGGCCGCGCTCGTAGTCCATGAGCATCGGGTCGCGTTCGACCAGGCCGAAGAAGGACCGGCTGTTCAGGCCGAGCGCGGGATCGCAGAGCGGCAGGACGCGCTCCACCGCCGGGCCGTAGTCCAGGTTCAGCAGCACGCCGCCGATATCGAAGAGCAGGTGGCGGATCATGGCCGGCATCCTAATCCATTTTCCGCGGACGGGCGAGTATTCCCGTCGCGCGCCGGCCGGTTTCGTTGACAGCGAACCCCGCGCGGGGGTAGTCTGGTCGCCCATGCGGAACTCGCGATCGAGAAGGGGCGGATGCACGGCCGGTCTTCTCCTGCTGGCGTCGTTCCTGCCCGCGCTGTGCCCGGGCCCGGCGTCGGCGCTCGAGTCCGCCCGCATCGTGCGGATGACGCATCGCGTCCTGGAGGCCCGCCGCGCCTCGGCCTCGCTGATGCCCGACCGGCTCGGGCCCTCCGACGCCGGGACGGGGCAGGGGGGCGGCGAGGAGTTCCGGGTGTACTGGGATCCCGGGCCGGGCGGCAGCCTGCCGGGCACGGTCGTGACGTTCGAGTTCCGGCAGGCCTTCCATTCCCTGATACGCACGCTTTTCATCCAGTACCCCTTTGTGGTAAAAGGAGAGCGATGCGCCCTGTTCGAGGTCGGGGAGCCGACGATCCGGCGGGGCGGCCGCGTGACGGCGTGGCGCGTGCGCGTCTCGCGGGGCGGGCGGCGGCTGGCGGAACGGATTTCGGAATCGTGGGAACCGTGACGAGGAACTCGGGCATGCCCGGCAGCGACGGAATACAAGTGGCGATCCAGGTCCCGCTGGCGTTCATCCGCGTCGTGGGCCGCGGCTCGTTCAAGATCAGCGCCTCGCTCAAGGAGTTCGCCGTCCACGCCCTGGACGCCGGCTGCCGGCGCATCGTGCTGGACATGGCCGAGTGCGTCGGCATGGACAGCACGTTCATGGGCGTGCTCGCGGGGCTCGCCTTCCGCCTGCGCGCGGTGCCGGAAGGCCGCATCGTGATCGTCAATCTCAACCCGCGCACGCGCGGCCTGCTGGCGACGCTGGGGCTCGACGAGGCCGTGGAGACGCACATGGCCGGCGCCACGCCCGCCGACCTGGAGCCGCTCCTGGCCCGCGGCGAGGCGCTCACCGAGCTTCCCGCGGAGGAGCGCGGCCAGGCCGAGACCGCGCGGACCATGCTGGAGGCGCACGAGAACCTCGTCCGCCTCTCGCCGGAAAACCTGCCCAAGTTCAAGGACGTGCTGACCTTTCTTCGGGAGGACTTGAAGAAAAGCGGGGGCGCGGCCCCCGGCGCGCGGTAGGCCCCGACGGCGACAGGGTCTTGATTGCGCGCCGCCCGATGGGTTAGGATGGGCGCGTACTGGAGGAACGTATGAGGGAATGCATCATTCAGACGGAGCAGCGGGATGACCTGGATATCCTGCACCTGGACGGCGCGCTGGATGCCTATTCCTTCCCGAGGCTGGAGACCGCCTTGAGCAAGCTCCGCGAGCAGCACCGGAACCGCGTCGTCCTCGACTGCGGCGGCCTCGACTACATCAGCAGCGCCGCGCTCGGCACCCTGATCGGATTCGCCCGCCGCGCCCGCGAGGGCAACGGCGACCTCAAGCTCGTCGCCCTCTCCAAGAAGATCTACACCATCGTCGAACTGCTCGGGTTCCACAAGATCCTCGAGATCTACGCCAACGTGGACGAGGCCGCTCGCCGGTTCGCGGGCTGAAGGGATGGAGTCATGACCGCGGAAAACAAAAAAGAGACGGGCATCCGGGGCTACGTGACCCTCCACGTGCCCTGCCGCTACAGCTACCTCCGCGTGATCCGGCAGGCCGTGCTCGACCTCTGCGCCCGCGCCGGCATGACGGAGTTCAAGTCCGCGCAGCTCGAAATGGCCGTGGACGAATCCTGCTCCAACATCATCGAGCACGGCTATGCCGGCGAGTCCGAGGCGGACCTCGAACCCCGCCACCCCGGCCTGCGCCTGAACCTGATCCAGCACACCGACCGCGTGATCGTCGAGATCCTCGACCGCGGCAAGGCCTTCGATTTCAACGAGCGCCAGGTCGTCGAGCCCGACCAGTACCTCGAGGACGAGCGGGAGCGGGGCCTGGGCATGTACATCATCAAGCGGTTCGTGGACGAGGCGGAGTACGAGCCCGCGACCGAGGCCGGCAACTGCCTGCGGCTGATGAAGCGCATCCGGTAGGCTCCGCCGCGACCCTCGCGGGCGCGCGAACGGCGCCCCGGCGGAATCCGGGCGCGGAGAATCCCTTATGAAAAAGCATTCCGAAAACAAGCCTTGCGACGCCCCGGCCCCGGCGGCCGCGGAAGCGGCGCCCGCTCCGGCCGGCGCCGGCGAGGAGGACGTTGTCTCGCGCGAGATCGAGACGCTGAAGGACCAGATGCTCCGCCTCCAGGCCGACTTCGACAACTATCGCAAGCGCGCCCTGCGCGACCGACAGGACCAGTCCGCGCGCGCCGCGGAAGACCTGCTCCGGGCGCTCCTGCCCGTCTCCGATCATTTCGAGATGGGCCTCAAGACCGCGCGCGAGCACGGCGCCGACCCGGCCGTCGTGGAGGGCTTTCAACTGGTGCTCGACCAGTTCCAGGCCGTGCTGCGGAAGGCGGGCCTGGAGCCGGTGCCCGCCGAGGGCCAGCCGTTCGACCCGGCGGTCCACGAGGCGGTCAGTCACCTGCCCTCGGAAACCGTGCCCGCCGACGCGGTCATCGAACAGACCCGCGCGGGCTATCGCCTGGGCGGCAAGCTGCTGCGCGCCGCGCAGGTGGTCGTCAGCCGCGGCCCCGAGGCCGGCCCGGAAACCGAGGCGGAGTGATGGCCCGCGGGAAGCGAGACTACTACGAGGTTCTGGGCGTCGCCCGCGGCGCCTCGGCCGACGAGATCAAGAAGGCCTACCGCAAGCTGGCCGTCCAGTACCATCCCGACAAGAACCCCGGCAGCGTCGAGGCGGAGGAGCAGTTCAAGGAGATCTCCGAGGCGTACGAGGTGCTCTCCGACGCCGAGAAGCGCCAGCGGTACGACCGGTTCGGGCACCGCGCGTTCGGGCCGGGCGCCGGCGGCTTCGGGTTCGGCGGCATCGACCTCGAGGAAGCCCTGCGCACGTTCATGGGCGCGTTCGGCGGGGGCGGCAGCATCTTCGAGAACTTCTTCGGCGGGGGCGGTCGCGGCCGCGAGGAGGCCGGCGGCCCGGCGCGCGGCAACGACCTCCGGTTCGACCTGGAGATCGATTTCGAAGAGGCCGTCCTGGGCTCCGAGCGCGAACTGACCCTGCCTATCCTCCAGGAGTGCGATGCCTGCAAGGGGACCGGCGCGGCGCCCGGGAGCAAGCGGGAAACCTGCCGCCGATGCAACGGGATGGGCGTCACCATTGCCTCCAACGGGTTCTTCCAGATCCGCCAGACCTGCTCCGCCTGCGGCGGCGCGGGCGAAATCGTGTCCCAACCGTGCCGGGAATGCCGGGGCGAGGGCCGCGTCAAGGGCCGGTCGACGATCTCGCTGAAGATCCCGCCGGGCGTCGAGACCGGGTCGCGCCTGCGGCTGGCCGGCAAGGGCGAGGGCGGGCTGCGCGGCGGGCCGGCGGGCGACCTGTACGTCGTGCTCCACGTCAAGCCCCACGAGCTGTTCCAGCGGCGCGACGAGGACATCTTCGTCGAGTGGCCCATCCCGTACCATGTCGCGGCCCTGGGCGGCGAGGTCGAGGTGCCCACGCTCCACGGCTACGTCCCCCTGAAGATCCCGGCCGGCACCCAGAGCGGCACCCTGTTCCGCCTCAAGGGCAAGGGCGTGGAGGGCGGCCACCTGTTGCGCGGCGGAGACCAGCACGTCCGCGTCGTCATCGAGCCGCCGGTGCGGCTCTCGGGCCGGCAAAAGGACCTCCTCCGCGAACTGGCCGGCTCCTTCGAAGAGGGCAACCATCCCCAGGCGGCCCGCCTGCGCAAGCTGGCGGAGACGTTTTACGAACGTAGAAAAGTCCTCGAACAGGATGGATGAGCGAGCCCGGTAAAACGCATGCGAGGGCGTTCCTTCCCGGCGCGGCGTGGGAGCGCGGGGAAACGGAGCTGCCCGCAGATGAAGGCCACCACCTGGCCCGAGTGCTCCGGGTGCGCGCCGGGGACCGGGTGGAAATTTTCAACGGCCGGGGAGGGGAGGGCGCGGCCGAAGTCCTGGAAGTCGTGAAAGACCGGGTCCGCCTTCGCGTCCTGTCCCGCGCGCAGAAACCCGAACCGCGGCCGGCCGTCACGCTGGCCCTGGCGGTCCTGCGCGAAACCCCCATGAACTGGGCGGTCCAGAAGGCCGTCGAGCTCGGCGCGGCCGCGATCGCGCCGGTCTGGACCGCGAGGGGCGTGGTCCGGCCGTCGGGGAAGGAGAATCGATGCCGCCGATGGGAGGCCATCGTCCTCAACGCCGCGCGGCAGTGCCGCGCGGCCTGGCTGCCGTCCGTCGAGGCCCCCGTTGAACTGCCCGCTTTCCTGGCCCGTCCGCGCGAGGGTTTGTTTATCGTCGCCGCGCTGGAGCCCGGCGCCGTTCCGCTGTGCCGGGCCCTGGCCGCGGCGCCCGCGCCGGAGCGCGTGACGGCGCTCGTGGGGCCGGAGGGAGATTTCACGCCCGACGAGTTGCGCGAGGCGCGAGCGGCCGGCGCCGTGGCCGTCACGCTGGGGGCGCGCACGCTGCGCGCCGAGACGGCGGCCTTGTATCTGTTGAGCGCGCTGCAGCACCAGTGGGGGACGGACGGTTGAACGGTGGTCCGGCAAGGAGCGGTCGCCGGCCGCCGGTGCATGCATTCGGGGCGCGTTTCCTCCTCCGGGCAGGCTGGATCAGCCTGCTGGTTCCCTTATTGGTCGCGGCGGCCGAGCCGGCGCCCCGGGGCTTCCGTGTATGGAGTTCGGACTGGCCCAAGGAGAAAAAGCTGGAGGCGGCCAACGTGGCCGTCATCGGGGGCATGGCGGTCTACGGGCTCCTGTTCTGGGGGTACGGCGGGCACACGTTCCAGGTCGTCAACGAGCGATGGTTCCAGCGCGATTCGATCCACGGCGGGGCGGACAAGCTCGGCCACGCCTTCAGCACCTACGTGGCCGCGATGTCGTATGGGGCCGTGTACGAGAACTGGGGATACGACCGGCGCGAGGCCTCGCTGTACGGGGCCCTGTCCGGGTTGGCGACCTTCTGCATGATCGAGTTCGGCGATGCGTTCAGCCGGCACGGTTTCTCGTTCCAGGATCTGACGGCGGATGCGGCCGGCGCCCTGTGGGGCTACCTCCGGCGCGAGTGCCCGGCCTTGAGGAGCCTGGTGGATTACCGCGTGTCCTACTGGCCGTCGTGGGGCACGTGGCGCGGATACACCAGCGACTGCATCAGCGACTACTCCGGCTTCAAGTATCTCCTGGCCTTCAAGGGCAGCGGGATCAAGGCCCTCTCGTCCACGTGGCTGCGCTACGCCGAGTTTCATCTGGGATACTACACCCGGGGCTACGAAAACCAGGATTGGTGCCACTACGGGGAACCCCATCGCAAGGCCTACGTCGGGATCGCCTGGAATTTGTCCGATCTTCTGAAGCAGAGAAACTGGCGCCAGGCGGGAACCTTCCTCGAATACTACCAGCTGCCCTTCACCTACCTGCACCAGGGCTTCGATCTCGACCGCTGACCGGTTACGCGCCGGCTTCAGTCGGCCTGGATCACGATCAGGCTGCCGACGATTCCTCCGGCGAGGTCCGCGATCAAATCCTTCCCGCTGAAGTACTTATGGAGCGGTTTCTCGTCCACGTACTCCTTGACCGAGCCCAGTCCCACCGCCGTGCCCACGCCGATCATGAAGGCGTTGTTGTCCGATTCGTCGTGGTGGAGCGCCGCCGCGGCGGCCGCCGCGCCCAGCGCGCCGAACGTCGTGAAATGTCCGACCTTGTCCAGGCCGAGCCAATGGTCCTTGGGATGATTGAACGTGATGCAACCCGAAAGAGACAGGCCGGCCATGAACACCGCGATGGCGCGCACGGGGGCGGACGGATTCATGGACGATTTCTTGACCAATGCGCCCCAACCGTCAATCATTATTCCTGAACCTGAATCCCGAACCCTCGGATGCGCATCACCGGCGGCATATTGAAAGGCAGAATCCTCAAGGTCCCGTCCGGCCCTCTGCGGCCGACGCAGGACAAGGTGCGCGCCGCGCTGTTTTCCATGCTGGGCGAGGCCGTGGTCGGCGCGCGCGTCCTGGACCTCTTTGCCGGCACGGGGGCGCTGGGCCTGGAAGCGTGGAGCCGCGGCGCGGCCCACGTGTGCTGGGTGGATTCGGACCCGGCGGTGCTGCGGGTCCTGCGCGCCAACGTGGACTCCCTGTGCGCGCCGGGCGGAGGCCGGGCGGAATGCCGCCGGGACGAGGTGTTCCGTTTTCTCGAAAGGCCGCCGGCCGGAGGCGCGTTCGACCTGGTCCTGGCCGATCCGCCCTACGACCGGGAAGGGACGCGGCGCTGGCTGGAAAAGACCTTGCTCGCCTTGCAAACCGGTCCTATTCTCGCCCCCGAAGGTTTGCTGGCCTTTGAGCAGAGCGCGGGCGAGCCGGTCCCTGCGCCGGCGGGCTGGTCCCTGCTCCGGGACCGGAAATACGGAGAAACCCGGCTGCTGTTGTACCGTCGCCAGGCCGGGGAGTCCGGGGAGAAGAACACATGAACCGAGCGGCCATCTACGCGGGCACGTTTGACCCGATCACGCTGGGGCACCTGGACGTGATCGAGCGCGCCGCGCGCATCTTCAACCGGTTGATCCTCGCCGTCGCGGTCAGCACCCGCAAGGCGACGCTGTTCTCCGTCGAGGAGCGGCGCGCCCTGGTGCGGAATGTCGTCCGGCGGTTCAAGAACGTCGAGGTGGATATCTTCGACGGCCTGCTGGTCCAGTACGCCCGGAAGAAGGGCGTGCGGGTCCTGGTGCGGGGGTTGCGGGCGTTCTCGGACTTCGAGTTCGAGTTCCAGATGGCGCTGACCAACCGCAAGATGGCGCCGGACATCGAGACGCTGTTCCTGATGCCGAAGGAGGATTTCAGCTACGTCAGTTCCAGCACGGTGCGCGAGGTGGCGCAGTACGGGGGGGACACCAGCAGTTTCGTCGCCCCTTCCGTGGAGCGCGCGCTCCAGGCGAAGCTGAAGCCCAGGGGCTGACCCGTCATGCGCATCGACATCCCCAAGGTCCCCGCCGATGGCGGGTGGTACGAAGAGGACGTGCCGGCCTCCGTGCTGGAGTTGGAGGCCGATCCGCGGGTCCGGCCCGGGGGCCCGATTTCCTGCCGGTTTTTCGTGCAGCGGGTCTCCGGCGAACTCGTGGTGAAGGGCCGCCTCGGCATGCCGGCCTCGCTCCAGTGCGGCCGGTGCGGCTGTTTTTTCTCGACAACCGTGTCCGATTTGTCTTTCCTACGCGCGTACGACGCACCGGAAGGCACGGAGACCGTGGATTTGACACCGGATATCCGGGAGGATATCCTGCTCAGTCTTCCGGCCTACCCCTTGTGTTCCTCGGAATGCAGGGGCCTTTGCGCGCAGTGCGGCCATAACCTGAACGAGGGGCCGTGCCCGTGCAAGCCTCCGGCGGTCGGGCCGGGCAAGTGGAGTGCCCTGGATAAATTGAAGGAACTGTAACAACCGGGCTGATCAGGAGGGTTGGGGAATGGGCGTACCGAAAAGAAAGACATCGAAGAGCAAGCGGCGCATGCGCCAGCGGTCGCAGAAGAAAGCCATTGTGACCGCCCGCGCTTGTCCGAAATGCGGGGCGCCGCAGCTGTCCCACCGGGTCTGCCCCGAGTGCGGCACGTACAAAGGCCGGCAGGTCCTGATCATTTCGGCGGACGAATAGCCATGCGCGTGGCCGTGGATGCCATGGGCGGGGATTTCGCGCCCGGGGCGATCGTGGCCGGCGCGCTCGAAGCCGCCCGCACCCTCAAGGGCTTGTCGGCGCTCATCCTGGTCGGCGACGAGGCGGCCATCCGCCGCGAGCTCGACGGGAAGGGCCCGGTGCCGCCCGTCATCCAGGTGCGCCACGCCTCCGAGGTCGTCGGCATGGAGGAAAGCCCGGCCACGGCGATCCGCCGCAAGAAGGATTCCTCGATCAACCGCTCCGTGGACATGGTCAAGCACGGCGAGGCCGACGCCGTCTTCTCGGCCGGCAACACCGGCGCCGCCGTCGCCTCCACCACCCTGAAGCTGCGCACGCTCGAGGGCGTGGTGCGGCCGGCGATCGCCACCGTGATCCCGACCCCTGTCAAGCCGTTCGTGATGATCGACTCGGGCGCCAACACGGATTCGAGCCCCGCCATGCTGGCCCAGTTCGCCGTGATGGGGTCGGTCTACTCCCGGGAAATCATCGGGCGGAAAGAGCCGAAGGTGGGCCTCTTGAGCATCGGCGGCGAGGACAGCAAGGGCAACGAGTCCACCAAGGAAGCCTTCAAGATCCTCGAGAAGGCGCCGTTGCACTTCCACGGCAACGTGGAGAGCTCCGATATCTACAACGGGGTCGTGGACGTCGTGGTCTGCGACGGGTTCGTCGGCAACGTCGTCCTCAAGACCAGCGAGAGCGTGGCGCGGACCATCTCCCGCTGGATCCGCGAGGAGTGCTCGAAGAACCCCGTCCGCATGCTCGGCGCGCTGCTCGCGCGCGGGGCGTTCGGCTCGATCCGCAAGCGCTCGGACCCCGCCACGTACGGCGGCGCCCCGCTGCTCGGCGTGGGCGGAACCTGCCTGATCGGCCACGGCTCCTCCTCGCCTCGCGCCGTGTGCAACGGCATCCGCGTCGCGGCCGAGTCCGTGTCGCATCATATCAACCAGATGATCGTGGATGGCATTCGCAACCTGGGGAATTAGCATTGAAAGACACCAAGCGCATTCATCCGGCCGTGGTCGGCCGCACGGTCTCCATCGTAGGCATCGGATCCTATGTCCCCGACCGCATCCTGACCAATGCCGACCTGGAAAAAATGGTCGACACGACGGACGAGTGGATCACCACGCGCACGGGCATCAAGGAGCGGCATATCGCGGCGCCCGACCAGGCCTCCTCCGACCTCGGCGCCGAGGCCGCCCGCCGCGCGCTGGCCGACGCCGGGATATCCCCGGAGGACGTGGACATGATCGTGCTCGGGACGATCACCCCGGACATGGGGTTCCCCAACACCGCCTGCTTCGTCCAGGCCAAGATCGGCGCCAGGAACGCCTTCTGCTTCGACATCGAAGCCGCCTGCTCGGGCTTCCTCTACGCGCTCGAGATCGGCCGCCAGTTCGTCAGCACCGGGACGATGGAAACGGTCCTGGTCATAGCGGCCGAGAAGATCACGTCCATCCTCGACTGGAAGGACCGGAACACCTGCGTGCTGTTCGGCGACGCCGCCGGCGCGGTGGTCCTGCGGGCGCGCGGGGCCGCCCACGGCGTGATGTCGTCCGTCCTCGGGTCGGACGGGACGCTGGCCGAGTTACTGATGCTCCCCGGCGGCGGAAGCCGCTACCCGGCCACGGAGGAAACCGTGCGCCAGCGTCTCCATTACATGAAGATGGCCGGCCGCGAGGTCTTCAAGCACGCCGTCACCAATATGAGCCGCGCCGCCACGGACGCGCTCAGGAGCAGCGGCCTGGGCACCGACGACATCCGCTGGATCATCCCGCACCAGGCCAACCTCCGCATCATCGAGGCCATCGGCGAGCGGTTGGGCGTCGGGAAGGACAAGGTCGTGGTGAACCTGGACCGCTACGGGAACAGCTCGGCCGCCACCATCCCGCTGGCCCTCGATGAGTTGTACCGGCAGGGCAAGCTCCAGAAGCACGACAAGATCCTGATGGTCGCCTTCGGCGGCGGCTTCACCTGGGGCGCGTCCGTCGTCGAGTGGGACAAGTAGGGCGTGCGGAATGCCGAAGGACGAAGGCGGAATTTCCTGAACCCTAGGAGCTGTTCCATGAGCCATACAGCCATTCTCTTCCCCGGCCAGGGCGCCCAAGCGGTCGGCATGGGCAAGGATCTGGCCGAGGCGTTTCCCGCCAGCCGGGCCGTGTTCGATACGGCCAACCGGGTGCTGGGCTTCGACCTGGCCAGACTCTGCTTCGAGGGGCCGATCGAGGAACTGACGAAGTCCTCGAACACGCAACCCGCGATCTTCACCGTCAGCGCCGCCTGCTTCGCGGCGCTGCGGGCGCAGCGGCCGGACGTCGCGTTCGCCGCGACGGCGGGCTTGAGCCTGGGCGAGTGGTCGGCGCTCTGGTACGCGGGCTCGATCTCGCTGGAGGACGCCCTGCGGGTGCTGCAGGCCCGCGGGCGGTTCATGCAGGAGTCCTGCGACGAGCGGCCGGGCGGCATGGTGAGCATCATCGGCGCCGCGCCCGACAAGGTCCAGGCCCTGTGCGCGGCCACAGGCGTCGAGGTGGCGAACTTCAATTCGGCCGATCAGATCGTGTTGAGCGGCCCGGCGGACCGCATCGCCGAGGCGGCGAAGCGCGCCGCCGAGTTCGGCGCTCGAAAGGCCGTGAAGCTCAACGTGGCCGGCGCCTTCCACTCGTCCCTGATGGCCTCCGCGGCGAGGAAACTGGAAGCCCTGCTGGCCGGCGTGACGTTCAAGGCGCCCGCCCGGCCGGTCTTCTCCAACGTCTCGGGCCGGCCGCACGGCTCGCCCGACGAGATCCGCCAGCTGATGGTGCAGCAGGTCACCTCGTCGGTCCGGTGGATTTCCTGCGTGGAGGGCATGAAGGCGCAGGGGATCCGCGCGCACCTCGAATGCGGCCCCGGGAAAGTGCTGGCGGGCCTGGTCAAACGAATTGACAAGGATGCCGCCGTCCATAACATTAATGACCGCCCCACGCTGGAGGGGGCCTTGAATTCGGGCGCTATCGCCTAGGAGCGGATACGCATATGGGACAATTGGATGGCAAGATCGCGCTGGTGACGGGCGCGGCGCGCGGGATCGGGCAGGCCATCGCCGTCAAGCTGGCCTCCGAGGGCGCGGACATGGCGCTTTGCGACGTCCAGGCCGACTGGCTCGCGGAGACCGCCGCCAAGGTGGCCGGCCTGGGCCGGAAGGCGGAGTGCATCGCCGTGGACGTCTCGAAGGCCGAGCAGGTGCAGGCGGCCATCGAGAGGGCGGAGAAGGCGTTCGGCCGCATCGACGTGCTGGTCAACAACGCCGGCATCACCCGCGACACGTTCCTCGTGCGCATGAGCGAAGAGGACTGGGACCAGGTCCTGGACATCAACCTCAAGGGCGCCTTCCTGTTCATCAAGGCCGCCGCGCGCGGCATGATGAAGCAGCGCCGCGGGGCCATCGTGAACGTGGCCTCCATTATCGGCTTGATCGGCAACGCCGGTCAGTGCAACTATTCGGCATCCAAGGCGGGGTTGATCGCTCTGACCAAGTCCGTGGCCCGGGAATTCGCGTCGCGGGGCATCCGGGCCAATGCCGTGGCCCCGGGCTTCATCCAGACGCGGATGACGGATCAGCTCGCCGAGGAGATCAAGAATAAGATGTTGGGCGCCATTCCGCTGGGCCGCTTCGGGCAGCCGGAGGACGTGGCCAACGTTGTGACGTTCCTGGCGAGTGACGCGTCGTCGTACGTTACGGGCCAGGTGCTTACGATCTGTGGTGGCATGGTGATGTGAGAGAGAAACAGAAAGAGGAGAAGAACCCATGGCGTTGGAAGACAAAGTCAAAGAGATCATCGTGGAGCAGCTCGGCGTCAATCCCGAACAGGTCACCCCCGAGGCTTCGTTCATCGAGGACCTGGGCGCGGATTCGCTCGGCACCGTCGAGTTGGTCATGGCCTTCGAGGAAGAGTTCGGCGCGGAGATCCCGGACGAGGACGCCGAGAAGCTGACCTCGGTCGGCGCGGTAATCACCTACCTGAAGGAAAAGGGCTTCGGCGCAGCCTGATTCCGTGTCGTAGTTTCAGGTCGGGAGCTCTCCGCGCGGGAGTTCCCGGCCTGCCTTTCATTTTCCATCGGCATCGGCAGGGCGAAGGCGCGGAATAGGATCGGCGCGGTTGAGATTCGTTTGAACAGGGGGCGGACATGACAGGCAGGAAAGTAGTGGTAACGGGACTGGGCGTCGTTTCCCCGCTGGGGTGCGACGTGCAGAAATTCTGGGAGCGCCTTCAGGCCGGCCACTGCGGCATCCGCCGCATCCAGACGTTTGACGCGTCGGCCTACTCGGCGCAAATCGCCGGCGAGGTCGTCGAGTTCGATCCCGCCCCCTACATCTCCAGGAAAGAACAGCGGCACATGGACCCGTTCAGCCAGTACGGGGTCGTGGCCGCCAAGCTGGCCGTCGCGGATTCCGGGCTGGTCCTCGACCAGGTCAACCGCGAGCGCGCCGGCGTCGTCGTCGGCAGCGGCATCGGCGGCCTGCAGGTCTGCTACGAGCAGAGCAGGAACCTCATCGAGCGCGGGCCGGGCCGCTTTTCGCCGTTCATGATCCCCCAGATGATCGTCAACATCTTAAGCGGGCAGATCGCCATCGAGTTCGGCTTCCAGGGCCCCAACTTCTGCGTGGTCTCCGCCTGCGCCTCTGCCACGCACTGCCTGGGCGAGTCGCTGCGGATGATCCAGCATGACGAGGCCGACATCATGATCGCCGGCGGCGCCGAAGGGTCGATCTGCGAGCTCGCGCTGGGCGGATTCGCCGCCATGCGCGCCTTGAGCACCCGGAACGACGACCCCGCCACGGCCAGCCGCCCGTTCGACAAGGACCGCGACGGCTTCGTCATGGCCGAGGGCGCCGGGATCCTGGTCCTGGAGGAGCTGGAGCACGCGAAGAAGCGCGGCGCGCGCATCTACTGCGAACTCGCCGGCTACGGCCGCACCTGCGACGCCTACCACATCACCGCCCCCGCCGAAGGCGGCGCGCACGCGGCGCGCGGGATGAGCCTGGCCATGCAGGACGCCGGGCTGACGCCGGCCGACATCGATTACATCAACGCGCACGGCACCAGCACCCCGCTCAACGACAAGGGCGAGACGGCGGCGATCAAGGCGGCCCTCGGCGAGGCGCGGGCGCGCCAGATCATGATCAGCTCCACCAAGTCCATGCACGGGCACATGCTCGGCGCGGCGGGCGGCGTGGAATCCATCGCCTGCGCGATGACGCTGAAGCACGGCGTGATCCCGCCCACGATCAACTACACGACGCCCGACCCGGAATGCGACCTCGACTACGTGCCCAACCAGGCGCGGCAGGCGAAGGTCCGGGCCTGCCTCAACAACTCCCTCGGGTTCGGCGGGCATAACGCGACGCTCTGCTTCAAGGCCGTGTAAAGGATCAACCCCGTTTCCTCGGCGCGGTGGGGGTCACGGGTTTCGAAGTAGTTCCTCGATGGCGGGATACGACGCCGGATCGCGGGGATTGGCGGGCAGCAAGGAAATAATGTCGGCCAGCGCCCGTCCGCCCTCCCCTTGGTAACTTTCCACGAAAGCGCGAAAGTCAGCCGGCGCGTTTTCATCGGCCCGGTCGCTGATGATCTTCCAGTTGAACAGGGGCACGCCGTGATCCGCGCAGACCAGGGCCAGGCCGAAGCTGTTCATGTCCACGGCGTCGGCCCCGGTGACGGCGCGGATTCTTTCGCGCTCGCCGGAGGAAGACACGAAAATTTCTCCGGACGCCACGGCGATGGCGGAGGTGGATTGAAGAAGCGGGGAAGGGCTGGTCGCGGGGAAACGGCCCCAATCCGTTTCCCACGTCGAGGACTCCCGTTGCCAGGCGATGACTCGATCCGCGCGATACCATCGCCCGGTTTCGATGTTTTCCGATAAAGCGCCGGCCGGCCCGAGCGAGAACGCCCAATCGCACCGGAACCGCGAGAGCAGCGCCTGCGCCGATGCCGCCGTCTCCACGCAACCCGAGCCCATCTTCAGCGCGTAGATCGTATGCGAGCCCAGCGCCAGGCGTTGGATTCGCCGCGCGCCGACGGCATAGGGTTGCCCGACTTCGCGGGCTTCTGTTTTCAACGCCGCGAGATCGCCATCGAGGGCGTAAAAAAAGGCAATCGTGTCGCCGCTCGCGACAGATCCGGACGCGATCAGAAGAAAAAAAAGAAGCCCCAGCCTCATGGTTTCAGCCTAACTCGATGAACCGTTTAAGGTAAAGGAAAATGCGGAAATACCTTTTAAAATGACTTGCCTGCTTCACTGATAAAATCAATAAATATGTATTCCATGAAGCCTGTATCACGGAGGAGGTTCATACAGGTGACCGGCGCCGCGACAGTGGGGCTGGCCTTGCATTCCATGGTGGTCGATCGCGTCTTTCGGCCGCGCGCGGCACGCACCCCTGTTTGGCTCCGACTCGTATCTTCTGCGGGTGTCAGATCGTCCGATGAAGCTTTTTGCAGGCGCGCCCGTTTCCGCACGGCGGCGGATGCTATGCGGGTCGCGGCACGAAGAGGAATCTCCGTGGAGATTTGCTGTGAAGGATAGTGTTTTCGATTTCGCCCTCGGGCTGCGCGTAACAACGCTACGTCGCAATTCGAGGGCCTTGGCCGGGAACCGAAAAAACCCTGCGAGGATTCCAGGTTCCCGGCCGCCTTTTTATGGGTAATTGGTAACGCGGGCTTCTCGCCTGTGGTCGTTGAAGCGGCGGCTCTGTGAGCCGCCTAGGGAATTAAGGCGGGACATGAAAACAAGGCGGCGATTCCAGAAGCGTCCGTATCAACCGCCCCGAGACAAGGCTGTTTTCTCTTCGGTCTTGCGAGAAATCGGTGAAAGTGTTCAAGGGCGAAATTTCGCGGCTGGTCTGTCTCACGCCAATCAACTCCTCGCGACCCCAGCGTTGAACCGGCATGAACAGGCTCGCGTCCTGGGTATGGTCGGCGACAGCGAATTCCATCGCGGCGCCTTTGAAGAGGCGGCGGTCATTTACCAACGGGCGGCCACGCTTAGCCTGGACCATGACCGTTTGTGGCTGCGTCCGCTCGTGGGCCAGGTTCAAGCCCTGCTCAAGGCCGTTCGCGTGGACGAGGCGCAGATGATGGCGCGTCATGCCTGCGACCTGGCCCGGAAGAAGATGGCCGACTTCAATGAGCAAGTGAGTTCGGCCAACCAGCTCCTGGCTTCGCAGGGTCGCGTTTCGGTTTCCCTTCTGCCGCCGCGCGAGAGCGTTGTCGCGACAAGGATGGGGTCCATCTTCCTTCGGGAAGGCGAGCCGGCGCTGGCTAGGGAATTCTTTGAGAAGGCCCTGCTGGTGAATCCGGGCGGCGCCTGCCGTGCGCGACAGGGGCTGGCGCGTATCGCACTGGCCATGAACGATCCAGCCCGGGCGTTGACCCTGGCGGAAGAATCCATCCGCGGGGGCCGCTACGCGGCCAAGACACTTGCGGCTTGGCCCCTCCTGATCGCGGCCCGGCGGAGGCTGGGGGGCTGGCAGATCAGCCAAAACCTGTTGAACGGCCTGGATATGGCCCCCCCCGGCGTGCGCGCGCGCGCCGTCCTGGCCATCACGCGAGAACTTCGGAACGGCGACATGCGCCAGTGGCGAGAGGTCGCGCAGAAGTGGTCCACCCGTGAGGGAAAGAGGTTCCCGATTGTTGAGGCGGAACTCCGCAAGATGATCCTGGCGTCAGCCAGGGCTGCGCCCGGTGACGCGGAAGCAAAAAGGAAACTGGCGGAAGAACTTCTCAAGACGCCGGGCTTGAGCCGCAATGAATGGCTGGCGGCGGCGAAGGAATGCATCCGCGCCGGTTTGTGGGAAGGACGCCGTCCGAATCTGGACGCTCTTATTCGACATGCTGATGCGCAGTATGGTGGCGATTCCGGCCCGCGCACCGCGCACAGCCTGGCGATCTCCTGCATGATGGCCAAACGCCACGATCTGGCCCGGCCGTTGCTGCAACGCAATATAGCCAATCTTCCGGCCGGGAAGAGCCTGTGGGGCAAATCGGTCTGGGCCTTGGCCCGCATGGAAAGCCTGTTGGGGAATCATATGGTTGCGGCGGGATGGTACCGAACGTTCTGCGAAGCCGATTCCATTCCGATCCGTTTTCGCTTGCAGGCCCAGTTGCTCTGGATGAACGCCCTCATGGCCGCAGGCAAGCCCGAGGCCTTGATCGAGGCTCGTCCGGCCATCGAGCGCCTGTTGGCCGCGGTTCAGGATCCTGAAGTGCTGTTGGATTTTGCCCGTCAGCTGTACTCTGTATCTCCTCAATTGTACTCGTGGAGCTTTCAGTTGTTTGAGCAGGGTGAACGGCTGGCCCTTGCGAACTTCGCGGCGGCTCAACAGCCGGCGGTGGCCTCGGAGATCCTTTTCAAGCTGACCCGTCGACAGGTAAACGATTTCAATCGTGCAGGCCGCGCGATTGATTTCTGGGAGAAACTGCCCGCAGAGAAGAAGGAATGGCTTTGGTCGTCCCAGGCCTGTTTCTGGGAATACCTGGGCTGGCTGGCGGAGGCATACGGTCGGCAGGGCGGGGCCGGCGCGGCGGAGGTATTTGCTCGAACGTGGCTGGATGATCCGGCCACGCCCCCGGAAGGGGCGGTGTGCGTGGGTATTCCGTATGTCAAATGGCTGGTAGGCCGCTGTCGCGCGGACGAGGCTTTAGCCCTGTGCGATCGGCTTGTCGAAGAGGCTCCTACCCACCGCTCGTGCGCCTGGGCCTGGTATTGGAAAGCACTGAAGGCCCGCAAGCAGGGTGATGCTGTTGAAGCGAAGCGCTGCGCTTCCGCGATACGCCGCGCTCAAGGCGTGGACAGGCGTTTGCAGCCGGAATGGAAACTGGAGGCGCGGGCGCTGCTGCTGTTGGCCGATCTCGATCCGCGTCGTGTTGATGCGCAGGCTGTTAATTACGCGCCCGCGGACTGGGAAGCGGAATGCTCGCGACTCCGCCTTGATATGGACCGACTGCCATGAAAAAGGCGATCCTCCTCCATTACCTTTTTTTTGCGGTGATGTCCGCCCGGGCCCAGGTGGCGCTCACGGTGGGATGCCCGACGCCGGAATGCCCGTCCTTGACGGTGACGGTTCCGACGAATGCTTGCCGGCCCTGCACAGGCTCCTATGTTGTCGTGTGCGCCAGTATAACCAATCTAGCCGCGGGATGTTATCAGAACAGCAACTACAACTACTCGATATCCCAAACCAATTGGAAATGGAAGGTGGATGGTATCGAAGCGGCTCCAAGCAGCGGCATAGGCGAATGCGCCGAGTTCACCAACAAAACCGCGGGAAGTGGTCAAATCACTTACAGTGTGGATGCCTCGATGGCCGTCGGCCCGATTACCTGTTCCGTGCACGAAACCGCGATAAAGCCATTTACCTCGCACGATCTTCAACTTTACCTGATGGGTAAAACCAATCTGGGCATCAATATGTACGATCCTGTTTGCAGCCCTACTGGTTCGCTTACCGCCAAGGGGCCGCTTGTCCCCGAGATCGCGGAGCTGCCCTACACATGGACCCTTGAGGGGGTGTGTATCTTCGACCCAGTGCCCGATTCCAATTCAACAAGCGCAGTCATCAAGGAGCAATGCACGCCCAGTCCCAGATATCAGCATGAAGTCGTGCGGGTTAATAAGCACTGCTGGACCCGCGAGCAACGGTTCACGGTGGTCCAGGTGGATGTTTCTGTAGGCGTGTCCGAAGGCATGGAAGAGACCCAGGGTGTTTTCATCGCCGTGAACGACAACGACAGCGACGGAAGCGGGTACCCGGACAACACGGAAGCGCCGCTCCTTTCGGACGATCCGGACCTGATGCCCGTCACCATCACCATCTGTCCTGCGGACCTTCCCACAAACCAGATGGTTTCCGTGTCAGGGATTGGGCATTGCTATGAAGACCGGCGTAAAATGACCAACGCCCTCTCGTCCTATTCCGTAGCCCGCGTCGGCCAGGGCCTGACGTTGTACCTGGAGGGCGCCTCGGCGGGCGAGGTGGAATTCATCGACGCCGTTCATCCGGAAAGCGGCGCCTGCGATAAAGCGAAGTATACCGTCCTGAAAGTGGAGATCGTTGTTGAGCTTGAAGATCAGGAAGTGAATGGCGTCAGGAGCGGCTTGAAGCAGGATACACTCAAGTTCGACTTCAACGATAATGTGATCCATACTTCACATCTTACGCTTCAACCCACGACAGCAACGGTCGATGGCGAACAGATCACAACAAAGTTGAGGGTGTTTTATGTGCCGTCATGTAACGAACTCAACTTGCCGGGTTCCAACACCGTCAAGGTGGACATCGACGACATGGTTGACAACCACATTGATCAGGTGGTCAATACGTTTCAACTCCCATAAGGAACTCAATCGCCATGAGCAACGCACTATTGAACGATGTGATTGATCGTCAATGGAAGGTCGAGCCCCCTGCTATGACATCCGCTCTGCCGTCCAACAAACTCGGCACCCTTATGGGCAGAGCCACGCTACGTCAGTGCGCGGCACTGCTGCTCTCATGCACGCTGCACTGCTATGCGGGAGAGAACATGAAGACCCCGATGCAGGACGGCAAATCCGATCCCGCGGTGGCGATCGAGCGTGCACGGCAAGGCGATCCGGATGAATTGCTTCGCATCACCCAGATGGCGGCAACGCATCCGCAGTTGCTTCCGGAGCGCAAGCCGCTGGCTCAGTATCACCAGTACCTTCAGGATACGAATGTGTTCGTCCAGTACTTTGCTGTTCAAGTGCTCGCCGGGTTGAAGGACAAATCAAGCGCCGAACCGTTGAGGCAGTTCATTGCGGACACTGAACGCCGACGGAAAGACCTTGATTCCCCCGGCAAGAAGAACCTTGACGCACTAGGTCAGAAGGAAGCCGTTGCGCTGATTTTAGCCAGTAAGACTGCTTTTACGGCGCTTGGCGAGATTGACCAAGGTTCACCCATGAGCGTGAAGGTCCTGGCATCCCAGTTGAACCACGACATACCCATGGAGTGGGGTGGTGGCGTTGCGCATGGCGCGCTGGCCAAGATGGGGCACGCTGGTTTGCGCGCATTGCTGGACGAGGCTGCCCAACCCTTGGACGACAACCAGAAGGCCTTCCTCAAACCCGCGATCGCGAGTATCAATGATCCTGATCTTGCTGTGGATCTGTACGCCTGCTGCATGGACCCCAAGTATCATGAAGTGGCCCGCAAGTCCGCGCTGTGGGCTCTTGGGGTGATGGCCAAACAGTCTGCCGACATTGAACAGATGGTGATTAACATTGCCGAAGACGAAACATCAGATCTTCGGTCAATGGCGATAGTGCGTCTTGGATACATCGGTTCTTCCCGGTCCCGTAACACGCTGCTCGAGTTGGAAAAGACGCTGCCCCAGGAAGCGAAAGCCGTGCAAGCCGCACTTCTGGCATGCGACGCCACAAACCGTCTGCCAGGGATGATTGAGACGTTTCTTTCTCCCAAGACACCGCTCGACGAGAAAAGGCGGGTGTGGGGGTTATTGGAAGGGAGAAGCAACGAACTCCTTCCTTATGCAAGGCAGTTGCTAGGAGTCAACGACGACGGCGGTGTTCCGATCAATGACTTGCGAGTTCGCGTATGGATTAGGCTTTTCGAGTTGACGAAGAAACGCTCATCGGTTGAACTCGATTATTCTGACGACGAACGATTCATGGTCGTTGCCGGGCGTATCATCATTTGCCTTACAAGCGAATTGGATCGACGATACGCCGGGACGGGGAAGTATACCTACGCTCAACTCCAACAAATGGCATTGGAAGAAACGAGGAGAATAGTCACCAAATGGGGCCGAGAAGAGAAGGAGGCGAAGAAATGAAACGCGACTGGACATGCATCATCGTGGTTTGCCTGTCTTCATGCATGACGGCTCCTCGCGTGGTTGTGGCTTGGGGCACCGCGCTCGGATCAAGCCTGGATACCCATCATCGGATCGCGAAGGATGTCGTGGACAATGACATCGACGCGACAACGTATCCTGACCTTGTCCGATTCAGGGACAAACTGGAAGACGGATCGAATACCGAGTCGCATGATTTACCGGACGACAACACCACCCAGTGGTGGGGCAACGGTGTCGGGCCCGCCCCTGAAACGTGGTTCTATGCGGACGTGAAACCGGATGGCCAAGAGGGCACCCTGTCTCTGTACAAGAAGTACAGTTTTGAATATGCATACAAAGAAATGGGTTTCGAGCTCCATTGTGCTCAAGATGAGTTTGTGCCTGCTCACATCCGTCGGTGTTGTCATGGCACTCCGGGTGTGTACTTGCTGGACGACATGGAATACTGGGCATACTTGTTCACATTTGGATATGCGTCGAGTTCCAGTCCGTGGACGTACTCCTTCACGTATTCCGGCGGCACCTCGGTGTTCGAATACTGGCTCAACGATTCGATGGACGACGATGACAGAGACGATATAGGAAGCGATGCAGATGATGAGGTTGATGCCAGTGGCGTGCTGATGGTTGACGGCCCCTCCGCGTGGGGAGTGCCAAACACGGATTGGGGAACCTACGGCCAACCGCCTTACTACTTGGACGAGTACGGCATTCCTGTGTTACTTGAAATGCTTCCCGGTCAAAATGAAGGGTGGGACTACTATGGAGATATCGCCGACAATTCGATTATGATCCGCGAACAGTTGAAGAAGTCCTATGATGGAACTCTCACACGGATTAAGGCGCACTCTGCTGAACTGCCACCGCTGGTGCCGGACGATGACACACATGGCAAACCTTCTATCTCGGCGAAGATCTTTGGCCCGAATAAGCCCGTTGATGTGTCTCTTGTGGCCATGGAGAACCGCCAGAAGACGGTTTTGGTCTCGATGCTCGCCGGCGCCGCTCCCATGAAGGACACGACGGGTAAAGTCTGGGATGGCGGCGAAGCCGCCACATACGACTTGGCGGCCGACGGCAATGCGTCTTCGCTTCCATGGAAGGACATGATAACACGTTCATGGAACGGCGATCTTGGAACTGGGCAACTGGCGGACGGGAACCATAGCGTCAAGATGAAGGTCAAAGACCAAGATGGTAATGACTCAGAGGAACGAACGCGTTCGGTGAAATACGATGAGACGAAGCCAACGGGAACGATAACGGTAAGCGTTCTGCCGTAAGGTGGCGGCGGCTCAACTCATACCTTGTAGTGACCTTCATGAATAGAGGCGCCCATATGTTCGTAGTGCATCATCGGGGTCAGCCCTCAAATAGCGAAGAGCGGCTTCCGAAGTGCTGCCCGGAGTTCATTCCGTGATCGGGGCGGCGAGTTCCCAGGTGTAGAGCCGCAAGCGGCGGGGTTTCTGTTTCACTTCCACGGCGCGCGCGCGCGGGCTCTGGACGACTTCGCGGTCCTGCCACTCCGACGATTCCCAGTCGAGCCGGGTTGGGGAGGGGACGACCGGAAAGACGTCGAGGCCGCGCTCGGTCGAGACCAGGAACCGGATGCGATGTCCCTTCGCGGCCAGGCGCGCCAGCACCTGCAGGGCGTCCTGCATCCGGCTGAACCGGCGCGTGTCCAGGTATAATTCCCCGTTGATCACGGTGCGGTCGAAAAGGAAGCGCAGCGGGGTGCCCCAGCGGAAATGATCGGCCACGATGATGTCGTCGGGCCGGGTCCGTTCCGCCGCGCCGGCCAGGACCTCCGTCAGCCCGTCGTGCTCCGTGGCGGACCAGGCCGTCGCGGCCGCCCGGCCGTGCGCCGCCAGCGGGACGGCTAGGATCGCGACGGCCGTGATACGGCGGAGCGCCGGCGCGCCGCCACGGCCCCACAGGAAGCCGGGCAGGCCGGACGCCAGCAGCGCCACCAGGGGCACTCCATATTCCAGGTTCCGGCGGGCCGCCCAGGGCAGCAGCCGGGCGATCTCCGGGTTCAGCAGGCTGGCCAGCCAGCCGCCCAGCAGGAACAGGCACCAGGTATGGAGCATCGGGCTGTCCGTCCGCAGGATGAAGAGGGCCCCCAGGGCGGCCAAGCCGATCCAGCCGGCGCCCATGAACCGCGCGGCGCCCCGGAGCGACCACGAGAGCGAATCCGGCAGCCAGCCCGGCGCGCAGGCGGCGACCGCCAGCAGCGCGACGACCAGGCCCAGGCCCAGGCCCAACGCCATTTTCTGCAGCCGGAAGACAAGGGCCCGGGCGGAACGCGGGAACGCGCCGGAATCGAAAAGCAGCATCAGCACGACCAGGACCAGGCTGGACGCGAAGAGGGGCGGGATCGCCTGGTGCAGCCGCTCGATCGTCGCCAGGTTGGTGAAGAACAGGAACAGCGTGCCGCCGCCCAGCGCGCAGACCTGGATGATGCGGGCCAGCGTGTGCCGAGGGGTGGATTCCTCGAGCTCATTGGCGGCCAGGAGAAACACGAGGAGCATGCCGAAGGGCAGGAAGGATAGCCGGTTGACCTCCGCCATGAACAGCAGAATGCCGAACAGGACCGCCGCTCCGAGGGACAGGGAACGCCGCGCTAGTAGCAGCGCCATGCCGGAGAGGAGCGCGAGTTGCAGCATCTCCGAGGTGGGAAAATGCGTGTGGAACAGCCAGGCCGGCTGGGCGAGCAGGGCCAGGACCGAGAACCAGGCCGGGGCGCCCCGGCGGAACAGGGCGAGCGCCGCCGCGCCGAACGCGAGCGTCGCGAGCAGACCCGCGAAATCATTGACCCGGGTGGCCGCCCGCAGTCCGCCACAGCGATACAGCACGGCGATCAGCGATGGGGTCCCCGGGAAGAAGAATGGCTCCAGCGACCGCCGGGCGGGGTCCAGCGGAACCACCGGGTGCGCTTCCAGGTACGTGTGCTGCGGGCGGGTGAATAGGCCGAGTTCATGCACGCGGAGCTGCGCGAAAAAGCGGTCCGGGTCCGGATGGAACGAGCCGCCCTGGCTCAAGCTCACGCCCTGGCACACGTAAATGCCCGGGTCCCACCCGCCCAGCACCCATTCGCCGCGCCGCGGTAACCCCATGAGCACGGCGAAGGCGACCAGCAGCGCGGCGGCCCCCGGGAGCAGGGCGCGGAGGGTTCCCGCCAGGCGGAACCGTCCGCTGGCCTCGCCCGCGAGCAGGCCGGTAAGCGTGGCCGCGGCGAGCGCCATCCATTCGTTCGTCTCGGTATAGCAGCCGAACGCCGCCAGCGTGATGACAACGACCAGCGAGACGAGCAGGCCCGTCAATGCGGCCTGCGCGGTCAGGATCAGTCGCCGGGCCAATGGCCCGCTCGGCTCTCCGTCCGGCGGCCAGAGCCAGAGCCACGCCCAGCCCGGGATCAGGAGGCGCGCGGTCAACGACGCCGCGCAGAAGGCCCATGCATTGGCCTCGACGCTGAATTGCGGGTCCGGGAGGAGCATGGGCAGGGCCTCAACCGGACTTCATCATGGGGCGGATGGAAACGTCCGTCACTTCGGCCGTCCTTGGCAGGGCCAGGGCGTCCAGCGCCATGGCGGCCACCGAATCCGGCTGGAGCAGCCGGTCCGCGTGGTAGGGCCGGTTCTCCAGGCGGTGGATCTGTTCCTGCATCGGGCCGGCCGTGCGGCCGGGGAAGATGCTCAACACGCGGATGCCGTCGGCGTTGACCTCCGCGCGCAGGCTGTCGGCCAGCATTTTAAGGGCCGCCTTGGTCGCCGAGTAGGCGCCCCACTTCGCGCCGGCGGCCAGGCCCGCCGAGGAGTTGACGAACAACACCTGCCCGCGGCTCTTCCGCAGTTCCGGCAGCAGGGTCTGGGTCAGCGCGTACGGGGCGCGCGTGTTGACGCGGTACTGGAAATCGAGTTCGGCGACGGGCAGGGATTCGATGGCGCCCATCCGGAACGCGCCGGCGCTGTGGGCGAGGAGGTCCACCCGCTGGAGCGTCCGGACAGCTTCCTGGACCATGCGTGACACCTCCGCGTCGACGGTGAGGTCGCACAGCACGGAGCCGACGGAGGGAGACGGGCCGCCCAGGAGGCGCACCGATTCCGCCAGGCTTTTCTCGTCGCGGTCCACGAGGCAGACCCGGGCGCCCTCGGCCGCCAGGCCCGCGGCCAGGCTGCGCCCCATCCCGCTCCCCGCGCCGGTGATCACGGCGCCTTGGTCGGCGAATCGTTTCATGTCATGCCTCCTCGACCTCGTTCAGGAGGCCGCGCTCCTGCAGTTGGGCCGCCGCGTTGCGGATCGCCGGGAAGGGCAGGTCCGCCCGCTCGGCGATATCCAGCAGCGAATGCCGGCCGTCCGAGAGATTCAGCACCCACAGCAGCGCCATCTGGGCCGCCGCCTTGTCGTTCTGCCCGCCGATCCAGGAGTAGAGCCCGCGCCGGCCGAGCTGGGGCTCGCCTTTCGGGTTCAGGTTCAGGAATCGCCGGTTGTTTTCCAGGACGTCGAGAACGTCCAGCACGAGGCCTGCCGATTCGGCGAGCGATGTCGGCTTCACGAAATCCAGGTTGTCCGCCGACGTGTGGTATTCCGGGAACGTGCCGTACATCGAGCGCATCAGGCAGCCGACGGGAAGGTTGAAGCCGGGCGAATTGAACTGCCGCTCGTCGTAGCCGTACGGGCTGAAATCCACCAGCCGGCCGCCGCCGGGGCGGTGTTTCAGGAGGTGGGCCACGGCCCGATCCACCGGCGCGTCGCCGCGGCGGCTGCGCTTGTACGTGAAGGGCGCGGCATCGCCCACGCAGGCGAGGACCAGTCCGTGCCGGACGCGCGAGACCGCCGTCTCGTTGAGGGCGAGCCACGCGATCGAACCGATCGTGCCGGGGATGAACAGAAAACGGAGGGTGAGCCGGCGCTCTGTGTCCTTCAGGTGCCGGGCCAGGAAGGCCGCCACCACCAGGCCGCTCAAGTTGTCGTCGGCGAGCGACGGATGGCAGACGTGCGCGGTGACCAGGATTTCCCCGGGGCCGGCGCCCGGCAGGACCAGCTCGCCGTACGTCAGCGAGCCGGCATCGAGCGTGGAATCGATGCAGACCTCGTACGTTCCATCGGCCAGCGCGGAACGAACACGGTGGGCCAGGCAGAAGCCCCAGTCCTCGCCGTAGTAGTTCGTCCGGTACGGGATCCAGTCCGGGTGATCGGGCAGGGAGTGCAGGTGCTGCTGCAGTTCGGCGAGCGGAATCTTTCTGCGGACGGGGATGCTGTAACCCGCGACGTGCAGGTTGGAGGCCCGGAAATCCACGATCTTCCGGCCCGACGGGTCCTTGATCCAGGCGTCGCGGATGGTCCATTCCTTCGGGGCGGTCCAGTCGAGCAGGGGCGCGCCGGTCGGCACCTCGCGGATCGACATCGGCGCCAGGGCGGAGAGGCGCTTCAGCGTCTCGCGGACGCCGTTTCCCGTGATGCTGCGGCAGATCGGGAACAGGTCCGCGGCCAGGGCATGCATTTCCCGGCCGGCCGCTGCGGGATCCTGGAGAGGGGGAATCGAGGTCGGCATGGTCGTCATCCCTTGAAGTCCGGATACGTCCGGTCGCGGTCCGAAATCACCTGCGGTTCCTCCGGCCACCGGATGGCGAAGGCCGGGTCGTTCCACCGGACGCCGCGCGCGAGATCCGGAAAGTAGTACTCGGCCATCATGTACTCGATTTCCGAGTCGTCGGCGAGGGTCAGGAACCCGTGGGCGCAGCCCCGCGGGATGAAGAGTTGCAGGCCGTTGTCTGGCGAGAGGATCTCCGTCGCCGCCTTCCGGAACGTGGGCGAGCCGGGCCGGAGGTCCACGGCGACGTCGAAGACCCGGCCCCGGGTGCAGCGGATGACCTTGTCCTCGCCGCGCGGCTCGGCCTGGAAGTGCAGGCCGCGCAGCGTGCCCCGCCGGGCGTTGAACGAGGTGCTGCACTGGACGGGCTGGAACTCGATGCCGTGCGCGCGGAGTTCCTTCAGGCAGAGCGTGCGCGCGAAGAACCCGCGGTCATCCCCCCGGCGCTCCGGCGCGATGCGCTGCACACCGGCCACGGCGGTCGGGGCGAAGATCATGCGAGCACCTGCGTCGTCGGGATGGGCACGACGAACCGGCCGCCCCACTCGCGGATGTGGGCCATCTGCTGCGTGATCTCGTCCTTCAGGTTCCAGGGGAGGATCAGGACGTAGTCCGGCCGCGTCTCGCGGATTTTTTCGGGCGGGAAGATCGGGATGTGGCTGCCCGGCAGGAACTGGCCGGCCTTGTGCGGGCTGCGGTCCACCGTGTAGTCGAGGAAATCAGTCCGCACGCCGCAGTAGTTGAGCAGCGTGTTGCCCTTCGCCGGCGCGCCGTAGCCGACGATGCGCTTGCCCTCGGCCTTGGCCTTCACCAGGAACGCCAGCAGCGCGCGCTTGGTGGCCTTCACCTGCTCGCCGAACGACCGGTAGTGCTCCAGGGTCTCGAAGCCGGCGGCCTGCTCGCGGCGGCGCAGGTCGAGGACGCGCGGGCCGACCGGCTTGGAGGCGTCGTCCGCGTGCCGCCCGTAGATCCGCAGCGAGCCGCCGTGCGTCGGCAGTTCCTCGACGTCGAACAGCGTCAGGCCGTGCTTCGCGAACACCTTCTCGACCGCCGTGAAGGAGAAGTAGGAGAAGTGCTCGTGGTAGATCGTGTCGAACTGGTTGTGGGCCATCAGCTGCACCAGGTGCGGGAATTCCATGGTGATGACGCCGCCCTGGTTTAGCAGCGCCTTCATGCCCGCCACGAAATCGTTCAGGCCGGGCACGTGGGCCAGCACGTTGTTGCCGATGATCAGGTCCGCGCGCGTGCCGTCGCCCGCCAGTTCCCGCGCGAGCTTTTCGCCGAAGAACTTCACCAGGGTCCGGATGCCCTTCTGCTCCGCGACCTTCGCGACGTTGGCCGCGGGCTCGACGCCCAGCACCGGCACGCCTTTCTCCACGAAGTACTGCAGCAGGTAGCCGTCGTTGCTCGCCAGCTCGACGACGAGGCTCTTCGGGCCGAGTTTCAGCCGCTCGCTGATCATCTGGACGTAGGCCTTCGCGTGGGCCAGCCAGCTGTCGGAGTAGGAGGCGAAGTAGGCGTAGTCGCTGAAGATGTCCTCCGCGGACTCGTGCTCGGGCAGCTGCACGAGGAAGCAGTTCTCGCAGACGTACACGTGCAGCGGGAAGAACGGCTCCATGCGGTTGAGCTGGTCGGCCTTCAGGTACGAGTTGGCCAGCGGCGACATGCCGAGGTCCACGAACGTCTGGGATAGGGGATGGCCGCAGAAGCGGCAGGCTAGCGCGATGTGCACCATAGGATGTTGCTTTCCATGGGTTTGGATGACGCTACACGAATCCTTTCGTCAGCGGACCGAGAATAGGGCAGGGACGCCCTCAATTCCAGAACAATTGATGGTCGATCTGGCTCGTCGCCAGCAGGTGCCGGATCTGTTTCAGGCGGATGAAGGCGCGGTGCTCGAACAGCTCGCGCGTGAGATGGATCCGGTCGAAGATGTCCTTCAGCTCCCGCGCCCCGTCGAGGGCGGTCATCGCGCAGGCGAAGCCCGGCAGCGCCTGCCGGATCTTGTCGAACGAGACCCGGTAGCTGCGGCTGTCCTTGTCCCCGTTGCCCGTGGCGATCTTGCAGCCCGGGAAGGCCTGCGCGACGATCTCGGCGACCTCGCGGACCCGGTAGTTCTCCTTCGTGTCGCCCACGTTGAACACCTGGTTGTGCACCGCCTCGCGCGGCGCCTCCAGCGCGCATACGAACGCCCGGCAGATGTCCCGGACGTGGACCAGCGGGCGCCACGGCGAGCCGTCGCTGCTCATCCGGATCTCGCCGGTGGTGGCGGCCAGGCCGGACAGGTTGTTCAAGACCAGGTCGAACCGGAAGTGCGGGGCGAGGCCGAACGCCGTTGCGTTGCGCAGGAAGGTGGGGGAAAAGCGGTCGTCCGCGAGCTCGGCGACCTCGCGCTCCACGCGGGCCTTGCACTCGGCGTAGGCGGTCTGGGGGCTGACCGGCGACTGCTCGTCCTTGAACTCGCCGTTGCCGGTCCCGTACACGCTGCACGAGGACGAATAGATGAACCTCGGCACGCCGGCCTTCTTACAGAGCTTGGCGAGGCCGACGCTCCCGGCATGGTTAATCTGGTGGGTGAGGGTCGGGTCCAACTGGCCGAGCGGATCGTTGGACAGTTCGCCGAGATGCAGGACGGCATCGTAGCCGGTGACGTCCTCCTCCGTGACCCGGCGGATGTCCTTGTGGATGACCGAGGGCGCCGCGCGCCGCTTGTCATATAGAACAGACCGGGCATAGTATCCGGTGTCCAGGCCCGTGACCCGGTGATGGGCCTCCTGAAGCGCCTCGCCCATGAATGCGCCGATGTACCCGAGGATACCCGTCAGCAAGACTTTCATTGGACTCCCGCTCCCCGAAAAAACCTGTTGACACCCGGATAGTTTCTACGTACAAACTGCGTCTACAAATCAATATTCCAATAGCATGGGCGTTTCTGCAACCAATAAAAAAGGGGCGGGGGGGCGGCCTCGTAAATTCAATGAATCCAGCCGTCCTGTGACGGTTACGCTGCCCCTGCGCACGCTCCAGCAACTGCAATCCATCTCGGCGGACCGGGCCCGGGCCATCGTGAAGGCCGTGGATTCGGCAACGAGGGCGGACGGCTCGGCCGGGCCGAAGGTGGAGGTCGTGGAGGTGCTTCCGGGCCGCTCGGTGATCCTGGTCGGGCCCAGCCTTTACCTGAAGAAGATTGAGTTTCTGCACATGGCCGAGATCACCCCGACCCGCTTCCTGCTGACCCTCCCGTCGGGGACGGGCCTCGAGGCGCTCGAGTTGGCCATCGCGGACCAGTTGGACGATGTTCCCGACGACGAATCCTGGGAGAAGGAACTCCTGTCGGAACTGCTCCGCATTTTGAAAAGCCTGCGCCGGAGCCGGGGGTATTTCAAGGCGGAGATGATCTTCGTGAAGACGCCCGCCGCGCGCCGCTGACCGGCGGCTACTTCGGGGCCTGCAGGACGGCCCGGGCATCCTCGGCCAGCCGCCTCGCGATCAGACCGTTGGCCTCTTCGCTCAAGTGGAAGTAATCGATGTAGCACGCCTCCGGCCGGTCATCGAGCAGGGCCGAGATGTCGTGGAACGCCGTGTCCGCGGCCAGCCCCGGGTGCTCCCGCACGCGGCGGTAGACGTCGAGGTAAAACTCCTTCAGGAACAGCAGCCGGTTCTCGCTGGCCTGCTCCTCCGGCGGCTTGGAGGCCTTGGAGTAGATCGCCGGCTGCCAGTAGAACAGGATGGGAAACCCGCTGGCCCGCGCGAGGATCTCGGCCAGTTTCACGTTGGCCGCATAGGTGCGAACCACGTCTTCCGCGAGCCCGTCCGGAAGGGCGAACGGTTTTCGCTCGGCATGCAGGAGCCTCCGGGCCAGAGTCGCGGCGAAGCGGGGCAGGCCCTGCTGGCTGGAGCCCCAGAAGAGCGCGGCCAGCGCCTTGCGTTTCCGGCCGAGGACGTTGAACTCGCGGACCCGGTTGAACTCGTGCTCGGGCAGGCCGGCCTGCCGGCTCTGCACGGCCGAAAAGATGTCGTTCACCCCGTCGTAGAAGATGGCCAGGTCGGGGAGGTTCCCCTGCTGGATCTGGCGCAGGAGCAGGATCAGCTCCTGGGTCGAGACGTAGCCGATCTCCCCGAAATTGGTGACCTCGACGTCCAGCCCGTATTCCTCCGACAGGATCCGGGCGAGCCAGGAGGGGACCGTGTACTCGTCGCGGACGCCGGTGCCCCAGGTGGTCGAGCCGCCGAACACGAAGACGCGGAAGGTGCGGCGCAAGGGGTCGTGGGGCGTCGCGCGTGTCCAGGTGCGCCGCAGCCCGTCCCCGCCGATCCGCAGGTCCCGGCCTTCTCTCGGCTCGCAGCGCCAATGCACGAACGGTGCCCAGCCCTCGCGCACGGCCAGTTCCTCCCGCACGTAGGCGTCCACCCAGTCCGCGCCCCGGTAGGCCTCGAAGCGCCGGCTGGGATGGTTGTGGAAATCGTCCCAGTGATAGAGGGTGTTGATGCCCGCCTCGAAGACGAACAGGAGGAGAATCGTGGCGCCGATGTACAGCCAGCCCGCGCGAATCCCGCGGCCCAGGGCGCGGAGAAGGCCCCGGCGCGCCTTCTTTTCGGGTTCGACGCGGGGCTCGGCGGGGGTGTCCATGGCCGGAGGGCCGCCCGGTTCAGGCCAATTCCTCGAACCGGCGGATCTGCTGCTCGGTGATCTGCCGGATATCGCCGCCCGCCGCGAGGACGCGGTACCACTCCACGATCCACCGGACCGTCTCGGCCAGGCTCAAGCGCGGCGCCCAGTTCAGCAGGTTGAAGGCCTTGGACGAGTCCAGCTTCAGGAACCGGTCTTCGTGCGGATAGACTTCGGTGTCCGGCTTCCAGGACTGCTCTCCGCCCCATGCGTTGATCACCTGCTCCACGAGCCAAGCCACGGGCTGGTTGCTCTCCTCGCGTGGCCCGAAGTTCCAGGCCTCGGCGCAGGAGGCCGGGTTCTCCCACAGCTGCTCCGCGATCAGCTGGTAGCCGCCGAGCGGCTCCAGCACGTGCTGCCACGGGCGGATCGCGCCGACCATGCGTAGGGCGACGTTCTGCCCGGCGAGCAGCGATTTCATGACGTCGGGCACCAGGCGGCCCGGGGTCCAGTCGCCGCCGCCGATCACGTTGCCCGCGCGGACTGTGGCGACGCCGGCCGGGTACTTGCCGTCCGACTCCGGGCCGAAGAAGGAGGTCCGGTAGGCCGCCGCCACCAGTTCGGCGCAGCCCTTGCTGCTGGCGTAGGGGTCGCGGCCGCCCATCGGCTCGAACTCGCGGTAGGGCCAGTGCCAGTTCTTGTTCTCGTAGCACTTGTCGCTGGTCACGACCACCACGGCGCGCACACCGGGCGTCTGGCGCACGGCCTCGAGCAGGTGGACCGTGCCCATGACGTTGGTCCGGTAGGTTTCCACCGGCTGCTGGTAGGAGAACTGCACCAGCGGCTGCGCGGCCATGTGGAAGACGATCTCCGGCCGGACCCGCTGCAGGGTTTCCAGGATGGGGCCCGGCGTCGCGATGTCGGCGACCACGGACTCCATGCCGTCGCCGACGCGGGCCAGCTCGAACAGGCTGGGCTGGGTCGGCGGGGGCAGGGCGAACCCGGTGAGCTGCGCGCCCTTCTTCTGGAGCCACAGGGACAGCCAGCTGCCCTTGAACCCCGTGTGCCCGGTGACCAGGACCTTCTTGCCGCTCCAGAAATTCGGATTCATTGCCACACCTTCCAGGGCGGCTTACCGGAGGCCCACAGGTCCTCGAGGAGCATCTTGTCCCGCAGCGTGTCCATGTTCTGCCAGAATCCCCCGTGCCGGTAGGCCGAGAGCTGGCCGTCGTGCGCCATCTTCTGCAGCGGTTCCTGCTCCCACGTGGTCGAGTCGCCGGCGATATAGTCGAAGACCCCGGGCTCCAGCACGAAGAACCCGCCGTTGATCCACGCGCCGTCCCCCTGCGACTTTTCCCTGAAATGCGGGATCTTCGTCTGCTTCTCCGAGAGGTTGAACGCGCCGAACCGGCCGGGCGGCTGGACGGCGGTCAGGGTGGCCAGCGTCTTCTGTTCCTTGTGAAAACCGATCAACGCGCGAATGTCGAGGTCGGTCAGGCCGTCGCCGTAGGTCATGCAGAACGTCTCGTCCCCGACGTACGGCCGGACGCGTTTCAGCCGGCCGCCGGTCAGCGTCTTGTCGCCGGTGTCGATCAGCGTCACCTTCCACGGCTCGACGGAATGCTGGTGGACTTCCATCTTGTTGTTCCGGAGGTCCAGCGTGACGTCCGACTGGTGCAGGAAGTAGTTGGCGAAGTACTCCTTGATGACGTAAGCCTTGTAGCCGCAGCAGATAATGAAGTCATTGATCCCGTGGGCGGAGTAGATCTTCATGATGTGCCAGAGCATCGGCTTCTCGCCGATCTCCACCATGGGCTTCGGGCGCAGCGCGGTCTCCTCCGTCAGCCGCGTGCCGAACCCGCCGGCCAGTATGACAGTCTTCATGAATCGTCCCCGATCGTGACGGCCCTGCAAACAATGGGCTTTGTTCCTACCCCGTGGCGCGGCGATTGGCAAGCCTAATTGCCGGCCGCGCCGTCACGAAGCCCACGCGCCGTCCGGCCCGGTCGCGCGCCAGGCGCGCCGGTCGGCGTCGTATCGCTTGATGATGCGCGCCGGGGCGCCGACGGCCACGCTGAAATCCGGCAGGTCGCCCGTGACCACGGAGTTGGCGCCGACCACGCAGTGCCGCCCGATGCGCACGTGGCCGGCCACGCTGGAATTCGCGCCGATCCACGAGCCCGCGCCGATGTGGACCTCCCCGCACACGGTGATCGGCTGGGCCTTCACGCTCCGGTCGGGATCGAGGTACGTGTGCTGGTTGTCCGCGATGAAGCAGCGGTCGGCGATCATGACGTCCTCCCCGATCTCCACCCGCTGGACGCAGGAAATCTGCGTGAAGTGGCCGATGTAGCAGCCCCGCCGGAGCGCCAGCTCGGGGGTGAACGTCTGCGCGGGCTCCGTCCATGGATAGCTTTCCAGGGCCCGCAGGATCACGTGGTGGCCGATGACGACCCCGTCCTCCACCTGGATGCGCCGGGCCCCGTACAGCCGGACCTGTTCCCCCAGCGCGATCCCGCGGCCCGCGCGGGCAAGCCGCCCGAGAAGGTAGTGGCGGATGCACACGGCCCGCAGCTTGCCCCAGGCCGTGAATCCCGCGCCCAACCAGCCGAGAAACCTGTTCATATCCCATCCCTTCCGTTCTGCCGCGCGGCAGCCCGTCTCAATTCTTTCCGCCGCCTTTTTTGGCGAACGTGCCGAGCACCAGGTGCAGGTCCGATTTCTGCATCAGGCCCAGCAGGACCATCGCCAGCGCCATCCACACCAGCGCCGCCGCCAGCACCGCGAGGCTGCCCCAGCCCGCCAGGTAGTTCGCGCTCCACCGGCAGCCGAGGAGGCTGATCAGCAGCAGGAGGAGCAGCCGCACGGGTTTCAGGTCGTCCCAGATCAGCCAGCGCCAGACCCGCAGCCGCCCGCCCAGGTACAGGACCAGGAGCGCATAACTGGTGACCGCCGCCAGGGCCGCGCCCCGTTCGTCCAGCCGCGGCACCAGGATCAGGTTCAGCTCGATGTTGATGATCGCCGCGGCCAGGGAGGCCGCGCCGACCCGGGCGTTTTCGTTGAAGCCGAGCAGCACGCGGCCGACGATGACGAACAGGAAGGAAAACAGGGGCAGCGGGGCCAGCCAGACCAGGATGGGCGCCGCGTCGAGGAACTTGGCGCTGCTCAACACGCGGATGATGGGGTCCCCGAGGTACACCAGCGCGGCGCCGAAGGGGAGCCCGATGAGCAGCGCGTACCGCAGCATGTTGGTCAGGTGATGCCTGAGTTCGGGATGGTTGGCCAGCTCGTGGATCGAGCAGCCCTCGACCCGGTTCCGCAGCTTAAAGAACTCGATCAGGAGGATGTCCAGCACGGCCAGCCCGACCATCAGGCCGACCATGGCGATATTCGTGCACAGGGCGTAGTTCGCCACGGCTTCCGTGTCCATGAAGTAGACCAGGACGTAGCGGTCCTGCACCATGAACAACCGCTCGCCGAGGATCAGGGGCACGAGGGGCACGCCGAAGCGAAGGACCTCCGCCAGTTCGGCCCGCGACGCGCGGGCGGGCCAGACCCGGTCGAAACGGATCCAGCGCTGCATGAGCGCCGCGGTCAACGCGAGCCAGATGACCCATATCCACAGGATGTGCCCCACCTGGAGGCGGCCCCACCAGAAAAACGGGATGAGGGGAATGAACCAGGTGTCGCCCTGGAGCAGCTGCGCGATGCGCGACAGGGCGTACTTGGACAGGCCCAGGAAGTAGTGGAAGTACTGGTTGAGATGCACCGTCAGCACCAGCAGCAGCCCGCAGGCCAGGATGTCGGACCCGGAGAGGCGGATCTTGCCCATCGGCAGCCACGCGAGCCAGCCCATGCCCGCCAGCGCCAGCGCCACGGACAGCCCGCCGAAATACAGCAGGATCGTCTTGAACATCCCGTTCTGGTAGTCGTCCGGCCGCCCCGGGATTTTGCGGAGGAGGAATTCCAAGCTTCCCAGGGAGGACACCATCATGACGAACGTGACGGTGTTGTTGATCAGCGTCAGCGTCCCGTACTGCTCCTTGCTCAACAGCTCCGCGAGGATCTTCAGCCGGATCGGGCTCAAGATGAACCGCAAGGCCACGAAGCCGAACGAGGCGAAGAAGATGTTCACCAGGTGCGCCCAGCGCGACGGAATCCGGCCCGCCTCGACTTCGGATTCTGCCAGGAACTGGTTCACGGTCGATTATGACTACCGGATACCCGCCGTTCAGGCCAGAGCAAAAGCGGCGGGCTCAAACGGGGCTAGAACACCCAGCCCGCGCTGAACAGCTCGGCCTCCTCGTGGACCAGCGCCGCGCTGACGGCGAGCCAGAGGGACTCGAACCGGTACCGCGCGCCGATCCGCAGGCTCGTCTTGTCGGTCTGCTCGATGTCCAGCGTCTCCTCGGCGAACACCGATCCGTCCTCGAGCAGGGTTGTGTAGTGGTAGTTGCCGTCCTCGTACGCCAGCGTTTCGGGGCCCGCGTACAGGGTGAATCCCCCGCGGGTGTAACTGGCGACCAGGCCGAGGATCAGCTCCGTGAACTCGAGCGATCGCTCGTTGGTGTGGCTCCCGATGTGCTCATCCCACAGGCGCTCGTCCGAGAAGTCCTCCGTCGCGTAGGACAACTGCCCGTAGGCCGAGAGGTCGAACCCGTTCTTCTCCCACAGGAGGCCGCGCAGGCCCGCGCCGAAGGTCCCGCCTTCGCCGGAGATGTCCGGGTGATCGCTGTTGCGGGCCTCGTCGATCAGGGCCGCCACGAGGAACACGTCCAGCCTCGGGCCCAGCGCCAGCGCCCCGTGCAGGCTGAAAAGATCCCAGCTGAAATCGGGAGTGGTCAGGTTCTTGTACACGGTGTCGATCGTGTAGTTCGCCGTGAAATTCTCGAACCCCGCGCCGACCTGCCATCCATCCGCCGTCCGGCTCGAAACCTCGGCCAGCATCTGCCCGTGCGACAGGGCGGCCCGGAGAAGCAGCGCGCCGGCCGCGAGGCCGATACGGGATGGGCGTTTCATGAGTTAGGCTCCGTTTAATCCGACCCTTGGCTGGCCATAGGCGCGGGAATATCCGGGAAATGGGAGGGGGGTGTCAACAGCGGAGCGACCGGCCGGTTATCGCTTGATCCCGGCCGGGGTTCCGTATATACGGTACCCCCCGTGGTGAATCGGCATCCGACGGACTGCAGGGAAGCGTCGCGGACGCCGGGCCGATCCGCCGTAGAGGAGCCCGATCCATGTTAAAGCGCTTTCTTCTGATTTTCCTGCTGCTGGCGGGCGTCGGCCTGCTGGCCGGTGTCACGGGTTGCGAGGACAGCAACGACGGCGGCGATGATGTGGTCGATGTCGAGCCGACCGATAACTCGGATGATTCGGCGGATGACGACGCCGACCAGGCCGACGACGACAGCGACCAGTCGAATGACGATGCGGCGGACCAGCAGGACGATGTCACGCCGACTCCGGAGCCCGAGCCCGAGCCCGAACCCGTATCCGTCAACCTGACCGGCGACTGGCAGCGGCCCGGCCTGGGCTCCATCTACCGCCTGAACCAGAGAGGCGTATCGCTCCAAGGCGCCTACTTTGAGTTGGAAGACCCGTATGTCAGCGGCGACATCGCCGGCACCGTCGTCGGCTCGATCATCGAGATGGATGTCGCCGTCCATTACACGGACGGCATCCGGACCGATTTCGTCGCCCACAAGTCCGGCTCGATCATCAGTTCGGACCATATCCGGCTCGTGGTGACGTCCAGCCCGGTGGCCCAGGGGCAGGTCCAGAACTGGTATCGTTGACGCCGGATCAGAGGAAATTCGGCAGGACGGCGGCCAGCTGCTGCGCGATGGATTCGTGACCGGCCGCGTTGGGGTGGCCGTCCGCCAACCGGTCCTGCCTGGCGATTTCCACGGGCACGATCGGGACGTCGGCGTGATGCACGATGTCCGGGAGCGGTGAGTTCTCGGGCAGCAGAAGCCGGGCCACCACGATCTGGATGCCCCGGTCCCGCAACTCCCTCCGCATCCGGGTGAGGCGGAGCTGTGCCTCGGCCCAGGCTTTCTGGTCTCTATCCTGCCACGTGAGCTCGTGAGCGAGCTGCGGGTTCTTCTTCTCCAGCGTGGCCGTCCAGGCCGACTGGTACTTCATGTTGATGAACTGGTAGAGGTGGCTGTGGGTCTGCAGCCATCGCTTGCCCGGGATCGGCAGGGTGGTCTTCTTCCGCGGCACCACCAGGTACCCGCGCTCCGCGTGGAACGAGGGCGCCAGGTCGTTGCCGACCAGCCCCACGACCACCAGGTGCGGCTTCAGGGGGATGACCTTGTCCGCGATTTCCTGGCAGTACTGTATCAGGTTGTATCCGGACACCCCGGCGTTGATGACTTCGACCTCTCTGAACCCCGCCGGGGGCGGCAGCTCCGTCTGCAGCCGGGCCGGCCACGCCTGTTCGTACTTCACTCCCATGCCGAAGGTGAACGAGTCGCCGACGCACACGACCCGGAACACCCCGGGCCGCGGCTCCGTCGAGCATTCCGGGCCGCGGAACCCCATCGAGTTGACGGCGACCTCGCTTCCGTAGGACGTGCCGTCGTAGCCCGGCTTGAGCTCGTAGGCCAGGTCGGGATCCGTCGATTCCACGTACATTCCCCGTTCGTACAGGATGATATCCCCGAGGTGGGCCAGCCGGCACACCCATTCGCCCAGCGCCAGGGCGACGACCAGCGAGACGCCCATCATCAGCAGGATGCCCAGCCACCGGAAGCGCTTCCGCGGCTTCGGGGGGGTTACGGAAGTACCGGTACTTTTTTCCATCCCGTGCTCTCCGTGAATTCGCGCGCGCTCAAACACCAGATGACCAGCTTCTTTCCGGACAGGTACGCCGGGTCGGCCTTGATCCGGCGGTAGAAGTTGATGCGCGACGGCGTGGCGCCCGAACCGCGCACGCCCAGCACGTCCACGGCCGTCCCGAGCTCCAGCGCCAGCTGGTCGGCCAGGCCGGCGCCCGCCGCCTGCATGTCGGCGCCCGCGTGGAAGATCAGGTTGTGGCTGTCGCCGAGGAACACGAGCGGGCTCGCGCGGTCGTCCGCGGGCGGCGCCCCGGCCGCGTCGCGGACGAAGCGGAGCGGGAGCTTCTCCCTGGGCAGGTCCGGGCGGTTCAGCGACGACCAGAGGTCGCCCGTGATCTCCACGTCCCGGGTCTCCGGGGCCCAGTCGCGCCGGGGCAGGTCCGTCGCCCAGGGCCGCGAGAAAATCTCCCCGGCGAGCTTCCGCGCCGCGACGATGCACGCCTGGCCGGACCAGTGCGTGTCCTGCTTGCAGTACAGCGCCGGGCCGGCGGCCTTGGCGGCGAGGAAGTCGTCCGTCAGGTCCAGCACGCACACGCCGGCCTGGCGGAGCTGCTCGTAGAACTCGCGGTGGAACTCGTCCGCGCGCCCCGCGGGCGGGGCGTCGCTCACGCCTTCGGGATAGATGACAGCCTTGGGCGGCACCGGGACGAAGATCAGCTCGACGCCGGCCTTCGCGAGCTGCTGCTGGAAATCCACGATCGCGGGCAGGGGATCGGCCGACGCCGGGTCGGTGGCGCGGCTGACGGCCGCCGCGTCCTCGCCCCAGAACCGGCCCGCGCCGAGGTGCCGCAGCTCCGCCGGCAGGAACAGCCAGCCGCCCAGCCCTTCCACCGCCGTCGCGCCGGCGGCTTCCGCCGCCGCGGCCTTCTCCGCGCACAACGCGCGAAACGACGCCGAATCCTGCGCCCAGGCCGCGACGGCCCACAGTGCCGCCGAAACGGCGGCGGATGCCAGTTGTGCAGTGCGCATTACTCCGTAACCTCTCCCCAGCAGGGATCTTCCAGCATCAGCCGATCGTCGTCAAGTTCGGTGCGGTTGATGGCCTCGTATTGGACGGCGACGTCCGCCCAGTTCTTCACCTGCAGCCGGATCGACTGCCCGGCCCGGAGGCGCGCGGCCGGTTCCCAGACGTTGTCGCGCATGCTCCATGCGTAGACCAGCGCCTCGCCGCCCGGCACCGGCCCGGAGGGCCGGGCGATGTCCACGAGATGGATCGCGACGATGTGGTCCTTGTAGGGGACGCTCCCGGGCTTCGGCACGGGCGCGATGGCCGCCACGGTGCCGGAGAGCGTCTCCACCGTTCCCGGCGCCGGCACGAGGAAGGTCGCGGGCGGCGGTTGGCCGAGGGACAGCTCCACGGGCTTCCAGTCCCCGACGGCCAGCTCGCGCGCGGCGAATTCCCAGACCACGACGCGCTTGCCCGCGAGGCGGTCGCGCCCGCGCGCCAGTTCCTGCGCCAGCATCTGGCGCGTCGCGTGGGCGCCGGCGTCGTTGCGCACGATGCGGTCGACCGGCCGCTGCAGGCAGAAGCTCAATTGCTCCACGAACCCCGCGTTCCCGCCCCAGCCCATGGAGTCAAGCGAGTAGATGTTGCAGAAGCTGTCGCCGAGGAACAGCACGTCCGAGGCGGCGTCCGCCTGCCAGAGGAGTCCTCCGGCCGTCAGCACGGGATGGATCGTCGCCGCCTCGGGCGGGAAGAGATCGCTGCCGGCGGGCAGCTTCAGCATCAGCGCGATGTCGCCGTGATTGGTGATGGCCTGCGCGTCCCGGCGGTACCCCGCCGGCGCCGCGTCGGGAAGCCCGGCGATGTCCCGGAGATACGCCGCCAGCGCCTCCGCCGTGCGCTCCATGGATTCCGGTCGCCAGTGGGTGTCCGTCGCGAGGAACTGGGGCTCGCCGGTTTCCCGGCGCGCGCGCGCCAGCTCGTCCGCGGCGTCGAACACGTGCGCGCCGCTCATGCGCAGCCGCGTGATGAAGTCCGCGTAGGACGGGTTCTGCAGGGCTTCCTCGCGGCCCTCGTAGGCGCGCGAGAACCGCTCCGGGTGGACCATGGGCTTGACCGGCGCCGGCATGACGACGAGCTTGATCCCGCGCTTCGCCAGCTGGTCCCGGAACCGGGCGATGGACGCCACCGGGTCGGGGTGGGGGGCGGCTTCCCACTCGGAACCGCCCGCGGCGCGTTTCCGGAGCTGTTTCGGGTCCAGGAACCCCGGGCCCGCCAGGTAATCGATCTCCGGCCGGTAGAACAGCCAGCCGTCGCGCCCGACGTACGTCTTTTCATTCCCGACCCCGAGCCAGCGCGTCAGGGCGTACTGCGCGCGGGGCAGCACGGCCTGGCCCAGGCGCGACGACTGTTCCAACTCGTCCTCGTAGGCGTGGATGTCGCGCAGGAGCAGGGCGTTCAGGGCGGCGACGCGCCGGAAGAACGGGCCCGGCCGTTCCGGCCATTGCCGGAAGGCCCGGACGGCGCACTTGAACGTGTCGTAGCACTGCGGCAGCGCGTCGGCCCGCCGGCCCGCGCGGTGCTCGCCGATCTCCCGGGCGTGCTGCCACGCGGGCACGGCGCCGATGGTCGCGAGGAAGGCGAAGAACAGGAGCCGGACCAGGCCGCGGGAAATATCCGTGTGGCCGATCTCGATCTTCGCGATGTCTTCGCGGCTCAATGTCTGTTTCGGCGCGCTCATGTCAGAATATAAAGTAAATGAACGGGTTGTATGCCTGCGTGGACAGCACGACGATGGAGAGCCACAGCAGGACGATGACGGCCAGGGCCTTCCGTCCCGTGATCTTCCTCGACCAGTCCCAGGCCTGCGGGGCGAACCACACGATGACGGCGCACAGGGCGAAGGTCAGCAGGTAGTACGGTTTGTAGAGGATGCCCTGGAGGAGGCCGGCCCCGTCCTGCGCGGTCCCGAGGCCGAGCATGCTCTTGAGGTAGGCGACGGCCGCGGGGAGGTCCTTGGCCCGGAAGAACACCCAGGTGAAGAGCACGAGAACGTACGTCAGGCCCACGCGCAGCGGGCGGGGCAGGAAGTGATAGACGGGCCGCTTGTTCCAGAAGCGCTCGAACGCCAGCAGGATCCCGTGCATCGCGCCCCAGGCCACGAAGTTCCAGGCCGCGCCGTGCCAGAGCCCGCCGAGGAACATCACGAGGAAGAGGTTCACGTACGTGCGGACCGGCCCGTGCTTGTTTCCGCCCAGCGGGATGTAGAGGTAGTCGCGCAGCCACGTGGAGAGCGAGAGGTGCCAGCGCCGCCAGAATTCCGTGATGGACTGCGAGTGGTACGGCGAGTCGAAGTTCTTGGCGAACACGAACCCGAACATCAGCCCGAGCCCGATGGCCATGTCCGAGTAGCCGCTGAAGTCGAAGTAGATCTGGAACGAGTAGGACAGCACGCCGAACCAGGAGTCCGCGCAGCCCGCCGAGCCGGCATTGAAGACCGTGTCGGCCACCTTGCCGCAGGGATTGGCCAGCAGGACCTTCTTCGCGAGGCCGAGGGTGAAAAACGCGATGCCGCGCGCGAACTTCTCCAGCGTGTGCGTCCGCTGCATCATCTGGTCCGCCACCTCGGAGAAGCGGATGATCGGGCCCGCGACGAGCTGGGGGAACATGGCGACGTAGCAGGCGAAGTCCGTGAAATTGCGGATCGCCCGCGCGTCGCCGCGGTACACGTCGATGGAATAGCTCATCGACTGGAACGTGTAGAAGCTGATGCCGAGGGGCAGGGTGATCTTGAACGCGAGGTCCAGGCGGAGGTTCGGGAACCCGAGCCAGCCCGCGAGGGCGTCGTAGCTCTCCGTCGCGAAGTTGAAGTACTTGAAGAAGCCGAGCAGGGCGAGGTTCTGGACGATGGAGATCACCACGGCGGCCTTCTGGCCCCGGGATCGCGGGCTGTTCCGCTCCAGCAGCGGGACGGGTTGGGACCAGGCCTCCCGGCGGAACTGGCGGGCGAGCTGCAGGCCGCACACGTAATCGATCAGCGTCGAGTACAGCATGAGCAGGACGAAATAGGGATTGGCCCAGCCGTAGAAGACGTAGCTGGCGATGGTCAGGAGCAGGTGCTTCCCGCGGCGCGGCATGAGGTAGTAGAGGGCCAGCGCCGCCGGCAGAAAGTAGAAGATGAAGAGATGTGAACTGAAGACCATCTAGTTGCCGGTTGAGTAAAAGAGGGGCAGGTCGAACTCTTCCGTTTCCATGAAGAGTCGTTCGCCCTCCAGTTCGGGGTGCGCGTCGAACAGCTCCAGTTCCAGGGGATACGTGCCGCCCTGTTCCTTGTCGAGGTCGAGGACCTGCTTGTCCCGGATCGCCCAGTGGGCCACGAGGATGCGCGGGGCGGAGCATTCGCCCTCCAGGACCTTGACGACCTCGTAGGTGTAGACCACCAGCGCCTGCGTGTAGGGGGAGATCGAGGCCACGGAGGGCGTCGGGATGCTCGCGGCCAGGCGCGCCTCGACCTTCACGCGCGTCCCGGGCTTCGTGGCCGCCTCTGGCGCCTGCGCCGGCTGGCCGGCGGGCAGGGTCACGGCGGCGCCGCGGCCGCCCTCGATCCACAGGTCCGGGAAGAAATCGGCCTGGTCGGCGCCCGTGAGTTTCAGCCAGTCCTCCACGGCCGTGAAATCGGGGCTGAACCGGCCGAGGTACACGTCCACGGCGCCGCCGCCCGCGGCGATCAGGTTCTTGCCTTGCGGCCCGACCTTGTAGGGGCCGGTCATGGCGAAGTAGCGGGCGTGGTTGCTCCAGCGGGGGTGGTAGACCTCGTAGCCGGCGACGCCGGGCGCGCCGTTGATGGTCACCTTCCAGTGGCGGCCGTCCGGCGCGAACAGGTGCAGGTTGCGGTGCGGCCCGTCGAAGATCCACGAGAGGTAGCTGTTGTCCGGGGCCATCGAGGTCCAGCAGCCCTTGCCCAGGACGGTTTCATCACCGCCCGGCAGCCTCACGTAGCCGGCGCGGGGGTGGGGGAACTGTCCGCTCGCGCGCGTGCCGTCCGCCGACAACTGGAAGTTGTCCCACGTCACGTCCTGCCGGTCCAGGACCACCTCGGAGACCGCGGGGTTGTCGAGCTGGAACCGGATCACGGGCCCGCTGTGAAATTCCTCGATCTCCCGAACCATCATGTACACCCACTCGACGCCGGTCGCGGGGTCCAGCCATACGTCCGCGGCCGTGCCGTTGGTCAGCGTCCGGAGGCCGCTGCCGTCCCAGCGGACGACGGAAATGAGGCGGTCGCGCAGGTTGTTGAAGACGATGCGGTCGCCCTTCGGCGTGATCATCGGGCGATGGTAGTTCGTCACCGCGCCGAGGATGACGCGTTCGCCCAGCCCGTCGCCGCTGTCGTAGCCCCAAACCTGGAGTTGCCGTCCCCGCGCGAAGACATCCTCCCCCGCGCCTTCCGCCTGCCGGCACCAGACCGCCCGGGTGCGCGCCCCCGTGAACGCCCGGACGCGCGCGTCGAGATCGTCCGCCTGCGCCGCGCCGGCCAGCCATGCGGCCGCAAGGAAAAGGCCTGCTACCGTGTGATGTTTCATGGGAGAGCCGTAGAAAAACATATCCGCCGCCGTTTCTCAAGTCCCGATCAGGGTTGTGTCCCGATCAGGGGTGGGCATCGAAGGCGGGCCGCAGGGCGTTTTCGAAGCTCCGGGCCAGCGTCTCGAAGCCGGCGTCATTTGGATGCAGCCCGTCGGCCAGCAGTTTTCTTGACCCGGCCAGCAACTCGGGGCCTTCCACCAGGTGAACCGCCGGCCGTTCGGCGGCGGCCACGCGTATCGCCTGGCGATAGTCCTCGATCAGGCCCGTGTTCCACTTGCGTCCGCGGGCCTCCGGCGGGGTGGCGGCCACGATGGGCAGTCCGGGGCATCGCCGGATCAGTTCCTCCAGGAAGGCTTGATAGCGCTCGGCAAACACGGCCAGGTCCGTTCCGAGCAGGACATCGTTCTCCCCGATCAGGACCAGCACGGCATCCGGCTTCAGCGAGGCGATGGCCGCGGCGTCTTCGGGCGTGGTGATCCGGCCGCAGAAACCCATGTTCATCACGTTCCAACCGGTGGCCCGCGCCAGTTGCGCCGGGTAGGAACGCGAGGGGCGGGTGGCATAAAAGCCCTGCGTGATCGAATCTCCGTAGGCGACCACGCGCCGGCCCTCGACCGGCGGTTGCCGGCGCACGCGGGCCCCCTCGTTCACGGCCAGGCCGCGGAACTCCACCCGGTCGGCCAGCGGAAGGTAAATCTCATGTTTCCGGACCCGCGGCGGGCCGTCCAGCGCCAGCTCCACGTCCTGCGCGCCGCCCCCGCCGGACGCCCGCGTAAAGGAAAGCCGGGGCTCCCCGTCCACGATCCATTCCCCCTCGCTCAAGAAATACCGGTGGTCCGCCATGTCGGCCTGGTCGGCATAGGACACCGTGAGAACGAGACGGGTGGCGTCCGTCACGAATTCCAGGCGCATCCCGGCGCTGTCGGCCGCGTAGGGAGAGCCGGCGACCTGGCGGCGCGCGGCGGCGGGCTCGGCCGGGAAATCCACGGCCGCTGTCTCGGCGCGACCCGCCGTTGCGGCCAGGAAGCCGGCCAGCAGGAACCAAGCTGCATGTCGGGGCCCCATCGCGCAGGAGATTCTAGCATCGCGCCCCCGGATTGTCGAAGCCGCATCGCCTGCCCTTTTCCGCCCGGGCCGAGGTCCGCGTTGACAGCCGGGGTTCCGCGTGACATGATAAAAAAACTCTGAATCCGGAGGGCACATTCATGGCCTCATTGATCGGCATGTCGGCGGAGGTAAAAGGGAAGAGTTTCCCGATCGACCGGGATGAAATCACGATCGGTCGCGCCAAGGACAACGTCGTGGCGATCGAAAGCCCGACGGTCTCCGGGCATCACTGCGCCATCGTCCGGGACGGCGCCCGCTACCTGCTCAAGGACCTGGAGTCCACGAACGGCACGCGCCTGAATTCCAAGGACGTCTCGGAAGCCAAGCTGCGCCCGAAGGACATCGTCCAGATCGGCTCGGTCGAGTTCCTGTTCGACGCCGAGCAGACGGAGGCCGTGGATACCCACAGCTATGCCGAGGCGCAGATCGAGGTCGCCCCCGGCCCGACCGCCGCTCCGGAGTCGTTCAACTCCATCTCGCCGTTCGGCGCCCGCCGCACCGAGAGCTCCGGGGTCGGCCTGCTGGTGATCACGCTGGTGGGGCTCCTGGCCCTGGTCATCGTGGGCCTGTTCGTCGTCAAGCTCATCTTCTCCGATTGATCCCCGATGCGCCTGCCGCGACGGAGAAGGCCGGCCGGTTTCACGCTGTTGGAACTCCTGGTCGCGATGCTGATCGCGGGCCTGATCGTGGGCGTGGTCTACACCCTGTATCATACCGTCACGCTGGCCGTGTCCGGCCGCCGCGTCCGCGACGACCAGGTCGCGCGCGTCGGGTGCGCCTTCCAGTCCGTGTGCGCGGACCTGTCCTCCCTGTTCCCGGGCCCGAGCGACGATGGCCTGATCCGGCTGGGATTCGCCGAGGCCGGGCAGACCAACTTTTCCGACCTCGTCTTCTGCGCGGTCCGGGCGCCCGGGTCCGAGCCGGACATGAGGTGGGCCCAGGCCGTCCAGGTGCGTTACCGCGTCGATACGCCATCCGCCGGGGGCGGCGAACTGCTTTGCGAAACGCGGGCGCTGGCCGGCCCCGGCGCGGAAGCGGTGGAGACCAACCGGTTGCTGGCGGGCGTGGCGGGTTTCCGCGTGAGCCTGTTCGACGGGGAGACCTGGAAGGCCGAGTGGGGCGGGACGGCGGAGCGGATCGCCCCGCGGGCCGCGCGGATCGAATTGGAAACGGACGGAGGAAAAGAACTCGTCCGCACCGAGGTCTCGATCGCCGCGGGCCTCGTCGTCAGCGGCCGGCTGGAGCGGGCCGCGGCCGGCCCGTGAGTCGGAACGCCGGCCCCGCTTCAGGATCCGCCCGCTTCGCGGACCATGTCGAAAAACTCCTCGGCGGACACGGTCTCGATCCGCTTCCCGCGGCGGCGAAGCTTTTCGTTGATCTTCATGCAGGCGCCGCGCAGCGACTCGTGCGTCTCCTCGGATCCCATCAGGACGGTGAAATTCGGGCCCCGCGTAATCCGCACATGCTCGTCCCGGTGGTCGAGTCCCACGCCGAGCATGTGCGCTTTCGCTTGTTTACCGGCCATGGCCTGTGCATCCTCGATCGTCGCCATGCAGAACATACTCGGCGGGCGCGCGCGGGGCAAGGGCCGTGTCCCCGGCCTCCTGGAGGACGCGTACCGCCGCTATCATCGCCCGGAATGCATACGCCCCGACCCGCTGGAGGTGGCGCTCCGCTACGCCGATCCGCGCGACCAGGAGATCGCGGGGCTCGTGGCCGCGCTGCTGGCGTATGGCGGCGTGAAGGCCATCATGCGGAGCGCCACCGCCGTGCTGGCGAGCCTCGGCCCGTCGCCGTCGCGGACGTTGCGGCAGGCGGACCCACGCCGCTGGAGGTCACGGCGGCGTTTCGCCGGCTGTGCCCGGAGGACCCCGTGCGCTGGGATTTCGCGCTGACCCGGGCGGCGATATCCGAGCGCGGCGGTCGATATCCCGCCCGACAAACGGATTGCGCCAGAGAAGGCTTGACGGTCCCTTGCCGTTAACCTATCAAATACTGTCCAGAGGTATACCACGCGCGCCGTGCGGTCGTAGTAGATGGTGTAACGAGCCGGTGAGGCCTTTATGACGAAACTATGCGCCCGTCGTTCCCGTGCCGTTTGGGTTCCCTCCTCGCTCCTCCTGCTGACCCTGCTGGTCCCCGGCGTGACGGCGCAGGAACTGAACGTGGACCAGGAGTTCGAGTTCGCGCGCGCGCTGATCCCGCTGGGCTTCGCGGACTACTCCGACAAGGTCGTGCAGAACGTGCTCCGCCTGCACCCGGACATGAAAGACCGCGCGACGGTCATCCAGGCGGAGATCCTCGTGTCCAAGCGGAAGTTTGCCGAGGCCGAGGAAATGGTGAAGGCCATGGACCCCGCCAGCCCGAAGGCGCAGGCCATCAGCCTGGCGATCGGCAAGGGCTACTACCTCATCGGGGAGCAGGACAAGGCTCGCGGGATCTTCGAGGCCTTCTTCAAGCAGTACGAGGGGCGCCTGCCCACCGACGCCGACTTGCTGACGTTCTACCGCGAGGCCGCGTTCCAGTTCGGGCAGATGCTGGAGATGGCCGGCGACCTGGCGGGCGCGGTGGCCGCCTACGACAAGTACCTGCAGACCAAGCCCGATCCCAACGTCGTGCGCGCGCTGATGGCCAAACAGGCCGAGGCCCACGTCAAACTGGCGGAGAGCCTGACGGGGGCCGAGCAGGAGACCCACCTGGTCGCGGCGGAGAAGCTAAGCACGGAACTGCAGTGGAAGGGCCTGGACATCTGGTTCGGCCAGTCGCTGATCACGGTCGCCCACGCGCACCTCATCCGCGGCAAGCCGGCCGACGCGCAGAAGTTCCTGACGCAGAACATGGACATCCTCAAGGAGATCGACACGTACATCCGCGACAACGACATGTCCATGTCCATGAGCCCGATGGCGGGCGCGCGGTTCCTGCTGGGCGAGCTCTACCAGAAGGACGCCGAGGCCCTGGCGGGCGGGGGCAAGAAGGACGAGGCGGTCCAGGCCTACGGCAAGGCCATCACCGAGTTCATCAACGTCTTCGCCCAGTACAGCGACAGCGACTGGGGGCCGAAGGCGGGCCTGCGGGCGCAGGAGATCAAGAAGATCCTCGTGGAGCAGTACGGCAAGCAGGTCAAGTGGAACATGGACGAGAAGGCCGTCGCGCAGGTCAGCGAGGCCTCGTTCCGGCTGGCCGATAACCTCTACCTTCAGAAGAAATATCCCGACGCGATCGGCGAGTACACGAAGATCCTGAAGCAGTATCCCGAGGGCGAGCCCAGCCAGAAGGCGCTGGCGAACCTGCTGGACTGCTACATCCAGGGCAACGACGCGCTGATGATCAAGGCGACGGCCGAGTACATCGGCGAGCGGTTCGGCGGGAAGGACATCCCGGCCATGGCGCTCCTCGCGGCGGGCAAGACGTACTTCGACCGCAAGGACGAGGCGATGTACACGTACGTGTACGAGACGTACCTGAAGCACTTCCCGAAGCACAACCGCGCGGCGGCGATCCTCTTCACCCTGGCCGGCCTGCGCAAGGGCGCGGGCGACGAGGCGGGCGCGGCGAAGTACTACGAGCGGATCGTCGAGAACTACCCGAAGGACCAGTACTACCCGAAGGCCTTGAGCGCCATGGCCTGGGGCTACTTCCTGGCCACGAACTACGAGGGCGCGGTCAAGGGCTTCCAGCTCTTCCTCCCCGCGGCCCAACCCAACCCCGACAAGGTCCAGGCCCAGTTCGCGCTGGCCGAATGCTTCCGCATGCTCGGCCGCTGGACCGAGGCGCTCCCGGAATACGAGAAGCTCATCGGCTGGCTCGTGCCCAAGGACAATCCCTACGCCACGTCCGCGGCCGACGCGAAGAAGAACGCCGACATCCTCGAGAAGGCCGTGTTCCAGCGCGCGTTCGCCTACTCGCGCATGGGCGGCTCGCCCGACGAGGTCAAGGCGAACCGGGAGAAAGGCATCCGCGCCTACGACCAGTTCACCGCCTCGTTCCCGAATTCCACGCTGGCCTCCAAGGCGCTCGACGCGAAGGGCCGCATGCAGCTCGAGATCGGCCAGTTCGACGCGGCGACGAAGACGTTCGACGACCTGGCCGCCAAGTTCCCGACGACGGACGAGGGCAAGAACGCCCTCTTCTCCCTGATCCGCAGCGCCGTCGAGGTCAAGCAGTTCGAGCAGGCGCTGGCGGCCTTCGAGAAGATGTACGGCCAGCGCGACAAGTTCTCGCCGGACGAGTTCGCCCGCGTCGGCCAGCTGATGCTCGACGGCGGGCAGTACGCGCAGGCGGTCGAGGCCTTCCAGTACGTCACGGTCAAGGTCCCCGAGGCGGCCCTCGACCCGAAGGAGGAGCGGGCGCTGCTGGAGCGCGCGCTGTTCGGCCTCGGCCGCGCCGCCTTCGAGCAGGGACAGTTTGAGGCCGCCTCGAAGGCCATGGACGACCTGATGACGCGCTATCCCAAGTCGGGGACGTTCTACGAGGCCAAGTTCATCCAGGCCCGCGCCAACAAGGAGCTCGGCAAACTGCCCGAGGCCATCGCCGCGCTGGGCGACATCATGAAGTACGCGGACGACACGGTGCTCCGCAACCGGACCACCTACGAGCTGGCACTGATGCAGAAGCAGAAGGGCGACAAGGCGGACGCGCTGGCCTCCTACCTCCGCGTCGCCCTGCTGGCCGACCCGAAGAACCCCGCGCTGACCGAGTTGGTCGAGAAGAGCCTGATGGAGAGCATCGATCTCGGGATGGAGATGCAGCGCTACCAGGACGTGCTGGACAGCTGCGAGCAGTACATGCAGGCGTTCCCGCAGGGCTCGCGGATCGAGGACGCGCGCCGTTTGCGCAACGAGGCGCGGATGAAGGCCGCCGCCGCGGCGGCCCGGCCGGCGTCGACCAATGCCCCGGCCGGCGGGAAGTGATTTCATAACGATGGAAAGGAAGAAGCCCATGAACACCTATCGATCGAAGAGCGCGGCGTGGAAGCTGGCCGGGCTGCTGCTGACGGTCGCGGTCGCGGCCCAGGCGGCCTACGTGATCCTGTCGGACAATCGGCGGATGGAGGGCACGGAAATCCGCATGACGGCGGATGGCTCGGTCGTGCTCACGACCGACAGGGGCCCTGTCACGCTCTCCAAGGGGCAGTTCAAGCTGGCCATGGCCGACAAGGTGCCGGCGGAATGGGAGAAGGTCGGGCAGGCGGTCCAGGCCAAGAAGTACGACGACGCGATCACCCAGCTGAACGAGCTGGCGCGCAAGTACCGCGGCCTGGGCCTCGACGTGCAGGCGATCCAGATGCTGTCCAAGGTGCAGATGATGAAGGGCGACCCCGGGGCGGCGGTCACGGCGATCGAGACGCTGTTCCGCATGAACCCGGCGGCGAAGGGATCGCCCGAACTGGCCTGGTCGTTCCGGGAGGCCCTCCTGGGCGCCAAGCAGTACGACCGCCTCAACACGGAGCTCAACGAGGTCGTCGCGAGCGGCTCGCGCCCGGACGCGGCCCGCGCCCAGATCATGCGCGGCGACATCAAGATGGCCCAGGGGCAGGGCGAGGGCGCGGTGATGGACTACCTGCGCACCGTGGTCTTCTTCGGCTCGGAGCAGGCCGTCCAGCCCGAGGCGCTGTTCAAGGCCGCGGACACGCTGGAGAAGCTGCGCGACCCGCGCGCCAAGGAGATGTTCAAGAAGCTGGTGCAGGAATACCCGAGTTCGCCGGAGGCGCAGCAGGCGCGGTCCCGGATTTGAGACGAGGATGCAGGCAATCGAACGGTCACGAGGAAAGAAGGAGAGGAACATGTCGAGCAAATACCTGGTGTGGGCGATGCTGGCAGTCAGTCTGGTGGCGTGGGGCGTGACGGTATGGGCGCAGGAGCCGGCAGCGGCCCCGGCGGCTGAACCGGCGGCGGCGCCGGCCGGAGCGGGCGCGGACAATGCGCTGGCGTTGAGCGAGGAGGCCAAGGCGGCCGAGGAGGCCGAAGCCAACAAGCTGGATACCGGTTTCTGGGCGATGATCATCTCCAGCGGCGGGCTGGGCATCACGCTGTGGCTGTCCTTGCTGGCGACCTCCATCGCCGCGGCGGGCCTGACGATCGACTCGTTCATCAACATCCGCGAGAAGAAGATCGTGCCCCAGGCGCTGGTCACCAGCGTCCGCGAGTCCATGGAGCAGGGCGATGTGATGAAGGCCTTGAAGATCTGCGAGGACGCGCCGGGCTCGCTGGCCAATATTCTCTCCGCCGGCTTCGGCAACGTGAAGGAAGGCTTCGACGTCATCCAGGACGTCGTCGGCGTGGCCGCCGACCTCGAAGGCGAGAAACTGCTCCAACGCGTGGCCTATCTCAACGTCTGCGCCAACCTGGCGCCGATGCTCGGGCTGCTGGGCACGGTGCAGGGCATGATCTATGCGTTCGCCTCGCTGGCCACGATGACCGCGGGCGCGGCGCAGCAGGCGGCCCTGGCCCTGAACATCTCCCAGGCCCTGTGGACCACGGCGGCGGGCCTGGTCATTGCCATCCCGGCCATCAGCTTCTATACCTTCTTCCGCAACCGCGCGACGAAGATCATGCTGGGGATGGAAGGCCTGACGATGGACCTCATCAAGTCGCTGCGCAACGTCGAGGTCGTGGAGGAATAGCCGCGGGGGCGCCGCGGGAGGCGGCCTCGCAACCGGAGGGAAACCGGCATGAGAAAACGATCGGAAGAGCCGGGGATCAACATGACGCCGATGATCGACGTCGTGTTCCAGCTCATCATCTTCTTCGTCACCACCGTGGACCTGGAGTCCAAGGCCATCGACGAGAACCTCAAGATGGCCATGGCCCCCCATGGCGTGGCGGTTGAGAAGAAGGACCCGCGCACCGTCTTCGTGGACGTGGACTCCAGCGGGGCGATCTCTATCGCCCGGGTGCGCATGTCCGCGCCGATGCTGCGGCTGGTCCTGCGCAAGTCCGTGGCCGAGTACGGCCAGACCGTCCCCGTGGTCATCCAGGCGGACGGCCGCACGAAGCACGAGCACGTCAAGGCCGTGATGGACTCCTGCGCGGCCGCCGGCTTGTGGAAGGTCAAGTTCGCCGCGAAGAAGGAAGAAGCGCAGAAACCCAAGTCGTAGGGGAAGGGAGCAAGCCATGGCCCGAAAACGCCGAAAATCCGAGATGCCGGCGGCCGACCTGCCAATGACGCCGATGATCGATGTCGTCTTCCAGCTCCTGATCTACTTCCTCGTGACCATCAAGCCCGTGGACGTGATCGCCCACCTGGACGTCTTCCGGCCGTCGCCGGAGGCCAGCCAGGAGAAGCCGGATACGCCGCCGAAGATGATCAAGATCGTGATCTTCCCGGACGGGTTCGTGATCAACGACAAGCCGGTGGACCTGCCGGACCTCGACCGCCTGCTGTCGAGGCTGGCGGCCATCGATACCAAGCAGACCATTCTCATCATGGTCAGCGCGGCCTCGCCGCACGAGAAGCTGATCCAGGTGCTGGACCTGTGCTCCAAGTCGAAACTGGTGAACCTGTCGGTGGTCAGCACGAACTAGGTCGCCCCGGAGAGGATATTTATGAAGAAGCTGGACGCTAAAGCGATCGCCCGCTGGATCAAGGCCCACATCTGGGGGCCCACGGGATCCGTCATCATTCACATCCTCATCGTCCTGGCGCTGCTCAAGCTGGTGACCGGCACGTCGAGCAACAAGGCGCCGGAGATCGAGGTGATGATGATGGAGCCGGACGCCGTGGACCTGGAGGAGTTCGAGCAGGAGCTGGAGAAGCTGGAGGAGCTTCCGGAGATGGTGGACGCCGTCACGCCGCCCGAGGTCTCGCTGACGGAGCAGCCGCCCGACGTGCAGGCCAGCGACTTCGCGGCGCCGCAGCCCAACGTGGACTTCGCCGCGCTCGACGTGCAGCAGGACTTCCAGAGCCCGCTGGTCATGCAGGGCCTGTTCGCCGGGCGGTCGTCCGGCGGCCGGGCCTCCAGCCTCCGCGAGTACGGCGGGCAGTGGGGCCAGTACACCGAGGCCGCGGTGCTGCGCGCGCTGGAATGGCTGAAGAACCGGCAGAATCCCGACGGCAGCTGGAAGGGCCGGCTGGATCCGGACACGGTGGGCTACACCGGCCTGGCCATCCTGACCTTCCTGGCGCACGGCGAGACGACGGCCTCGGAGAAGTACGGCGCCACGGTGGAGAAGGGGATCCGCTACCTCATGGGCCGCCAGGAGGAGAACGGCGCGTTCTTCAAGAAGTTCGACGGCAGCGGCCCGGTGTACGCGCAGGCGATCGCGACCTACGCGTTGAGCGAGGCCTACGGCCTGACCCGCATCCCTGCGCTCAAGCCCGTGATGGACAAAGCCGTCAAGGTGCTGCTGGACGGCCAGCAGGCGAAAGGCGGATGGGACTACAGCTACGCCAAGGGCGCCCGCCGCGACACCTCCGTCACCGGCTGGCATGTCCAGGCCCTGAAGGCCGCCTACATCGCGGGGGCCGAGACGCCGGGCATCCACGAGGCGATGGAAAAAGCCCTCATGGACCTGCGCTCCGTCCAGGACCCGGAAACGGGGACCTTCGGCTACACCAGCCAGACCGATCGCAAGTCGCCCAAGTCGCTCGGCATGACGGGCGTCGCCGTGCTGTGCATGCAGTTGATGGGCTACAGCAGCGATTCGGCGGCGCGCAAGGGCAGCGACGTCCTGTCCTCCGCGACCTGCGACTGGAACGATCCCATGAACTCGCCGTTCTACGCCTGGTACTACATCACCCAGAGCCGGTTCCACCGCGGCGGCGCGGGCTGGAGCGAGTGGAACAACAAGGTCGCCCCGACCCTCGTGCGCAACCAGGACCCCAAGGGCTTCTGGCCGGACAGCAAGGCGGACAACGTCGTCGGCGAGCGCGGCGGCGCGGAAAGCGATCCGCAGACGATCTACCGGACGACCCTCGCGGCGCTGACGCTGCAGGTCTATTACCGCCTGCTGCCGACCTACAAGGCCGTGGCCATCGAGCCCTCGACCCCGGCCACGAAGGAAGACATCGCCGTCGAGATCCTGTAACGTCCGGCGCTTCACCGCCGAGGGCGCAGAGCACATCGTTTCTTTGCGCCCTTCGCGCCTTCCGCCGCCGCAGTTTGCGCGGGCCGCGTTCCGTGATAGAGTTCCGCTCATGCCCGGCCCTGCCCATATCCGGCTCTTGAGCGACGAGGTGATCAACAAGATCGCGGCCGGCGAGGTCGTGGACCGTCCCGCCTCGGTCCTCAAGGAACTCCTGGAAAACGCCCTCGACGCCGGGGCGACCCGCGTGACGGTCGAGATCGTCGCGGGCGGCCGGAAGATGATCGCCGTCTCTGACGACGGCGGCGGGATGGACCGGGACGACGCCCTGTTGAGCATCGAGCGCCACGCCACCAGCAAGATCCGGGACGTGGACGACATCGAGGACGTCGCCACGCTGGGTTTCCGCGGCGAGGCGCTGGCCGCCATCGCCGCCGTATCCCAGTTCACCCTGACCACGCGCACGGCCGCCGCCGAGGGCGGGACGGAGATCACGGTCGCCGGCGGGAAGATCCGGGACGTGCGCGACGAGGGCTGCCCGGCGGGGACCCGCGTCCAGGTGCGCAACCTGTTTTTCAACGTGCCCGCGCGGCGCAAGTTCCTGCGGTCCGAACAGACCGAGCTGTCCCACGTCCGCCAGGTCTTTCTCCTCTATGCCCTCTCGCACCCGGCCGTCGGGCTTGCCCTGCGCGTAGACGAGCGCGAGGTGTGGCGCCTGGCCGCCGGGGCGACCCTGAACGACCGGCTGCTGGAATTGTTCGGCCCCGGCACGATCAGCCAGTTGCGGCCCGTGGATTTCCGGGCCGGGGAGCTGTGGCTGCACGGGTATGCGGGCATCCCCTCGTTGAGCCGGGGGGACCGTTCGGACCAGTATTTCTTCATCAACGGCCGCCCGGCGGGCGCGCCGCTCCTGCACTTCGCGCTGTCCGAGGCCTATCACACGCTGCTGCCGCGCGGCCGATACCCCGTGCTGTACCTTTTCCTGGAGCTGCCGCCGGGACAGGTGGACGTGAACGTGCACCCGGCCAAGAAGGAAGTCCGTTTCCGAAACACGGGCGCGGTGCGCGACGCGGTCATCGAGGGCCTGCGCCGGGCCCTCGGCACGACGCCCGCCGCGCCGGAGGCGGCGCCGATCCACCCGCTCGCGTCCGTGGCGCCGCCGGCGGAGGCCTGGCTGCCCGCGATCCGCCGGGATCAGCCGCCGGCCTTCGCGTATCCGCGCCTGCCGATGGCGCCCGCGGAAGGCGAGGCGCCGGCGCCCGGCCCGTCGGGATCGCCGGCGGCGGCCCCGGCGGCCGGGCCCTGGGCATGGTGCCGCGTGCTGGGCCAGGTGGGCGGCCTGTACGTGGTCATGGAGACGCCCGACGGCGTGGTGCTGATGGACCCGCACGCGGCCCACGAACGGGTGCTGTTCGAGCGCTTCATGAAGGAGGTGACGGCCCATCGCGTGAACAGCCAGGGCCTGCTGGCGCCGGAGACCGTCGCCCTGCTGCCGCAGGATGCCCGCCGGGTGCGCGAGCAGCTCGACCTGCTCCGCGACATGGGCTTTGGCCTGTCCGAGTTCGGCGCCGACACCTTCCTGGTGGACGCCCTGCCGGTGTGCCTCGGGAACGTTTCCGCGGCCGCGTTGCTCGCCGAGGTGGCCGACACCCTGGAGCGCGCGGGCGCGCGCGGCGGCACGGAGCGCTGGGCGGAGGAGGCCGTGGCCCAGGCCTCGTGCAAGGCCGCGGTCAAGGCGCGGGACCAGCTGGCCCCCGAGGAAATCGAGGAGTTGGTTCGCGCGCTGGCCGCCACGGGCATGCCCTATACCTGCCCGCACGGCCGGCCGACGGTGATCTTCATGAGCTTCGGCGAACTGCACCGCAAGTTCGGGCGGGCCTGATCAGGCCAGGGCCGACGCGACCGGGAGTTGCATCACGTCCTCCCGGAAACTTTCGTACGCCAGCCGGTAGCGCTCCCGTTCCTCGGGGAGAAACTGGTCCTGGTTGGCCTGCTGCAGCTGGCGGTAGGCCGTGTGGGCCAGCTGCAGCACGTTCCACAGCCCCTGCAGGATGTCCTCGGCCCGACGTTGGTAGTGCATGGCCGGCAGGACGCACTGCTCCGGGGTGGCGGAGAGGAACTGGCAGAGGAAGCTCTCCTCGCCCTCGAGGTGCAACTGGTGCTGCATCATCGCGTGGGCGGACTGGACGCTGTCGTGGATCAGGCGCAGGAACCGGAGCATGTCGTGCTCGCGCGGCAGGGCGCGCGATGCCTGGATGGCGAAGAAGGCGTGCTGCTCCGAGGTCTTCAGCAGGGACAGGACGGTCTCGATGTGCTGGATGCGCTGCGCCGTCGGCAGGCGCTGGAAGGGGGTGTAGAGCAGTTCGGCCGCGCGCTCGAAGAACACGTCCCGCCGGGCCAGGTGCACCGGCCGGTTGATGTCGAAATGGTTCTTCTTCACGTCGCCCGCCTCGCTCTTCCGCCGCAGAACCAGCCTATCACGCGTCCCGGCCCGTGGCAAGGCGTCCGCCGGGCGGTCCGGCCGCCGCCTTTTCACCTTGACCCCGTGCCGCCTGCCCGAGCATGCTGGAAAACCGTCAAGGGCGATCTGGCCGCTCGGGAGGAGCCGTCGCAGGGAGACCGGGCCCGCGCCGGGCCGTCCGGATATGCGGAATGAGGATAACCGAAAAGGAGGCTGGACATGCGGCGTGTGCAAGTCAGGCGATGGACGGTACTGGCGCTCGGGCTGGCGGGGCTGGCGCAGACGGGTTTTGGCGCCGGGTTCGCCCTGTATGAGGGCAGCGCCCGCGGAAACGCCCTCGGCGGGGCGATGGCGGGCAGCGCGGATGACGCCTCGGCGCTCTACTGCAACCCGGCGGGCATCACACAGTTGGAAGGCGTGCAGGTCATGGGCGGCATGACGCTCATCGCGCCCTCGACAAAGGTCACCACCATGACCCCGGCGGGCAGCGTGACGACGGAAACGGAGGAGAACCTCTGGATCCCGCCCCACCTGTACGCCACCTGGGAGGCGAGCGATCGCGTCTGGCTCGGGTTCGGCATGTACTCCCGCTTCGGGCTCGGAACGGAATTCGACGAGAACTGGCCCGGCCGCTACAACAGCTACAAGGCCGTCATCCAGTCCCTCACCTTCAATCCCAATCTGGCGCTCAAGCTCAACGAGCAGGTTTCCGTGGCCGCCGGCGTGTCGGCCATGTGGATCGACCTCGACCTGCGCCGCAAGCTCCCGAACCCCCTCGTGGCCGGCGGGCCGGACCTGGACTTCAAGCTCTGCGGCGATTCGATCGGCTACGGCTTCAACGTCGCCGGCCGCTGGGAGCCGCTCGAGTGGCTTTCCTTCGGCGCGGCCTACCAGGGCCAGGTGGACCAGGACATCGACGGCGACGCCACGGTCAGCGGCCGCAGCGGCGACGCCTCGGGCGACGTCAGCCTGCCGGACATGGTCTTCCTGGGCACCGCCGTGAAGCCCATGAAGAAAGTGACCGTGTCCCTCGACGCCGTGCGCACGGGATGGAGTTCCTACGACCAGTTCGCCCTGGACCTCGATCCCACGCTGCTGGGGCCGGACAAGGCCTACCAGGTCTCGCAGAAGGACTGGAACGATGTCTGGCGTTATGAGCTCGGCGTCGAGTACGCGCTGAACGAGGCTTGGACCCTGCGCGCCGGCTACGCGTTCGACGAGGAGCCCGGCCCGGACAGCACGGCGGATTACCTGGTCCCCGCGAACGACCGCAACCTGTACTGCCTCGGCGCGGGCTACCAGTGGAAGGCGTGGACGTTCGATGTCTCGTACACCTACCTCGAGATCGAGGACCGCACCATCGCCGCCCGGCCGGAACACGGCGTTCTCCCCTCGGAATTCGAGTGCGGCAAGTCGCACCTGTTCGGCCTGACCGTCGGCCGCAAGATCTGATCCGCGCCCGATCGCGGACAAGCCCGGGGCCCGAGCCCCGGGCTTTTTTCTTCCCCGGTGGTTTTTCCCGCCGGTTTCGGGTAGCATGACATCATGCCGAACGGAGAGTGGACCCGATGACCGCCGTGCGATGCCCTGTCAACGAGGCGGCGTTCATTTCGCGCGACGAGCCGGCGCTGATTCTCGACGACCGGAAGATCACCTATTCCGAGTTCGAGTTCTACGTGGCGGGCGCCGCGGCCCGCCTGCGGAAGGCCGGGTGCCGGGCGGGGGACCGCGTCGCCCTGGGCGTGCGGGAGCCCTGGCAGGCGGCCGTTCTGCTCATGGCCCTCTTGCGCGTGAAGGCGGTAGCCTGCCTGCTGGCCGGCGAGGAGGACGGGGCCGGGAAGGCCGCCCGGGCGGAGTGCGGGATCCGGATCGGCGGGCCGGCGCCCGGCCTGGACGCGGAGTCCCTGCTGCCGGTCTGCATCGAGGGCCAGGACTCGGCCGAAGCCTCCAGCCTGGCCTTGGAGCAGTCGGCGACCGTCCTGTTCCTGGCGGATCGAGACGGGGGGCTCCGGGCGGTCCTGCACACCTACGGCAATCACTACTACGGGGCGCGCGGCGCCAACCATGCCGTCCGCCTGTCGTCGCACGGCCGCTGGCTTTCCGCGCCGCCGCTGTACACGGGCGCGGGCCTAAGCGCCTTCTTCCGCTGCCTCTTGAGCGGGGCCGCGCTGGTCCTGCCCGAGCCCGGTTGTCCGTTGCGCGAGAGCCTGGCCCGGCACGAGGTCACGCACGCCAGCGTGACGCCCGGCGACCTGGAGGATATCGCGGAAAGGCGGGCTTCGGCGGATTTCCCGAAGCTCCGGGCCGTGCTCGTCGAAAGCGACGAAGTCCAGCCGGCCCTGCTGCGGAAGGCGCGGGCCGCCGGCTGGCCCGTGTTCCCGGGATACGGGATCCCCGAGATGGCTTCCGGGATCAGCACCGTGATGCCGGACAGCCCGCCCCCTCGCCGGGACGGCGCCGGGCTCCCGATGAAATACCGCGAAGTGCGCGTCAGCGAGGCCGGCGAGATCCTGGTTCGCGGCCCGGCGCTGTTCGCCGGTTACGTCGAGCCCGGAGTCCTTCGGCGCCCGGTGGACGGCGACGGCTGGTTTAGCACGGGAGCTCGCGGACGGATGGAATCCGACGGTTATCTCACGGTGGCGGCGCCGGACGCGAAGGCGGGATGAAACGATGGCCGGTCCATCCCCCGAACGCCGCCGCCGCGCGCTGCACTACGCGCTTGTCGTTCCGCTTCGCGTCGCGTTGCTGGTCCTGGCCGGGCTGGTGATCATGTTCGCCGCGTTCCAGCGAAGGTACATCTACTATCCCATGCGCGGGGATCCGGCCGCGTTCGCGGCCGCGGCGGGCCGGGCGGGCCTCGCGGCCTGGTCGGATGCCCGTGGCCGGACCATCGGCTGGCGGACGCGGCGGTCCCTGCTGGCGCCGCCCCAATGCCGGGCCGTGGTCTTTCACGGCAACGCCGGATTCGCGCTGCACCGCCTGTATTTCGTGGACGGGCTCTCGGCTGCGGGCGAGGGCCTGGACTGGGAGGTCCTGCTCTTCGAGTATCCCGGCTACGGGGCGCGCGAAGGAACCCCCTCGGAGTCCGCCATCCAGGCCGCGGCGGAGGAGGCCGTTCAATCGCTCCTCGCCGAGAACGACAAGCCGCTGTTCCTCGTCGGCGAGTCGCTGGGCTGCGGCGTGGCCGCGCACCTCGCCGCGCGGTTCCCGGCCCGGATCGCCGGCCTGTTCCTGGTCACGCCCTTTACCCGTCTCGCGGACATCGCGGCGCACCATTACCCGTTCCTCCCCGTCCGCTGGCTGCTGCGCGAAAAGTACGATGCCGCGTCCGACCTGGCCCGCTTCGCGGGGCCGGTGGCCGTGCTCCTGGCGGGGCGCGACGAGGTGATCCCGCCCCGCCTCGGGCGCGCGCTGTTCGACGGGTACGCCGGGCCGAAGCGCCTGTGGGTCCAGGAGGAGGCGGGCCACAACTCGCTGGACTACGAGCCGGGGGCCGGATGGTGGCGGGAGGTGGCGAACTTCCTGGTGGAATCCGTCGCCCCCCCGGCTCTGCCGGACGCCGCGGCGGGCACCACAAATTCATTCACGGGTGTGAAGTGAGCTGTTACAGTGATTCGGCATGGAGCTGAACGGGAAGACAGCGCTGGTGACCGGCGGGGCCGTGCGGATCGGCGCCGCGATCGTCCGCGCCCTGGCCCGGGCAGGAGCGGATGTCGTCATCCACGGCCACCGGTCCGTCGAGCCGGCCCGGGCGCTGCGGCGGGAGGTGGAGGCGCTCGGGCGGAGGGCCTTCTGCGTCCGCGGCGACCTGCGGCGCGAGGCGGAGGTCCGGCGCGTGGTCCGCGAATCGAGGGAAAAGGGCGGACGACTCGATATCCTCGTCAACAATGCCGCCGTGTTTCACAAGGACACGCTGCGGTCCCTCACGGCGCGGAAACTGCGCGAGGAGTTCGACGTCAACCTCTTCGCGCCGCTGCTCCTGATGCGCGCCTTCGCGGAGGAAAGCGGCAGGGGGAGCATCGTGAACCTCCTCGACCGGCGGATTACGAGCCTCGATCGCGAGTGCCTGCCGTATGTCCTGGCCAAGAAGGCCCTGGCCGAGGCCACGCGGATCGCCGCGCTCGACCTCGCGCCGAAAATCCGCGTCAACGCCGTGGCGCCCGGCGCGATCCTCCCGCCGCCGGGGGAGGGGATGGCCTACTTGAAGGATAAGGCCGGGCCGATTCCGCTCCGCCGCCGGTGCGCGCCCGAGGACGTGGCCGAGGCCGTTCTTTTGTTGCTGAAAAATGATTCTCTGACCGGCCAGATTATCTTTGTGGACGGCGGGCAGCACTTGCTTTGACTGCGGAGCCGCTGAATCCTACAGTATCCTCATGGACCGCATCTACATACGCGACCTCGCCCTCCGGTGTATGATCGGGGTATTCCCCGAGGAGCGGCGCGAGAAGCAGGACGTGGTGATCAACGTCGTCCTGGAGTGCGATCACCGGCCCGCCGCCCGCAGCGACCGGTTGGAGGACGCGGTGGACTACAAGGCGCTCAAGAAGAAGATCGTGGCGCTGGTCGAAAGCAGCCAGTTCTACCTGGTCGAGACGTTGGCCGAGCGCATCGCCGCCGCCTGCCTCGCGAACCCGAAGGTGGAGCAGGCGACGGTGACGGTGGACAAGCCGGGGGCCCTGCGGTTCGCGCGGAGCGTGGGCGTGGAGATCACCCGGGGGCGGGCCGGATGAACCGGGCGCGGCTGGAGAAAGCGGCGGGTTGGACGGCGCTGGCCGCGGCGTTGGTCCTCGTCGGCATCGGGTGGTTCCGCTCGCACAAGGTCTACGCGGCCGATTCCGAGGAGTATGGCATCCTGGTGTTCGAACGCATCACCGACCGGCAACTGGTCGAGGACGCGACGTTCAGCGGCGTGCTCCGGCGGGAGGGGCGGCTGTTTTCCACCTATGACCGCTCCCAGGTCCGGGGCAAGCAGGCGTGCCCTACCTGAAAGTAGGCCACCCGCGGCCATGGCGGCCGCTTCCAGTTCTTCATCGTGAACGCGCGACAAATAACTCAAACTCTTTCGCTGCTGCTGTTGAACAGTTCCTGGGGCCCGGAGCTGAAGTGGTTCTGCGCCCCCGTGCTCAACTGCCACTCCTGCTCGCTGGCCTGGTTCGCCTGCCCGATCGGGGTGTTCGTGCACTACGCCGGATACCGCGTCTTCCCGTTTCTGGCCGCGGGCGCCGTGCTGCTCCTCGGCGTCCTGCTGGGCCGGCTGCTGTGCGGCTGGATATGCCCTTTCGGCTTTCTCCAGGATATCCTGCACAAGATCCCCAGCCCCAAGTTCGGGCTGCCGCGCTGGACCCGCGGGATCAAGTACGCCGTCCTGCTGGGCATGGTGATCGCGGCGCCCTTCTTCCTGGGCGAACAGACGCTGTACTCGTTCTGCCGGGTCTGCCCGGCGTCGGCGGTTCAGGTGACGGCGCCGAACGCGGTGCGGGCGGGGTTCGCCGGCTTGGAGACCCTCACGCTGGTCAAGCTGGGCGTTCTCGTGGCCGTGCTCGCGCTGGCCGTCTTCTGCTGCCGGTCGTTCTGCCGGGTGTTCTGCCCGCTGGGCGCGCTGCTGGCGCCGTTGAACTTTCTTTCCTTCTGGACGGTCAAAGTCCCGACGGCGGACTGCAAGCAGTGCGGAAAATGCGACGCGCTCTGCCCCGTGGAGGGGAAGCCGTCGCTCCGCGCCGCCGAGGGCGTGGATCCCGGGCGCGCGGGGGAATGCATCGCCTGCCACGAGTGCCGGTCCGCCTGTCCGCGCGACGGCGGAAAGGGAGATTCATGAAACGCCCGGCGCCGATCCTGATCGGGCTCGCCATGCTGTCGGCCGCGCCGGCGCCAGCCGAGGACGTGGCCATGGCCTGGCAGGAAAGCGGATTCCAGCACAGCCTCTATGTTGATCTCGAGAATCAGGAAGTGGCCTTCAAGAAGGAGCCCGCCTATGCCGGGGAGCAGGTCTTGCGCGCCGCCCTGCCGTTCGGCGCCGCGCGGGCCGAACAGCTTCCCTTTGCCCTGGACTGGACCGGGAAAAAACTGCGTCTGGATGCCAATTACAACCTGGATCTGACCGATGATCCGGTTCTCGACGCCGATGCGTCCATCTCGGACCGGCTGATCTTCAAGGGCGTGGAGTTGGAGGCGGCCGGGCCTCCTGCGCGGCGCTACCGGGCCGACCTGGAATTCCCGCCGGGCGGCTCCTTCATGCTGGCCAATCTCCGCTCGGGATGGGTCGGCACGTGGTTGCGCGGCACCTCGACGTGGCGCGTGGTCTTCGTCGACGATCTCGACGGCGCGTGGGACGAGGACGACCTGTTCGCCATGGCGGCCGACTCGGCGGAATTCCAGAAAGATCCCCGCGCCTTCGCCCTCGAACCCGTGCAGGGCCTGTTCATCGACGGAGTGCACAGCGAGATCCGGCTGGCTCCCGCCGCAGACGGGACGTGGTTGTTCTCGATGCGGGAGACCGCCGTGCCGATGGGACGGCTGCGCGTGGCCGGCGACATGGTGGAGCGCCTTGTTCTGCAGGGAGGCGCGAAGGGGCGGAAGGCCATCCTGAACAAGCCGGGCCCCGATCCCGTGACGGTTCCGGCCGGGACCTATCCCGTTCAGGACATCACGCTGGCAACCAGCATCGGGCGTCTGACCTCGAGCCGGCCGGCGGACCTGGTGGTCAGGGCGGGCGAAGAAACCGAACTCAAGGTCGGGGCTCCGTTGCGGAGCCGCGGCACGGCGCACCGCGACCGTGGCGAGATCGAGGTTCAGTACGAGCTCCAAGGCGTCGGCGGGGAGGCCTACCGGCTGCCGGCCGACCGGCGCACCGACGAAAACCGGCCGCGCGTCGAGATTTTTAAAGGCGGTCGAAGGGTGGCCCGCGGCGCGTTCGAGTTTGGGTGAGGAGGCTCCTGCGCGTACTCATGGCGAGTACCTCTCAACGTCTTCGGCGACCTGCGGATCGTGACGGCGTGCGATATCGGTGACGCCGGCCCGGCGGAAGGCGCGCCCGTCTCCTTCCACTGGTCGCTCTGGTGGAGCCTCGGCTCGCGGCTCGGCTGGTTCATCCTCCTGCCCTTGATGCTGCTGAAGGAGAACCGCCGCCGCGCGGCGTGGTGGATCGCCGTGCCCGTGGCCCTCGAGACCGCGCTGCTGTCGTACGCGGGCCGGTGGCTGGCCATGCTGGACATGATGATGCCCCTGCCGGGCATCGTTATGGCGCTGGCGGCATGCTGGCTCCTGGGCGATCGTCTGCCCCGCCGCTCCGCGTGGCGCCGGGCCGGGGCGGCGCTGGCGATATGGGGGACGGCTTGCGGCCTGGCCTGGGCGGCGGCGGCCGAGAGCTTTTCGGGTTTTCTTGTTCTGCTGGAACTGCTGCCCGCGCTGCTCGCCGGCCTGGTCTTCGCCGGCGCGTGCGCCCTGTCCCTGCGCCGCGGGCCCGGGATCAGGCCGTTCGCGGTCCGAATGCTTCCGTGGCTGGCGGCCCTGATGGCGGCGATGGCGCTCCTGCTGGCGCTCGTATTCATGGGGGCCTCGTGGGAGGCCGGGATGTCGGAGTATCTGCTGCCCATCGCCGGCGCCGCCGTCTTGTGGGGAGCGGCCGCGGGATTTGTGATCTGGCTGCTGCTGTTGCCTTTTTTGCTGCTTGGCGCGCGCAGTTCATTGTATGCTGCACGACTAAAAGCAATGCTGTCCCCGGAAGAAAAACCCGGAGAGGCCCCATGATGAACCATCGGCAGATCGGGCGGCTGCTCGCGGTTTGCGCCGCGGGATGGGCCGGCCTGGCGCGGGCGGAAGGCCCGATCGAGGTGCCGCTCGCGTACCAGGCCGTGGGCGAGAATTCCCGCGAGTTCTATCCCCGAGGCATGATATCCCCCGAGCTGGCCGCCGCCGCGCCGGAAGGGGAGTGGAAGCTGCCGGAGTGGACGAGCAAGCATCCGGTCTTCACGCGGATCAAGCTGGGCGACCGGGAGCACCTGCTGGTCCTCGATGTCTCTTCCCCCCGGAGCAAGATGTTCGATCGCCTCTACTTCGACGCCAACGCGAACCGGGATCTCACGGACGATCCGGTGATCTCCGGCAAAGTGGAAGCCGGCTACGGGAACCAGGATGTCGAGTTTCCACCGATGGCCGTGACCGTCGAAACCGGGGGCCGTTCCCTCCCGTACCGGATGAGGCCGTCCATCTACGCCTACAAGCGGGGGTCGGGCGAGACCAGCAAGGCCTTCCCCAGGATGACGATTCGCTTCATGCTGCAGACCCTCTGTTACTACAGGGGCGAGTTCGAGGCCGGCGGGGCGCGATACCGGCTGCATCTGGCCGATGTCAACGCCAACGGCGTATTCGGCGAGGCGGCGACCGAGCCGGATTCCGGGGGCGGGCGGATCTTCATGGCGGGCGACGCGTTCTACCTGTCCACCAACAAGCCCGGCTACTACGAAGCGATGACCTGCGGGACTCACTGGCACCTGGGCGGCCAGCTTTTCGCCGTGTCGCTGGCCCCGGGCCTCGAGAAGCTGACCCTGACCCCCGCCGAGGGGCCGCTGTTCCCCCTGTCGTTCAGCACCGAGCCGGACCGGATCATGCTCTTTAATGCCGGCGCCAAGCAGTCCGTGGCGTGTTTCCGGCCGGGCCGCGAAATCCGGCTCCCGGCGGGAAGTTACCGGTTTGCCGACTACCGCTTGCTGCGGAAGGAGACCAACGGCGCGCTCTGGCAGTTGCTGGCCTCCGCCACGACCGGCGCGCCGCCCGTCGAGGTCGGCGCCGACCGCCAAGCCGAGTTGGTCCTCGGCGAGCCTTTCCGACCCGTGGTCGAGATCCCCGAATGGTCGCGCGCGGTCAAGTCGGGCAACCAGCCGGTGCGCATGAGCTTCGCGATTCGCGGCGCCGCGAACGAGATCGTGAACGACGTGTCGCTGCTGTCCGGCCAGTCGGCCCTGACGATGGGTAAGCGGGGCGCGCGGCCGAAGGAGCCTGCCTATACCATTGCCACGCCGGAAGGCGAGCTCGTCCAGCGCGGCTCCTTCGAGTATGGGTGAGGCTTCAGCTGCTCGGCCACATGGAGTGGCCCTAAAAGAGGACAGCGGTACTACCTCTTCTGCAAGTACCAGGTCGGGCCGTTCAAGACCCAGCTGGAGACGCAGGAGTTGACGCCGTAGGGGAGGGCGCGGTTCCACCCGCGCCGTTGATCAGCGCTGGGCCCTCGGCCCCGGCATCATGGTCAACGCCAGGCCGGCGAGCACGAAGGCGGCGCCGATGACCAGTTGCGGCGTGAGCCTTTCGCCCAGCCACAGCCACGCGATCAGCGAGGCCAGCACCGGCTTCAGGAAGAAATAGAACGAGCCGCGGGCCGCGCCCAGCCGTTGCAGGCCGCTGAAGTAGGCGACGTAGGCGATGGCCGTGGCGCACAGCGTCAGGTACAGGAACCCCGGCCACGATAGGTGGGCCAGCGCCGGCCCCGGCGGGCCTTCCCTCCACCAGGCCAGGGGAACCAGCAGTGCGCTGCCCGCGAGCCCGGCCAGGCTCAAGATCGGCAGCGGGCCGAACCGCGGCATTTCCCTCTTGGCGAGGACGGAGTAGAGCGCGAAGAGGATCAGCGAGGCCGTCATCAGGACAATACCCGCGCGCGTGTCGAGCCCCGCCGCCGGCCGGGACAGGAACAGCGCGACGCCCGCCAACCCGCAGAGCATGCCCGCGATCTTGCGCCGTCCCGGCCGCTCCCCGAGTAGCCACGGGGAGAACAGCACCACGAACGCCGGGTTCGCGCTGAACAGGATCGCCGCGGAATTCGCGCGCATCCGCGGGATCGCCAGGTGGTAGAGCCCGATGGACAGCGTCACGCCGATCAGCGCCAGGACGAGGAAGCGGCCGGCGTCGCGCCAGGTCAGGTCCGCCTCCCTGCGGCGCAGCGCGAAGACCGCGGGCCCCATCAGGAGCAGCCCGGTCAGGGAAAAGCGCGCCACGGCGAGCCAGAGCGGCGGGATGCCGCGGCCGACCCACTTGCTCGCGACTTCCACCGAGCTGAAGAGCCCGATGCCCAGGAGCAGCCAGAGGTGGCCCGCCATGGTCCTATCCCCGGCCCTTTTCCCACGGGAAGCGGTACTGTGCGAGCTTCAGTTCGTCCCGCATGGCCGTCACCTGCTTCTGCAGTTCGCCGTTCAGCGGCACGCCCTTGTCCTTGCGCTCCAGCCAGGCCAGGTGCTCCTTCTCGCCGCACGTGTAGATCCGCTCGGCGCCCGGCGCCTTTTTCGACGCGCGCAGTTGCCGCAGGATGTCGCCCGTGGTCTTCCGGAAGGCCTCGAGCGGCGTGAAGAACGAGATGTCTATCGCGATGAAGAAGTGTCCGATCCGGTAGGGGATTTTGCGGCCCTGCTCGTCGAGGCCCAGCAGCTGCTTCATGAAGGCGCCCTGCTGGAGCGCGGCGGACAGGACCTCGACCACCGTCGCGAAGCCATAGCCCTTGTAGCCCGCCGTCTCCTCGCCGATCCCGCCCAGCGGCGCCAGCGCGGCGTGGCTGCGGACCAGCGCCTCCAGGATCTCCTCGGAATCCGTCAGGGTGCCGCCCTGCTTGTTGACGACCAGGCCGGGCGGGCACGCCTTGCCCTCGCGCGCGTACTGCTCGATCTTGCCGCGCTGGATGATAGAGGTCGCGTAATCGTTGACAAAAGGGAAAGGCTCGTCCGTCGGGAACCCGAAGACCAGCGGGTTGGTGCCCAGCATGTTCTCCACCCCGAACGTCGGCGCGATGGACGGCCGCGCGTTGGTGCCGGTGATCCCGATCATCCCGGCCTCGCAGGCCATCATGGAGTAGTAGGCCGCGATGCCGAAATGCGTGGACTTGCGCGCGACGACCATGCCCAGCCCGTGCTGCCGCGCCTTCGCGATGGCCATCTCCATGCACCGCTTCGCGACGACCATGCCCATGCCGAGATGCCCGTCCACGACCGCCGTGGCGCCCCGGTCCGAAACCACTTCGAATTGCGTGACGGGCTGCTGGATGCGGTCCTTGACGATCCGGTCGTAGTAGATGGACTTCAGCCGCCCGACGCCGTGGGAATCGATGCCGCGCCTGTCCGCGGCCAGGATCACGTCCGCGCAGACCCGGGCGTCCGCCTCCGGCACGCCCACGCCGCGGAAGACGTCCACGGCGAACCGTTCCATCGTCTCGAAAGGAACCCAGCACACCTTATGGATCATGAACTTGAACCTCCTAGGTATGTCAGAAGACTGTTTGTACTGTGTCGGCTATATGCGATATACTCTTCTTAAACAAGCGAGAACGTGACATGGGCGGTACATAGCAGGAGGGACAAGTATGGCTTCAACAAAAAACCGGATATCATGCATTACGGTGCGTGGATTCAAGTCTGTCTGCACTGAGCAGCATTTGGACATTCGGCCATTAACCATTCTTGCAGGAGCTAATAGTTCGGGGAAGTCAAGCTTCATGCAACCACTTCTTCTACTGAAGCAAACATTAGAAGCACCGGGTGATCCAGGCGCATTGCTCTTGGATGGACCAAATGTCCGCTTCACAATGGCAGAACAACTTCTTAGTCGAATTGCCGGGAAAGAATGTCAACATGATTTCGCTATAAAAATCACTCTCAAGGACGGCCAGTCGTTGGAGGCTGTTTTCCGTAGAGAGGCTGGCCGGGGCTTTGAGGTGACGTGCCCCCATTGGCGGTACCGCATTCTATGTTAGTTTGCCCCCTTGTTCAATGCCAACCGGAAGGCGGAGGGGCGTAGCCCCGGAGCCTTCCGGTTGGACCGCCGCCGGGGCTGGCGGACGGTATTTCAGACTACTGTGTGGTCGAATCGCGTTGTACTCCTTTCTCCAGCGTTCTATCAGCACCTTGGCCTCCTGCAGCGTGTCGAAGATCTCCGCATTCAGGAACTCCATCCGAAGCCTGCCGTTGAAGCTTTCGATGTAGCCGTTTTCCCATGGACTCCCTGGTTCGATATACAGCGTGCCGACCCCCAGCCGTTTCAGCCAGCCCCTCACGGCCTCTGCCGTGAACTCACTCCCATTATCGCTGCGCAAATGCCCCGGAACTCCCCGGCGCACGAACAGATCCGTCAACTGCACCAACACGTCCTCGGCCTTCAGCTGGCGCTCCACGTTAATCGCCAGACACTCCCGCGTGTACTCATCCAACACCGTCAGCATCCGCAACGGCCTCCCCTCGCTCGTTCGCGCCTGTACGAAGTCATAGCTCCACACGTGGTTCCGGTTCTCTGGCCGCAACCGGACACAGGACCCGTCGTTCAGCCACAGCCTCCGTCTCGGCCTCTGCCTGCGCGGGACTTTGAGCCCTTCCTGCCTCCAAAGCCGCTCCACCCGCTTGTGGTTCACCCGCCATCCCTCGTTCCGCAGCATCCCCGTCACGAGGCGGTACCCATACCGCCCGTACTGCTGGGCCAACTCGATCATTCGCCGCACCAACGGAGCCTCATCATCGGGTATCACCCACACCCGCCGCTGGGTCGTTCGCGGTTGCCCCAGCACCCGACATGCCCGCCGTTCCGACAGCGTCGGGAACGCCTCTTGCACATGGATCATTGCCCGGCGCCGCTTCGCCGGGCTTACAAGTTTGGGCGGGCGGCCTCCCGCAGGATCGCCTTGTCCAACTCCGCGTCAGCCAACAGCCTCTTCAGCCGGCTGTTCTCCTGTTCGAGTTCCTTGAACCGTTTGGCCTGGTCCACCCGCAGCCCGCCATACTCTTTCCGCCACCGGTAGTATGTAACTTCCGTGATCCCCAGTTGCCGGCATACGTCCGGGACGCTCTTGCCGCGGCCTAGTTCTACGTCTGCTTCCCGCAACTTCAGGATGATCTCCTCCGCCTTGTATCGCTTCGCTCCCATGTCCTGGGCTCCTTGCTTTGCCTGCCGGATATACTATCCGGCTGGTATCGCTTCAGGGGGCCAGGTCACCCGGGCAGCTTGTCTACCTTGAACAACCTGAAATTCACCTCCATCCGCTTGCCCAACGCAGGTTAGCTACCGTCTTGCGTGCTGCTGTAAAACGAGGTGTTGTAAGTGTTGTCGAAACTCACAGCGCCCTTTTCCTGAGAGAAGTGCAGCTTCTAATTGCGAGGGGACATCTCCAGAAAGAAGATGTCGCCCTACACTGGTTGAGGCGGGATCAACAAGGGGAAACAACAGTTAGTACTGCAGAGCTCGATGACAGGGGGGCATACGGGGATTGGCCGGAGGACTTTGACCAAACGGAGCTTCAGGCCGAACAAGAATATCTGGATGCGGTGGAAGCTAGGGGGGCGGTGAAGTGAGTCGCCTTCTGGTTGTTGACGCTTCTGTTCTTCAATCGGCGGGAGAGGCCAGTCATCCGGTGTCTTCTTCGTGTCGTCATATCCTATTGGCTATTCTAAGGATCTGCCATCGCGTAGTCGCAACACCCGCGTTGCGGGATGAGTGGCGTGAACATATGAGCAAATTCTCTCGTAAGTGGCTTCGCTCAATGTCAGCCAGAAGAAAACCGTTGCAGGTGGTCAATCCTGCTAGTATCGAACTGGACAGCGCAGGACTCACCGAGGGCGATCAAGGGGCAATCGAGAAAGACCGCTGCCTTCTGGAATCAGCTTTATCAGCCGATCATGTGATCATTACAAGAGATAAAGCCTTGCGGATCGCACTTTCTAAAACATCCCATGGTAAAAGGTGAATGGCCTCTATCACATGGATCGATCCTGTTGGTGACGGATCAATCTCGCTAGAAACGCTGTGACTGATCTCGAGAAATCGGGGCATAAACTGTATACTTCCGAACATCTGTAACCTGCGCTAGGCTATAGTTAAGTGGGCTTGTGAACTGCCCATATTGAAAAAACTGGCGAGGGGGCGCAAAAGATTCTGAACGCTCCCGTCACTCCAGTTCGACCCGGTAGAACACCCTCCCGTTGCCCGCGGCCGTGGCATCGGTTTCCGTGTTCATCGGGGCGATGCCCGGGATGTTGGTCTTCAGCGTGGCGTCGAAGCCGCGCACGAGGTTGGTGGCGCGCTCCAGCCGGTAGGACTGGCCGTCGACGCTTGGCCACTGGATCACGGTCCCCGCTCCGCCCCTCCGCGCCGTATCGATGCCGAGATACGAGGCCGAGTCGCCGGCCAGGGTGCCGGCGAGGTACTCGCTCAAGTCGTCGAAGCGGTCGGCATCGTAGTCGGCGCCCGGCGCCAGATCGGTGAGGGTGCGCGTGCTCGACCATTCGTACTCGTCGGGGATGCCGTCGGAATCCGAATCCCACCCCGGCAGAATGGCCTCGAACGCGCCGAGGTCCGCGCGGTCGTGGATGATGCGCGGCCGCCCGTCGAAGTCCGTGCTCATCCAACTCTGGTTGGTCCCGGCGTCTATGCAGGGCGAATTGGTCGCCAGCCGGAAATCGGACAGGAGCCTGGGATCGGCTCCGATGTTCCCGTTGGCGGCGGGCGCCGGCGCCGTGCAGCAGTTCGTAAGGCGCGTGGACATGGCGACGGTGTAGTTGGAATCGGCCGGCGCGTGGTTGAAGTAGATGATGCTGTTCAGGGCATACGCCGTGCCGGCCAGGCTGGCACCGCCGCCCGCCCGGGGCGCGGAGTTCTCGACGATGGTGCAGTTGCGGATCCGGCTCGCGCCCGAGGCGTGAATGCCGCCGCCGTTGGTCACGGTGGAGCTGTTGTGGTGGATCAGGCTGTTCTCGATCGTTCCGCTGTACGAATAGATGCCGCCGCCGTAGCCCCAGGGGGAGTTGCAGGTGTTGTGGGCGATCTCGCTCCAGCGCACCGTGCCGCCGTTCTCGAGGAACACCCCGCCGCCGCTCCAGCCCGCGGTGTTGGAAACGATCAGGCAGTTCTCCACGTCGCCGCCGCTCATGCAGAAGACGCCGCCCGCGTCCATGGTCGTGGCGTTGTGCTTGATCACGCACCGGCGCACCGCGCCGTTGGTGAGGATGTAGACCGCCGCGCCCTTGTCCGCCGCGCCCCGCACGATGGTCAGGTCCTGCAGCGAGGCGTCGTTCCGCAAGTAGAAGCACCGCCGCAGGTTCTGCCCGTCCACGACCGTCGCGCCGGCGCCGTTCAGGCCCTGGATCCGGACGCCGTCGGCGACGGACACCTCGCCGGTGACGGCGTAGGTGCCATTGGACAGCAGAACGAGGCCGCCCGGCAACGCCTGGGCCACCGCCACATGGACGTCCGCGGCGGCGTCGGCCCAGCTCGCGAACGGCTGCCGCGCCGGGCCGTTGGTGGCGACATACACGGTGTGCGGGAAGGCCATGAACTTGAGGGGACGGTTGACCCCGTTGGCCGCCAGCACGTACAGGGTGTCGCCGACCCGGCACATCTCGGACCCCTCGTCCACGGCGAACGGCAGGGACTTCAGCGACCAGCGGGCCGAGCGCAGGTCGTAGATGGCCAGCTGGTCCGCGGTGGCGTCGGTCGTCCACGTCTGCCCGTCACTGTCGCCGCCGGAGCCCTGCCCGCCGCGCAGGATGAACAGCCGGTCGTGCCCGTCGGCGAAGAGGTTCGTCGGCATGTACTCGACGGCGCAGCCCATGCCGGGGTTGAACGGCATGTTGTAGATGTGCGCGAGGGAGGGCGTGCCCGACAGGTTGGCGCTGGCGAGGATGCCGATGTTGGTCACCCAGTACTCGTGCTTGATGAAGAAGGCCTTGTTGGTCCCCCGGCAGCCGTCCCACGGGTGCGCGACGATGCCCTCCATGCTGCCCGCCGACACGGAACTGCCGGCTGCCCAGTTGTCCGCGTAACGCACCTCGTCCGCCCCGATCCAGCCGCCGTAGATCCGGTTCGTCGCGGCGGGCACGCAGGCCGCGTTGATCCCGTCGGCCGACATCGCTCCGCCCTTGTCCCACCGGTTCGAGAAGATCGAGTAGCGATATACGCAGCGCGCCGCGGCCGCGTTGTCGCGCCGCGCGAGCATCCAGAGGCTGCCGTCCATGTAGCCCAGGTCACCGACGCCGCTGTCGTTGTTCACCGTGGATGGGATCGGGAGCCCCGCGAGCGTCTCCCATCCGTTGGTGGCCCTTCCGGCGATCCGGTAGAAACCGGCGTTCGTGACATTGCCCAATGTGAAATACAGGTTTGTGCCGTCCGAACCGAGCGCCGTGTGCCGGCCGCGCGCGCTTGCCTCGGGAAGATCCAAGCCGGTCCATCCCGAGGGAAATAACACTTGGAAAGACGTCGCCGTGGAAAACGCGCCCCATACGCCCTTCGAGTCGCGATAACGCACGCGCCAGTAGTAGGTTCCGAACTCCGCCAGCACGCCCCCGGGGACGGCGGCGTTCGTCAGCGCCGTGGCGCTGTAGCCGCTGCTCCAGAGGATCACGCCGAACGTGGAATCGGGCGCGATCTGCCATTGGCTTGCCGCGTGCGTCGCGCCCGCGTCGCCGTGCCGATAGGGCGTCGCCGCCAGGGTCGGGGTCAGGGAATCCGCGAGGTCGCCCGAGCCCGGGAGGGTATTCGTCGGCATGCCGGGCCGGGCCGTGACATCGGCCGGGTTGTTCGTAAACCAGACGATCTCGTGCCGCGCCGTGTTCAGGTTCATGTGGTGGAGCACCAGCAGGGCGCAGGTCTGGGTGAACGCCGTCAGCGCGGCGAAGTCCACAGTCGCCGTGACTGCACCGCCATCCGCGCGGAACGGGGAATTGGACGGGCCGCGCGCCGTGTCGAAGGCGGGATAGGCCGCGTCGTACGGGATCCACGCGGTCTCCCGCCGGAGCGGCCCGCCGACCTGGTTCGAATCGTAGGTCTTCACGCGGTAGCGGAAGAAGGACCGGTTGGTGCCCAGCCCGATGGCGGCGGCCGGCGCGGAGAGGACCATGACCCGCGAATCCACGGGCGCGGTGTCTCGGTCGTCGGGCGGGAAGACGTTGAGCCAGGCGCCCGTGGAGACCAGGCCGTCGGAAACGCGCTGGACTCCGGCCATCAACGCGTCGTTGGCCGACGCCCCGCTGTCCAGGGCGGCCTTGCTTAAATTGCCCTGGCTCGCGTTGAAGACGATGTAATCCTGCGCGCCGTCGCCGTCGACGTCGATCTCCACTTCCAGGCTGACCAGGGACCGCTGCGGCATGGTCCAGGGGCCGGCGGTGGCCAGGCCGAAGTAGAGGCGTCCGCCGGTCAGACCGCCCGCCGCCGGCGCGTCCGAGGCCGCGCCCGCCGCGACCAGGTCCGCCGCCGCGCGCTCGGCGTCGGCGTGGTTGCTGCTCGCTCCGCTCCACCCGAGTTGGAAGAGCGAAACCAGCGGGGCCGGGTGGGCGGACGGGCCGTTCAGAGGCAGGATAACGACGGGATTCGTCGCGTAGGGCAGCGGCGCGGACGTGTGCGCCGCGCGGACCAGCGAGGCCGCCCGCACGGACGAGTAGTAGGGGACGTGGACGCGGGTCGCGGCGTTGGTGAACCAGATCTGCCCGCTGACCTCGAAGGGGCCGTGCGGCCGGAACCCGGCGATATTCGTCGGCGAGGTCGGGTCCAGCGTGCGGTCGAACAGCGCCGGATTGGCGGTGAACTGGACCAGCGCCGTGGCCGAGCCCAGCGCGGGGACCGTGACGGTCTTCGTCACGGCGGTGACCGCGATGCCGTTCTCGACGACGCTGGTCGTAAACAGCGCGGAGAGCGAGACGGCGCTGCCGCTCCGGTTGATCAGCCGGATCCCCCGCGCCGCGCTGTACGTCCCCGTCATCTCCAGCGCGCCGAGGTTCAGCGTGACCCGCCCGTCCGGCGGCTCGGCCATCGCCAGGACGGGCGTCTGCACGGCCCGGTCCACGCGCAGGCGGCCCGCGCCCACGCGCGACTCCGGGTAGCCGTTCGTCTGCGCGTCGCGCATCGGCGTCTCGGCCGTGTTCATCAGCGCCGCCTTGATGTCCTCCGCGGTCCAGTTCGTGTGGGCCTGCCGGACCAGCGCGGCCGCGCCCGCCACGTGGGGCGAAGACATCGAGGTGCCGCTCATCAGCGTGCCCCGGTTTCCGCCGCCCGCCCGGGTCGACTCGATGTCCGTGCCGGGCGCCGAGATATCCGGTTTCAACAGGTTGCGGGGCGCCGAGGGCCCGCGCGAGGAGCCGCTGTTGACCTGGTCGGCCAGTTCCGCCCGCACGAGGATGTTCGTGGACGTCAGCCGCGCGGCGAGGTTGGAGCCCAGCTGCGTTTTCCACCGGTCGCCGTCGGCCTTGGAAATCATGACGGCCGGGATCGGGATGTCCAGGCTGCCGCCCATGACGAACGGCGCGCCGTCCACGTTATTGACCACGACCGCCGCGCGCGCCCCGGCCTTCCACGCCTGCTCGACCTTGTAGTCGAAGTTGCAGCCGCCGCGATCGATCAGCGCGATCCGGTTGGTGATCGCCGCGGCGTTGGTCAGCGGTCCGCACGCATCGGGGGGCCCCGCGTAAACCACCTGGCCCGTCACCGGGCCGGCCTCGGCCAGCGGACGCGTGAACGAGGCCTCCACGGCGTCGTAAAGCCCCGTGACGGCGAGGGGGGCCGTGAGTTGGACCCGGAGGACCTGCAAGCCGTCGTCCATGGAATTAGCGACCGTAACGGCGCGCGCCGCCGAGCCGGGGCCGCCTCCGATGCAGAACGTGTTGCCGTTGTTGCCGGCGGAAGTGGCCACCACGCAACCCAGGAGCGCGAGTCGATCCGCCGCGACGATCTCCGGGTCGTTGGTGGACGCCAGCCCGAACGGCGAGCCCAGCGACATGTTGACGACATCCAGCCGGTCGCTGAAGTCCAGGTCGCCGTTCGGGTCGGACGCCCATTCGAGGGCGTCCACGACCAGCGTGGTGGAACCGTCGCAGCCGAACAGCCGCAGGGCATAGAGGAGGGCCTTGGGGGCGACGCCCGGGCCGATGGAGAACGACGAGAGGTTCACGCCGTTCGTGTACGCGCCGGCGTAGGTCGTTCCGTTCGTCAGGACGCCGAACCCCGCCGCCGTGCCCGCGACGTGGGAACCGTGCCCGTTGTCGGAGCAATCCAGGGGGTCGGGGTCCGGCTGGGGCGTGGTCCCGGCGCCGGAGTCATAATCGTCCCCGCAGAAGTCCCACCCGCCGGCCACCTTGGCCGTCGGGAACGTGCCCGGCTCGATGACCGTGGAATCGTTCGTCGCGAACGCATTGGTCGTGCCGGCGCCGCCGAACATGGCGTGCGTGTAGTCGATACCGGAATCGATGATCCCGATGCGCACGCCCGATCCGTCGACGCGAAGGGCCGCCGAGGTCCACGCGTTCAGCCCGCCGACGAACGGCACGCTCGTCGCGTTGTTCCGCTCAAATTGCCGCACCGGCCGGATATCCACCACGCCGGGCAGGGTCCACATCGCATCCAGTTCGTCCGCGGGCACGTCCACGCGGACGGCGTTGACCAGGCGGCGGAACCGGCCCGTTTCGCGGGCTCCCGTCCCGGCCAGCGCCGAGCGCAGGGCCTGCTGCCGGCTCTCGATCCGGGATGCCGCATCGAGCCCGGCCTGTCGGGCCGAAAGGCCGAATCGACCGCCTTGCCGGCCCGCCTCGCGGGCCGCCGCCAGCGCCGCCGGCTCGTCGGCCAGCAGGAGATAGACGGATAACGTGTTCGTGACGGCCACGGCAGGTCCGGACGTCAGGACCAGCATCAAGCCCACTATCGAAAGAAGTCGTCTCATGAGAGAACATCCTTGTGCTGAACATGAAGTGTGGGAGCATCCTACCCGCCGGTTCGCGCCGACTCAAGGACGGGCGTTGACTTCGCCGCCCGGCTTGTACCATCATCCGGTCCATGCAACCGGAACAGGTGCTGGCGGAATTCCAGGACACGGGCGCGCTGCTCCACGGCCATTTCGAGCTGCGGTCGGGCCTCCATAGCGACCAGTACTTCCAATGCGCGCTGGTCCTCCAGCATCCGCGGCTGGCGGAGCGGCTTTGTTCCGCGCTGGCCGGAATGGTCCGCGAACGGCTCGGCGCGGCCTACCGGCCCGGGGCCGTGATCTCCCCCGCGCTCGGCGGCATACCCGTCGGCCACGAGCTGGGCCGCGCCTTCAACGTCCGGGCGATCTTCGCCGAGAAGCAGGACGGACGCCTGGTCATGCGCCGCGCCTTCGAGGTGCGGCCGGGCGAGCACTTCCTCGTGGCCGAGGACGTCGTCACCCGCGGCGGGCGCGTTCACGAGGTCATGAATATCGTGCGGGAACGCGGCGGGATCGTGGACGGGGTCGCGGTCCTGGTGGACCGGAGCGCCGGTCATTTCGCCTGCGAGCGGCCCGTGATTCCGCTCCTCCAGTTGGCCCCCGTGACCTGGGCTCCCGCCGAATGCCCGCTATGCCGGACGGGACAGCCCGTGCAGCATCCGGGAAGCTGACAGGCGGCGTCGCGGGAAATCCGCCCTCCAATTGCGTGAGTTCCCGCAAGCCTGATTTGACAGGATCAATAGACGATGTAGATTGCTCCAGCTTTCGGGCGTTTTTTTTAGCCCGGAACACGGACCGAATTGGTCGGATATGCCATGCTGAAGTTGAGCAAGAAAGTCGAATACGCGCTGATGGCGCTGCTGCACATGGAGGGCCGGCGGGCGGCGGAACTGGCGACGGCTCGCGAGATCGCCGACTCCTGCGGCGCGCCGGTGGAACTGCTGGGCAAGGTGCTCCAGGCGCTGGCGCGCGGGGGCTTGATCGAATCGGAGCAGGGCGCGCGCGGCGGGTACCGCCTGGCGCGGCCGGCGGACCGGATCACGCTGGGCGAGGTGATCGAGGTGGTGGACGGGCCGGTGCACATCGCCGCGTGCCAGGACGACCCGTCGCGCTGCGGGCAGTACCCGACCTGCAACATCCGCCAGCCCGTGGTCCGGGTTCAGCGCGAACTGCAGGATTACATGTACAAGCTATCGCTGGCCGCGTTCCGGCGCGAACCGGCGGGCGCCGCGACCCGGTGAACCATGACCTCGAATGAATCAAAGCCCTCGGGATCAACGGAGCCCCTTCGGGAGCCGGACCTGATGGAGGTCCTGCGCCACGTGTACGATCCGGAACTGCAGATGGACATCGTCGAGCTGGGCCTCGTGTACGGCGTGGAACTCGAGCCCGACGGGCGGGTGAAGGTGAACATGACGCTGACCTCGCCCGGCTGCCCGTACGGCCCGGAGCTGGTGGCCGAGGTCAAGGCGACGCTGATGATGGCCCGCGGCGTGAAGGGCGTCGAGGTGAACGTGGTCTGGGATCCGCCGTGGGGGCCGGAGAAGATGAGCGAGGCCGCGAGGCTGGATCTGGGGTTTGATGTGTAGATGAAAAGGTAGGGCGCGCTCGATGAGCGCGCCGCGGCGGCTTGAGCCAAGCCGCCCTACCCGTGAGGGGAGAGGGCCAATGAGCGAATGCGGAGCAGACTTCGAAATCAAGGACCTGTGCGCGAGCGTTGAGGGCAAGCCGATCCTCAAGGGCGTGAACCTGCGGGTGAACCGCGGCGAAACGCACGCCCTGATGGGCCCGAACGGCTCCGGCAAAAGCACGCTGGCCAGCGTGATCATGGGTCATCCCGGCTACGAAGTCACCGGCGGCCAGATCTGTTTCAAGGGGCGGAACATTCTCGATCTGGAAACCGAAGAGCGCGCGCGGCTGGGCATCTTCCTGGCCTTCCAGTACCCCGTGGCCATCCCCGGCGTGACCGTGGCCAAGTTCCTGAAAACCGCCGCCGACGCCATGCGGCCGGGCGGCGCGAAGGTCAGCTCCGCGGCCTTCCTGAAGGAGCTGCGCGAGTACATGGCCTTCCTCGAGATGGACCCCGCGTTCATCAACCGGTTCCTGAACGACGGTTTTTCCGGCGGCGAGAAGAAGCGCATGGAGATCCTCCAGATGCTCGCGCTCAAGCCCGCGTTCGCCGTCATGGACGAGACGGATTCGGGCCTGGACATTGACGCGCTGAAGATCGTGTCCAAGGGCATCAACCGCCTGGTCGGCCCGGACTTCGGCCTGCTGCTGATCACGCACTACGAGCGGATGCTCCGGTACATCAAGCCCGACCACCTGCACATCCTCATGGACGGGCGCATCGTCCACTCGGGCGGCCCGGAGCTGGTCAAGCGCCTCGAGGAAAAAGGCTACGACTGGGTCCGTCAGGAGTTCGGGAAGGAGGTGCTCGCCGAATGAGCACGCCGGAAACACCGGACGTCCTCAAGGACGAGTATAAGTACGGCTTCTACACCGACATCGAGGCCGACTCCGCGCCAAAGGGGCTGAACGAGGACATCATCCGTTTCATCTCGCGGAAGAAAGGCGAGCCGGACTGGATGCTCGAGTGGCGGCTGAAGGCCTACCGCGGCTGGCTGAAGAAAAAGGAGCCGCGCTGGGCGTACCTGGACTACCCGCCGATCGATTACCAGGACATCTGCTACTACTCCGCGCCGAAGACCGGCCCGGCCGGCGAGGTGGACGAAGAGCTGCGCAAGACGTTCGAGCGGCTCGGCATCCCGCTCGACGAGCGCAAGCGGCTCGAGGGCGTCGCCGTGGACGCGGTGTTCGACAGCGTCTCCGTGGCCACGACGCACAAGGACATCCTCGCGGAGAAGGGCATCCTATTCTGCCCCATTTCCGAGGCGATCCGCGAGCATCCGGACCTGGTGCGGAAATACCTCGGCAGCGTCGTGCCGCCGGCGGACAACTTCTTCGCCGCGCTCAACTCCGCGGTCTTCACCGACGGCTCGTTCTGCTACATCCCGAAGGGCGTGCGCTGCCCGATCGAGCTCTCCACCTACTTCCGGATCAACGCGCGGAACACGGGCCAGTTCGAGCGGACCCTGATCGTCGCCGACGAGGGGAGCTACGTGTCCTACCTCGAGGGCTGCACGGCCCCGCTGCGCGACGAGAACCAGCTCCACGCGGCCGTGGTCGAGCTGATCGCGCTGGACGACGCGCAGATCAAATACGCGACGGTCCAGAACTGGTACGCGGGCGACAAGGAGGGGCGAGGCGGCATCTACAACTTCGTCACCAAGCGCGGCCATTGCCGCGGCCAGCGGTCGCGCATATCGTGGACGCAGGTGGAGGTCGGTTCGGCAATCACCTGGAAGTACCCGGGCTGCGTCCTGGAAGGCGAGCACTCGGTCGGCGAGTTCTACTCCGTGGCGCTGACCAACCACCGGATGCAGGCGGACACCGGCACCAAGATGATCCACATCGGCAGCCACACCCGCAGCACGATCGTGTCCAAGGGCATCTCCGCCGGCGAGTCGGTCAACAGTTACCGCGGCCTGGTGCAGGTGCTGCCCGACGCCGTCGGCTGCCGGAATCACTCGCAGTGCGACTCCATGCTGATCGGCGACAAGTGCAAGGCCAACACGTTCCCCGTGGTCGAGGCGGAGAACGGCAGCGCCGTGATCGAGCACGAGGCGACCACCTCGCGGATCAGCGAGGACCAGCTCTTCTACCTCAAGAGCCGCGGGATCACGGAGGAGGACGCCGTCTCGCTGGTGGTCAACGGGTTCTGCAAGGAAGTCTTCAAGCAGCTGCCGCTGGAGTTCGCGGTCGAGGCGATCCGGCTGCTGGAGTTGAAACTGGACAAGAGCATCGGGTAAGGGCGATGAGCACGTCGATTTCAGGGAATCTGGTGGCCGGCTTCGACGAGGCGCGTTTCGGCGACCTGGTCAACCGGGCCGGCTCGCGGGAGAGCCGCGAGAGGGCCTTCGAACGATACCGGGCGCTGCCGCTTCCGCACGGGCAGATCGAGGAATGGCGGCGGACCGACCCGGCCTGGTTCCCGTTCGGGCGCCTGGCCTTCGACCCGGCGCTCGGGCGGGGCAAGGATGGAGCGGGCTCCGGGCCGGGGGACGACCGGTTCGCCGCGGTCGTGACGATCGGCGACGACGGGATGAGCGTCCGGGACGTGTCCGGCGCGATCCGGGCCGGCCAGCTCGAAATCGCATCCCTGGCCGACGGCGAGCCTGGGTTTGACCTCGTGCAGCGCGGTTTCGATGTAGGCGTGAAAAGCGCCGAGCCGAACAAGATGGCGCTGCTGTCGCGGTCATTCTGGAATGTCGGGGTCCGCGTGCGCGTGCCGGACGGCGTGGAACTGGAACGCGGCGTGCTGGTCCGCTCTTCGTTTTCCAAGGACGGCTCCCTCGTGATCCCGCGCATCGCAGTCGAGGCCGGTCGGGGCAGCCGGGCGGTGATCCTGGAGGAACTGTCCTCGCCCGCCGACAGGACCCTGCTCGTCGCGGCCGCCCGCGAGATGTGGGCCTCGGAGAACGCCGCGCTCCAATACGTGGCGCTCCAGGACCTGGGCGGGCAGTCGTTCTACCTGGCCGACGACCGCGCGCACGCGGAGCGGAACGGCCGGGTCCACTGGATCGGGCTCAACCTTGGCGCGCGGCTCGGCAAGATGAACTTCAGCGGCGAGGTGGCGGGCGAGGGCGCGGCGGCCGAGTTGGACGGGTTGTACTTCGCCTCGGGCGAGCAGCACCTCGACCAGCGCACGCTGCAGATTCATTCCGCGCCGCACACGACCAGCAACCTGCTGTACAAGGGCGCGGTGCGCGACCGGGCGCGGTCGGTCTACCAGGGGCTCATCATCGCGCGGCCCGGCGCGGTCAAGGTGGACGCCTACCAGAAGAACAACAACATTGTGCTCAACGAGGGCGCGCGGGCGGACTCGCTGCCCGGGCTGGAGATCGACACGGACGACCTGAAGTGCAGCCACGGCTCGACCATCGGCAACCTTGACGCGGAGCAGGTATTCTACTTACGTACGCGGGGGATGGACGAGCGGGACGCCCGGCGCACGCTGCTGAAGGGGTTCTTCGAGGAGATCGCCGCGCGCGTGCCGTTCGAGTTCGTCCGGGATCGCATCGAGCGGCATGTGGAGGAGCAACTTGGAAGGTAGGGCGGCGTCGACGAAGACGCCCGGCCTGGAAGGGGTGAAGCCATGGCGGAATGGGTGCAACTTGCCGAAACCAGGGAATTTGAGACGGCCGACCGCAAGTACGTCGAACTGTCGCCGATGAAACATATCGGGCTGTTCCAGGTCGGCGGGGAGTACTTTGCCATCGAGGCCTGGTGCAGCCACGCGCGGGCGTCGCTGGTGCACGGAGAGGTGGAGGGCCACGAGGTGCTCTGCCCGCTCCACGGGGCGCGGTTCGACCTGCGGACCGGCCGGCACTTGAGCCCCCCGGCCGTGCGGCCGGTGGCCCGGTACGACGTGAAGGTGGAAGATGGAAAGATCTTCGTGAAGGTGTGACATGACTACTCCCTCTTCCGCGCCCTCCACGCTGGCCGCCCTGGTGCATTGCGCCTGCCACGAGCAGGGCGGCGGAGGGCCGTTCGATCCGCTGCGGCTGCGGAAGGATTTCCCCATCCTGACCCTGACCGTGCACAAGGACAAGACGCTGGCCTACCTCGACAACGCCGCGACGACCCAGAAACCGGCCTCGGTCGTGTGCGTGCTGTGCGAGTACTACCAGGCGTGCAACGCGAACGTGCACCGCTCGCTGCACTACCTGGCCGAGCAGGCGACGCTGCGGTTCGAGGAGGCGCGCCGGAAGGTCCAGCGGTTCATCGGCGCGCCGAGCGAGCGCTCGGTGATCTTCACGCGCGGCACGACGGAGGGCATCAACCTGGTCGCCCAGGCCTGGGGCCGCCGGAACCTGAAGCCCAATGACGAGGTGGTCCTGACCGGCATGGAACACCACAGCAACCTCGTGCCGTGGCAGCTCGTGGCGAAGGAGACGGGCGCGAAGCTGAAATTCGTGCCTGTCCTCGACGACGGCGCGCTGGACCTCGACGCCTACGGGCGGCTGTTGAAGGGCCGGGTGCGCCTGGCCGCCTTCACGCACATTTCCAACGTCCTGGGCACGGTCAACCCGGTGAAGCAGATGACCGCGATGGCGCACGCCGCCGGGGCCCTGGTCCTGGTGGACGCCGCGCAGAGCGTGCCGAACAGGCCGGTGAACGTGGCGGACATCGATTGCGATTTCCTGGCGTTTTCCGGGCATAAAATGCTCGGGCCGACGGGGATCGGCGTGCTGTACGGCCGGCTCGAAATCCTCGAGCGCATGGAGCCGTTCCTCGCGGGCGGCGAGATGATCAACCGGGTGACGCTGGAGGAATCCACCTGGGCGGACCTGCCCCAGAAGTTCGAGGCGGGCACGCCGCACGTCAGCGGCGCGATCGGCCTGGGCGTGGCGGTGGACTACCTGCAACGGGTCGGCATGGAAACCATCCGCGCCTACGACGAACACCTGGCGCGGTCGATGATCGCGCGGCTGGACGCCATCCCCGGCGTGCGGGTATTCGGACGCGCGCCCGAGCGGGGCGGGGCGGTGTCGTTCGAGGTCGAGGGCGTGCACCCCCATGACCTGGCGCAGTTCTGCGACAAGGACGGCATAGCGATCCGGGCCGGGCACCTCTGCGCCCAGCCGCTGATGCAGCGGTTCGGCGTGCCGGCGGTGAGCCGGGCGAGCGTGTACTTCTACAATGTCGAGGAGGAGTTGGACCGGCTGGTCCAGTCCATCCTGAAGGCCAAGGCGTTCTTCCATGGAGCTTGACGAGCTATACCAGGACATCCTCCTGGACCATTTCAAGCATCCCCGGAACTACGGGCCGCTGCCGGAACCCGAGGTGCTGGTTGACGAGCTCAACCCGACCTGCGGCGACCACATCCGGCTGACCGCCCGGCTGGAGAACGGGCGGGTCGCGGACGTGCGGTTCGACGGCCAGGGCTGCGCCATCAGCCTGGCGTCCGCGTCCATGATGAGCGAGCTGATGCGCGGCCTGACGCCGGACGAGGCCCGGGCGCGCGCGGCGGACTTCGTGGCCTTCATGCGGGGTGAAAAGGACCTCGACCCGGATACGCTGGGCGACCTGGCCGCCCTGGCCGGGGTACGCCAGTTCCCCCTGCGCATCAAGTGCGCCACCATGAGCTGGCATGCCCTGGAGAAGGCGCTGGGGAAGCTGGGGGGGTGAACGTCCTGTTGGGGCGTCGCTGGCCGACGCCCTTGCGCTTTTTTATGAATAATTCGCATCCCCGTCCGTCTCACTGGTTGGAGCCAACCATAGGAGGCGGCCATGAAGACGATGCAGATTTTAGCGGTGCTGGCGGTCGTGGCGGCGGTGGCGCTGCCGCAGAGGGCGGAAGCGATCAACAGGGAGTGGTCGGCCGTCCTGGGATTCCTGGGCGGGTACATGGTGGCCAACGGCGGGTTGTGTCCCCCGGCGCCATGCGTCTCGCGGCCGGTCTATGTCGAACGGCCGGTCTACGTCGAGCGGCCCGTCGTGTATTGTCCGCCCCCCCCCCCTCCGCCCCCGGTCGTGATCGAGGAGCCGGTGGGGTACTACCAGTGGCAACCGCAACGGGTCTGGGTGCAGGGCTGCTGGATGTACAGCACGGACAACTGGGGCTGCCGCCGCAGGGTCTGGCAGCCGGGCTACTACCGGACGGATCAGGTGCGGGTCTGGGTGCCCGCCCACCGCGTCGTGCGGCGATCGCATTGCCGGTGGTAACGTGCCGTGGCCGGGAGGGCGGCGACGATGTCGCCGCCCTTATTTTTTCCAGAAGCCGGGCAGCAGCATGACGAGGACCGTGTAGAGTTCCAGGCGGCCGAGCAGCATGCACACGATCAGCACCGCCTGCCCGGCGGGCGGGATCGTGGCGTAGGTGCTCATCGGGCCCACCAGGCCCAGGCCCGGGCCGATGTTCCCGAGCGTGGCGGCGACGGACGAGGCCGCGGTGGGGAAGTCCGGTGTGAAGAAGCACATCACGGCCGTCCCGGCGAGGAACAGCAGCACGAAGATGGCCACGAAGGCCATGATGCTCGAGACCACCTCCGGCTCCAGCCGCTCCTCGCCCAGGCGCACCCGGAGCACGGCCTGCGGCTGCATGAACAGCCGTATCTCGCGCCCGACGGCCTTCGCGAGCACGAAGAGCCGCACCACCTTGATCCCGCCGCCCGTGGAGCCCGAGCAGCCGCCGACGAACATCAGCAGGATCAGCGTGAACTTCAGGACGAACGGCCACCGCTCGAAATCGGCCGTCGCGAAGCCGGTCGTGCTCATGATCGACGTGACCTGGAAGAAGCCGAGCCGCAGGGCGTGGAGCGCGCCCATGCCCAGGCGCGTGTGCAGGATCAGCGAGACGAACAGCGCGGAGCCGGTCCAGAGGGCCAGGTAGAAGCGGAATTCCGGGTCCCGGAAATACGAGCCGACCTTGCCCTGGAGGGCCCGGTAATGGAGCGCGAAATTGGCGGCGGCAAGGAACATGAACACCGTGATCACGGCCTCGATGTAGGGGCTTTGGTAGGCCATGATGCTGACCGTGCGGGTGGAAAAGCCACCCGTGGCCATCGTGGCAAAGCTATGGCAGACCGCGTCGAACCAGGACATGCCGCCGAGGCGGAGGAGCCCCGTTTCGATGGCGGTGAAGAAGACATAGACGCCCCACAGCCACTTGGCCGTGGTCGTGATGCGCGGCGTCAGGCGATCCTTCGAGGGCCCCGGCATCTCCGCGCGGAAGATCTGCATGCCTCCGACACCGAGGAAGGGAAGGATGGCGACGCAGAGGACCAGCACACCCATGCCGCCGAAGAAATGGGTCAGCGCGCGCCAGAAGAGGATGCCCCGGGGCAGGCCTTCCAGCACCGGGATCACCGTGGCCCCGGTGGTCGTGTAGCCGGACATGGCCTCGAAAAAGGCGGAGACGGGGTGGGGGATGATGCCGGACAGCATGAACGGCAGGGCGCTGAACGCGGAGGCGAACAGCCAGCCGAGGGTCACGATGCCGAACCCGTCGCGCCGGGTGAGGTCCGTGTCGCCCCGCGTGGCCATCTTCAGGATCAGCCCGGAAACCAGGGTGCCGAGGCAGGAAAAGCCGAGGGCCAGTTGAGCCAGGGAGGGGTCGCCGGCATACAGGGAGACACCCCAGGCGGCGGCCATGCCGCCCGCGATGACGAGCAGCATGTGCGATACGAGATGAAAGACGACCCGGAAATTCATCCGCTATTTCTTCCAGAAGCTGGGGAAGAATAGCGCGAGGAACGTGTAAAACTCAAGCCGTCCCAGCAGCATGCACAGGATCAGCACCAGCTTGCCGCCGGCCGGGACGGGCCCGTAGTTCTGCAGGGGACCGACCAGGCCCAGTCCGGGGCCCACGCCGCCCATGGTCGCGATCACCGAGGACACGGCCGCGAGCAGGTCCTTCGTGAAGATCGTCATGACGGTCGAGGCGATCGCCATCGTCACCAGGTACAGCACGATGTAGCCGAGGATCATCGAGACGATTTCGTCCTCCACCGTCTCCCCGTTCACCTTGATCTGCATCACGGCCTGCGGGTACATGAACAGGCGGACGCGGCGCGCGATCTTCTTCAAGGCGACCAGGATGCGCATGTGCTTGATGCCGCCGCCGGTCGAGCCGACGCAACCGCCGGCGATCATGGCCAGGAGCAGCACGATCTTTGACGTCGCGGGCCACTGGTCGAAGTCCGCCGTCGCGAAGCCGGTGGTCGTGGCCAGCGAGGTGAAGGAAAAGACGCTGTTGCGGAGCGCGTCGCCGAAGGCGGGATAGACCGCGCGCCAGGTGTTCAGGGTCACGACGAGGCAGCCGACCAGCCAGAAACCGAGGAAGAACTTCAACTCGGAATCCCGGAATGTCCCGCGCACCTGGCCGCGCAGGAGGCGATAGTGCAGGGCGAAGTTGACGGCGCCGATCAGCATGAACACCGTGATCACGATCTCGATGTAGAGGCTGTTGTAGGCGGCGATGCTGACCGTGCGGGTGGAGAACCCGCCCGTGGCGAGCGTGGCGAACGAGTGGCACACGGCGTCGAACCAGGGCATCCCGCCGAGGCGCAGGAGGACGATCTCGGCCGCCGTGAGCAGGACATAGACGCCCCACAGCAGCTTGGCCGTGCTGGCGATCCGCGGGGTCATGCGGTCCTTCGACGGACCGGCGACCTCGGCGCGGTAGAGCTGCATGCCGCCCCCCCCGAGGATCGGAAGGATGGCGACGCAGAGGACCAGGATGCCCATGCCGCCGAGGAAATGGGTCGTGGCGCGCCAGAGCAGGATGCCTTTCGGCAACGGTTCCAGCGTGGCCAGCACCGAGGCGCCCGTGGTGGTGAACCCCGAGATCGTCTCGAACAGGGCGGACACCGGCTCACGGATGACGCCGGACAGGATGTAGGGAAGGGAGCCGAAGGCCGCCGCCGCGAGCCAGCCCAGGGTGCCGACGCCGATGCCGTCCCGCCAGGACAGCTCGATCGCGCCGCGCGTGGCCAGGTGCACGATCGCGGCGACCGCCAGCGTGATGGCCGCCGACAGGCCCAGCGCGAAGGGGGCGGGCGCCGGGTCGTGAAAATACAGCGAGACGCCCCAGCAGGCCGCGATGCCGGCGCCGATCATGAACAGCAGGTAGGTGATCAGGTGCGCTACGGCCCGGCCGTTCATGGCTCGCTCCCGCTTATTTCTTGAACTGGGCGGACAGCTTGGCCACGACATCGGGCGGCGAGAACAGCACCAGCCGGTCGCCGGCCGCGAGGACCAGGTCGCCGGTGACGCCGAGCACCTTGTCGTGGCGCAGCCCGGCGGCGATGGTCACGCCCGCGGGGAGGGAGATGTCCTTGACGGCCTTATCCACCCACTTGCCGCGCGCGGAGAGCACCACGTCCAGCAGTTCGCCGGGCAGCTTGTGGAACAGGGCGGCGGCCTTGACGTGCTTGCCGCGGACGAAATGCAGGATGGCGTTGATCATGGACAACGGCGGGCTGACAACGTGATCGAGCAGGCTCAAGCTGTCGATGATCGGCACGTACTCCGGCTTGTTGACCTGCGCCAGGGTGAAGCGCGCGCCGAGCTTGGCGGCGAGCAGGCAGCCGATGATATTGCTCTCGTCGTCGGGAGTGGCCGCGACGAACGCGGTGTTCTGCCCCAGCCCGGCCTCGGCCTGGGTTTCGTCGCTCATCGGGTCGCCGCGGATGACCAGCGTGCGGCCCAGCATCCCGGAACAGTACTCCGCGCGTTCCGCGTCCGGCTCGACCAGCACGACCTGCATGGAGGTCTTTTCCAGCAACTGGGCCAGGCGGACCCCGACATCGCCGCCGCCCGCGATGACCACCTTCTGGAAGCTCGAATGCTCCGGCCACGCCCACTCCAGGAACGCGTTCACGTCGTCGGGCGGACCGACGAAATAAATCTCATCCCCGACCATGAACTGCGAATCGCCGCGCGGCACCAGCAGTTCGTTCCCGCGCTTGCCCGCGATGAAGCGGATGGATTGGAGCAGTTCCGGCTTGGGGAAGGCCTTGAGCGGTTCCCGGAGCAGCGGGCTGTCCATGTGCACCCGGATCCCGGCCGAAAGCACCCGGCCCTCGAGCAAGTCCACGGCTTCCAGCGTGCCGGGCATTCGGAGGACGTTGAACAACTCGTAGGCGCACTCTTCCTTCTGGCTGACGATCAAGTCAATGCCCAGCTTGCGCAGGTCGTACCCCTCGGGAGGGCGTATGTAGTCCAGGTTCGAGACCCGGGCGACCTTGTGGGCCACCCCGGCGGCATGAGCCATGACGCAGGCCAGGAGATTCACCTCGTCGCGGTCCGTCACGGCCACCAGCAGATCCGCCTTGCGGATTTCGGCCTTTTCCAGCGTGGCGGGGCTCGATCCGGGCCCGCGCACGGTCATGATATCCAGGTGCGACTGGATTTCGGTCAGCGGCTCCTGCCGGTGATCCACCAGCACCACGTCGTGTTTCTCGTCGCAGAGCTTGGCCGCGAGATTCTGGCCGGCATTTCCAGATCCGATGATGAGAACCCTCATGCAATCCTCCTGTCCAGAGGCGGGCGAAAATGCGCATCTGCCTTAAAATAAAGGAATTGCAACATATAGAACGGCCGACCCTTTTAGTCACGGACAGGCCGCTACCGTGGATTCTGCACTGTATCCGGTACCTGCAGAAAATCAAGATCAATCGGGCCCGTCCAGGCGGGTCCGAAGAAGGAGGGGGCCTTGCACGGCACTATTAGTAAAGCTGGTGGCGTAACCCGATGATGAAAGATTAGTTATGATGACCCAGTCTGGATGGACGCGGTTGGTTGAGGACTCGACAGAATAGGCGGCCCCATAGACGCTGGACCATGTGAAGACCGGCAAACTGTCCTCGGAAAGCGTTGCTCCAGTGAACTCGATAGACTCGGGATGGCATTCCAGCGGGCCTGCATCGTACCCTGCTCCATACAGGGCTTCGTCTTCAATCTCCATTCCCAGAACGGATTCCAGCCGGGTGACGAGGTCCAAGGCGATCTGCGGCGGAATCGCGCCGTCCACCGCGGGGCTGTTCAAGTACAGGTTGAAGTCGCCGGTCTCTTCATCGGCAACCATATCGGCGTCTGCCGGCGCGTCCTGGCCGTGATCTTCCCACGGGGTCCGGTCGCGGATTTCCGCTGTGTTGGTGTACAGATTATGCCGCCACGACTCCGCTTCCGAATCCCAGCGGTGATAGTGCCGCATGGCCGTCGCCCCGTCGCCCCTGACCTGGTACACGTTGTAGTCGCACTGCGCGCGGGTCATCTCGCTGCTGGGGGCCCGGATGGAGATTCCGGAGTCGGCGTAAAGGCTGGCATTGGTCTGGTGAATCAAGAGTAAATTATTGAAGGCCAAGCAATTGGAGTTTACGCCCGGCATCGTGGACAGTTGTCCGTCCAACGAAATGCCATGAGGCTGGCCGGCGCACACGTTATTGAACAGGGCCATGTCGCGGCTGTGGGCGATGAAGAACCCGGCGTAACCGTTGCGGTAGGCCTCGTTCCGGTAAAAAACGACGGCATAGTCATCCGTCGCCGGGCTTCGGACGATATCTGTGTATGTCCCGAACCCGGCGAAACGGCCCCGGCTGGTTTCCCACCAGTTGATCTGGCTCACGGGGAAGGTCCAGCCCGGGTTGTCCCGGAACACATTCCGCATGACCAGGATCCGGCTGCTGGCCCGGCCGCTGGCCCAGACCTTGAAGCCGGCGCAATCTCCCGCGCCGAGCGCGCAGCGCTCGAACAGGTTGCCGAGAATGAGGCTGTCGGCTTCCTCCCCGTACGCCAGGACCAGGCCATTTTGCATGACGTCGTGGACGTGATTGCCCTCAAACAGCAGGCGGTGCGGGGCGGTGATGAGCAGGCCGATACCCTGGTCGATCCGCGATGCGAACCCGAGGTGGTGAAAGGTGTTGCTCCGGATCAGCAGCGTTGAGATGCCCACCCGGGCCGTCGCGCCGGTGTCGAACAACGTCAGGATTGCCGGGTTGTCGCACGGCCCGATGTCCGAACTCTGGACGGTCAGATTGCTGATCATGCCCAATTCGGCGTTGGCGTACATGCGGAAGGCGAGCGGGACATCCCGGATGGTGAGGCGGTCGAAGACCAGGCCGACGCTATCCTCGTCCCAATTTTGGATCCAGAACGCGCCCTCGTCGCCGGTGTACCCGCCCTCGAGGTTGTTGAGATCCTGGATGACCATGTCTTCGACCCGGATATGGGACCGATGCTGGAGGTTGAACCCGATGCCGCGCCGGGCGATCTCCAGGTCGAGGTTGGTCGGGTGGCTGTTGTTCGGCGGCCAGAGGTAGAGCCGGTTCGTGGTGCCGATCCGTACGAGGCTCCACTCGCCGATCCGGTCGAGGCATTGGGGCGGGCCTTCGACGTAGTACTTGGTGTTGGACCCCAGGGTGTACAGTGTCGAGGCCGCGAATCGCACAAGGCCGGACGAGGCGCTGTGGCTGGTGATGGTCCGGCGGTAGGTGTCATGGGCCTGCTGGTGGTCGGTGGCGACGACTACCGCGCCCGTGAGGAAGGAATTCGTGAAGCCGTTGATCCAGCCCAGGTGCCCGGTCTGGACGTCCGGGTATGCGCCGGCCGGGTCGTGCGTCGCGTCCCAGAGCTGGTCCGTGGACCCGCCGTCCGCCTGCCACCAGTTCTCGTGGTATTTCCAGTCCGTGGTCACGCCCCGGTCGGGCTCCCGGGCGAGGGGCAGGGCGGCGCGGTTGGTCCCGTCCACCCAGGTGATCCGGGACGGCCGAGTGGTCCAGCCGGCGAGCGAGGTGTAATAGATGTTGCTGGGCGCGACGCCGCCCGGCAGGCCGATCGAGTTGTTGGTCAGCCGGACCCAGGTCAGCGTCCGGGAGGAGACGGCGCCGGACAGGATGACCCGGGCGTCGTTGGAGGTTTCACCGCGGAAGACAATGGGCGCCGCCGCAGCGCCGTTGTTGGTCGGGCCGACGGTTTCGCGGTAGGCGCCGGGCGCGACATGGATGATCCAGCCCGCGCCGGCATTGGTCGCGGCGCGCTGGATCGTGCGCCAGGCCTGGGTGGGCGTCAGCCCGGAGGCGCTGTCCGATCCTGCCGCGGCATCCACGTAGCGGTGCGTCTGGGCCCGGGCCGAAAGCGCCAAGGCGACGAGGGCGGCTGGCAGGCCGGGTCGCATCATTCCCAGCGTACCCGTTTTGACGCGGTCTGTAAAAAACAAGCCGGCGCTTCGGACGGCTCCGTCGTGCCGGGGCCCATCCCTGCATTTCCCGGTCGGGAATTGCGCGCAGCATTATTTCCACACTTTGCAAAGTGTGGAAATATTCTGGAGGCGCCGTGGCCCGGCCGGCGGGGCGACAGACGCTTCTTTACGCCGCGGGAGGGCGGCGTTATGCTGGCCTTCCAACTCGCACGGGGGGAATGGGCCATGAAAATGCTGCTGGTCGGTGTCGCGCTCGCGCTGGGTGGAACCGCGGCCGTTGCGGAGGCCCCGCCGGCCCCGTCGGAGGCCGCGCCGCAGGCGGCGGTGGAGGCCCTGAAGCAGCTTTCCGCCGAGGTCCAGGAAATCCTCGTCCGCGAAAACGTGCATTCCATGTTCGACCGGACCGCGCGCCTGCAGGAACTGGGCCTGTCCTACCAGCCCGATCTCGTCGCCCCCGCCGCGATCGATCCGGCCTGGACCCGCTGCCAGCAGCAGCAGTTCGCCGGCATCAAGCTCTTCGACGCCGTTTATGCCATCGCCTTCCAGAAACGGCAGGAAACGGCCGACGCCATGCGGGCCCTCGAGGAGATCATCACCGGCCTGGACCTGCGCTCGCACGCCGATTTCAGCGGACGCTCGTACGCCACCCTCCAGAAGGCCGCGGAGGATCCCGGGGCGATCGACGTCCAGGCGCTGCTCGACGAACTCGCCAACAACCTCGCGGACGAAATCCCCGTCACCATGTCGAGCCCGGTCACGGCGCACTTCCTGATGGACTCGCTCTACGGGTTTTCCATCGAGTCCGCCCACGTCATGGGCTACTTCCAGCGCAACGACGCCACCGGGAAACTCCGCGCGCAGCTCTACGAGGAGCCGTCGCAGCCCGGCCGCGAGCCGTGGATGAAGATGGTGCTCCGCGCCTTCGCCGCCTTCGAGCGGCAGGCCGCCGCGCTCGGACTGGAATGCGACGCGCCCGGCAAGCTCGACGTTGTCCGCAGCATCGCCCAGGTCGTAGAGGATGAGCAGGCCGGCCGGATCCCGCCGGAGACAGGGGCGGCCATCTGGAACGAGATCGGGGAGCAGATCGCCGCGATGCGCCGCTCCATCCTGCGCGCCGGCGCCGGGAACTGATCCCGAGGCGGACCATGATCGCCGAACCCGTCCTCAACGGGCTGCTCCACCTCTTCGCGCTGGCCGCCGCGCCGCTGCGCGGCGAAGCCCGCGAGGCCGCCCGCCGGCGGACGCTGGACTACCTGAACAACCACGTCGGCCTCGCGGACGCGGGCGTGTATATCGGCCTGTACCAGGACCTGGCCGAACTGCACGCGATCGGGGACGAGGCCGACCGGTTGCGCGCGGCCGGGGAGATCGTGGCGTCGCTGAAGACGCAGTTGGGCGGCGAGGAGCGGTATGCGGCGGTACTCTGCGTCCTGGAACTCGCCGCCGTGTCGGCCGGCTCGGACTGGCCCGGCCGGATGGCCGAGTGGCTTGGCCGGGAACTGGACCTGGCGGAGGAGGCCGGGCGCATGCGGGCCTTCCTAACCTGTCCGCCCGGTGCGGACGGCCGGTGGATGGGCGGCGGAACGGCCGGCTTCCGCGGCCGGCTCGCGGTCCTGAAACTACGGGGCGACGACCTGTTTCTCGCGGCTGCCACCGGCGACGAGCCGGTCTGGCTGGAAGGCCATCCGCTGGCGCCGGGAGCGGCCCGGCTGCTCTGCCCGGGCCAGGTCCTGCGCGACCGATGGGGAAACGAACTCCACTACGCAGCCGTCGCGGCGGCTTTCCGCGAGGAGGGGGCCGGCCCGGTCCTGGATTTCCGGGGCGCCCGCCTCGAATACCGGTTCGCCGACGGCCGGTGCGGCCTGCACGATTTCTCCTTCGCCGAACGGGGCGGCCGGCTGGTGGGCATCATGGGCGCCAGCGGCGCCGGCAAGTCCACGCTGCTGGAAATCCTCAACGGCACCCTCCGGCCCAGCTCCGGTGACGTGCGGCTGAACGGCCGGGACATCCACGCCGGGGCCGGCGAGGGCGTGATCGGTTTCGTGCCGCAGGACGACATGCTGTTCGAGGATCTGACGGTATACGAAAACCTCTACTACGCCGCCCGGCTCTGCCTGGCCCACCTGCCCGAGGCCCGACGGATCGCGCGCGTCCGGCGGATGCTCGCCGACCTCGGGCAGGCGGACATCGCGGACCTCAAGGTGGGCTCGCCGCTGCAGAAAACCATCAGCGGCGGGCAGCGCAAGCGGTTGAACATCGCGCTGGAGCTGATCCGCGAGCCGACGGTGCTGTTCGTGGACGAGCCCACGTCCGGCCTTTCCTCGGCCGACTCGGAGACCGTCATGAGCCTGCTCAAGGAGCAGGCCGCCGGCGGCCGGCTTGTCTTCGCGGTGGTCCACCAGCCGTCCTCGAAGATATTCCGGATGTTCGACGCCCTGTGGATCCTCGACCAGGGCGGTTGGCCGGTCTTCACGGGCGCCCCCGTCGAGGCCGTCGCGTACTTCCGCGCGCACGGCAACCTGCCGGGGGCCTGGGAGTCCATCTGCCCGGGCTGCGGCAGCGTGAATCCCGAGCAGATCTTCGACATCCTCGAGGCCCGCACCCTCGGCCCGGCCGGCCGGGCCACGCCGCGGCGACGGGTTCCGCCCGAGCAGTGGCACGAGCGGTACCGCGACTACGAGGCGGAGCGCGCGCGGCCGGCGGCGCCCGTCCCGCCGGCGGAACTTCCGCCGCCTGCCCCGAGCCTGCACCGGCCGGGCCGGCTCGGTCAGTTGGCCGTCTTTTTCGTGCGCGACGTCCGGGCGCGCCTGGCCAGCCTGTCCTACCTGCTGGTCGCGCTCCTGGAGCCGCCGGTCCTGGGCCTGCTGACCGGGCTGGTCTCGCGCGGCGCGTTCGGCGGAACCTACTCGTTTCACGAGAACAACAACGTTCACGTCTTCTTTTTCATGAGTGTCATCGTCGCGGTGTTCCTGGGTTTGAGCGTCAGCGCCGAGGAGATCTGCCGCGACGCGCGCATCCTGCGGCGCGAGCGGTTCCTCCACTTGAGCTGGTGGAGCTACGTCCATTCCAAGACCCTCTACCTCGCCCTCGTCTGCGCCCTCCAGATGGCGCTCTTCGTGTCCGTCGCCTTCCCGATCGTCGGGGTTCCGGGCCTGCTGGTCCGGGGCTGGGCCGCGCTCTTCCTGTGCGCGTTCTGCTCCGGGCTGCTGGGCCTGAACATCTCCGCGTCCTTCCGCTCGGCCGTGACGATCTACATCCTCATCCCGCTGCTGATCGTCCCGCAGATGCTGCTGTGCGGCGTGGTGATCCCGTACGACGATCTCATCGCGCCGCGGTCGCGCGCGCGGGAGGTGCCCTGGTTCGCCAACCTCATGCCGCCGCGCTGGGGCTACGAGGCGCTCGTCGTGGAGCAGTACCTGCACAACGCCTACCAGCGGAACCTGGCCGGGGCGGACGCGCGGCTGCGCCTCGCCGAGTTCGACCTGGACCACTACCTCCCGGAGCTGCTGGGCCTGGTCCAGTCGATCCCCCTGCTGCGGGAGGAGGGGCGCGCCGGCGACCTGGCCGCGAAACAGCGGATCCTGACGAACGAGCTGGCCCGGCTGGAACAGCGCATGGGAACGGCGGCCGGCGCGGCGCCGGCCGTGAGCGGGCCGGACCTGCTCGACGACGCGGGCCGCGCGCGGGTGGAGGAATACCTGGCGGCCTGCCGCAAGACCGTCTTCGAACAGCGCCGGGCGGCCGCCGCGGACAAGCGCGCGATCCTGGACCGGCTCGAGGCGGAACTCGGGCCGGAAGGCCTGGAGCGGCTGAAGCGGCGGCATACGAGCCGGTCCATCGAGAAGCAGGCCCTCAACCTGCAGGACTTCCGGCCCGTCGGCGAGGCGGAGGACGGGCTGTTCCGGAGGACGCTGCCCGTCTACCAGGTTCCGGAGTCGTGCTGGGGCGGCGCGCATTTCCTGGCGGGGAGCAAGCGGTGGGGCGGCCGGCTGCGGGCTACCTATGCCTTCAATCTCGCGGCGATCGCGGCGCTGTCCTTCGGCCTGTACGGCCTGCTGGGGCTCCGGGTCCTGCCCCGGCTGCTGCGGAACCGCTGACGCGGGCCGGCGCCGGCCCGCGCCCGGTCACTTGTGCGGCGCGCGGACTTCTTCCTTGAGGCGCTTGAGGTGCCCGCGGCCGAGCGCCTTGACCTCGCACCCGAGGTCGAAGTAGCGGCGGATCTGGTCGTCGGAGAGGATGCCGAAGCAATCCACCACGGCCAGCGGGCCGCCGACCCACTTCACTACGTCGTCGGGGTTCAGCTTCAGGTAGGGCGAGTGCCGGACGGCGAGGATCAGCGCGTCGATGTCGTGGCAGGCCGCGGGCAGGTCCTTCTGCACCCGGATATTTTTGAGGTCCTCCTGGTTGCGGAAAAAGCGCCCCCAGGAGTGGCCGGGCGCCGGGTAGGTGTCCTGGCTCTCCAGCTCGTACCAGTGGTCCACGTACGGATCGTGGCAGCTCATCTCCGCGCCCATCTCCGCGAGGCGGCGCATGATGATCTCCGAGCCGCTGTAGCGGGTGTCGCCTACGTCCTCGCGGTAGCTCGCGCCGCAGACGAGCACGCTCGAGCCGGCGATGTACCGGCCCATGTTCCGCAGCGCGTCGCGGGCGAGCTCGGCCACGTGCAGGGCGCGGGTGTCGTTGATGTCGATCGCCGACGTGGTGATCTTGAAGATGTCGTCCTCGAAGCCGAGCAGGTGCCGGTAGGCCCAGTAGCCGAGGCCGCCGTCCTTGGGCAGGCAGTAGCCGCCGATGCCGGGGCCGGGGAAGATGATGTTGTTGTGCGTCGGCCGGACCTTGATGGCCTTGATGACCTTCGTCAGGTCCACCCCGTTGCGCTCGGCGAAGACGCTCCACTCGTCGAGGAACGCGAGGATCGCAGCGCGGTACGAGTTCTCGACGATCTTCGTCGTCTCCGACTCGATCGGCCGGTCCATGACGGTCAGGGGGAAGTCCTTCGTGTTCAGCACCTCGTGCAGGAACTTCTCGACCCGCGCCCGGGCTTCCGGGTTGCAGCCGGAGCAGACCCGCCAGAAGTCGCGGATCGAGCTGATGTAGTGCTTGCCCGGCATGACACGCTCGAAGCTGTGGGCCAGGAGGGGCGCTTCCCGCAGACCGCGATGCCGGAACGCCTTCTTCAGGATGGGCCAGGCGACGAACTCCGTGGTGCCGGGGGCGACGGTGGTCTCGATGAGCACCATGCAGTGCGGCTGGATCTTCTGGCCGATCACCTTCATGGTCGCCTCCAGCGCGGCCATGTCCGCCTCGCCCGTGCGGAGGTTGCCGAGGTCGTTCTTGCTGTAGTCGCACTGGACGTCCACGACGACGCAGTCCGCGAGGGCCAGGCAGTCGCTGTTGTACGTGGCGACGAAGGTCTTCTTCTCGTGCACGCAGCGGGCGATCATGGGGGCGACCTCGGGGTCCTCCGCCTTCACGGGCGACTCGCCGCGGGCGAGCAGGGGGATCTTCCAGAAGCTGCGGGTGCTGGGCCGCTGGCAGCCGATGACGAACTTGTTCGGCTGGCCGGTCTTCCGGTCCGTCGAGTCCGCGACGATCGCGGCCATGACCGCGCCGACGAAGCCGAGGCCCATGACCACGACGACCTCCTGGCCCTTCGCGCGGGCCTCTTTCGCCAGGCCTTCGACCCGCTGGAACTCGGCGGCATAATCGGATTTCTGGGGGAGGGGGAATTTCTCGCCGCTGGGACTGACGGAATGCTCGGACATGGCCGCCTCCGGTTTGGTCAGGGTGTGTCCCCGCCTGTTATGCCCGACCATGCTAGGGCGAGGGCGGGGCCTCGTCAATGCGAATTGCCTTTCCCGGCGGGCCGGGTCCCGGTCCGCCCGCGTCGGAAACGGCGGCGGATGGGCGCGCCGGGCGCCATATCTTGCTTGCACCGCGGCGCCATCCGTGTTTGACTCGTGCCATCGACCATCGGGATGCTCGTGGCGTACTGTCAGTGGAGGCGGCCATGGTAAAACCGGCGGAGCAACGGGTGGACATCGGCGGGCGGCGCACCCAGGCGGGCTGCGGGGTTTCCCAGTCCGCGGCCAAGCTCGCGGTGGCCGTGTTCTTCGTGGCGGGGATCCTGCTCAACGGCCACCACATCTACAGCGAGGCCACGCGCCGGCCCTACGGCTTCTGGTGGACGGTCTGGGTCAACGCCTCGAAACCGCTGGACTACATTTCCTCGGCGACGCGGCTGTCCTCGGCCCGCACCTGGATCGAAAACACGTTCGGCCAAACGGAGGATACCCCGTGAGTAAGCTCTTGGCAGCGTTGTGCGCGGCCCTCGCCGCGTGGGTGGCGACCGGGCTGACGGCCGGGGCGCAGGCGACCCCGCAGCGGGTGCTGATCGTGGGCGACTCCATGATGCAAATCCCGGCCCACTCGCTGGAACTGGCGTTGTCCCGGAAGCCCGAGGTGCAGACCAAGGCGTTCACCCGCATCGGCTCCGGGCTGGCCCGGCTGGACGTCTTCGACTGGCTGGCCCAGATGCGGACCCTGGTTGACGAGTTCAAGCCCGACACCGCCCTGGTCTTCCTGGGGGCGAACGACCACCAGGCCATGAAGACGGGGGACACCGTGATCCAGCCCGGCGAGCCCGCGTGGGAGGTCGAGTACGCCCGGCGCGTGGGCGAGGCCATGGACATCCTGGGCGCGGGCAAGGGCACGCGGGTCCTCTGGCTCCAACTGCCGGACATGAAGGAAGACAAGAACCGGGAAGACGCCGACCTGATGAACCGGATCTTCGCCGCCGAGGCGGCCAAGCACGGGGTGACCTTCTTCGAGACCCGCCCGGTGTTGAGCCGCACGCCGGGCAAGTTCGCGCCGTACGTGATCCAGGCCAACGGCATGCCGCTGCGCGTGCGCAGTTCCGACAACATCCACTTGAGCCGCGAGGGGGCCGACCTGCTGGCGGTCGCCGTGATCGCTTCCCTTTGGAAAGAGACCCCGAATCCATGAGCCCGCGGGCGAAGGCAAGGGCCGTGTGGGCGTCGAGCGGCGGTAACGAGGCCGGACGGCCCGCGCCGCGGAGGCCGGTTGCCGCATGATATTCCCCACCACCGATTTCGCGATCTTCTTCCTCATCGTGTTCTTCGTCAGCTGGGCGCTGATCCGCCGCCACACGGGCCCGTGGAAGCTCTTCATGCTGGCGGCGAGCTGGTTCTTCTACGGCTACTGGGACTGGCGCTTCATCGCCCTGCTGGCCGGCTCGAGCGCCTTCAACCATGCCATGGCCGTCGGCATCCACCGGAGCCGGAACCCCCACGTGCGGCGGCTCCTGCTCACGCTGGGCGTCGCGTTCAACGTGGCCAGCATCGGGTTCTTCAAGTACTCGCGGTTCCTGGCGGAGCAGGTGGTGGCCGTGTGCGGCTGGATGCAGTTCGACCTCGACGCCTGGTTCCCCGTCCTCGACTACCTCGGCCAGGTGATCCTGCCCGTCGGCATCTCGTTCTTCACGTTCCAGGCGATGAGCTACGTGATCGACGTCTACCGCCGCGTGATGCCGCCGGCGGACAGCTTCATCGACTTCGCGCTGTACCTGGCCTTCTTCCCGCAGCTGGTCGCGGGGCCCATCGTCCGCGCCTGCGACCTGGTGCCGCAGATCAGCAAGCCCAACCCGCCGCCGAACATCGACACCGCGCGCGCGGCGTGCCTCATCCTCGGCGGCCTGTTCAAGAAGATCGTGGTGGCCAACTACCTGGCGCAGAAGATCGTCGACCCGGTGTTCGCCCGGCCCGATCTCTACGGCGCCGTGGACACGCTGATCGGCGTCTACGGCTACGCGATCCAGATCTACTGCGATTTCTCGGCCTATTCCGACATCGCCATCGGGCTGGGCCTCCTGCTGGGCTTCCAGATCAACCTGAACTTCAACGCCCCGTACCTCGCCGGCAGCATCCAGGAATTCTGGCGGCGCTGGCACATCTCGCTCTCCACGTTCCTGCGCGACTACCTCTTCATCCCGCTGGGCGGCTCGCGCGGCTCGGAGCTGAAGACCTACCGCAACCTGCTGATCACGTTCCTGCTCGGCGGGCTGTGGCACGGGGCCGGCTGGACCTTCATCGCGTGGGGCGCGCTGCACGGCGTGTACTTGAGCGTGGAGCGGTTCTTCCGGCGGGTGATGGACCGGCGGGGCTGGCAGGGCGAGGGGCTGGCGGTCCTCTGGATCAAGCGCATCGCGGTATGGCACCTGGTCTGCCTATCGTGGCTGTTCTTCCGCGGCGAGACGTTCGAGCACGCCCTGACGATGCTGCGGGCCATGAAGCTGTGGGGCCTGTCCGCGACCCTGGTCACCGGGCCGGTCCTCCTGGCCATCGTGGTGGGGTACGGGATGCAGTGGTTCGACGGGGACCGGGCGCAGCGGATCTGGAACGCCTTTGGCCGGCTGCCGGTCGTGGTCCAGGGCATCGTGACGGCCCTGATCCTGACGGTGATCCTGGCGCTGGGGCCGAAGGGCGTGGCGCCGTTCATCTACTTCCAATTCTAAGCGGCTGAAGAATAAAAGTGCCTGACCAGAAAAACATGACGCTTGCGGCCCTGCTGGGCCTGTGGCTGGCCGCCGGAACTGCCATCGCCCAGGAGCCGCCGGCATCTCCCGCCGAACCCGCGCCCGAACTGCCGGCCGTGCCGAAGCTCGCGATACCGGATGTCCCGCCCGTCACCGAGCCGCCGCTCGCCGTCCCGGAACTCCCGACGGCGGAGGCTCCGGCCGCGGCCGCCGTGGAAGCCGTCTCCCCGGCCGCGGAGTCGGTCCTGCCGGTCCCCCCCGCCGCGCCGGCGGAAGCCGCGGCGGAAATCCCGGCGGTCGCGCCGGCCTTGGAGAAGGCCGTGGAAGCGGCTGTCCCGGAGATCCCGGCCGCGGACGTGGCCGCGCCCGCGGTCCCGTCGCCGGCGGCCGCCGCGGCCGAAGCCCTCGACACGACGCCCGTGGCCTCCGACCTGGCGCCGGTCGCGGCGCCCATCGCCCCCGGCGCGGCGGAGCTGGAGAAGAACACGCCCCGGGCCCGGATGTACGACGCGATGCTGAACGTCCAGGACGGAAAGTACGAGGAGGCGATCCCGAAGCTGGAGTCGGTGATCGCCGACGACCCGACGCTGATCGACGCGTGGGAGACGCTGACGTGGGCCTACTGGCTCGGCGGCCGGCCGGACGACGCCCGGCAGCTCGCGAAGGAGTTCATCGGCATCGCCCCGGATGAGCCGGTGGCGCACAACATCATGGCCCAGTTCGCCACGCGCGACGGCGAACTGGCCGAGGCCGAGCGCCTCTACCGCCGGAGCCTGGCGCTGAAGGCGGACCAGTACGAGACGCGCTTCGCCTTCGCCAGCGTGCTGCTGTGGAACGGCAAGTTCGACGAGGCGATGAAGGAACTCAACGACCTGTACAAGCAGGACCCGGAGCGCCTGGACGTGGAACTGCAGCTGGCGCGCGCGCTGACGGCCTTCGAGGAATACGAGGAGGCGCTCGATCACTGGGACCACATCAACGAGATGGTCCCGGACTACCCCGAGTACATGATGGCCCGCGCGGAGGTCCTGGTGCTGATCGGCTCGCTCAAGGAGGCCCAGGCCGAGGCCGAGCGGGTCCTGGAGCTGGAGCCGGACAACCTCTCCGCCCTGAACCTGCTGGCGGATATCGCCATGCGCGAGCGCAAGAACGACGAGGTGGTCAAGGCGCTCAAGCGGGTGCGGGACCTCGCCGACGGCGACGAGGCCAAGGCGATGGTCGAGCGGCGGCTGGCCTACTTCATGAAGGCCGAGCAAGACCGGGACCCCGCGACCTTCACGATGGACCAGGTCGTGCAGGCGGGGCAGGATGCCTACCGCCGCGACCCGGGCGACATCAACGGGCATCTCTTCTACGCGGAAATGATGACCCTCGACAAGGACTACGGAAGGGCGGAGGAACAGTTCCGGAACGTGCTGCAGGAGAAGAATCCCCACAGCGACCGCGCGCTGTTCGGCCTGTTCCAGTGCTACCTCGGGCGCATGATGCTCGACGACGCCGAGCGGCAGCTGCGCGCCAACCTGCGCGACCTCAATCCGCGCGACCCGTACCGCCACCTGATGTGGGCGCAGCTCTACTTCGCCCGCGGGCGGTTCCGGGACGCGATGGAGTCGCTCAACCGCCTCGAACAGGAAGGCGCGCAGGGCTCCATCTTCACGCTGCAGTACAACCGGCTCTCCTCCAGCGAGTGGACGCCGTACCCGTCCGTGCGCCAGTTCCGCGACCACCTGATGACCCTCAAGCGGGCGGGCTACCGGTTCATCTCGGCCGGGCAGTTCCCGTCCTATTTCGAGACGTGCGTCCGCCCCGAGCGCGTCCAGCGCCGGCCGTTCCTGTACCGGGTCCTCCGGTCGATCAGCAATGCCTGGACGGGGGAGAAGGACCAGTCGCCGCCGATGCTCTCCGATGTCGTCCCCGAACGGGTGGCCTGCGTCACCTTCGACGACGGGCTCCGGTCGACCTTCCGCTGGGCGACCCCGCTGGCCGAGGATCTGCGCATCCCGATGACCGTGTTCGTGTCGCTGGGCCACATCCTCAGCAACGACATCCGCGCGGCCACCTTCCCGGAGCTGAAGGCGCACCACGACACCGGGCTCTGGGAGATCAACAGCCACCTGGTCTTCGCCACCATCGCGTCGATGACCAACCGGGAAAGCCGGCTCGTCCACCAGCTGCCGAACCTGCTCTGGTTGGAGGACAAGGACCGGCAGGAGACGCTGCGCGAGTACTACGCGCGGCTCCGCTACGAATTCACGGAGAGCCAGCGGATGCTCCAGAAGGCGCTCGGCGTCGAGACCAGCCAGGTCGCCAGCGTGGCCTATCCCCACGGCGATATCGGCCAGGCGACCTACTGCAACATCGACCTCTTCAACGTGCCCGAGGCGATCCTGAACGAGGCGGAGATCCACTACCGGCAGGGGTTCCTGCAAAGCCGGTACGGCTACTCGATGAAGCTCGACCACCAGATGATGCTCCAGCGCTGGGAGCCCGACCGGCAGGCGAGCGGGCAGGACGTACTCCGCCAGGCCCTCAAGAACCATCCCGTGTTCCTGGCCCGCCGGACCCGCGCCGAGATGGCGGCCCTGCAGGGCGAGATGCACCTGGCCCTCGACATGATCAGGCTGCTCAAGCGCGACGGCTACCCGGACAAGGACCTGCAGGAGCTCAACGCCTTCGTGCGGCGCCACCTCTCGCGCCTCGTGGCCGTGCCCGAGGCCGTCCAGGACGAGACGGGGACGGTCACCGAGCGGCCCATCGAGATCCGCCATCCCTACCTCGGCGTGGAGGGCTATTCCACCAAGGCCAACGTGATGATCGACGAGTGGCACGTGGCCTTCAAGGGCGGGTTCAACATCAACCCGCGCCTCACCCTCGAGGGCCGGGTCGGCTACGGGGAGATCGACCAGACGGTCTCCTCCAACTTCTGGACCCTGGTCTACGAGACGAATTCCACGGTGCAGCGCGACATCACGACCACGATCGAGAACGGGACCAACACCGTGAAGGACGAAACCGTCACGACCATCTCGACCTCGCTGGTCGGCACCAACATCATCACCTCGACGAACTACAACTCCACCGAGACGATGATCGGGCTGGCCTCGTCCTACATCTTCCCCAACGGCTCGATCGGCACCCTGGACGTCCGGGAGCGCAGCTTCGACGGCGACCTCGCCGGCGAGTCCGTCCTGACCTACTCGATGGAATACCTGTGGCGCCCGGTCCTCCCGCTGGACATGTCCATCCGCTACGAGCACGGCCTGGTGCCGTCGGCCCGCGCGATCGTCGAGTACGACGGGGGCGGCATCGGCGCGATCTGGCGGGCCAAGGACGAGTGGAACGCCACGGGGACCGCGGCCTACTGGTCGCTGGACGACGACAACTCCCTGCTGCGCCTGATGCTGGAAAACTACTGGCGCATCTCCGAGCGCTACGACATCTGGCTGGGGCTGCACGACTCCCTGATCACCGCCGACCGGGCCAGCGACCTGTACTGGACGCCGTACTGGGAGCAGCGCCACTACCTGATCATCCGGCTGCGGCGCAGCTACCCGAATTACTTCGGCATGGTCCGCGTGAACGTCGGGGCCCAGCAGGCCGAGGGCCGCCCCGAGGAATGGGCCGTCTACAACGAGCGCGCGGCGCGGGCGGAGGGGCAGGGGTGGTACCCGGGCAACGACCCCGACCAGGACTGGGAGCGGCTGATCGGGTTCAGCGCGAGCCTCCGCCGCTCCTGGGCCAACGGCTGGGAGATCGAGGGCGAGGCGACCGTCAACTCGCTGCGGGAGCAGACCGAGCGCAGCCTGATCGGCAGCGTGGTGTACCGGTTCTAGGGACGAGGCGAGCGGAGGAACGAACATGAAGCAGGCGGCGATGACAGTCGGGCTGGTGCTGCTGCTGGGCGTCCTGACGCCGGCGCGGGCCGCGGAGGGGCCGCAGCGCATCCTGATCCTCGGGGATTCGATGATGCGCGTGCCCTCGCACTCGATCGAGCTCGAATTCTCCCGGCACGAGGGCGTGACCACGCGCCTGTTCACCTCCCTCGGGTCCGGGCTGGCCCGGCTGGATGTCGTGGACTGGCTGGAGCGCATCCGCGCCCTGGCCGCGGAATTCCAGCCGGACACCTCGATCATCTGGATCGGCACGAACGATGAGCAGCCCATGCGCACGCCGGCCGGCATCATCCGTCCCGAGCAGCCGGGCTGGTCGGAGGAATACGCGCGGCGGGTCGGCGAGGCCATGGACCTCATGGGGCGCGGGGGCGCGGCGAAGGTGTACTGGCTCGAACTGCCGGACATGCCCAAACCGGAGATCCAGAAAAGCGCCGACCGCATCAACGGCCTCGTGGACCAGGAAGCGGCGAAACGGCCCTTCGTCATTCACTGTAAAACCCGCCCGTTCTTAAGCCGGACGCCCGGAACCTTCTCGCGTTACGTGCTGCGCCCGAACGGGATGCCTCTTTCGGTGCGCGACACCGACGGCGTGCATCTGGACCGGAACGGGGCGGATCTGCTGGCCCGGAAACTGGCCGAGACGTTCTGGCCCGCCGCGCCGGCCGCAACTGAAAAATGACATTCGGACTTTCATACGGCCGGGGGCGGTGGCCGGCCGCGGCGCGGGCGGGATGGGCGATCCTGCTGCTGACCGGCCTGGCCGCCGCGGCCCAGGAACCGGCGCCGCCGGCGGCGGCCGCGGGCGTGGTTCGCGAGGCCCTGCCGTCCACGCCGGTTGCTCCGGCGGGCGTGGCCGTGCCGTTGGTTGCGGGCGAGGTGGCGCCCGCGGCCGCCCCGGTCGGGGAAACCGAGGATGTCGCCCGCGTGACGCCCGCCATGGCGAAGATGTACGAGGCCATGGTGAATATCCAGGACGGGCTCTATGACGAGGCCATCCCCAAGCTCGAGTGGGTGATCGAGACGGACCCCAGCCTGTACGGCGCGTGGGAGGCCCTGTGCGCGGCCTACTGGCAGTCGGGCCGCCACGAGGAGGCGCGCCGGACGGGCGAGCGGTTCCTGGCGATCGCGCCGCAGAATCCGAGGGCGCACAACTTCCTCGCGCAGGTGGCCACGTCCGACGGCAACCTCGACCGGGCCGAGGAGCTCTACCGGAAGAGCCTGGCGCTGAATCCCAACCAGTACGACGCCCGGTTCTCGTACGCCCGCGTCCTGTTCTGGAACGGGAAGCGGGAGCTCGCGCTGGAGGAGTTGAAGCGGCTGTACCAGGAGGATACCGCGCGCCTCGACGTCGAGATCCAGCTGGCCCGGGCCTACTACGCCAACGAGGAATACGAGCTGGCGCTGGAGCACTGGAACAACATCAACGAGATGGTGCCCGATTACCCGGAATACATGATCGCCCGGGCGCAGGTGCTGGTCCTGATCGGCGCGCTGAAGGAGGCGCAGCTCGAGGCCGAACGCGTCCTGGAGGTCGAGCCCGACAACGAGGCCGCGCTGAACCTCCTGACGGACATCTCCATGCGCGCGCGCCGGCACGACGAGGTGATCCAGAACCTCCGCCGCGTCCGGGACCTCGCCAAGGGCGACCTGGCCAAGGCCAAGATCGCCCGGCGGCTGGCCTACTACCTGAAGAGCCAGTACGATCGCGATCCCAAGAACTTCACGATGAAGCAGTGCGTGCAGGCCGCGCAGGACGCCTACCGCTGGGACCCCGGCGACGTGGACGGCGTCCTGTTCTATGGCGAGATGCTGGTGCTGGACAAGGAGTACGGCCGGGCCGAGGAGCGTTTCCGGGACGTGCTCCAGAACTTCAACCCGCACAACCAGCGCGCGAAGTTCGGCCTCTACGAGACGTTCCTCGGCCGCATGAAGCTCGACGAGGCGGAGGCGCAGCTGGAAGCGATCATGGTCGATTTCGATCCCAACGATCCGTACCGGCATTACTTCTGGGCGCAGCTCTACTTTGCCCAGGGCCGGTACTTCGACGCGCAGGAGTCGCTGGAGCGGCTGGAGCAGGAGGGCGCGGAGGGGTCCGTCTTCACGCTGCTGTACCACGGGCTCTCGCCCAGCGAATGGGCGGCCGTCCCGTCGGTCCGGCAGTTCCGCGACCACATGATGACCCTGAAACGCGAGGGCTACAAGTTCATCCAGCCGGAGCAGTTCGCCGACTACTTCGCGAAGCAGAAGCCGCCAGACCTCGTCGAGCGACGCTCGCTGCTCACCCGCATGGTGCAGGCGGTCCGGCGGTCCTTCTCCGCGGAGCAGCCGGAGCCGGTGGTCACGGTGCGCGATTACAGCCCCGAGCGCATCGTGTGCGTGACCTTTGACGACGGCATGCGGTCCAGCTTCCGCTGGGCGACGCCCGTCGCCGAGGAACTGCGCATTCCCCTGACCATGTTCGTGCCGGTCGGGAACATCTTGAGCAACGACACCCGCATCACCAGCTGGCCGGAGCTGCGGGCCTACGAGCGGACCGGCTGGTGGACGCTCGGCAGCCACCTGATGGACGCTAGCACGCCGACCTTCACGAACCGCCCGACAACGAACCGCGTGGTGGAGGTGGTGCTCCCCGCGACCACCAACGCGCTCCCGGCGACCAACCTCCTGGCGGAGCTGGACGCGTCGGCCATGACCAATTTCATCCTCGAGGCCGGGCCACCCATGATCACCAACCGGATGGAGCTGACGGACGCCAACCTCCGGCGGGTGCACCCGCTGCCGAACCTGCTCTGGGTCCGGGAAAAGGAGCGGCAGGAAACCCTGCGCGAGTATTACCGGCGCATCCGCTACGAGTTCCTGGACAGCCGCAACTGGCTCCGCCGCGAGCTGGAGCTGCCGGAGGGCATCCTCGCCGTGGCCTATCCCATGAGCGATGTGGGGCAGCAGACCTACTGCAACATCGATCTCTTCAACGTGCCCGAGGCCGTCCTGAACGAGGCCGAGCTCCACTACCGCATGGGCTTCCGCCAGAGCCGGTTCGGCTACGCCATGAAGCGGGACAACCCCATGCTGTACCAGCGGATGGAGCCGGACCGCCACGACTCGGGGCAGGACCTGCTGCGCGACGCGCTGCGCAACCACCCCGTGTTCCTCGCCCGCCGCACCCGCGCCGAGATGGCCGCCCAGCAGGGCGAGATGCACACGGCCCTCGACATGATCGAGCTGCTCAAGCGGGACAACTATCCCGAGGAGGACCTGGCCGAGCTGTCCGCCTACGTCCAGCGCCGGCTCGCGCGCCTGGTGGCCATCCCCGAGGCCGTCAAGGACGAGACCGACGAGGAGCGCAAGCGGCTGGTGGACATCCGGCACCCCTACCTGGGCGTCGAGGGCGAATCCGTCAAGGCCAACGCGATGATCGACGAGTGGCGCGTCGCGCTCAAGGGCGGGTTCAACGTCAACCCGCGGTGGCTGATCGAGGGGCGCGTCGGCTACGGCAGCATCGCCCAGGAGGTCACCTCCAACGAGTGGACGGAGGTCTTCGTCACGAACGTCAGCACGCGCCAGACGATCTCCGCCACCACCGAGAACGGGACGAACTCGCTGGAGGACGAGACGATCGTATCCTTCGTGCAGACGCTCCAGGGCACGAACATCGTCCACACGACCAACTACAGCGCCAGCGAGACGATGATCGGGCTCGCCTCGGCCTACATCTTCCCGAACGGATCCGTGGCGCACTTCGACATCCGGCAGCGGACCTTTGACGACGACCTGGCCGGCGAGTCCGTGATCGCCTACTCGCTGGAATACATGTGGCGGCCCGCGCTGGCGATCGACATGGCCATCCGGTACGAGCACGACATGACGCCGTCGGCGCGGGAGATCATCGAGTACGACGGCGCCGCGCTCGGGGCCGTCTGGCGCGTGCGAGACTGGTGGAACGCCGCCGGCCAGGGCGTGTACCGCATGATGGACGACGACAACTCCCTGCTGCGCGTGATGGCCGAGAATTTCTGGCGCATCTCGCAGCGCTACGACATCTGGGTGGGCCTGCAGAATTCGCTGGTCACGACCGACATGGACAGCGACCTCTACTGGACCCCCTACTGGGACCAGCGCCACGTGGCCGTCATCCGCGTGCGGCGCGTCTTCCCCAACTACTACGGCACGGTGCGCGTGAACGTCGGCCTGCAGAAGGCCAAGGGGCGCCCCGAGGAAATCGAGCTCTACCGGTCCCGCGCGGCGGTCGGGGAGATCCAGGGCTGGTATCCCGGGGAGGGGCCGGACGAGGACTGGAACAAGGTCGTCGGGGTGGGGGCCAGCGTGATCCGCCGCTGGGCCAACGGCTGGGAAATCAAGGGCGAGACGTCCATCAACGCCATCGGCGAGACGACCGAGCGCCACCTGACGGGCAGCCTGATCTACCGGTTCTGACCGGGGCGGCCGCCGGGATCAGCGCGTGCCCCACTTGTTGGACCGCATCGTGGCCAGCGCGTAGTAGCCCTGCCAGCTGAAGAACACCACGTAGCTCATCATAAAGAGGAAGGCCGTCCACCAGTGCGGCCGGCCGGTCCGCTCGAAGTAGTAGAGGCCCCAGAGCAGGGTCACCACGAGCACGCCCGTGATGTAGAAGCCCGGGAGTTGCCCGGTCATCAGGGGCCAGGCCACCAGCGCGCGGAACATCACGAGCGGCGCGATCATGGGCAGCAGCGTCAGCGCGTACCAGGAGATCGCGGCGACCGGGTGCTTGCGCCAGACGAATCGGCCGGCGAACAGCAGCTCCCGCACCCAGGACCGCTTCCAGCGGCACTGCTGGACGATGTATTTCTTCCAGCGCTCGGGCACGATCGTCGTCGCCAGCGCCTCGTCGTCGTACAGGATCTTGTAGTCCCGCAGGAGGTAGTTCGTCAGGCTGCGGTCGTCGCCGTACGTCGAATAGACGCCCAGGAACTTCTGGTGCAGCCACCGGTCGAGGACGTGCAGCACGCAGGCGCGCCGGTAGGCCGAGAAGCAGCCCGGGCAGCAGCTGACGCAGCCGAACAGGCTCTCGGCGGCCTTCATGACGCGGTACGAGACGAAGTAGCGCACGTCCTGCATCTTCGTGAGCATGTTGACGTCCACGTTCTCGACGTCCGTGTGCCCCGAGACGGCCGCCACGGTCGGATCCACCAGCCCCTGGACGACCTTGCGGATCGCCCCGGGCAGCAGGAAGCTGTCGGAGTCCACGTAGACCAGGACCTCTGCCGTGGCCAGGAGCGCGCCGACGGCCATCCCGTGCCGCTTGCCCTTGTTGCGGATGAAATCCACGATGACGAGGCTGGGATGCCGCTCCTGCGCCCGGATCATGTCCTGCAGCGTCCGGTCCGTCGAGCCGTCGTTGACGGCGACCACCTCCAGCTTCGCGTGGGGATAGCCCTCGCGGTAGATCCGGCCGATGGTGGTCTCGATCGACCCCTCCTCGTTCTTGCAGGCGATCGCCACGCAGACCGTCGGCTCGTAGCCGACATCCACCGGCGAGGTGTAAAACGCCGCGAGGAGGAAGCGGGAGAGAATGAACACCCCGACGCAGATGCTGTACGTGTTGACCCACGGCTGATACCAGAAATACTCCAGGTTCCGGATCTTCATCATGACCACGGTGGCCAGCACGATGATGGAGAAGGCCGCCAGCAGGCGCGCCAGCCAGCGGGGGAACCGGCGGTAGCGGTGGACGGCCACCCCGTCGAGCACGGCCTGCGGCTCCGGGGTGGGGGCCTCCGGCTCGTAGCCCTCCGTCTGCAGCCGGCGCAGGCAGAAAGGGCAGACGGCCGGCAGCGGGCGGGCGATGACGCGGATGGACATCTCGCAGGCGGAGCAGTGCCCGATCATCCCCTTGCGGGGCGGAAGGCGGGGCGCCGAATCCGCGGGCTGTCGGCTGGTGGCCGCTGGCGTCGATTCCATGCGCTGTTCCATGCGGGTCCGGCCGACCGCCGGCCGGAACATCCGATCCGGATTATGGCGCAGGAGCCGCCGCCTGTCATCATCAGAAAAGAACCACGGCGTTGCCCGGCGGCCGGCGCCACAAGCCGTCGGGCTCGTCCACGGTCAGCTCTTCCGGGAGGAGGATGGGCAGCCGGTGAATCTTCCGCGCGCCCGGAAGCAGCCCCGCGTCGGGGGCGATCTCGCGCAGGGTGGCGGCGCGGCTGTCCTCGTCCATGAAGACCGCCAGGAAGGTCAGCGGGGCGCCCAGCATGGCCTGCTCGGCGCGCTCGATCCACTCCGGCGGCGGCAGCTGCAGCATCATCAGGGTGAAGCCGTCCACTTCCTCTTCCGTGGCCCGTCGCACCAACTCCGCCGGGTCGAGGCTGCGCCAGTCGCACAACCGGACGACCGGCAGCAGCCGGAGCCGGTGGTAGCGCGCGAAGATCCGGACCTTGCGGAAGTCCTGGTCGCCGTCCGGCCGGATCGTGCCGTCCATCTCGTGCCGGTACCAGAAGGGCGCCACCGCCGAGAGGTCCTGCACGAGGGGCTTGAGCATCTCCACGCAGGCGTCGTCCGAGAGCGGCTGTTCGCGGTGGTGGAACCCCGCGAGGCGGACGGGCAGGGGACCGCCTTCGATCTCCCGCAGCGTGACTTGCGCGATGCCGAACTGCGCCGCCCAGGCGCCGGCGCCCCACCAGCCCAGGCTCAGATCCAGCGGCAGCGAAACGGGCGTCCGGAAAACAGGCGCTCCCTCTACGTATCCCTGGGCCCCGTCGCCGCGGATTTCCAGGCGCAGGCGCAGCGGGCCGTCGGGCCGGGTCCACGGCTGGACTTCGTTGGCGATGATCTGGTCGCCGCGCCAGACCTGCAGGTAGATCTGCCCCTCCGGGTCGAATCCGAAGCGCACCATGCCGTGGACGCTCCGCCGCGCGTAAATCCAGAAATGCCCGCGCGGCTGGTCGATGACGGTCTCGATGTACCCGCTGTGCAGGCCCTCGGACCGGTCGAGTTGCACGTAGGCCTCGGTCTCGAACGGGTCGGCCGCGAGAATCAGCCGGCCCGGATCGTGGCTCCGGACCTCGACCGAGCTGATCCAGTCGGGCGAAAGCCGGTCGGAGCGGAAATCCTCGCGGGCGGCCCGGCGGCGCGGGAGCAGGGCGGTGAAGACGTCGCGGTTTTCGGCGGAGGCGCGCCCGGCGATGGACTCGAGGGCGTTCATCAGCATCCAGGACTCCGGCAGGGTCAGCAGCTGGTGGTCGCGGATGGCCGCGACGAAGGGCATTTCCATGCCGGGCAGCGAACCCACCTCGACGATGCTCCGCAGGTTGTCGTAGCGCTCGCGGGGATCCTTGAGCAGGGCGTGCAGCAGGCTGCGCGCCTGGAGGTTGTTGGGATGCTGCTCCAGCACCTGGTGGATCAACTCTCCCGCTTCCTGGTCGCGGCCGTGGCGCGCCAGCCACTCGGCCTTGCCGAGCACGATCTCCGGCTGGTTGGGAAAGATGCTGGCGTACTGGTTGAGCAGGGCGAGGGCGCTGCCCGGCCCCTCGTCGCCGCCGTTCATCAGGCGCGACATGCGGATCACGAGGTCCAGCTGGCCCGGGCTGATATCGAGGCTGCGCTGGTAATACTGGAGCGCGGTCGGGATGTCGCCGCGGCGGAGGTAGACGTCGCCGATCAGGGTCAACGGTTCCTCGTTGTAGGGCTCCGCCACGTGCCACTCGGTCCATATCTCGATGGCGTGCTGGAAGCTGCCGGAGAGGAAAGCCGCCTGGCCGCGCCGCCGCCAGATCTCGGACGGGCTCTCGGTCTCGCTCCGCCGGCTTTCCCTTCCGCCCGGAGCCAGTTCGTAGAACACGCCGACGGGGGTTTCCTCGGGCGCCGGCTCGGCCTCCTCGACCAGGATCACGCGGTCCGCCTCGTCCCCGAGGCGGGACAGCGGGACGGCGAGCGCCGGGTCCCGCGAGGTGCCGACCAGCAGGTTGGGCAGGACGGACATCAGGGCCTTCAGGGCCGCGTCATGGACCACGTAGCGCGGGAAGCGGACGATCAGCAGCCGCCGCTGCTCGGCCAGGAGCGCGTGCAGTTTCTGGAGCCAGGCGGTCAGGATGGGCGGCGACAGCCCGGCGTCCGCGCGGGTGAAATCGAGCAGCACGCCGTCCGCGCCGATTTCCGCCAGCTGGGCGGCCAGGGATTCCGGCTCGAGGCGCCCGATGCCCGCGTTATCCTCGAGATGCACCTCGGGGACGAACCGGAGATGGTAGATGCCGGCCAGGGCCCGGAAGAGCTTGAGGTCCCAGGCGGGCTGGGTGAGGACGCCGCGGGAGCCGATGCTCAACCACGGCGGCGCCAGGTGCGAGAGGCGGTCGCCGTTCCGGCTGATCCAGTCCGTCAGCCGGTGCTGCCCTTCCGCGGACGGGACCCACGTGACCACGGCCTCGCGGGTGCGGCGGATGTGCAGCGAGGACACGCGCGCCCGTGCCTCGCTCTCCTTCGGATGCCAAACGCTCAAGCCGGCCATGCCCGGCACGGGCTTGCCGTGCAGTTTCAGCACGTCCAGGAAAAGCGGCTGCCCGTTCAGGCGGATGAAGATCAGGCTCTCCCGCAGCGAGACCTCCAGCTGGTTCTTCCGGCCCAGCAGCTTCGGCACCGCCCGGACGGCCAGCGTGACCGGCTGCATGCCGACGGCCTTCTGGCGGAGCCACAGCTGGCCCTCGGTGTCCATGCCGAGGTAGATGTAGCGCTCGCCGTCGGACGTGCCGCGGAGGAACAGGCCGAGCTGGCCCTTCTCGATGGAGAACTCCATGGACAGGGTGAAATCGTTGAGGGTGTCGCTGCCGTTCACCCAGGCCTTGGCCCCGGTGGTGTTGGTGGAGGCGTTGAGCAGGGCCCCTTCCGCGTCGAGGGTGAACTCGCCCCAGTCGGGCAGCCAGGCCAGCGGCGTCTTGAAGAGGTACTCCGGGCTGTACTCGTCGCGCGGCCAGGCATGCCGGAGGCGCTGGACGAGCTCCTCCGCGGTCCAGTCCGGCTGCACCATCAGGCGCGTCAGGTGGCGCGGGTCGCTGTCGCGCGTGTTCAGCGCGGCGGAGCCGAGGACGAAGCCGAGGTCGTACTGCTGGCCCACGAGGTCGAGGTTGAGGCGGCGGGTCAGCACGGCCTTGTCGTCGTACTGCCCGAAGTCGCCGTAGGGGAAGGCGAAGGCGCGGGGCCGTGTGCCGGTCTGCTTCTCGATGATGTCGAGGCATTGCATGTGGTCGGCGGCCAGGCGGCCCGCGTACTGCTCGAGCGTCTCGTAGCGCTGGTCGGCGGCCAGCCAGCGCGGGGTGGTCAGGAAGTGGCCCTCGCCCCCGCCCGCGTCCGCGGGCACCAGGCTGAAGCCGTCGTGGCTCTGGGCGCCGATCTCCCAGCCGCCGACCCGCAGCATCCGCCGGACGTAGGGCCAGCGCAGGCTCGACGGCTCGCCTTCCAGGATCGGCCGCGTCCAGATGAACATCACGCCGTGGTACCCGGCCCGCCGCAGCACGCTGCGGGCGTCGAAGTAGGAGGACTTGCGCGACTGGTCGAAGGTCATCAGGAGCGCGCCCCGCGGGACCGGCCGGCCCTCGTAGATCAGCCGGCGCGCCTCCTCCAGCGTGATCGTCACGTAGCCCCGGGCCTTCAGCGCCTCGATGTGCTCCCGGAAGCGCTCGGGCGACACCTCGCGGGGCTGGTCGGAGATGCCGGCGTAGGACAGCGCCAGGAACGAGTACGAGTCGAGCGGCCCGCGGTCCTGCGCGCGCTGGGCGGCCTTCCGGAGCATCCAGATGTGGAACGGCACCCACCAGGCCACCAACAGGCTGACGACGAGGAAGAAATAGAGCCACGCCTGGAGGTACGACGCCTTCATCGTGCGGATGCGGGCGTCGCTGTCGGGCGGGGGGACCGTCGACTTCGGGTGGACCGGCGGCGGCTGGCGGTCCGGGACGCGTTTGCTCACGGCACGCCTCCCCCGGTGGCCGTGCCGGTCCCGGTCCCGCGCGTGCCCCAGGCCGCGCGGCGCAGCGTGGCCAGGGCGTAGTAGATCTGCCAGCTGAAGAACAGCGCGTAGGAAAACGTGAAGAAGAAGCCCGCCCACCAGTCCGTGCGCCCGGTGCGCCGCAGGTGCTCCATGGACCAGATCAGGGTGATGGCCATCACGCCGACCACGTACGGCATCGTCACCGTGCCCATCAGCAGCGGCCCGATGACGAGGGCCTGCAGGATGACCAGCGGCTCCACGATCGGCATCCACATCATCACGTACCACGACAGCGCCGGGATCGGGTGCTTCCGCCACATGAACTTGCTGGCCCGGAACACCTCGCGCGCGTAGGAGCGCATCCAGCGCGCCTGCTGCCGTACGTACTGCCTCCAGTTCTCCGGCGCCAGGGTCGTCGCGACGGCCTCGCTGTCGTACAGGATCCGGTAGTCCTTCAGCACGAAGTTGGTCAGGCTCCGGTCGTCGCCGAAGTTGCCGACCTTCCCGAAGCAGGTGCTGTGGATCCAGTCGTCCAGCACGTGCAGCACGCACGAGCGCCGGTAGGCCGAGAAGCACCCCGGCAGGCAGCTCACCATCCCGAACACGCTCTCCGCCGCCTTCATGATCGTGTACGAGAAATAATAGCGCACGTCCTGCATCCGTGTCAGCAGGTTGACCTTCGAGTTTTCCACGTCCGTGTGGCCGGAGATCCCGCCCACGGTCGGGTCGACGAATCCCTGGATGACCTTGCGCACGGCGTTGGGCATCAGGAAGGTGTCGGAATCCACGAAGACGATGAAGTCGCTGTGGGCCATCAGCGAGGCCGCCGCCATGCCGTAGACCAGCCCGCGGTTGCGCTCGAAGTCCACGATCACCAGCAGCGGGAAGGCGGCCTGCGCCTTGAGCATCTCCTCGAGGGTGTTGTCCCGCGAGCCGTCGTTGACGACCACGACCTCCATCTTCCAGTGCGGGTAGTCCTGCGCGAAGATCTGCGCGATGGACTGGGCGATGGATTTCTCCTCGTTGTAGCAGGGGATGGAGACGGTCACCGGGGGCTCGAACCCGACGCTCGCCGGCGCCGTGTAGAAGGCGGCGAAGAGGAAGCGCGTCAGGATGAAGATCCCCACCACGAGGCTGAAGATGTTGACCAGCGGCGAGTACCAGTAGTGCTCGATGTTGATCAACTGCAGGTAGATGACGATCGCGAGCAGCAGGATGGCGCCGGCGGCCATCAGGAGCATCGAGACGCGGGGCGGGGAGTGGTAGAGGCGGCGGAGGCGCTCCTCGACGTTCCGCTCGGCCCGGTTCTCCGCCGGCGGCCGGGCCGGGAAGGATTCCTGCTGCATGCGGCGCTGGCAGAAGGGGCAGACCGTCGGGCGGGGCGCGTCGAGCACGTACACGCTCAAGAAGCAGTCCTCGCAGCGGCAGCGGGTGCCATTCTTCGGCTCCAGGGAAGGCGCCCCCGGCCCGTTCGGGCGGTCCCGCGCGGGCCCTCCGGGCTTCCGGGCGCGGCGGGATGTCCTCCCCGGGCGGCTGGATGTTTCGGGCATGGCGTCAAAGGATCAGGACGGCGCTCTCCTGGTTCTCATCCTGGGGCTTGGGCGGCGCGTCCGGCGGGGTGGCCTCCGGCTCGATCATGGGCAGCGTGTGCGTGGCGCGCGCGCCCGGGAACAGCCCGACGTACGGCGCCACCTCCCGGAGCTCGGCCGTCTTCTTGTCCAGGTCCAGGTGCGCGACCAGCAGCGTCAGCGAGGTGCCGAGCAGGTCCTTCTCCGCCCGCTCGAACCAGTCCTCGGGCGGCATGCGGGGCACGAGCAGCGTGAAGCCGTCCACCCGGTTGGTCTCCGCCAGGGGGACCAGCTGGGCCACGTCCAGGGTGCGCAGCGATACGTCCTGGATCGCGGGGAGGAGGCGCGCCTGGTGGTAGCGGGAGAAGATCCGCACGTCGGGGAAATCGCCCTCGCCCCGCTTCTCGACCGTCCCGTCGGAGGCGTGCGCGAACCAGGGCGGCGACACGGCCGAGATCTGCTGGATATGCGGCTTGAGGCGGGCGAGGATCTGCTCGTCCGTCAGCGACTCGCCCCGGCTCTGGAACCAGCCGATCTGCACCGGGAGCGGCCCGCCGCTGACCTCGCGGATCAGCACCTGGGCCTGGCCGAACTGCGGCGCCCACGGGGCGAGGCCCCACCAGCCCAGCCCCATGCTGCGCGGGATCGCCAGCGGCGCGGTGAACGCGGCCTCGCCGTCCACGAAGCCCAGCGCGCCGTCGCCCCGGAGTTCCAGGCGCAGGCGGATCGGCCGGTCCGGCTTGACCCAGTAGCGCGTGCTGCGGGCGATGATCTGCCCGCCGCGCCAGACCTGCAGGTAGAGCTGGCCCGACTGGTCGAACCCGAAGCGGACCATGCTGCCCGCGCCGCGCCGCGCGTAGAGCCACAGGTAGCCCCGCGGCTCCTCCACCAGCGCCTCGACGAACCCGTTGAGCATGCTGTCGGAACGGACCAGCCGCAGGTAGGCCTCGGTCTTGGACGGGTCGGCCGCCAGCAACATGGCGCCCGCCTGGTCCTCCTCGTAGTTCACCGAGCTGATCCATTCCGAGGACAGGCGGCCCGACCGGAAGTCGTCGTAGGCCTTCCGGTCGCGGGGCAGGAGCGAGGTGTAGAGTTCACGCTGCTCCTCGGGGGCCTTGACCGACATGCGCTCGAGGAACTCCATCAGCATCCAGGATTCCGGCAGGGTGAACAGGTCCTGCTCCTGGATCGCGCGGGCCAGCTGCTGCTCCAGCCCCGTCTGCGACCCGACCTCGACGATCTTCTTCAGGTTCTCGTACTGCTTCCGGGGGTCCTTCAGCAGCGGGTGCAGCATCGTGCGCGCGCGGAGGTTCTCGGGGAACAGCTCCACGACCTTGCGGACCAGCGCGGTGGCCTCCTCGTCGCGCCGCTGCCGGATCAGCCACTCGGCCTGCGCCAGGGCGATGTCGGGATGGTTGGGGAAGATCCGGGCGTACCGGTTCAGCAGCTGCATCGCCTCCTCGGGCTTCTTCGCGTTGACGTCCAGGATGCGGGACATGCGGATCACCAGGCCGATCTGGCCCGGGTTGAGGTCGAGGCTCTGCCGGTAGAAATCCATCGCCTTCCCGATGTCGCCCTCGCGCAGGAAGACGTCGCCGATCAGCGAGACGGGCTCCTCGTTGGAGGGCTCGATCTCCTTCCAGTGCGTCCAGATCTCCCGCGCCTTCTGGAAGTCGCCGACGCGGAACGCGGCCCGGCCCTCCTGGCGCAGCCATTCCGCGTGCATCTCCGTGCTCCAGGTCTCGTCGGGCTGGGTCAGGCCGGAGAGTTCGTAGTAGAGCGTCAGCTCGAGGTCGCGGTAGGGCAGGGGGGCGGTTTCCTCCTTCAGCACCACGGGCGGGTTCGTCGCGGAGGCCTCCACCGCGACTGCCACGGTGGCGTCTTCCGTCGTGACGACCTGCGCCTCGGGGAGGGCCTGGATCACGCTCGGCAGGGTGGAGGGCTGCTCCAGCACCGGCGGCAGTTGCACGAGCATGGTCAGCCCGCTGGCCGCCAGGACCTGGCTGGCGTCCTGAAGCCACGAAGTCAGCTGCGAGAGGATCATTCCGCGCATGATGGCCCCCATGTTCAGCAGAATCCCGTCGGCCTTGATGCTCTTCGCCTCTTCGGCCAGCGCCCTGGGCGACAGGGTGCCGAGCGCCTCGAAGCTGTCCAGCCTGACCTCGGGGATGAATTTCATCCGGTAGATGGAAGCGAAGGAGGAAAACAGCCGGTCGTTCCACCGGGGCTGCAACTGCAGCCCGTGCGTCGAGACGACCATCCAGGGCGCGGCGAGGTGGCTGAAGCGGTACGCCTGGCCGCGGAGCCAGTAGGCCAGGTCGAGCGAGTGGCCCTGGCTGGGATCTCACGTGACCGCGCTCGGGCGGAACGGCTCCAGCTCGAAGTCCAGGGCCCGCGCCCGCGCCGCGCCGAGGTCCGGGTGCCAGACGCTGCAGCCGATCATGCCGGCCCGCGCCTGGCCCCGCGTATTGATGAGGTTCTGGAAGAGCGGCTGGCCGTTGACCTGCGCGTAGAACAGGCGGTCGCGGATGAACACCTCGAGGTCCACGTTGCCTTCCGCGTCCGGCACGTAGTTGCCGGAGGCCAGGGTGAACGGCTTCATGCCCGCGTGCTTCTGGCGCAGCCACACCTTGCCCTCGTCGCCCAGCCCCAGGTACACGTGCTCCTCGCCGTCCGGCGTCGCCCGCATGAACAGCCCGAACTGCCCGAGCTCGATGCGCACCTTGATCCGCGCGTGGAAATCCCGGTACGTGTCGCTGCCGTTCAGCCACACCTTCGCGCCCGTCGTGTTCGTCCGCGCGGTGAAGCGCACGAAGTCCGGGCCCATCCCGGCGCGCCCCCAGTCCACGACCCAGGCGGCGGGATTCGCCAGCGACGTCTGCCGCGTGTAGCCCTGCGGATGGGGCCACGCGTTGTCGAGCCGGGCGATCAGCTCCTCCGTGCTCCACCGCGGGTTGACCAGCAGGCGCCGCAGGCGGCGCGGGTCGCTTTCCTTCGTGTTTAGCGCCGTGTTGCCGAGGACGAACCCCAGGTCGTAGTAGCGGCCCACAAGGTCCATGTTCAGGCGGCGGGACAGCACGGCGCGCTGGTCGAACTGGCCGAAGTCGCCGTACGGAAAGGCGTAGGCGAACGGCTTGCCCGGCAGGTTCTCCTGGATCAGCGCGAGCGCCGCCTCGTGGTCCGCGATCAGCCGCGCGCTGAATTCCGCCGGGCTCTCGTAGCGGTTCTCGTCCGCGAGCCAGCGGGGCGCGCTCATGAAGTTGCGCTTCGTCCCGGCGCTGTCCGCCACGATCCGCGAGTAGCTGTCGTGCCCCTGCACCCCGATCTCCCACCCGCCGCCCTGCAGCATGGTCCGGATGTACGGCCAGCGGAGGCTGGCCGGGTCCTCCTGGATGATCGGCTCCGTCCACAGGAAGGCCACCGCGTTCCACCCGGCGCGCTGCAGCGGCCCCCGCGCCTCGAAATAGGCCCCCTTGCGCGACTGGTCGAACGTCACGAGGATCGCCTTGCGCGGCAGGGGTTTACCCTCCTGGTAGAGGGCGCGCACGTCGGCCAGGCTGATCGGGATGTAGCCGGCTTTCCGCAGGCCCCCCAGATGGTCCTTGAACTGCTCGGGCGAGACATCCCGCGGCTTCTGGGAGATCGATTCGTAGGCGATGGCGACGAAGTTGAACTGGTCGCGCACGCCCTGGTGCGCGGGACGGAAGGCCAGGAGGCGCAGGAGCGCGATCCGCAGCGGGAACGCCCACGCGACCGCCATGCAGATGAGGAGCAGGAAGTAGAACCAGGTCTGCCGGTACCGCGCCTTGAGCTGAGAGATCTGCTGCCGGGCGACGGGCAGCGGGGTGTCCGCGTCCGTCTTCAGCAGCCCGCGCAAATTATGGTCCGGATCCTTCGCGCTCAAAGGGCACCTCGCCCGCCACGGATAGTGGGACAAATCGCCGCGCAACGCCAGTGCAAAAAGGGGAGGAGCGCCCGGCCGGCGCGCGCCGTCCCGACCCGGCCGGGCCGTAAAAAATCCTTTTAAGACTTGTCAAGCAATCCCCGATGAATAGGATATCGATTGGAGAAGAGTACCGTGCCGCGCGGATGGACGCGGGGGGCCGGTTGAGGCAAACGGAGGCGTCACATGGCCAAGATTCTCGTGATCGATGACGATGAGCAGGTTCGCAATTATCTGAACCGCCTCTTCCAGAAGCTGGGCCACCAGGTGGTGCTCGCCTCCGACGGCAACGACGGCTGCGCGCAGGCCCGCGACCCCGCCGTCCAGGTGATCGTCACCGATCTCGAAATGGCGGGTTCCATGAGCGGGATGGATCTCGTCCGCGCCCTGCGCAAGACCCGGCCGCAATGCCCGATCGTCGTGGCCAGCGGCTTCCCCACCGACGAGCGCCTGTCCGAATGCGAGAAGCTGGGCATCAAGGACTTCCTGACCAAACCCTTTGAACTGTCCTTCCTGACGGCCGTGCTGAAGCGGCTGCTCGGCAGCGAGAACTCTGGCGCGGGCAAGGTGCAATGATCGCCAAAACGCCATTGGGAGTGCCGTTCTTTGATGCCGCGTACGGCGGCGTCTACCAGGGACGGTCCACGCTCGTGACGGGCCGGACGAACACCGGGAAGACCGTGATGGCCTTCCAGTTCCTCCGGCAGGGCCTGCAGCAGGACGAGCGCTGCCTCATGCTGTCCACCCGGCAGGCGGCCGACCTCACCATCTGCGCCGACTCGCTCGGCCTGCCGATCAGCAGCGCGGTCGAGGCGGAGAATCTCATCCTGTTGGAATACAGCGACTTCGTCTTCGGCATGGACCGCACGGACGCCATGGTCCTGCCGACCGACGGGTTCAACCAGCTCAAGGAAGTCATCGAGACCCATTCGATCCGCCGGGTGGTCATCGATACCATCGTGCCGTGGGTCACCATCCAGGAAGTCGAGCGGCTCGGGCAGCACGTGCTCTCCTTCGCGCGGGCCTTCGACCGCCTGGGCACCACCACGCTCATGACCCTGCCCAAGCCGGTCTCGGCCATGGCGCACCGCCTGCGCAAGATCCTCGAGGAGATCATCCCGATCTGCATCTACCTGAATCCCTCGGAGAAAAGCGACCGCCTGCTCTTCCAGGTGACCAAGTACCTCGGCGAGAAAAAGCCCGGGCCGCCGATCGAATATGACATCGTCAACGCCCTCGGGCTGGCCGAGTTCACCGCCGCGCCGCCGCCCTCCGCGGCCTCGTCGGGCCCGGCGCCGGCGCGGAAGGTTCCTCCGACCCGGCCCCAGGCGCCGCAGGGGGGCGAAGGCCCGGCCTCGCCCCGGATCAGCTTCTCCAGCGTCATGCCCGGCCTGCGCACGGACGAAATCAAGCGGGAATCCGGCGGCCCGGCGGAATCGCGGGGCCCCTGAAAGCGTAATAACGAGTGTACATCACTTACTGGAATCTCAAGGAAGAGCCATTCCAGAATGTCGCTGACACCCGTTTCGCGTACCTGTCCGACCAGCACCGCGAGGGTTTGGCGCGCCTGACCTATCTGGCCTTGAACCGCAAGCTCGGCGGCGTGCTGACCGGCGCCTACGGCGTCGGCAAATCCATGGTCCTCCGCCTGCTGGCCACCCAGGTCCACAACGAGAGCAAGTCCCGATTCGTGGCCCTCGACTACGTGCCCGGCCCGGTGCCGCTTTTCGCGCAGCAGATTCTCCGGCAGATCGGGTGCCGGCGCGTTCCCGATGCGCCGCCGGATCCGCTGGAGGCCATTCGCCTCCTGAACGAGGAAACGCCCACGCTGGGGCATGTCGTGCTGGCCGTGGACGAGTCCCAGATGATGACCGACCCGGAGACGTATCATTTTCTGCACCTGCTCACCAACCTGACGCTCACCGGGCGGGACGGCCAGCCCTTGAGCCCGGCGTTCACCATCATCCTGGCCGGCTACGTTGAACTGGACCAGTTGCGTAAGGCCGACGAGTCCCTCCTGCAACGGCTCCAACTCACATGGTGCCTGCAGCCCCTGAACGAGGATCAGACCATCGAGTATCTCCAGAATCGTATTCGCGTGGCGGGAGGCGATTTATGGATATTCGACCTGGACGCCATGAGGGCTGTTTATACCGCGACGCACGGCCTGCCCCGTGTCATCAACAACGTGGCGGATATTTCCCTCATGCTCGGCAGCGCCGCCCGCGTGCGGCAAATCACACCCGAGATCGTTGCGCAGGCGGTCCAGGACGTGGCGGGCGCCGGTTTTATGTGAGCCCGGGGGCCTTTTTTTGCTGCAAAAAAAGGCTTTTACTTTCCAGCAGGAGGGGGGTAGACTTCACTTTTAAGAAACTGGAGTGAAGTTGTATGTTTGACTCACCCCTAACTTTAACTGGCGTTATTGCGACGGTTCTGGCCGTGGTGTTTGCCATCGCGGCGTTGCTGAACACGCGCCGGCGGCATCAGGCCATGGCCCAGGTGCCCCCCGCCGCCAATCCTGCCGATACGCGCTCGGGAACGCGCGTCACCTTCGACGTGGGGAACACCGGGAAGCAGTCGGTCTTCAAGAAAGTCGGCCCGAACGGCCAGCCGGCGGAACCGCTGCAGACGACCCAGGAACACGTCTACGCCTGGGAGTAGGCGCGTTCAGCGCCGCGCCAGTTCATTCGCAAGGGCCTCCTCGATACTCGGCATTCGGAATCCGTATCCGCAGGCCGTGAGCTTCGCCGGCTCCACCCGTGCGCTCGCCAGGAGCAGCGGCCCGGCCATCTCTCCCAGGACAAGTTGCAGGACGAAAGCCGGGACGCGGAAAAAGGTCGGACGACCCAAAATAGTTCCCAGCGCCCGCGTGAATTCGCGGTTGGTGACGGGCTGCGAGCTGGCCGCGTTCACCGGCCCGCGCAGGGTTTCGTCGCGCAGCGCGCGCCGCACGATGTTCACGGCGTCCTCGAGCGCCACCCAGCTCATGTACTGGTCGCCGCGCCCCAGCGGGCCGCCCAGGCCAAACTGGAACGGCGGGAGCAGCCGGGGAAGGGCCCCGCCCGCGCGCGACAGCACGACGCCGAAGCGGAGGTTCGCCACCCGGAGGCCGGCCCCGGCCGCGGGCCGCGTCGCCGCCTCCCAGTCCCGGCACAGTTCGGGGAAGAAGCCGCGGCCGGGGCCGCTGTCCTCGGTCAGGATTTCCCCGCCCCGGTCTCCGTAATATCCGATGGCGGACGCGGCGATCAGCGCGCGCGGCGGACGGGCCAGCCGGGCCAGCGTCTCGCACAACAGGCGCGTGCCCGCGACGCGGCTGTCCCGGATGCGTTGCTTCTTGGCCGCCGTCCACCGGAGGGCCGCGATGGTCTCGCCGGCAAGATGAACGACGGCGTCGAGGTCCTCCAGCGCGCCGGGGGAAAACCAGCCCCGCCCGGGATCCCAGGCGCGGCCCGCGCGCTCTCCGCCTTCGGGCAAGCCGCGCCGCAGCGGGATGACTTCGTGCCCGTCCCTTTCCAGGGCGGGCCGCAGGGCGGACCCGATGAGCCCCGCGGCCCCGGTCAGCAGTATTTTCATCGGCTCCGGCATGGCTGGTCGTATTCCCAATATAGGACCGGCGGACTCCGCGCGCAACGGGCGCGTGTCGGCCCAGGTTGTGCCGGGACAGCCGAAGCGTTATGTTCCACGCATGGCCGATGAGCAAGTCACATCCGGGCGAAGCGGGCTGCGCGGACTGGGCCGCAACGTCATCATCCTGGGCGTGGTGAGCCTGCTGACGGACGTCAGCAGCGAGATGCTCTACCCGGTGATCCCCCTTTTCCTCACGTCGGCGCTCGGCGCGTCGATGACCGTCGTGGGCCTGATCGAGGGCGCGGCGGAAGGCGCGGCCAGCGCGCTGAAGATGCTGTTCGGCTGGATATCGGACCGGACGGCCCGCCGGAAGCCATTCGTCGTCTGGGGCTACGGCCTCTCCGCGGTCAGCAAGCCGATGATGGCCCTGGCCGGCGCGTGGCCGTTCGTGCTGCTCGCCCGGCTCGTCGACCGGACGGGGAAGGGCATGCGCACCTCGCCGCGCGACGCGCTGATCGCGGCGTCGTGCAGCGCGGAACAGCGCGGGACGGCGTTCGGCCTGCACCGCGCGATGGATACCGCGGGGGCCGTGGCCGGGCCGGTGCTGGCCATGCTGTTCCTCTCCGTCTGGGGGCTGGGCTATCGCGCCATGTTCCTGCTGGCCTTCATCCCGGCCGCGCTGGGAGTCCTCGCGCTGGCGTTCGTTCGCGCCGGGCCGGCGGAGGCGGGCCGCGCCGCGCCGCCGAGGCCGGACCGCCCGCCGCTGCGGCCCGCGCTGAAAAGGTTCGTCGCGGTCTACGGGCTGTTCGCGCTGGGCAACAGCAGCGACGTGTTTCTCCTGCTGCGCGCGAAGGAGGCCGGGCTGGGCGAGCAGGGGATGCTGCTGGTCTACGTCTTCTACAACGCCGTCTATGCCCTCGCCTCCACGCCCGCGGGCTGGCTCTCGGACCGGTTCAGCCGCCGGACGGTGATGGCCGGCGGACTGGCGGTCTTCGCGGCGGTATACCTGGGCTTTGCGCTGGATCCTGCGCCGGCGCGTATCTGGCTCCTGTTCGCCCTCTACGGATTCTACGCCGCGGCGATGGAGGGCGTGGCGAAGGCGCAGGTGGCGGACCTGTCCGCGCCGGAGAACCGGGGCACGGCGATGGGCCTCCTGCATTCCGTCACCGGCCTGCTGGCCTTCGTCGCGAGCGCCGCGGCTGGCTGGCTGTGGGCGGAGGTCAGTCCTGCGGCGCCGTTCTATTACGGCGCGGCCTGCGCGCTGGCGGCGGCCGGATTGCTCCTGCTGGAACGGCCGGGAGGGAAGGCCTGAAGGCCGGCGGGAAACCGCAAGATCGGGAAAGCGGGCGGCCGGGGGGAAGGGTAGGCTGCGGGCATGATGATGAAATCAAGGAACGGCGCGCAACCCCGGCCCGGCACGGAGCGCGACTACCAGGAGCGGATCCAGCGCGTGCTGCTGCACCTGCAGCGGCATATGGACGAGGCCCTTTCGCTGGACGGCCTGGCCCGCGTGGCGTGCTTCTCGCCCTTCCACTTCCACCGCCTCTTCACGGCGTTCGTCGGGGAGACCCCCGGCCAGCACCAGCGGCGGTTGCGGATCGAAAGGGCGGCTTCCCGCCTGCGGCATTCGCGCGAGCCGGTGACGGTCATCGCGCTCGAGGCGGGGTACGAGACGCCCTCGGCGTTCACGCGCGCGTTCCGGCAGCATTTCGGCCGGAGCCCCGTCGGTTTCCGGCGGATGAAAAAACCCGGGCCGCCCGCGGCCGCGCCGGGGGCCGGCCCACTACCGAAGGAGAAGGTCATGGAGCATCGCATCGAGGAGTGTCCCGAGCGCCGCGTCGTGTTCGTGCGCCGGATGGGCCGGTACGACAAGGCCGCGGGGGAGGCGTGGGGCGCCGTTTGCGGCTTCGCGTTCCCGCGCGGGCTGGTCGGCCGCAAGGCGGAGTTCATCGGGGTGAGCTACGACGATCCGGATATCACCGCCGAGGAAAAGCTGCGCTACGACGCCTGCATCACGGTGGACCGCGAGGTGAATCCCGAGGGCGATGTCGGCGTCCAGACGCTGGCCGGCGGCCCGTACGCGGTCTTCACCCTGAAGGGGCCGTACGACGGGCTCAAGGCCCTCTACCGCGCCATCTTCGGCCAGTGGCTGCCCTCGAGCGGGCGTTCGTTGCGGGATGTGCCCTGCTTTGAGAAGTACCTCAACCATCCGGAGCAGACGCCGCCGCAGGATCTGCTGACGGAAGTGTTCATCCCGATCAAGTAGCCTGTCCCGCGGAAAAAACTTCATCCGGCGGGTCCCGTGCTCTATCATGGGCCCCGCGGATGAAGAGCCACTCGTCCAGAGCCTCGCGACCGGGCCATCGATCGTCCGTGGACGCTTTCCCCGTCGAGCCCCTGCTGGATTATGTCTTGAGCGGGCGCGAACCCGAGCGCGGCCTCCCCGAGGGGGTGCGCGACATGGCGGGGCGCGTCTTCCATTTCGACGGGCAGGACAGCCGCGTGGTGATCCTGGGCGGCGGCACGGGCATGTCCACCGTGGTGGGCGGGAACGCCGGGATGCCCGATTGGGGCGGCCGTCCGTTCGTCGGCCTCAAGCAGGTCTTCCCCCGCCTGCAGGTCGTCGTGTGCACCACGGACGACGGCGGCTCGACGGGCCGGCTGGTCCGGCGCCTGCCCATGATCGGCATCGGCGACCTCCGCAAGTCCCTGCTGTCGTACGTCCGCCGGGAGGGCCTGCAGCGCGCCTACGGGCTCACGGACAGCGAGGTGCTGCCCGTGGTCTGCCTCATCCAGCAGGTGTTCAACCATCGCTTCCGGGAGGACGAAAACATCCCCCGCGCCCTTCGCGATCCGTTGTGGGTGCTGCCCCCCGGGTTGCGAGGCATCTGCCCGCCGGAACTGGCCGCGGGCCTGCGCGCGCTGGGCGGCTACGTGTCGCCCGGGGGCGGCGGGCCGGCGATCGAGACCGGCAAGCACTGCCTGGGCAATCTCCTCCTCGCGTCCGCGCTGTTCCGCGCGGCCGGCGGCCGGACGGCCGTTCCGCCGGGCTCGCGGGCGCTCCGCAACGGATTGGACCAGGTGGCCCGGCTCATCGGCGCCCCGCCGGGTCGCGTGCATGGGGCCACCGCGACGCCGGGCGAGTTGGTTTTCCGCTACGCCAACGGCGTGGAGGTCACGGGGCAGCACAAGTCCTCTCACGCGCGCCGCGGCTTCGCGATCGACTGGATGCGGGCCGATTTCACCGCCGAGCCGGACGTGCCCGCGGCCGTTCTGCGGCATCTGCGCGAGGCCGACCTGATCATTATCGCGCCCGGCAGCCTCTACACGAGCAACATCGCGCTGCTCCAGGTGCCGGGGATCGCGGAGGCGATCCGCTCGAACCGGCGGGCGCTCAAGATCCTCGGCGCGAATTTCTGGGTGCAGGAGGGCGAGACGGACATCTCCCCGCACAACGCGCACAACGGCTTCCTGGTTTCCGAGTTGATCGAGGCCTATGACCGCAACGTGGCGGGCGGCGCGAGCGGACTTTTCGACGTGGTCCTGGCCTCGAACCTCGAGCACCTGCCGGGCGATATCCTGCGCAACTACGCCCTCGAGGGCAAGAAGCCCATCCACCTGGACCGGGCGCGCGTGGAGGCCATGGGATACCGGCCGGTGGAGGCCATGCTCTTCGCCGTCGATCGCAGCCCGTACACCAACGCGGTGCAGCACGACCCGGAGAAGTTCGCCGTGGCGATCCGGGCGCTGCTGGTCGCGGATGGCCTGCGGCAGGACGTCCGGCTGCCGCCCGGCCGGCGGGGCGCGGGGAACCGGGTTGAACTTCCCGGGCCGGACCGGAGGCCGCTCGCGCCGTGCCGGTACATGGAAGCCATGCGCCGCGAGTTGCGCTCTAAGCAGTTCGAGCCCGCGGGCCTCCGGGATATCCTGATGGACCTGGCGTGGAAAAACCGGGACATCCAGCCGGAGCATGCGCGCCTCATCCGAGCGGTGCGGATCGTCCCGGCCTCCCGCTGGAACCGCAGCGTGGAGTGGGACAGCGTGCTGGGCTATTTCGATGCCGAGGACCTGACCATCAAGCTGCACGCCAGCCTGCTTCGCCGTCCCGCGCAGTTGCGCGAGGACTTGGTCATCGCGCTCGGGGAGGCCGTGCTCGGCCGCTATATTGAGGAGCGCTCCTGGTCGGAGGATCCCGGCGTCGCGTCCCACGCGGCGCGCTGCTATTCCATCCGCCTGCTTCCGCCCGCGAAGCGGAGGACCTTCCTCGATCCCGCCCAGTTGACCCGGTATCTTCGGCTCGCGCGGATGAACCGCTGCCCGGGCGACCCGGGGAACTGGTGCATCACCGTCAACGGGGACGAGGGCTTCCTGCCGCCCGGCCTGCTCTTCGGCCTGATGTACGCCTGGTACCTGTACAATGCCTGGGGCGGCGCGATGGAGTACGAGATGTCCCTGCTGCACTGGCCGCGCGGCGACCTGATCCCGTGCCAGGCCCGCGAGCGCGAGCGCAAGCAGGCGCTGGTGGATTTCTTCCGGACGGAAGTGTTCCGGCGGTGAGCCGGCGATCCATGCGCCCGGCGATTCTCCAGAACGTTGTTCGCGGCGGCGACGCGTCCGCCGGCCCGCCGCTTCCCGAGCTTGGCCCGCCTTTGCATAAACGTGGGACAGGGCCGCGGGGCCGGGCGGCGGCCCTCGCGCTGGCCCTCTTGCTCGCGGCCGGCCGGGCGCAGGCTTCCGACGCCGAGTGGGACTGGGGCTTCTTCGCCAGCCGCCTCGAGGACGCCGGCGGCGATGTGCGCACGCGCGCGCTGGGGCCGCTGCTCGAGCGCGCGGATTCGCCGGACGGCGGGCGCCTGGCCGCGGTCCGCCCCGTTTTCTGCCGGGCGCGGGACGGGCGCGGCGAGCGGCGGTTCAGCGAGATCGCCTGGCCGCTGGCCACCACGCGGCGGTTCCTGGACGAGCGCGACACCCGCGTGCTCCTGGCCTACTACAAGCGGTTCAACGTGGAAGAAACCGCAGGTCGCTACCGGTTCATGATCATCCCGCTGTACTTTCAGGGCCGCGACAAACTCGGGCAGAACTACCGCGCGCTGTTTCCCCTCGCGGGCCGCATCCACGAGTTCCTGGGCCAGGACGAGATGGCGTTCTTCCTCTTCCCGCTCTGGAGCTATTCGTCGATCAACAGCGTGCGCACGGACAACGTGCTGTGGCCGGTTTACTCGCGCACCAAGGGCAAGGGGATCTCGCGGTTCCGCGTGTTCCCGTTCTACGGCTACGCGCGGCACCGCGCCCGCTTCGAGAAGGGATTCGTGGGGTGGCCGTTCTACACGTGGGCGCGCTACACCTACCCGGACGCGCAGGGCCGGGGGTACATCGTCTTTCCCCTGTGGGGCCACTTCAAGATGCCCGACCAGGAGGCGTGGCTGTTCCTGCCGCCGCTGTTCCGCTTCTCGAAGGGCGAGCGGATGGACTACTCTTACTGCCCCTGGCCGTTTTTCCAGCGCAGCCGGGGCCAGATCGAGCGGTTCTACCTCTGGCCGCTCTGGGGGCGCCGCACGATGCCCGGCCTCCGCTCCTCGTTTTTCCTCTGGCCGGTCTTCCGGAGCGAGCGGAGCGACCGCGGCGCCGTGGTCCGGCGCCGGTTCTGGGCGCTGCCGTTCGTTTATGCGCAGGTGGACCGCCGGCGGGCGGCGGGCGATGTGCCCGCGCGGACTGTGGCCCGCCATCACCGGCTCTGGCCGTTGTGTTCCTACCGGCAGGACGAGACCGCCCGGCGGCTGCGCGTCCTGGAACTGTGGCCGCTCTGGGACGCCAGCCCCGTGGAGCGGAACTGGGCGCCGCTATGGACGCTTTTCTCGTGGACGAAGATTGGCCAAAACGCGGACACCGAAGTACTATGGGGCCTCGCGCGCGACCGGGTGCGCGGCGCGGAACGGCGCCACGTGTCGCTTTTCCCCCTGTGGGAGTGGCGCCGCAACGACCGCCCCGGGGGCGGGCGGGAGTGGAACGTCGGGAAGGGCTTGATCGGCCGGCGGCGGGACGAGGGCGGGGTGACGTACCGGGCGCTGTGGGTCCTCCGCTGGGGCGGCCGGGAGAAACAGCCATAATTCATCGAGAGCCAGAATATTTCGAGCCGCCGATCAACTTCTTCGCCCACATCGGCCGGCGCATCCTGCTGACCCTGCGCAACGCCGGGCGCTCGCTCGTGATGCTCGGGGAGGCTTTCCTGTGCCTCCGGTCCGCCTTCACGAAACGCGTCCGGCACGAGGTCCTTTTCCAGATGTTCGTCACCGGCATCAAGAGCCTCGGCGTGATCACGGTGGTCGCGATGTTCACGGGGATGATCCTCGCGCTGCAGACCGGCCTCGAACTCCGGCGGTTCGGCCAGGAGGTCAACATCGGCACCGCCGTGGCCGTGGTCATGATGCGCGAGATGGGCCCGTTCATGACCGGCCTGATCATCGCCGCCAGCGTCGGCTCGGCCATCGCCGCCCAGATCGGCACGATGGCGGTCTCGGAAGAGATCGACGCGCTGGAGCTGATGTCCATCAACCCAGTAAAGTTCCTGGTCACGCCGCGCCTGATCGCGCTGGCCGTGATGATGCCGATCCTGACGGTCTACACGAACATCCTCGGCATCGTCGGCGGGGCGATCGTCGGGGCCACCCAACTCGGGGTCTCGCTGACGGCCTACTTCGACAACGCGACGCGCTACGCCGAGAACAAGGATCTCTACGTCGGCCTCTTCAAGGCCGTCCTGTTCGGGATCATCATCACGACCGTGGCCTGCCACCAGGGGTTCTCGACCTCCGAGGGCGCCGTCGGCGTCGGCCGGTCCACGCGCAAGACGGTGATCATCTCCTTCCTGACGATCCTGGTGGTGGGGTACATGGTGACGAGGCTGTTCTACTCATGATCCGCTTCGAAAAAGTCACGCGGCGGCTCGGCGGGCGCCTGGTGCTCGACGCGGTGGACTTCGAGATCGAGAAGGGCGAGACCTTCGTGATCGTCGGGTCCTCCGGCGCGGGCAAGAGCGTCACGCTCAAGCACATGGTGCGCCTGCTGACCCCCGACGCCGGCCGCGTCTGGGTCGGCGACGACGCGGTCAGCGAGGCGCGCGGGGCCGAGTTGGAGCGGATCCGCTCGCGCTTCGGCGTGCTCTTCCAGGGCGCGGCGCTCCTGCAATGGCTCAACGTCGGCGACAACGTCGCGCTGCCCCTGCGGGAGCATACGGATCTCGGCGAGGAGGAGATCGACCGGCTCGTGGAGGAGAGGCTGCGGCTGGTCAACCTCGAGGACGTCGCGGCGAAGTTTCCGGCCGACCTGTCCGGCGGCATGCGCAAGCGCGTCGGCCTGGCCCGGGCGATCGTCATGAAGCCCGAGATCATCCTCTACGACGAGCCGACGTCGGGCCTGGACCCCGTGACCTCCCGCACGATCGACCACCTGATCGACAACCTGCGCCGGGAACTCGGCGTCACCAGCGTCGTGGTGACCCACGACCTGCACAGCGCCCTGGCCATCGGGACGCGCATCGCCATGCTCCACGAGGGGAAAATTATTGAAGTTTCAACGCCGGAGGAGTTTATTCGGTCCAAGCAGGAAGTGGTGCGCGGCTTCCTGGACGCGCAGTACATCACGCAGCGCGGGACCTGGGAAACAGCATGAAACGCAGCCGATTGCAGGAAACCTCGATCGAAGTGACGGTGGGCGCCTTCATGTTCATGGTCCTGCTGGCGCTGGGCTTCTTCACCATCGTGTTGAGCCGCGAGAACCTGTTCTCCCGGCGCTACGAGCTGGACGTCGTCTTCCAGCACGTGCTGGGCCTGCGGCAGGGGGACAACGTCTTCGTCCGGGGCGTGGACATCGGCAAGGTCAAGGCCCTGCACATCACGCCGGAGGGCGTGCACGTGCTGGCCAGCCTGGAGCAGCCCGTGACGCTGCGCGAGGACTACAAGATCGAGATCCTGCCGTCCTCCGTCCTCGGCGGGCGGTACCTCGGCGTCTTCGAGGGCTCGGAGGACCGGCCCCTCCTGCCCGAGGGTTCCGAGGTCCGCGGCGTGACGCCGGTGGACCTGCTCGACGAGGCCACGCGGACCGTTCAGCTCATCAAGAAAGGCGTCGAGGAGGGCAAGATCATCGAGAACATCAGCGCGGCCGCGGACGGCGTGCGCAAGCTGATGGCCCGGCTCGAGGAGGGCGAGGGGACGCTCGGCAAGCTGCTGACGGATGAGACCCTCTATAAAAACCTGCAAGACATCTCGGCCAACCTCAAGGACATCACCGCCCGCGTCAACGAGGGCAAGGGCACCGTCGGCCGCCTGCTCTCCGAGGACGACACCCTCTACCGGGACCTCTCCGATGCCGTGGCCGCGGTGAAGGACGTCACCACCTCGATCTCCGAGGGGGACGGCACCCTGGGCAAGCTGACGCGCGACGACGAACTCTACGAGCAGGCCAAGCTGCTGCTGAACGACATCCGCGCGGCCATCGACGACCTGCGGGAGACGACGCCGGTCACCACCTTCACCAGCGTATTTTTCGGGGCCTTCTAACGGGAGAACCGCCATGACATCGCTGTGCAGCAAAACCCTGTGCGTCTGGCTGGTTGCGGGCCTGCTCCTCGCGGGCGTCCCGCTCGTCGGCGAGGCGGCCATCTCCGACAGCAGCTCCGAGGGCGCCGTGATCACCGTTGGCCTGTTCGTCACGATCGTCGCCGTCCTCTTCATCGTCGGGTTCAAGTCCGACATGGACAACGTGTTCGGCCAGCGGGCCGGCCGGGCCAACCTGGCGCTGTCCGCGGAGGACGACGCCTCCGTGCTGGAGCACGAGGAGGCGGCCGCGGGCTCCGGCGGCCTGGGATTCCGTCTCGCGTTCTGACCGCCGGGACGGTCAGGTCCGGTAGTTCGGCGCTTCCTTCGTGATGGTCACGTCGTGCGCGTGCCCCTCGGCGGCGCCGGCCGGGGTGACCCGGATGAATTCGCCCCGCTCCTGGAGTTCCCGCAGCGAGCGGCATCCCGCGTAGCCCAGGGCCAGGCGAAGCCCGCCGGCGTATTGCGTCAGCACCTTCTGCACCGTCCCCGCGTAGGGGACCATGCCCTCGATGCCCTGCGGGACGAGATCGTCGGGATTCACGTGCTCCTGGCTGTAGCGCTTGCGGCTGCCCTGGCCCGCCTGCATGGCCCCGAGGCTGCCCATGCCCCGGTAGCCGACGTACTGCCGGCCCTGGTAGAGGATTTTCTCGCCGGGGCTCTCCTCCGTGCCCGCGAGGACGGAGCCCATCATCACCGTGTCGGCCCCGGCCGCGATCGCCTTGGGCACGTCGCCGGAATGGCGGATGCCCCCGTCGGCGATCACCGGGATGCGTCCCTCCACGGCGCGCGCGCATTCGTAAATCGCGGTCAACTGCGGGACCCCGACGCCGGTGACGACGCGCGTCGTGCAGATCGAGCCCGGGCCGATGCCCACCTTGACGGCGTCCGCGCCGGCGTCCTGCAGGGCGCGCGCCGCCTCGCCTGTGGCGATGTTGCCGGCCACGACGTCGAGGGCCGGGAACCCGGCCTTGACCCAGCGGACCATCTCGAGCACGGCCTGCGAGTGCCCGTGCGCGGTGTCGATGACCACGGCATCCGCGCCGTGCTCCGCCAGCCGCTCGACCCGCTCCCGGTCGCCGGGCGCGATCGCCGCGCCGACCCGCAGCCGGTGCTGCGCGTCGCGGTTGAACTGCGGCTCGGCCTTCTCGATCAGCGTCCGCACGTCGGTGTAGGAGTAGAGCCCGACGAGCCGGCCGCTCTCGACCAGCGGCAGCTTGCCGATCTTCTCCCGCTGCATCAGGTCGTAGGCCTGCTGCAACGTCGTGCCCGCCGGCGCCGTGATCACCCGGCGGGTCATGATGTCCGCCACCGGCGCGTCCGGGTCGCGCGCGAATTTGATGTCGGCCGAGGTCAGGATGCCGGCCAGGCGGTCGTTTTCGTCGAGGATCGGGAAGCCGCTGAAGGCGTAGCCCCGGGCCTGCCGCGTCTCGCGGACGGTGCGGAGCGTATCCGTGACGCGGAAGGTCACCGGCTGGGCGATCAGGCCGTTGAGATGCCCCTTCACGGTGCGGACGATGCGGGCCTGCTCCTCGACGGAGAGGTTGCGGTGAATGATGCCGATGCCGCCCAGCATGGCCATCGCGATGGCCATCCGGGCCTCGGTGACGGTGTCCATGGCGGCGCTGGCGAAGGGGATGTTCAGGCGGATGCGCGCGCTGAACGGCGCCGAGAGGTCGGTGTCGGTCGGCAGGAAATCCGCGTAGCGGGTGACGAGGCAGACGTCGTCGAACGTCAGGCCTTCGCGGGGGAAGGCGGCCATGAAGCTGTCGAGGTGCGGGTTCCGGCTCATCGCGCGGCTCCTTTTGGCCCGCGGACCATGACGCGAAAGAGGGGAAGTGTCAATGGCGAAAATGCGCGCCGGCACGGCGATAACAAATCCATTCACGGATGTGAATGAAATTGTTACGCTCCGGGGCGCCGCGCGTTGGGCCGGCCGCGCCAGCGATCAGTCCGACGCCGCGCCCAGCAGCTCCTTCTCCAGCGCCTCGTAGCGCCGGATCACCTGCCGGACGTAGGCCCGCTTGGCGCTGTAGCTGCCGGGGAAGAAGCTGCCCTTGAAGCCCGCGATCACCAGGTTGCGGAACTGGTGGGGCGTCATCGGGAAGTGGTCCGCCGCCAGCTTGAGCTCGCGGGTGACCGTGGTGTTGGAGACCAGCCGGTTGTCGGTGTTCAGGCACACCGACAGGCCGTGCTCGATCATCTTGCGCAGCGGATGGTTGCCCACGGATTCGATGGACGGCGTGGTCTGCAGGTTGCTGGTCAGGCAGACCTCGATGCCGATGCGCTGGCTGGCGATGTATTCCGCCAGGTAGCGCACGTAGGAATCCGGATTCTCGATGTCCGGGTCGCGGATCATGTCCGCGGCGAAGAGGAACGTGCCGTGCCCGATGCGGTTGGCGTGGCACTCCGTGATGGCCTGGAAGATGGATTCCGGCCCGTAGGCCTCGCCCGCGTGCACGGTCTTCTTCAGGAAGTGGCTGTGCGCGTACTGGTAGGCCTCTCGGTGCGCCACGGCGGGATACCCGGCCTCCTCGCCGGCCAGGTCGAACCCGACCACCGGCAGCCCCTCGTGCTGGGCCAGGTCCACGGCCGCCCGCGCCAGCTCCAGCGAGGCCGTGGCGAAGACCTCCTTCCGGGGCGCGTACGACATCACCTGGAGCAGCTGCGCGTAGTAGGGCGACATGTGCTCGTTGAAGGACCGCATGGCGCACGCGATGAGCCCGTACTCGAAGGGGATGTCCTCGCCGTTCTTCACCTCGGGCCGGTTGTTGTGCGCCTTCTTGGCGCGGTCCAGCCCGGCGCACACGGCGCGCACGATCTGCGGGATGGTGAAGCCCGGCCGGCAGTGAAGCTGGGGGGCGTAGCGGATCTCGATGTAGCGCACGCCCTCGGCCAGGTTATCCTCCGCCAGTTCGCAGGCCACGCGCTCGAGGTTCTCGGCGTTCTGGAGGACGGCCACGGTATAGGCGAAGCCCTGCAGGTACTCGGGCAGGTCGGCGTAGGTGTCCTTGAAGACGAGTTCCTTCAGCCCGGCTTCCTCGTAGGACGGCAGCTTCACGCCGCCCTTCTTTGCCAGCTCGATCAGCGTCGGGATCCGCAGCGAGCCGTCGAGGTGCAGGTGCAGGTCCGTCTTGGGGATCCGTCGAATGAACTCTTCGCTGATCTTCATGCTCATGGGCGCCTCCCCCGGCTCCCGCGGGGGTATGCCGGCTGATCAACCGCTCGTGCCGGGAAGATACGCCACGATCGGCCCCGGCTCAACTTGAAATCCGGCGGCCGGCGCGGGCTTCGGGATGGTTTTCCAGATCTCCGGCTGCTATCCTGCGCGAGGATCGAAGCGTGGGGGAAGCTTCGGTATACGGAGGTGGAGAGCATGCCGCGCACCCATAGTGCTTCGTTGGCGCTCGTTCTGGCGGTCGCGCTTCTGCCGGGCTGCGGGAAGAAGAGCGCCCCGTCCCCGGCGCCGGCGGAACCGTCCGCCGGGCCGCCCTTCGTTTTCGGCCTCCTGATGGTGGGTCCCTACAACGACCGGGGCTGGAGCCAGGCGCACTACGACGCGGGGAAATACGTGGAAGCCCGTCTGCCCGGGGCGCAGATGATCTATGTGGACAAGGTGAATCCCGGCGACCGGCCGGGCACGACCCCGGCGCAACTGGCCGAGGACCTGGTTTCCAGGGGCGCGCGCCTCGTGATCTTCAACTCGGACGACATGAAGGACAGCTGCCTGGATTTCGCGAAGGCGCATCCCGATATATTCGTCATCCACGCCTCCGGCGACAACGCGTGGAAGGAGGGCAAGGACTACAAGGGCCTGCCCAACCTCGTGAACATCATGGGCCGCATGGAGTACGGGAAGATGATGGCCGGGTTCGCCGCCGCGCTCGCGACCCAGACCGGCCGCATCGGCTATCTCGGCCCCCTCATCAACGACGAGACCCGCCGCCTGACCGCCTCCGCGTTCCTGGGCGCGCGGTACGCGTGGACGAAGTATCGCGGCCGCGATCCGGCCGAACTGATGTTCAAGGTCACCTGGATCGGATTCTGGTTCAACCTCCCCGGCGTCACCGCCGATCCGACGCAGGTGGCCGACGATTTCTACAATAGCGGCTTCGACGTGGTTCTTTCGGGCATCGACACGACCGAGGCCCTGGTCGAAGCCCGCAAGATGGCCGGCACGGGCCGCAAGGTGTTCGCCGTGCCCTACAATTACGTCGGCGCCTGCGAGACGGCGCCGGAGGTGTGCCTGGGCGTCCCGTACTTCAACTGGGGGCCGGCGTACCTCCGGCATCTGCGCGCCGCCCGGGAGGGCGGGTGGCAGGCGGCCTGGGAGTGGAACGGCCCGGATTGGGCCGACATCAACGATCCGGATCGGTCCGCCGTCGGCTTTGCCAAGGGCCGCGCGCTCTCCCCGGAACTCTCCGTGGCGCTGGACCAGTTCGCCGGGGAACTGGCCGGCGGGCTGGCGCTGTGGAGCGGGCCACTCACGCTGCAGGACGGCGCGGAGTACTTGCGCGACGGCGAGCGGGCGACCGATCGCCAGGTGTGGTACCTGCCCCGATTGCTCGAAGGGATGGAAGGACAAAGCGTCGCTGGCCCTTGACCGGGCGCCGGCGGCCCGACCGATGAATATCGCGCTGGAGAACATCAGCAAGCGCTTCGGCGAGGTCCAGGCCAACGAGGGCATCTCCCTGGCCGTCCCCGCCGGAACCATCCACGGCATCCTTGGCGAGAACGGCGCTGGCAAGAGCACGCTGATGAAGATCCTGTCGGGGTTCATCCGCGCCGACTCGGGACGCACTTTCCTGGACGGCGCACCCGCGCAGATCCGCGGTCCGGCTGACGCGATCCGCCTGGGCATCGGGATGCTGCACCAGGATCCGCTGGATTTTCCGCCGATGACGGCGGTGGATAACTTTCTCGCCGGCCGGACCGGCGCGTGGCGATTGTCCCGCCCGGACGCGCGCCGGGAGCTGGAGGAGCGCCAGGCGGACTTCGACTTTCGGGTGGATCCCGGAGCGCGCGTGGAAAACCTGACCGTGGGCGAACGCCAGCAGTTGGAAATGGTGCGCCTGCTCTCCCTGGGCGCGCGGGCGCTGATCCTGGACGAGCCCACCACCGGAATCAGCGCCCTGCAGAAGGACCGTCTTTTCGCCGCGTTGCGGAAACTGGCCGCCGACGGGAAGAGCATCATCCTGATCTCGCACAAGCTGCGCGACGTGGAAATGCTCTGCGACGAGGTGACCGTCCTGCGCCGGGCGCGGGTGGCGGGCCGGGCCCAGGCGCCCTACGATCTGAACGAGTTGGTCCGGTTGATGTTCGGGCGGGTCGTGACCCGGGAACCGCGGCTGGAGGTCCCGACCGGCGGACCGTTGCTGACGCTCGACGGGTTGGCGGTGGAGGACCACCGCCTGCGGCTGGCCGGGCTCAACCTGGAAATCCGCGCCGGAGAAGTCATCGGGCTGGCGGGACTGGAGGGCAGCGGCCAGGAGCTGTTCCTGCGGGCCTGCGGCGGGTTGCTCCGCCCCGCGGCCGGCCGCCTGCGGCTGGCCGGTCGCGACCTGGCCGGCGAACCGTACCCGGTTTTCCGCGACGCGGGCATCGCCTACGTGCCGGCGGCGCGGCTGGAGGAAGGCCTGGTGGCCGGACTTACACCGGCGGAGCATTTCGCGATCGTCGAGCCCGGCGGCGGTCTTGTGATCGACTGGAAGCTGACGATGGAGCAGGCCGAGCGGCGGATCGCGGAATACGACATCCGCGGCGCGGCGACGGGTCCCGTGGATTCCCTCTCCGGCGGCAACCAGCAGCGCGCCCTGCTGTCCTTGTTGCCGCCCGGCCTTTGCCTTGTCCTGCTGGAGCACCCGACGCGGGGCCTGGATGTGGAATCGGCATCGGCCATCTGGCGCAAGCTCCTGGATCGCTGCGCGGACGGCGCGGCGCTGGTATTCACGTCCTCCGACCTCGAGGAAATCCTCCAGTACAGCGACCGCGTGCTCGTGTTTTTCGGCGGGCAGGTGGCCGGGCCGGTGCCGGCGTCGGCGATGACCGTGGAGCGGCTCGGTGAAATGATGGGAGGGCAGCCGTGAAGGAGGGACGCCCAGGATGGGAAGCTGCGGTCCGGATCGGGCTGGCCGCCGGGCTGGCCGTGGTCTTCGTGTCCGGGCTGCTCGCGCTCCTCGGGGTGTCGCCGGCCCGGGCTTTCATGGAGATGGCCTCCGGGTCGGTCGGCTCGGCGGGCAAGCTGGCCGACGTGCTCGTGGCGTGGGTGCCGCTGCTCCTGGTCGCGAGCGGGCTGCTGGTGACGTTTGCCGCCGGGCTCTGGAACATCGGCATCGAGGGGCAGGTGATGATGGGCGCCGTCTTCACGACCTGGATGCTGCGCCTCCTGCAGGACGCCGCGCTGCCGCCCGCGCTGGTCCTGGCGCTGGCGATCGGGGCCGGCATGCTGGGCGGGGCGCTGTGGGCCGTCTTCGCGGGACTATTGAAGACCCACGGCGGGGTGAACGAAATTTTCGGCGGGCTGGGGCTGAACTTCGTCGCCAGCGGCCTGGCGCTCTGGCTGATCTTCGGACCGTGGAAGCGGCCGGGGGTCGGTTCCATGAGCGGCACCGAGCCGTTTCCCGAGGCCTTGTGGCTGCCCCAGATCGGCGCGCTTCGCTTGAGCGGGTGGGCCCTGGCGCTCGGCGTCCTCGGCATCGTGCTGGTCGGGGCGCTGCTGCGCGGCACCTACTTCGGCCTCAAGGTGAAGGCCGTCGGCCGCAACGCCCGGGCCGCGTTCCTGCTGGGCATCCCGACGACGCGCTACATGCTGTCCGGCTTCGCGCTCTGCGGCGCGCTCGCGGGGGCGGCCGGGGCGCTCCAGGTCACGGCCGTCTACCACCGGCTGATCCCCGCCATCTCCAGCGGCTACGGGTTCCTGGGCCTGCTGGTCGCCATGCTGTCCGGCTACCGGGCGCTCGCCGTGCCCTTCGTCGCCTTCTTCTTCGCCGCGCTCAACATCGGGAGCATCCAGTTGCCCATCGTCTTCCGACTCGACTCGTCCCTGTCGGGCGTCCTGCAGGGCATGCTGGTCCTGTGCGTCCTGGTGGTCCACGGCGCGCGGCGGCGGTTCCGCCGGGAGGCGGCGCCATGAACGGCGAATCCCTGGTCCTGGTCGGCCTCGCGGGCATCCTCTCGTCCGCCACGCCGCTGCTCTTCGCGGCGATCGGCGAGACGCTGGCCGAGCGCGCCGGCGTGATCAACCTCTCCCTGAACGGGACAATCCTTCTCTCGGCGATGGGCAGTTTCGGGGTCGCGGTGAAGACGGGCAGCCTGGCGCTCGGCTTCCTGGCCGGCGCGGTCATCGGGGCTTTCATGGCCCTCATCGTCGCGTTCGGCAGCATCACGCTTCGCCAGTCGCAGGTGGCCGTCGGCTTCGTTCTCGCGATGGTCGGCCGGGACCTCTCCTATTTCCTGGGCGCCCCGCTCATGGGCCGGCCGGGCCCGACGGTGCCGTCGTGGCCGGTCCCCGCGCTGGGCGATATACCCGTGCTCGGCCCGCTGCTCTTCCGGCACGACCTCCCGACGTATGCCGGCTTCCTGCTCGTCGCGGGCGCGTGGTTCTGGCTGTACCGCACCCGGCCCGGCTTGATCCTCCAGGGGGTGGGGGAGCGGCCGGCGGCCGCGCACGCGCGCGGGGCGAACGTGAACCGGCTCCGCTATCTGTACACGATCTTCGGCGGCGCGCTCGTGGGCCTCGCCGGGCCGATCTACTCGTTGAGCATCAAGGCCGGCTGGATGGGCACCATCTCCGGGCTCGACGGCCTCGGCTGGATCGCGCTGGCCATCACGATCTTCGGCGGCTGGAACCCGTGGCGCGCCGCGCTCGGGGCCTGGTTCTTCGCCTTGTTGCAGTGGCTCGGGCTGGTGCTGCAACCGCACCTGCCGGGCGTCCCCATGCAGGTCCTCCAGGTCGCGCCGTTCCCCCTGATGATCCTGGCGCTGCTCCTGGTCAACGCCGGGAACGCCGAGTGGGTGCAGCGCGCCCTGGCCGCCCTCTCCGAACCGCGCCGCCGCGCCGCCGCGCGCCTCCTGCGCTCCCTCCGCGCCGCCCCGCCCGCCTCGCTCGGCGAGCACTTCGAGTCACGGTAACTGACGCCGTGGCAAGCGATCGGGCGACAATTATTTGTTTCTTGAAGCTGACCCCAAATCCGACTGAGCTGTTCGCCGATTTGATCCGAGACGCCTGAAGGCCTAGCCCGCTTATTGCATGAGCGTAGAGGCACTCACGCAATTCGCGTGCCAGAAGACGTGACGTTTTGTCGAATCAAGGATTAGACAAAACGAGCGTAGCAAGCCCCGTTTGTGCCCGTAACGCGGGCGCATCATCGCGTGACCGCGTTGAGGCGCGGTACGCGACTCTCACGCGGCGGCCCTTTGGGCGGCTAATGCGCGCCAATCGCGCATTAGCCGGGCTAGTCCGAGGATGACGACACGCGGTAGAAACCGGCGGCGGTCGGGGTGCCGGTCCAAGCGTTGACCCCGATGGGCCACTCGTTGGTGGGCTCCGGCAACTGCCAGTCGGGTTCGGTGAGGGAAGCAGATCGTTCAACGCGGTAGACATCACCGGCCCCCATGGTTTTCCACTGCAGGACGATCCCGCCCCCCTGGAGACGGCCCCATTCAAGGTCGGGCGTGGCGGCGCCGCCGGGCTCGGCCAGGCAGACGGTGCTGAAATCGTTGGTGCACTTGGCGTAGAACGCGATCTGGCCGGCGTCGTTCAGACTGGTACCGCGGCCGTCCTGGCCGCCGCCGCCGAAAAGCTTCAGCTCGATGATCGGCCGTTCGTCGCCGGGCGCGACCTCCAGGGGGTTGCCTTCCCGGGTGACGAGGGAATAGGATCCGTCCCCGGGATTCCAGATCCACAGGGCGGTGTTGTTCGAACTGCTGACTCCGGCACCGGTCAGACCCGAAAAGAAGGCCACGGTCCCGTTGGAGTTGATACTGAAATACGTCGAATTATACGGGAATGCGCCGAAGTACACGTCCGCGCCGGCCGCCGGCGCCACGTCGCCCTCCCGCACGACACAGACCACGTTGCTCGGGGTGCCCATCCAGATCCCGGTGTCGTTGGTCACAGAGACCGTGTCGCCGGTGAGGCTGGCCCGGAAGGCGGCATGGGCTCCGCCGAGCGTCGGGCGTTCCGCGGGATCGAAGTGCGCGAAGAGCGTGCCGGCCTCCGCACCGGGAACGAGTTGGCCTTCAAGGGCCAGTGCCTGCAGTTCTCCTCCGTGCCACATCCACAGGCCCGAGTCGTTGGTCTCGGATGTCCCGCCCAACCTCAGGCGGGCGCCAAAGACCACGTCCCCGGCGTCGTTGATAACCGGGTCACCCATGGGGTGGTATTGGTTGAAAAGCGCGCCGTCCGGGGCGCCGGGCGCCTGGTTACCTGCGAGCGCGATATGGGTGCCTGTTCCATTGGCATAGGACCAGATTCCTTGGTCATCCGTCACCCCATAGAGAGAAGCACGGAAGGCGATCTGTCCGCTTCGATTTGCGGCGGGCGTGTGGAATTCTTCGAAGACGCCCAGACTGCCCGGGACTGAATCGCCGGACACAACGATGACCTGGAGCCCCGTGGAAGTCCGGCTCCAGATCCCGTAATCATGCGATAGTCCGCCCACCGTTCCGTAGTCGAGCCTGGCTTGGAACACGCAGTGTCCGCCGTTGCCCATGCCCGGCACGTCGAAGGCGTAGAAGGTGCGTGACTCGCCGGGAACTGCGGCATCAGAACCCTCCCGCCCGGCCAGGTCGAAGGTCGCCGCGGTCCCGGCCCATATGCCGGAGTCGTTCGTGGAGCCCACGCCGGGCCCGTTCACATTGGTGCGCAGGGCCGCCTCGCTGCGGTCGTTGAAGGTTGGCCAGGGCGTGGTGGTGAATCCCAGTGTGCCCCAGAACAGCACTCCCTCCTCGCACCCCGGAGCGGGATTCAACGGCCGGGCCACGAGCTCAAAAGCAGAAATTTTTTGAGACCACAACCCGACGATATTGGAGAATCCAATCCCGGGCCCCTGCAGCGAAGCGACGAAAGAAACCTTTCCGCTGCTGTTGATAAGAGGATTCATGAAATGCAGGTACGTCACGCCGTCTTCGGTTCCCGGCGCCACGTCGCCCTGCCTGGCGAGGGGCGTCACGGTCCATGCCGCGCCCGCCGATGTCACCGCGCCCAAAGACAACAGCAGGACAGTGCGTGCGATTCCTCGGTTTGGGCGTTTCCTCATGATTGCCCCTCTAGATAAACATGGCCCATACGGAGATTGGGCGTCAAGCAGAACCAGCCGGAAAGCCGAAACCAAATCATGGTCAATCGATTAGGGGGGCGATTAGGGGTCGGATTCCAAATATTCAATTTACGGCAAGACGCGCATGATTAACGTTGCGATGCGCGCATGCAGGCGGGCCCCGCTCGTTCGCACCTTGCGCCTCATCATCGCCACCGCGGATGAGCTGATGCCGCCATAGTAATGCCTGATCTCCCGCTGTGTCCTGTCGGTCAACCGAGCCGATATTTCAACGGCCGCCACCTTGGCCTCTCCCGCTATATGGCCGTGCAACTTCAACCGATCCGCGGTAAACGACACCGCAGCAACCAATGCGGGGACGGTTCTTCTGGGGCTGACCCAACTACCTAAAAAAACCCGGGAAGAAAAGTCTCTCTTCCGCCGACAGGGTATGTGAAGGGGTAAAAACACACGGAATTCAGGGGGGATCCAGACCTGTTGCAGGCCTTGGCCGTCAAGAAGGTTTGGTTCCTTCTGGTCGGCGCCTGGGACCTTGTCGCCTACGGCTATCCTCGAGCAATTATGGATGTCGACATCTGGGAACTGCTTGCACAGGAGAATGCCGATGCCGTGTGGCGCGCTTTGCGTCGATTCGGCGCGGTGGAAACTTTAGAGGAACTGGCCAATTCCGAACACGAGGCCCCCGGCGACTTGCGGTGACGGGGGCGGCCAGCAAGTCGGAAAGGAGGTGGGGCCAGCCTCAAAATCAATAAATCCAAAAGCTTATTTCTGGCACCCAAAACACCATGCAAATGCGAGGGGGGATGTATGATGAGACCATCCTTTCGGATAGGGGTCATGGCCTTCTTTGTGCTGTAGTTCTTCGCGGTTGGCTGGGTTCCGCTTGGCGGCGGATCGGTGCGACCGAGTTCCCTGGCATCGAAACATCGAGTGGGCCTGGTCGCGGGCGGCGGGGGAGTGATGGTCGGATTTGTCAATACGGGCAGTGTTGGCCCGCAATGGCTTGTGCCCCCTGCGCCTGTGTCTGGAGGATTTCCTGCCGGTTCGACGGGCATGGCCGGGCCGGTTGGCGCGGCTTTTGTCGCTGGCGGAGCCCTGATCGGTGCTCTGATGCCCGCTGCAATTGAGGCGGAAAAAAAGACGAGGAAGCACGACGCTATCATTGGCTGTTGGTGTGGGATAACATTTTTGGAACTAAGCTGGCCAAAGATCATGCTCGTGATCCCAGCGCGGAGTATCGTCGGCAGCTTGAAATAGAGAGGAAAACGCCGTCGAAACCGGTCCCCGATCCCTGGTCTGACAAGTCCAGATGCTATTCGGATATTCCCGTTCTGATCACGAGCAAAAATGGAATGTGTGTGGAACATGCCTGCCGCGCGGCAGAAGTATTGCGAAGCCGTCCGTTCGTAGTAGAAGCCCAAGTGGTGAGCGACCAAGCACGCGGACATGTCTGGGTTCAGTACTATATGGCAGGCGGAGTTTATTGCACCTACGATGGAACAACCTATGATGATAATACATGCGGTGGAGAACGCGTTGCCAATGGCGGCCGCCCGCCCTATCACGGTACCACGCAAACCGCGCCTCTCCCGCTTCAACTGGCCTATCCTGAGGATTAAGACATGTTGTGTCGACAATATCGCCCACACGCTGTTTTGGAGGCGGCAGGGCGGCCCCGAAAAAGAGAATAGAGGGAAACTCGGGGACAGGTCGCGACGGTAGAGTTTGCAGCGGACTGGTTTCGATGGTTGCCGTGGCAGATCCTTTCTGTCTTGGCCGGCCATCCCATTTATCCCAAATTGGCTGAGAAACCCAGTTTGCGGGCGTTTCCAGGATTGTGTCGTCACTCTGAATCCGCTATGTTTCGCGCGGCACGGGACGGAAACGGAGCGTGAACATGGCGGCGGCGGACACGGTCGAACTGCTCAAGCAACTGATCGGCATTCCGAGCGTCAGCCCCGAGCATACGCCGGACGCGCGGATCGCCGGGGAGGAGCGCCTGGCCTGCTTTCTTGCCGGCTACCTGGAGGAGCAGGGCTTCGCGGTGTCCTGGCAGGACCGGGACACCGGCCGGCCCAACCTGCTCGGCTCGTTCGGGCCGGACAACGCCCCGGCCACGCTCCTGTTCGAGGCCCACATGGATACCGTCGGCGTGACCGGCATGGCCGAGCCGTTCCGCGCCCGGGTCGAGAACGGCCGTGTCCACGGCCGCGGGGCCTGTGACTGCAAGGGGCCCATGGCCGCGGGACTCGCCGCCCTGACGCCGGAGGCCCTGGACGGACTGGTCCGGAAGGGATACCGCGTGGTCTTTGCGGCGGTCATGGGCGAGGAGACGGGCAACGCGGGCGCGATCCGCCTGGTGGAGCAGGGGCTGCGCGCGGATCGCGCGGTGATCCTGGAGCCGACGGAACTGGAGATCGTCCACGCGCACAAGGGCGCCTTGTGGTTCGACGTCGAGGTGAAGGGCCGCGCCGCGCACGGCTCGAATCCCGAGCGGGGCGTCAACGCGATCGTGGGCATGGCGCGCCTGCTGGAGCGCATCCAGAAGCGCCACGAGCTGGACCGGGCCCGACTGACCCACGAGCGGCTCGGTCAGCCCACGTTGTCCGTCGGGCAGATCCGGGGCGGCACGGCGGTCAACATCGTGCCGGACCAGTGCTGCGCCCGGTTGGACCGCCGGACGCTGCCGGGCGAGAAGGGCGCCGATATCCTGGCGGGCGTCCGGGCCGAGTTGAGCGATTTGGTTCACGAGGGAGTGTTGCTGGGCGGCGAGGTGAAGGTCATCAAGGAAGGGCCGCCGTTCCACACGGACGAAGATTCGGAACTCGTGCGCGCGCTGGGGCGCGCGTGCGAAAAAGCCGGTCTTCCGGCCCGGCTCGCGGGGTCGGGCTGGTTCAGCGACGCCGGGCCGCTTTCCACGGCCTGCCCGGAAGTGGTAGTGTTCGGGCCGGGCAGCATCAGCCAGGCGCACACCTGCGACGAGTTCATCGAGGTGGAGAGCCTGCGCCGGGGCGTGGCGGTCCTCGCGGCGTTGTGCCGGGAACTGGCGCCGGCGGATTCGACACGGAAGGCGAAGTGACGTGATCCGGATGTCATGGAAGCTGGGATTGGGCCTGGGCGCGCTGGTCCTGTACGTCGCGCTCGCGGGGTGCAACCTGTTCTGGGGCGATCTGAACCAGGACGAGGGCTGGTACCTTTACGCCGCCGGGCTCGTTCGCGACGGGCAGGTGCCGTACCGCGATTTCGCCTTCACGCAGGGGCCCGTGCTGCCCTACGTGTACGCGGAGGTCTACTCGTGGGTGGACCGGTGGGGCGTCATGGGCGGACGGCTGTTCACCGCGCTCCTCGGGGGGCTGGCCGCGCTGGGCGCCGCCGCGCTCGCGGCCCGCGCGACGCCGTCCGGCTGGAAGTGCGCAGCGGGCCTCCTGGCCATGACGCTCCTCGCCGGCAACGTCTACCAGAGCTACTTCACCACGGTGGTCAAGACGTACGCGTTGAGCTCGCTCTTCCTGGTCGGCGGCCTGCTGGCGTTGAGCTATGCCGGCGGGCGGCTCCGGGCGGCCGCCGCGTTCGCGGCCGGGGTGCTGCTGGCCCTATCCGCCGGAACCCGGCTCTCCGCGGGCGCCGCGCTGCCGATCGCGGGCGTCTACCTGCTGCTCCAGCGGCGGCGGCTCGGGAACGCGCCGTGGCTGATGTTCGGCATCGGCGGCGGCCTCGCGCTGGCCGGCCTGTCCGCCCCGTTCCTGTGGTGCGCGCCGGAAGGCTTCCGCTTCGGCTTGTTCGAGTACCATTCCGCGCGCGCCCCCGGCACGCTGGCGCAATTGCTCGTGTTCAAGGCCGGCTTCGTCTCGCGCACGGTCCAGGCCTACTTCCTGCCGCTGCTGCTGGGCCTGGGGCTGGCGGGCCTGCGGTGGATCACGCCCGCGGAGAAAACGGCGGGCCTCCCCGGCGGCGGGACGCCCGGCGGGTTCGGCGGGGCCCTCTGGGCGACGGTCGCGCTGGTGACGCTCGTGCACCTGGCCGCGCCGTTCCCGTACGACGATTACCAGGCGATGGTCTTCCCGGTGTTCGCGTCGGCGCTGGCCGCCGCGGCGGCCCGCTACCTGGCCGAGGTGCGCGCGCGCGCGGCCGCCCCGGCGGGGGAGGCGGATCCCTGGCTGGCCTGGCTGCTGGCGCTCGTGTTCGTCGGCTCGGTCGCGTCGGCCTTTTCGTCGCCGGTCAACCAGGACTGGTTCGTGCTGGGCCGCGACCGGATCTGGTGGCGGCTGAAACAGGATTCCGCGCTGCAGAAGGTCCGCGACATCGGCGCCTGGCTGGGGAAGAAGAGCCGGATCGGCGACGTGCTGCTGACGCAGGACACCTACCTCGCGGTCGAGGCGCGGCTGCTCGTGCCGATGGGCATGGAGATGGGCCCGTTCAGCTACTTCCCCGACATGCCCACCGAGCGGGCCCGCGCGCTCCGCGTGCTGAACCGGGAGCTGATGGCCGAGCAGCTGACGGCGGCGCCCGCGAGCTTCGCCGCCTTCAGCGGCTACGGCCTGGCCATCCGTTCGCCCGAGGTGGCCCCGCTGACCGCCGCGGAACAGGCCGAGCTGTGGAAGCTCGTTCGGCTGCGCTTCGCGGAGTTCTGCCAGGTCCCCGATTTTGGCCAGGCCCACACGGTCCTTCGGCTCTTCCGCCGGCTGCCGGAGGATCGTCCGTGAAGCTGTCCATCGTCGTGCCCGCCTTCAACGAGGAAGCCCGGCTCGGGCCGATGCTGGATACCTACGTGGCCTGGTTTGCGCCCCGCCACGGGACCGACATGGAGTTCGTCGTTGTGGTCAACGGCTCGACTGACCGCACGGAGCATATCGCCCGGGAAGCCGCAGCGCGTTGTCCGCAGGTGCGGGCGGTGATCGAGCCGCGCGCGATCGGCAAGGGCGGGGCGCTGCTGTTGGGTTTCGGCGAGGCCCGGGGGGACCTGGTCGGGTTCGTGGACGCGGATACGTCCACGCCGCCGGAGGCGTTCCAGGATCTGGTGGATCACATCGGCGACGCCGGGGCGATCATCGCGTCGCGTTGGATGCCCGGCTCGCAGGTCAGCCCCCGCCAGCCGCTGGCGCGCCGCTTCGCCTCGCGGATCTTCAACCGGCTCGTGCGGCTGCTGTTCGGGCTGCGGATCACGGATACGCAGTGCGGGGCCAAGCTGATGCGGGGCGATGCGCTGCGGAGGGTGATGCCGCTGCTGGGCATCACGCGCTGGGCGTTCGACGTGGACCTGCTGTTCCAGCTCAAGCGGGCCGGCTACCGGATCGTCGAGTGGCCGACCGTGTGGCGGGACGCCGGCGGCTCGCGCCTGAAGGTCGGACGCGCCTCGCTGGAGATGTTCATTGCCATCTGCCGGCTGCGCCTGCTGTTCTCCCCGTTCCGGTGGGTCGTGACGGTATATGACCGGACGCTGGGCCCCTTCATCCGGGTGAAGGGCTGACCATGGCGAATCGCGGCCAGGAGCATTTGTTGCGGCACGGCGTGCTGCTCATGGCGGCCACGCAGGTGGCGAACGTCTCCAACCTGCTGTTCCAGGTGGTCATGGGGCGCACGCTGTCGGCCGAGCAGTACGGGGAATTGGCTTCCATGCTGGGCATCATCCTCGTGCTGGCCACCCCGATGGACGCCGTGCGCACGGCCGTGGCGCACTTTGCGTCTCGGCTGCTGGGGGAAGGGCGGACGGGTGAAATCCGGGTGCTTGTGGGGCGGGGATTTCGGATGATGACGTGGGCGGCGGCACCCGTGCTACTGGTCTCCCTTCTCCTGGGGGACGTGCTGGCCCGGTGGTTCCACCTGGATTCGGGACTGCCCGTCCGGCTGACGGGGTTGATCGTGGCGGGCTCGTTCTACATGCCGGTCTTCATCGGATCCTTGCAAGGGGTTCAATCCTTTGGCTGGATGGCCTGCACGCAGCACAGTTGGAGCGTCGTTCGCCTCGTGGCCGGAGGGGCGCTGGTCTGGAGTGTAGCCCCCCTGGCGACCTGGGGACTGGCCGGCCATCTCGCGGGCGTGTTGTCCAGCATCGTCTGGGGCGCGATTGGCCTCCGCGTCCTGCCGAGCCGCGAGCGGAGCGATGCCGGGACGGCCCCCATCGCGGATGTCTTCCGCTATTTTGTGTTTTCCCTGCTCATCCTTGGCGGGTTTGCCGTGCTGATGAACGCGGACATTATTATGGTGAAACATCTCTTCTCCCCGTTGGAGGCCGGTCTGTTCGCGCGCGGGGCGACGATCGGCCGATCCGTGGTGTTCGTCTCGGTACCTATCGCCATGGCCATGTTCCCGAAGGTGACGTCGGCGGGGGAGGTGGCCGCCGGCACGCGAGGCACGCTGGTCCGAGCCTTCGTATTCTCCGGCCTCATTGTGCTGTTGGCGGTCGGCGCCGTCACGCTATGGCCGGCTCTTCCGCTGCGAATCTTGTTCCGCGTGGCGGAGCCGGATCTCCAGATGATCGGACTGGTCCGGGCCTTGACGTGGGCCATGGCGCCGCTCGGCCTGGTTTACCTGGCCGTGCATTTCGAACTGGCGCAGCACCGGTTCCGTTCCGTCCTCCCGCTGTTGGTCTGCGCGACAGCCTACGCGGCTGCCGTGGCGCTGCGGCACGAACGCGTCGAGCAGGTCGCGCAGGCGCTGGCCGCCTGTTCCTGGCTGGCGCTGGCGTGGTTGCTTGTCGGGCTGCCCTGGCGGGCGAAGGACTTGCCTTCGGGAGGCGCGTCATGAACGGAACGAACTCGGGCCGCCCCTGCGTGTTCTTCGACCGCGACGGCATCGTCAACCGTTCGCCCGGCCCCGGCTACGTCGAGCGCGTGGAGGATTTTCACCTGCTCCCGGAATTCGTCGAGGCGCTGCGCGTGGTCCGGGCCCGCGGCTACGAGGCCGTGATCGTGACGAACCAGCGGGGCGTCGCGCTGGGCCGGATGAGCGCGGAGACGGTGCAGTCCATGCACGACGAGCTGGCCCGGCGACTGCGCGCCGAGGGGCTGGACCTGCTGGACATCCGGGTCTGCACGGCGAACGACAACCGCCACCCCGACCGCAAGCCGAATCCCGGCATGCTCCTGGCGGCGGCCCGGCGGCACGGGCTCGACCTGGGCCGCTCGTGGATGGTGGGCGACCACGAGCGGGACATCGAGGCGGGCCGGCGGGCGGGCTGCCGCACGGTCCGGGTCGGCGAGCCCGGACAACCCAGCGCGGCGGATTTCCGCGTGGACGACATGCGCGGTCTCGCCGCGTTCCTGGAGTCGCACCTGCAGGGCTTCCCGCGCCCGCCGGCCGGGTGTTAACCCTTGCCGCGAGCGGTCCGGCGGATTATAGTGCCGGGGCAATCGGAGTGGCCTATGGGCATCGAGCGGGCGGAACAATACCTGGAGACCGTTGTGCGGGCGGCGCGCCGCGTGGACCTGCGGATGGTCGAGCGCTTCCTGGACCTGCTGGAATCCGCCTACCGGGACGGCCGCGCGGTCTACGTCATCGGCAACGGCGGCAGCGCGGCCAACGCCTCCCATTTTGCCGAGGACCTCTCCATGGGCGCGATGCCCGACCTCGAGGGCAAACGCTTCCGCGTGTTGAGCCTGACGGACAACACCTCGTTCATCACCGCCCTGGCCAACGACAAGGGCTATGACCGCATCTTCGAGCTCCAGCTGCGGCAGTTCGGGCAGAAGGGCGACCTCCTCGTGGTGATCAGCGGATCCGGGAACAGCCCCAATGTCGTGCGCGCGTCGGAGTACGCGAAGTCGATCGGCATGACCGTTGTCGCGCTGACCGGCTTCGACGGCGGGAAGATGAAGGGCCTGGCGGACCTGAACCTGCACGTGCCGCATCCCCACATGTGCCAGTCGGAGGCCGTGCATTCGATCCTTCAGCACGTGGTGGCCGACCTGCTGCGCGAGCGTCTGTCCGCGCCGGCGCCGCGGCCCGTGACGAGAGGTCGCGAGCGATAAGGCCGCGATGGGCTTCCGGACCCAGCCCGTTCCCGCGCCGGCGCCGTCCCGGTTCACGCCCGGCATGTTCCTGGTGGCCGCCCTCCTGCTGGCGGCCTTCGCGCTGCGTTTCGCCCGGCTGGGCTACACGCTGCTGTGGATCGACGAACTGGACGTCTTCTGGAATTCCAGTTCGCCGCGCGGCCCGCTGGACGTGATCCTGTACACCCTGCAGAACTGCTTCGAGATCAACACGAACGAGCAGATGCCCTTCCAGTATGCCTGGCTCAAGCTTTTCCTGGCGCTCTACCGGGCGCTGGGCATCGAGCAGCCCGGCATCGCCCTCGTGCGGCTGCCGTTTGCCCTGCTGGGTTTCCTCTCCGTCGGCGTCCTGTATGCCGCGGTCCGGCGCCTGTACGACCGGGCGACGGCGGCCTGGACGCTGGCCCTGGCGGCCCTCTCGTTCTTCCATGTCTTTCAGAGCCGCGATGCCACGAGCTACAACCCGCTGATGTTCTTCATGGCGCTGCATTTCTGGGGCGCGGCCGGCTGGCTGCGCCCGGGCAGACCCCGCTGGACGGACCGGCTGGGGTTCATCGCGGGGGCCGCGGGCATGCTGATGTCGCACCTGTCCTCGTGGCTGTTTCTTGGCCCGGCGGGGCTGGCCTGGCTGGGCCGCGCGGCCTGGCTCCGGTGGCGGAGCGCGGAGAAGCGACCGTGGGGCCGGGAACTGATCGGCGGCGCCTTCGAGCCCGCCGCGCTGCTGGTCCTGTGCGCCCTGCCGTTCCTGATCGTGATCTACCGGGCCGTCACGGTGTTCAAGCCTCCGGGCCTGAAGGAGGAGGTCGAGATATCGACGTTGTCGCTGCCGTTCCTCCGCTACCAGCTCGCGCACTTCGGCTGGGGGCTGGGCGTCGGGCGCCTGGTCGCGTTCCTCCTGGCCCTGGCGGGCGGCGTCGCGGGCCTGCTGGGCGAGCGGTCGACCCGCGCCCGCGGCGCCATCCACCTGGCCCTGCTGGGCGCCTCGGCAGCGCTGCTCTTCATCGCGCCGCATGCGCTGATCTTCCCGCGGTACCTGGCGATTGCTTTCCTGCCGATGCTGGTCGTCGCCGGCCGCGGCCTGGCGTGGTGGACGCAGGGCGCGAGCCGCCGCCTCAAGCTGGCCGGACGCGCGGCCTGGGCGCCGGCCGCGGTCGCGGCGGCGCTGCTGGCGGCGTGGCACGTCCGGCCGTTCGCGCAGTTGATGACCTTGCGGACGAAGTTGATGCCGGTTCCGCAGCTGATCGAGTGGCTGGAGACGCAACTGCCGGACAACGGATTGTACGTCTGGGAGTCCGGGTTCAACCTGCGCGACGTGCCGGGCGCCTATCCGGTCCGCGGGCGGCAGGCGGCGTTCATGACCATGCACTCCGGGTCCATCCGTGTGCCGGCGGTCGCGGAGCAGCTCGCGCCCATGGGCCGGTTTCTCTTCCAGCGGTTCCCGCTCGCCGCGCTGCTGGCCACGGGCTTCCCGGAGCCGCCCGCCGAAGGCCCCTGGTCGTGGATCGGCGCGGATTTCGCCCGCCGGGACGTCGTCCGGAACGAGAGCCTGGAGCGATTGCACCGCTACGGGTTCAGCCCGCACGGGTACCAATACCCGTCCAACCTCAACATCGTCTGTTACTTCAACCGGCCCGAGGACCTGCCGTCGCGCCTCGGGGCGGACGGGCGGCCGTTCCTGGTTTATCCGGACGGGCCGGGCTGGAAGTACCTGCAAACCCGGGAGGGCCTTCTCTTCGCGTGCCCGGAACCGGCGGGCGCTCTCCGGGTCCGCAACCTCTCCGGCCAGGCGCGGTCGGGCCGGCTGGTGATCGAGGGCGCCGTGCAAGCGCTCGGCAGCCTCCGCGTGACCGGACCGGGCGGGCAGGTCTTGACGAAAAACCTGCAACCCGCTAATCACATCAGGGAGGTGTTCGGGCCGTTCTCGTTTCCGACCGGCGAGCAGGAGGTGCGGATCGAGTTCTGGCCGGCCGGCCGGAACGCGCTGTTGCTGTACGCGTTCCAAGTGGGCCCCGGCGAAAGCGGGCCATAAAGGAGTCGGGCATGCCTGAAGCAAAAATACTGGATCTGGACAAGCTGGCGTCGGTGGTGGCCAAGGCCCGCGCGCAGGGCAAGGTCGTGGTGCATTGCCACGGCGTGTTTGACCTGCTGCACATCGGGCACATCCGCTACTTCGAGCAGGCCCGCCGCATGGGGGATGTCCTGGTCGTCACGCTGACGCCGGACCAGTACGTGGACAAGGGGCCGCACCGCCCGGCCTTCACCCAGGACCTGCGCGCGGAGGCCATCGCCTCGCTCTCGTGCGTGGACCATGTGGCCATCAACCGCTGGCCGACCGCCGAGGAGACGCTGCGCCTGCTCCGGCCGGACCTTTACGTCAAGGGCTCCGAGTTCAAGGAAATCACCAGCGACATGACCGGCAAGATCGGGCGCGAGGAGAAGGTGGTGCGCGAGGTCGGCGCCCGCCTGGCCTTCACCGAGGACATCGTCTTCAGCTCGAGCAACCTCATCAACACCCACATGTCCCTGTTCCCGGTCGAGGTGAAGGAGTACCTGAACCTCTTCAAGACCCGGTACTCGCTGAACGCGGTCAACGAGGCGCTCAGCCGGCTCTCGAAGCTCAAGGTCCTCGTGATCGGGGACACGATCATCGACACCTATGTCTACTGCGAGGCGATCGGCAAGTCGTCCAAGGACCCCGTGCTGGCCCTGCGGCACCAGTCCGAGGACCACTTCGCGGGCGGCGTGCTGGCGGTGGCCAACCACGTGGCCAACTTCGCGGGCCACGTGGAGCTGTTCACCGTGCTGGGCGCAGTCAATACGCGGCAGGAATTCATCACCTCGAGCCTGGCCTCCAACGTCACGCCGCATTTCTTCCTGCGGCCCGGCGCGCCGACGATCGTGAAGCAGCGCTTCCTCGAGGGCTACTCGCTGTCCAAGCTGCTGGAGATCTACTACATGGACCAGTCCGACATCCCGGACGAGACGATCCGCGAGGTGACGGCGGCCCTGAAGGAGAAGCTGAAGGAGTGCGACCTCGTGGTGGTCGCGGACTACGGGCACGGCATGATGGCCAAGCCCATCCGCCACCTGCTGTGCGAGGAGGCGAAGTTCCTGGCGGTGAACACGCAGGCCAACGCGGGCAACCGCGGCTTCAACACGATCACCCGCTACCCGCGCGTGGATTTCGGCTGCATCGCCGAGCACGAGATGCGCCTGGAAATGCGCGACGCCGAGGGCGAATTGCGGCCGATGATCGAGAAGCTCGCGCCGCAGCTCAAGAGCCGGGTCTTCGTGGTGACCCGCGGCAAGAAGGGCGCGCTGATCTGGACCGGCGAGGGCGAGTTCGTGATCGTGCCGGCCTTCGCCATGAAGGTGGTGGACCGCGTCGGGGCGGGGGATGCCTTCCTGTCCGTTACGGCGCTGGCCGCCGCGACCGGCGTCCCGCCGGAAGTCCTGGGCTTCATCGGGAACGTGGCCGGGGCCCAGGCGGTCGAGATCATCGGCAACCAGAAGGCCATCGACAAGCTCAAGCTCCAGAAGACCATCGTCTCCATGCTCAAGTGACCCATGCGCGCCGAGCCGCCCCATCGCCCGCCCGCCGACCTGTTTGACCGGAGCCGCTTGCAGATCAGGCCCCTGGCCGAACGGAAGCACGATCTTGGTTTGGACCGCATCCGGCCCCTCGAGTCCGTTTTGAGCATCGAGCCGGCGCTCCGCGCGGTCGCGGCGCGGATGCTGGCGGCCCGCGACGCGGGCGCCGCCATCGTGCTCATGATGGGCGCGCACGTGTTGCGCGAGGGGATGCAGCGCTACCTGATGGACCTGATGAAGAGGCGGCTGGTCACCCTCGTGGCCCTGAACGGGGCCGGCCTGATCCACGATTTCGAGCTGGCGCTGATCGGCCAGACCACGGAGAGCGTGGCGCGATACATCGCCGAGGGGCAGTTCGGATTGTGGCAGGAGACGGGCCGGATCAACGACCTGGTCGCCGCCGCCGCCCGCAACGGGCTGGGCCTGGGCGAGGCCGTCGGCGCCGCCATCGCCGAGGGCGCCTTCCCGCACAAGGACATCAGCCTGCTGGCGGCGGCCTACCGGCTCGGCGTGCCCGTCACCGTGCATGTCGGCATCGGCTACGACATCGTCTACGAGCATCCCAACTGCGACGGCGCGGCGTGGGGCGCGGCGAGTTACACGGATTTCCTGCGGTTCACGAAGGGGCTGGAGCGGCTCGAGGGCGGCGTGGTGATGAACTTCGGCAGCGCCATCATGGCGCCGGAGATCTACCTGAAGGCCCTGGCCATGGTCCGCAACGCGGCGCGGCCGGAGGGTCGGACGATCGCGCATTTCGCGACGCTGGTCTGCGACCTGCACGACCTGCCGGCGGACTTCCATGCCGAGGCCCCGCGCGGCGCCGCCGGGTACTACTACCGCCCGTGGAAGACCATGCTCGTCCGCACCGTCGCCGACGGCGGCGAGAGCTTCTACGTGCGCGGCCACCATGCCCAGACCGTTCCCGAGCTCTGGAGCTGCCTGAACGAGCTCGAGGCCGCCCGCGCCCGGTCGAAACCGTCGTAGGCCGGCCCGGTTTCCCGCGACGCCCCGGGGCTCAAAGCAGAGTTGCCTGCCGCCGCGCGGAAGGAGTATCCTGAAGCAGGAAGGGGGGCTCATCCGATGAACAGGCTACGACGGTGGGTGTCGTGGGCGGGTTCCCTTTGCATGTGCCTAGCCCCGGCCTACGCCCGGGGCGCGGACCTGTCCACCCCGGCCGGCGCCGAACAGGCGATCGCCGACGTGGTCCGGGAGATCGAGGCCAAGGTCAAGCTTTCCATCGGGCAACTTTCCGTGTCGCCGCCTCCCGTGCAGCCCGAACTCCGCGTGCTGGAGCAGTACGTCGACGAGTACCTGCGCCGCCACGGCGACCGGGTCTCCGTCGCCAACCCGATCTGGGCCCTGACCAATGCCTGCAACGCGCAGGCCGTGCAGCGCGACTACGACCGGATCGTGCCGGTGGGCAAGCAGCACAACGCCTACGTCGAGGTCAACAACAAGCTGAAGGAGAAGTACGACCAGCTGCTCCAGTTGTCCGCTTACGAGGTGCTGGCCAAGGGGATCGGGCTGATCCTGTTCCCGCCGGGGAGCGGATTGGACATCCTCCAGGAGATCGGCATGGAGGCGATCGAGAACTGCATGACGCCGAGCTTCAGGCCGCTCGGCGCCGAGCGACTGCGGTCCACGACTGTTCCGCGACTGGCAGCGGAGTTGAAACCGGAGCAGGAAAAACTGCTGGTGGCCTTGAGGGAGGCCCCGGCGAGCAAGAACGATGTGCCCCGCATCTGCAAAGCCGCCCAGCAGCTGGCGGCGTCCTGCGAGGAGAAGGCGGGGCGAATCTATGATGAACTGTTGAAGCAGCACGAAGAGGTCAAGGCACAGGCGCCCACGATCTTCGTCAACGTGGTGGCCGTCGCCACCGAGGTCGACCGTATCCTCAAGCGGCGCGCCCGTATCACGACGTGCGAGGTATTACCGAGCCCCCTGGTCCTGCCCGGCGTTGGCGCCTTTTACCCGCTGACCCTCCGGCTGGTCTACGACAGCGGCCTGCGCAAGGAGGCCTTCTACTGCGACGTGGTTTTCGAGCAGGACGATCCCCCGGTGATCCGGTTGTTCTCCAACCCGGGGAGCGGCCACGTGATCGCGGAGAGCACGGCGGTGGGAACCAGCGAGGTGCGTGTCCGGTCGAAGGACGACGGCCGGCTGTTGGGCTCGTTCCGCGTCGAGGTCGTGAGCGGTTCGGCGCCGGCCCCGATCCCGCCCGCGGGGCCCGGCCAGGGGGCCCCTCGACAGGCGGGGCAGGCGCCGCCGCCGGCGGGCGGAAGGCCCGTCGTTGACTTCGCCGTGTCGCCGGACCAGTCCGTGTACGCCGTCGGCCAGTCGATCCGGTTCACGCAGGGGGCGGTATCGAATACCGCAGACTGGGATTTCATCTGGTATCTGACCGGAGCCGAGAAAACAGGGCCGGAAATCGAACATGCGTTTTCATCTCCGGGCAAGCACGCCGTCCGTCTCGTCGTGAAGGAGAGGGGCGGTGCGTGGGAAGACGCGATGGCCCGATTCATCACCGTGGAAGAGACCGCGGGCGAGGGCGTCCTCCCGCCTCTTCAGCCGGGAGGGACGGTGACCTCCGCGCCTCCGTCCGGCCCGATCGGCAACGTCAACGACTTCGTTACCGAAACGGTCCGCGGCAAAGGCGTCGTGGCCGTCCGGTATTGGCGCGGCGGCGCTGGGGATTGGTCTGATCCCGTGGCCTTCCTGGAGACCGGGGCGGCGCAGGAACTGGCCCTGCAAACGGGCGAGCAGGCGGACGGCTACAACACCGGCTGGCTGTTGTGCGTCGAAAACGGCCAGCCGCGCTTCAAGGTCCTGGGCTGCGATTTCGAACGCCGGACCGGCCGGGTGGTGTACGAAGGCGCCCTCGACCTCCAGGGCCAGGACTACAAGACCGGTTCGCTCCGGTTCAAGGCCGTGCACGCCCGCTGTGCCGAAGTCACCTGGGAGGCCGCCAACGGCAGCCTGTACGGGGCCACCATCTGGAAATCCCCGACGCCCGCCGCACCGGATCCCAACCGCTTCGTGAAGACCGGCGTGGAATACGAGAAACCGATCGAATTGCGGGAGCCGACCGGGGCCAACCAGCTCACGATTGGCGGAAGCGGCACGAACCTTTGTGTCACCGTGCCGGCCGGCATGATGAACGTGACGGCCTCGATGCAACTGTCCACGGGGGTCAAGGCGCTGGGGGCCGTGGCGGCTGATGGCGTCTTTGTCCGCCTGGAAGACATGCCCCGCGAGACCGGGCGGGAGTTTGTGTTTTCCTTGAGCCCCGGCCGTCATTTCCTTCCGTATCCGGACACGCGGGGGCTCCCGGCCGACGCGCGCGCGGTGGATGTGAAGGTATTCGACAACGCCACCAAGGCCCTCCTGCGCCGTCACCTGGCGCCGCTGGCCCGGTCGGAGACGGCCTCGCCGCTGCGGAAGGACGAGGCGCCGGGCCCCGTCCTTTCCGAGTTCCGGTATGGTTCCAGCGCCTGGCCGGTCCGGTTGCAGGACGGCGTGCTGGAGGTGCGGGGCAACGGGCGTTGGGAGTGGGGCGAACAATGGAAACTGGTCGACCGGTATGTGAAAGAGTTCAACGGCGTCGGCACCGACCAGGGGCCGGCCCTGGCGCACACGAAGGACGGCCATTTCTGGGACGTGGTGCTGCTGAACTACCAGAACGGCGACCGGGTGCCCGTCAACTCCTACAGCGAGAAGGTCGAGATTTATTACGGCGGCCAGTACGGGTTCTCATATCGCGTGGGCGGCCACAGCTTCGACTTCAGCCACGGCATCCTCAAGGAAATCGATCCGGCCACGGGGAACTTCCTGCGGCCGTGAAGCGGAGCGAGCGGCATCATGAAAACAAACCTGTGGGTGACGGCCGGGATGGCATGGGCCATGACCTCCTGTTCCGGGGAGAAGGGCCCCTTCCGTGAAATCCGCGCGTGGGACTCCAGGGAAATGCCGTACGCCATGGTCTTCTGCGCGGCGGCCACCAACCAGGACGAGGCCGCTGTCCGGCGCGAGGCCGACCGGATCGCGGCGAACAAGCTGCGGCAGTCTGAACGCGTGGTCGTGGTCATCCTGTATGACGCGGATCGCGCCAGGGATGTCTCCTCGGAGAAGGCGATGCGGAACATGATGAGCGGCGCCGGCGCCGGGGTGAATGCCTTGCTGTACGGGGGGCGGTTCGAGGGCGGAGGCTTCCTGTCCGCGGCCCGGGAGGGGACGACGCCCGCGTGGACGTTTGTTCCATTCCGGGACACCGGGGCGTCGGCCCGCGACAAGGCTTTTTCCCGGTAGACGGGCGGAAAGGAGACCCATGAAAACAAGGACGTTCCTGGGTGGGCTGGGCCTGGCGATCGCCACGTGTCTCGCCGCGGGTTCCGATGACGCCGGCCCCCGCATCGTGCCGGCGGACCTGGACGCCGCCCTGGCGTGGGCTTCCGACACGGCGGCGTGGGAAGGGCTCCGCGGCGCGCGCTACGTCACCGCCATCTCTCTCAAGGCGGGGGCCGCCGAGGGGATGACCGCCCTCGTAAGAAAGGAGCTGGCTCCGCCCGGGCCGCCGGATGGTCCCGAGCCGCAGGAGACGGCCGGCAGCATCGAGTGGATCAAGTACGACGTTTCGCTCCTCGTGCACGTTTCGGCGGAATCCGCCGACGCGGCGCTGGACGGACTGCTCGCAGGCGACCGCCGGCCATTTGCCGCCGGCGAAGAGGGCTATGTCGTCGTCGGCGATGGGGTGCTGTTTCCCGAGGGCGGGGAGGCCGTCAGCCAGGGCCACCGGACCGCGGCGTTCCGCGCGGGGCGGTACAACGCAGTCATCCAGCAGGACTGGCAGGGCCGCCGGGAACTGCCCGAGGGCCCGGACCCGGTCCGCTCCCTCCTGGACGAGGACCTGCGGTCGCTGGCCCAAGCCCTGGCGGAACGCGCCGCGGCCGCTTCCGAATCCGCCGCGCCGGAGTACAGCGTATTGTTCGACAAGCTCCAGGACCTCGAGGCCCGGGGGGACCGTCTCGGGGCGCTGCGCGTGATCCCGTCCGTATTCGAGTGCGATATTCCCGTCGACGCCTTCCAGGAAACGCTGGCCGCCACGCGGGCAAGGTTGATGGAAGGCCTTCTTGAGCAGAACACCGTTCTGCGGGATGGCCTCACCCTTGATTTCGCCGCGCTCCGGATTCTCTTCGGCGCGCAGGAGTTGGCCAGGCCTGACGCGCTGGGTTTCAGGCTCGTCCTGAACGGGGAACTGCCGGTGGAGCGCTACCTGTACTACATGGCCGTCGCCGGCCGCGCGCCGGCCCCGCCGCAGGAGGGACAGCTGGCGATCCCCGCGACGCCCGACGTGGATCCAGCCGCCACGCTGGCGGACGCCGATCCCTGGATCGTGGCGGCGTCGCTGTTCCTCGCGCGCAAGGGGTACGGCCGGGTATCGGCCCGGCAGGTCCTGGATCGGTGGACCTCGCGGCGGGATCTTTGGGATGATGTCTGCACGGCCCAGGCGCTGTTGTTCCTGGCCGGGCAGGACGCCCAGGTCGTGGCGGGCGCGCGGATGAATAGAGAGGACATCGAGGAGGACCTCGGCCGGCTGGCGCCGGCGGCGGCCGGGCGGGCCGAGGTGCACGTGCTGGTCTTCGATGCCGTCTCGTTCCAGCCGATCGCGCCGCGCGAAGTCCGCCTCGAACATCTGGAGCAGGGGCCGGCCGGCGCGGGTCCGGCAGTGAGCGGGGAGGAGCGGGTGGCCCTGCCGGAATCCTCGGAGGGAGTCATTCCGGTCGAGCCCGGCCTCTACCGCATCCGGTACCTGGACGGCGCCGTGCACGGCACCAGCCAGGCCTTCGAGGCTGCTCGCGGCCGGCTGGCGCGGGTCTGCATCATGGCCCTCGGCGGGGTCTGACGGATCCGGCGCGCCGGATGCCGGCCCCGGGACCGCGCTCGCATTCCTGCATCGCCGCCGTTCCTGCCTGAAAAGACCTTGTTCGCCCCCTCTGGCGGCGGTAACGTGGTCGTCGCCATGAGCACCGGCCAGTACATGTCGCAGACGCAGCAGCAGCGGCTGCAGATGGTTCTGGCGCCCCAGTTGCGCCAGTCCCTGGCCCTGCTCCAGGTGCCCATCCTCGAGCTGCGGACGCTGGTCCAGGAGGAGATGCAGCAGAATCCCACCCTCGAGGAAAAGGTGGCCCGGGACACGCCGGTGGAGATCGAGCCGGGAACGGGCGAGCCGGAGAAGGACAAGGCGCTGGATTTCAAGGAGGAATTCGAGGTCCTGGCCCGGTTGGACGACGAGTGGCGGGAATACTTTCACCAGAACCAGGCCGCGCATCCCTACACGGCCGAGGACGCGGCGCGGCGGCAGCACTTCTTCGATTCGCTGACCCAGCCCGAGTCGCTCCAGGAGCACCTGCGCAACCAGCTGATCATGGCCGAACTGGCCGAGGAGGACCGGCGCGTCGCCGAGATGCTGGTCGGCAGCATCAACGACGACGGCTACCTCGTCACGCCCCTCGAGGACCTGGCCCAGGGCACCGGCTTCAGCCTCGACCGGATCAAGGAGCTCCTGCAGGTCATCCAGGAATTCGACCCGATCGGGGTGGGGGCGCGCGACCTCAAGGAATGCCTGATGCTGCAGCTGAACCGGCTCGGCAAGGGCGAATCCACGGCGGCGGCCATCGTCCGCGATCACCTGGACGACCTGGGCGCGCGGCGCTATCCGCAACTGGCCAAGGCCCTGGGGATCACGCTGGAGGAGGCGCAGGAGGCCGCCCGCTTCGTCTCCACGCTGGAGCCCCGGCCCGGCCGCCTGTTCAGCGCCGAATCCGCGAACTACGTGCTGCCCGAGGTGTCGGTCCAGAAATCGGGCGGCGAATACGCCATCGCCCTGGATCGCGACGCCGTGCCGCACCTGTTCATCAGCCGGCATTACCGGCAGCTGATGGAGAACCCGGACACGCCGGCCGACGTCAAGGAGTACATCCGCGACAAGATTCGCGCCGGGACGTTCCTGATCAAGAGCATCTACCAGCGGCAGCAGACCATTTACCGGATCGCCCGCGAGATCGTCGAGGTCCAGCGGGACTTCCTGGAGCACGGCGTGTCGCACCTGAAGCCCCTGACGATGGCGGAGATCGCGGCGAAGCTCGGCATCCACGAGACCACGGTCAGCCGGGCGATCGCCAACAAGTACATGCAGACGCCGCGGGGCGTCTACGAGATGAAATACTTCTTCACCCCCGGCTTCACGACGCAGGACGGGCAGGAGGTCTCGAACAAGACCATCAAGGACTCCATCGCCCAGTTCGTGGCCAAGGAAGACCCGGCCGCGCCGCTCTCCGACCAGGCCATGGTGGCGCTGCTCAAGGAAAAGGGGATCACCGTGGCGCGCCGGACGATCGCCAAGTACCGGGACGAGCTGAAGATCCTGCCGTCCCACCTGCGGCGCGCCACCTGAACCGCGGGCCCTACTTCGCGGTGCCGAGGATGATCTGGAACCCCGGCAGCGCCCCGATGAACGCCAGGATGTTCTGCGGCTGCAGGGGCTTGATCACGTAGTGCTGCACGCCGAGCTTGCGGCCGAACTCGATGTCCTTCTCGTAGTCCGACGTGCTGACCACGAGCAGCGGGATCCGGCGGAGGCCGGAGTCCGCCTGGATCCGGCTGATCAGCTCGCGGCCGTCCATGCCCGGGAGGTTGAGGTCCACGAGCACGAAGAGCGGCGCGGGAAACTTCTCCGCGTCCGCGAACGCGCCCTGGTGCGTCAGGTAATCCCAGGCCTCCTGGCCGGACCGGACCACGTCGAGCGGGTTCCAGACGTTGGCCTTGTGAAAGGCGCGCTGGGCCAGCGCGGCGTCATCGTGATCATCCTCGACCAGCAGGATACGAGAGGTCTGAACCGTTATGTTGGGCATGGGCTCCTCCTCATGGGGGTTGCGCGGATGTGTTCACATCGTTCGGGGCGGCGGTCGCGGGTTCCTTGGGGAGCCGGATCCAGAACGTGCAGCCTTTTCCCGGCTCCGCATCGACGTCAATCGTCCCGCCGTGCTGCCGCACGATCTTCCGGCAGAGCGCCAGGCCGATGCCGGTGCCCTCGTATTTCTCCCCGGTGTGCAGCCGCTTGAACGGCACGAAGAGGCGGCCGGCGTCCTCGCGGGTCATCCCGATCCCGTTGTCGCGCACGTAGATCCTCCAGTGGCCCGGCTCCTCCACGGCGCCCACTTCGACGCGGGGCTCAGGCTTGTCGTTGAACTTCAGCGCGTTGCCGACCAGGTTCTGGAACAGCTGCGTCAGCCGCGTCTCGTCGCCCGGGACGGTGGGCAGGGCGTCCGTCGCCAGCACGGCGTTCCGCTCGACCAGGCGCTGGGAAAGCTGGTCCTTGACCGCGGCGAGAATATCGCCGAGCTTCAGGGGCTTGATCGCGAGGCCGTCCGAATCCAGCCGCGCGAGCGCCAGCACGTCCTTGATCAGGCGCCGCATCTGCTGGGCGGACCGGTGCACGACCGAGACGTAGTAGCGGCCCGACTCGTCCAGCCGGGAGGCGCAGTCCTCCTGCAGCAGCTGCGCGAAGCTTTCGATCTTCTGAAGGGGCGCCTGCAGATCGTGCGAGGCCACGTAGGCGTATTCCTCCAGCGCGGCGTTGGATTCGCGCAGGCGCTGCTCCGTGTGCCAGAAGTCCATGAAATGCCCGATCCGGTCGCTCACGGCCATCATCAGGTCCCGCTCCATATCGGAGAGCGGGGGCGCGCCCGCCCCGTCGCGGAAGCGGATGTCCAGCGTCCCGATCGTCTTCCCGCGCTCGCGGATGTCGAAGGATTCGACGTGGCCGGATTCGAACCGGTTGGCGGAGGCGTACTCCTCCTTGCCGATCCGGATCACGGCGCAGCAGCGCCCGCCCGCGCCGGGGAGCAGGATGTCCGCGGCGGCGCTCAAGGCCACGCGCGGCGAACCTTCCACGCTGTCAAAAAGCTTCTCCAGGGCATACAGGCAGCCGAGCTCGGACATGCGCTGGCGGAGGGTCTCGACGTGGGCGCGCTGCTCCTCCTCCTGCGCGAAGCGCTCGATCGCCCGGCGCGTCTTGTCCAGCAGGATCTCGCCGAAACGCGGATCGGGGGCCTTCGTCACGTAGTCCGTCGCGCCCATGTGCAGGGCCTGCACGGCCAGTTCCTCGCTGCCGTGGCCGGAAAGGACGATGACGGGAAACGGTGGGCCGATGGCGCGCAGGCGCTCCAGGACGTCGAGCCCGGACAGGCCCGGCATCTTCTGGTCCAGGATCATCACGTCGCACGGGTTCTCCTCGACGAGCTCGAGCGCCTCGGCGCCGTTCGACGCGGCATCCGCCCGGTAGCCGCTCTTCCGGAAGAGCTCCACGAGGAAACGGCGGACGGTCTCGTCGTCCTCCACCACGAGCAGGCGCCGCGCAACGCTGGGATCAGCCGGGCTCATGTCGTTGTTCAGCGGAAGCTTACCATGCGGGCCTCGGCCGTCACGTCCCGGTTGATGCCGCGATAGCCCGTGATCTCGCCCCGCTTGTCCCGGATCGGCCCGGCCGTGCATTCGTGAACGGCCACCCGTCCGTCCGACGTCAGCAGGGTGAGCCGGCGGTGGAATATCGTCGCCGTGTCCCCGGCCAGCACCCGCTTGCGCTCGCCGGCCTTCTCCTTTTCCGCGCTGCTCAAGATCTCGAACAGCGGCTTGCCGAGCAGTTCCTTCGGCGGCCAGCCCAGCAGCTTCTTGAGGGCGTTGTTGGAATAGGTGAAGCGCTCCTCCAGGTCCGTTTCCCAGATCCAGTCGCCCGAGCAGGACGCGATGTGCTCGAACCGCTCGATGCTGGACTCCAAGGAGCGCTGGGCCTCCTTGCGCTCCTCGACTTCCTCGCCGAGCGCCCGGTTGAGCGAGGTGACGTAGGAGAGGAGCAGCGCCAGCACGACGAACAGGACTCCCGCCCCGATGAACCAGTACATGTACTGGCGAAGGACGGCGCCGAACGTCAGCCGCCCGTACTCCTCGTACGGAGGGTGGTGCAGGTCCCGGAGGAGCTGGCGCACGGTTTCGCGGGCATCGGGCGCGGTCCAGCCCGCGTTCATGGTTCCCCCGGGATCCAGGTCCGCGGGCCCCGCCGTCAGGAGCAGCGCGGCGATCTGGTCGACCAGGTCCGAATCGGTGCCGGGCAGGGCGGCCAGGAGGCGCTCCGGGTAGAGACGGGTGCTGGCGAGGAACGGGAACCCGGCCGGCGTGGGCTCCGCGGACAGCGCGAGCACCCGGATGTCGGCTAGGTTCAGCCGGCCGACCTGGGCCATCTGTTCGAGAACGCCGGCCGTCACGACTCCGGCTTCCGCCTGGCCCGCCATGACGATCTCCACGACCGCCTGGTCGTTGGGATTCGTGATCAGCCGGCCGAAGGTTTCCTGGAGGCCGGGCCCGCGGGCCTTCAATTCGCGCAGCACCGACAACGTGGCGCCGAGCGGATCGCCGTCCACGATCGCGACGGCGACGTTTTTCAAATCCTCCGGACGCTGCACGGCGCTGTTACGCAGCGTGAACACCGCGCCGCCGAAATGGCGGGTGCGATTCCCCTGCACAAATCGTTCCACCGCCGCCACGGGGCGCAACGATACGCGGGATTCCAGCTGAACGAACTGCGCCGGATCCAGGAAGAGCAGGCCCGGCCCGGTCTTGTCCACCTGGTTGATCCAGTTTGCCCCGGCGCGACTCACGACGAACTCGTCCCCCGGTAGCCGCTGCGACAGGTAGGCCGCCGTCTTTTCCAGGTACGGGGCGTTGCGCAGGTCCTCGCCTTGGGTGGGCACGATGATCGGTATGAGCCGGGCCGAAGAGCCGGCGGCTGCCAGCAGCACGCCCGCCACGAAGGCCCTTCGCGCAGAACATTTGCATCGCCATCCGCAGGTTGTCTTGTGCATGAGACCTCCCGTCATCCACTTGACTTCTCCCCGCTTCGCTTTCTTTTTAGCACCGATAACCGCTCGCAGGCCAATACATAATGACCACGTAGGGGTAATCTGACGGACCGCGCCGTCGTTCTCGTGAAATGCGTAACGCGGCTTCGGCCGCGATCCGCTCTCCCGCGCGCGAGCCGCATCCCGGCATGCGCCCGCCATTGACCATGCCGGACGCTTCCGGTAGCGTGAAGGCGGATGAGTGACGCCCTCGGTCCGTGGGTGCTGGGCGAAGAGGATCGGCGACACCTGGCGGATATTTTCCGGTCGGGAGGGCCGCGCTCTGTCCAGGACCTGCCGGTTTCCGCGCAGGCTTTCCTTTCGCTGGCGTTGCGCGGGGCCGAACGGCGGCCCGTGGTCTGGGTGGGCGACAGCGCCCGGACCCTGGATCAATTCCACCAGGACGCGCTGGTCCTCTCCGGCGACCGCAAGGAAGGCCTGGCCTGTTTCCCGGCCCGCGAGGAGGGCGCCGGCCGGTCTGCGCATCTCGATCGCCTGGGTGATCGCCTGCAGACGCTGCGGGCCTGTCTCCAGCCCGGCCGCCCGCTCCTGGTCGCCACCTGCATCCAGGCCCTGTTCCAGGATACGCCCGCGCCCGCCGCGCTGGAACGGGCCCGCCGGCGGCTGTCCGTCGGCGATTCGGCGGACCCCGAGGAACTGGCGGCCGGCCTCGAACGGCAGGGTTATGCTTTCGAAGTCGAGGTCCTGCAGAAAGGGCAAGCCGCTCGCCGCGGGGGCATCCTCGACCTGTGGCCGCCGACCGAGGACTGGCCCTTGCGCCTGGAGTTCTTCGGCAGCACGCTGGAATCCATTCGCACGTTCGATCCCGCCGGGCAGCGCTCGCTGGAGAAAAAGGGCGCCCTGGATCTCGCGCCCGCCGGGGAATCCCTCGAATCGTCGGAGGCCGCCGCCGATCTCCTGGCTTACTTGCCGCCGGAGACGCTTTGGATATGGAACGAACCGCAGAGCATCTTCCATCATGCCGAGATGTACCGCGCGATGCTTCCCGAGAACTCACCATCCCGCGCGGCGGCGGATGTCGAGCGGCTCCGCCTCCGGGTCCAGCAGCGGTTCCGGGGCGGCCAGCTGGTCATCGGGCCGGACGTCGTCGAGACCGCGCCGCCCCGGGAACTGGGCCTGCGGCCCTGCGCCGGCCTGCCCGGCCTCGAGGGCGAGGGGGCCTTCCGGCCGGACCTGCTGGACGAGGCGCGACGCCGGTTCCTGGACGAGTTGTGCGGCCGAGCTCGGAAGGGCGAGCGGATCGTTTTCTTCTTCGACACGGAAGGCGCGCGCGAGCGGTTCCTGGAACTGCACGGGAAGAAGACCGGGTTCGAGGTCCGGCTGGGCGCGCTGTCGGAGGGATTCGAGGCGCCGCCCTCGAAACTGGTCGTGGTGGCCGAGTCGGACCTGTACGGTTTCCGCAAGCGGCTGCCCGGCCGGTACGAATTGCACGGGCGGCGGCGCGGCGCGCGGGCGGACGCGGGCGCGCGGCTGGCGGAATGGATGGACATCCAGCCCGGCGAGCTGGTCGTGCACGTGGACCATGGCATCGGGAAATACCTCGGCCTCTACGAAATCGAGTTCGACGGCCGGCAGCAGGAGGTCATGGCGGTCGAGTACGCCGACCAGGCCAAGCTGTATGTGCCGGTCTCGCAGGCGCACCTCTTGAGCCGCTACGTCGGGCTCGGGCGCCGCCGGCCCGACCTGCACGCCCTGGGCGGCAAACGCTGGACGCGCGAGAAGGTCGCGGCGGAGGGCGCCGTGCGCGACCTGGCCGCCTCGCTGATCGAGACCCAGGCCCGGCGCGATCTGCTCGAGGGCCACGCCTTCCCGCCCGATACGCCGTGGCAGCACGAGTTCGAGGCCGCCTTTCCCTTCCGCGAGACGCCGGACCAGCACCGCGCGATCCTGGACGTGAAGAAGGACCTGCAGAGCCGCCGCCCCATGGACCGGCTCGTGTGCGGCGACGTGGGTTACGGCAAGACCGAGGTGGCGATGCGCGCCGCCTTCAAGTGCGTCCAGGACGGCCGGCAGGTCGCCGTGCTCGTGCCGACCACCATCCTCGCCCAGCAGCACTTCGACACGTTCGGCGAGCGCCTCGCGGCGTACCCGGTGACCATCGAGATGTTGAGCCGCTTCCGATCCCGCGCCGCGCAGCACGACACCGCGCGGCGGCTGGCGGAGGGCGCGGTGGACATCGTGATCGGCACGCACCGCCTGCTCCAGCCGGACGTCCGGTTCAAGGATCTCGGGCTCGTGATCATCGACGAGGAGCAGCGCTTCGGCGTGGCCCACAAGGAGCATTTCAAGCGGCTGCGCGAACTGGTGGACGTCCTCACGCTGACGGCGACGCCGATCCCGCGCACGCTCTACTTGAGCCTGACCGGCGCCCGCGACATGAGCACGATCGAGACCCCGCCCCAGGACCGGCTGCCCATCGAGACCCTCGTCGCCCAGGACTCCGACGAGCTGGTTCGCGCCGCGATCCTGCGCGAGCTCAACCGCGGCGGGCAGGTGTTCTATCTCCACAACCGCGTCACGACGATCGAGCTCGTGCGCCGGAGGCTGCAGGAGCGGGTGCCCGAGGCGCGCGTCGAGGTGGGCCATGGGCAGATGCACGAGAAGGAGCTGGCCGAGGTCATGCACCGCTTCGTGCGCGGCGAGTTCGACGTGCTGCTCTGCACGACGATCATCGAGAGCGGGGTGGACATCCCGAACGTCAACACCATCCTCATCGACCGCGCCGACCGGTTCGGCCTGGCCGACCTCTACCAGCTGCGCGGCCGGGTGGGGCGGTACAAGCACCAGGCCTACGCGTACTTCCTCCTGCCGCGCCACGGGCGGCTGTTTGATAACGCGCGGCGCCGCATCGGCGCGATCCGGCGCTACTCGGGGCTCGGCGCGGGGTTCAAGCTCGCGCTTCGCGACCTCGAGATCCGCGGCGCGGGCAACCTGCTCGGCGCCGAGCAGAGCGGGCACATCACCGCCGTCGGGTTCGACCTTTACTGCCAGCTCCTCAAGCGCACCGTCGCGCGGCTCAAGGGCGAGCCCGCGCCGCCGATCATCGACGTCATGCTCAAGCTGTATTTCCTGGACCTGTCCCTGGCCCCGGAGTGCGAGGACCGGTCGGCCGTGTTCCCGGCCGCCTACATCGAGGACGAGAACCTCCGGCTCGGGCTCTACCGCAAGCTGGCCTCCGCGGGAACCGAGCCCGAGTTGGACGCGCTGGCCGTGGAACTGCGCGACCGGTTCGGCCCGCTGCCCGCGCCCGCCGCGCGGCTACTGGAGCTGGCCCGGCTGCGCATCCGGGCCGCCGGCCGCGGCATCGGGTCCATCGAGGTCCGCGAGGACAAGGTCATGATGATGCAGGGCGCGGCGTACATCATGTCCAACAACCGCTTCCCGCGCCTGAAAAGCCCCGAGCCCGACCGGCGGCTGGCGGAGCTGCTGGTCCTGGTTGCGGGTTGATGCGCAGTTGGCTATGAATGCACGAGAGGAGCGCTCTTCCCGATGAAAACCTGCGTGCGGATAATTGTCCCGGGCCTGCTTCTTGCGGCATCCTCCGCGCTGGCCCGGCCGGCGGCGGTGGACCTGGGCCGGTGGCAGACGCCGATCCGGAACCAGGGCGGTCGGGGAAACTGCTTTATTCACGGCACCGTCGCGGCCATGGAGGCGGCCTACAAGCGCGCGGGCTCCGGCGACCTCGATCTGTCCGAGCTGTTCTCCGATTACGTGGGCCAGGTTTTCTTCCTGGAGACCGTCCGGATGGACGGGCACTGGTACACCTCCGATATGCGCGTGCCCGGCGCGACCGAACGCGAGACGAGCATCCAGTCCGACCACGCCATGTCGGTCGAGTCCGCCTCGCCGTGCATGACGCTCGCCATCCCCGAGGACCGGTGCATGCCGTACCGGTATGGCCCGGCCGACCTGGGCGAGCACGCCGACAAGAACGATCCGTTCTGGGCCAACCAGCTCACGGTCAGCGCCTTCAACCTTGATCCGTCGAACCTGCCGTACTCGGCCCTGTCCGCCCCGCGCTACTACCGGATCCGCTCGATCGAGTGGCTGCCGAAGGACGATGCGCGGAATCCCGCCGCCATCGAGGCGGTCCTCGCCGGCGGCCGCGAGGTGATCTGGGATTTCCGCATGGCGGGGGATATTTCCGGGAAGGTCTGGCAGTACAACGGCCCGGCCGGCGACGCGTATCCCCACCGGATGCTGATCATCGGCTACAACCGGACCGACGCGCGGCATCCCTACTTCCTCGTGAAAAACAGCTGGGCGGACGTGGGCGTGTACGACACCCGCGATTGCATCACGCGCATCAGCTACGACTACCTCCAGTACGGAGAGTGGGCCTCGTACATCAAGGAGATCGAGCCGCCGCGGCCGTGGCCCGAACTCCAGTTTATCGGCCGCTGGAGCCTGGAGATGGGTCCGCGCCGCGGCCTTCTCGATATCTACCACCTGCCGGGCATGATGAGAGGTTCCTTTGAGCATAACCAGTTCCGGGATGAACAGGGACGTCCGCTGGAGGACCGGCGCCTCGGCACGTTCTACGAAAAGGGCGATCCGAACGACGCGTACCGCGTCAACGGCATCGTCCGGGGCCACAGCATTGAGCTGTACATCGATTTTAGCCATCCGGCGGCCCGGTGGGACCGGTTGCAGGGTTGGAAGGTCAGCTTCACCCTGAACCCGCGGGATCCGCACCGGTTGATTGGCCGCTACGACGCCCGCGACGGGCGCCGGGGCGAGGCGAGGGCGGAGCGCAACCGGGCGCCGATCTCACCCCTGGGCCCGCGCCCGCCGGAGGAGGAAAGCCAAGCGCTCCTCGCGCGGGACGAGATGGAAAAGCGGAAGCGCTGGGACGCGGAAGCCGTCGAGCGCGCCGAGCTGGAATTGAAGAAGCAGGCGGAGGAGGCGCTCAAGATCGCCGAGAACGAGCGGCTGAAGAAGGAGGCGAACGCGCCGGCCGCGGATTCGCCGATCCTTCTGAAATGGCGCGAACTGGGCGGCGCGGACGGCTTCCTGGGCGGCGCGCAGACGGAAGAACGGGCCTGCCCAGACGGCCGCGGACACTACATCCATTTCGCCGGCGGCTCGATCTACTGGACGCCGGAGACCGGCGCCCACGCCATCTACGGGGCCATCCGCGAAAAATGGGCATCGCTCGGCTGGGAGACCTGCGCGTTCCTGGGCTATCCCATCACGGACGAAACGGGAACGCCGGACGGCGTCGGCCGGTTCAACCACTTCGAGAAGGGCGGCTCGATCTACTGGACGCCGGAGACCGGCGCGTTTGAGGTCCATGGCCCGATCCGCGAGCGGTGGCAGGCCCTGGGCTGGGAGACGGGACGGCTGGGCTACCCCGTCTCCGACGTCGAAATGGCCGACGGCAAGGAAGGCCTCGTCACCCGCTTCCAGCGCGGCCTGATACGCTGGCATCCCGCGCGCGGCGTGACGGTGGAAACGGAGAAGTAACGCCGTTTACTGAATGAAACTGCACGATGCGTCTTGCTGTGGGTAGGGCGCGCTCGGCGAGCGCGCCGCGGCGGCTTCAGCGAAGCCGCCCTACCTCACGAATCAATGACCATGGCGCCGTTTCAAAACGAAGAGGACCTGAAACGGCCCTGCCTGCGCCACCCGTCCTGACTACGGCATTCTTGCGCTGACCCGGTAGAACCGCGCGTCGAGGCTGTTGGTCACGTACAGGTTCTGCGAACCCGCCGCGATGTTGGTCACCGCGCGTTCCAGGGTCCAGTCCGCGTTGGTCATCGTGTTCTTGTAGTAGACGCTGTACACGCGGCCCGTCACCGCCGGGATCGTCAGGGTGAACTGGTTGGCCGCGGCCTGCTTGTCCTGATCCACGATCTCGAACATGGAGGCGCCGTTCGTCGGGTGGCTGCCGCCGACGAGCTCGTCGATGTTCGGGACGCCGTCGTTGTCATAATCGTCGTCCATGCCGCCGTTGGGGCCCTCGGGGTCCAGGTCGTAGCCCGCCGCCCAGTCGGTGTAGTAGGCGGGGGCATCGCTGCCGTAGCCCGTCCACTGGATGTCGTCCAGCGTAATCTGGCCGCTGGTGGAGGTCTTGTTGGTGAACAGCAGCACGACGTCGCCGGAGATGTTGATCGAGGAACTGCTCCACGTCTGGGTGGTCCCGTCGCCGCCGGAGATGGTGCCGACCAGCGTGTCGTTAACGAAGATATCGCAGCTCAAGGCCGTGGTGTAGGGCTTGCGGTACTTGAGCGTCAGGGCGCCCACGCCGCCGGAGAGGGTGCCCGAGCGGACGTAGGTGCCGGCAGCTTTTTTGAGGGTGGGCGAACTGCCGTTGATGCTCAAGTCGCCGCGCGAGAAGCTGTAGGTCCAGGTCGATCCGTCCTGGCCGGCGAACGTGCCGCTGGCGTATGTGCCGCCCTCCGAGAAGTTGGCGAAGGTCTCCGTTCCGCCGCCCGCGGAGGATTCGGTCACCACGATCTGGATCCGCGAGGTCACGGCGCCGTCGTTGTCTTCCGCCTTGAACGCGGCCGAGTAAGTGCCCGTGACGGTCGGCGTCCAGGTGAACGCCGACGAAACGGACGCCGCGTTCGTGCCGCCCGTGAACGCGGAGCCCGCGGGCAGGCTGGACGGCACGAGGGAGACGGTCTCGCCGTCTTCGTCGGTGGCGGTCACCGTGACCGACAGGGCGTTGCTCACCGTGACGGACTGGTTCGTCCCCGAGGGCACATAGCTGAAGGTAGGCTTGTTCGTGGCGACCAGCGCGGCCCGGTTGATGATCACGGTGTCGCTAGCGACCGTGCCGGAGGCGTTCGTGACGCTGACGAAGATCGAGTTGTTGCCCACGTTCAGGGCCACGCCGCCGATGGTCCAGTTCGTGAAGGCCGCGGTGTTGCCGGAGGCCCCGGTCAGCGAGTTGGTCCACCGGATCTGGCCGACGGCGGCCGTATTGCACGTGCCGCTGACGTCATAGGTGCTGGTCGCGTAGGCGACCGAGGTGGAGGCCGAGGCCGGGTCGGTGATGGTGATCTCGGCCGCCGTCGGCGTCGAGCCGCCGCCGCTGAACGTGTGGGAGCCGAGATAGCTTGTCGTATCCGCGGCATAATCATCCCACTCCGAGGCGGTGTAGGTGGTCGTGCCCTGACTCACGGAACTCTTGCGTACCTTGGTCACATCGGCCATGTTGGTGACGTTCAGCCCGATCGTGCCCAGGACGTCCATGTTGGCCGAATTCTTGGCGAGGGCCACGACGTCGTTCCCGTTGAAGGTCACGCTGCCGGAGGTGAGGTCGGCCTGCGCCAGGATGGCGGCGTTGGCGCCGGAATTGGCGATGACGAACACGTCCCCTGCGGCGAGGGTTCCGGTCAGATCAATGGTCGAATAAGACGTGGAGCCGTTGAAGTACAGGCGCAGGTCATAATTGCCCGTCGCCAGGTCTACCGAGGCCCCTGTGCCGTTGTAGATCTCGACGGCCTTGTTGTTGCTCGAACCCTCGATGTACTCCGAGATGAACAGGTCCGCGGCGGAGCCGCCGGCGCCGACGGTGATCGTGAAGGTCTCGAAGTCTGCGCCGTCGTTGTCCGCGGCGTAGACGCTCATGGTATAGACGCCCACGGGGCCGGCGTTGGTCCAGCTGAACAGGCCGTTCGTGCCACTGCTCCAGAACGTCGCGGCGGCAGGCTTGTTGCTGATCGTCAGGGTGACCGCGTCGCCGTCGGTGGCCGCGGCGGTGACGGCGAACTGAACCGTGTTGCTCCAGGTCGCCGACTTGTTGCCGATGGAGGCGAGCACGGGCGGCGTGTTGGTCGGGACGGTCTCCACGGGCAGCTTCAGGGCGGGGTCGCCCAGCAGGTTGAGGCCGAACTGGATCCAGCGCTCGGCCTCGTCCGTGCCGCACGAGCTGATCATGTCCGCCTTGTGCATGGCGAAGGCCGTGCCCACGGTGCGGTTGGCGGTCTCGTGGAACCGCTTGTAGAACTTGTACGCGTAGATCGTGGACGGGCCGCCGTCCGACGTGTTGCTGGCGGGGGTTTCGTCCGGCTCGCCCCACCCGTACCGGGCGCAGCCCATGTAGGCCACAGCGCCGCCCGCGTTGCGGTAGTTGCGCAGGAAGCCCTCACCCAGGCAGGGTTCCGTGGTATAGCCGTAGCCGTCGATGTTGTTGCTGTCCCGGTCGAAGTGGCCGGTCAGGCAGGCGTCCGTGTACACGAAGGCCGCCATGCCGGTCATGGACGCGGCGTCGGTGTTGTCGAAGGACCCGGACTCCAGACCCCACTCCTGCGGCGCGCCGTGGCCCGAGAACATCAGGTGCGTGTAGTTCTTGTTGAACGCGGCCAGCGTGTTGGCCGCGCTCTCGGAATGGTCGCCGCAGGTGCTGCTGTCCCACGAGGTGATCGTGTCGCAGATGATGCTCACGGCCCCGGGCCAGTAGGGATAGATCCCGTCGCGGTAGAGCCGCCGCAGCCACATCTCCGAGTCGCTGACGTAGGTGTGCGCGGGGCTGGTCGAGCGGAACCCGGCGTGGCCGTCGATGGTCACGTCGTCGCTCGGCCGGGCGGTTCCCGAGTAGGTGCTCCAGGCCTCCGGGCCGCCGAGCACGATCTTGTCCGCGAGCCGCGAGCTGTCCGCGTCGTACGCGATGACCTTGTTGACGTAGTTGGTCACCTGGGCGGCGGTCCGCATCGGGATGCGGGCGACGATCACGTCCCAGGCCATGTCCACGTTGTCGCTGGTCTCGCCGTACTTCGCGTCGCTGTCGCTGTTCCAGTTGCCGCCCAGGCCGGAATAGTACAGGTCCGTCGGCATGTTGGTCTCGTACGTGTCGCCCGAGACCACGGCCACGTAGCAGTCGCGATCCGGCACGATCGTGTCGTCGCCGCCCAGCACCACCATCGTCGTGCCCATCGTGGCCACGCGGTTGCTGATGCAGGCCCGGATCTTCTGCTGGATGTCCGCGCCGGTGAAGGTGGAGCTGATGTAATTGGTGGTCAGCACCGTGGTCGTGTAGCTGCCCCCCGCCGAGGAGGCGCGGTAGGTCGCGAGCTGCTGGAACGCGTTGCTCAACGCGGGCGACGTGATGATCAGGTAGTCTAGCGCCGCCCGCGTCTCCGTCCGGGACGCGGGCGCGAACTCGTCGCTCGACGATGGGTTGACGACCAGGCTGTTGACCAGCGGCTCGAACTGGGCCTTCTGCTTCGCGGAGATCGTGCGGGGCGTCGCCGGAGCGTCGTAGGAGACGGTGACGTCGATCGCGGGGCGCAGGTGGAGCGCCCGGTCCGCGCCGACGTAGAAGAGGGGATTCACGCGGACGGAGACAAACCGGTAGCCCTGCATGTCGTGGATGCCCTCGATCGTCGCGGCGTCCGCCGGCCAGGCTTCCGCGCTGGCGTAGCGGTCGTTGGCCTCCGCGAAAGCCGGGCGCGGCTTGCTCTTCGGGCTCCGGGGCTGCGAAGGATAGGGGAGGATGTCCGCGGCCAGCAGGGCCGGTTCGCCGCTTGCCGAGAGCGTGACGTTCTCTGCGCCCGCCGGCACCAGGATGTTCGCGTAGCGGGCCGGGATCGCCGGCGCGCCCACCTCGTCCACCGGCAGGCTCCCGTCCGCCAGCGCCAGGCGCTGGTACCCGTCCACGGCGACCAGGGACACGTCGTCCGCCGAAAATTCGAAGCGGACCGTGACCTCGCCCGCGCCCGCCGTAGCCACCCAACATCCGAGCAACAACCCGATCAGCCCCCACCGCGAAACCTTGGATTTCATCGTGATCAGTTCTCCCTGTGTAAATTCCGTCGCGGTCACCCGGCTCCGCGCCCCTGCGATCCGGTGTATGACATGCCCAGCGCCACGTCTTTTCGCGGTCGTCCCGAACGGCGGGAACGACACGAGTTCAAACCTTCAAAGTACTCCTTTGATCCGGAGCGGGGGAAGGAAAAATACGGGCGAAAAGATTAAGGCGATCGATCCCCGGCCGCCGGAGCTCCGTCCCCGAGCGCGATGCGAAGCTTGTTGCGCAATATATTGGCCTCGAAAGGTTTCTGTATGAATCCGGAGAGGGGCGCGCTGCCGTAGCGGCGCTGGACGTCCTTCTCGTCGTAGCCGCTCGTTAAGAGGACGGGCACGTCCGGCTTGATCTCGCGGATCATCTCGAGCGCTTCCACCCCGTCCAGTTCCGGCATCGTGAGGTCCAGCAGGACGCAGCGGAACTCCCCGGCCTGCTGCCGGAAGCAGTCGACCGCCTCGCGTCCGTTCGAGGCCGTGATCACCTTGAAGCCCAACTGCTCCAGGATGCGGCGTCCGACAAGCCGGATGCCTTCTTCGTCGTCCGCCAGCAGCGCGCACCCGTGTCCGCGCCATGCGTCGCCGCCGGCCGGCGACTCCGAAACGGCGGGCATGGAGCCCGTGACCGCGGGGAAGAGGATCCGAAACGTGGTTCCCCGCCCTTCCTCGCTGCGCACCCGCATCACGCCGGAGTGGGCGCGCACGATGCCCAGGACGGCGGAAAGGCCGAGTCCCCGGCCTTTGTATTTCGTCGAATAAAACGGCTCGAAGATCCGGCCGAGGCTCTCGGCGTTCATTCCGCAACCCGTGTCCTCCACTTCCAGGTATACGTAGGTTCCGACCCGCGCTTCCTCGCCGAGCAGGGCCCCGGCCAGGTCCTCGCTCCGGAGGTCCGCCTGGCCGGTGCCCACCCGGATGTAGCCGCTGCGGTCGCCGATGGCCTCGGAGGCGTTGATGATCAGGTTCATGATCACCTGCCGGAGTTGGGTGGGGTCCGCCTCGACGACGGGCAGATCGGGGGCAAAGTCGTACTTCAGGACGGCCTTCTTGGACACGGAGATCTCCAGCATGTGGGCCATGTCCTCGACGACCGCGGACAGGCTGAGGCGCTCGACGACGAACCGCCCCTTGCCGGAATAGGCGAGCATCTGGCGGCAGAGTTCGGCCGCCCGCCGGCTGGCTTTTTCGATCTCGGCGAGGTGCGCGGATGCGGGTGAGTTGGCCGGCAGCCCCACCCGGGCCAGGTTCGCGTTGCCGAGCACCATGGTCAGCAGGTTGTTGAAATCATGGGCGATGCCGCCCGCCAGGACGCCGAGGCTCTCCAGTTTCTGGGCCTGGAGGATCTGGCGCTCCAGGTTCTGCTTTTCTTCCGCGGCGCGTTTCATGTCCGTGATGTCGATGAACGCGGCCACGGCCCCGTCGGGCCGCCCGCCCGGGCCGAGCAGCGGAACCACGTTGCCCAGGAGGGTGAGCCGGCCGCCGTCCGGGAATACGATTTCCTCCTCGTAGTCCCTGAACTCCACGCCGTCCTGCGCGGCCCGCTGCATGGGCAGGTCGTCCCCCGTGAGTTCGACGCCGTCCTTGAAGATCCGGAAGGGCGGCCGGCGGTCCGGCTCGGGGGCGGTGAGCGACGCGTTGGACGCCGGCGGAATGCCCAGCAGCTGGTTCGCCATCCGGTTCCCGGTGATGCGCGTGCAGTTCCGGTCCGCGGAGATCCAGACCAGGGCGGGCACCGCGTCGAGCAGGATATGCCAGCGGCCGGCGGCGTGGTGCTCGCGCTGCTCGGAGAGCCGCAGCGCGGCCTCGTCGCGCTCCCGCAGCAGCGCCGCGCCGATGGCGGCGGCCGCCGTGCGCAGGGCGTCGATCTCCGTCGGCTGCCAGCGGCGCGCCGGGCCCAGCGTGTCGAAGCCGATCACCCCCCAGACATCGTGGCCGACGCTGACCGGCACGATCAGGCGATAGACCACCGGCTCGGCCTCCGCCGGGGGCGCCAGCGCGCCCTGCACGACGCGGCCGGAAGCCAGGGCGGTCCGCCATTCCGGGCTCATCTCCGCGCTCGGCCCCGCGCCGGCAAGGGCCGGCGAGGCCCGCCATTCCCAGCGGATGCCGGCGATCGAGCGACCCGGCCCCGCGGGCGCCAGCTCTTCCGTCACGAAAACCCGGTCCACGCCGGCGGCCCGTCCCAGGATCTCGAGCGCCCGCCGGATGCCCCGGTCCACCTGGGATTCGCCGAGCAGCAGCGCGCCCGTCTCGGCCACGCCGGCCAGGATGCGGCCCCGGGCCTCCATCTCGCGCCGGGCCCGGTGCAGGTCGCGCGCCTGCCGCCGGAGTTCCCGCCGAGCCACCCAGGCGATCGTCCCGCCCACGACGGCCAGGAGCAGCAGGAGGACGGGGACCCAGGGGAAGGAGCCGGCGCCCTCCGGCAAGCCCGGGGCGGCCCTCGCGGATGCCGCCGGGGACGCAAGGACAACCAGGCAAAGCAGACCGACGCGCGTGTGCAAACGCGCGGGCCGCCGGGCGGGCGCCCCGTCCGATATCAGCGCGCTGTCCAAGATGAGGTTCCGGGGATCATCCGTACCCCCGGCGCGTTTTTTTGGATAGGCGCTCCGGCGCCGGCGTTGCTTCGAGGGACCGCTCTGATATAGTGAACCCATGTCCAGTCGGGGCCAGCCGCTGAAACGCCGCACGCTGCTCGTCAAGGCCGCGGTCAGTCTTGTATTCTTCGCCGTGCTCTTCGCGTTTGCCGGCCGGCAGGACCTGCTGGCGATGCTGAAGCGCGTGGATCCCCTGTATTTCACCCTGTCGTTCGTCATCGCGGCCGCCCAGATTTCCACCAGCTGCCTGAAGTGGCGCGTCCTGATCAACCTGTACGGCGACCGGCTCGGGTTCGGCTTCCTGATGCGCAACTACCTCATCGGCTACTACTTCTCGAACCTCCTGCCGTCCAACATCGGCGGGGACGTGGTCCGCTCGTATTACGCGGGACGGCGGATCGGCAACCAGACCCACGCGGCCATCAGCGTCTTCATGGAACGGTTCACCGGCAGCCTGTACCTGCTGGTCCTGGCCATCGGCATGCCGCTGCTGAAGCCCGGGCTCTATGCGCGGCCGGTGGTGTTCGTCCCGGCGGCGGGCGCGGCGGGCCTGCTGCTTTTCTTCGCCGCGCTGGCTTTCTGGGGGCAGGGGCTGCTGCGCTTCCTCAACCGTCTGATCGAGCGCCAGGCCCTCCGCGCGGCCGGCGCGCCGGGCCGCTCGCTGCTCGGGCGGGGCATGAAGGCCCTCCTCTGGTTCCGCGCGAAGTCGGAGAAGATCGCCGAGAAGATGGCCCTCACCATGCGCCTGCTCAAGCAGAACCGGCGCGCCGCGCTCGCCGTGTTCGGATTGACCGTGCTGTTCTACGCGCTGACCTGGGTCAACGTGTACCTGGCCTACCGCACCTTTGGCGTGGAGCCGGATTTCATCGGCATCATGAGCCTGCTGGCCACCGCCATGCTCGCCGGGTCCATTCCCATTACGCTCGGCAGCCTGGGTATTGCGGAAGGGGCCTATGTCTTCTATTTTAGGCTGGTGGGCATGGAGCCCGCGGCCACGCTGGCCATGGGCCTGTTCCTGCGGTTCAAGCTGCTCGCGGTGGGACTGGCGGGCCTGGTCAGCTACCTGACCTACCCGCATGAACGGTTTGATTATGAACGAATCCAACAACAAACTGAAACTGGAAGCCCAGGCGGCGATCCATGATCCGGGCCGGTCCGCGCTCCGGCGCTACGCGCTGCTGACCACCGGCGGGACCTCGCTCTGGACGCTCTTCGTGCACGAACTGGTCACCGGCCTCCTCTCGGGCTGCCCCGGCGCGCTCGGCATCTGGCTGCGCCGCAAGCTCTACCGTCGCCTGTTCGCCGCGGCCGGCCGCGAACTCATCATCGGCCGGAACGTGACCATCCGGGGCTTCGCCCGCATCCGCGTCGGGGACCGCGTCGTGCTGGACGACAACTCGGTGGTGGACGCGCGCGGCGCCGGGGCCTCGATCACGCTCGGCGACGAGGCGCTCGTCGGCCGCAACAGCATCGTCCGCTGCCGCGGCGAATCGCTGACCATCGGCGACGGGACCGATATCGGCTGCAACTGCATCGTGGCCACGGACAGCCGGCTCGCGATCGGGAAGGACGTGCTCGTCGCGGCCTACACCTACATCGCCGCGGGCGGGAATCACAATTACGCGGACAAGACCGTGCCCATCCGCAAGCAGGGCTTCACCAGCCGCGGCGGCGTGACCATCGGCGACGACGTGTGGATCGGCTCGCACACCGCCATCCTGGACGGCGTGACCATCGGGCGGGGCGCGGTCATCGGCGCGCACTCGCTGGTGAACAAGGACCTGCCCGAATGGGCCATCGCGTACGGCTGCCCCGCCCGGGTCGAGCGCCTCCGGTGATGAACGAAACGCCCCTTTCACGGGCCGAAGGTGTCGCCCGGGAGCCCCGCGACTTTCACTGGCTGGAAAGGAACATCCCCTGCCAGGCGGCGTGCCCGGCGCAGACCGATATCCCCGGCTATCTCGCGGCCGTCTCGCAGGGCGACTTCGAGGGGGCCTACCGCATCAACCTGGCCGACAATGTCTTCCCCGGCGTCCTCGGCCGTGTCTGCGCCCGCCCCTGCGAGCCGCCCTGCCGCCACGGCTGGCCCGGCCTCGGCGAGCCGGTCGCCATCTGCTTCTCCAAGCGCGCGGCCGCCGGCCACCGCGCCCCGCGGGAAGCCGTCGTCTTGTCGCCGGTCTTTCCCGCGACCGGGAAGAAGGTGGCCGTCGTCGGCGCCGGGGTCGCGGGCCTGACCGTCGCGCGGCAGCTGGTCAGGCTGGGGCACGAGGTCGTCGTCTACGAGCGGCACGAACGGCCGGGCGGCATGATGCGACAGGGCATCCCCGCGTTCCGCCTGCCCCGCGATGTCGTGGATTCCGAAATCCGCCAGGTCGAGGCCGCCGGCGTCCGGATCGCGTGCGGCGTGAACGTCGGCGGCGATGTGTCGGTGGAGCAACTGCTGGCCGATCACGACGCGGTGGTGCTGGCCGCCGGGACCCTGCGGCCGAATATTCCGAAAGGGCCGGGCGTGTCGCGGAAGGGCGTCGAGCACGGCCTGGAGTTTCTTCTCTCCGTCAACGAGCTCGGCCGGCGGGACATCGGCCGCCGCGTCGCGGTCATCGGCGGCGGGTTCACCGCGATCGACTGCGCGCGCGTCGCGCTGCGCCTGGGCGCGGAGAAAGTCGGGGTGTTCTACCGGCGGAGCGCGGACGACATGCGCGTCACGCCGGGTGAACTGGAGGAGATGGCGGAGGAGGGCATCCCCCTGGAAACGCAGGTCGCCCCCGTGGCGTTCGACGGCGACGCGGGCGGCGTCCGGTCCGTCCGCTTCATCCGCACCCGGCCCGGCGAGCCCGACGCCGACGGCCGGCGCCGCCCCGTGGAAATCCCCGGCAGCGAATTCGCGGTCGAGGCGGACCTCGTCCTGCTGGCCACCGGCCAGCAGGCGGACCGGAGTTGGGCCCCGGCCTTGGCTTCGCCGAAGCTGTTCCTGGCCGGCGACTACGCCACCGGCGCCACGACGTTGATCGAGGCCATCGGTCATGCCAGGCAAATTACCCGCGAGGTGGACGCCGCGCTGATGGGCGGATCCCGCGTGGAGGATGTCGTCCGCATCGAGTCCGGTCGTGAGGTTGCGCGCACGCGGGCCATGGACGCCGTGCCCCGGCAGCCAATGCCGGGACTTCCGGTCGACGCGCGGAAGCTGGAGGCGGAGGTGGAGACCGGCCTGCCGGCGGACCGCGCGCGGGAGGAGGCGGGCCGGTGTTACCTGTGCCACTACAAGTACGAGATCGACATGGACCGCTGCATCTACTGCGACCAGTGCGTCGAGGTCAAGCCGCGGCCCGACTGCATCGTCAAGGCGCGCGCCCTGCGGAAAGACGGAGAGGGTCGCATCACGGGCTGGGACCGGCGCGACGAGCATCTCCTCCCGGGTACGCCGCCGTTCCTCTACTGGATTCACCAGGAAGACTGCATTCGCTGCAACGCCTGCCTCGAGGTGTGTCCCGTGAAGTGCATCAGCGTGCAGAAGGTGAGCCGGCGCGAAGCGGCGGCGTCAGCCTGACTTCCTCTCCCGCGCGTCCCCGAAGTCGGAGGCGCTGACCAGGTACTTTCCGGATGCGGCGGCGCGCTGGCGGGCCCGCATGCGGCGGCGCACGAAGTAGCCGCCGAACGGCGAGAGGCCGATGCGCAGCGCCAGCCGGGCGAGCCAGGGGAACATCGGGAGGATCCGGGTGAGCCAGAAGGCCATCTCCTTGCGCTTCTGTTCGGCGGACGTGCCGGGCAGGGGCATGGGATAGTCCGGCACCGGCCGGCCGAACCGCTTCCGCAGCCGCAGCCGGAACGCCGTCCGCTGCTTCTTCTCGATCATCATCGCGTGCTGGCCCCGCTCGACCTCGGCCGGCGGCACGGGCTTCATCGTGAGCTTGCCCGCCTGCTCCGCTTCGCGCAGCCACTGCTCGGCCTCCGGCGTGCGGACGAGCACCGAGGACCAGCCCCCGGGCTCGTCGTATTTCCAGAGCCCCTTCTCGTCGCGGATCCACGGGTCGCCGATGGAAAAATCGGAGAACTCCGCCGCCGCGTCGAGGCACATCAGGCAGCGGCCCAGCGGGGAAACGCGGGAGACGATGTTGAAGATCTGGGCCGGGCCGTAGGGCGACCGCCATTTCGAGCCGTCCGTGAAGGTCAGTTCGAGCGTGTTGTGCGGCCAGCCCCGCTCGTCGCGCTGGCGGAAATTCGCGTGGGCCAGCCGCTCGCCTTTCGGCGCGAGCATGCGGCCGGAGGCCCGCGTGGATTCGAAGGGCAGGTTGTAATGGCACAGCAGGCCGATGGCCATCGGGATCCGTTTCTTCCACCTCGGGTCCATCCGCTGCCGCTTCCGCAGCGCGTGGATCTGGCACGGCAGGCCGACGACGGCGAACGGGCCTTCCTCGTCGCGGATGTCGTAAAGCGCGGAGAACGAAGGCGCTGTGCAGTAGCGGGACTGGGCGGAGCGCAGGATGTCCTCGCGCGTGCGGGCGATGATGCCCTTGCCGCGGGACGGTTCCTCCGGGTCCTCCACCGTGACGAGGGCGCCCTTGATCCGGCCGGTCTCCAGCCAGTGGACGAGCAGTTGCGTGATCACGCCGCCGCTGGCGCCCCGCCGGCGGATGTCCGGCTCGCCGGCGTGGGCCACCCACGTCGAGAGGACCGGGCCCATCAGGCTCCCGAACTCGTAGCGGCCCGGGAACAGCGCCTCGCCCAGCGCGGGATAGTCCACCGCCAGGCCGGGGCACACGCGCACGCAGATGTTGCACTCGATGCACTTGTCCACCTGCTTCGGGTACGCGTGCTCGTCGATCCCGAAGGTGCCGACGGGGCAGACCCCGATGCAGGCGCCGCACCGGTGGCAGAGGCCGTCCTTTACGATCCCGAGGATGCCCTCGACGTTGCGGTACGTGTCCGCCGAGAAGAATTTTTCCCGAACGCCCATGACCGGGCCATGATGGCCGGGCCGGTCTGAAAAGCAAGAAGGAAGCCTCAACGGCCCGGCGACCGCGCCCGTTTCAGGTGGAGCAGCGCGAGGCCCGCGCCCAGGAGCGCGAGCACGCCCGGCTCGGGGATGACCTGCGCCGCGCTGAAGTTGTCCATGGACAGGTTGTACGTCGGCTGGCTGCCCGCTCCGACGATCACGAACCCGTACTGCTGCGGGTTGTTGAACAGGTTCGTGACCGAGATCGAGGCGTTGCCGGACAGGAGCGTCCATTCCGATTCGGCGCCCGTGATGCCGATGCTCGTGGCCTGCGACCAGTCGTCCTGGGTCACGTTGACGGTGAACGCCTGGTTGAAGTAGTACCACGCCGAGTTGCCGCCGTCGATGTACTGTCCGAGGAAGAAGAAGACCGACCCGCCGTTGAAGGGATCCGCGATGTTGTGCGAGTTGAACGCGGCGGTGACGATGTGGTCGTTGAAGTTCAGTTCCTGGTCGGTGGTTCTCGTGCCGCCGACGTCGGGCGAGTTAAGGTAGTGGAGCCAGTAGCCGTTCGCGTTGTAGTCCAGGTTCTCCATGTCCACGGTCACGCGAGGGGTCCCGCCCGCTCCGCCGTTGGCCATCCAGACGACGGACTGGTCGGCGACCTCGCCGCCGCCCGTGGGTTGGCCCCAGTACATCCAGTGATGCTCCTGGTCGCCCGTGTCGTTGAAGGTTTCGACATAGTTGGTGACCGCGGCCTCGGCGGCGCTCAAGCTGCACAGACATACCATCAGGCAAAGGGGCAGGCGCATGATGTATCCTCCGTTCTTTGAAACAATCTTACGCGGATAATTATACGTTTAAGCCAAGCCCGTCAACGGGAAAAGACGGCGGGCCGGTCAGTCGGCCAGGTAGGGCCGATCGTAGCGACGCTTCGCGCCAAGGTTGTACTCCGCGATCGCTTTCCAGCGGCCGGGGGCGAACAGCGGGGCGCGGGTGATGAGTTGCAGGCCGTCGTAGTAGGCCCGGACGCCCGGGTCCTCGATCCGGTTGACGCCGTCCGCGCAGGATTCGAAATAGCCCGCCGGCAGTTGCCGCGCGAAATGGCCGATCTGGAAATTGGCCAGGCTGCGCCGCGAGATCGGCAGGCGCGCCAGCAGGGGGTCGGTCAGGCCCAGCTTGTCGATGATGAACTTCTCCGGGCCCATCAGGTATCCCGCGAAGCCGATGGTCTCCGAGATGAACACCTTGTCCGGCGCGCCCTTCGCCTGCCGCGCCAGCCGCGTGTAGGCGTTGTCCGGGGGCGGCCGCGCCGGGGAGTAGAACATCAGCGACGCGCCGTCCTGGTAGTAGGCCCGCTCGTCGGATATGCCGTGCTGCTCGTCGGCGTCCCACCGCGCGTAGTGGCGGGTGGTCTTGATCGGCGCGCGCGGCGCGACGACGTGGTACAGCGCGAGCAGGGCCAGCGCCGGTCCGGCCAGGCGGCGCGCCGACGCCGTTCGCGCGGCCAGCAGCGCGCCCGCCAGGAAGGGCAGGGCGAGGAACCGTCCGCTCATGAAATCGCCGCCGATGCATATCACGTACGCGAAGTACAGCAACAGCCCGGCGGCGACGCAGGCGCCCGCCGCCTTCCGGCGATCGGACAGGAGAAAGGCCGGCAGGCCGAGCGCCGTGACGGCCAGCGTGACCGGGTCGAAACGCAGGCTGTTGGCGAGGTAGGCCCAGCCCTGCCGGTGCAGGACTCCCGCGTCCACGCCCGCGCCCGAGAGCTTGGCGTAGTAGGTGTTCGGGAAGAAGAACCCGTAGTAGAGCACCGAGAAGGCATGCCACAGGACGGCCGGCAGGCCGCCGGCGAGGACCGGGACAAGGGCTGTGGCGCCGTGCCGGCGGACCCCGGCCGCCACGATCACGAGAAGCGCCGGCAGGTACAGCAGGATCGCGTCGTGCCGGTTCAGGTAGGCGAGGGTCGCGTAGAGAACGAGCCGGCCGATGCGGCGCCGGTCGCGGGGCCCCTCGCCGGGCGCGTCCTGCAGGAACTCCCGGAGAAAGAGCGCTAGGAGCAGGTACGAAAGCGCGTTTTCCAGCCCGGAGCTGGAGTAGTCCATGAAGGCCTTGGAACTGACCAGCAACGCCGCGAGTACGGGGCCGCCCCGCAGGAGAGCAAGGGCCGCGAGGCACAGGACCAGGGACACGCCGATGGCCGTGAAGAAGAACTCGCGGGTGACGGAAGCCGCCGCCGTCATGAGCAGCATCCACAGCGGATGGGTGAACGACTGGACCCGCTCCGCGACGTTCCATCGCAATCCGTGGCCGTGCAGGAAGTTGTCGATGGACCGGAACGTGATGTAGGCGTCGTCGCAGACCCAGGCGTTCTGGAGGAACACGGCGGCGAACAGCAGGAGGAAGGCGGCGCCGACCAGTCGGGCGCGTCGGGTCTCCGAACTGGCGGGGGGGATATTCATTCGATCCGCTTCAACGCGGGCCTGTTATACGCGGAGGCCTCCCGGCTGTAAAGCATCGGGACTTGCCAAGCGCGGCGGCTTCCCCTAGCGTACCGGCTTTCCATTTGCCGTCATGAAACGTCGCTGGCCGTGGGTCATTCTGATCGCCGGGATCGTGCTGGGGCTCTGCGAAGTCCTGGCGCGCCGCCTCCTTCCGGACGTGCCCGGCAGCCTGGAGGAGAACCGCAACCCGTTCCGCTTCCGGGGCTGGCCGGAGTTCATCCGCGATGTCGGGCACGGGCCGAAGGGCGCCACCGTCGTGCTGATCTCGAACTCGCAGGCCTACGCGGGCGAGTACCTGGGCCGGCAGACCTATCCGGCGCGGCTGGAGGCGCTGCTGAACGAGCGCCGCGTGGGCGGCCGGTCCGACTGGCAGGTGCTGAACTGGTCGTCCGACGGGATGACCTCGATCGAGTACGTGCTCCTGGCCCGCTACCTGCAATTGCACCCGCCGTCGCGAATCCTGGCGGTCACCGGTTTCGCCGACTACAGCCTCGAGCACGCGAACCGCGGCTTTCTGCACTGCCGGACCGACCTCCCGCGCCTCGCCTCGCGTCCCGCGATCCTGCGGGGCCTGCCGCGCTCGTTCCTCCGGCGCCACGGCCGCATCGAGGACGGGCTCGCGTACGCCATGTACGACCGCGTCGCGCTCTACCGGCTGAAGGAATACCTGTGGTCCTGGCTGGACATCCGCCTGCCGGGCATCCACAGCACGTTCTACGCGCCCGCCGTGAACTACCGCCCCTGGCAGCTGAAGGGCCGGGCCTGGCTTCCCGAGATGCCGCTCCCGCGCGCGGAAGGCGGGGACATCCAGTTCACGTACGACGGGCCGTCCCGCGACATGCTGGCCGAGTACCTGGACGGGCTGAAGAAAACGGGCGTGCCCGCGGTGATCGTCGCCCAGCCGCGCCGCGCCCTTGCGCATGACGCCCGGGCGCAGTGGGACGAGGCCTTCATCCGGGACCTGGCGCCGCAGGCGGAAGCGCGCGGCCTGCCGCTGTGGGACCTGCGCGACGCCCTGCCGGATGACGAGTTCCTGACCAGCAGTCACCTCAAGCCGCCCAACCACGAGCGTTTGGCCGGGCTCCTGTGCGATCGGATCGCCGCGCTGGAGACGGGAAGCCCGTGAGCCGCCATGCTTTTTAACAGCTTCACATACGCGGTGTTCCTGGTGGCCGTGCTCTGCGTATACCTGCGCCTGCCGCTGCGGGGGCGGCAGATCTTCCTGCTCGTGATGAGCTACCTGTTCTACTGCTGGGAGACCCCGATCTACGGGACCCTGCTGGCCATCTCCACGCTGCTGGATTACTACTGCGGCCTCGGGCTCGCGCGGACGCAGAACCCGGGCCTGCGCCGCCTGATCCTCGGCTGCAGCGTCGCCGGCAACCTCGGCATGCTGGGCTTCTTCAAGTACGGCGATTTCTTCATCGCGAACACGGTCGGGCTCGGGCGGCTGCTGGGCTTCGAGATCGACTGGACGCCCATGCGCATCATCCTGCCCGTGGGCATTTCCTTCTACACCTTCCAGACGATGAGCTACACGATCCAGATGTACCGGCGGCAGACCGAGCCGTGCCGCGACCTCATCAACTTTGGGCTGTTCGTCACCTTCTTCCCGCAGCTCGTCGCCGGCCCGATCGAGCGCGCCAACCACCTGCTGCCGCAGTTGCTCGTCTACCAGCGCGTGACGTGGGAGGATATCGGCGCGGGGCTGACGCGGATCATCTTCGGCTTCTTCCGCAAGCTCGTGCTCGCCGACCGGTTCGCAATCCTGGCGAACGCCGTCTTCGCCGCGCCGGAAGGCTACTCCACCTTCGCGGTCTGGACCTCGCTGATGGCGTTCTCGCTGCAGATCTACTTCGACTTCGCCGGGTACTCCGACATCGCCATCGGGTCCGCGCGGCTGTTCGGCGTGCGCATCGTCGAGAACTTCCGCCGGCCGCTGTACGCCTCGTCGATCGCGGATTTCTGGAACCGCTGGCACATCAGCCTGACCAGCTGGTTGCGCGATTACCTGTTCTATCCGCTCGGCGGGTTCCGCAAGGGCGGGGGCCGGGCGCTGCTGAACGGGATGATCGTGCTGCTGCTCTGCGGCCTGTGGCATGGAGCGAGCTGGCACTTCGTGTTCTGGGGCGGATTCCACGCCGTGCTGCTGGCGCTCTACTACCTCTGGCGCGGATTCCGAAAGCGCATGGGCTGGAAGAACCCGTCGCGCCGGCTGGGCGTCTCCGTTCTCTTCGCGGTCGCGTTTACCTATCTCTGCACGATGTTCAGCGCCGTCTTCTTCCGCGCCCCGAACGTCCCGGTTCTCGGGCGCATGCTGAAGATCATGTTCGGCTTCCGCGCCGAGGCCGGCCCGCCGACGCCGTGGGTGGTGTGGGGCTACTGGGCCATCTTCGTCGCGTTCGCCCTGGTGGAGTTCGCCCAGGAATACCTGGATCTCAACGACCGCATCCGCCGGTGGCCCTGGGTCGCGCGCACGATCGCCCTGTCGATGCTGGTCGCGGCCATCGTTCTGCTCGCGGTCAACAACAGCGCGCCGTATATCTACTTTCAGTTTTGAGGCGGGATTGACGTGGACGCCGGAATGCGCTATGTAGTGCCGCGCCAGAATGGCTGGTGCGCCGTCCGGTTTCTTTTCCGGCGTACCTGTAGCTCAATTGGACAGAGCATCTGACTACGGATCAGAAGGTTGCAGGTTCGACTCCTGCCAGGTACGCCATCTAATACGTTCCAAAGCAAGTAGTTGTAAATAATTTTTCAACCCGTATTTTTTTAACAGGCCAAGTGAGTCCGAAAGTGCGTCAACGCACTTGACTCCTTTCCCACCTTCAGCCACCCTTCACATCAGTATCATGGGTGGGGGGTTTTGAAGTGACGCTTGAGCTCAAGCGCAACAAAGATGGCTCGCTCCGAAGCTCGTACTGGTACGGCCGGTATGAGGCAAACGGCAAAAAACACTGCGTGAATCTCGACGTTCTTGTCCGAGGCGCCGTGCCTCAGAACCTTCGGACCGCAGATGTCCTAGCGACCAGATGATAGGACCAGTTTAAAAGGGAAACGGGGTAACACTCCGAAAGCTACGGTTCGGTGAGAGCCGGGAAGGAGTGTTACGTGATGAAGAGGAAGATGAACCGATGCCCCCCGATGGGGCATCGCGGCCGGCGTACCCGCTGGAAGTCCGACTGAAGGCCGTAAAGCTGTACCTGGAAGAAGGGCTGTCCCCCAAGCCGGTAAGCCGGGAGGTGGGGATCCATCCCAGCCAGTTATACGACTGGGCCAAGCGCTACAAGGCCGGAGGGGAATCCGGCTTGGCGCCAGGCCAACGCAGAGGCACCCCGCCGAAGCGTTCCGCCCATGCCCTGCGCCAGAAGATCACCGAGGTTAAGCAACAGAACCCGTCCTTTGGGGTCAAGCGGATCAGCCAGTGGTTAAGGCGGGTGCTGTTCCTGCCGGCCAGCCCCGAGACGGTGCGGCGGACGCTGCACCGGCAGGGGCTGATGCCCAAGACGCGCAAGAAGACGCCGCGTGGCGTCGGGCAGTGGAATCATGATTACACCGAAACGGTGCGATCACCGTCTCGGTGGATGCACAGGTGTTACCCTGTTGTCCGTAAAAAGTGGTCCCATCATCACCGAGCCGCTACAGGGGTGCCACGGCGGCTCGGTTCAACACAAAAAAAGGTAGGCCCCCCCCTCATCAGGCACATAAGGCGCTCACGCGAAGTCTGTAGTTGTTGAATTTTCTGAAGCGGAAGGCGGAAGGGCTGGAGCGGCCCGCCGCAATCCCGACAGAGGAGGGAGCGCACAGGAACCTCCCAGCTACTTCTTGCCTCGTGACGCCGCTCGCGGCCTTCACGCCCACGAGATCGTGCTTGCTCCGTGCTGCGCATACGTTATTATACGCCCGTATGACTAAAGGACGAGGTCGACAGGCCCGTCAGCCGGAGGTGACGCGCCGGCGCATCGTGGAGGCGGCGGGGCGGTTGTTCGCGAAGCGCGGGTTCAACGGGGTCGGGTTTCGGGACATCGCGACCGCGGCGCGGGTGTCTCTCCGGATGCCGAACCACCACTTCGGCACCAAGGAACAGCTCTTCGCCGAGTGCGTTCGTTACGCGTTGACGGAGAAGATGGATTTCCCCGCCCTCTTCGCGAGCGAACCGTCCGGAACGGCCACCCGCATCGCCGCAAAGATCCGCGCGTGTTTCTTCGCGGTCATCCCGCCCGACGGCCGCTCCTCCTGGTGCGGCGAGATCCTGGGGCGCGCGCTCACCGAGAATCTGAACGATGCGCTGAAGGCATTCCAGGACGGCCTCAGGCCCGCGCGCGAGTGGTTCCACCCGGCGCTCCGGACCATTCGTCCGCGCATGACACCGACCGCGTTCGCGCTGTGGTACGGCTCGCTCTGGGCGCAAGTGTCGTTCTTCGTGACGGCGCGGGCGGCCATCCTCGCGCGACTTGGGAAGCGGCGCTACGACAAGGCTCTTGTGCGCATGGCCGCGAATCATCTTGTTCATGGGATGTTGAAGCAGCTCGAAAACTAAGGAGTAGGCGTCATGAAACGTATGGTCGCCCTGATATCCGGTTTACTGGTTGCCGGGTCCGTTCAAGCCGCCACCCTTTACGTCTGGACGAACAGCCCCGCCAACGGGCCGGGCACGGCGTGGAGCAACGCCTTCCACACAATCCAAGCCGCGGTCGACGCGGCCGGGGCGGGCGGCCTGGTCCTTGTGACAAACGGCATGTACTCGGTCGGGGGGCGCGCGACGCCAGGCGGAACGCTGGTCAGCCGCGTCTGCCTGACGAACGGCATCACCGTTCGCAGCATGAACGGCCCGAACGTCACCACCATCGCCGGCATGTTTGATTCGACCACTCTCTCAAACGGTCCGCTCGCCGTCCGCTGCGCCTACGTCAGCACCGGCACGGTTCTGTCCGGTTTCACCCTGACCTTCGGACACACGGGGAACAGCGGCAACTGGCCCTTCGACACGGGCGGTGGCGGCGCGCTGCTGATGGGCGGCACGATCTCCAACTGCGTGTTGTCCGGCAACCAGGCGCATGCCGACGGCGGCGGAGCCGGGGTCTGGTATGGCGGCGAGATCTGGAACAGCCGGATCGAGAGCAACTTTGTCGTGACGGCAAACGGCGGCGGCGCCTACGTCCGATACGGCAGCCTCCTGCGCAACTGCCTGTTCCGAGGCAACGACGCCTCGGCCAGCAGCGGGACGGGCCTTGGCGGCGGCCTTTGCATCTCCTCCGGCGGAGGATCGGTCGAGAACTGCACGATCGTCAGCAATACCGCGAAGCAGGGCGGCGGCGTCTTCACCTACCAGAACGGGACGAACCTCAATGACATCATCTGGGGCAACACGGCGACGACGAGCGGGGACAACTGGCAGTTCAACACGACCGGCCGCTACGAGTACTGCTGCACGACCCCGCTGACGGGGCTCCCCTACGGCACCGGCTGCATCTCGAACGACCCTGACTTTGTCGACGGCAGTTACCACGTCCGGTTCAACTCGCCCTGCGTCGACGCCGGGACGAACCTGCCGTGGACCGCCACGGCGAAGGACCTGGACGGATCGAACCGGCTCGTCGGCGCGTGCGTCGACCTCGGCTGCTACGAGGCGCCGTTTGTCCTGAGGGTGACCCATACGGTCCCGCGGAACGGCTCGAACACCGTCGCGGTTGCCGCCAGCCTCGTCGCCCAGTTCAATACGAACATGATGGGTTCGACCATCACCTCCAACCGTTTCCTGGTCTTCAGCGATCAGCACGCCGGGCGCTCCGGCAGCGTCAGCTTCAACTCGGCCACCAACGAGGCGACGCTCGATCCCTCCGTCAACTTCTACGCCGGCGAGGAGATCGTCGCGGAGCTGACCCGCGGCATCACCAACGCGGCGGGAACGAAGGAGCTGCCCTGGCACTCGTGGTCCTTCCGGGCGGCGGCGCAACAGGGCAACGGCGTGTTCCTCCAGCAGGAGCCGGCCGGAATCTGGAACCGCGCCAGGACGGTCGCCCTCGGTGACCTGAACGGGGACACTTACCTCGATGCCTTCATCGTCGGCGGGGCCGGCGGCGTGGGGACGAACCTGGTCTACACGAACAACGGAAGCGGACTCCTGTTCGACAGCGGCCAGCGATTGAGGACCACCAACGGATATGAGGCCGTGCTCGGAGACGTGGACCGCGACGGCGACCTCGACGCGGTCGTGTCCTGGCGGGAGTGGGCCGCGCCCTCGCAGGTCCTCACGAACAACGGCGCAGGCCAGTTCTTCTTCGGCCAGAACATCGCCACGGACTCAACCTATCAGATCGCCCTCGCGGAGCTGAACGGGGACGGCTGGCTCGACGCCTTCGTCACCTACCAGCTCAACGCCGCCGAGGTCTGGACCAACAACCGGGCGGGGAAGCTTTCGTTCAACTACCGGCCCTCTAGCGCCGTCCTGCAATGCGCGTCCGCCGGAGATGTGAACGGCGACGGGTTCAACGACCTCGTCGCGGGCCGCAAGACGCAGAGCGGCGCGCAGGCGATGCTCAACAACAGCAATGGCGTCTTCACCTGGGCGGGAAGCGTGTTCGGCACGGGCGGCGTCTCCGGCGTCTCGTGCATCGAACTCGGTGACCTCGACGGTGACGGCGACCTTGATGCGGTGGTAGCCCATTCGGACACGGGCATTCGCCCAGCTCTCAACGACGGGAGCGGAACCTTCACTGACAGCGGCCAGATCTTGGGGACCTACAACCTTGTCCGCCTGGCCGACCTGGACGGCGACGGGGATCTGGATATCGGCACCGCGACCAACCTCTACCTCAACAACGGGCTCGGAACCTTCACCGTGAGTTCTACTATGAATTTCGGCGGGTGGTCGGACTCCGGACTCGATGTGGGCGATCTGGACAACGATGGCGACGTGGATGCCTTTGTCCTCCAGAAACCGAGTTTCGGCGACATGGGCATTTTCCTGAATTCGATGCCGGAGATGCAGGTCTTGGGCACGAACGGCAGCGTGATCGAGAACGGAGCGGCGCCCTCTTCCGCCGCCGGCACCGACTTCGGCGCCACGCCCGAGGGGCTGACGATCACTAACCGGTTGTCCATCACCAACAGCGGCGTGGTCGCGCTGGCGATTTCCGGCGTGACGATCAGCGGCACCGGGGCGGCCCGGTTCCAGGTCCTCGGCGTGCCCGCGAAGATTGAAGCACACAGCCGCAGCAACTTCTACGTCACGTTCACCGCATACTTGGGAACCTCGACCGCGTCGGTCTCCATCGCCAACAACAGTGCGAACACGCCCTACGTCTTCGGGGTCCAGGGCGCCCGGTACGTTTCGTCGTTCCGGGTGACCAACACGATCCCGCCCAACGCGGCCAACGACGTGGCCGCCGGGGCCGACCTCGTCGCCCAGTTCAGCGCCGCGGCGAGCGGCTCGACGCTGACCTCGAATCGCTTCCACGCCTACTCGCTTCTGCGCGGCAGACAGCGCGGCGCCATCTCGTTCAACGAGTCCACCAACGAGGCGACGCTGGACCTGACGGCGGACTTCCGCCCGGGCGAGCGGATCTTCGCATACCTGTCGCAGGGCGTGACGAATGCGGCGGGCACGGCCTCCTTCGCGGCGCACGCGTGGTCGTTCTTTGCCGAGGCCGCAAACGGCAATGCGCGTTTCATGGAGAATGGGCAGATCATCACGGGGTATGTGGCGGCGGCGGCCTGCGGCGACATGAACGGCGACGGGCACCTGGATGCCGTGCTGGGGCTGCAGGAAGGGACGGACATCCGCGTTCGCGTCATGCTCAACGACGGCCATGGGGTCTTTTCCTGGGGGCCGGCGGGCACGCTGGTCTCCGGCCTGTACCCCACGATGGTCCTGGGAGACATGGACGGCGACGGCGACCTGGACGTGTTCGTGGCGATGATGTGCCAAAGCACCGTGCTCCTGCTCAACGACGGGACCGGCGCGTTTACGGCAAGCGGCCAGTCGTTCCCGGCCGGGACGGCGGTGGCCGTCGCGGACTTCGACGGCGACGGCAGCCTGGACGCAGCGGTCGGCGACGAGTGCTCGAGCGACATGTCGATCCACTTGAACAACGGCACCGGCGTGTTCAGTCACGTTCACTCCAATTACGTCGGCGCCGTCGAGGGCATGGACGTCGGCGACGTGGACGGAGACGGGGACCTGGACCTCTACACGGCGGGCTGGGGCAACACGCTGCTCAACGACGGCACGGGCCATTTCACGGCGGGTGGGCCGGTCGCGGACTCGTCCTATGACGCGGCGCTCGGGGACCTGGACGGGGATGGTGACCTGGACGCCGCCGTCGCCACGGCGTCCGGCCTGTCTGGCGCCCAATGCCTCTCGGTTCTCCTGAATGACGGCGCAGGGCATTTCACTTCCGACTCCATCGCCGGACCCGCCAACTCGAGCGGGTGGAGGGTGGAACTGGGGGACCTGGACGCGGACGGCGACTTGGACGCCTTGGTGGGAGGGATGCTCTTCAGTACTTCCTACAAGACCTGGATCTTCACCAATGACGGCCTGGGTCACATGACGTTGCTGAACGAGACGCTGCCCTCGGGCGAATACTGCTACACCACGAGCATCGGACTCGGCGACCTGGATGAGGACGGCGGGCTCGACCTCGTGATCGCCAGCACGAACAACCTGAACCGCCCGTTCTGGATCAACGCGGCGCCTGAGATGGAGGTGCTGGGGACCAACGGCGCGACGATCGGCGATCCGACGTTGCTCGTGTTTGAGCCGCCGGACTCCGCCAAGGGAACTCGCATGGGCGACTTTCCGACGGGCCCGGACTTCTTCACCAACCGGCTGGTTGTGTCCAACAGCGGGCCCGGCATCCTGCGCCTGAGGCAACCGGTTCTCGACCGCCCGGACGCTCCCTGGTTCCGGGTCGGCAGCCTGCCCTCGACCCTGCCGGCAAATGCGACGACCAACCTGGATATCATCTTCGTCCCCGGCATCACCGGCTGGGACACGCTGACCGCGCGGGTCACGTTCACGCACGCCGGCTGGTACACGAACAGCCAAGGTGACGAGACGAACATGCAGATCTGGATCAGCGCCCGGGGCGTCACACCCCTGATCATCAGCAACCTCTATTCCAACGCCCCGGCCTGCGACATCGCCCACGGCGCCGAGGTCTCGGCCTGGTTCGCCGAGGAGCCGCTGGCGTCGACGGTCGATTCCAACGCGCTCTACGTCTACGGCTCGCTGGGCGGCGTGTGGCATGGAGCGGTGACCTATGACGCCGGCGGCCGCGTCGTCTCGCTCTATCCCGAGAGCGACGCCCGGCCGGGGGAGTACATGACGGCCGTGGTACCCCTCGTCGTCAGCAACGCGGCGGCCACGACGCGCTTCCGGCCTTTCGCCTGGTCGTTCCACGCCAAGGCCCCGGACGGGACCGGCTGCTTCACGCCGGGACCGGACATCGTGATCTCCAACTTCCTGTTCGTGATGAACACCGCCTTGGGCGACCTGGACGGCGACGGCGACCTCGATGCGCTGGTGGGCCTGGACGTGCATCCGGGCTACCGGATCGCGCTGCTGTTCAACGACGGGACGGGCCGGCTGGTGGAGCGCGACGCCCTGCGGCCGCCGGCCGGCTGCACGGATATGATCGGGCCGGCGATGGTCTCCGACCTCGACAGCGACGGCGACGTGGACATCGTCACGGAGGTCGGCGCGTCGAGCGAGAACGGTCTGGCCGTCTGGAAGAACGACGGGACGGGACATTTCACCAACACGTTCGTCCACCGGCTGAACGAAATCCATCTGCCCTCGCAGGTCCGGCTCGGGGACGCCGACGGCGATGGGGACGTGGACGTCATGTTCGCCATGCGGGGGGACTGGTTCAGCACCAATGGGCCGCCGATCTGGCTCAACGACGGCACCGGCCAGTTCTCGCCCCTGACCAACAATAGCGCCGGCCCGATGGCCTTCCCCCCGGCGTTCGTGGGCGATATCGGCGACGTGGACGGCGACGGCGACCTCGATATGGTCTTCTCGGGTGGCTACAACAGCCTCTTCCCCTACCTGCCCGTCTGGCTCAACGACGGCCGCGGGCGGTTCACCGACAGCGGGCAGTCGCTGGAATCCGATTACGTCTTCAGTGTCAACCTGGGCGACCTGGACGGCGACAGCGATCTCGACATCTTCGCTGTCCGCGATTACGAGGCCTGCATCTGGACCAACGACGGCACCGGCCACTTCTCGTTCGGGAGCCAGACGAATCTCTCCGCCAGCTCGGGCCAGCACACCTGCCAGGGCATGGCGGACCTAGACGGCGACGGGGACGTGGACGCGCTGGTGGGCGCTTGGGGCTCGAACTCCCTCAACCAGGTCTTGCTCAACGACGGCACCGGCCACTTCACGGCCAGCGACGCGGCTGCCGGGACCGCGGGGCACAGGATGTCGTCGATGGGCGACCTCAACGGCGACGGCTCGGTGGACGTGCTATTGAGCCGGATTGACTCGTATCCTATCAACCCCCAGCTCCAGGTGTGGCTGAACCAAACGTGGCCGAAGGCGGGGTTCGGCAAGGCGCTGCAGTTCGACGGAACGGATTCCCTGACCGTCCCCGGCAACCGCTTCAACCGGTTCGCGGGCACCAACGACTTCACCATCGGCATGTGGGTCCGGCCGCGCGGCCCCGGTTCCCTCTACCACCTAGATGCCGAGCCCGGCGACTTGGTGATGGATCTGACGGTGCAGGCCGACCTGGCCGCCCAGTTCGAGCTTAGCCAATGGGGATACTGTGGAGGAGGCCTGCTGCAAACGCCGCCTCTCCCCTCCAATCACTGGAGCCACGTCGCGATCGTGAAGCAAGGCGGCACGTTCCGTATCCTGCAAGACGGCGCGGTCCGGTCGGAAGGCTGGGTCAGCGACTGCGTGACGAACGCCGTCGCGCCGGCGAGCGACATCCGGATCGGGGAGATCTTCGTGGGCGACCTGGATGAGATCCAGATCTGGAACAGGGGGCTGACGGAGCCGCAGGTCGGCGACTGGATGTACCGCGCGCCGGACCGGACGCACCCGTACATCACCAACCTCGTCGCGCACTTCGACTGCAATGAGGGCGTTGGACTTCGGACGACCAGCCGTGAGGGACCGCCGGTTCAGGCCGACTTCTCGAGCGGCATGGGCACGAACGCCTGGATCGACTCCGGCGTCCGCGATTGGCGCACGTGGGTCAACCATTCGCTGGACGGCGGAATGGTCGGCCGTCACGCGGACGGCACCAGCTCGAACGGTTCGGACTGGAACCTCTTGTTCGAACTGATCAGTCAGAGCTCGTTCGGCACGGTCCAGGTCACGACTGCCAACGGATTCCAGTTTGTCCCGCCGACCAACCAGTTCGGCACGAACGTCTTCACCTACCAGGTGATCTCCACCAACGGGCTGACATCCTCGGTTGCGACAGCGTCGGTGGTTGTCCCGACGGACTATGATCAGGACAGCATGGCGGACTTGTGGGAGCAAGCGCAGGGGCTTGATCCGTCGTACGCGGGGGACGCGCACGGCGATAAGGACGACGACAAGTACGACAACTTGAGCGAGTATGTGGCCGATACGATCGCGACGGACAGCAACTCGTTCCTCTCGCTCATCCAGATCCGGAAGACCAACTCCGTGGCCGTTGTATTCTCCTGCACCAATACGCGGATCTACTCGCTGGAGTACAACGTGGAACTGGCCACCGGCCAGTGGTCATCGGTCGTCGGCCCGTCCAACGGCACCGACAGTGGCGCGATGACACTGACAGACACCAACAACGCGGTGCAGCGCTCGTACCGGGTGGGCGTCTCCAGGCCATAGAGGATCCCGCGCTGCTCCGGGTCGCCTGAGGGGTCAATCCGCGCAAGACAGGGCGCTGCGAGTGAAGCGGGTCAGACCTAAACTATAAACTAGTGGGCTGGGAGAGCGGGCGACGGTGACAGGTTGGGTGGTGCGGGCGGAGAAGTGCAGGAGAACAGATGGGAAAGAACAGGAGATACTCTTTGCTGTTTGACGTGCCCCCATTGGCGGTACCGCATTCTATGTTAGTTTGCCCCCTTGTTCAATGCCAACCGGAAGGCGGAGGGGCGTAGCCCCGGAGCCTTCCGGTTGGACCGCCGCCGGGGCTGGCGGACGGTATTTCAGACTACTGTGTGGTCGAATCGCGTTGTACTCCTTTCTCCAGCGTTCTATCAGCACCTTGGCCTCCTGCAGCGTGTCGAAGATCTCCGCATTCAGGAACTCCATCCGAAGCCTGCCGTTGAAGCTTTCGATGTAGCCGTTTTCCCATGGACTCCCTGGTTCGATATACAGCGTGCCGACCCCCAGCCGTTTCAGCCAGCCCCTCACGGCCTCTGCCGTGAACTCACTCCCATTATCGCTGCGCAAATGCCCCGGAACTCCCCGGCGCACGAACAGATCCGTCAACTGCACCAACACGTCCTCGGCCTTCAGCTGGCGCTCCACGTTAATCGCCAGACACTCCCGCGTGTACTCATCCAACACCGTCAGCATCCGCAACGGCCTCCCCTCGCTCGTTCGCGCCTGTACGAAGTCATAGCTCCACACGTGGTTCCGGTTCTCTGGCCGCAACCGGACACAGGACCCGTCGTTCAGCCACAGCCTCCGTCTCGGCCTCTGCCTGCGCGGGACTTTGAGCCCTTCCTGCCTCCAAAGCCGCTCCACCCGCTTGTGGTTCACCCGCCATCCCTCGTTCCGCAGCATCCCCGTCACGAGGCGGTACCCATACCGCCCGTACTGCTGGGCCAACTCGATCATTCGCCGCACCAACGGAGCCTCATCATCGGGTATCACCCACACCCGCCGCTGGGTCGTTCGCGGTTGCCCCAGCACCCGACATGCCCGCCGTTCCGACAGCGTCGGGAACGCCTCTTGCACATGGATCATTGCCCGGCGCCGCTTCGCCGGGCTTACAAGTTTGGGCGGGCGGCCTCCCGCAGGATCGCCTTGTCCAACTCCGCGTCAGCCAACAGCCTCTTCAGCCGGCTGTTCTCCTGTTCGAGTTCCTTGAACCGTTTGGCCTGGTCCACCCGCAGCCCGCCATACTCTTTCCGCCACCGGTAGTATGTAACTTCCGTGATCCCCAGTTGCCGGCATACGTCCGGGACGCTCTTGCCGCGGCCTAGTTCTACGTCTGCTTCCCGCAACTTCAGGATGATCTCCTCCGCCTTGTATCGCTTCGCTCCCATGTCCTGGGCTCCTTGCTTTGCCTGCCGGATATACTATCCGGCTGGTATCGCTTCAGGGGGCCAGGTCACTTTGCCGCCGGCGCTCCAGCGAGCGCCGCGTACTAGTAATAATTACTATCTCATTCCGGCCGGCCCATGTCAATACAATCCGAGCCCCGCTTGTCGGTAGCCCCGAAAGCGCGCGATCCGCCTGCCGCTTCCCTGGGCGCGATGATTTTTCATTGTCTCGAGAGGCGATCTGTTCCATAAACCGCCTGCGAGAACCAGAAGGATTCGGGCTCGAATTCAGCCCTGTGAGCCAGTGCGCTCCATGAAGGGAAACCCCGTGAAGCGCTCGTGATAGGGGCGTTCAGCGGAAGTCTCCAGTAATCAGTTGGTTATCGGGCTGGGCCTATGAGAATAAAACACGTCCATTGCATCCCCGGCCGTCGGTCGCGGTCTTTTTGGCCCTGCTTCCCGAAGGCTGTCCTGGGGGCGGTGGCCTGCCTGTTGTGGATCGGGCTCCTCGCGGCCCCGGCCCAACCCCCCGGCGCCCCCAACCGCAAGCTCCGCGAGTACCAGGAACTGCTCCAGGAAGCCCAGCGCCGGGGGCTGGACACCGGCGAGGCGGAGCGGCTCGACCGGCTCTCCCGCGCGGCCGCGCAGGGCGGCGACCGCGCGGAGGCCGAGCAGTTGCTCGATCAGGCCATCGCGATGTTGGAGGGCGCCCTGCCCGCCGACGCGCGCCCGGCGGAAGGGGCGCCGCCCGGCCGCGGCCCGCGCCCGCAGGGCCGCCCGCCCTGGCGCGAGCGTGACCCGGAGCCCTCCGGCCGCGGCGCCGTCTCCGCCGGCGGAGCCCGGCAGCCCGTGTTCCTGATGGCTTTCACGCACCACTACGAGGGCCCCGGTGGTTATTACCCGGCTGCCGCCGAGGTCCGGAGAATGGGCGAGTTCTTCGTGCGCAACGGCATCCCGGGCACGCTGTTCTTCGACGGCATCCTGGTCGAGCGGCTGCAGCAGGAAGACCCGTCGATCCTGCAGCAGGTCCGCGAGTGGGGCCTGCCGCTCGGCTACCACGGCGAGGAAACGCACGGTCCGTACCCGGTCGCCTCGGAATTGCTCGGCGAAGTGTACACGCTCCGCGAGGCGCAGGGCTACCGCGGCCCGTGGTCGCTCACGACGGGGAAGGGTTGGGCGGACGCCGTCGCGCTCGTCGAGGAGCGCTACTCGCACGCGCGGCCGTACCGCATCGACGAGTCCACGCGCATGCTGGACCGGCATCAACCGTCCGAGACGGACCGCGCCCGCGTCGGCGGCCTGAAGCTGGTCCAGCAGGTCTTGGGCAAGGACGTGTCCATGCTGACCAGCCACGGGCTCGAGAGCGCCCCGGAAGGCTACGCGTTCCGGCGCATGAGCAACTTTGGCCTCGACCAGCCCGCCGTGCCCATCGCCCTGCACGCGCTGCGGATATTCCGGATTGGCGAGACGGCCGACGAGATCATGAAGATCGCCGGCGGGGACGAGAGTATTTTCTGGTGCATGGGCCGGCTGACCTGCAAGGGCGACGAGGTGGGCGAGGCCGGCTACCGGTTCGGGCCGCTCCGCCACAAGCTGGAAACGCTTGATCGCCGCCGCCCGCGCCTGCTGCTGATGGGCTTCAGCAAGGTCGAGGAGCAGGAGGGCTCGCAGACCGCCCGCTACCTGAAGGAGGAGTTCTTCCCCGCGAATCCCGGCAGCGGCTGGGTCACCGGTGACACGCTGGCGGACCATTTTGAGCTCGAGAAGGGATACCGGCCGTTCGCGCAGGACGTCTCCGCCCTGGCCCGGGCCCTGGTGGAGAACTGGGCGGGCCGGCCGCCCGACCTCGTCGCCGTCGGCGAGCGGGTCTATTCGCTGTGCGACGCGTTCGAGGCGCTGGCGCGCAGCCTGGCGGCGGATCAGCCCGGCGCGCCCGTGGAACTGCACGCGCTGTACGGGCCGGTGCTGGAGGATGACCAACCGCTGTTGTCCAGGGAAACTTCGTTTGCGACGGAAGCGATCCGCGCCGCGGCGGCCTCGGTCGTCCGGGACTTGGACGGGGCAACCGGTGATCGATTCGTACCCGCGACCGTGTCCGTGGGCGCCGTGAAGCTGAACAGCGGCGAGTTCATGCGCGCCATGGCGGGCGCGCTGCGATCGGCGGGCACGCAGGATACGGTGCCGGTCGCCCCTTCGCGCGCCTTTCCGCCCTATGCCGATCTGCTGCAGGAGGTCTTCAAGCCGCGCGCGGTTCAGCCGCTGTGCTACACGAAGGGCCAACTCTGGACCGTCAAGCCTGCCCGGCTCAAGAACGAGGCCGGCGCGCCGTCCGCCGCCGTGCCGGCTGACGGCTTGAAAGGAAAGCTGACGCTGGTCTTCGCGGCGAATCTGGATGCCGACGAATCCTGCACCCGGGATTCGCATGGCGGGGCCGATCTGTACCGAGCGGAGTACGACCTGGCGACCGGCGCGGCGTCCAATCTCCAGCGCCTCACGAGCCGGGCGGGGCTTGCCGAGTGGTTCCCGGCCTTGTCGCCCGACGGCCGGGTGGTTGTCTACGATCGCGAGGAGCAGCCGGCGCCGGGGCGGTCCCGACCCTCGCTGCACGTGCTCGACCTGGCGACCGGCGCGGACGTGCTCCTGGCCGACGACGCCCGGTTCGCGTCTTTCTCGGCGGACGGGCGCGCCCTCTTTTTCTCGCGGCAGGAGAGGGGGGAACACAGCTTGTGGCAGGCCCCCTTCGATACGGCGGGCCGTTCGGCGCAATGGGGCCGGCCCCAGCTCATCGCCGACGCCCGGACGGGCGGGGGCATCCTGGTGGAGGACCCGGCTCCGTTCCCGGACGGGCGGGGCGTCGCCTATCACCGGAAGGTAGATGACATGAGCGGCGCCCAGGTGGCTGTTATCGGGGCGGACGGGTCCGGCCCGCGGGCGCTGACCCCGGCCGACGGTTGCGGGCACGCCGCCGTCAGCCCGGACGGGCAGGCCGTAGCCTGTACCCGCTCGCGGGACGGGCGCCTGGTGATCATCCGGAAGGCCGGGGACACGTGGAGCGAGCCCGAGGAAGTGGCGCTGCCGGACCGGCCCGCGGACTATGCCGCGTTCGACCCGCGGTTCGGCGGGGTGCGCGAGGTGCGCCACAGCTACGCGGAATGGCTCGCGCCGGACCTGCTCCTGCTGACCACGCACGGGGCGGACGGGGCCCGGGATTTCCGGATCGCGCGGCTGTTCCTTGTGCGGCTGGGCGCGCCCGGCCGGACGCCGGCGCTCGTCGACCTCTCCTCGGCCGTCGAGAAAATGGCGGGCCGCGCGGGGCGGGATTTCTGCTCGGCGGCCGGCCGGCTGCAACAAGCCGATTGACGAAACGCGGCCGGATGATGAACTATTAGAACGTCTGCTGCGCTATTCCTATTAAAGAGGCATGCGATGAAAAACGAGATGGTCCTGGCTGCGCTGCTGTCGATCTCTTCAATGTCTCTGGCCGAGACCGTGACCCTCCAGGCGAACGAGGGCGAGCCCGGGCCGGTGCCGGTGACGCTCCAGAACGAGGCGCGCGCGGCAATCGACCGCTCGGCGAAGTGGCTGCTCGCCCAGCAGCAGCCCGAGGGCAACTGGTCCAACCCGGACTTTCCCGCCCTGACGGCCCTGCCGTTGTGGGCGCTGGCGCTGACGAAGTTCCCCGAGAAGGAGGCCATGGACAAGGCCATCGCGTACCTCCTCGCCAGCGTCCACGACGACGGCTCGATCTGGCGCGAGCCGAAGGCGGCGCAGAAGGGCGGGGGCTTGAGCAACTACAACACCGCGATCTGCATGACCGCCCTGCACGCGGTCGGCGACGAGAAGCTGGTGCCCGTGATCCAGAAGGCGCGCCGCTTCCTGGCCGGCTCCCAGCACCTCGGCGGCGACATCTACGAGGGCGGCATGGGCTACGATCCCGAGACCGGCCGCCCGTACGCCGACCTGTCCAACAGCTACATTGCCTACGAAGCCATGCGCCTGACGGAGAACGTCGAGGATCTCCGGCAGTCCGGCGAGGAAAAGGCGGACCTGGACTGGGAGGCCGCGCAGAAGTTCATCTCGCGCGTCCAGAACCGGGCGGACAGCAACGACCAGCCGTGGGCGAGCGACGATCCCGAGAACAAGGGCGGCTTCGCGTACAAGCCCGACTCCAGCCAGGCCGGAACGACGACGAACGAAGCCGGGGAAGTCCGGTTCCGCTCCTACGGCAGCATGACCTACGCCGGCCTGTTGAGCTTCATCTACGCCGAGGTCAACCGCGAGGATCCCCGCGTGAAGTCCGCGTTCGACTGGGCCGCCGCGCACTGGACGCTGGCCGAGAACCCCGGCATGGGCGCGCAGGGGCTCTATTACTTCTATAACGTGCTCTCCAAGGCCCTGGCGATGTACGGGCAGGACCAGATCCCCCTCGCGGACGGCAAGTCCGTCAACTGGCGCAACGAGCTGATCCGCAAGCTGGTCGGCCTCCAGAAGATCGATCCGGCCACGGGCCATGGCTACTGGGTGAACGAAGAGGGCCGCTGGTGGGAGGCGGACCCGATCCTGGTTACGTCGTATTCCATCATCGCTCTGCAGATTGCTCTGAATCCTTAATCCTGAACCCTCCCTTGCTTTCGCGGTCGGCGGGAGTATACTTATAAGCAGAAGTTGTTCTTCGTTTGTCACATGGGGGCGACCCGGTTTCGACGGGTAAGGTGGAGCTCCGGTGGCGCGCCGAGGACCCCGGTTGGCCTCGTTAAACATCCGGGAAACAACACAAAAGCCAACACAGAGATGGCTCTCGCGGCTTAATGCCGTGACGTCCGGCCGCTGACACCTGCTACGCGGTTCGGGCGAAGACAGCAGGCTGGCCCCAAGGGCGCGTGCCCGGCCGGAGGGGCGAGAACCTAACGTGGGCGCTGGTTCCGCGCGTGGCCTGTCCGTTGGCAGCGCGCGGGACGAGATCCAAAGACGGAACACGCGCGTAGAAGCCGGTGCGACTCTTGCTCGGACGGGGGTTCAATTCCCCCCGCCTCCACTTTTTGACTGTTTGCGTGTGAAGCAACCGGTAATCTGTTGGAATTGGAAATCATGCGGAAGCATGCAGAATCATCAATAACGACGCGGGTTTTCTGCATGAAACGAGCCTGTCCAGGCGACCCATAATCTGCTGCGGTTTTGATAATCTGCCGCGGTCGGCATGTCCAAGACCGATCTCGTAATATCAACAGGTTACGAAAAAACAGATAGCAACTTATCGGTTGCTGAAAAGGTGTGAAGTGTGAAGTGCCGCAAGGCTCATTCCAAGGGCCACACGGCCGGGATCCGGCCTCCTGCCGGGGCTGTGCAGGCGCTTTCCAAGACGGCTGCAACCAAGCTTTAAAGCCTCTCCCAGGGCGTCCCGGCTGTGGCCGCGGCCTGGTTCGCCGATGATCTCCGCCCAGGAGGGCCGGCGGGCTCTGCCGCCCGGGCCGGCCGTGGCCGCCGCCGGCGGGTGGGGATCGCCGGGGCCTGGTTCAACCTGGGGAAGCCGCTGGACCGACCGGAAGGACCGAGCCGACGGCGGGCGCGATCTGCGCCGGGCTCTCCGCGCGCCTGGTCCGCCAGCCAAGCCGATCTTCAGGCGGGCATGGCATGTGTACGTACAGGAGAGATCATCCCTGAATGCTTAGCATTCATTTATCCCGCGCTTTCAAATAACTCTTCGCCATTTCCAGAGAGAAAAGGCCAAAACGCTTGAGTTCCCTGTACGGATTTCTGTCCAGAGCGATAAGCGCATTCGCGCGTTCGGTTGAATCGCGCATGGGCTTAATCTTCCTCGCCGCCTCAAGGAGTCCCGCGCGGAAATGTGTCGGGAAAAGTAGCTTGCCGGCCCGATCTACAGGGTCGCTTGACCAAAGTAGCACCGCTAATCCAGCGACACAATGGGCACAGAATAGAAAAACATTTTCTCGCTGCGGATCAGAAGTCCAGCCGCCATTCTTCAAATCTGCCGCCAGGTCTTGATCCTTTTTAACCTTCTTAAGCAATGTCTCATGATCGCAATCAAGTGCCAGTTCCAAGAGGTTTCCAGGTCTCATGCCCGCCGCGATCGCGATCCTGCTGAAAGTGTCCAACGTCGCGTTGAATTCACCCCTTTCTATGCGGCTTATCTGAGCCTTTGAAACTCCCGTAAGCCGAGCGATATCTATGAGTGTTGCGCCATTATCGATGCGCGCCTGACGAAGAATGATGCCCAGCGCCCGGATGTTCAGATCGATTCCACAAATCATGGGAAGCAGGGTAGTACGACTGCAGGAAGCGGGGAATAAAATAATTTCAAATAGGGTGTTGACAATTCTCTTCAAGGTCGTATATGTGAGAATAACAGATTGATTCTTCAATGAACCATAGAGCGCAAAACATAGACCTTCTCCGATCTCTCTTGATCCTTAAAGGACAGACGCCGGCCGGCTTGGCAGACCTGGTCGAGTGTTCGACAGGAACCCTTTACAATCTGTTGGAGGGGTCCTCGCAAAGCCGCCGTCTTCGTCTTCGGATCGAACTGATCCTGAAAACGCCGATCTGGTCCGGGGCGCGCGAACTGGCTCTTCGTCTGCGAATCCTAGACAGGTTCGGTGTTGACCTTTGGCTTTGTTCTTTCAGGCGGCTGCAGTTGCTCGCCAAGGAAAAGCACATTGCCGGGTGGAGCCGGGTAAAGAGCAAGGTGGCCCTCATAGAACTGATTTCAAAATATTTTCGCGATCATCTGGCCCGGCATGGTGCTGGCCGGCGGGCGCGAGGAAGGAAAAAATGAAAGAGGGAAACGAAAGCTCCCCTGACAACGCGCGAGCGTTACCAGGCGGGTTCGAGCCGGAGCGGTTGCGAAAGGCGACCCGCGCCTTGGAAAAGCGTGTGTTGCTTCTGGCCGAGTTGCAGGAACTCCAGGAGCGCCTGCCGGGTGAAGTCGCGGAACTGAAGAAGACGGCCGATCCGAAATCGGAATCGGATATGGTCGCGCTGCACACCAAGCAACTGCAACTCACGCTTCTGCCCGACCGTGTCTCCAGCGAGGAAGTGGCGGTGGAAAAGCTCCGCGAGAAAGTCTACGCCGAGGTGGCAGAGGCAAAGAACGCCGTTGCCGTTCTTGCCGTAGCTGAAGGCAAGGCCCGTGCCGCTGAAATCGCCGACAAGCTCCAGCAGTTTTACAGCAACCGGGAGCGGGCGGAAGCCGCAGCACGGGGAACCGATGTTTGCTCCAAGCTCCTAACGATCGGCCAGATCTACGGCGACGCATTGGTTCAAGCCGGTCATCTGTTCCGGATTCTCGATCGTTATCAGAGAACTGGATCGTTGCTGGACATGCCCGCCGTCGTGGGGGTGGGCCAATGAACCAGCTTTCATTCAGTGGCGAGTGGAATCCGGAGGGTGCCTTCTGGAAGAATAATGTGGTGTTTTTCGCCAACGAAGACAGATTCGAGGCCAGCCACTATTCCGAGCCCCTGACGATCTTTGCCCAAGGCTGGAGTGATCCGGCCGGGATCAAGGCAATCCTCGACTTCGTCGCCCCAGAGGTCCCCGCGCCGCGCCGCTTCGATTTCAAGCGGCCCGCGTCGAACGCAGAGGCGTTTGCGATCGAAGATAACGATATCCGGGCCATCGGAAGCGGATTCAAGACGGTCGATTTTACGAGCGAATCGCAAGAAAGCATGACCCTCAACAAGGGGCTGTGCGTTCGGCTCGATGACGATGTCCTGGCGGATAATCCGCAATATGAAGAGATCTACGTCGGGGCACTACTGTCACTGCTCTATCGCATGGAGTTCAAGCGAGCTGTCACGGCGCTGGAATCCATCGCGACGGCTGCAAGCAAGACATGGAATTCGGCGGCATCTCCAGACGATGATGTCGCTGAAATGCTCTCCGCGGCGGAGGATGCGTCTGGGCTTGCGAATAATCGACTCCTGTATGGCCAACTGGCGTTCCGCACCCGCTGCGCGTGCCTGCGCGTGGCGTCGGATGGCAAGGCGGCGATGGGGGCGGGCGGCCTCGACCAGCTTGCGCTTACGCTGGGTGTGAGCGGCATTCGGGTGAGTGGACACAGATACCAGGAAACGGCCACGACAAAGGGTCGAATCGTTCCGTCGGCGGCATTTTCTTTTTACGGCAGTTCCGAAAACCTGCTCGATGATCCGACTCACATTAAACGCTTTATCACTCCGATCGAGAAGGGGCAGACCGTGCGGGTCTTTCGCGAGCGGATCGGTGTGAAAGTTGTCGAGCTCGGGATCGAATTCTATTCAAGGATCGTGGCCGCTTCGACTGTTGGCGCCCGAGTTCTGAACATTGTTTGAGAATCCGGTGATCCGAGCGATTACAGATCCTCTGATTTACGAGTGCCTGGGGCCGGTTCGTCCCCTCCTTCGGAGGCACTCCCGGGCGGGGGGCCGGCGGTTAAAACCCGCCGCCCCCTTAACGGAGAACATTCGTAGGGGCGATGATGAAATTCAAAGCCCAAGGGAGCGTTGGTGCGGGCCGCGCGGGGATTTGGTCATCCGCGCAGATTTTGCTGTTTCCGGCGCGATTCATTGCACCCCGCGCGGCCCGCGATTCACTGACAGCAGACACGATAGGAACCAAAGGAGAGCGTGCGGCATGAAAACAAGCAACCCAGGACGGAGCAGGAAAGCGTCAAGCGGGCGGTGTGGCCAGGGTTCACTTCAGCTCCCTGCCTTTCGGCTTTGGCGACATCGGCGCTCGAAGCGTCATGCCGCCCGCTCCTGTTGCGGGAAGTGCGGAAAACAAGAAGGAGAAGACCGCGTGAAGAAACAAGTACAGCAGCAGAACATGAAATATTCACCGTCGGCAAAGCGGGTCGTTGTATTCAAACTGCCGGCGGACCTGCGCAGACAGGTTGACCGCCGCGCCAAAAAAGCCGGAGTGAGCCGCGCGGAGTACGTGCGGCGTGTGATCGCCGCGGAACTCAAGACGGCGTCTCTGCAACCCGCGCGGGGTGAGTCATGAAGCGCGCAGGCGGCCAGCGGGCAAAAAACCCCGGGCTCACTGCCCACTGGACGGCACTCATTGAATCGGCCAAAGCAGAGGGGAAAGCTCCGGCGCGATTCGACTACGATGAGCAGCCGTTAAAAAATTCGCCGGAGGCGGCAGCAACCCTTTTATCCGATCTCTATGAACGCATTCTGGAGATGGATTTCGAGAACGCCATCGCCGAATTTTACGGGCTGTATCAACTCATTCGCCACAACCCGCATTTCAAGCCGGAGGTGGAGGCTATTCATTCGATGATCTGTGCTGAAGGCGTCCTGAATCAATTCTCGGCCAAGGTCCGAGGACTGTAAATTCTGGAACATTATGAAGGCTCAATCCTGGAGAAATCGCCGCCTGAAGCTGATCGAGCGGGCCATGTTCCGCCTGGCGGCGCTGAACGCGGCCGGCGTGAACCTCCGGACGGCCGCCCGCCGTGTGGCCAGGGAGTTCAACGGCCGCGACCTGGGGAGCGGCCATCCGCTGCCGTGTAGCACCAGCACGGTTATCCGCTGGTTCTATCGCTGGCGCTTCTCGCAGAAGAATATCCGGGCCCTCGATTACATGCCGAAGGGTCGCTTTGTCTCGAAGGTCGGGCCGACGGTCATGAACGGGCTTGTCCAATTCATCGTTGATTGCGGCTTGCCCGTGGCCAGGGCCTTCTCCGTCGCCGGGGGCAAGAGGAAGCTCAAGATGTCCCTCGGGACCGTGTACCGCCATCTTGGGCCGGATCTCGTGAGGCTGATTCGGCAGAACCACGAGCAGCTCATGCAGCAGCGGAGCCTTCAGACGGCGCTCTACGAGGCCGTTGCGGCACGGAACCGCGTAAAATGGGCTCTGCGGCCCGAGGGGTGCGGCGAGTGACCAGGACAGGACCAGAGCCCGATCGCCCCGCTGCAGAGCATGGAACGCGGCCTGCAGAGACGATACAGGGCAAAGGCATTCAGGATTGGATGCACCTGGCAAAGCGCCATGGACTGCCGGCGGCTGAAATCGGGGTGCACGCGACAAAGTGCGAAATTGGCGCCATGCGCCAAGGCGAAAGATCTCCTGTCTCTTCCCCGGTTCCCAGAGCGGCGCCGCCGAGCGACCACGGAAAGAGGCTCGCAGGCGGACTGCCAGAGAATCGGGAACGATTGCGGGTTGATGAAGTCGCCCAATATCTCGATTGCACGCCCGAGCACGTTTACAACCTGATCCACGACGGAACCCTGATCGCCCAGGATATCAACATTGTCGAGGGAGGGCGGACGATCTGGAGGGTATCGAAGAGCAGCCTTCTGGATTTCATGAAAAGGCGGGTGTCGGGCTTGAAGTCATGACTGAATCCGAACAGATTCCGAGTCCGGGAGCCCGCCAGGTTTTCCCCGCCTCCCGAATTGCTTTGGCGCTTCGGATGTCGAAACGCGGTGTGTTGATGGCGCTGCGGGATATCAGGCCTTCAGGTTCCGTCCTGGTTCAAGGGAATCAGGCTTGTGCCTGGTCAGTGCCGGAGCTCCCTGCAGCCATGCGGGCCGCCGTGGAAGCCGAAGCCCAGAAGCGCGGCTATCGCAACACCGAGCACTTGTTGACCAGCCCGCCGGATCAGTGGCGGCCCGAAATACCCGTCTCTGAAATTCGGCCATTGCATCTTGAGAAGGCGGCCAAACTACAGAGGGCTTTCGCGGGTACACTTGTCAGGATGAACGACATCTCCCTGGCCTCGGGAGAGATTGAGCGGGCAGGCCTGGCGGAATACAGGGCCGTATTCGGGCAGGCCATTTCGGCTCGCCACTGGCGGCGATTGCTGGAACGGATCCTTGAAAGGGACGGAGGAGCGGAAGACTTCTCTCGCCTGGAAATCTACCTGGATGAATCGGCGTTTAACAAGCCGGCGCCCAGCGTGCCCACGCCGTCGGCCGATCAGGTCGACGAACATCTAAGGCCCTTGAAGGAAATAATCGCTTCATTCGCGGATCCGTTCAAACCGTCCACTCGGGAAAAGGACTATCTCTGGATCCATTCGATTGAAACGCTGGATTTCATGACGCAGGAAGGACTTTCACGGAAACAGGCGAAGACGGCGGTTCTGGCCTTCCTGGTGAATCGTGCGCCCTTCCTGGCCGCGAACTCCATCGCGCTGAAGTGGGCATTCGAACGGAAGTTCCGCGCGTGGGTCAAGGCCGGGCGGGTGCTGTCCGCCATAACGGACAAGCGGAGCACTCAATCAGGAAACCGACGCTCGCCAGCCCTTTCCGAGGCCGATAAGCTGGCGCTGGAGGCGCGGAGCCTTCTCTGCGGCGGCCGGATCGCGCAGGCATGGAGAGAGCTTCTTCGCGAAGGCAAGTTGAGCAGAGAAATCACGGAATATTATCGCGCGAACCCGAGCAGGAAATCCTACGTCCCGTTGAAGGTTCTCGGCGCCGTGAAGCATGAAGTGAAGATGCTCGACGATATTCACCACGGGCCAAAACGCGCGCGGTTGAACGGTGCTTACATCGAGAGAGATCCATCGGGAGAGTTCTCTGGAGACTGGCAGCAGGGTGACGATCTGACGGCCTGCGTCTACTATTTCGATCAGGGTGAGGAGGGGTTGCAGATAGTCAGATCCCAGGTGTTGCTCATGATCGATGTCCGTTCGCTTTATGCCCTGGGCTTCGTCCTCACGGGAACGCCATCTTATAGCGCTTTTCACATACGAAACCTGATCTCCTGCGTTCATGACCAATATGGATTGCCGCGCCGCGGCTGGTACTTCGAAAATGGCAGTTGGCGAGCGCGGATCGTAACGGGCAGAAAAGATGAGGTCGGCTGGGCAGAAACAGAAATGGGGCTGCGCGGTCTGGGCCTGGAGTTCCGTCACGCCCGGCTTGCTCGGGCCAAGGTCGTCGAGAATGTCATGGGGGCGATTCAAAATCGCATGGAAGGGGAGCCTGGTTATTGCGGCCGTATCGAGCGCCTGGACGGATTCGAGCGGATGGAACAGCATAAGCGTCTTGTGTTATCCGGCAAGGCGGCCCCTGAAGAGTTTTTCATGTCCCGCGCGGAATGGTTTCAGCGCCTCGATGCCATCCTTCGCGATTACAACAGCGATCCACAACAAGGGAAATACTGCCAGGGCCTATCTCCCAGGGATGCCTATGAGCGGTTTTCTGGTCCGGCTGGCCTCGTGAGGCTGCCGCAGAATTGCAGATATTTGCTCGCGAATCACCGTATCAAGGTTCAGGTAGGCAGAAACGGAATTTGCTTTCGCCACGGGAAGCAGTCCTATGCCTATCGGAACGAACAGACCGGAGCCTTGAAGGGGCGGACGGTTCTGGCCTGGTTCAATCCGGAGTTCCCCGAGATCCTGCATGTTACGGATGTGAAGTTCGGATCCGCTTTTTCGGTCGAACGAGTCCACCCGATCCCGGCCATGAGCGCCACGGACGAAGATATCTCCGCGGCCCTCGCGAAAAACGCGCAGCACGATGCCTATGCCAAGGCGCTCTATAAGGCCATTGTGCCGGAATTTTCCGATCATTTCATGCGCCGCAGGTTCAAGCCTGTTCTGGTGGATCGGCCAGAGTACTCCGCCCTGGGCGAAGCCATGAAGCAGAATCAGGAGCGCATGGTCAACGCGACCAGAAAACATGAGCGCCTCGATAGCGACGTGCTGCAGAAAGCCCGAAGGCTTGGCTTCTCAGCCTATGGTATGGCCCGCGATCCTGAACGGGCAAGCCGCGGGCTCGATCTCATGGAAGCGGCCGAACGCCTCCATGCGGGTGCTTCCAGGCGCCAGGATGCCGAGGTTGAATCATGAGCAACACCCGGCACGCCAAAGATCCGACCGTCTACCACCAGCACCGATTCATGTCGGATCCCCTCCTGGCCGAGCAGCGCGGCTTGCTCGGCAACCTGGTCGCCGAGCGGGCCGCGCTTTTGTTGTCTCGGTCGAAACGGGAACTCATTTTCTTCCTGCAGGGCGAATCTCTTAAACCGGGCGGCCTGAAAAGGGTTGCCCAAGAAATAGTGACCATGTTCCCCGAACGGCTTGGGACCCCTACAATGCACAGGGTAGGGAATAGTAGGGCTGCCGTCTATGGCGCGAAAGAGGCGCAGGCAATTGAAGATGAGCTATGCGACACGACGGCTGCGGACCGGGCCCTTCGTGAGTTGTTCGATCATGACGAAAAAACGACCAGGCGGCTGACGCGGAATGAATGTCTTACGGAATGCAGAAGCGCCGCGGAAAGGCTTGATTCCTTTCTTGCCGACTTGTGCCTGAATCCTCGTCTCTCTTTTCACACGCCGGGGGAAGATCCCGCGCTGCATGAGTTCGAAGAGGAGGAGGCCGAAAAATCGCTGCGGGAAACCAGCGGATACAGCCGGGCCGCTTCAGTGCCGTATTTCCGCGACATCATCGGGGCCTTGTTCGAGTACCAGTCCAGAAAACAAAAAGAGGCCGCGGCCGGATTGGTAGAGACCTCGATTTCCAGGACGATCTTCGAGGCCATGGATTTCGCGGCTGATTCTCGGGGGCTGGTTGTGATCAACGGAAACGCCAGAATAGGGAAGAGCACGGCGGCGGCCGCCTGGTGTGATCTGAACGCCGGGCGTGCCCGTTACGTGTCCCTGGTGGATGTGCCCGATGATGCCAGCTTCCTGCGGCCGATTGCCCGGGCCTTGGGCCTGGCGCACTCCTACACCCGCAAGGCGGCGCAGATGCGGGAGAGAATAGCCGATACCCTCAAGAAGAGCGGGCTTGTTCTTGTTCTGGATGAGGCTCACTACCTGTATCCCGACAGCCTGCGACCCACAGCCCTTCCGCGTCGCATGAACTGGATCATGACGGCGCTTTGTAACTACAGCGTTCCGGTTGTCATGGTCTGCACGCCGCAGTTTATCGCGAATCAGAAGCGGGTGGAGAAGTTTACCGGCTGGACATCGGAACAGTTCAAAGGGCGAATCAAGCGCTTCGTGGATCTACCCGGTGAACTCCAAAGCAAGGATCTTGAGACCATCGCTCGGTTCCATTTGCCTGAAGCCGACAAGGCGACGATCCTTTACCTGGCCGGATACGCCACATCCGTTCAAACGTATGTGGCGGGCATGGTCAACGCCATTGCCGAAGCTCGTTACCGATCTCGGCTCCGGGGCTGTGAAAAGATCACATACGCGGACATCAAGGCCGTGATCAAAGAATCCGCACTCACGAGCACGACCGCCTTGTGTAAGGCATTTGAAGATCGGCGCCCCCGTCCATCTCGAACATTGCTGGCGCAGGGCAGGGGTATGGAACCGTCCATGCAACACTCCGGCAGGGATGCTGAAACATCGTTTCAAAAGGCCCGCGTTGACCGTCCAGCATTATCACGCGCCAGGGCGGTTGGTAGCCCCCGTGAACCGGCAATGGCAATGGATAAGGCGTAACAAATGGACCAGGACAAGAAACTTACCGTTGGCATCGAAATCCCAGTCGACACCGCCGGCGCCGCCGCTGCCGAACAAGCCATCGACGGCGTCAAACAAGCTGCGCTGGAAACCGGCCGCGCCATCGAAGAGGGCCTCGGCGAAAACATGGATGCCCGGGCCGTCCGCGACCTCGCCGCTGCCGAGGCCGACGTTAAGGCCGCCACAGCAGATCTCGCGGCCCAATTCGACGCCGCGCGAACGCGCGTTGACGAACTGGCCAAGGCCCAGGACGGCCTCGCCGAGGCGTCAGACACCTCCGCCGTGTCCATCCGTAACCAAAGCCAGGCTATCGACGCAATCGTCAAAGAATTTCCCAGGCTCCAGGCCGCATTCACTAATATCTCTGCCGTCCTGGTCTCCGGCCTCGCCGGCGCCGCCGTCGGCAAAACAATCTACGACTCCATTGTCACCCCCATCTGGAATGCTATCGAAGGATCCAATAAGGCCGTATCCCAGTTTGCCCTCGAAAGCCAATCCAAGCTTAAGCAGATTGGACAAGTCGAAGTCACCTTCGACAACATCGTGGCCGCCTCCAGCAAAGCCCAGGATGAGCTCGACAAGATGCTCGACCGCGTCCGCCAAGCCAAGGACACCGGCCGGGGCGTATCTGCTGCGCGTTCTGATACGGCGATCGCTGCGATAGAGCTTCAGCGCCAAAAGGATCTTTTGGTTGCTGGCGATAACGAAGAGCTTAAGAGTGTAATCGACACCATTGCTGGCGCCAAAAAACAGATTGAAGCGCTATCCAGGCGCGAAAGTGAAATCGCATCTGATATCACGGCAAAAGAGAAGGAACGTGAAATCCTGGTACAGCAGATTGCCGAGGAGCATAAAAAGACCCTCGAATCATCTCAAGCCGCTACCCAGGCTCTTGATCGCTACAAGAAACTAGTTGGAGAGTTAGAGGCCGGTGGCATCGGTGCAGAGCAAATATCATCTCCACGAGATCGAGATAGAGTCGGGCACAGGATCCGTGACGACTTGTCCATGGCTCACCAATTACAAGCGAGCGGGATTGACCAATCAGACGTGATCCCGCAGTTGGAGCGCCAGGAGCAACTCGTCACAGACTTCATCGGCGCGCTCGGCGCTGCAAGCAAAGCCCAACTCGAATCGACGCGCCTCGCCAAAGAATCAGCCGATACTGTTCAAAAGAAATCCGATGAGCTGAACGACGTCGTGGATCGCATTGCTGAACTCCAGGAAGGCCGCAAGCAAGTAGCCACTGAGCGCGAGACTCTTTCCGTCAAATTTGACCCGGCCTCCAGCGGGGCTCTTAAAAACCTGGAAGACAAAATCGCAGAACTGACACGGACTATTCAAGTCGATCGCCAGGCTGTCAGCGCCGCGGTTGTATCCGGCGATCCGGAAGCCCAGGCCCAGACCCAGGCCAAACTCAAGGCCGATACAGACCTCCTCGGCGACCTCCAGGCTAAATATAATGCGGCCGCGATCGAGATCCGCAACATTGTTTCATCCCTCGGCAAGGCCGCATCCGCCGCTGTTGCCGATATGGGCCCTGTTGTTGAAAGCGTAAATGCTGCCATGTCGGACACCGCCTCCGCTGTCAAGGATGGCGCTGCCAAGGCCGTTCAAACTGTGCAACAGTCGGGCGACGATGTCCTTCGCGCTACCGACACAGCCACCGGACAAGTCGGCGCCGCCATACGTCATTGGGGGGAATCGGTGGTCACTACATTCGCCATGCTCAAGGATCTGGTCATGGCCCAGGCGACAGAAATATCCTCGATTCGCGCCCAGGCCGATTCAGCCAAACACGATGCATCTATTGCGCTCAGTCAAATAAGGAATGGCCGTGAATAGTCATCGGGATGCAATTGCTTCGTCGAAATCCTTCCGCGAACATATGGGTCGCATTCTTCAAGAACTGGCTGGGTCCAGAGGATCTGTCATACCCGACATCATTCTGCTCATAGATGCGTTCTGCAGCACGTATGTGGAAACTGCGCGAATTGCGGATGTCGCCTGTGATTTCATTTCAAAACACTCGGGCGAGATTGCCAAGACTGTTCCAGGTGCAACTCATGACATCTTTGAATTTGAACTTGCCCTGGCTTCATGCCTTGAGCGGTTCGGGCTTCATGTAGAGCAGGTTAAGGATCTCGTAAAAAGACTTTCAGCGTGAGATAGCGCTCTCGCAGTTCCTTGATGAGCTGATCTGTGAGAGGCGCGAGGAGTGTGCACGCAGATATTGGACATTGGACACGAGAAAACGCGGCAGATTATCGGTTGCGATACATGCGAAAGGTCGCGACAATTCGCAACTCGGCACGCCTAACAGCCTTGTAGTAAACGAGTTGCGCGTGCAATATTCTTCGCTTTCTGCGACAGGCCGCGACACGTCCGGACTGCCCGCGACTGGAAAAAGTGCGTCTGGAAGTGAGGCCTGCAGCGAGGTTTCTCCTCCTTGGCTTGGGGTGAGGAGGAGGGGAAGACTCTGTATCGCATCCCTTGTCGGCAAGGCGGTCGCGTCAGTGTAAACCCGCGTCGTGAGTCGCATGTCGCTATGGGAGCTTCCCCCCATCCTTTGGACAGTTTCAAGGGTAGCATAAGCTAATGGTTCGTCGTCATTCCACCTCCTTCTTTCTTCCCCCCTCCCGCCCCCCCTGGGGGGCGGCGCGCCTCTCAACTTCGC
>JAKLGK010000003.1 GCA_022710725.1 Verrucomicrobiota bacterium
TTGCCACGTGAGGTCCCGCGCGGCGGGACCAACGTGGCCCCGTATGGGGCCGCATAGCGGCCCCATCACGGGGAAAACCGGACGGACAAATGGAGGGATGGCAGAGCGGTTTAATGCACCGGTCTTGCCACGTGAGGTCCCGCGCGGCGGGACCAACGTGGCCCCGTATGGGGCCGCATAGCGGCCCCATCACGGGGAAAACCGGACGGACAAATGGAGGGATGGCAGAGCGGTTTAATGCACCGGTCTTGAAAACCGGAGTGTCCTTATGGGCACCGTGAGTTCGAATCTCACTCCCTCCGCCATGATGTGTTCATGTACTTTGTTTATGTTCTGAAGAGTCAGACAGGCTCACGCTTGTATATTGGAAGCAGCGCTTCGCCGGAAGAGCGGTTGGCCGCGCACAATGCGGGACGGGTCAGGTCCACCAAGGCGTACCGGCCGTGGGCCCGCATCCTCCTCGAAACGCATCCTGATAGAACGACCGCCGAGAAGAGGGAGCGGTATCTGAAAGGTGGGTGGGGACATCGGTGGCTGAAGCAAGCCGGTCTTGCCACGTGAGGTCCCGCGCGGCGGGACCAACGTGGCCCCGTATGGGGCCGCATGGCAGCCCCATCACGGGGAAAACCGGAGTGTCATTACGGGCGCCGTGAGTTCGAATCTCACTCCCTCCGCCATGCCGGCTCCTCTAACGCGGATTCGGTCGGCTCCCCGCCGCCCTTCGTTTCTTGTGACCTTTCGATCTCCGCCGGCGACGTATATAGTGAACCCGGGAACGCGTTCGGGCGAACGCGGGCACGGGAACTTCGGAATGGAATCGGATGCCGAGATCGTCCGCCAGGTGCTGGATGGCGACGCCAATGCGTATGAAAGACTGCTTCGACGCCATGCCCCGCGCGTCTTCGAGGCCGTCGGGCGCCGGGTGCCCGCCGCGGATGTCCCCGCCGTGGCGCAGGACGTGTTCCTCGCGGCCTACCGGTCGCTGGGCGCGTACGGGCAGCGCAACCCGTTCGATCACTGGCTTCTGCGGATTGCCCGGCGGCGCTGCTGCGATTACTGGCGGGCGCGGGGCCGGCGGGAAGGCCGGTTTGCGGAGTCGCTGGACGCCGACGAACGCGCCGAACTCGATCGTGTCATGGCGGCGACTGCCCGGGAACAGCAGCGCGAATCGGAGGCCCGGGAGGAATCCATTAGTCTTGTTCAAAAGGCCCTGGCCTCCCTCGATGCGGAGGACCGGGCGATGATGGAAGCCGTGTACTTCGAAGAGGCGCCGCTGAAGGACGTGGCCGCCGGGTTCGGCTGGTCACTGGCGAAAACGAAGATGCGCGCCCTGCGGGCCCGCCGCGCGTTGCGCGGTATTCTTGAACAATGGCGGAGGGGCGGGAAGGAATCGGCATGAAACTCGAATTCCACGAGCAATCGATGGCCGAGGCGTGGCGGCGGACGCCTGTGCCCGGGCCGACGGCGGACTGGATGCGCGGGGTCATGCAGGCGGTGCGCCGCGAAGGCGCGCCCCGCGTGGTTCCGTTCCCGGAGCGCGCTTCGGCGTTTACGTGGCGGATGGCGTGGGCCGCCGCCGCGGCCGTGGCCGTGTTGAGTTTCATCCTGTTGGCCCGCGCCCCGTCCGAGCCGCAATGGGCGTGGCAAATCATGGAGTCGGGCGCCGGGGTCACCTGGCTCGCCTCGAACGGAGATTGACGCGATGAAAACGAAATTCTGGATCGCCCTGCTGCTGCTGTTCGCCTCCGGCCTGGCCCTGGGCTTTTTTGGGGGCCGAGCCTGGGAACAGGCCCGCTTCCACGCCATCCTGCGCGCCGGGCCGCCACGGATCGAGGACTGGGTGATGAACAAGCTCGAGGAACAGCTGAAATTGACCGACGAACAGCTCCCCGTGATCCGGGAGATCGTGCAGCGCACCGCCGCGGAGATTCATCGGATACGCGACGAGGGACGCCAGGCTTTTCATGCCTGCTGGGAAAAAGCGCTGGTTGAAATCCGGCCCGGCCTGACGGAAGATCAGCGGGCCCGTCTCGATGCCATGGATGCCGACGACCTGCGGCCGCGCCCCTTCAAGGACGCTCCGCCTCCCGAACCGCCCCCGGAGAACAAGCCGTGAAAAACGGGTGGACTTGTCTGGCGTGGCTGGCCCTTGCGGCGAGCGCGGCCGCGGAACCGATGACGTGGGAGGCCTGCGTCCGCCGGGCGGCGGCGCTGAATCCCACGCTGGTGGCGGCGCGGGAGCAGTTCAGCGCGGCGGAATTCAACGTGGGTTCGGCGAAGTCCGCCTCGCGGCCGCAGCTTTCCCTGGGCGGCAGCGCGGAGCACGCCGAGCAGGACGGCGTGGCGTCCGGCGGCGACGCCTCCATGAGCGTTTCCGCCAGCGCCGAGCAGACGCTCTACACCGGCGGCCGCAATGCCGCGTCCGTGGACGCGGCCCGGGCGGCGCTCGACTCGGCCCGCGCCGACTATGAACGGGCCGACGCCGAGGTGACCTACAATCTCCGCCGGGCCTTCGTGAACCTGCTGCTGGCCCAGGAGCAGGTCGAGGTCCTGCGCCAGATCGAGCAGCGCCGCCGGGACAACCTCGAACTGGTCAACCTCCGCTACGAGGGCGGGCGCGAACACAAGGGCTCGCTGGCGCTGATCCAGGCCTCGCTCAACCAGGCCGAAATCCAGGTCCGCCAGGGGCAGCGGGAGGTGGAGGCCGCGCGGCGCATCCTCCTGCGCACCATGGGCGAGGAACGCGCGGACGATACGCTGACCGTTTCCGGTTCGCTGACCTGCCGCCCGGCCCCGGATTCCGTGGACTGGCAGGCGGAGGCAGAAGGGACCCCGGCCTACGCGCAGGCGTTGGCTTCCACCCGGTCCGCCGAGGCCGGCGTCCGCAGCGCCCGCAGTGGTTACCGGCCGGACATCAGCCTCTCGGCCACCGCCGGCCGATCGGGGAACGAGGATGTCTTCGACACCGACCGCTGGGCGGCGGGCGTGCGGCTGTCGTTTCCCCTCTGGTCGGGCGGCCGGACCCGCTACGAGGTCGCCTCGGCCCGGGCCTCGCTGGCCCGCGCGGAAGCGCAGGAGAGCGAGACCGTCAACGGGCTGATCAACGATCTGAACGAATCCTGGGTCTCCTACTGCAACGCGGTGGAGAACGTGGTGGTGCAGGAAAGTTATTTCGCCGCAGCCGACCTGCGCGCGGAGATCGCGCGCGAGCAATACGGGGCGGGCCTGTTGACCTTCGAGAACTGGGACGTGATCGAGAACGACCGCATCTCCTATCAGCGCCAGTTGCTGCAGTCCCAGCAGCAGGCCCTGCTGGCCGAGGCCGCGTGGCGCTACGTCACGGGCCGGGGCGATTTCCCGGCGGAAAACGAGGTGAGCCGATGAAAAAGCTGCTGCTGTTCCTGGTCCTGGCTGCCGCGGCGGGCGTGGGCTGGTACGGGTGGACCCACCGCGAGAAAGCGGCCGTGAAGGCGCCGTCCTTCGAGCCCGTCGAGTTCACCCGCGAGCGGATCGAGGTCGCCATCGAGGCCACGGGCGTGGTCGAGCCCGGCAACCGCATCGAGATCAAGCCGCCGATCGGCGGGCGCGTGGAGGAAGTGCTGGTGGTCGAGGGGCAGGCCGTCAGGCAGGGCGAGGTGATCGCCCGGATGAGTTCCACCGACCGCGCCGCCCTGCTCGACGCCGCCCGTGCGCAGGGCGAGGCCGTGCTGCGCAAGTGGGAGGAGGTCTACAAGGCCACGCCCCTCATCGCGCCGCTGGACGGCACGATCATCGCGCGCAAGGCGGAGCCCGGCCAGACCCTGACCGCTGCGGACACGGCCCTCGTGCTCTCCGACCGGCTCATCGTGCGGGCGCAGGTGGACGAGACGGACATCGGCCTCGTCCGGGGAGGGCAGGAAGCGACGCTTACGCTCGATGCCTATGCGGATGATCGGTTCCGAGGCCAGGTCAGGCACATCGCTTACGAGGCGACCACCGTGAACAACGTCACGATCTACGAGGTCGAGGTCGAGCCCGCGACCGTGCCCGAGCGCATGAAGAGCGGCATGACCGCGACGGTCAAGTTCGTGGTCGAGGCGGCGGACGACGCGCTGACCCTGCCGCTGGACGCCCTCGTGCGCCGGGACGGGCGCAGCGTGGTCCTGCTCGCGCCCCGCGGCCCCGGGGCGCGCCCGGAAGAACGCGAAGTGAAGACCGGTCTGACCGGCGGCGGCCGGGTGCAGATCCTGGAGGGGTTGGACGGCAGCGAGCGCGTGGTGCGCTCGTCCTTTGACCTGCCGAAACGCCAGGAATCCGGAAGCTCGCCGTTCATGCCTCGCCCGCCCGGCCGACGCCCATGATAGATGTACGCGACATACACAAGACCTACCGCATGGGCGCCGTGGACGTCCGCGCGCTGCGCGGGGTGTCGCTGTCCGTGGCGCCGGGCGAGTTCGTGGCCCTGATGGGCCCGTCCGGCTCGGGCAAGTCCACGCTCATGCATATCCTCGGCCTCCTCGACGTGCCGGACAAGGGCGTCTACCGGCTGAACGGACAGGATGTCTCCAGCCTGTCCGACCGCGAACTGGCCGACGTCCGCGCGCGCTCGATCGGCTTTGTCTTCCAGCAATACAACCTGCTCCCGCGCGTGTCCGCGAAGGAGAACGTCGCCCTGCCCCTGATTTACAGCGACCAGCCGAATCCCGCCTCGCCGAAGGAACTGCTCGAACGCGTCGGGCTGGGCGACCGCATGGACCACGCGCCGAACAAGCTCTCGGGCGGGCAGCAGCAGCGCGTCGCCATCGCCCGCGCGCTGGTCAACCGGCCGCCGATCCTCATGGCCGACGAGCCGACGGGCAACCTGGACAGCCGCAGCGCGGTGGAGATCCTGGGGATCCTGCGCGACCTGCACGCGTCCGGGCTGACGGTGATGATCGTCACCCATGATCCCGAGGTCGCCGCGCGGGCGGAACGGGTCATCACCATCCGCGACGGGCGGATCGTCGGCGATGCCCCGACCGCCGGGAAGACCCATCACGCTTTGCCGGCGGGGCCCGACCTCGCGGGTGCGTCCGCCGGCAAGGGGCGGAAAGGCTGGGCGCGCCGGCTGGTGGAAGGTTTTTCGATGATGCGCCAGGCGTTCAGAGCGCTGGCGGCCAACAAGACCCGCGCCTTTCTCTCCATGCTGGGCGTGCTGATCGGCACCGGCGCGGTGATTGCCGTGCTGGCCCTCGGCACGGGCGCGAAGAAGTCGGTCGAGGAGCGCATCGGGGCGATGGGCGCGAACCTGCTCGTCCTGCGGCCCGGCCGTATCGAGGCGCGCGGCGTGGCCATGGAAGTGGGGGCGGCGTCGCGGTTGAGCCTGGCCGACGTGGACGCGGTCCGCACGGAGGTCGCGGGCGTCAAGACCGTGGCGCCGACGGTCGGCGGCGGAGCGCAGGCCACGTTCGGCGGGAAGAACTGGCGGACGCAAATCGTCGGCACGGTGCCGGCCTACGCGTCGATGCGCAACCTGACGGTGGCCGTGGGCCGGTTCCTGGAAGAGGAGGACGCGCGGACGCGCGCCCGCGTCGCGGTGATCGGCGCCACGGTCTCGCGGGAGCTTTTCGGCGGCGTGAATCCCGTCGGCCAGTCCATCCGCGTCAACCGGGTCGCCTTCGAGGTGATCGGCGTGCTGACCGAGAGCGGCACGGGATTCCGATTCGATCCGAACGACCAGATCATCCTCCCCGTCACCACGGCCATGCGGCGCATGCTCGGCCGCGACTACGTGGACACGATCGAGATCCAGTCGACGGACGGCGACGTGCTCTCCGCCGTCGAGACGAACTCCGTCGAACTGATGCGCCAGCGGCACCGGATCAGCCCGGAGGAGGAAGAGCCGTTCCGGGTCTTCAATATGGCCGATATCCAGAAGACCATCCTCGACACCAGCCGGACGCTGTCCCTGCTGCTCGCGGGCATCGGGGCGATCTCGCTGCTCGTCGGCGGGATCGGCATCATGAACATCATGCTCGTCAGCGTTACCGAGCGCACGCGGGAGATTGGAATCCGCAAGGCGATCGGGGCCCGGCGGTCGGACATCCTGGTCCAGTTCCTGGTCGAGGCCGTGGTCATCAGCGTCTGCGGCGGCGTGCTCGGGATTCTCACGGGGTGGAGCATTTCCGTGGCGATGAGCCGGCTTGCCGGCTGGGCGGTATCCGTCACGGCGCCGACCGTGCTGCTGGCCACCGTGTTCTCCGCCCTCGTCGGCGTGGTCTTCGGGCTTTGGCCCGCGCGGAAAGCCTCCGGCCTCAATCCCATCGAGGCGCTGCGGTACGAGTAGGCCCTTGTAGAACCGCCGGCCTGTCGACGACAAGGCCAACGGCCTGAATGCGAGCGCCGTGGCGGGTATCGGCAACGACCGGTTCACGATGGAGTGGTGGATGCGCGGCCGGCGCGATGGCGTGGACCAATCCTCCTTCAGACACCGCGCCGGTCCGCTACTTCCGGCTGGGCGTCGAACGGCCGTAGGAAGAAGGGCTTGTCGCCACCTCGAAGACCCCCCAGGTGCCGCCGTCGCCCGCCACCGGAGTGAAGAGCCCGGGATGCTTCGTCATGAACGCCAGTTCGAGCGACTCCGGGGCGAGGCTCACCACGTGGGTGATCCCGGCCTGCCCGAGCCGGCGCAGCCATGCGCGGCTGTCGACCCGATCGCGCAGTTCCTCGACGGATTGGGCGTCGAGAACCCGGCCGGAAGCGGTCGGCGAAATGTAGGTCACCGTGTTCTGAAACCGCCGGCCGAGGAAGAAGTAGAGGAACCAGTTGTCGCCGTTGTAGTCGATGCCCGTGGTCACAGCGAGCCGGCGGGGGACGGCGGGATCGTCGAGCGCCCGCGCGCCGTCGGCCCATGGATTCTCGACCCAGTGCAGGACGATCGATTGCTTGAGGGCCTTGTAGCGCAGGTGATCGCGTTCTTTCTGGATGGCCGTCAGGCTGGCGGCCAGGAGCGCCGCCGTCACGACGCCGGAGACAACGGCCCGCCGGTTGATCCGGGAAAGGATGACCAGCGAAGCCGCCAGGGCGGCCAGGAGCCCGGCGGATTTCGGTATGACGCGGAATTCGAACGGCGCCCAGCCCTGGCAGGCTGCGCGCCCGGCATGCAGCAGCGCAAGGAGGATCAGCGCGGCGGCCAGGACCAGTCGAAGGCGCGGTTTAGTCCAGAGCCAGGCGAGCCCGAGGAGGGAGGCCGGGACGAACGCGGGCAGCAGGAACCGCGCGGACGTCGTGCTCCAGAGCAGCCGGATGACCGCGAAGGATGGCCCCCAGAACACCCAGGCCGTCAAGCCGATGAACCCGGCCAGCAACAGGGCATTGGCCGCGCCCATGCGCCGGAAGCGGACCAGGGAAATCCATCCCGCCACGCCCAGGGGCAGGGTGAGCAGCCCCAGGTGCGGCCACGTCGATAGCGGCGTCGCGAAGAGATCGCGCCCCGCCTGGATTTCCTCGCGCAGATCGCCGTGTCTCACCCCTTCGCGATGGTGGTAGGTGTGGTAGCTGGGCGTGGACTCGCCCAGGACCAGGCCCGCCACCCGGATCGGAAAAGGAGAAAGCGGCAGGCGCCCGGCGCGGAGATTCAGGGCCGGCCAGGGCAGGACCATGAGCAGGGCCGCCAGTATTCCAGCCAGCAGCGCCGGCCTGCACTTCCGCGCGGAAGCCCGGCCACGGCAACAGGCGCCGGCCAGCAGGACCAGTCCGGCCCAGGCCAGGGCCGGCCAGACGTGTGCCTTGATCCCGGCGGCCATCCCAAAAGCGGCGAAAGCAATCACCAGCGACGGAGGATCCCTCTGGCGCAGGAAGTGAATGGAATACGACAGGCCGCCGAGCAGCGCGCACATCAGCGGCAGCTCTCCATACCCGCTGCCGATTTGCAGGCGGAGGGCCGGCAGGAAAAGAAGATAGAGGGCGCCCAGCGCGCCGGCCTTCGTGGTCAGCCCCAGTTCCCGCGCGAATTGCACGATGAACGCGCCCAGGGCCAGCCAGAACACGAAATCGAGAAAGCCCAGCAGAAGATCGCTTCGGAACGGGAGCAGGGCCCAGGCCTGGAGCAACTCGCTGCCGCCGGGCAGGAGAATCTTGCTGCCCCAGCCGCCCGGCGCGGGAAAGAGGTCCGGCCGGCCCTGCTGCGCCCAGAGCGCGGCCTTCACGCCGTGGTAGGTCAGCGTATCCCAGCCGAGCGGGGGAAGCAGAAGCGTCCGCGTCAGGGCCAGCAGCATGAAAAGAAAAATCAGGGCGGCGCCCGCGCGCCGTGCCCCCGTCGAAAGCAGGAGCGACCCGGCGCGGCGGAACCGCGCGAGGTCGTCGAGCCATCGCTCCCGCCATTCGGCCGGCGGAACGATCCAGCGGAGCGTGGCGGCCGCCAGGCAAGCCAGGGCTGCCATCGCGATCGCAAGGCGGAATTGCCCGCACCCGATCAGGGCGTGGAAGAGGATCGTGGCCAGGGCCATGGCCACGATCACGGTCGCGCACAGCCGGCGCAGCGCCGAGCCTTGTCCGGCCAGCCGAAGGGAGAGGGCATACGCCGTGACCGTGAAAGCCCCCGCCATGGCCAGGGCCGCGAACGCGCGAAGCAAGATCCCGATCCTGGAGGGGTCAATCATTCCGGATGGCGGCATCGAGGGCTCGCTTCATGTCCGCCTGGAGTTCCGGGAGCTTCCGTCGCAAGCGCCCGGAAAGCTCATCGCGACGGGCGACGGCGTCGTCCACGACGCGGTCCATCGCATCCCCGGGGGCGGCGGGGTCCAGCAGCAGCTCCGGCTGTTCCACCAGGCGGAAGTGGCCCCGGATCTTCTCGCTGACCCCGAGCCCGATGACCGGCACGCCGAACCGGAACGCGAACGAACTCGTATGGTGCCGCATGGAGACCGCGAGATCGCACTGGCGATAGAAGTTCATGGCGGCGTAGGGATGCAGGTTCTCCGGCAGCACTTCCAGCCGGTCCGGATTCCGCATGGCCCGGCGCAGGTGCTCGGCCACCTCGCGGTCGGAGAGAATGACCTTCTTCGATTCGTCCAGGGCGTGATGAGGCACGACGAACAGGCGCGCATCGTGCCTTTCCGCCAGGCGATCCGCGATGCGCGCCAGTCCGGCCACGGTCTTTTTCATCCGGTCGGACAGCTGCCCGGGCGCCGCATCGCGGCGGACGAGTTTCAGCCGGAACGGGTCGAGCCGCAGCGGCTCGGAAAAGAAATCGCGGATCCCCAGGCCGACGATCCGGCGCGCGCCCTTCCGGTCGAAGGCCGGCGGAGGGAAGAGCGACAGGTAGCGGTCCTCGATCAGCAGCGCGGGTTCGCAACCGAGCAGGACGCGGTCGGGGCGGCGTGAAACGCCGAGCAGGTGCCGGCGGGCCTCGTCGTTGCGCACTAGGTAGTGCTCCACAATCCGGTCGAGCGCGAGCCGGATGGCCCAACGGTTCAGGCGCCGGCGCATGGGCTCGGCGTCCACGCCGAGGAACAGCACGCGACAGCCGAACAGGCGCGCCCACCACGATTTGAAGGCCCAGTAGCAGGGCAGGATCGGAATGACGGTCTCGGTCAGGGCCACGTCGCCGCACACCACGAACATATCCGAGCGCCGGAGCGAACCGGGCCGGTCAAAGGGGACGGTCTGCTTGATCACCTCCAACTCGCCGGGCAGGCCGCGAAGCAGTTCGGTCATGCGCGCCGGGTCCCAGGCCGCCAGGATGAACCGGGTTTCCATGCCCCAGCGCTCCTGGAAAAAGGGGATGACCGCGAGCGTGATGGCCTCGGCGCCGAGATTGCCCATGCCTCCGGCGCCGGAGAGGAATACCGTTTTGGCGGGGCGGTTCATTGAAAGTCGGCCTCTTCATACTGGAGGTGTCTGGGCATGTCAACGGCGCACCGGCGACGCTGAAAAAACTGGTTGAACGGGGACGTTCGGCCTAGAGTACGCGCCCGTCGGAAAACCGGGTATGGCATCCATGGAACCATTGCTGGAAGTGCGGGGCCTGCGCGTCTGCTTCGGGCCGGCCGACCGGCCTGCGCGCGCCGTGGATGGCGTGTCGTTCCGGGTCGATGCCGGCGAAACGGTGGCGCTGGTCGGGGAAAGCGGCTGCGGGAAGTCCGTCACGGCGCTGTCGCTGGCCCGGCTTGTGCCCGAACCGCCGGGCTGGTACGCGGGCGGCGAGATCCGGTTCGTGGGGACGGACCTGATGCGACTTCGTCCCGCCGGATTGCGCGGGGTTCGCGGGCGCGAAATCGCGTACGTCTTCCAGGAGCCGGCCGACGCGCTCAATCCCTTGTTCACCATCGGGGCGCAGGTGATGGAGGCGATCCGGCTGCATCGGCCGGACGAGGAGGCGCAATCCATCGCGGCGTCGCTCCTCGAAAAAGTCGGCCTGCCCGCTCCCGAGGCGCTGATGCGCGCCTATCCCCACCAGTTGAGCGGCGGCATGCAGCAGCGCGCGATGATCGCCATGGCCCTGGCCTGCCGGCCCCGGCTGCTCGTCGCGGACGAGCCGACCACGGCGCTGGACGTGACCATCCAGGCGGAGATCATGGATCTGCTCCAGAATCTCCAGGCGGAACTCGGCATGGCGATCCTGCTCATCACGCACAATCTCGGCATCGTCGCCCGCATCGCGCAGCGCGTCTACGTCATGTACGCGGGACGCATCGTGGAGTCCGGCCCGGTGCGGAACGTGCTGGATCATCCGGCCCATCCGTACACGCGGGCGCTGCTGGACGCCGTGCCCCGGCTGACCGGGAGCCGCGCGCGGGTGTCGGGCATCGCGGGCTCGGTGCCGGATCCGGCGGACTGGCCCGCGGGCTGCCGGTTCCACCCCCGTTGCCCCCGCGCGCAGGCCCTGTGCCGCGAACGGCTACCCGCGGTCGAGGAGGCCGGCCCGGGGCGGTCGGTCGCGTGCCATTTCTGGAGGGACGCATGACGCCGCTCTGCGAGGTCAGCGCCCTGCGCGTGCAGTACCGTCGCGGGAAAGAAGTCGTCCGCGCGGTCGACGAGGTCAGCTTCGAGGTCGGGCGGGGGGAGACCGTGGGCCTGGTGGGCGAGAGCGGCAGCGGAAAGAGTTCCCTGGGCCGGGCCTTGCTGCGCCTGGAGCCGATCCATTCCGGCCGCGTGCTTTTTGAAGGCGCCGATGTCGCGGGCCTTCACGGCCCGGCGCTGAAAGCATTCCGGAAGCGGGCGCAGATCCTTTTCCAGGATCCGTACGGTTCGCTCAACCCGCGCATCACGGTGGGCCGGACGATCGAGGAGGTGCTGATCGTACACCGGTGGGCGGGCGACCGGGCCGCGCGGGTGGCCGAGTTGCTGGAACTCGTCGGCTTACCGGGGTCCTCCGCGCGGCGCTACCCGCACGAGTTCAGCGGGGGACAGCGCCAGCGCGTGGCCATGGCCCGCGCCCTGGCCGTCGAACCGGTTTTCCTGGTGGCGGACGAAGCGCTCTCGGCTCTCGACGTGTCCGTGCAGGCGCAAATCCTGCGTTTGCTGATCGAGTTGAAGGAGAAACTGGGCTTGGCCTACCTCTTTATATCGCACGACCTGGCGGTGGTCCGCAGCATCGCCGACCGGATCCTGGTGATGCGCGAAGGTCGTATTCTCGAATCCGCCCCGACGGATCGGCTTTACGAAAGTCCGTCGCACGAGTATACCCGGACGCTTTTGGCGGCGGTGCCGGATCCGTTTCGGAAGTGAATAGTGAATGGTGAGTAGTGACTAGTTGGAAAACCCGAACACCCTCCATGACTCCCGGCACGTTCGAAATTCTCCAGCAGGCGCCCGGCGCCGGAGCGCGGTTGGGCCGGCTCTGGACGGCGCACGGGCCGGTGGATACGCCCGTTTTCATGCCGGTCGGCACGCAGGCCACCGTCAAGGCCATGACGCCGGCGGAGATGGAGGATCTGGGCTTTCAGATTGTGCTGGGCAACACCTACCACCTGAACATACGGCCGGGCGTGGACATCATCGAGGAGCAGGGCGGGCTCCACCGGTTCATGGGGTGGGAGCGGGCGATCCTGACGGACAGCGGCGGGTACCAGGTCTTCAGCCTCGCCAGGCTCAACAGGATCACGGCCGACGGCGTCATCTTCCAGTCGCACGTCGACGGCGCCACCCACGTGCTCGGCCCCGAGTCCGCCATGGCGATCCAACGGCGGCTGGGCTCGGATATTGCGATGGTTTTCGACGAGTGCGCGCCGTACCCGTGCGACAGGAAATACGCTTGCCAAGCGGTGGAGCGGACCCTAGCATGGGCGGCCTTATGTGCGCGGCAGCCGAGGGCAGCCGGGCAACTGGTCTTTGGCATTGTGCAGGGCAGCGTGTATGCGGACCTCCGCGAGCGGTGCGCCCGCGGGCTGATCGAACTGGGCTTCGACGGCTACGCGATCGGCGGCGTGAGCGTGGGGGAGCCGCACGCGCTGATCCTGCAGGGGATCGAGGACAGCGTGCGGCACCTGCCGGCGGACCGGCCGCGCTACCTGATGGGCGTCGGCTCGCACCAGCACATGGTCGAGGCCGTCGCGCGGGGCGTGGACATGTTCGATTGCGTCATGCCGACCCGGCTGGCGCGGCACGGCACGGCGTTCACGCGGGCGGGGAAGTATCCCGTCAAGGCGGCCCTGTACGCCCGCGATCCCCGGCCCATCGAGGAAGGCTGCGGCTGCTATGCCTGCCGCCATTTCTCGCGGGCCTACGTTCGGCACTTGATGAACGTCGGCGAGATCCTGGGGATCCGCCTGTTGTCCATTCATAACCTGTTCCGGTACGAGGCCTTCGTGCAGGAGATGCGCGGGGCGATCCGGGCCGGCGGGTTCGCGGAGTACGCGAAAGGATTCGTGGAACAGTATGGAAATGGCCGGGACCAACCCGGCCGCGACGAGTAAGGAGCGGGACGAATGAATTTTCTGATGACGTGGTTGGCCATGGCGCCCGCGCCCGGCGGGACGGGCGGGCAGCAGCAGTCCCCGGCGTTTATGATCGGGTGGCTCGGCCTGATGCTGGTGATTTTCTACTTCATGCTCATCCGCCCCCAGCAGCGGCGGGAAAAGGAACGCCGCGCCCTGCTCACGCAGATCAAGAGCGGCGACCGCGTCGTGTTCTGCGGCGGGCTCCTGGGCATTGTCACGAACGCCAAGGAAAAGACCTTCACCATCAAGGTGGATGAGGGCGTGAAACTGGAAGTCGTCCGCAGTGCCGTAACGCAAGTGCTGGAAAAGGGCGAGACGCCCGAGGATAGTCCGGCCAAGAAGTGACGTACGTCTCAACTCGTGGTCTCGAAAGAGGATTCGGAAACATGGACAAGCATTCGCTCTGGAAATGGTTGGTGCTCATCGGCTTGGTGGCCTGGTCAATGGTGCTGGTCATGCCGCTGCATGAAAAAGTGAAACTCGGCCTCGACCTGCGGGGCGGCATGAGCTTCGTGCTGGAGGTGGACACCACCACCCTGGCGCCGGACGCCATCTCAGACGCCCAGGCGCGCGCCCTGGAAGTCATCCGCGGCCGCGTGGACGCCATGGGCGTGGCGGAGCCGATCATCTATCCCGAACCCGGCAACAACCGCATCGTCGTCCAGATGCCCGGCCTCGGGGCCGAGGACCGCGACCGCGCGGTCCGCAATATCCAGAGCGCCGCCTTCCTCGAATTCCGGATGGTCCATCCGAAGAACGACGACCTGGTCGAGGACCTGTTCGATCAGAAACTGGTCCCCGACGGCTACAAGATCGTGTCGATCGACGAGCAGATGCCCAGCGGCCAGTGGAAAGCCGTCAATTATTACAAGCGCGATGTGTCTCTCGACACGCCCGGCACGACGGATCGCGAGGTGCGCGACCGGCTGAAACTCTTCAAGCCCCAGTCGAACTACGATTTCATGCTGATGAAGGAAATCCGGAATGGGCAGGAGTTGTTTCAGCCCTATTACGTCCGGCGCCTGGCCGAGTTGAAGGGCGAGGACCTCATCCGCGCCGGCGTGGATTTCCGACCGCCGCTGAACCAGCCCATCGTCACCCTGAAGTTCGACGCCAAGGGCTCGCGACGGTTTGCCAAGTTGACTTCCGATTACGCCCCCGGCGGCCAATTGAATCCGGGCATGGACAGCCGGCGCTATCTCGCCATCGTTTTCGACGGCCAACTCCGCTCCGCCCCGTTCATCAAGACCGCCATTCACGGCGGCGAAGCCATCATCGAGGGCTCGTTCTCCGTCAAGGAAGCGCAGGACCTGTCCATCGTCCTGCGCGCCGGCGCGCTGCCCGCCCCCGTCAAGGTCATGGAGGAGCGGCGCGTCGATCCGTCGCTGGGAAGCGACTCCATCAACAGCGGCAAGCGCGCGGCGATCTATGGCGGCATCGGCGTGGTGGTGTTCATGTGCATCTACTACCTGGGCGCCGGGCTGGTGGCCAACCTGGCCCTCGTCCTCAACCTGGTGCTCCTGCCGTTCGGCATGTGGCTCGTGGCGGGCTTCTTCAGCATCCTGGAAACCAGGGGCCTGGGCGGGGGCGGGATGATCAGCCTGCCGACCCTCACGCTGCCCGGCCTCGCCGGTATCGTGCTGACCGCGGGCATGGCCGTGGACGCGAACGTGCTGATCTTTGAGCGCATCCGCGAGGAGCAGGCGGCCGGCAAGCGATTCGCCGCGGCCATCCCGGCCGGCTATGACAAGGCCTTCAGCGCCATTCTGGACTCCAACCTGACCACGCTGCTGGTGGCCATCATCCTGTTCTGGCAGGGTTCGGGCCCGGTCCGGGGGTACGCGGTCACCTTGAGCGCGGGCATCGTGGTCAGCATGTACACGGCCATCACCGTCACCCGCATGATCTTCACCACGCTGGCCCAGCGGTTCGACATCGGCTCGATGAAGATGCTCCAGTTCTTCAAGTCCACGAAGATCAACTTCCTGCGCTGGCGCTTTGTAGCGGGCGGGCTTTCGCTGACCATCATCATCGTGACCTGGGTGCTGTTTGTCCTACGCGGCCAGGACAACTTTGGCGTGGATTTCACCGGCGGCTCATCAATCACGTTCCAGTTCGAGGAGAAGCGGCCCGAGGAAACCATCCGGCAGCTCCTGGAATCGGAAGGCATCGAGGATCCGTTCATCCAGTACCAGCGGCTGGTCACCGCGGAGAGCGGCGGCACGGAGGTCGAGTACCTGGAAGTCAAAACCCCCTTCGCCGACGGCGACAAGACCGCATCGGTCATAACGGAGAAACTCGCGGACGCGAAATACTCCGTGCTGAAGCAGGACAGCATCGGCCCGCAAATCGGGCAGGAGCTCAAGCGCAAGGGTCTCAAGGCGCTGATCCTGTCTTTCATCGTGATGATCATCTACGTCTCCTGGCGTTTTGAATTCGGGTACGCGATCGGAGCGCTGCTGGCCCTGGTGCACGACGTGCTGGTCACCGTGGGCATCTATACCCTGCTGGGGCGCCAGCTTAGCGTGACGACCCTGGCCGCCGTGCTGACGATCGTCGGGTATTCGGTCAACGACACGATCGTCATCTTCGACCGTATCCGCGAGCAGTTGAAGCTCAACCGCGGCATGAAGTATGCCGACGTCGCCAACATGTCCATCAACCAGACGTTGAGCCGCACGGTGCTGACCTCCGGCACGACGATGATCACGGTCCTCGCCCTGCTGCTGCTGGGAGGCGGCGCGATCAATGATTTTGCCCTGGTCATGTTCATCGGTATGATTGCCGGCACCTACTCGACGATCTACATGGCCACGCCGATCGCCCTTCTGTGGCATCGCGAGAAGCCGCGCGAGGACGAGAAGAAGGCCTAAGGGTAGGGCGGCTTGGCTCAAGCCGCCGCGTATCGGCGCGTTGGGCCAACGCGCCCTGCCGGTCTGCGTTATGCCCAAGCTGTGGAAAACCGTCGAGCGGGTTGGCCGGGAGGCCGATCCGCTCGCGGCGTCTCTGGGCATCCCCCGGCCGCTGGCCGAGGTCCTGGCCACCCGCGGACTTGCCGAGCCGGTGGAGGCACGCCGGTTCCTCAACCCCCGTCTGGATGATCTGTCCGATCCGACCGTTTTGCCCGATATGCCCCGGGCCGTGGACCGCATACGGCGGGCCGCAAAGGGGCGCGAGCGCATCGCCGTGTTCGGCGACTATGATGCCGATGGCGTCACGGCCGCCGCCCTGTTGACCCGTTGCCTTCGGGAACTCGGCGCCGAGGCGGAGCCGTTTCTGCCGCTGCGTCTGGAGGAGGGCTATGGCCTGGGCGTGGACGCCCTGAATCGCTGTCTCGAGGCGCACCGCCCGCAGCTCGTGATCACCGTGGACTGCGGAACGGGCTCCGTGGACGCCGTGCGCGCCGCCGCGGCGGCCGGGGTGGACGTGGTCGTGACGGATCACCATGAACCCGCGGGCGAAATCGCGCCGGCCATCGCCGTGGTGAATCCCAAACTCGGCGACGGTGGGGACCTGGCCAACCTCGCGGGCGTCGGCGTGGCCTTCAAGCTGGCCTGGGCCCTGGCCCTCCGCTCGGGCGTGGACATCCGGCGGATCTTCCGCCGCCTCGACCTGGTGGCGACGGGGACCGTGGCCGACGTGGTGCCCCTCACGGGGGAGAACCGGATTCTCGTCCACTACGGGCTCGGGCAGCTGAACCGCGAGCCGCTGCCCGGCCTGGCGGCGCTGGCCGAGGCGGCGGAAGTGAAAGACGCCATCGGGGAATATCACCTGGGCTTCGCGATCGGTCCCCGTCTCAACGCGGCCGGGCGGCTGGGCGATGCGCAGGCCGCGCTGGAACTCCTGCTGGGCGACGACCCGGAGGCCCTCCTCCCGCTGGCGCGGCAGTTGGACCGGGGCAACCGCGAGCGGCAGAAGATCGAGGCGGATATTCTCGAAGAGGCAATGCAGGACGTAGCCGCGCTGGATCTGGAGAATAACGCCGGATTGGTTCTGGCCCGCCGCGGCTGGCATCCGGGCGTGATCGGCATCGTGGCGTCCCGGATAGTCCAGCGATTCGGGCGGCCGGTCCTGATGATTTCGTTGAACGAAGACGGCACGGGGCGGGGGTCGGGCCGCAGCATCGAGGGCTTCAACCTGGTGGAGAACCTGGCCGCCTGCAGGGATTCGCTGGTCCGGTTCGGCGGTCACGCCATGGCCGCCGGGCTCGAGTTGAAGGAGAAGAACCTGGCGGCGTTCCGCGAGGCTTTCAACCGGCGTGTGTCGGAGACCGTGCCACCTGACCAGCTTCGGCCCGTGCAGCGGGTCGACGCTTGGCTCGACCTGGCGGACGCCGACGAGCGGCTGTTCGAGGGCCTGCAGGCGCTGCGGCCTTTCGGCTGCGGCAATCCGCGCCCGGTCTGGGCATCGTCGCGCGTGCGCGTGCTGGGCCAGCCGAGGATCCTTAAGGACAAGCACCTGAAGATGCGCGTCGTGTCGGGCAGCGCCCAGCGGGAAGCGATCGGTTTCAACCTGGCCGGCCAGCCGCTGCCGGACGGGCCGATGGACATCGCCTTCACGCTGGACATGAATTCCTACATGGGCCGTGAGACGCTGCAGCTCAAGCTGGAAGACTTCCGGCCCAGCCCCTGACCCCGCGCCCATCCGTAACAATACTATTCACACGTGTGAAGTAAAATGTTGCACTCGAAACGGAGGGGAATGAGCGTTGGGGCGCTGCTGGGGCTGCTCCTTCTGCAGCCCTGTTTTGCCGGGACGCGGGAGGAGCGCCTGGCCGTGGTCCAGTTCATCCATCCGGGCTCGGAACACGAGCCGGATTCGGCGGATGGCCGCTCCTGGAACACGGATGCGCACCGCCGGAAGTTTCTCCTCCAGCCGGGCCGCTATCTCGCGTCGCTGGAATCCAAACCCGTCGCCGCGGACCTCGTCTTCTGGGGCGAGTTCGAGCCGCCGACCCGGCTGGTCAGGACATTCCCCGAGACCGGCGGGGACATGCCCCGGCACCTTTTTACACCCGATCCGGTGGCCTTCTATCCGCACGATCCGCCCTTGATGAACACGGATCCCTTCGTCTTCGGCGGCCGGTTTTTCTACAGCATCTGCAAGCAGAACAACCGGCGCGGCCCGACCGCGCTTCAGCGCCTGGCCCGCGGTTCGGTCATTCTCTTCGGCTCCGGCCGCGGACGCGACCGGTTCGTGGTCGACACGGTCTTCGTCGTCGCCGACTACGTGGACTGGAACCTCTCCAACTACCGCGAGCGGCTGAAGGATGTCGTGCCGCCGGAATACTTCCACTCGACCCTCGAACCCATTGCCTACGAGATGCAAGTCCGGAACCTGACGCCCTCGCAGACGTTCCGGCTGTACATCGGCGCGACGTTCGACCGGCCGTGCGAGGGGATGTACAGTTTCTTTCCCTGCCGGCCGTATCGGCAGGAAGCCAATACGGGATTCGCGCGGCCCGTGCTGCGCCGGCCGGGGATCATCACCGACAACCTGACCCAGGGCCAGCGGCTCAATCCGATGCCGGACGCGGCGACGGTCCGCGAAATCTGGGAGGACATCGCGCGGCAGGTGCTGGGGCAGGGGCTCGACCTCGGCGTGCATGCCGAGATGCCGCGGATCAGGCAGGTAGGGCGGCTTGGCCCAAGCCGCCGTGATACGGCGCGTTGAGCCAACGCGCCCTACCGGTTCGGCGTGAACAGGTTCCGCCCCTCGAATCGCTTCGTACCGTTGACGTAACTGTAGTACTTCCGGCACTCGCAGCAAAGGTACTCGACGTCGATGGGCGTGAAGGCCCGCCGCGCCTCGGGCCAATAGACGGACTGCAGTTCGATCATCTTCGCCATGGTCGCTTCGTGATCCGGCAGCCCGAGGTGTTTCTGCAGCAGGTCCATGAACGGCGCGGACCCGATGCCGGTCGGGACCGGGCTGTCCGGCCGGATGAGCGACGGATCGAACCAGGCGATATCGGCGACGGCCATGAAGATGGGAAAGTCGTTGCTCATGCGGAATTCCGCGTTGATTCGCCGCGTGGCCGTGACCACGTGGCCCGCCGCGCCGCGCACGCAGGCCTCCAGGAACCCGAGCGCGCGCGGGATGAGTTCGATGCCGCCTTCCAGGCGATCGTACGTCCGATTCTCCCAGCGTGCTTCGACCACGGGATAGGCTTCCGAGAACCACGGCTGGGCCGTTTCATGCAGGAGAAAATGCCGCAGCCGCGCCGGCTGTCGAAGGAGAGGGGGCTCCATCGCGTCAAGCGTCGTGTCCCGGTTGCACCAGCGGGCAAAGAACAGGGCGTGCAGGAGTTCCGGCAGGGACGATCCCGCCCGCCGCACGAACCGGACGACGGCCCGGGAGCCCCGGTCGTCCTCGCGGAAGACGTTCAGGAACCGGCCGCGCTGGAAGATCGGGTCGGCGCTCCACTGCGGCGGTTCGCCGCGCTCGCGCTTTTCGCGGATGCGCTCCCGTTCCCGGCACCAGTCGAAGAAAGCCCGCACGGGATCAGCCAGCTCCAGGCCCCGGAGCGCATCCCGGTAGGGATTCGCCGCGGAGTTCACGCGCTGCACCATATTTCGCTGACCCGGTCCGGGAAGGTCAGGCTCACGCCGATGCGCGCATGGCCGGCCTGGTCGAGCATCTGCCGGGCCGTCTTCAGGGCCAGGTCCTGGCGGTTGCACTCCTCGCTCAAGTGAACGAGGAACACGTGCTCCAATTCCGGGCCGGCGAGTTCGCAGACCAGGCGCGCCGCCGAGGCGTTGGAGAGGTGGCCCTGCCGGCCGGCGATCCGTTGCTTCAGTTGCCACGGGCGCTCGGCCTCCAGGAGCAGCCGTTCGTCGTGGTTCGATTCGATTACCAGCACGCGGCAGCCCTTGAGCCGCTCGCGGACCAGGCCCGTCGCAACGCCGATGTCAGTGGCGATGCCCACCCGCTCGCGGCCCGCGGCGATGACGAAGCCCACCGGCTCGTAGGCGTCGTGGGACACCGCGAACGGCTCCACGGTCAGGTCGCCGATGGAGAAGGCAAATCCCGTGCTGAATACCTTCCACGCCAGGTCGTTCAGGTCGGGGTTGCGCTGGAGCGCCTCGATCGTCCCGGTGTTGGCGTACAGGTCCAGGCCGTGCCGCCGCTGCAATGCGCGCAGCCCGGCCGTGTGATCGTTGTGTTCGTGGCTGACGCACACCGCCCGGATGCGGGCGGCCGGTATCTCGAGCAGGTCGAGACGACGGAGCGTCTCCTTGCCGCTCAACCCGGCGTCGATGAGGATCCCCGTCCGCGTGGATCCCACGAAAATGCAGTTCCCCGAACTGCCGCTGGCCAGCACGCAAACCTGTAAAGACATGGTCTTCCGATTCTCCGGCCGCGAGTATACCATATTGAAGCCGCGGGAGAATCCTGATGACTCGGCTTGATTTTCAGGCCGCGGACAGGCATTTTCTCCCTGCCGACAGGCAAAAAGACGGGAGAAACCATGAGCAACGCGCAGACATTTCCGACGATCCTGGTCACGGGCGGCGGCGGTTACGTGGGCAGCGCCCTTGTGCCGGCCCTCCTGAAGCAGGGGCACAAGGTGAGGGTCGTGGACACGTTCTGGTACGGCGAGAACGTGTTCGCCGACTGTAACAGCCACCCGGCCCTGACGCGCATCGCGAAGGACATCCGCGACACGGCCGCCATGAAGGAGGCCATGCGCGGCGTGGACGCCGTCATCCATCTGGCCTGCATCTCCAACGATCCCAGCTTCGAGCTCGATCCCAAGCTCGGCAAGGGTATTAACCTGGACGCCTTCCCCGGCCTTGTCGAGGCCGCGAAGGCCGGCGGCGTGAAGCGGTTCATCTACGCCAGTTCGTCCAGCGTGTACGGCGTCAAGGAGCAGCCCGACGTCCGCGAGGACGATCCGCCTGCTCCGCTGACGGACTACTCCAGGTTCAAGCTCGAGTGCGAGAAACTGCTGATGAAACTCGGCGGCGGGATGACCCGCGTGATCGTCCGGCCGGCGACGGTCTGCGGCTACGCGCCGCGCTTACGCCTCGACCTGACGGTCAACATCCTGACGATCCACGCCCTGGTGAATCGCAAGATCCGGATCTTCGGCGGCAGGCAGATGCGGCCGAACCTGCACGTGCTGGACATGGTCCGCGCCTACGAGATGTTCCTCGCGGCCCCCGCGGAGAAGATCGACGGCGTGCCGTTCAACGTCGGGTTCCGGAACGAGACCGTCGAAAACATCGCCGGGATCGTCAAGCGCACCATCGGCGACGAGGGCATCGCGCTGGAATACGTGCCGACCGACGACAACCGCTCCTACCATGTCAATTCGGACCGGGTCCGCCGGGTCCTGGGCTTCGAACCGAAGTACAACATCGAGGACGCCGTGCGGAGCATCGTCGAGGCCTACCGCGCCGGGAAGATCCCGGACCCGATGACCAACCCGATGTACCACAACATAAAGCGGATGCACCAGTTGTCGCTGGGCTGAAGGCGGATCGCGTGCACCTCGGCGTGGATTTCGACAACACTCTGGTCAGCTACGACGAACTGTTCCACCGGTGCGCGCTGGAGCGCGGCTTGATCCCCGCGGACCTGCCGCGAACCAAGTCGGCCGTCCGCGCGCATCTCTGGGCGTTGCCGGACGGCAACACGCCATGGACCGAGTTGCAGGGATTGGTCTACGGGACGCGCATGGCGGAGGCGGCCTTTTTTGCCGGTGCGCGCGAGGCACTGGTCCTGTGTCGGGAGCGCGGCATCCGGGTTTCCATCATCAGCCACAAGCTGGAGTTTCCGGCGCGGGGCCCGCGCGTAAGCCTGCGTAAGGCCTCGCTGGAATGGATGGAGGCGCAGGGGTTCTTCGATCCCGCCGCGATAGGATTGGCCCGGGAGGCGATATTCTTCGAATCGTCTCGAGAGGCAAAGCTGGCCCGCATCGCGGGCGAGCGCTGCACCCATTTCGTGGATGACCTGCCCGAGGTGCTGGACGCGCCCGGTTTCCCGGCTGCCGTCGAGAAGTGGTTCTTCGATCCGACCGGCAGCGCCAAATGGCCCGCGGGCGCCCGGCGATTCGGCTCATGGGCGGAGATCCGGAGCCACCTGGAGACGATGAGACCATGATACCGGACATTCCGAAGGAAATCCTGTCCGCCCTCGAGCGGATGCTGGGCCGCGCGCCGGAGCGGGTCACGCGGCTTCCGGGCGGCGCGAACAATCTGGTCCTGGAAATCGTGCTGGGGCATTCCCGCTACCTGGCCAAGGCATATTTTCAGCACAAGAACGATCCCCGCGACCGGCTGGGCGCGGAGTTCGGCATGCTGACGTTCCTTTGGCGGCACGGCGTCAGGGAGGTGCCCGAGCCGCTGCAGTCCGACCCGGCGCGGAAGATCGGGATCTTTGAATACGTGGACGGCATGCGGCTCGCGCCGGGCGAAGTGACCGCGCCGGATGTCCGGCAATTGGTGGACCTGCTGACCGCCATGTGGCGGCTGCGCGGCGAGTCGGACGCGCAGGACATGGCCCCCGCGTCCGACGCCTGCTTCTCGATCCGGGGTTACATGGAAAACGTGGGCGGCCGGTTCCAACGCATCCGGAATGCGCTGGAGCAGGGCGGGGCCGTCCTCGAGGCCGAGGCGTACATCCGCGGCGACATGGCGCGGACATGGGAGCGTATCCTGGACTTCATGGAGCAGGGCGCGAAGGAGGCGGGCCTGGACGCGGCCCTGCCGCTGGAGCGCGCGGAACAGACGCTGAATCCGGCCGACCACGGTTTCCACAACACGCTCCGCGAGGCGAACGGCCGGCTGCGTTTCCTCGATTTCGAGTACTCCGGTTGGGACGACCCGGCGCAGATGATCTGCAACGCGCTGTGGCAGCCCGCCGTGCCCCTGCCGGACCGGCAGCGGAAGCCGTTCCTGAAACGGGTATTCAAGGGCCTCGAAGGCGACGCGGCCCTGGCCGCGCGGTCGCGGCTGGCCTACCCGATCCTGGGCTTCAAGTGGGCCTGCATCATGCTGAACGAATTCCTCCCGGTGTCCGAGGAGCGGCGGCGTTTCGCGGGCACGCGGCCGGAGGACCGGCGTCGGGAGCAGTTGGAGAAATCGCGGCGGCGGCTCATGGACATCGAGGACTACCTGGCCGCGCCGTCTCTTTTTGATGGAATTGCCTTCTGATCCCGGTATAGTGTCTCGGCCTAACACGGATGATGAATGAGCGCAGCCTTGGACCAGCGAGCCCTCGAACAGAGGCTGGAAATACTCAAGATACTTGAGTTCTCCCGGCGTGGGCACATCGGGTCCACCTTCTCGCTGCTGGAAATCGTGCGCGTCCTCTACGACGACATCCTTCGGATCGATCCGAAGAACCCCCTGTGGCCGGACCGCGACCGCTTCGTGTTGAGCAAGGGCCACGGCAGCCTTTCGCTGTATGTGAACCTGGCCGAGAAGGGCTTCTTCCCGAAAGACGAGCTGTTCCGCTTCTGCAAGTTCAACGGCATCCTCGGCGGGCACCCGGAATACGGGGTCGTGCCCGGCGTCGAGGCGAGCACGGGCGCGCTTGGCCACGGGCTCTCCATCGCCGTGGGCATGGCGCTGGCCGCGCGCATCGACCGCAAGGGCTACAAGGTGTTTGCGCTGATGGGCGATGGCGAGTGCGACGAGGGCAGCGTCTGGGAAGCCGCCTTGAGCGCCGGCAAGCACAAGTTGAGCCACCTGACCGCGATCGTGGACTACAACAAGATGCAGTCCTACGGCCCGATCGACGAGATCCAGTCCCTCGAGCCCTTCGCCGACAAGTGGCGCGCGTTCGGGTTCGCCGCGACGGAGGTGGACGGGCACGACGTGGACGCCCTGCGCGCGCTCTTCAAGAGCCTGCCGCTGGACCCGGGCAAGCCGACCGCCATCATCGCCCACACAGTCAAGGGCAAGGGCATGTCCTGCATCGAGGGCAATCCCTCGTGGCACCACAAGACCAAGATCACCGACGCCGAGTTCGACCAGTTGTACGCCGACCTGGGATTCCCGCGAAAATGAGGAAGGTCTGTTTAAAGAGCATGGCGAAGCTGGCCGCGATGGATGAGCGCGTGGTCTTCATCGGCTCGGACATCACCAAGCGCGACCTTGAGGACTTCTCGGACAACTTCCCCAGCCGCTTCTTCATGGAGGGTGTCTACGAGGCGCACATCGTCGGCATGGCCGCCGGCATGGCGCTGTGCGGGAAGATGCCCTACATCAATACCATCGCCACGTTCCTGACGCGCCGGTGCTACGAGCAGGTCCTGCTGGACGCCGGCCTGCACAAGCTCCCCGTGCGCCTGCTGGGCAGCGGAGGCGGGGTGGTCTACGCGCCGCTCGGGCCGACGCACCTCGCCAACGAGGACATCGCCATCCTGCGCGCGATCCCGCACATGTGCATCGTCGCGCCGTGCGACGCCGAGGAAATGGCGCGCCTGATGCCGCTCACCCTGAAGTGGCCCGGCCCCATGTACATCCGCTTCGCCAAGGGCGGTGACAAGGTCGTGTCGCGGCCCGATCTGCCCTTCGAGATCGGCAAGGGCATCCTGATGAAGGACGGCTCCGACGTTTTGCTGGTCACGACCGGCATCACGACACAGATCGCCCTCGAAGCCGCCGCGACGCTGGCGGGCGAGGGGATCGGCGCGGCCGTCCTGCACATGCACACGGTCAAGCCGCTCGACGCGGAGCAACTGATCGCCCTCGCGGGCCGGGCCCGCGCGGTAGTGACGGCCGAGGAGCACACGATCATCGGAGGCCTGGGCAGCGCCGTGGCGGAGACCTTGCTCGAGGCCAGCGTGGCGAAGCCGTTCAAGCGCCTTGGGTTCCCGGATGTCTTCACCGAGGAACTCGGCTCCCAGAACGACATCATGGGCAAGTACGGAATCAGCGTGGACGGCCTCTGCAGCACGGCAAAAACGCTTTTGAAGATCAGCTGACCGGAATCCAGCAACCAGAGGAGATCCCATGAAGAAGCAGATAGACTGGCTCCAGGAATACAACATGTCGAGCAAGCGCGACTACGTTGGCCGCGTGACGGCGTTCGACAAGGGCGAGTGCGCGGCCATCGCGAAGAAGTGGGGCCAGGAATACTGGGACGGCCCGCGGCAGTATGGCTTCGGCGGGTACAAGTATGACGGCCGCTGGCTCCCGTTTGCGCAGAAGCTGGCTAAACACTACGGCATCAAGCCGGGCCACCGGATCCTGGACGTCGGCTGCGGCAAGGGCTTCCTCCTGCACGAGTTCACGCGCGCGGTGCCGGGCGTCGAGGTCGCGGGCCTCGATATCTCGCAGTACGGCATCGATAACGCCAAGGAAGAGGTCAAGCCGTTCCTGACCGTCGGGCACTGCCGTAAGCTGCCGTATCCCGACAAGCACTTCGACTTTGTCTACTCCAACACGACCCTGCACAACCTCCAGCCGCAGGACCTCTATCCCGCGATCAAGGAAATCGAGCGCGTGCGCAAGGGCGAGGCCTGGATCGGCGTCGAGTCCTACCGCAACGAGAAGGAGAAGGCCAACCTGCTGTACTGGCAGCTGACCTGCGAGGCGTTCTTCTCCCCCGACGGCTGGCGCTGGTGGTTCGACCACTGCGGGTACCAGGGCGATTACGGGTTTATCTACTTTGAGTGAACAGGTCCTGGTAGGGCGCGTTGGCTCAACGCGCCGAAGTGCGGCGGCTTCAGCGAAGCCGCCCTACCTGAATCACGACATGAAGGAAAAAGCATGAAAGCTCTCGCCGCCATCCTCGTCGAAAGCAAGAAGCCCCTGGTCCTGGAGGAGATCGAAATCCCGCCGCTGCGGTTCGGGCAGGTGCTGGTCAAGGTCATCTGCACGGGGATCTGCGGCGCGCAGATCAACGAGATCGACGCCGTCAAGGGGCCGGACAAATTCCTGCCCCACCTGCTCGGCCATGAGGCGACGGCCACCGTCGTGGAGGTGGGCGAGGGCGTGACGACGGTCAAGCCCGGCGACCGCGTGGTCATGCACTGGCGTAAGGGCTCCGGCATCCATGCCCCGACGCCGAAGTACAAGTCGCCCGTCGGCACGGTCAACTCGGGCTGGGTGACGACGTTCAACGAGATGGCCATCGTCTCCGAGAACCGCGTCACGACGGTGCCGTCCGACTTCGATCCCGAGGCCGGCGCGCTGATGGGCTGCGCCGTGACGACGGCGTTCGGCGTGATCAACAACGACGCCGGTGTCCGCGTGGGCGAATCGGTGGCCGTGTTCGGGGCGGGCGGCGTCGGGCTGAACGTGGTCCAGGCGGCCGCCATGGTCTCCGCGCACCCGATCATCGCGATCGATCTGTTCGACTCGAAACTTGAACTGGCCGGCAGGCTGGGCGCGACGCACCTGATCAACTCGAAGAAGCAGGACGCGGCGGCCGAGATTCTGAAGATCGTCGGCAAGAACGGCGCGGACGTCGTGGTCGAGGTCACCGGCAACGCGCGGGTGATCGAGACCGCGTACGAGGTGACGCAGGCGCAGGGCCGGACGATCCTCGTCGGCGTGCCGCGCGAGAAGGCGACGATCTACACGCTGCCGCTCCACCACGACAAGATCCTGCGCGGCTCCGAGGGCGGCCAGACGCGGCCCGAGCGGGACATCCCGAACTACGTCAAGCTCTGCCAGGCCGGCAAGCTGAACCTGAAGCAACTCATCACGAACCATTATCCGTTCGAGAAGATCAACGACGCCATCGCCGACATCCGCGCCGGCAACGTGCCCGGCCGGTGCATCGTGCAGATGAAGGCATGACGAACTGGTCGAAAATCGTCCTCCTCGGTCACACGGGGTTCATCGGGTCCCGGCTGGCGGATGGTTTTCGCAAGGCCTATCCCGGCGCGCCCATCGAAGGACGGTCGTTCCCCGCGTTCGATCTCGCCGGGCCCGACGCTCACGCGGAACTGGCGTCGCTCTTTGATGAAAACGCGCTGGTCGTATTCCTCTCCTGCATCAAGCGCCAGTTCGGCGACGACCTGGACACGTTCGACAGGAACGTACAGATGGCGCGCTCCGTCTGCCGCGCCCTGAAGGCCCGGCCGGTAACGCGGCTCATCTTCTTCAGCTCGGCCGCGGTGTACGGCGAGGACATCCACAACACGGCGATTACCGAGGACGCGCCGATCTGCCCGACGTCCTTCTACGGCATGGCCAAGTTCGTATCCGAACGGATGCTCTGGAAGACCATGACCGATGCCGGGCGGGGCTCGCTGGCGATCATCCGGCCCCCGACCGTGTACGGGCCGGGCGACGCGGGGAAGACCTACGGGCCTTCCGGCTTCATCCAGGCCGCGGTGAAGGGCGAACCGATCACATTGTGGGGCGACGGCGAGGAACTGCGCGATTTCCTGTGGCTCGACGACCTCGTCGAGGCGGTGATCGCGCTGGCCGCGAATTCGTTTGCCGGCGTGCTGAATCTCGTCACGGGCCGAAGCGTCACCTTCCGGCAGATGCTCGATATCATTTCCGCCCGACTCGGGAGGCCGCTGGACATCAAGTCGCGCCCGCGCAGCAAGAGCAAGGTGGACAACGTCTTCGTCAACGATCGCCTCCGGACCGTCCTGCCGGGCCTGCGGTTCACCCCGATGGAGGAGGGGATTGCGCGTCTGCTGTCGGCAGCGGGTTGAACGAAGGGCGCGAAGAAATCTCACGCATATTTCCCTTGCATCGATGCGCGGGCACGCTACTATGTATTAAATAATACTTAATACGGAGTAGCCGTGGACGGGTGGATCACACAATTGCGGAAGGGGCTGCTGGACTACTGCGTGCTTTTGCTGCTGCGCCGCGGGGAGAGCTATGGCTACGAGATCGTGCAGGAGCTCAAGCGCATAGAGGAGCTCGCCGTTTCGGAGAGCACGGTCTATCCGATCCTTGGGCGGTTGCGTTCGGAGAAACTTGTGAAGACCCGCGACGTCCCTTCGCCGGAGGGGCCCGCCCGGAGATATTTTTCACTGACCGCCCTCGGCCGGCTGCGCTTGGCCGAGATGAACGCTTACTGGAAATCGCTGGATCGCGCCCTCGGCCGCTTGCGCGAGGACGCCAAGGAGGATCGCCCGGATGAAGCTGGAGCCTGAACTGTCCCGCCGCGTAGAGGAGTACTTGTCCCAAGTGGAGGAAAACCTGCGCGCGCGCCCGCCGGCCGTGCGCCGAGAAATCATGGACTCGCTGCGCCGCCATATTCACGAGGCCCTTGCCGCCAGGTCGGGAAGCCCGTCCACGGAGGAGGTGGATCTTGTGCTGGCCGACATGGACCCGCCCGAATCCTTCGCCGCCGAAGGAGAGACGTCGGTGACCGCCTCGGCCATGGCGCCGCCGGTCCCGCTCCTGCGCTGGCACTGGTTCCTGCTGGCCTGCACCTTTCTCGCGCTGAACGGCTGGGCTGTGTGGAAGTGGTCGCGCGCGCCGGCGCAAGGGGACGGCCGTGTCCTGCGCGTGCAGTTCTCGGCGCGACCCGACCAGCCGCTGCAAGGGCAGGAACCCCTCTCGTGGGCGTTCAACGAGGACGTGGTCGGGTCGGAAGCGGTGGGGGCTCCGAAACCCGAAGGTCCCGTTTCGCTGCGCCCGGCGGTTCCGGGGAGCTATCTCTGGAAATCGCCGCGCGTGCTCGTCTTCACGCCGGATGGCACCTGGCCGCTGTGCTCGGAATTCGAGTCTTTGCTGGACGCGGAGTTCTTCGGCTCGCTGGGCATGACGTTTCGGAATCCCGGCCCGAAACGCTTCCGCACGCCTGCCCTGAACCTGGCCTCGGTCGCGCAGGTGGATTTCACTCCCGACCGCCGGGCCACGCTCCGGCTCCAGTTCAACGCGCCGACGGATACGCGGCTGCTCGGCAAATTCCTTTCGCTCGCCACGAGTTCGCAATCCAATCTGTCGTACGAGATTTCAGCGCCGGCCCCGTCGTCGGCCGTGGTGCTCGTGCAGACGGAAATGGTGGAACAGGACGCCATCGAAGTGACGCTGGAGCCGGGCGTTCCGGCCTCGACTGGCCCGCTGGGTTTGGAGAAGCGGATCGTGCGCCAGGTGCCGCTGTCCTCCTCCTTTCGCCTGACCGGCGTCGAGGCGGCCAGCCCATCTTTCGAACAGCCGTCAGTGACCCTCTCCTTCAGCACGGCGCCCGACGCGCAGGGCGCGCGGGAGTTCATCGAGGTGCAGCCGGCGGCCTCGTTCTCGGTAGAGCCGCTCAATAGCTGGTGGTCCAGCGGCTTGCGGCTGACCGGCGGGTTCGAGCCGGGCCGCGTCTACACCGTCACGCTGAAGCCCGGTCTGCGGTCGGAGAGCGGGCTGTCGCTGGCGCAGCCCATCACGCGCCGGGTCAATTTCCCCTCGCGCGATCCGGCGCTCTGCTTCTCCGCCGAGGGACGATACCTGTCGCCGTCGGGCTCCCTGCGCATCCCCCTGATGCACGTCAACGCGCGAGAGTGCCGGCTCGCCGCCTATCCCGTCCCGCCGCAGAACCTCATCCAGCTGGCCCTGCGCGAGGCCGGCCGCATGGAGCATTTCTGGGCCTGGGGCGGCGACGGGCTGGTGGAAAAGCTCACCGCGCCGGCCTGGGTGTACCCGACGAACGCGCTCGATTCGCGGCCCGAGACCGTTGCGCGAACGGCCGTGGACCTGGCGCGGCTTACCGAAGGTCCGCCGCGCGGCGCGTACTGGCTGACGGCCGAGCCGGAGAAGGGGCAGGGAACTCGCCAGCTGGTCATGATCACCGACCTGGGCCTCTCCGTGAAGTCCGCGGACGACGGCATGCTGGTATGGGTGAACTCGCTGTCCGCGGCGCAACCCGTAGCGGACGTCGAGGTGAAGCTCTATGCCGAGAACAACGTGGAGCTGGCGAGCGGGACCACGGACGGCGATGGCCTTTCCTTCCTGGCGCTCGATGAAAAGGGCTGGGAGCAGTCGCCGCTGCTCGTCGTCGCCTCGCTGTCGAACGATGTGTCCTGCCTCAACCTCGATCAGGGCGGCGTGTCGCTGCCCGCGGGCGAGGGGGACCGGGCGTTCCTCGCCGAAGGGTACGAGGCCTATGTTTTCACGGCGCGAGGCGTGTTCCGGCCGGGCGAGACGATCGAGACCAAGGCGGTCGTGCGCGACCGTGCCCTGAAATGCCCGGAACCGTTCCCCGTCCTGTTTCGTATCGTGCGGCCCGACGGCCGCGTCTTCCGTGACGTGCCCGCGATGCTCGACCCTTTGGGCGCGGCGGAAATGAAGATCGAGATGCCGGATTACCTGCCCACCGGCCAGTATACCGTGGAACTCGACCTGCCCGGCACATTCAAGACGCTGGGCAGCACTGTCATCGCCTTTGAAGATTTCTTCCCGCCGCAGGTCCGCGTGGATGTGAAGCCTCCGGCCGATCCGCTGCAGCCCGGCGTGGAGAGCGATTTCACGGTTCATGCCGACCACCTGTTCGGCAAGCCGGCGGCCGGTCTGCCTGTCAGCGGGTTCGTGGTTTGGAAAACTCTGGTTTTCGAGCCGAAAGGCTGGGCGGATTTCATCTTTGGCGACGGAGAGAAAGAGTTCACGGCCATCTACTCGTCCGCCGGTCAGGGCCGGCTGGACGAGGCGGGCGGATTCGAGTTCCCGCTCGAGCCGTCGGCGGGGTGGCGTCCGCCCGCGCGCCTGCAGGCGGTGATCAGCGGAACCGTGATGGAATCGGGCGGGCGGGCCGTGACCGCCTCGGCGGCCTGTCCGTTTGATCCGTATCCGTTCTATATCGGCCTCAAGAACGCCGCGACGCGCATGGCGGCAGTCGGCGCCGCGCAATCCCTCGAACTGGCTCTGGTCCGGCCGGACGAGCAGCTGCTGGCCACCAACATGGCTCTCCGCGTGAACCTGTACCGCTCGGTGTGGAACACGGTGCTCAAGCGCAACGCGCAGAACCGCTTCACGTACCAGTCGGAGCAACAGCTTATTCCGGCGGGCGAGGAACTGGTCCAACTCCAAGACGGGCGCGTGCTGCACTCGTTCAAGGTGGATCAAGCCGGATCGTATCTCTTGCGGGTCACGGACCCGGCCAGCGGGGCCTCGTCGAGCCTGCGCTTCTATGCCACGGAGCCCGGCGGGACCGGCGTGGCCTGGGGCGGCGACCGGCCGGACAAGGTCGCGTTGACCGCGGACCGCGACGCCTATGCGCCCGGCGAGTCCGCGCGCGTGACGATCCAGGCCCCGTTCGCCGGAACGGCGCTGCTGACCGTGGAGAACGACCGTATCCTGGACCGGCGCGTGGTGCGGATGACCAATTCGTCGGAGCTGGTCGAGATCCCGCTCCGCGACGAGTACGCGCCGGGCGTGTACGCGGCGGTGACGATGATCCGTCCGGCCGTGGCCGAGTCGGTCTGGACCGCACACCGTGCCGCCGGGATCGCGTACCTGCCCGTCAAGCCGGCCGGCCGCCGGCTGACCGTGGCCGTCGAGGCCCCCGAGATCCTGCCGCCGCAGCAGGCCGCGAAGATCAAGGTCCGGGTCGCCGGCGAGCAGGGACCCGTGGCGGACGCCGACGTGACGCTGATGGCCGTGGACGAGGGCATCTGCATGCTGACCGACTTCCAGACGCCGGACCCGCTGGCCTGGTTCCTGGCCCCGCGCTGGTTCGCGACGTCGCTCTATGACCTGTACAGCCTGCTCATGCCGCTGCTCGACGACGAGGCGACCGCCGCCGTCAGCCCGCCGGGCGATGGGGAGGAGGGTTTGGGTAAACGCTTGAATCCCATCCGAACCCGGCGTTTCAAGCCGCTGGCCCTGTGGAAGTCCGGGATCAGGACCGATGCCTCGGGTGAAGCGGAGGTGATGCTGGACATCCCCGAGTTCGCCGGGCGGCTCCGGCTCATGGCCGTCGCCTTTACCCGCGACCAGGCCGGGTCGGCCGAACGCGCGGCGCTGGTCAAGCGCTCGCTGGTCGTCCAGACCAGTTTACCGCGGTTTCTCGCGCCCGGCGATGAGGCCGAGATGACGGTTTCTTTGTTCAACGAAACCGATGACCAACGGGCGGCGCGGATCCGCGTGACCTGCGGGGGGCCGCTTTCCGTGGAGAAGTCGGAGTGGACGCAGGACCTCGCGGCGCAGGCCTCGGCGGTGCTGCGCATCCCGCTGCGCGCGGGCGCGGCCCCGGGCGCAGCGCTGTGCCAGGTGGAAGTCGCGTCCGGGACGGACGTCTACCGCGAGAGCGTCGAGTTGTCCGTGCGGCCGGTCTCGCCGAGGGAAATCCGGTTCCTGCACGGCGAAATGAAGGCCGGCGCGCAATTCACGATCGAGGCGCCGGACGACTGGATCGCGGAATCGGTCTGGGGCGAACTGCTCTGCCTGTCCGGTCCGGAGGGCCGCTGGAAGGGGGCGCTGGACTGGCTGACGGCGTATCCGTACGGATGCATTGAGCAGGTTACCTCGACCGTGTTCCCGCTGTTGTACCTCGACGACATGCGGAAGACCCTTTGGCCCGACCTCGCCGGGCCGGAGGCCGACCGCGAGACGATTCTGTCGGGCGTCTACCGCGTGCTCTCGATGCAACTCGGTAACGGCGGGTTCAGCTTGTGGCCCGGCGGGACGCAGGTCTACCCGTGGGGCAGTCTGTACGCCACGCATTTCCTGATCGAGGCGCGCAAGGCGGGGATCCCGGTGCCGGAGGACCGGCTGGATTCCGCGCTGGCCTGGGTCCGTGGCCGGCTGGACGCGCGGGCGCCGGCCGACGCGTCGCCCGACAGCGACGATTGGCAGACCGACATGGAGGAGCGCACCTACGCCTGCCTGCTCCTGGCCCTTGCGGGCACACCGTCGGATAGTTGGATGTCCCGCCTCGAGGAGCAAGCATCGTTGCTGCGGCCGGGCACGCGGATCAATCTCGCATTGGCACTGATGCATGGCGGCGAGCCCGGCCTCGCGGGCGGCGTGTTGGAGCGGCTGGGCATCCCGCCGCCGGGCATGCCGAGAGCCCGCGGCCGCACGCTCAACAGCGATGTGCGGGACGCGGCCCTGCTGCTGTCCGCCTGGCTGGAGCGCGATCCGAAGAACCCGCTGGCGCCCCAGCTGGCCCGCTGGCTGGACGACGCCCAGCAGGACGGCCGCTGGCTGACGACCCAGGATAACGCCTTCGCGCTCATGGCGCTCGGGAAGTACGCCCGGACCCGGCCGCGCGATCCCAAGCCCTGGACAGCCGAGTGGGCCGCGAACGGCGCTCCTCCTGTCGTCTCCGGTCCGACCAACTCCTTCCGGCGCGCCAACGGGAACGTGCCGTGGCCGGCGTCCGGAATACTGGCCAACCGCGGGCCGGGCGAGTTCTTCTACACCGTGCGGCTGGAAGGCGTGCCGGCGGCTGACCGTCCAGCGGCGGAGCGCGACGACGGGTTGCAGATACGGCGGGAATGGCTGGACCTCGACGGCAATCCCGTGGACCCGGAGTCCGTCCCGCAAGGCCAACTGGTCGTCGTCAAGCTGACCCTCGACACCCTGGGCGAGCCGATGGACAACCTGGTGATCGAGGACCTGCTGCCGGCCGGATTTGATGTTGAGAATCCCGCCCTGGCGACCGCGCAGGTCGTGCCGTGGATCCGGGACCGGGAGACCGGCGTGGCCGGCCGGCAGGCCCGGGATGACCGGATGCTGTTCTTCACCGGTTCAATCAGCGGCCGCCATGCCTTCTACTATTCCATGCGGGCCGTCACACCCGGCGAGTACGTCGTCCCGCCGTCGGTGGTGGAATGCATGTACGACCCGGCCCTCCGCAGCGTGAACGGGGGCGGGCGAGCGATAGTGCTGGAATGAGGAAGTGCCCGACTAACGGAATGATGGGTTATGCCCGATGGCTTCTCCGGGGGGCGGCCGGAGCGCTGGCCGGCGGGGGAATCGTTGCCGTCCTTAACGCCTGTTATCCGTTTCCGCGGGCTGCGCTCGACAAGTTTCCCGCGGCCACCGTCCTGGCGGACCGGGAGGGAAATCCCCTGCGCCTGAAACTGGGGCCGGGCGACATGGATAATGTCCCGCTGTACAGGTGGCGGGAGGACGACTGGATTGCGAAGGCGGTTGTCGCGGCGGAGGACCAGCGCTTCTACCGGCACGTCGGCATCGATCCGCTGGCCCTGCTCCGGGCGGTCGGGCAGAACGTCCTGCATCTCCGGCGTGTGTCCGGGGCGTCGACGCTCTCCACGCAGGTGATCCGTCTCGTGCAACCGCGCCCGCGCACGCTGCGCACGAAAGTGATCGAGACCTTCCGCGCTCTGCAGTTAGAACGCGCGCTGACGAAGCGGGAAATTCTCGAGCAGTACCTCAACCGCGCGCCGTTCGGATCAAACATTGTCGGGATCGAATCGGCCGCGCGGCGCTACTTCAGCAAGTCCGCGCACGACTTGAACCTGGCCGAGGCGGCGCTCCTCGCCGGCCTGCCGCAAGCCCCCGCGCGCTTCCGGCCGGACCGGCACCCCGCGCGCGCGAGGAAACGGCAGGCCTACGTGCTGGAGCGCATGGCCGCCCTGGAGATGATCACGGAGGACCAGCGCGCCCGGGCGCTCGAGCGTCCCTGCGATATCAAGCCGGGCCGGCACGCGTTCACCGCGCCGCATTTTGCCCAGTTCGTCCTGGACCGCCTGCCGCCGGACCGGGACGGCACGACGCTGCGCACCACGCTGGATCCGTCCCTGCAGTCCCTGGCGGAAACTTCGCTGGCCCGCCGGCATGGATACCTAGACCCTCTAGGTATCATGGGCGGGGCGGTGGTGATCCTGGAGGTGAAGACCGGGGCCGTCCGGGCGATGGTCGGGTCGCCCGATTATTTCGATGCGGCGCGCCGCGGCCAGGTCAACGGCGCGCTCGCGCCCCGCGGGGCGGGGTCCACGCTCAAGCCGTTCGTGTACGCCGCGGCGTTCGATCGCGGGCTGGCGACGCCGCTGACGGTGCTGCGGGACGAGCCGGCCCTGTACCGGGACTACCGGCCGGAAAATTTCGGAAGGACGTTCCGGGGCGACATCACGGTGCGCGACTCCCTGATCCTGTCTCTCAACCTGCCCGTGCTGGCGCTGGCGGAACGGATTGGCGCGGAACGGTTGCATGCCCTGTTCCGGCGGGCCGGCCTCAAAACGCTCGGGCGCGGCACGGAACATTACGGCCTGGGCCTCGTCCTGGGCCAGGGCGAGGTGCGCCTGCTCGACCTGGCCAACGCCTACGCCGCGTTCGCGCGGGGCGGCGTGTGGCGCTCCTGGACGGTGTGGGAGGGACAAGCGCCAGGCGCGCCGCGCCGCCTGTTCAGCCCTGATGCCTCCTGGCTCGTTGCGGATATTCTCGGCGGCGACGAACGGATGGAAGAACTGTCCGGGCATCTAGCCGACGCCCGGATGCCGAGGATGGCCTGGAAGACGGGCACGAGTTCCGCCTGCCGCGACGCGTGGACCGTCGCCTTCAACCCGGAGTACGTCGTCGGGGTCTGGATCGGGAATCCGGGCGGCGAGGCCGATGAGGGCCTGGTGGGGGTCGAGGCGGCCGCGCCCGTGGCGTGGGATATCTTCCGCGGACTGTATCCGGGCGGCGACGGGCCCTGGTTTGTGCGGCCGGACGGATTGAAGAGGCGTGTCGTGTGTGCCGCCTCGGGCTGCCCGGTTGGTTCTCAATGCGGGCACGGCGTCGAGGACTGGTACATCGCCGGCGCATCCCTGTTCGCGCCGTGTCCCGTGCATGGCCGGCCGGTGGCCGCCCCTGTCGTCTCCGCCGCCGGACGGCAGCATGACGCGCCCGACGCGCTACGCATCACGTCGCCGGCCGCCGGGACAGTCTATCGCCAGCTGGACAACTGGTCCGGTGAGCGCCAGCAGATCGCGCTCCGGGCGGGCGGGGGGGCCGGGTCCGGCGAACTGCATTGGTTCGCGGACGACCGGTATCTCGGTCAGGGCGCGGAGCTGTTCTGGCCGATCGAACGCGGCGCCCACCAGCTCGTATGCTGCAACGCCGTCGGCCAGAGCGACCGGGTGCGGATCGTCGTTGAATAAAATCGGACGCGGGCCAGCGACGCCCCTACGGCTCGCGTTGGGCCGCCATTTCCTCGAACCACGCGAGCGCCTGGCGCATGTGCTCGGGGTAGGGGTCGTGGCCGCCGGGGCAGGTCTCGACTCGGATATTCTTGAACCCGCCCTTATTCATCGAATCCCGCACCTGGCGTCCGGCTTCGACCGTGGCCACCTTGTCCTCGAGGCCGTTGCTCAAGAAAATGGGCACTTTCAGGAAGGTCCATCGGCTGGGCTTGTACTCGTTGGCCCCGGCCGTGGCCATGTCCTGGTTGCAGCCGCCCATGAACATGCCGATGACCTTGTAGCCGGACGACGCCAGCAGAGCCGCGATGTAACCCGACCGCTTGGCTCCCCCGGAGAACCCGCCCGTCGCGTAGGACCAGGACTTGGATGCCGGCCACTGGCGGTGCAGTTCCTCCAGGCCGGCGCGGATCAGCGACCAGCGCCAGGTGTTGTTGACGTTGACCGGTGCGTCGTCGTTCGGACCGTCCGCCGCCATGACCACCCAGTTTCGGCCAAGGATGGCGTCGAGATACTGCCCGGCGTGCCCGATGCTCAACGAGTTCATGTCCGACGTGGCGCTGATGATGATGATATTCCAATGCTTCGCCGGATCGAACGAGACCGGCACGGCGATGCCGACCTTCGCGTTGGTGACGACGGTGTTGTGGTCCTTGTCCAACGCGCGAACGGCATCGGCGGGCAGGGGGGCATGAAAACGGATGAGCTGTCCCGGCGTGATCTCCACTCCCCCCAACGTCAGGGCGCCCTGCAGAGCAGGGGCCGGCGCTGGAGGCTGATTTTCAACAGCGGGCGCCTCCGCGGTCGGCACGCGCTGGCGGCGGACAAACTCCTGGTCGGCCTCGGACAATCCCGTAAACAGGATGCCGAGGATCTGTCCATCCGCCTTGCGCAACAGGACCCGCTCACCCTCTTCGCCGGCCAAGTCGGCCGTCACCTGGCTGCCCGTCCGCGAAGTCCAGGTGCGCGGTTCCGCCTGAATCCTCGGGGCACCCGTTCCCCAGAGCAGGGCCAGCATCAGCATGATTCCTCGATGTCGAGCGGCGCGCATATTCAATCCTTCCCCCCACAAGATGCCGCATGGTGGTATGACAACTGGCGTAGCGCAAGGCCAATCTGCCGTGCTGCGCTTCGAATGGAGGTGGCGTAATGAGATAATCAGGGCGTTCGCACCGACCCCATGGTTGAGGCATGCGCAAACGGCATGATACGTGCTCAGCTAATATGAAAAGGCTCATGTTCTCTAGGCGAATAGTTTTGACGATGGCCGGTCTCCTCGCGGTGGGTGGGGCGGGGACGGGCTGGGGGCAATCGGATCCCGAGATCACGAATGTCGCCGTTGAGGCCTCGGGCGTGGTCCGGCTGGATGGGGTGGCGCCCGCGGGAGAGCGATACGTCATGCAGTCGGCGTATGACTTGGCCCAGCCTTTCGCGGACGTCACGGACAGCACGCGGACCGCCCGCGTGGACGGCGCCGTCGGGTGGCTGCTGGACGCGGGCGGGGCGTCGCGTGCGTTCTTCCGAATGAAACGAGCGGGCACGAAATCAAGGCTGACCTGGGCGGACCTGGAGGCTGGCTTTGCCGGGGCGTTCGGCGTCCCCCTCGCGGAATCAGGCAACTACCGCTTCAGTTATTCCTCCGGCGTGCATGCCCAGCTGACCAACGACAACCTGCTGGTCGTCGGCCACCCGTACTACGATCGGCAGGCCCAGGTGCAACTGCCGGCCATTCTCGACGGGCGCGAGGGCTCGCTCGTCGGCTCGTGGATCGACATCACGAAGGGACTCGTGCCCGCCGGCTGGACGGGCGGCGAGGAAGGGAGCCTGCTGGTCGGCGGAATGCTGTTGATCACCGGGCGCCTCCATTTCACGAAGTACGAGTGGTACAACGGCGCGGGGACCGACTGGCAGACGCAAGGCTATTACACGGGCGGTCTCGACGGCAGCGGGTCGGCTTCCGGCCTGTGGGCGGTCAGCAATAAGTACGCGCATCATTCCCGGGTGGGCGGCTACTTAAGCCAGGCGCCGCAGGCGCTGCGCGATGCCGGGTACACTTACCTGGCCGGGCTGGAGGGTATTTCCGGGGCGGCCCTGGGCCGCTGGGGCCCGAACCTGTTCGCGATCAACTCCACCGTCACGAACGGGCGGCTTCGGGCGGCGACGCTGATCTGCCACCCGGAAGAGGCGCTACAGGGACCGAGCGTCCGCTGCTCGAACGCGACGAGCGCCTGGTGGGTGGCGAACCGTCCGGCCAACGAGGCGTGGTGGATCGGCAACAAGGTGACCGATATCAAGTGGATCGAAACCGACACGCGGCACGGCGTGGTCTGTTTCGTCTATCGCGGGCTCGGCCAGACGTGGTACGGCCTGCCTGATAACGGGCCCGGCTATCCCGATCCGTACGGCGGCACATCGGGCTTTCACGCCGAAGGCTGGGCGCTGCAGGCCTGGATTTATGATCCGGACGAGGTGATGGAAGTCTATCGCGGCGAGCGCGTCCCCTGGAACCTGGTCCCCGCCGAGGCCGTGCTGTTGACGGAGCGGTTGCCGAGTTCTTCCGCGGAAACCCACTACAGCTTCTTCACCGGCCTCGCTGTTTCCGAGCTGAAGTCCAGCGTGCGCGGGAACCGGCTCGTGGTCCTCCAGGCCGGCGAACACGTCATCAACGAGTGGGAGAGCACGCCCGAGGGGTACGTCTTCGACCTGCCGTAAGCGAGCGGGCGCCGCAAGCGACGCCCCTACTTGACATTCACACGATAGATGCAGGGTCCACTGGCCGTCGCGGTCTGGTCCGTCACAACTGTGGAGCCCGACTGTCCGGGGACATCAACAAAAAGAGTGGAGAAAGACGGATACTCCAACAGGTTGGTGGCGCGGTCCACGTCGTACCATTTTCCGGCTATGCTTTGCCAGCGGATCACAATGCCGGCTGTAGAAGGTTCGCCCAGGATTAACTCCTCCATCCGAAGGCAGGAGAGAGCGTTGGTCGGATCCGTTCCAAGGTAAACTACTTCGTCGTAGTCGCTGAAGTCATCGTTGTCCTGATCGGAGTGCATTCCCCAGTACGATGACTCGTAGGCGCCGATATCCACACGCAGACGTTGAATTCGCGGCTGTCCATCCATATCCGTTGCGTCAGTCATCCAGCCCTGGTTTTGCCCCCTGTTGATGCAAGGCGAGTTGCTCTGGAGCCGATAGTCGCCGTTCGCCCGATCTATGAACACCGGCTCGTTGGTTACATTGTCCGAGCCCCATTCAGTCTCCAGTGGTGTGCAGCAGAACTCATAGCCACTCTGGGCAACATCCGACTGTTGAGTGGCTATATTGTAGTAGATGATGCTGTTGTTGAGGCCGCAAGAGTAAGTGCCGCCACCCCAAAATGCAGAATTGCCCACAACAGTGCAACCAACAAGAAGAGCGCTGAAAGCACCACCGCCACGCGTGTCATGCGTGCCGACAGAGGCATTGCCGATCAGTATGCAATTATATAGTCCACCACCAGCGGCGGCTCCCCCCATGTCCCCGGTAGAGTTCCCCTTCAGGACGCAGTTGGTTAGCATGCAGTCCGCCGCTCCGCCTCCATCTCGTGCGGATGAATTGTTCGTGATAAAGCAATTGTTCAACACGCCGCCTCTGACCCCACCGCCGTCTTGGGCAGCCATGTTTCCGATGAACTGGCAATTGTTGAACCGCCCTCCATTCGCGCCCCCGCCATCACAAGACGCCGAGTTTCCTGAAAGAACACAATTCGAAACATAGGAAGGTTCCTGGCACCACAACCCGCCACCGTTGCGATCCAGCGACTCGCCGTCTGTATGCGTGTGCCCGTTGGTCAGGGTAAAACCGACGAGTTCAGCCCCATTTGTGAGATATACGCACCGCACCGCTGCATTGCCGACCGGTCCGACGCCTCGGATGACTGTCACTTCCGGCCCGTTCACACTCCGCACGGCAATGGGCTTGTCAATGGCGACACGATTAGTAAGGCCCCCGTGCATAACCTTGCCGCCGGTAGTATAGACCCCATTGCTGACCCAGATCACGGCTCCCGGAAAATCGACAGCATCCACGGCGCCTTGGATGGTGGCCTTGGCCGCCGTCCAGCTATATCCGTTGTTCCCATCGTCTCCGCTCGGAGCCACGTAATAGGCATGGTCCAACACGGCAACTTGGACTGTGGTCCTGATGCCGTCCGGATAGGTGGAATTCCAGGCACGCAGCACAACCGGATAACTTCCAGTAATGCTCCAAGAATGACTGACTTGGAAGCGATTCGTGGCAATGATTCCATCTCCAAATCCCCAATCGTTTCCTTCCACGAGTCCCTCGATATGAGCCGTAAAGCCTCCTGTATATCCAACGGCAATCTGGGTGTACGTTGCGCTGATGGCCACGGAAATATTGCCTGTCAACCCCATGGCATAGGGTTCGTCTGCGCCCATGCAGGGCGGATTTCTCCATGATTGGCCGTCAAGGTCTGTTCCGGTCGCCACTTCGCCATGACCGGCGCCCATGCACACTGAATTGGTGGATAGGCGCCACGCGCTCACCAACCCGGGCTCGGTGGTGATGTTTCCCTGTTCGCCAGGATTCGGGATCGTGCAGCAGTAATTCATGGAGGACAGTGCTGCGTTCGAATAAACCGGGGCATGGTTGTAATAGACAATACAATTGCTCAACACCCCATCTGATATACCTCCCCCCCCGCCATTGGCTGCATTGGCGGTTAATGTGCAATTGGCTAGTGTGCCCTCGCGACTACCACCTCCCCACTCTCCAGCCGAATTGAAGTAAAGCGCAGAGTTGCACAGAGTGCCCCGGTAGCTTCCTCCTCCATACAAGGCGGAATTACCAGTCAATATGCAGTTGATTGAAATGGTGCAGGAACACCCTCCTCCGTAGTTCGCCGAGTTGCTCATCAGCAGGCAATTAGAGATTATGCCATTCCCCTCGCTGAATACGCCGCCGCCGCTCTGCTGGCGAAGGCCATCGCCATTTGTCCTTGTATTCCCATTGTTCAGAGTAAAACCCGCCAGCATGGCGTTTGTTGTCAGAAATACGCACCTTACGGCGGCATCGCCGAGCGGTCCGGAGCCCTGAATGACGGTTACTTCCGGTCCATTCACGCTCAACACGCCCACAGGCTTGTCAACGGCCACTCGATTGGTCATCGGCTCATGAATAACTTTCCCCCCCGTGCTATAGATGCCGTTGCTGACCCAGATCATAGCCCCTGGATAGTTGGCGGCATCCACGGCCCCTTGGATCGTGGCCTTGGGCTCCGTCCAGCTCAATCCACTGTTCTCGTCGTTGCCGTTCGTCGCGACGTAAAATGCATGGTCCAGGACAGCCACGTGAATGGTGGCTGCGATGCCATCTGGATAATCCAGATTCCATGCTCGTAGGATCACGGGATACCTGCCCGTAGCGTTCCATGCGTGCGTGACATGCAGGCTGTTTGAGAAACTTACTCCGTCACTAAAATTCCATTCAATCCCGGCTACGCGGCCTGCTGTCTGCCCGGTGAATCCTGCAACGAATCTGACGGCGACCTGCGTATAGATCGCACTGATAGCTGTCGCAAGAGATCCAGTCATCCCTGATCCAAAAGGCTCATCCGCGCCGATGCTGGGAGGACTCTTCCAGGTTTCGGCATCCATGTCCGTTCCTCTGGCAAACGCGGTGCTCCCCGCTCCTACGCAAGGCGAGTCGGTGGTTATTCTCCATGCAGTAACGAGGCCGGGTTCGTTAGTGATGTTTCCTGTCCCGCCCGGAGCCGGAGTGGTACAACAGGTCACCATGGTCGGCGATTCGTAGTTGGGGCTGACTGGGGCGCTATTGTAATAAACAATACAGTTATAGAGCGTCCCAGCGGAACTGCCGCCGGCTCTTTTTATGCCGAGATTGCCGGTAAGTGTGCAGTTCTGAAGAACTCCTTCATAGTTGCCGCCACCACTGTTGGCCGAGTTCCCAGCAAGCACGCAATTATACAGTCGAGAACAGGAACTTCCGCCCCCCGCGATCGCCGAATTGCCCGTTACTAGACAATTCGACATAACTCCCCCGGTGCTGAATACACCTCCACCGCTCTGCTCCGTGACATTATTACCTGCGGTTCTCGTGGATCCGTTAGTCAGAGTGAAGCCAGCTAGGCTGCTTCCACTTGCCAGATATACGCATCGTACCGCGGCATTCCCGTTCGGGCCGGATCCCTTAATCACGGTTGCTTCAGGGCCGTTTACGCTCCGTACCGTCAGGGCTTTGTCCACGGCAACGCGATTGGTCATGGCGCCGTGGATCACCTTGCCGCCTGAATCGTAGATGCCGTTTGACACGATGATTTCGTCTCCAGCCGCGGCGGCGTCCACTGCCTCCTGAAGGACATGAGCGGCGGTGGACCAGTTGGTGAAGGGTGCTGCCGACGAGGGGCTGTTCGTAGCCACGTAATGGATCGTCGCGGCCACCCGCGACTCGGTGGTCAGAAGTGTGATGACGCTCGCGGCCACCCAGGCCGCTCCCCATCGCGCACGGATACCGCGGCGAGGTGATGCGAGCGAGATGGATATCAATTGCACGGCGGGGCCTCTTCGCGTCTCATTGAACTCCCGAGGAAAGAATACACCTACCGACATGGGGCGGATAGACCATTCGCGGGCTTCGTTCGGGCGCCGGCAAGCGGCGCCCCTGCGAGAAGTTTCCAATGATTGGAAATATCGGCATGAAATTTTCCAAACATTGGAAAACCGTGCTACTCTCCGCGCCGTGCATGCCGAGGAACCATCCCAGGCCCCGCGCTATTCCCGCGGCCACGAGCTGGCGAACAGCCTGACGCACGGGATCAGCGCGGCGCTGGCCGTCGCGGGGCTGGCGGTGCTGGTATCGTTCGCCGCGCTGCACGGGAACGCGTGGCACGTGGTGAGCTGCAGCGTCTACGGGACGACGCTGATCGCGCTGTTCCTGTGCTCGACGCTGTACCACAGCTTCTCGAATCCCCGGGTGAAGCATGTGCTGCGGGTGCTGGACCACGCCTCGATCTACCTGCTGATCGCGGGCTCGTATACGCCGTTCATGCTGGTCAACCTGCGCGGGCCGTGGGGCTGGAGCCTCTTCGGCGTGGTCTGGGGCCTGGCGCTGATCGGTATCATCCTCAAGCTTTTCTTCACGGGCCGGTTCCGCTACGCCTCGACGGCGATCTACCTGGCGATGGGCTGGATGATCGTCATCGCGATCCGCCCGCTGGCCCGCGTCCTGCCGGCGGGCGGGATGGCCCTGCTGGCGGGCGGCGGCCTGCTGTACACGGGCGGCGCGGTGTTGTACCTGTTCAAGCGCATTCCGTACCACCACGCGATCTGGCACTTGTTCGTGCTCGCGGCGGCCGTCGCGCAGTACTTCGCGGTGATGTTTTACGTTGTGCCGCGGTAACCAACCTTCTATCCTGTGGGCCGTAGCGCGTAAGGGAACCCATGAAGACCCGGAAGTTCAACGACGAGGTGCTGTACCCGGCCGAGCAGCCGGTGGTGCTGGACCGCGCCTTCGTGGAGGAACTCAAGCGGCAGGCGGACCTCAACCCGCGCCGCCGGATCCGGATCTGCGCGCACGAGGATCCCGGCGAGCCGATCCACGAGATGCTCATCGTGCACGCGCGCATGACCTACGTGCGGCCGCACAAGCACCTGACCCGGATCGAGTCGTTCCACGTGGTCGAGGGCGAGGCGGATATGGTGATGTTCGACGAGCAGGGGGAGATCGCGCGGGTGATCCGGATGGGCCCCTTCGGGTCGGGGCAGCCGTTTTACTACCGGCTGGCGGGACCCGTGTATCACACGCTGCTGATCTACACGCCGCACCTGGTTTTCAAGGAAGTCACCAACGGTCCGTTCAATCGGGCCGACACGGCGTTCCCGGCGTGGGCGCCGGAGGACGGGCAGGCGGGGGAGGCGGCCCGGTACCTAGCGCAGCTCGAGGCGCGTGTAAAAGCGAGGCGGGGGTCAACATGGATGAAGTGAAAAAGGAAAAAGTGGACGTGACGGTGATGGTGACCTGTTTCAACGAGCGGGACCTCGTGACGCAGGCCCTGGACACGATCCGCACGACCATGGCGCTGTTCCCGCACACGTACGAGGTGCTGATTTACGACGACGCTTCCAGGGACGATTCCGTCCGGGTCATCCGCGAGTACATCGAGAAGAACGGCCTCCAGGGCCAGTTCGAGCTCGTGGCCAACGAGAAGAACCAGGGGATCGGGGTCAATTACTTCCGGGGCGCGGAAAAGGCGCGAGGCGATTACTACCTGATCGTCCACGGAGACAACGCCGTCCCGAAGGACCAGATCAAGCACGTCATGAAACTGCTGGGCCTCGCGGACATCATCGTCCCGTACTACGGCACCCGGCTCTTCAGCCGGAAATTCAACTGCGACCACCGCAATTTCACGCGCCGGTTCCTCTCCGTCTGCTTCGCCCGGCTGGTCCGGCTGTTGAGCGGGCACGAGCTGCGCTATTTCAACGGGCTGGTGCTCCACCGGCGCGAGAACGTGGTGAAATACCGCGTGCCGACGTACGGGCTGGGCTACCAGGCGGAGCTGCTCTGCCGCGTGCTGAACAACCCGGACGTGACCTACCTCGAGGTGAAAATCCACAACTTCGACCGCGCCTCGGGCCCGACCTCCGCGTTCAAGCGCAAGAACATCATATCGGTCATGGGCTCGCTGTTCCGGATCTTCCGGGGCCGCTTTGGCTGACGCGCCCGGGTGGGAGTTGTAACAAAACTGTTCACACCCGTGATTAATAGTGTTACGGATGGCGCGGCGCGAAAGGCGGGCGGGATGAACGACAAACCGCGGGAATGGATGGACGAGCGGCTCTTCGCCCTCCTGCTGACCGCGCTGTACGCCTGGCTGGTGCTGGGAACGATCCGGGTCCATGAGCCGTGGCGCGACGAGGCCCAGACCTGGCTGATCGGGCGCGACGCCTCCCTGGCCGAGACGTTCGCGCTGCTCCGCTACCAGGCGCACCCGGCGCTGTGGTATCTCCTGGTCCGGCCGCTGGCCCGGCTGGGCGCTCCGTACGCCTTCATGGGCCTGCTGCACGGCCTGCTGGCGGTCGGCAGCGCGTTCCTGGTTCTGCGGTTCGCTCCGTTGCCCCGCCTGACGCGCGCGCTCCTGGTGTTCTCGTTCTGGATGGTGTGGATGTATGCCGTCGAAAGCCGGGTGTATGCCGTCGGCATCCTGCTGATGTTCCTGATCGCGTGGCGGTACCCGCAGCGGCACGAGCAGCCGTGGCGGCATGGCCTGCTGGTGGCCCTGCTGTTCAACAGCAACCTGCACATGGCCTTCCTGGCGGCCGGCCTGTCCGCCCTGTTCGCGTGGGAGACCGTGCGCGCGCGCCGGGCCGACGCGGCGCACGGCCTGGCCCTGGCCCTGATGGGCGCCGGCGCGCTGCTGCTCGTCTGGCAATTCGATTTTTTCCGGCCCCCGCCCGACAACATGCACGGCGGGTCCTTTGTCTGGAGCAATCCGCCCTCCGTGATCCTGCGGGGCGTCACCACGGCGTTCTTCCCCGGCGTGCAGAATTTCTACGGATGGTTGGCCCCGCTTGCGCTGGCGATGATGGCGCTGCTGTTCTGGACGCTGCGGGCGAGGCCGGCGGCCCTGTTCCTCGCCGCCGCCCATGTCGTCGGCGTGAGCCTGCTGCTCTGGCTGACCAGCGCGCTTTCCCGCCACTATGGGTTGTTCCTCCTGGGCGGGGTGTTCGCGCTCTGGGTGGCGGCGGACGGGCCGGACGCGGGCGGCCGCGCCGATTTCCAGAAACAGCGGCGCGCGTTCCTCTGGGGGCTGAACCTGTGCCTGGCCTTCTCCCTGTACGAGGGCTGGAAACTGAACGCCATGGACCGGAAGCACGACTTCTCGGGCACGCGGCGGATGGCCGAGTATATCTGGCGCGAAGGCCTGGCGCGCTACCCGATCGCCGTCCACCGGTACGCCCACTTGAGCTCGATCGCGCCCTACTTCCCGGGCCGGAAATTCTGGTACATCGGGCGCGGCGAGTGGGTGACCTACGTGCGCCAGGACGCCGCGCACCGCCGGGCCAACGAGATGTCCCACGAGGAGGCGGCGGCGCTGCTGGAGCAGCAGGTCCCCGCGGGAGAGCCGCTGCTCCTGCTCACCGACAAGCCGCTGAAGAGCGTCCCGCCCGGCTTCGTCCCCCTGCACAAGGTGGATGAAACCGTCCGCGGGACCGACGAGATGTGCTATCTGTACGCGCGGGATGTGTCCCGAACCGGGGGCGGCGGGCTCACAGGCGCTCGCTCTGGGTTTTCGACCGGAACAGCCACGACGACACGCCCATGATGACGGCGATCAGGACGCCGCGCGCGCGGTCGTGCCAGCGGCCGCCGCGCCGCTCGATGAACCGGTTCTGCTCCAGGTCCGCGAGCCGCCGCGTGATCATGTCCTCCAGCGAGTAGTCCTGCTGGAGGTCGGCGGGATGCGCCGTGCGGCCGGGCGCCTGGAGCACCATCACGAGGAACCGCAGCGTGACCGACCGCTCGACATGGTAGAAGAACTCCACGTACAGGAAGAACAGCAGCAGGTGGAACAGGTAGGCGTGGAACAGGCCCAACCCGAACCAGCCCTCGACATCGGTCTGCGCGTCGACGGGCAGCGGCAGCCAGCGGTAGGCGGCGTAGACGAAGGGCAGGCTGCAGAGGTAGCCGGTCAGCATCGCGTAGAAGCGGTTGCGCGCCGGGCGGATGTGCATGGCCGCGAGCTGCAGGAGCATCCAGGCCAGCGAAACTACGATGGCGGTCAACAGGCCGTGCGTGAACATCAGCCCCCCATTCCCAGGTTGAGGATTCGCTTGCCGAGCCAGGCGATCCGCGCCGCCCACACGCCCTTGGCCGTCAGGCGGCAATCGCCCGACGCCGGCTCGATCGTGATGTAGCCCGTCTCCGCGAGGCGGGGCAGGCGCCAGGCGTAGATCTTGTCCGCGCCGTCGGCGGTGCGGAACCTGGCGATGATCTCCTCCGTGGCCAGGCCGCGGGAGCCGCTCCGGAGGATCTCGAGCAGGAGGCACGTGGAGAACCCGCCGTTGACGCCGAAGAAGAAGTCCATGACATTGTGCATGTTCAGGGCGAACACCACGTAGCCGTACGCGGCGTCGAGCTTCCAGGGCGCGAGGCTCCAGGCCTGCGGCAGGATCCACACGTGGTCCGGCGTGGCGAAGTAGGCGAGGAAGTAGAGCGGCGTCCAGGCGGCGAACAGGGAAAAGAAGAGCTTCGAATACCGCTCCACGCGGACGAGATGCGCCGTGATCCAGATGGAGATCACGTAGCCGACCAGCGCCAGCGCTGAAATCAGGAGTCCTTTCATGGGCCTGCCGCGCCGGACCGAGTTCCGGCGACGGGGCCTACTGTACCAGCCGCCGGGGGGCGGCACAAGCGGCGGCCGCGTCTCCGAAATGGACAAGGGGAGGGCGGCCCTGTATGATGCGCCACCATCACGAGGCTGAAGTCGAAGCATGACCCAGGGCGATATCCAGTTGACGGAGTGCTGCCTGTGCGCGCAGAGCGCGGTGCGGGAGCTCGCGGATTTCGGCCCGCAGCCCATCTGCAACCGCTATCTCCCGCGCCCGGACGGGCCCGAGTTCATGCACCCGATGGCGCTCGGCCAGTGCGGGGCGTGCGGACTGGTCCAGCTGCTGCGGCCGGTGCCGGCGGAGGAGATCGTGCCGCCGTACGACTGGATCGTCTACAACGAGCCGGAAGGCCACCTGGACCGGCTGGCGGATATCCTGTCGGGGCTGCCCGGGCTGCTCAAGCGCGGCGTGATCGCCGGGGTGAGCTACAAGGACGACACGCTGCTGCGGCGGCTGCGGGAGCGGGGCCACCGGTACACCTGGCGGCTCGACGCGCATCGCGACCTCGACATGGAGAGCACGGGGGCCAGCGTCGAACTGCTCCAGGGGCGCATTTCGCCGGAGGGCGCGACGCATATCACGCACGGCCGCGGGCGCTCGGACATGGTGATCGGCCGGCAGGTGCTGGAGCACTCCCACCGCATGCGGGACTTCCTGGAGGGGCTGAAGCGGCTGCTCTACCCGGGCGGGTTCGTCGTCGTCGAGGTCCCCGACTGCACGCGGGCGGTCGAGAACGGGGACGCCGCCATCCTCTGGGAGGAGCACATCGTCTATTTCACCCCCCAGACGTTCCGGTGGAACCTGGCCATTGCGGGCTTCAAGCTGGTGCACTACGAGTGCTTCCCGTATCCCTTCGAGAACTCGCTCGTCGCCGTCGTGCAGGCGGACGCCGCCGCGTCGGAAGGCGCGTTCCCGCCGGCCTCGTCGCTGGAGCCGGAGTTCGACCGGGCCCGCCGGTTTGTCCGCGGTATCGAGGAGCAGAGACGGAAGGCCCGGGCCCTCTTTGCGCGCTACCGGGCGGGCGGGGGGCGGGTCGCGCTCTTCGGCGCCGGGCACCTGGCCTGCACCTACATCAACATCCTCGGCCTGGCGGATGTCATCGATTTCGTCGTGGACGACCACCCGAAGAAGAAGGGGCTGTTCATGCCGGGCTCGCGCCTGCCGATCCGGGGCTCGGAGGCCCTGCTCACGGAGAACGTCAAGCTCTGCCTGTTGAGCTTGAGCCCGGAGGCGGAGGACAAGGTGATCGGGCGGAACCAGGCCTTCCTGGCGCGCGGCGGCGTTTTTTCCTCGATCAATCCGTCCAGCAAACACGCGTTGAAACTGTGAACCGTATGGCCGCCACCCCTCCAACCGTTCTCGTCGTCGGCGCCTCGGGCTTCGTGGGCGGGCATGCCCTGCGGCATCTGTGCAGCCTCGGATGGAAGGTGGTCGGCACGCGCATGCGCGGGAAGGACGGCGGCCTGCGCGCGTTCGACATCGTGCGGGACCGCTTGGCGGACCGCGTCGACGAGATCATGGGCGAAGCAGGGCGGCCCACCCACGTGGTCAACTGCGCGGCGATGGCCCAGCCCGATCGCTGTTTCCTGGAGCGCGAGTTGAGCTACCAGATCAACGTGGTCGGGACGATCCGCCTGATCGAGGACGCCTTCGCGATCGGCGCGCGGCCGATCTGCATGACCTCGGGGTTCGCCTACGACGGCGTCTCGGGCTACTACGCGGACGATGAGCCGCACGCGCCGATCAACGAGTACGGCCGCCACAAGGCGGAGGTCGAGGAATACTGCGCCGCGCACCACCCGGACACGCTGCACTACCGGCTCGACAAGGTCATCGGCGACGACCCGGCCGAGTACCAGATGTTCACCGAGTGGTACCAATGGCATCTCCAGGGCAAGCCCGTCGTGTGCATCGCCAACCAGCTATTCTCGCCGACCAACGTGCGCGACGTGGCCCGGGCCATCCAGGCCGGTTGCGAGCGCGGGCTCACGGGGGTGTACAACATCGCCAACCCGGAATATTTCACGCGGGAGGAACTGGCCCGCCAGTTCTTCCGGCTGCTCGGCCTGCAGGCCCGGATCGTCTGCCGGACCCAGGAGGAACTGAAGTTCATCGACCTTCGGCCGGAGAAAACCTATCTCGATTCCACGAAATTCCAGAAGGACGCCGACTTCCGGTTTACCTCCGTGCGGGAAACGATCCGCACGTTCATCGAGCGCCTGAAGCAGGACCCGGCGCGGGCCGGGGAAAAGTGAAGCCCTCCTGTTGCCGCCGGATATGAAAACGGAATGGTGCAAGTGGATAGCCGCGGGCGCGGTGGCCCTGGCGTGGCCAACCGGCGGGGCGGACGCGTCCAACCGCCGCACGCCCATCGTCGAGGCGGTCGAGAAGGCCATGCCGGGCGTCGTGAACATCGGCACCGAGCAGCTGGTCACCGTGCGCCACACCGATCCGTTCCGCCGGTTCCGGGGAGACCTGTTCGACCAGTTCTACCGCGATTTCTTCGCCGGCCCGGCGACGCCCCAGGTCCGGCACTCCCTGGGCTCCGGGATCGTCATCGACCCCGCCGGCTATATCCTGACCAACTTCCACGTCGTCGAGAGGGCGTCGCGCATCCGGGTGACCCTCGGGGACGACACCACCTACGACGCCGTCTTTCTCGCCGGCGACGAAGTCAACGACCTGGCCCTGCTGAAGATCGAGCCGGCAGGGCCGCTGACCCCCGTGGAATTCGCGCGCGACGACGACCTGATGCTCGGCGAGACGGTCATCGCGCTGGGCAACCCGTTCGGCCTGGCGCAGACGGTCACCGTCGGCGTCCTCTCGGCCAAGAACCGCGAGGCGCGGTACCAGGGAGAGGTGCTTTACCGGGACATCCTCCAGACGGACGCCGCGGTGAATCCCGGCAGCTCCGGCGGCCCGTTGTTGAACGCCGACGGCGAGATGATCGGGGTGAACGTGGCGATCTACCGCGAGGCCCAGAACATCGGGTTCGCGGTGCCCGTCCGCCGGGTGCGCGACCTGCTGGCGCGCTGGCTCTGTCCCCGCCTGCTGGGCAAGCGCTGGCTGGGCTTCGAGGCGGATGCGTCCAACGGAGTGCTCCGCGTGGCGCACCCGGAGGCGATGCCGGAACTGGCCGTCGACGAGCGGCTGGCGGCCGGCGACGTCATCCGGTCCGTGGGCGGAGCGCCCGTCCGCGACCTCTACGATTTTCACAAGGCGCTCCTGGCGTACGGGGTGGGGCAGACGGTGGACATCGGTTTCGAGCGCGAGGGGAAACCGGCGGCCGTCCCCGTGACCGTGGCGGCGCTCCCGAAACCCGCGGGCGAAAAGCTGGCGCGGCGGCGCCTGGGCCTGGACCTGGCGGAGAAGCCGTTCGGCCCCGAGAAGGGGCGCGCGCCGTTCGGCAACGGCGTGGCCATCTCCGGCGTCGTCCCGGGCGGCGCGGGGGAGCAAGTCGGCCTGCGCCCGGGGCTCTACGTGGCGCGCATCAACGAGATGCAGATCAACTCGCTCGAGGACGCGGGCCTGGCGCTCGAGTCCGTACGGACCGGCGACCCGCTCCTGCTGACCGTCGTCAACCTCGAGGAGAGCGGGCCCTACCTGATCGCCCAGAGTTCCCAGGTCCGGATGAACGCGGAGTGACGCATGATCCGGGTCACCCATCTCACGAAACGTTTCGCCGGCTGCGTGGCGGTGGACGACGTCTCGTTCCGCATCGAGCCCGGCGAGGTCGTCGGCTTCCTGGGCGTCAACGGCGCGGGCAAGACCACGACGCTGCGCATCCTGTCGTGCTACCTCCCCGCCACGTCGGGCACGGCGGAGGTCGCGGGCTTTGACGTCTTCCGCGATTCCCTGGAGGTCCGCCGGCGCATCGGCTACCTGCCGGAGAACGCGCCGCTGTACCCCGAGATGCGGGTGGACGAGTACCTGCGCTTCCGGGCGCGCCTCAAGGGCGTCTCGCCCGCCGCCTGCCGCCGCCGCGTGCAGGAGGTCAAGGATCGCTGCGGCTTGAAGGACGCCGGCCGGCGGATCATCGGGCAGCTTTCGCGGGGATACCGGCAACGCGTGGGCCTGGCCGACTGCCTGGTCCACGATCCCGAACTGCTGATCCTGGACGAGCCGACGCTGGGGCTGGATCCCGCCCAGGTCATCCAGGTGCGCGAGCTGATCCGGGCACTGGCCCGGCGGCACACGATCCTGCTTTCCACGCACATCCTCCCCGAGGTCGAAGCCGTCTGCCGGCGCGTGCTGATCATCAACCGCGGCCGGATCGTCGCCTCGGACTCGCCCGGGCAGTTGCGCGAGAACCTGCAGTCCGGCGCCCGGGCGGTGACGGAGATCGCGGGCCCCGCGGACGAGGTCCGCCGGGGGTTGGAGGCGCTGCCGGACGTGCGCAGCGTGCGCCCGGATGAGGAAGACGGCCCGTGGCGGCGCTATCTTATCGAGGGCGCGCACGGCACGGATGTCCGGCCCGCGGTCTTCGAGCTGGCGGCGCGGAACGGATGGCCCCTGCGCGAGTTGCGCCAGGAGCGCAACACGCTGGAGGAGATCTTCGTGAGCCTGACCGGCACGGCGCCGGGGGAGAAGCGGCCGTGAAGAACTTCCTCACGCTCTGGAAGAAGGAACTGGCCGCCTATTTCCTTTCGCCGATGGCCTACGTGGTGATGATCTTCTTCCTCCTGGTCTTCGGATTTAGCTTCTGGCTCCTCGTCCATGCCCTGGTCGAGGGCCCTGCGGGCGCGTCGGTGATGCAGGAGCTGTTCGGCTCGCTCTTCTTCTGGATCGTTCTGCTGGTGGCGGCCCCGGTCCTGACGATGCGGCTGTTCACGGAGGAGAAAACGACGGGGACGATCGAGACGCTGATGACCGCGCCGGTCACGGAGGTCGGCGTGGTCATGGCCAAATACCTGGGCGCGTTGAGCTTCTACGTGATCCTCTGGATCCCCACCGCGGCCTATGGGATCATCCTGCACGCGTTCAGCCCCCTCACGGCCCCCGTGGACCTGGGCCCCATGATGGGCGGCTATCTCGGCGCGCTGCTCGTCGGCGCCTTTTACCTGTCGGTCGGCGTCCTGTGCTCCGCCGTGGCCGTCCACCAGATCATGGCCGCCGTCGCGTGCTTTGCCGCGATCGGCGTTTTCTTCTTCACGGGCTTCTTCGCGTTCCTGGCGCGCAGCGAGGCCGCGCGGGACGCGTTCGCCTACGTCTCCTCCGTGTCCCACATGCTCGACTTCGCCCGCGGCGTCGTGGACACGCGCCCGGTGGCGTTGTACGTGTCCTTGACGGCGCTCATGCTCTTCGCCGCGGTCCGGGCCGTCGAAGCGCGGCGGTGGAAATGACGCATGGAAACGCTTGAACCCAGGAACCCGGAAAGGCGGTCCCCCGTGGAACCGGGCGCGTGGCGCCGCGCGCTGCTCCGCGCCAACACGCTGCTGGCGCTGGCCCTCGCGGCCGTCCTGGCGCTCATGGTCAATTACCTGGCCTACCGCCATTACGCCCGGGCGGACTGGAGCCGGTCCGGATCCAACACGCTATCCGAAAAAACCCGGGGCCTGCTGGACGGCCTCACCGGCGCCGTGGAGGTCGTGGTGTTTCTCCAGCCCGGCCAGGAAGTGTTCGAAGACGCCGTGCACCTGCTGGACGAGTACGAGGCGGCCTCGCCGTTGATCCATGTCGAGAGGGTGGACCCGGACCGCGACCTCGCACGGACCGAGGAGCTGATGCGGCGCTACGAGGTGACCGAGGCCAACGTCATCGTGTTCGACGGCGGCGGGCGCCGCAAGTACGTGCGGATGGCCGAGCTGGCGGACTATGACTATGAGCCCGTGCAGATGGGCGAGGCGCCGCGCCGCGTGTCCTTCAAGGGCGAGCAGGCGTTTTCCTCCGCCCTCTACAGCATCACGCAGGCGAGCCAGCCCGTGGTCTACTTCCTCCAGGGGCACGGCGAGCGCGACATCGAGAGCTTCGAGCGCGGGGCCGGCTACTCGGCCATCGCGGAGCTCGTCCGCCGCGATCACGCCGAGGTCAAGCCCCTGGTCCTCGGCCGGACGCCGGCCGTCCCGGACGACGCCTCCGCCGTGGTCGTCGCCGGCCCCCAGAAGGCCTTCTCCGCGGCGGAGCTGGACGTGCTGGGCGACTACCTGGAGCGGCAGGGCCGCCTGTTGCTCCTGCTGGACGCCGCGACCGCCACCGGACTGGAATCGCTCTGCGAAAAATGGGGTCTCCGCCTGGTGAACGACGTGGTGCTCGACGCCACCCGCACGCTCACGGGGCGCGAGCTGTTCATCACCGAGTACGAGCCGCATCCCGTCACCGCGAAACTGAACGGCTTGAGCACCGTGCTGTACCTGCCGCGGTCCGTCGAGCCGATCGAGGGCGAGGAGGGGGGCGGCGATCCCGCGGACCGGCCCGCCGCCGCGCCGCTGGCCTCCTGCAGCGAGTCGGGCTGGGCGGAAACCGACAGCCTGCAGAGCCCCATGCGCTACGATCCCGAGCGGGACCGGCCCGGCCCCGTCCCGGTCGCGGCCGCGGTGGAGAAGGGGCCGGTGCCCGGCATCGACGTCCAGATCCGGCCCACCCGCCTGGTGGTGATCGGCGACTCCGATTTTGCGGCGAACGGCGTGATGACCGGCGCCAACGAGGATCTGTTCTTGAGCGCGCTGAACTGGCTGCTGGAGCGCGACGAACTGCTGGGGATCGCGGCCAAGCCCGTCGAGGATAACCGGCTGCTGATGACGCAGCGCCAGTTGCGCGGCCTGTTCTGGGCGGTGGTCGGCGTCATCCCGGCGCTGCCGGCGCTGCTCGGCGTCCTGGTCTGGTGGCGCCGGAGGACGTGAGCGATGAAGTTCAAGACGACATGGATGCTGCTGCTGGCCGTCCTTCTGGTCGGCGCGCTGATGTGGCGTTTCGAGCGCGGGACCCGCTCCTCGCGGGAGCGAGCCGAGGCGGCGCGCCGGGCCCTTGACTACGAGCCGGCCGATATCGTCTTCCTTGGCCTCGAGTCCACCAATCTCATGGTCGAGTGCGTCAAGGAGGGGGGACGCTGGATGATCACGCGGCCGTTCCGCGCGCGGGCGGACGCGGGGACCGTGGAGCATTTCCTCCAGGGATTGCGCGGGCTGGCGCGCGGCGAGGTGATCACGCGCCGCGACCAGAAGGGGCGCGGGCTGACGCCGGAGCAGTACGGTCTCTCGGAGTCCGCCCCCCGCCTCGTCTTGGGCACGCCGCATCATCGCCGGGCCGTGCGGATCGGCCGCGTCGCCCCGCTCGGGGGCTCGGTCTACATCCGGGAGGAAGGCCAGGATGAGATCGTGGCCGTCGACCAGGCCCTGCTGGCCCTTCTCCCGGCATCGGCCACCGACCTCCGCGACCGGGCGCTGCTGCCGGGCGGGCCGGAACTGGTGCAGCGGCTGGAGATCCGCCGCGGGGACGGATTCCTGCAGATCGCCCGGGGCGAGCGAGGCCGCTGGATGATCCAGCAGCCCGTGACGGCCCGCGCCTCCTCCGGCGAGGTGCAGCGTTTCCTCGAGGCCCTCTTCCTGCTGCGCGCGGCCGAATTCCTTCCCGCGGAAATGAAGGATCCGGCCGCCTACGGCTTCGACGATCCGGGCCTCCGGGTCAGCGTGACGTTGAGCCGGGGCGGGGAGGCGTCCGTCCTGGTGGGGGACCCGGTGGACCGGAGCGCCGCCCGTTTCTACACGTTGAGCCGGCCGGATGATTCCGCCGGCATGGTGGAAGCCGCCCAGTTGGAGCCGTTGAACGTCACGCTCGACGACCTGCGCGACCGGAAACTGACCACCATGGAGGCGCGCGATGTCCACCGGGTGGTCATCGAGGCGGGAGAGCAGCGGGTGGCCCTGCGGGAGGAGGCGCAGGGCTGGAGCCTGGTCGAGCCCCGCCGCTGGAACGCGGACCCGGAACGGATGCAGGAGTTGCTGTCCGTGTGGACCGCCCCGGTGATCCAGAAGTTCCTGCCGTCTCCCGACGCCGCCGCTCCCGCCCCGGACGCGGAGATCGTCATCCGGATGGGCCGGCGCGCCGATCCGGCGGGGGCGGCCGGCGGAGACGCGGAGGAGGAAACCGTCCTGGAAATCGGACCGGCCTCCGCGACGGCCGGCTGCCGGTCGGTGCGGGTGCGCCCCGATGGATTCGCGGCGGAGATCCCCGAGAGCCTCCTTCAGTTTGTTTCGGCCGATCCGCTGTTCTACCGCGACCGCGGGGTGCTGCGGATCAATCCCGACGAGGTCGCGCGCCTGGCCGTCTCGCGAGACGGCTGGACGGAGGAAATCCGGCGCGGATCATCCGGCGAGTTCGAGTCGGGCCCGGGCGGCGAGGGAACCCGGGTCGAGGTAGAGGCCGTGAAGGACCTCCTGCGGCTTCTCCACGATCTGCGCGCGGAGCGGTTCCTGGCGGAGACCGGGGCGCCGGCGGACCGCTACGGGTTCGGGCCCGGCGCGGACAAGCTGGAGATCGGGCTCCGAGGCGCGGCGGGGTTGGGCAATACGCTGTACTTCGGTCAGGAGGCCGGTCCGTCGGGCCGGTACGCGATGATCCAGGGGCAGGAAGGCATTTTCGAGTTGAACCGGGAGGACTGCGAGCGGCTGCTGCCGCGCCTGCTGTCGACCGTCCCGGTTTCCGGGAGCGCCGAGAATGGAGCCCATGCTGCAGACGCCGCCGGCAGCCCCGCCGTCCCCTGACGCGCGCGCAAGCCGAAAACGGCCCGCCTTTCTCTTCAGGGCGGGCCGGCGCCTCCTCCGATTCCTGGCGGGATTCGCGGGACTCGTCCTCGTGGTGTCTGCCGCGCTCCTACTGTACTGCAGCGCGGCGGGCTTCCCCGCCTGGCTCGTTAAGCGCGTGCTGGCGCGATTGGAGGAGCAGGGCGTGCATGCGCGGGTGCGCCGGGCGCGGTTGAGCGTCATGGACGGGATCGTGCTGAAGGGGTTCCGCCTGTACGACGACCCGGCGGCCGCTGCGCCCGTGATCGAAGCCGATCGTTTCGCCCTGGGCCTGAACGCCCTCGAATGGCTGTCCCGGCGGCATGGCATCGTGGGGCTTCGCATCCGGGGCGCCAGGCTCCGCCTCTACCTGGAGGCCCGCGACGACCCGAACCTCTCGGAGCAGGTTGTTCTCGAAAACCTCCACGCCGCCATCCGGTTCCGGCCGGGCGCGGTCGAGATGGAGCGCCTCTACGCGGAGGGGCTCGGCATGCAGTTCCGGGGGGCGGGCACGATCCATCGGCGGTTGCCGGAAAAGGAAACCGGGCGATCCGGCGCCGACCTGTTGCGCCGCTGCCCGGACTGGCTCTTCAAGGCGCTGGAACAGGTCCGGGCGCTGCAGTTCAGCCAGCCTCCGCAGGTCCGCCTGGATTTCGCGCTGGAACTGGATGACCCGGCGGAGTCGCGCGTGGAGTTGAAAATCCAGTCGCGCCGGACGCAGACGCCGGTCGGGCTCTTCGATCGCTGGAGCGTGGACGCGGCCCTGGACGGCAGCCGGATGATGCTCAAATCGCTGATCCTGCGGCAGGGGGCCGCCCGGTTGAACCTGAATGGCGCCCTGTCGCTGGCGAATCGCAAGGCGGAATTCCGGCTGTTCAGCGATCTTCCATTGAAACAGTGGATGGCCATCCTGCCCCGGGCGTGGCGGCTCCGGCTGGAACAGATGGGATACGAGTTGAAGGGAGAGGCCTCGCTCGAACTCTGGGGCGGGCCGGCGCCGTGGAGCGAAATCAAGCAGCACCTCGGCGGCTGGATCTCGCTCGAGAAGGCCGAGTGCGGCGGGGTATGGGTGGAGAAGGCCTTCCTGTCCGTCAGCCGGGAGAATGGCGTTTTTACGCTGGAGAAGCTGGACGGCGTGGTGGGCCGGGGCGTGCGGCAGGGCCCCCTGAAAGCGGCGGCCGTTCTCGATACCGCCTCGGGAGCTTTCCACGGGGAGATGGAAGGCGCCTTCAATCCCCACCTGTGGAAGCCGTTGCTGCTGAAACAGCAGATGGAGATCCTGGACTGGTTCCAGTTCGGGGACGTTCCCCCGGTCGTGAAGCTCGAGTTTTCCGGTGTCGTCGGCGACCTGCAGCGTTTTGCCTTCCAGGGGAGCATGAGCGCCACCTCGTTCGCCTACCGCGGGGTCGGTTTGACCGCCGGTTCCGCCGGCCTGGCCTTGCGCGACGGTGTCATGAGGTTGGACCCGCTGGACATCGCGCGCGAGGAGGGCGGGGCGCACGGCTGGATCGAACTCGACTACAACCGGCAAACAGCGGCCTTTCAAATAGACAGCACGGCCGATCCCCATGCCGTGGCCCGCATGATCGGCCCGGGGCCCGGGCGCTTCCTGGAGGATTACCGGTTTGAAGGCCCGGCCCATGTCACGGCCAGCGGCGTGGTCAGCTACGTCGGGTTCTCCCCGGTCGACGTGGAGGCCTGGGTCGAGGGGCGCGGCGTCGGCCTGGGCTGGGCGCTCTCGGACGAGGCCGCGTTCCGCGTGCGGGCCTCGAACCAGCGCGTGGAAATCACCGACATCCGCGCGGAGGCTTACGGCGGACGGCTGACCGGGCGCATGGCCTTCTACCCCCTGAACAAGCCGAACGATCTGCGCTACGACGCCGTGGGCCAGCTTGCCGACACCCGCTTCGAAGACCTGATGGCGGCGCTGATCCGGCTCACGGAGAATCCCTACAAGGGCCGGCTTTCGGCCGACTTCCGCCTGGAAGGACGGGTGGGCGAGGGCCGCGGCCGGACCGCCCTCGGCGAGGGGCGCATCCGCATCAGGGACGGCGCGCTTTTCCAGATCCCGCTGATGGGCGGGTTGTCCGAGTGGCTGACGCGTCTCTATCCCGGCCTCGGGTTCGCGTCGCAGACGGACTTCCGCTCGGAATTTCTCCTCCAGGACGGCGCGTTTCACACGGAGGAGGCCCTGCTCGAGGGTTCCGTGTTGAGCCTCAAGGCGAAGGGCGACTATCGCCTGGACCGGCGTATCGACATGACGGTCCAGGTCCAGCCCCTGCGCGACGGCGTCGTGGCGGAAGCCGTGCGCCTGGCCACCTCGCCCCTCACCAAGCTGCTCGAGTTCAAACTGTCCGGGACCATCGCGGATCCGAAGTGGCGGCCGGTCAACCTGCCCAAGGAAATGTTTCTCATCTTCGACTGATCCCCGCCGGCAAATTAACCCATGACAAAGCGGCAGGCTCCCGTTATTGTTGCGCCGTTTTGTTCCGGGAGTGAACCGTGTCCGCATGGATGCATAGCTGCTCGACGCTGGCCCTCATGGCCTTGGCCGTTGGCCTCGTGGTGGCGGGGCTGAACGTCCCTTGCCTGCTCTGGCCGGGGAGGGTGCGCGCCGCCGCCCTCGCTTTTCCCCGAAGCCGCGGACCGGCCTGGCTGCTGACGGCGCTCGACCTGGGCTGGGTCGCCTGGATCGTGCTGCACGCCCAGCTGGGACGCTTTGAATGGGTCAAGCCGTACCTGTATGCCGCGGCGCCGCTGTCCTTTTTCCTGATCGTCATCTTCATGGACGAGCTGCTGGCCCCGCGGGCGCTCGGTGGATTGCTGCTGCTGCTGGCGAACCCGGTGATCATCGCCGCCCGTTGGCATGAGTCCGACTGGCGGCTGGTGATGATCGGCCTGGCCTACGTATGGGCCGTGGCGGGCATCGTGCTGGTCTTGAGCCCGTTCTATTTCCGCCGCGTGGCGGCCTGGGCGCTGGCGACGGATGGCCGTTGTCGGCAGCTCGGTCTCCTTCGCCTGGCGTTCGGGGCGGCCCTCGTCGCGCTGGCGCTGGCCGTCTATTGATCTTCCATGAGCCGGCCGGCCCGATTCCTGGTCCTGCGCGGCGGCGCCATCGGGGATTTCCTGCTGACCCTGCCGGTTTTCCAGGCCCTTCGCGCGCGCTGGCCCGATGCCTGGATCGAGGTCCTGGGCTATCCGCACGTGGCCGGACTGGCCTCGGCCGCGGGGCTCGTGAACCGGGTGGATTCCCTTGATCGCGCCGGCGTGGCGCGGCTTTTCTCGGTGGCGCCGGACTTCCCCGAGGAGCAGGTGCGGCACCTGCGCTCCTTCGATTTCGTCCTCTCCTATCTGCACGATCCGACAGGGCTGGTCCGGGAGAACCTGAAAAGCGCCGGCGCCCGGGTCGTCCTGCACGGTTCGCCGATCGTCGAGCGCGGGCACGCGGTGGAGCACCTGATGAAGCCGCTGGAGAGCCTGGCCATCTATGCCGGCGGGGAGCATCCATCGCTGGCATTGCCCGGGGTTCACCGCGAGGCCGGCCGGCGCTGGTTCCGGGAGCGGGGCCTCCGGGAACCCGTTCTGGCCGTGCATCCCGGCAGCGGCAGCGCGGCGAAAAACTGGCCGCTCGACCGTTTTGTCGAAGCCGCCCGGCGCATCGGGGCCGCTCGCCATCTTGATTATTTTTATGTGCTGGGCGAGGCGGATCGCGGATTGAGCGATGCCCTTCACCGGATGGATGGCCTCCGGCCTGTCCTGAAGGAAGCGCCCCTGCTGGAGGTGGCCGGCGTCCTGTCCGGCGGCCGGCTCTATCTCGGGAACGACTCCGGCATCACGCATCTGGCTGCAGCCGTGGGGGTGCCGACGGTGGCGCTGTTCGGGCCGTCGGACGCCGTGCGATGGGGCCCGCGCGGCCCGCTCGTGCGCGTAGTCCGCGCTCCCGACTCCGACCTGAACGAGTTGGCGGTGGACGTCGTCCTCCAAGTCATGGACGGGCTGTTGGCGTAAACGGCGCGGCGTTGCTTCTTCACACGGATACTATTTCCGATCCTCACGGCTATCCGTGGGAAGGCTCGATCCGGATTCGGCCCCGCACGGAGTTGAAGAGATGCACGGCTTCGGCCTGCCGCCATTCCTCGATCCGGATCACCCGTTCGGCGAGACGGCCGGATTCCAGCCATTCCCCGCGCAGGGTGCCCGGCAGCAATCCGCACCCGACGGGCGGCGTGTACTCCCTCCCGCCGATGACCGCCGACACGTTGGCCAGGCAGGATTCCGTGATCTCTCCGCGTTCGTTCCAGAGGATGACATCACGGCAACCCGGATGCGCCGCCAGGCGCCGGTCGTAGATTTCGCGCCGCGTGGTTTTGTGATACAGGAACGGATCGCGGCTGTTCACCGGTTCGTCTGCCAGCGCGACGCGCCACGGCTCCTCGTCGGGAATCAGGGGTTGAGCCTCGATCTCGATTTCGCCACGGGCATCGAGCCGCAGCCGCGCCCGCCAGACCCCGGCCCTGTGATCCGCGGCCAATTGGGCCAACCTGGTCCTAACACAGGATTCGTCGACCGGAAGTTCGAAATAGACGGCGGATTGACGCAAACGCCGCAGGTGCCTTTCCAGCAGGTAGTATTCGCCGTCCTCCAGGCGCAGGGTTTCAAGCAGCGAGAAGGGACGCGGGGATTCGTGGAGGAAGGCGGTCTTCAGCAGGCATTCGTCGTATTCGCCCTCCGCCGTCGAATCCCACGTGACGCCGCCTCCGGCATGGAATACGGCTTCGCCGGCCGCGCGGTCCGCGACCACCGTTCGGATCGGTATGCTGAATTGCGCGGCGCCGCCCGGACGCAGCAGCCCGACGGCGCCGGTGTACAGCCCGCGCCTCTGCGGCTCCAGTTCCCGGATGATCTGCATCGTGCGGACCTTCGGCGCGCCGGTGACCGACGCGCCGGGAAAGAGCGCCCGCAGCACGTCCTCCAACCGGATCCCGGGCCGCGGCCGCGCCTCGATCTCGGAGATCATCTGGAAAAGGGTGGGGTAGCGCTCGATCTCGAAGAGCCGCGCCGTTTTGACGGAGCCGACCTCCGCAATCCGCCCGAGATCGTTCCGAACCATGTCGGTGATCATCAGGTTCTCGGCGCGGTCCTTCCGGCTCTCCGACAGGGCCCGGCGCCGCGCCTCGTCATCCTCGAACCAGAGACCGCGCTGCGCCGTGCCTTTCATCGGCCGGCATACGAGACGATCGGCCGTCCACTCGAAAAACAGCTCCGGCGAGAAGCTCAATACCTGGAAGCGGCCGGTATCCACGAAAACGCTCCAGGGCGCGCCCTGGGCCGGTCCCTGCCGCAGGAACCAGGCGGCGCCGTCGCCCGGGAAGGCCGCCCGCAGCGGGAACGTGTAGTTCACCTGGTACGTGTCGCCGGCGGCGATGTATTCCCGGATCCGCCGGATGGCGGACTCATACTCGTCGCGGGATACCAGCGGTTGCCAGGGAGCCGGGGCGGCGCCTTCGGCCGGCGGAGGGCCGCTGCCGCGGATCTTCTCGAAAACGGCCATCCAGGCCAGCGGAAACGCGCCCGGCTCGCGCGTGACCAGCGCGGCGTCGAAGGCCGGGGCGGATTCATAACTCAACAGCAGCGTCACCCACTTTCCCTCGCGCGCGGCGGCCTCGGCGCGGCGGACCAGCGGAAGCACGTCCGGCAGCTCGTCGGCCGATTGGACCTCGCAGGGGTCGGCCAGCCGGACGTCCCATCCGCCCGTCCGGGAAAAGGAATGATGCCAGGCCTCGATCATGCCGTGATGGCGTCGAGCAGCGAGCGGGCCAGTTCGGTCGCCACTTCTCGTCCGATGTTCAGCGGGGGCATGAGGTACACCACGGCCCCCAGCGGCCGGGCCAGGATGCGACGGGCCAGCAGGCGGTCGCGGACGGCCCAGGCGGCATCGACGGAATTCAGTTCCACCGCCGCGATCGCCCCAAGCACGCGGACCCCCTTCACGCCGGGCCGCGTCTTCAAGGGCTCCAGCACGTCCCGGAAGACGTGTTCGAGGGCGGCGGCCTTTTCCCAAATGCGCGCTTCCTTGTACACCCGCAAGGCCTCCAGGGCTGCCGCGGCGGCGACCGGATTCCCGCAGAACGTGTGGCCGTGGTAGAAAGAGTGATCATCGGGAGTATCCGAGAACGTCCGGTAGACGGCATCCTTGACGATGGTCGCGCTGATGGGGAGATAGCCCGCCGAGAGCGCTTTCCCGACGCAGACAATGTCCGGGTCGATCCCCGCGTGCTCGAACGCGAACATCCGGCCGGTGCGCCCGAAGCCCGTCGCGATTTCATCGGCGATCAGCAGGACATCGTTTTCGCGGCAAAGCTCCGCCAACCGGCGGAGGTAGGCGGGGGAGTACATCCTCATGCCCGCCGCGCCCTGGCACAGGGGTTCGACAATCAGGGCGGTCAAGTCGTCGCGGTGCTTCGCAAGGAGGGCGGCCGTTTTCTTGAAACAAGCGTCCTCCTGCTCCGCCGACAGCGGGACGGGCGCCTCAAAAGCCGGGAACAGAACCGACTCAAAAGGCTTGTGAAAATTCTCGAGATAGCCGACCGACACGGCGCCGAGCGTGTCCCCGTGGTAGGCCTCTGCGAGGTAGGCGAAGCGCCGTTTGGAGGATTGGCCGGTATTCGTCCTGAACTGGAGCGCGATTTTCAGCGCCGCCTCGACCGCGCTCGCGCCGTCGGAGGCGAAGAGAACATGCCGGTCCGGCGAAGGCATCAGTTGCGCCAGGCGCTCGGCCAGTTCCTCGGCCCGCGGATGGGAGAGGTTGCCGAGGATGCTGTGCTGGAGTTCGCCCGCCTGCCGCCGGATGGCCTCGACGATCCGGGGATGCCCGTGCCCCAGCGCGCAACACCACCATGACGCGATGGCGTCGGTGTAGCGGCATCCCGCCTCGTCAAACAGATATATCCCTTCGCCCCGTACGATGGAAGGGGGCGCGCCGGCGTCCACGGCGGACATCCGCGTGTACGGGTGCCATACGTGGCGGGCGTCTTGCATGTTCCTGTGCCTCATGGAAGCGGGTGGCCCGAATCCGTCCTACTGCCGAACGGCGCGGAGGATCCGGTTCGTGGTGGCCGGGATGGTCAGGGTGCTGTAGTGGCCCGTGGCGATCGCTCCCGGCAGGACATCGGACCACGTCGAAGATCCCGGCGAGGGCGCCGTCTGCACGTTGTAGGTGCGGCCGGAAATCGAGAGCACGTCGAGGTTCCAGCTGGGGGCGGCGGGATCGGGCGCGGATACCATCAGCGGCTGCCCCCACTGAAGGAACTCGCTGGAAGGAAGGGCCCGCGCGGTGAAGCGCAGTTCGTCGAGCCACTGGTTGGTGTTGGCGTGGTTCCCGTTGTTGAGGCTGACCCCGATGCCCGCGTGACTGCTGGTCGCGAAGCTGTAGTAACCCGTGGAGGCCGCATCCAGCGGGTATTGGATGGTCGGCCGGTAATCCGTGTACACGTGGAGCCAGCTTCCCGTCTTGACGAAGGCGACGTGGTGCCACTGTCCGTCCGCGGGCATCCGGCCCAGGGGGGTCAGGTATTGGATGCTGTTGTTCGTCTGCTGCGCGTCGCGCAGGTATGCCGAAAACTGGCCCGTCAGCCTCAACCAGACAAAGTTGATTTCCGAGTTGGTCGAACTGCCGCCGCCTATGCCGGTGCCCCAGTGCAGCAATTGGAAGTTGCTGGGAAGATCCACCGCCCCGGGTTCCGCGGCCATGATGGCCTCGAGCGTCCACTCGGGCATCTTGCCCGTGTCCCGCCACGGGTTGAGTTCGTCCAGCTTGAAGGATCGCCGGCCCTGGGCATCCGAACGATCCTGCCACCCGTCGTAGAGAGGCGTCGAGGCGGGGGGCTTGGGCGTGGTATCCATGCTCACCAACCGGGCGGCCTTGAAGAGGCCGGCATGGTCGCCGGCGGAATTTGTCCCGGCCGTGTCGAAGCGCCACCAGGCCACCGTGCCGGGCGTGGGCTTGTCCACATGGACCTGGTCCACGTAGAGCGGCGCCCCGGCATACGGGTCCGGCAGCCGGTAAAAGGCCGTGTATACGATTTGCGTCAGGGAGGGGGCGTCCGCGCCCGTCCAGTCGGCGATGTTGGTCCCGTCGTACTGCACGCAGCTGTCGTTGTTCGACATGTTGTAGAGATAGACGACCTCGGCGTAGCGGCCCGTGACGAACGGGATGCCGGTGTCGGTCGCGTTTACAATGATGGTCCCGTCATTCGTGTCCGTGAGAAGGCCCATTTCCGTGTTGGCCAGGCCCTGCAAGAAGGCGAAATTCTGCCGCGCATTTTCCTTGTACAGCATGAACGAGGTCCGCAGCACGGGATGATTCGGGTCGGTGTAGGAATAGTACGCGTTCAGATTGGTGTACATGGCCAGCGTGCACTGCTTGCCGGCGGACGGAGGAGCGAACAGGAGGCTGTTGGGACTGGTGGCCGGGCGCACGTTGGTGACCTGTGCGGGCTGGGTGTTGGTGAGGATAGGCGGGTCGTTGGTCTGGCCCCAGCCCGAATAGGACGAGACGGGCCCCAGCAGGTAGCCGTCGAACGTCTCGCACATGAAATCCTGCGCGGAGCACGCGGCAGCCGTCGCAACCATCAGGCAGGCAACAAATTTCTTCATGGTTATCCCCCCTTTATGAAGTGTAGCAGAATCGGCTTCATATCGTCAAAGTTGCGATGGCAGGGATTTCCGCTATTCTTCCGCGTCTCGAACCATGAATGGCGCTCTCAAGGAAAAACTACATGCGGCCCTCCCGCGGGCCGGCGCGGCAGCGAGCGGGCTGCTGCTCTTCGCGGCCTTTCCGCCGCTGGAGTGGCGGAACGCGGCCTGGGTGGCGCTCGCGCCCCTTCTGCTGGCTGCCCGCTTCGTATCCGTTCGCCGGGCCGCGTTCTGCGCCCTCCTGGCCGGAGCCCTGTTCTGGCTGGCCTCCATCGCGTGGCTCACGCGCGTGACCGTGGTCGGCTGGATCATCCTGGCGCTCTACAGCGCGCTCTACTTCGTCCCGCCCGCGGTGCTGATGTCCGCCTGGTCGGCGCGGCGCGGCGTCCGCTCCGGCTGGAGCAACCTCGCGCTCATGCTCCTGCTGGCCGCGACGTGGACGGGGGCGGAGTACCTGCGCGCCACGCTCTTCACCGGCTGGCCCTGGAATCCGCTGGGCGCCACCCAGTACGCCAACCTGCCGCTGATCCAGCTCGCGCGCGGGGGCGGTGTCTATGCCGTCTCCGCGCTCGTGGTCTGGGTGAATGCCGCCCTGGCCCTGACGATCCTCCGCTACCTGGACGTCCGGGGCCATTGGGGCCGTCGCCCGCATCCCGAGCTGATGCTGGGCTTCCTCGCCGTCGCCCTCGCGGTCGTGTACGGCTGGCGGAGCGTACGCGCGGATCGCGCGGAAGGCCTGCCGCTGCGCGTCGCCGTGATCCAGCCGAACATCCCCCAGGACGAGAAGTGGACCGCCGAAAAATTCGAAATGATCTACGGGCGCCTGCGGACGCTGACCGAGCAGGCCCTGCGCGTCGGCGGATCGGACCTCGTCGTCTGGCCCGAAACCGCGGTCCCCGACGACATCCGCGACAGCGAGGCCAGTTATGGCCTCGCTGTCGAAATGGTCACCAACGGCGCGCCGCTGCTGGTCGGTTCGATGGACACGGAATGGCTGGACGAGGGCCCGCGCTACTACAACAGCTCCTTCCTCTTCGACACCAACGGCATGATCGTCAAAGGCTACGACAAGCGACACCTCGTGATCTTCGGCGAGTACGTGCCGCTGCAGCCGTTCCTGCCGTTCGTCCGGGCGCTCACGCCGATCCAGGCCAGCTTCTCGCCGGGCCACACCAGCACGGTGTTCCGGCTGGATCGCCCGGATGTTCCCTTCTCGGCGCTCATTTGCTTCGAGGACACGGTGGCCCCGCTGGCCGCCGAGTCCGTTCGAAACGGGGCCCGCGTCCTCTTCAACCAGACCAACGACGCGTGGTTCGACCCCGGCTGGGCGCCGAAACAGCATATGATCCAGTGCGTCTTCCGCAGCGTGGAGAATGCCGTGCCGTCCGTCCGCTGCGCCAACACGGGGATTTCCTGCTTCATCGACCGGCGCGGCCGCGTCCACGACGTGCTCGATGACGGGAACGGATTCACGCGCGTGATGGGCATCCGCGCGGCCGAAGTCCGCGTGCCGCCGGAGGACATGCCCCTGACGTTCTATACCCGGCATGGCGACCTCTTCGCTCAAGCGTGCGCAGGGTTCGGAGCCCTGGCGCTGTTTTTTGCTTTACGGCGCGGCCGGGATGCGGGAAAGAAGAGTGAATAGTGAATGGTGATTAGTGAATAGTAGCCTGAACCCTGAACCCTGCTTGCCCGCCGGAGGCCCGGCGTAGGCGGGAACCCTCCCCATGCTCTACGAACTCCAGCAGCAATGGCAAACCCTCCAGAAGCGTTTCGAGGAGATGCGGGGGTATCTTTGACGTCGAAACCCGCCGCCGCTCGCTAGCCGAATTGGAAGCCCTCGCCGCCGCGCCAGAATTCTGGAACGACCAGGCTAGGGCCCGGGACGTCATCGCCCGCACCAACGCCGTTCGCGGCGTGCTGGAGCCCTACGAGAAGGCCGAGCGGGATATCGAGGACACCGGCGTGCTCCTGGAACTGGCCGAGCAGGAGAAAGATCCGGCCCAGCAGGAACCCGTCCTTCACGAAATCGAGGGCCATCTCAAGCGGATCGAGGCGGATTTCTCCGCGCTGGAGATCCGGCTGCTCTTGAGCGGGCGCTTCGACGCCAACAACGCTTACTTGAGCCTCCACGCCGGCGCGGGCGGGACCGAGTCCTGCGACTGGACCAGCATCCTGTTCCGCATGTACCGCCGCTACTGCGAGGACCACGGCTTCGAGGTCGAGATCATGGACTCGCTCTCGGGCGAGGAGGCCGGCCTCAAGAGCATCACCTTCCTCGTCCGCGGCCCCTACGCCTACGGCTACTTCCGCGCCGAGCGCGGCGTCCATCGCCTGGTCCGCATCAGCCCCTTCGACGCGAACAAGCGCCGCCACACGTCCTTCGCCTCGCTCGACGTCATCGCGGAAGTCGACGATTCCATCAATATCGAGATCGGTGAAAATGACCTGCGCGTGGACACCTACCGGTCCGGCGGCGCCGGCGGCCAGCACGTGAACAAGACCGACTCCGCCGTGCGCCTCGTGCACCTGCCCACCGGCATCGTGGTCGCCTGCCAGGCCGAGCGTTCGCAGCACAAGAACCGCGCCCGGGCCATGAAGATGCTGATGGCCAAGCTCTACGAGTACGAGGCGGACAAGAAACGCAAGGAGATGGAGAAGTTCTACGGCGAGAAGGGCGAGATCGCCTGGGGCCGGCAGATCCGGTCCTACGTGCTCCAACCGTACACGATGGTCAAGGACCACCGGACCGACGTCGAGACCGGCAACGCCGACGCCGTCCTCGACGGCGACCTCGATCCATTCATACAGGCCTATCTTCGCCAGAATCCAGGAACGAGTGAGGGGCCGTAACGTGACCCGGGCCTCCGGCCCGTGAGCTGCCGTGAATATCCTGGCTGAAATTATCGCGCACAAGAGGGCGGAACTGGCCGAATGGAAACAAGCCCGGTCCGTGGAGATGCTTCGCGCCGTGCAGGTCGCCCCGCCGCCGCCCTTTGCCGCCGCGCTGCGCGCCGCGCCGATCGGCCTGATCGCCGAGGCCAAGCGCCGGTCGCCGTCGGCGGGCGCCATCCGCGAGCCGTTCGATCCCGCCGCCATCGCGGCCGCCTACGCCCGCGCCGGCGCACAGGCCATGTCCGTGCTGATGGACCGCAGGTATTTTGCCGGCGGCGAAGAGGCGTTTCGAGCCGTTCGAGCCTCGGTGTCCCTGCCTCTGCTCTATAAGGAGTTCGTGGTGGACCCCTGGCAGGTCTGGCACGCCCGGGCCCTCGGCGCGTCCGCGGTCCTTCTGATCGCCGCGGCCCTGGACGACCGGGAATTGGCGGCGCTGCTCACGGAATGCCGGGCGGCCGGGCTGGAGGTCCTGCTCGAGGTCCATGACGAGACCGAAATGCGGCGGGCCGCCGCTAGCGGCGCGGAGTGCATAGGAGTCAACAACCGCGACCTGCGCACGTTCACTGTAGATCTCGGTACCACCGAACGATTGAAGACACTCGCGCCGACGCGGTGTACACTGGTCAGCGAAAGCGGGATCCGTACCGCGGCGGATGTCTTGCGTCTCCAAGCCGCGGGGGTGCAGGCCGTGCTGGTGGGCGAGCACTTGTTGCGGCAGCCGGATCTGGAGCGGGCGGTGCGCGAACTGATGGGCTTGGCATGGGAGGGGGAATCATGAAAACAGTCGGTATTCTGTCCGGACTCGTGGCGTTCGTGCTGTGCGCGGCGGCAGGCCTGTGGATCCTGACGAAGGTGGGCTTCGATCACGGCGACGACGTGATGTCCACCGGCATCGGGCTCTACTTCATCGGCAAGGCCTTCTTCGTCGGGCCCATGCTGATCCTGGCCGCGCTCAAGCATTGAACAGAAGGCGCAAAGAACGCCAAGGGGCGGGGGAGAAGAAGTCCGCGCTCTTCCCCTGAACCCTTTGACCTATCCATGCCGGTCCTCGTGAAAATCTGCGGGCTCTGCTCGGCGGCTGACGTCCGGGCTGTCGCGGCGCTGAAGCCGGACGCGCTCGGGTTCGTCTTCTGGCCGGGCTCGAAGCGGTGTGTCCGGGCCGCGGACGTCGCAACCTGGACGCGCGATCTGCCGCCGGGCCTGCTGAAAGTGGGCGTGTTCGTCAATGCCGCGCCGGCGGAACTGGAAGCCACGGTCCGAAAGGCCGGCCTGGACGTGGTCCAGTACCATGTTTTCCAAACATTGGAAAAAGAATCCGCGAATTTTCCAGACATTGGAAAAAATATCCGGCTTTTTTCCAAACATTGGAAAACCGTCCATCTCGACCGCGGCGGGCCGCCGCCGATAGAGTCCGCGTTCGTTGACGCGTTCCTGGTGGACAGTTATAGTGCCGATTCGCCGGGGGGCACCGGGCGGTTAGGGAACTGGGCCGCGGCGCGGGCGTTCGTGGAGCGCTGCGGCAAGCCCGTCGTGCTGGCCGGGGGCCTGACGCCGGAGAACGTGGCCGAGGCGATTCGGACGGTGCGGCCGTGGGGCGTGGATGTCAGTTCGGGCGTGGAGATCGCTCCCGGCCGCAAGGACTTGAAGAAGGTGGAAGAATTTATTCGGGCATGCCGCGAAAACGCATAGACACGGAGCCGGACGCGCACGGCCACTTCGGGCCGTACGGCGGGATGTTCGTCCCCGAAACGCTGATGGCTCCTCTCCAGGATCTCGAGCGCGAGTTCCGCGCGGCGCGGCGCGATCCGTCCTTCCGCCGCGACGTGGAGTACTACCTGCGCGAGTACGTCGGGCGCCCGACCCCGCTCTATTTTGCCGAGCGCATGACCCGGGAACTCGGCGGGCCGAGGATTTATCTCAAGCGCGAGGACCTGTGTCACACCGGCGCGCACAAGATCAACAACTGCATCGGCCAGTGCCTGCTCGCGCGGCGCATGGGCAAGAAGCGTGTCATCGCCGAGACGGGCGCGGGCCAGCACGGCGTCGCGACGGCGACCTGCGCGGCGCTGTTCGGGATGCAGTGCGTCGTCTACATGGGCAAAGTGGACATGGAGCGCCAGGCGCTCAACGTCTTCCGCATGCGCAGTCTCGGGGCCGAGGTTGTGCCTGTGACGGCCGGCCAGCAAACGCTGAAGGAGGCTATCAGCGAAGCCATGCGCGACTGGGTGACGAACGTTCGCACCACGCATTACGTCCTCGGCACGGCCTACGGCGCGCACCCGTACCCGGTGATGGTCCGGACCTTCCAGAGCGTCATCGGGCGCGAGGCGCGGCGGCAGATTCTCAAGCAGGAAGGCCGGCTCCCGTCCGCGCTCGTCGCCTGCGTCGGCGGCGGCAGCAACGCGATCGGACTCTTTTATCCCTTCCTCCAGGACCGCGGCGTGGAAATGATCGGCGTCGAGGCCGGCGGGCTCGGCATCCGCAGCGGGAAGCACGCCGCCCGGTTCGCCGACGGGCGGGTGGGGGTGCTGCAGGGTACGCGCACGTGGGTGCTGCAGGACAGCGAGGGGCAGATTCGCCTGACCCACTCGGTCAGCGCCGGCCTGGACTACGCCGCCGTTGGTCCGGAGCACGCTCTCCTGCGGGATTTGAAGCGGGCGGACTACAGCCACGTGACGGACCGCGAGGCGGTGGACGCGTTCTACACCCTGGCGCGGTGGGAGGGCATCCTGGGAGCGCTGGAGTCGGTCCACGCCGTGGCGTGGCTGATGAAAAACGCGCGACGCTGGGGGAAGAAGGACTTGATCCTTGTCAACCTGTCCGGCCGCGGCGATAAAGACGTGCAGCAGGTGTCCGCGTGGAGCGCCAAGCACGGCGGGCCAAAGGCATGAGCATCCAGAGCATGACAGGGCATGGGCGGGGCCAGGCGGCCCGCGGAGGGATCAGCGCGGAGGTGGAGGTCAACTCCGTCAACCGCAAGCAGCTGGATTGCTCCGTCAGCCTGCCGCCCGTCCTGGGCGCGCTCGCGCCGCGTGTGGAGGAGGATATCCGGGGTGTTCTGTCCCGCGGGCGCGTCGGCGTGACGGTCGGCGTGCAGTGGTCCGCCGCGTGGCGTCGCAAGAGCCTGCGCGTGGACGAGGATCTGGCCGAGGCCTGCGTTCATGCCCTGCGGAAGACGGCGCGCCGCATCGGCCTGCGCGGCGATTTCAGTCCGGACGTGCTGCTCCAGCTTCCGGAGGTGGTGCGATTCGAGCCCGCGGCGCGCGAGGCGGACCAGGCCTGGCCGGTGATCCGCGAGGCGCTCCGGCTTGCGCTGGGGGGACTCGTGCGGATGCGCGGACGGGAAGGGGCTGTTCTCCGGCGCGACATCGAGAAGCGCCTGAAGAGCATGGAGGCCGACCTGTCCGCCGTCCGGGCCCGGGCGCCAGAGGTGGTGAAGCAGTACCGCGCCAAGCTGGCGGCGCGGCTGCGCGACGCCGGGTTCGACAAGGAAGCGGCCGACGAGCGCGTGCTTCGCGAACTGGCCCTCTTCGCGGACCGGGCGGACATCGCCGAGGAGTTGACGCGCCTGGCGAGCCACATCGGGCAGGCCCGCCGGATGCTTAGGGACGGGGGCGCGGCCGGCCGATCGCTGGATTTCCTGGCCCAGGAGATGCTGCGCGAGGCCGCGACCATCGGGTCCAAGGCCAACGATGCCGCGATCGCGCGGCGCGTGGTGAATTTGAAAGCCGAACTGGAACGCCTACGAGAACAGGTGCAAAACATAGAATGATCACGCTGCCCCGACATCCCCAGGTCTTTATCGTGTCCGCGCCTTCGGGCGCCGGGAAAACGACGCTCTGCGACAAGCTCTACGCCGAGTTCCCGTCCTTCTTCTACACCATCACCAGCACCACCCGCGCCCCGCGGGAGGGCGAGGTGGACGGAAAGAACTACTATTTCCTGACCCAGGAACAGTTCCAGCGGAAGCTGGCGGAGGGCGAATTTCTGGAGCACGCCATCGTGCACGGCAACCTGTACGGATCGCCTAAGACCCCTGTCGTCAAGGCGTTGGGCGAGGGCCGGGACGTCCTGATGAACCTGGACGTCCAGGGCGCGGCCGCCGTCCGGGAATACGCGCGGCGGGCGCCGGAGGGGGACCCGATGCGCATCGAGGTGGTGGATATCTTTGTCGTGCCGCCGTCCCTGGAGGTGCTCCGGAACCGGCTCACCAAGCGCGGCAAGGACACGGACGAGACCATCGCACGCCGGCTGAAGCAGGCCGAGAACGAGATCGCACGGTGGACGGAGTACAAGTACATGGTGGTCAACGATGACCTCGCGGAGGCCTATGACAACCTGCGCGCGATCATCCTGGCCGAGCATCACCTGATCCGCGGGGGAAAGTAGGGGGCCATGGGCAAGCGCGTCGTGCTGGGGGTCACCGGGTCCATCGCCGCGTACAAGGCGGCGGAACTGGTTCGCCGGTTTACGGCGAAGTCGTGGGACGTCTGGGTCATGATGACCGAGGCGGCGACGAAATACGTCGGGCCGCTGACCTTCCACGCGCTCACCGGGCATCCCGTCGCGGCGGGGAAATGCGAGGCGACGCCGGCGTCGGTCTTCGAGCATCTGGACCTGGCGTCGTGCGACGCGCTCGCCATCGCGCCCTGCACCGCCAACGTGATCGCGAAGCTGGCCTGCGGCCTGGCGGACGATATCGTCACCGCGACCGCGCTCGCCTGCACGGCGCCGCTCGTCGTGGCCCCGGCGATGAACGAAAAGATGTGGAAGCATCCGGCGACACAGGCCAACCTGGCCACGCTCCGGCAGCGGGGCGTGAAGGTCATGGACGTTGGGCACGGCGAACTCGCGTGCGGCGTCGTGGGTGCGGGCCGGCTCGCAGACGTCGACGCGATCGTCGCGGAAGTCTCTCGCGCGCTGGGCGCATGAAGATCCTGGTGACAGCCGGTCCGACCCGCGAGGCCATTGATCCTGTCCGCTTCATCAGCAACCGCTCGTCCGGGAAAATGGGGTATGCGATCGCTGCCGCAGCGGCCCATCGCGGTCACGAGGTCACCCTGGTCTCCGGCCCCGTATCATTGCAACCGGCTGCGAATATGAATGTTGTGAATGTCGTCACGGCAGATCAGATGCGCCTGGCCGTGCGACGCCACATCCGCTGGTGCGACGCATTGGTCATGTCAGCGGCGGTCGCGGACTGGCGTCCGGCCGCAACGGCCGTAAAAAAAATCAAGAAGCGGAACCGTCGCGCGCTCTCGCTGAAACTCGTGCCCACGGTGGATATCTTACGGGACGTGCGCGCGCTCAAGGGCCGGCGGATATACGTCGGCTTTGCCGCCGAGACCGGAGCGCCGGAGAAAGACGCGCGGAGGAAACGGAAGGAAAAGGGGCTCGATCTCATCGTGGCCAACAATGTGTCGCGGCAGGACTCGGGGTTCGAGACCGACACCAACCGCGTGATCCTTCTCTCGGCGGACGGCGCGCGCGAGGCGTGGCCGCTGATGACCAAGGCGCGCGTGGGGGTTCGCCTCGTGCGCTGGATCGAGCAGCAGATGCTCGTACGCTTAAAAAAAGTTCACGATAAGCGTTGACGACACGGCGGAGGCGATTTATTTTTCCAATCGATGCAACGCGTTGACGGCATCCTGTTCTTTTTTAGATGAAGTCGGCGAGAGATCGGCGGCACTCCGATCTCCGTCGCGCAGGATCGGGAGAACGAACGGCAGGTCTTGTCTTGAGTCGGCGCCCTTATGCGGAGGAGGGGCCGAGGAGAGGTTGGCGCTGAAGATAGATGCCCTTCGAGGCGGGTTCACCCGCGTAAGAGGAATCGCGTAGGCAGCGCCGGCGGTCAACCAATCCCGGGACGGCAACGCCCGGGGATGAAGGGGGGGAGATAGCAATGGCAGCCAAGAAGAAAGCGGCGAAGAAACCCGCCAAGAAGAAAGCGGCGAAGAAGTAAATTCTTCTTCATGGAACCGGCTTTTCACCAAGCCGGAAATCCAACAGAATTCGTATCTGAAATGGCGGTTCCTGTCACCGGAAAAATGGCAGGACCGCCATTTTCTTTCCAAGATGGGCGAAGTTTCCCTTGACAGTCCCACATATGGTGTCCCATTCTTTAACCTAACCCAATGGAGAGGGGTTATCGAACGGGTGTGCAGCCATGAGATGTCCCAAGTGCGGCCAGCAGGAAGACAAGGTCATCGACAGCCGTTCCGTGCGGAATGGTGATGTCATACGGCGCCGCAGGGTGTGTCTCGGCTGCAGCCACCGGTTCACCACGTACGAAGAGGTGATCAAGGCCCATCTCCGGGTCATCAAGCGCGACGGGCGCCACGAGGATTTCGACCGCCGGAAACTGGTCAACGGGGTGACGCGGGCCTGCGAGAAGCGGCCCATCAGCACCCAGCAGATCGAAACGCTGGTGGACGGAATCGCGGGGGAGTTGGAGAGCGAGTATGAGCGGGAGGTGCCGAGCACGGTCATCGGCAAGAAGGTGATGGACCGCCTGGAGAAACTCGACGAGGTGGCCTATGTCCGGTTCGCCTCGGTGTACCGGCGTTTCCGCGATGTGAACCAGTTCTTGAGCGAAGTGGAAGGATTGATCGGGCGGCAATGATCTGGACCTCGGCCACGAATGGAGAAGAATCCCTGGTCGGCGAACTTCGCGCCGAGGTGGCCCGCGTCGCGCCGGACGCGGACGAAGCGTCGGACGACGTGGCGCGCGGCGTTGCGGCCTTCTGGAGGGAGCGCTACGATCGGCAGTGGCTCTCCTCGGATTACGTCGAGCACCTGATCGCCGCCGCGTGGCGCGGCGTGGAGAATCCGGGTGGCCCCGGGTCCCCGGCCCGATCGCTCGAGGCCTGGCGGGGCCTGGCCTCGCGCCTGTATCGTTCGGCGGAATGGGCGGGCGGAGACCGCGTGTGGATCCTGGACCTGGGCAAGGTGGGCGGACTGCCGTGCTACCGGCTGGAGCTGTTGTGGTTCCCCGTCGTTCGACGGCTGATCGAGGACATGGCCGAATTGTGGGATGCGACCGGGGGCCACGGCGTGCTGGGCGTGGTCGGCGGCGTTCCCGCGGGGATCAGCGGCCGCGCGCTCCGGCGTTGGCGGGCGGACCTGGCCGGGCACGGCGAGGCGGTCCTGGCGCGCCTCCGCCGGCAGCGGGGCTGGGCGGAACTCCCGCGCCTCCTGTGGATGGACCCGGTCTCCGGCCATGCCGGAGATTGACATCCGCGCGCTTTCTGTTATCTGTACGCCCTGCTAAAAACAAAACGGGTCCGCGGGGACCGACAAAAGTAGGATGGCGGCATGTCTCTTCACTCCAGTTGGAAGACCGGCAGCAAGATCGCGGCGAAACGGAACGTCCTGAAGCGGTTCGAGCGCATCGAATCGCTCAAGAAGGGCGGGAAGTGGAAAGACGGCGATCGCGCCTACGGCCTGCCCAAGACCAAGGGCACCTGACCTTTCGCGCGGGGCCGCCCCGGCTCACGCCATGTGCTGCACCAGGAAGTGCTCGCGGATGTAGTCCGTCGCGGTTTCCAGGTTCGGCAGGATCTTCGTGCAGAACCGCACCATCCACGGGCTGCAGTCCTTGAAGGTGTAGGGCGAGAAGGCCACGACGAACTTGCCCAGGTTCTGCGAGGCAAAAAAGACCTCCATGGACGTCCCGACCGAGTTCTTGCTGTAATTGACCAGCAGGATGTCCGCGTCCCGGATGTCCTGCAGGTCGAACTCGACGATCTCGTTGGCGCTGTCCACTTCGCGGTCCTTGAAGTTCCGCCGCATGGGATCGAGCAGGATGAAATCCTGGCCGAATCGTTTCTTGGCCTCCTCGCGCCAGGCGCGCGCCAGGCCCTCGTGCTCGTCCATGATCGGCCCGCAGAGGTAGATCTTCTTTTTCATGGTGATGTTCCTCGGGGCGCGAAAATACCCGCCCCGCGGAACCGGCGCAATGGAAAAGAGCGGCGGGCCGCGCCGGCGCGGTTTTTTGTTGCGCTGGGGCTTCAAAACGGCGAAAACACCGCGCGAACGGGCGTCCGGCTGAAGCCGCAAACCCCTACCGAAGGATGGATATCGTGCGCTGGTCCAGACAATTGATTCCGACATTGAGGGAAGTGCCGCAGGAAGCGGAGATCCCGAGCCATCAACTCATGCTGCGCGCCGGGCTGATCCGCAAGCTGGGCGCGGGCCTGTACACCTTCCTCCCGCTCGGCCTGCGCGCGCTGCGCAAGGTGGAGCGCATCGTCCGCGAGGAGATGAACCGCGCCGGCGCCCTGGAAATCCTGATGCCCGCGCTCCATCCAAAGGAGGTCTGGGAGCAGACCGGCCGTTACGAACTGCTCCGCGACGTGATGTTCAAGGTCAAGGACCGCCAGCAGCGCGAGATGGTCCTCGGACCCACGCACGAGGAGATCGTGACCGACCTGGTCGCCCACGAGGTCAGTTCCTACCGGCAACTGCCCGTCAATCTCTACCAGATCCAGACCAAGTTCCGGGACGAGATCCGGCCGCGCTTCGGGCTGATGCGGGCCAAGGAATTCATCATGAAGGACGGGTACAGCTTCGACGCGGACCTGGACGGCGCCGAGAAAAGCTACCGGTCCATGTACGAGGCGTACCAGCGCGTCTTCCAGCGGTGCGGGCTGCGCGCCAAGATCGTCGAGGCGGACACGGGGGCGATGGGCGGAAGCTCGTCGCACGAGTTCATGGTCCTGGCCGACTCGGGGGAGGACGGCCTGGTCGAGTGCGACGCCTGCTCCTACGCGGCCAACCTGGAGCGGGCGGAGAGCGTGCTCCGCTCGGCGCCGTCGTTCGCCGACGCGGAAAAGGACCCGGAAAAGATCGCGACGCCGGGCCTGCGCACGGTCGAGGAGGTGGCCGGCTTCTTCCAGTCGCCGCCCGCGCGCCTGATCAAGACGCTGATTTACGTGGCCGACGGCAAGCCGGTGGCGGCCCTCGTGCCCGGAAACCGCGACGTCAACGAGATCAAGCTCCGGCGGGCGCTCGGCGCGAAGGCGCTGGAGCTGGCCGACGCGGCGACGATCGCGCGGGTCACCGGCGCGCCCGTGGGGTTCGCCGGGCCGGTCGGCCTGTCCATCCCGCTCGTGGTCGACGCCAAGCTCCGGGGCTACCGCGGCGCCGTCACCGGGGCGAACGAGGCGGACGCGCACCTGCGGAGCGTGGATATCGAGCGCGACGTGAAGGTGACGGAGTTCGCCGACATCAGCTTCGCGATCGAGGGCGACGGGTGCCCGCGCTGCGCGGGAACGCTGCGGGCCAAGCGCGGCGTCGAGGTCGGGCACGTGTTCAAGCTCGGCACCAAGTACAGCGAGCAGCTGGGCGCCCTGTACCTGGGCGAGGATGGCCAGAAGCGGCCGTGCGTCATGGGCTGCTACGGCATCGGCGTCACGCGCACCCTGCAGGCGGTGATCGAGCAGAGCCACGACGACAATGGGATCATCTGGCCCGCGACGATTGCGCCGGCCGAGGTCGAGGTGCTGCTGATTAACGAGCAGCATGCGGCGAGCGTGGAGACGGCCGGGAAGCTCGTGGAGGGCTTGAAGAATGTCGGCATCGAGGTATTGTTTGATGAACGGGCGGAGCGCCCGGGCGTGAAGTTCAAGGACGCCGACCTGCTGGGGCTGCCGCTGCGGATCAACGTCGGCGAGCGGGGCCTCGCGAAGGGCTCGATCGAGCTGCGCGCGCGGCACAGCGGGGAGACCCTGGTGGTGCCCGTGGAATCGGCCGTGGAAACCGCGTGCGCGCGGCTGGCGGAACTCAAGCGCGCGTGCGCGCCCGGCGGGGAATGAAGCGCGGCAGGAAGGAATAGGCATGGCCCGTCGATATCATGTTCAAGGCTCGAAGCATTTCCTGATCGCCGCGATCGTGCTGATGCTGTTGGGCCTCTGGTGCGTCCGGGACGGCTGGTTCCCGTCGGAAGCCGTTCGGGCCGAGAAGACCGCGCACGAACTGGCCAGTTTCATGCAGTTCAACAAAAGCCTGGCCCTCCTGCTGCTCGTGGGCTCCGTGATCTGCGGCTACATTCATACCGTGGTCCGGTGAGGCGTTTTCGGGACCGACTTTACCCTTGACCTGCGGGGTCCCGCGTTTATTATCCTATGCTTGGGAAGCAGATAGCCGGGTGAAACGCCCGGCCGGGCCGGACAACCCGGCGGGGCGAAGGAGCGCAGCAACTATGACAAAGCGAGAGCTGGTGGTGCGGATTGCCGACGAGACGGGGCTCATCCAGCAGGATGTGTTTGCCGTGATCCAGAAGACCCTCGACTACATCATCGAGGCCCTGAAGAAGGGTGACACGATCGAGTTCCGCAACTTCGGGGTGTTTGAGGTTCGCGAGCGCAAGTCGCGCATCGGCCGCAACCCCAATCGCCCGACCCAGGTGGTGACGATCCCGGCCCGCAAGGTGGTCAAGTTCAAGCCGGGTCGCATCATGAAGCAGTTGATCACCGGGGCTTGAAGGCCGCGCCTGAAAGCTCATGACGGTCCCGTCGTTTCAGCCCCTGCAAGGCATGTCTGACCTTGCTTCCCCCGAAGTCCATCTCTGGCAGGAAGTAGAGGAGGCGGCCCGCCGCCTCCTGGCGCTGTACCAGGTGGAAGAAGTCCGCACGCCGATCCTCGAACCCACGGGACTCTTCGTCCGCTCGCTGGGCGAAGGCACGGACGTCGTGCAGAAGGAGATGTACACCTTCGAGGACCGCGGCGGCCGGTCGGTGAGCCTTCGGCCGGAAGGAACGGCCGGGGTCATCCGCTACCTGGCCGGGCTCGGGCCCGAGGCCGCCGGGGCCCGCCTGTATTACCTGGGCCCGATGTTCCGCGCCGAGCGCCCGCAGGCGGGGCGTCGCCGCCAGTTCCACCAGCTGGGCGTCGAGCTGATCGGGCCGCCGGGCCCCGCGCAGGATGTCGAGGCCATCGCCCTGCAGCAACACCTGTTGAACGCGTGGGGACTGAAGGCCGCGCGGATCGAGATCAACAGCCGCGGCCTTCCCGCGGAGCAGGCGGCGGTGAGCGAGGGCCTTCGCAAGGCCCTCGAGCCGCACGAGCCGAGGTTGTGCGACGACTGCCGCCGGAGGCTGAAGGCCAACGTGCTGCGGGTGCTGGACTGCAAGCAGGAGGGCTGCCGCGCGGTGGCCGAAACGCTGCCGGCCGTCACGGATTTCATGGGCGCGGATTCCCGGGCCTACCTCGACGAAGTCCGGCGGCTGCTGGACCTGCTCGAGTTGCCGGCCGTGATCAATCCCCGGCTCGTGCGCGGCCTGGATTATTACCAGCACACGATCTGGGAAATCCGGCACCCGGCCCTGGGCGCGCAGGACGCGCTGGCGGGCGGGGGCCGATACCGCATCGAGTGGGAGGGCGCCGCGATCGAGGGCGTCGGGTTTGCGGCAGGATTGGAACGCATCGTAACGGCCGTGCAGCACGACCGGCCGGCCTCCGCGGAGTCGGCGCGCGGAAAGCCCGCGACGTGGATCGTGTCGCAGGGCGCGAAGGCCCTGGAACAGAACCTGGTGCTGGCGCAGCTGCTGCGCCAGCGGGGCATCGCCTGCGGGCTCGCCCTGGACGGGCGGAGCGTCAAGGCCCAGATGCGGGCGGCCAACCGGAGCGGCGCGGCCTTTGCCGTGATCCGGGGCGAACTGGAGATGGAGAAGGGCCTGTTCGTTTTGAAAAGCATGAAGGACGGGGCGCAGGAGGAACTGGAATTGCCGGCCCTGGTGGAACGGCTGCTCCGGGCGTCCCGGGCGGAAGGAACTTGAACCCATGATGCGTTCGCACACCTGCGGCGAGTTGAGAAAAAGCCATGTCGGCCAGCGCGTCCAGCTCTGCGGCTGGGTGGACACGGTGCGGGATCACGGCGGCGTGATCTTCATCGACCTGCGCGACCGGTACGGGGTGACCCAGGTCATCTTCGACCCGCGCGATTCGCAGGAGGCCTGGGACCGGGCCCAGGGCTCGCGCGGCGAGTACGTCATCCGGATCGAGGGCACGGTCGAGCCGCGTCCCGCGGACATGGCCAACCCGAAGCTGGCGACGGGCGAGATCGAGGTGCGATCCAACACGATCACCGTCCTCAACCGCAGCGCGACGCCGCCGTTCCCGCTGGACGACGAGGAGGCCGCGAAGGTTTCCGAGGACCTGCGCATGGCCTACCGCTACCTCGACCTGCGCCGCCCGCAGATGCAGAAGAACATGCGCTACCGGCACGAGATGGTGCAGGCGATCCGCGTCTACCTTGACCGCGCCGGCTTCACGGACATCGAGACGCCGATGATGACCAAGAGCACCCCGGAGGGCGCGCGCGACTACCTCGTGCCCAGCCGCATCCTGCCGGGCACGTTCTACGCGCTGCCCCAGTCGCCGCAGCAGTACAAGCAGCTGCTCATGCTGGCCGGGTTCGACCGCTACTACCAGGTCGCCCGCTGCTTCCGCGACGAGGACCTGCGCGCCGACCGGCAGCCGGAGTTCACGCAGATCGACATGGAGCTTTCGTTCGTCACGCCGGAGGACATCTACGGGATCATCGACGGCCTGCTGGCGATCATCATGAAGGCCGCGGGCCACGGCGAGATCGCGCTGCCGCTGCCGCGTATGAAGTACGACGACGCGATGAACCGCTTCGGCAGCGACAAGCCCGACGTCCGGTTCGGCATGGAGATGACGGACGTCTCGGACGTCTTCGCGGGCACCCAGCTCAAGGTCTTCGCCGGCGTGCTGGCGAAGGGCGGCGTGGTCAAGGCCCTCAACGCGAAGGGGCAGGGCAACACCTCACTGTCCGTGATGGACGATTGGACCGCGATGGCCAAGGACGCCGGGCTCGGCGGCCTCGCCTACATCCGCGTGTCGCCCGAGGGCGAGTGGAAGTCGCCGATCGCGAAGTTCCTCTCGGAGGGCGAGCGGCAGGGCCTGACGAAGAAGCTCGGCATGCAGCCCGGCGACCTCGTGATGTTCGGCGCGGACAAGCTCGCGACGGTCAACACGGCGCTCGGGCGCATCCGGCTGATCGCGGGCGAGGCGGCCGGCCTGATCGATCCGAAGAAGTTCGCCTTCACCTGGGTCACCGACTTCCCTCTTTTTGAGAGGAACGACGAGGGCGAACTGCAGGCCATGCACCACCCGTTCACCTCGCCGCACGCGGAGGATCTGGCCTTCCTGGACAGCGACCCGCTCCGGGTCCGGGCGCAGGCCTACGACATCGTGCTCAACGGCGTGGAACTGGGCGGGGGGAGCATCCGTATCCACGACCCGGAACTCCAGGCCCGGATGTTCAAGATCCTGGGCATTCCGACGGCCGAGATCGAGGACCGGTTCGGGCACCTGATCCGCGCCTTCGGCTACGGCGCGCCGCCGCACGGCGGCATCGCGCTGGGGCTGGACCGGCTGATCATGCTGATGGTCGGCGGCGAATCCATCCGCGACGTCATCGCGTTCCCGAAGACCCAGAAGGCGATGGACCTGATGATGAACGCGCCGGCCAGGGTGGACGCGAAGCAGCTCCGGGACGTGCACATCCGGCTGGATCTGCCCGTTGAGAATCCGGCGACCGGCCCGGCGTCAGGCTGATTCCCGGACGACGAGGTGCGGCTTGATGATCCGCACCTCACCTTTTTCCCCGTCTTTCAGGAGTTCCACGGCGGCCTGGACTTTCTCGGGCAGGCCCTGGCGAACCGTCGTGAGGGGCGGGGAGATCATGCGGGCGAGAGGGAGATCGTCGTAGCCCACCACGGCGACATCATCGGGGACCTTGGCGCCGGCCTCCTGCAGCCCCCGGATCAGCCCCGCGGCCATGACGTCCGCCGCGGCCACCACGCCGTCGGCCTTCAGGTCGAGCACGCGCCTCGCCGCGCGCCGGCCGCCTTCGAAAGAAGTGGATTCCTCGATCAGCATGAGCCGAAGCCCGGACTGGTCGCAGACGCGGCTGGCGCCCTCGAAACGGACGGCGGGGATGTTGGACGGCAGGTCGCGGACGGCCCCGCCCACGAATACCAGGTGCTTGCGGCCCTGGGCGATCAGGTAATCGGCGGCCATGCCGCCGCCCTTGAGCTCGTCCGTCTGGACGCGCATGTAGACGCGGTGCTGCAGGAAGGAATCGAAGAACACCAGGCGGCTTTCCCTCCGCTCGAGGACGGGCGGCAGTTCCTTGGCCACGATCCCCACCAGGATGGCGCCGTCGAGGTTCCGTTCGAGGAGGAAGTTGACGAAGGTTTCTTCCCGGCCGGTGTAGAGGCACAAGGTGCTGCCCGTCGGCTGGAGTTCCCGGTCGAGGAGGAGCAGGAACTCCCCGTAGAACGGGTTGATCTCCACGTCCGGCTGGCTGGGCGAGGCGCTGAAGATATTGCTCAAGACCGCGCCGACCAGGCCGGACCGCTGGCTGGACAAGGCGGCCGCCGTCAGGTTCTTGACGTACCCCATCTTCTCGACGACCCGCTGCACCCGTTCCGCGGTGGCGGCGGACACCTCGGACATGCGCCCCTTGAGCACGTTGGAAACCGTCGCGATCGACACGCCAGCGCGCTGGGCCACATCATGAATGGTTATAGGGCGCGGCTTTCTGGACAACAGTGGCACGTATTTACCCCATGAAGAGCCTTAAACGATTTTTAATCCGTCTTAAAAATGTAGCACAAAAATAGGGCCGATGTCATGTCTGGCAAGATAATTATTACAAAAGAGGACGAAAAACGATTCGGCGACGACTTTCCTATCATCGGGCGTGCCGGAGGCGGCTTGGTCCCAAAGCCAGCGGCCGGCGCGGCTCGGTCCGTGCAGGATGTCATGGAGGCTCGCAGGGAGCAGGGTCGCGATACCGGCAGGCTGCCGGGAAAAAAGGAGCATACGACGATGAAGAGGATCGAAGCGTTCTTGAAAATAGCGTTGTGGATGCTGGCCGGCATGGCGGTGGTCGCGCGCGGGCAGATTCCGCCGAAACCGGATCTGCCCGGTGCGTTGCCCCGGTACCAGTGGTGCCTCGTGGAGGCGCCCATGGAGTATGTCCAGTACGCGCCCTACGAAACCAGGACCTGGACGTTCCGGCATCCGGGCGCGACGTCCATGAAGGTCCGTTTTGAATCCACGGGCCTGATGATCAAGAGCGCCGGCTATCCGGGCGAGAACTCCCGCATCGAGATCCTGGACGGGCGGGACCGGGTGGTCCAGATCCTTACCGGGAGCGCCGGGGCGTTCGATACCGTTTCCGTTACCGGCGGGGTGATCAAGGTGCGGTATCTCAACAATGCCAACGGCGGGGGCGGGACCCTGTTTGCGGGCGCCGGCGACCGGTTCCGCGTGGCGGGCTACAAGTATTACCGTTCCATCCTGGTGAGCGAGGGGGGCGCCGGAGCGCTGGGCTTCCAAGTGATGTCGCCTCTACCGCTTCCGGCGCAGCCGCTGAAAACCTACCGATATAATGCTTGCGAGATCCCGCTCGCCGTGAAGAAGCCCTTCAACTGGGGCGCGCAGGATGGCGCGAGGTATAAGGTGGACTTCTTCCTGGACGGGATTTTCCTGGGCAGTTCGGCCGGGTATGCCGTGGCGGGCGATCGGAACAGCATCTATTTCGGCGTGCAGCTGGACATGGCCCAGTGGCTGTCGCAGCACGGCGGACGGGCGAGCACCCTCTGCATCCGGGAGACGCGCCACGTGCCCGGGAACCTGACCGCCTGGCGCACGGGGTACCAGTATTTCAACCTGCCGATGAGCATGGGCGATGACCGGTGCGTGTACACGAACACGATGACCCTCGAAGCAGTGTCTCCCGTGACCGCGGTCGGCCGTTGGTTCCACCTGCCGAACCACGCGATGGTCCATGCCGCCGCGCAGTGGGTCGTGGCGGGTGGGAGCCCGGGCGTGGACGTCCGCTTGCGCGCGTACGCGCTGGGCGCCGACGGCCGGCAGCAACAGGTCGCGGAATCGTTCCATCCCGGCGTGAACCAGGGCGGCGGGCAATCCGCCGTCGAGGCCCTGTCCCTCTGGCTGCCGCCGGGGTACTATCGCCTCGAGATGTCGCGGACCACCGGGTCCTGCGCGGGATTCGGGTACACAGCGCGCATGTACGTCCGCTACGATCCGGAGGGATCCGTGTTGTATTACTGAATCAGGAGGCCGGCGCGGGGCTCGCGGCCGGCGCCGGGGCGGCGTCCTCCCCGAACACGCCCATGGCGCGGAACTTGTTGTAACGCTGCTCGAGAAGCTGCTCCACGGGCGTCGCGTCCAGTTCCTCCAGGTTCCGGAGAAGGGCCGCCTTCAGCGTGGCGGACATGGCCGCGGGGTCCGCGTGCGCCCCGCCCGGCGGCTCCGGCAGCACCTCGTCGACCAGCCCGGCCTTGAGCAGGTCCGGCGCGGTGAGCTTGAGGGCCTCGGCCGCCCGGTTCGCGTAGGAGCGGTTCTTCCACAGGATCGCCGCGCAGCCCTCCGGCGAGATGACCGAGTAGTAGCTGTACTCCAGGATCAGCACGCGGTCGCCCACGCCGATGCCCAGCGCGCCGCCGCTGCCGCCCTCGCCGATCACCACGACCACGATGGGCACGGGCAGCCGGAACATGTCCCGCAGGTTCACCGCGATGGCCTCGGCGATGTGGCGCTCCTCGGACTCGATGCCCGGGTACGCGCCCGGCGTGTCGATCAGCGTCACGATGGGCGCCCCGAACTTCGCCGCGAGCTTCATCAGGCGGAGCGCCTTGCGGTAGCCCTCGGGGTAGGCGCAGCCGAAGTTGCGCTCGAGGTTGCTCTTGGTGTCCCGGCCCTTCTGGGTCCCGATGAACATCACCCGCCGCCCCTCCAGCCAGCCGAAACCGCCGATAATGGCCCGGTCATCGGCGTGCACGCGGTCGCCGTGCAACTCCGTGAAATCGGTCGTCATCGCGGCCAGGTAATCCAGCATGTACGGCCGCTGCGGATGCCGCGCCACGAGCACCTTGTCCCAGGCGCCGAGGTTCTCGTAGATCTCGCGCCGCATCTCCGTGATCTTGTTCTGCATCCGCTCGATCTCGAACGACACGTCGATGTTCTGGGCCTGGCTGAAGGCGCGCAGGTCCTCCAGCTTCTTCTCCATGTCGAGGATCGGTTTCTCGAAGGGCAGGATGTAAGGGGGCACGGATGTTCCTCCGCCAGGTTTTATTCCACGATGCGGACCGGGGTGCCTTCCGGCACCAGGTTGAACAGCTCCTCCACTTCCGCGTTGAGCAGGCGGATGCAGCCGGCGCTGGCCTGCTTGCCGATCGTGTCGGGCTCCCACGTGCCGTGGATCCCGTAGCCCGGGATGTCGAGGGAGAGCCAGTGCGTGCCCAGCACGTTTTCGGGATCGCCGAACGGGATGGGCTTGCCGTCGGGCCGCCACCAGGTCGGCTGGGCGATCTTTTCCTTGATCGTGAAGTCGCCCGTCGGGGTCTTCCCGTATTCGCCCGTGCCCACGCGGTACCGCTTGAAAAACCGGTCATTCATCATCAGGACCAGGTCGTTCCGGCTCTTGCTGACCTGGATCGTGAACCGGCCCTTGAAGATGCGGAAGCGGTCGCCCGCGCGGATCACGTCGCCCGGGATGCGGTTGCTGCGCCGGATCACCTCGACGGTGGTCCCGAATTTCTTGCGGAGCTTGTCCAGCGAATCGCCGGAGGCGACCACGTACTCCTCCTTCTCCGGCATCATCCGCGGGCTCAACAGCAGTTCGATGTTGACCTCGTTCAGGAGCGCCTCGGCGCCCGTCCGGGCGACCTCGTTGGAGGATTGGGCCAGCGCCTGCCAGGCCGCGTCCCGCGCCTCCACCAGCTTGTCCGACGCGCGCAACTCGCGGGCGCGCGCCAACAGGTCCAGCCCGGGGTCGGCCGCGGCCGGCGAAGGCCGCGAGGCGACGGGCGCCTTCGGAGCGGGCGCTTTTGCCTCGGGGGCGGGAGGCGGTTCCTTCGCGGCGGGGACGGGGGCGGGCGCGGCGGCCGTCGCCGGGATCGCCGCCGGGGAATCCGGGGCCGGCTCTTCCGCCTTCGGCCGCCGCCAGAACCACCAGGCCGCCAGGATGACCAGCAGCAGGAGAATCACCGCGATCAGGCAGCCCCGCGTCGAGCGGCGGGGCCGGAGGTACAGGTCCTTCATAGGAGGGCCTCGAGGTCGCGGATGACCAGGCTCAACGACGGGTAGCGGTCATCCGGTTGCTTGGCCAGGCACTTGAGCACCAGCGATTCCATCGCCACCGGGACGTCCGGGTTGTACTGGCGAGGCCGGGTGGGGGGCGTGTTCGGATCAATCTGCGCGGCGCGCACCTGCTCGATCTTGTCGCCCTCGAAAGGCTTGTGGTAGGTCAGCATCTCGTAGAAGGTCACGCCCAGGCTGTAGATGTCCGACCGCTCGTCCACGAGATGCCGGGTGAGCGCTTCGGGCGCGATGTAGGACGGCGTGCCCGGCAACTCCTTGACGCGGATCGGCCGGCGCTTGCGCTTCATGGCCAGGTCGAAATCGATGATGACAATGTGGCCGTCGGGCCGGACCAGGATGTTCTCCGGCTTCCAGTCGAGGTGGAGATAGCCCTGGGCATGGATGTAGAAGAGCGCCGCCGCCATCTGGCGCATCAGGGACAGCACGTTCTGGGTGAGCAGCGGTTCGCGGTAAAGGATCAGGTCGCGCAGCGTCCGGGACTCGACGAACTCCATCGTCATGTAGGGGATACGGCCCTCGTAGCCGGTCTTGAGAATCTTGACGATATGGGGGTTGTCCAGCTTGGCCAGCACCTTGGCGCCGTGGAAGAACCGCTTGCGGAACCGCCACTTGCGCGCCCAGTTCTCCAGCAGGTAGCGGAGGACCACGCGGTTCTGCGCGCTGTCCAGCGCCACGAACAGGCGCGTCATCCCCCCGCCGGCCAGGTTGCGGACGATGGAATGACCGGCAAATTCCCGTGTGTTCATCGCGCGTAGCTTACCCGATCCGGGACGGAAAAAAAGGCAAAAAAAGAACCTTGCGCGGAATCCCCCCGGCGGGCTGTAATCAGCCGATCCCAATGAGCCTTTCATGGAAAGCGGCGGCCGCGCGGTGGCTGGACATGGCCTACCCCCGCTGGTGCGCGGGGTGCGGCGGGCCGACGGCGGATGCCGAGGGCTTCCTGTGCTGGAATTGCCTCTCCGCCATCCCGTTCGTGCAACTTCCTTTCTGCGCCCGGTGCGGGGATCCCATCGAGGGGCGCGTGGACCATGCCTACACCTGCTACACGTGCACCGCCGACGAGATCCACTTCGAGCGGGCCCGGTCGGCGGTCCGCTATCGGGGCGTGGCCCAGCAGGTCCTGCGCGCGTTCAAGTACGACGCCGCCCTCTGGGTGCAGTCGGACCTGGACCGTCTCCTTCACGGCTGCGTCGAGTCGCAGTTCACCGACCTCGAGGCCGACGCGGTGGCGGCCGTGCCGCTGTATGCCGCCCGCGAGCGCGAGCGCGGATTCAACCAGGCCGCCCTCCTGGCCGCCGCCCTCGCGCGCCGCCTGCGCAAACCGTTCCTGTCCGGCGTCCTGCGGCGGATCCGGCCCACCCCGACCCAAACTCATTTGACAGCCCCCCAGAGGGCCGCTAACGTTAAGGGCGCTTTCGAGGTCCGCAAGCCGGTCTGGATCGAAGGGCAGCGGCTGCTGCTGGTGGACGACGTAATGACCACGGGCGCGACGGTAAACGAGTGCGCCCGGGTCCTGAAAGAAGGGGGCGCGGCGCGGGTCTACGTCGCCACGCTGGCCCGCGGGTAACACGGTGGACCGGAGAGGCCCATGGCTTTTTTAAGGAAACGGAACTACTCCACGGTCAAGGTCCGGAAACGCGATATGCCGGACGGCCTGTGGCTGAAGTGTCCCTCCTGCAATGAGATCATTTTCAAGCAGGAGTTGGAGGCGGCCCTGAATGTGTGCCCGAAATGCGGGCACCATTTCCAGATCGGCCGGCGCCAGCGCCTGGACCTGCTGATCGAGCCCGGCAGTTTCGAGGAGTGGGACGCCCAGCTGTACAGCGTGGACACGCTCGGATTCACCGGCGTGGCGCCGTACCTCGAGAAGCTCGAGGAGAACCGGAAGAAGACGGGCTGTCGCGACGCCATGTTGTGCGGCCGCGCGCGGATCGGCGCCCACCGGGCCGCGATCGGCGTGATGGATTTCAATTTCCTCGGCGCCAGCATGGGCTCCGTCGTCGGCGAGATGGTCACCCGGCTGATCGAGCGCGCCACGCGCGAGCGCCTTCCGGCTCTCATCTCCTGCGCCTCCGGCGGCGCGCGCATGTACGAAGGCATGTTGAGCCTCATGCAGATGGCGAAGACCAGCGGCGCGCTGGCCCGCCACGCCGAGGCCGGCCTGCCGTACATCAGCCTCCTGACCCATCCCACCACGGCCGGCGTCATGGCCAGCTTCGCCACGCTGGGCGACGTCATCGTCGCCGAACCCGGCGCGCTGATCGGGTTCGCCGGCCCCCGCGTGATCAAGGAGGCCACCCAGCAGGATCTCCCCGCGGGTTTCCAGCGCGCGGAGTTCCTGCTCCAGCACGGCCTGCTCGACATGGTCGTGCCCCGGAAGGACCTGAAAGCCGCCATCGTGCGGCTGCTCGACTTCATGATGGGCCGCCCGGCCGGGGCCCCCGCGCCGAAACCAGCCGCCCCGGCGGAGGCCTAGCCCCGCCGCGCAGCGGGAGGGCGCCGCACGGACCATGACCAAGGACTCGCCAGCCGCGCCGTTCCTCGACCGCCTGTACCGCCGGTCCGCCCACGGCATCAAGATGGGGCTGGAGGCGATGGAGGGGCTGGCCGCACGGCTGGATCATCCCGAGCGCGCGTTCGTCTGCGTGCACGTGGCGGGCACCAACGGCAAGGGATCGGTCTGCGCCATCATGGAGCGCGCCCTGCGGGCGGCTGGCTGGGTGACCGGGCTCTATACGTCGCCGCACCTCGTCCGTTTCAACGAGCGCATCCGGGTGGGCGGCGCGGCCGTGTCCGACGCGGACCTGGCCGGCCTGATCCGGCGTGTGGATGCCGCCGATCGCGACCAGGTGGCCGCCGGCGGACGCGAGGCCACCTTTTTCGAATTTTCCACGGCGATGGCCTTTGAGCATTTCCGCCGGAGCGGCGTCCAGATCGCGGTGCTGGAGACCGGGCTCGGCGGCCGGCTGGATGCCACCAACATCGTCCGTCCGCTGTTGAGCGTCATCACGCGCATCGGGATCGAGCACACGGAATACCTCGGGACCACGCTCGAGCAGATCGCGGGCGAGAAGGCCGGCATCGTCAAGCCCGGGGTTCCCGTCGTGCTCGGCGCGATGCCGGCGGAGGCCCGCGGGGTCATCGAGCGGACCGCGCGAGAGCGCCGCGCGCCGTGCGTGGCCGCGGAGGAGGCGGTGAACGTGCGGTCGCCCCGCGCCACGCTGGATGGCCAGAGCATCCAGGTCGAAACCGCCGGGGCCGTGTACGGCCCGCTCATCCTGCCTCTGCCCGGCGCCCACCAGTTGGAGAACGCGGCCACCGCCGTCGCCGCGCTCGAATACCTGGGCAGCCTGTCCTCGTTCTCCTGCGACGAGGCGGCCATCCGGAGCGGCCTCGAGCGGGTCTGGTGGCCCGCGCGGTTCCAGGTCCTGTCCAGGGATCCGGCGGTCATTTTGGATGGGGCCCACAATCCGGACGCGGCGCGGGTCCTGGCCGACACTCTCAAGCGCGTGCTGGGCCGCCGGGAATTGGCCCTGGTGGTGGGCCTGTTGGCGGACAAGGACCTTGCCGGTTTCATGCGCGAGTTGACCCCGCGGGTGAAGAGAGCCTGGGCGGTGCAGATCCGCAACGAGCGGACCCTGCCGCTGGACAGGCTGGTGGCCGGCATCCGGGCCGCAGGCCTGGAGGTGGAGGGCCTGCCCCTGCGCAAGGCGCTACGCCAGGCCCGCGAGTGGGCCGCGCAAAGGGACGGGGCCGTCTGTGTCGCCGGTTCGTTGTTTCTGGCCGGCGAAGTTTTCGAGACGATGGGCATTCACGATCTGGACGTCCTGTGCCGAGAGGCGGAGAAAGAGGAATCATGAAGGAAATCGAGTTCATCGCGCGGGGTGTGCTGGTGGCCGGCGGGAAGGTGCTGGTCTGCCGGAACCGGAAGAAGGGGAACTGCTACCTGCCCGGCGGTCACATCGAATGGAACGAAAGCGCACCCGTTGCGCTGGCCCGCGAGATGAAGGAGGAGACCGGCCTCGCCTGTCGCGTCGGGCGATTCCTCGGCGCGGTCGAGCACACCTTCCGCCACAAGGGCGAGCGCGTCTGCGAGATCAACCTGGTCTTCGAGCTGCGCCTTCCCTCCCGCCGCCCGGGCGCGCCCGTGCCTTCCACCGAAGAGAAGCTCGAATTCTTCTGGTGGCCCATTCGTCGCCTCGATGACATCGCCGTCGAGCCCTCGCCCCTGCGCCGATGCCTCGATGCGTGGAGGAAGAAGCCCGGCGCCGCCTCGTGGGCCAGCACCTACGGCCGCGGCCGGCGCGCGGGCTAGACCTGGGCCAGGAGCACGACGTAGTTCTTTCCGTGCTTCTTCGCGCACTTCGGGCAGGTCGTGTAATAGAAGTACAGCTTCCGGAGCGTCCGGCCCTTCTCCTTCACGTGGCGCTGCATCGCCTTGATCCACGCGCCCATGTTCCGGTAGGGTCCCTCGAAGACCCGGGAAAGAAACGTCCCCGAGATCCGGGCCATCGGCGCGCCCGGGATCTCCTTGGTGACCTCGATGTAGACGTCCGCGCCCCACAGGGAATTCTCGTCCGACAACACGGCCGCTGCGGCGGGCTCGGCGTCCGCCGCCTGGATTCGGATCATGTTGCGCTTCATCACCGCGCCGAAATTCAGCGGGATGTGCAGGAAGCTTCTCACGCGGTCGCGGACGAAAAGCCGATCCCGCCACTCCAACTCCTTGTCGTCCCACGGCCCGGGATCGAACTCCGGGCAGCATTCGTCCTCGCGTTTTCCGCTCATGTTCGCTCCTCGGTTCGGGATGTGGCGCCGGTCTCTCTCGCGATGCAGGCGGCGCGCCTGCCTCCAGGCAGGACGCGGCCTTCTCTTCATACTCTTGTCGGCCGCCGCCTGAATGTCAAGAATCGCCCCCCGGGCGTTGACTCGCCGCGGGGCCTCCACTACAGTCCGTCCCATGAAACTCCGAAGCGTTCTTTTCTCCCTCCTCCTGCTAAGCGCGGGCGGCTGCTCGCGGAGCGGGCCGGAGCAGGTGCTGTCCACGGCCGAGTTGATCCGCCGCTGGGCCGACCCCCTGCAGGCGGCCCGCCTGGACGTCCCGGACACGACGCTGCTCTCATCCGTGGATCCGAGCGGCAAGAACGACGACTATAACCATCCCCTCCGCAAGGGGCCCGAGGGCTGGGTCGTGCTGGCGGACCTGGAGGGCCCCGGCTACATGTCGCGTTTCTGGTTCACCGGCGCCGAGAACGGCCAGCACCGCATCCGGCTCTACTTTGACGGCGAGCGCAAGCCGTCCGTGGACACGACGCTCGACGGTTTTTGCGGCGGCGCCGATCCCTGGCGCCACCCGCTGGCGGCCTACGAGAACTATTGCTGGTTCAACCTGGTCCCGATCCCGTTCCGGAAGCGACTAGTGGTCATGGTGCAGGAGGGCGGCTTTAAACCTGGCGGCTGGCCGCGGCTGTTCTTCCAGATCAACTTCTCGCGGCTTCCGCCCGGAATGACCACGGAGGAGTTCAGGGGAACCTATTCCCCCGAGGTCGTTGCGGAAATCCTGCGGGTGCGCGACGCGTGGGTGGCCGGCGGGCTCGCGCCCGTGCCGGACGGCTGCGAGGCCCGGGAATCCACGCTCACGCTGCAGCCCGGCGAGGGCGCGGACGGCCTTGATGTCGCCGGCCCGGCGATGATCCGGCAGTTGACCGTCACGCCGGACTACGGCCCGATCGGCGACGCGGTCGCCCGCGAAAAGCTGGGCCGTCAACTGGCGCTTCAGGTCCGCTGGAACGACAGCGATGCGCCTTCCGTGGAGACGCCGCTGGGCGACTTCTTCGGGCAGGTATGGCGGCGGGTCCGGTTCCCCTCGATGTTCTTCACCCTGACCAACGACTCGTATGTGTCGCGGTTCCCGATGCCCTTCGAAAAGCGCGCGCGGGTCCGGATCGAAAACCAGTCGGGGCAGCCCGTCACGGTCTCGGTGCGCGCGGACGTCCAGTCGCTCCCGGCGTGGGAAGCGGGCTGGGGATACCTGCACGCGCACTGGTCCAGGACGACGGCGCAGGACGTGGGGAAGCCGCATCCCATCCTCCTGGCCGAGGGCGCGGGTAAGTACGTCGGCTGCATCCTCGCCGTGATGAGCGAGGACCGGAGCTGGTGGATTCTCGAGGGCGATGAGCAGATGTACGCCGACGGGGCGGCCGCGCCGAAGTGGCGGGGGACGGGGCTGGAGGACTACTTCAACGGCGGCTGGTACTACCAAAACGTGATCGCCCGCCCCCTGCATGGCGTCCCCTTCAAGTCCTTCTTCCGCGTCGTGCAGTACCGCCTCCACCTGCTGGACGCGACGAAGTTCGGGAAATCTTTCCGCATGGACTTCGAGCGCGGGCCCGACCAGGCGAGCCGCGGCGCCATGGAAAGCGTGGCGTGGTATTACCTCGCGGCGCCCGCCGCGGCGGGCTCGGCGCTTGGAACGGCCCTGGGCCGGACGCCGCCGCGCGACCCGTTGGCGGAGGCCACCGTCATGAACGAGTTGCTCAACTACGAGCGCTTCGGCGACTACCGCGGCGCCCGGGAGTATATCGAGGCGTTCCTGCAGATGCATTCGAAGTTCCCCAAGGCGGCGCTGTTGAGGCTACGGGAGCTGGCCTACCGGGAGCGGCTGGAGGGATTCGACGTCGTGCGCCCCGAGTACGAACGGTTCGCCGCCGAGGAAACGGATCCCGAGGCGGTGGAGCAGGCGAAACTGCTGCTCTGGTTCCACGAGGATCCCTCCCATGTCCTGGTGAGCCTGTCCAGCACCGCGCCGGCGCGCGCGCTGCTGGACGGGCAGGAGGCCGTCACCGCCGGCCGGCCCGAGCGCGCCGTCGTGAAGGGCGCGACCGCGGGGCCCGGCCGGCATGCGCTGGCCCTGCACACGCTCTGGAGCCCGTATCCCAGCTGGCTGCAGGCGGCCGTGCGGACGCACGAAGGCCTCGTGGTCACGTCGCCGGACTGGAAATACAAGTTCCGTCCCGCCGAATCGTGGGGCGCGACGGACTATGACGACTCCGGCTGGCCGGCCGTGGGCGGCACGGGAACCAAGGGCCCGCCGGAGGAGCCTTTCATCTGGATGGAGCCGAACGGTTTCGTGGACCTGCAATCGCAGGCGGTGGGGCTTCGAGCCAACGACGAGGTCTGGCCGGATAAGCGCGGCTTCTTCGTGTTCCGGCGGGTCTTCGAGCGGCCCTGACCGGCGGAGTACGGCATTGCGCTTGACCATGGGGCGGGGGCGGTTAAGAATCCCGGCGTCGAAGAGTCGCGCGGGAATCGGTCTTGGAGAAACGGGATGCGGGTGTCCGTGAGAAAAGGAATGCGGTGGATCGGCGGGTTGGGCCTCGTGCTGCTCATGGCCGCCGGCGGCTGCTCGCGCAGCGCCGGCAGCCTCGACCAGATGGAGGAGCGGGATCCGCTGTTGAAGCGCGCGCGCGAGCGGAAGAACCAGCAGGACGTGGACGGCGCGATCGAGCTCTTCAACAAGGCCCTCGAGCGCAAGCCCAACCTGGCCCGCGCCCATCTCGAGGTCGGCCACCTGTACGATTCCCAGAAGCAGGATTACATCCGCGCCCTCTACCATTACCAGCGCTACCTCGAACTGCGGCCGCAAACCGAAAAACGCCCGGTGGTCGAGGATCTCATCCGGCATGCCCGGGTCCGCTTCGCGTCGACGCTGCCCGCCCAGCCCTCGGGGGCCATTGAGGAGATCGCCCTCCTGCGCCAGGAGATCGAGGCCCTGCGCGCCCGGCTCGGCGAAGCGGCGAAGGCGGTCCCGGCGGCCGCCGCCGCCGCGACAGCCGCGGCCGCGCCCGCCGCGGCGCAGGTCGCAGGCGCTCCGCGCCCGCCGGAGCCCGCGCCCGCCCAGCCCCCGATGTCCACCTACATCGTGCAGCCCGGCGACAACCTGTCCCGCATCGCGGAGAGAATGTACGGAAATTCCGGACGCTGGTCGGACATTTACGAGGCCAACCGAAGCACGCTGAAAAGCCCCGAAAGCGTGCGGGTCGGCCAGACGCTGGTCATCCCGAAATAGGAAACCCACACCCCCCGAGGCCCCCATGGCAGACACCGATTTCTTCGACGACGATCTTATAAAGCAGCGCGACAGCGCCAAGCGCATCAAGCTGGGGCCGGGCGACGAGCCCGCGGTCCCGATGGGCGAGCCGGCATCGGATGAGGTGCCCGTCCGGCCCATCACCGATTTCAACCTGACGCGCATGGCCCGGTTCAAGCAGGACATGGGCGAGCGGAGCGCCCAGGCGTCGCAGGACATCGAGCGGCTCCGCCAGCGGCAGGAGGAGATCGAGCGGGAAAAGCACGACATGGACGACCTGCGCCGCAAGACCGAGGAATACGAGCGCGGCAAGCGCGACATGCTGGAGCGCTTCGGCCAGAGCCTCGTGACCCTGGAGAAGGAAGAGCTGCAGGCCGAAAAGCTGTCCGAACTCCTGGCCGCGGTCCGCAAGCGCTTCAAGATGATGGCGGCCGAGCTGCAGGAACTGAACGAGGAGACCTGGCCCGACGAATCCTACCGCGACGAGCTGACGCGGGCGTTGAGCATCCTCGAGAACGCCCGCCAGGAATACAACAAGTCCATGTCGCGGCTCGACGCCATCCAGGGAGAGAAGGGCGCGCCGGCGGAACATCCCCAGGTGACCTTCGAGGATCACCGCGGATTCGTCGACGTGGAGCGCTCCTTCGGCTACTGGATCAAGGTGGGCCTCGGCGTATCCCTGCCGCTGATCGTATTCATCCTCGTCCTGGTGGCCGTGTTCATCGTCCTGCGCTCGTCGCTGCTGATCTAGGGGAAGCCGGGCCGTATGTGCGCCGCCATGAAGACGCAATTCGAGCGCCGGATGAAGGAACTCGAGCGCGAATCGCGTCGGGTTCGGGCCGACCTCCGGACGCTGACGAAGGCGCTGGACAAGCCCGAACGGCTGGCGACCGTGCCTCGTCCCCAGTCCCTCGTGGCGCGGGAAAGGCCCGTGGCGCCCCCCCGCCGCGAAGATCCCGTGACGTCGCCCGAGGAGGCCGCCCCTCCGTCCGGCGGAGCGGTCGCGGACGCGCCGCCCCCGGGCGAGTTGTTCGCGTGGCGATCCCCGGCGGCCGCGCGCCCGGCCAGCCCGCGCGCGCCGGAGCCGGCCGCGCCGCGCGCAGGCCGGATGGTGGAGCCCACGCGCAAGGCGGGGCACCTGTTGAAAGACGACCGGTTCGCCAATTACTTTGCCAGCGGCAGTTTTGTCGGGGCGCCGCCCGTCAAGGGCGAGGGGCGGGTCCAGCGCAACAAGGCCGTGTTCATGATCTTCATCGTGGTCATTGTCGGTTTCGTGCTGTACAGCCTGATCTTCTAGCCATGTCCAGGACCTTGGAACAGCCCGGCGAATTGCGGATGGAATCGACGTGGGGCGTAGTGCGCGTCGAGGTCCGCCGCGGGCGGATTTGCGCCTGCGTCCTGCCCGCCCTGCGCGCCGAGCCGGGACAGCCTTTCCGATGGAAAACGGCGCAGGTCCATGCCGCGACGGCGGACGATCGCGCGGCGCTGGCGAAGGCCAGGCGTTTCATTCTTTCCGTTTTCAGGGGACAGCCCGGGAAGCCGCCGGCGCTGGAGTGGCCCGAGACGGCGCCCTTCACGCTGCGGGTGTGGCGCGCGTTGCTGACGCTCGCGCCGGGAACGGTCGTCGGGTACGGCGAACTGGCGCGGAAGGTCGGCCGCGCGGGCAGCGCGCGGGCCGTGGGCAGGGCCTGCGGCGCCAACCCGTTGCCCCTTTTCATTCCCTGCCACCGCGTGCGGGCCGGCGACGGGAGCTTGGGCGGCTTTTCCGGCGGCCTGCCCTGGAAGCGGCTGCTGCTGGACCGGGAGGCTCGGGCCGCCCGCCGGTCGGCGCCCCGGGCGCGACATCCATGATCCGCTTTCTGCGGACTAGTTTACGGGAGCGGGCCCGGTGAAAACGGCCATCGCCTGCGGCGGCACCGGCGGGCATATCTTCCCGGGGCTGGCCACGGCCGAGTTGCTCCGGCAGCGCGGCCATGACATCGAACTCTGGCTGGCCGGCAAGGACGTGGAAACCCCGGCCCTCCGCGGTTGGGCCGGCCCGGTGGTGACCGTCCCCGCCGAGGGGCTGCCTTCCGGCTTCACGCCGCGCGCGGTCCGCTCGGTGTGGAAACTGGCCCGCGCGGCGCGGCTGTGCCGGCGCCAGATGCGGCAGCGCCGCCCCGATGTCCTCCTGGCCATGGGCAGCTACGCGTCCGTCGGACCGGTCTACGCGGCCTTGCGCGAGGCGGTCCCGGTGGTCCTGCACGAGGCCAACGTCCTGCCCGGCCGCGCCATCCGGCTCTTCTCGAGATGGGCGGACGCCGTGGCCGTCAGTTTCGAGGAGTCGAGCTACTACCTGCGGCACGGCGAACTCGTGTGGACCGGCATGCCGCTGCGGGCCGAACTGGAGCAGGCGGCGACCGCCGCGGAGCAAGCGCCGTCCGAGCGCGAGTTCTTCACCGTTCTGGTCATGGGCGGCAGCCGCGGCGCGCACCGGCTCAACGAGATCGTCTCGAAGGCCGTTTCGCGCGTCCATGCGGCGGGCCACCGCGTCGGCGTGATTCACCTGGCCGGCTTCGCGGACGAAGACGCCGTGCGCCGCGCCTACGAACAGGCCGGCGTGCTCCACGAGGTCTTCCCCTTCATGGCGGACATGGCCGCGGTGTACCGCCGGGCCGATCTCGCCGTGTGTCGTTCCGGCGCGGCCACGTGCGCCGAACTGGCCATTTTCGGCGTCCCCGCGCTGCTCGTGCCGTACCCGTTCGCGGCTTACGATCACCAGACGGCCAACGCGCGGGCGCTGGAGAAGAAAGGCGCGGCCGATGTCGTGCCCGAGCCGGACCTTGACGAGGAATGGCTGGCCGACTACCTGGTCAGCGCGATGCGCAATCCCGGCCGGTTGGCCCGTCAGCGAGCCGCGGCCCGCCAGCGGGCGTCCGCCCGCGGCGCCGAGGCCCTCGCCGGCCTGGTCGAGAAGGTCGCGGAGGCCCGCCGTGCCTGACCAGCCATCCGGGTTCTTGCTGCCGCAGCCGGGCGAGCGTGTGCACCTGCTGGGCATCGGCGGCGTCGGCATGGCCGGGCTGGCCGTGCATCTGGACGGCCGTGGCGCGCGGGTCTCCGGCTGCGACGCCGGGCGCAACCGGCTCACGGATGACCTCGAGCGAAGGGGCATCCGGTGCGTCGTCGGGCATGATCCGGCCCACCTGGAACCGGATGTGAAACAGGTGGTGCGCAGCACGGCCGTGCCGGATTCCTGCGAGGAGCTGCGGGCGGCGCGGGCGCGGGGCATGCCCGTTCTTTCCCGCGGCTCGGTGCTGGCGGCCCTGCTGGAAGGGCGGCTTTCCGTGGCCGTCGGCGGAACCCACGGTAAGACGACAACCACGGCCATGATCGCGCAGGCGCTACGGCACGCCGGCCTGGATCCCGGCTTTTGCATTGGCGGGGAGGTGGACGAACTGGGCGGAGTGGCCGGGGTGGGGGACGGACGCTTGCTTGTCGTCGAGGCCGACGAGAGCGACGGCACGCTGGCCCTGTACCGCCCGGATATCGCGTTGGTCACGAACATCGAATTGGACCACCTGGAGCATTTCGACGGGGAGGCCGGGCTGATCGCGTGTTTCGGGAAGTTCGTCCGGGGGACGCGCCGCAAGGTGATCTACTGCGCCGACGATCCGCGGGCCTCGTCGCTGTGCCGGTCCGTTCCGAACGCCCTTTCCTACGGCTGGGCTCCGGGCGCGGAGGTGCGGGGCCTGCTGCGCGCGTCCTCCCCGGCGCACGCGGAAGTCGAGGTGCGCATCAAGGGCCGACGCGCCGGCGTCTTCCGGCTTCCGGTGGCGGGCCCGCAGAACGCCCAGAACGCCCTGGCGGCGTGCGCCGCGGCCATCGAGGCGGGGTTGACCTTCGAGCAGGCCGCCGCCGGGCTGGCGGAATTCCGGCCCGCGAAGCGGCGTTTTGAGATCGTCGCCGAAATGCGCGGGGTCACCGTGGTTTCCGACTACGCTCATCATCCCACGGAAATCCGGGCGATGATGCGCGTGGCGGCCGGGCGGCCCGCGCGGCGTCGGCTCGCCGTGTTCCAGCCGCACCGGTATACGCGCACGCGGGCGCTGGGTCCCGAGTTCCCGCCCGCCTTCGCGGGCGCGGACGAGATATGGCTCCTGCCCGTCTATGCGGCGTCCGAGGCGCCGCTTGAGGGCGGGACATCCGAGGACTTGCTGGGCCACTTCCGGGCTTTCGGCGGGCCGCCCGTCCGGCTGCTACGCTCCCTGGAGGACGCCCGGGAGCAGTGGCGGGGTTGGTGGAAGGATGGCGACCTGCTGCTGGTGATCGGCGCGGGCGACGTGGAAAAAATTGCATGGTGGGCGAAGGATGATTTAATAGGCGGTAACACGGGAGAGGATAAGAAACGCGCATGACAAAGAAGAAGTTCAGGCGGGTGGCCGTGCTGAAGGGCGGCCCGTCGGCCGAGCGGGAGGTGTCCCTGCGCTCCGGCGCCGGCGTCGCCAAGGGGCTCCGCGAGGCGGGCTACGAGGTCGACGAGATCCTGCTCGAGGGCGAGAGCGTCGACATCCCGTCCGGCGTCGAGGCGGTGTTCATCGCCCTGCACGGGCGGTTCGGCGAGGACGGCGGCCTGCAGGAGATGCTGCGGCGTCGCGGCATCGCGTACACGGGCTCGGGCCCCGAGGCCAGCCGGCGCTCGTTCGACAAGCGCCTCACCAAGCAGGCCCTCGTGCGCGAGGGGCTCCCGACGCCGGCGTACGAGGTGTTGCGCGACGGCCAGGCCCGCACCCTACCGCTCCCGGTCGTGGTCAAGCCGCCCTGCCAGGGCTCGAGCATCGGCGTGTACCGCGCGATGACCGAGTCAGAGTGGCCGGGGGCGCTGGCGGGCGCCCTGGAGCACGATGCCGAGGTGCTGGTGGAGTCCTTCGTCGAGGGCCGCGAGCTGACGGTGAGCATCCTGGACGGCGAGGCGCTGCCGGTGCTGGAGATCCGGCCGCTCGAGCCCTTCTTCAGCTACACGGCCAAGTACACGGCGGGCCGCAGCGAATTCCTGGTCCCGGCGCCGCTCCCCGAGGAGACGGCAAGCCGGTGCCGGAACCTGGCCCGCCGCACGTTTCGCGCGCTGGGCGCCGAGGGATTCGGCCGCGTGGATTTCCGGCTGGCGGCGGACGGCGGGCTGTTCATCCTGGAGCTCAACACGATCCCGGGCTTCACGGAGACCAGCCTCTTTCCCAAGGCGGCGCGCGCGGCCGGGATGACGTTTCCGGAAGTTTGTGATCGAATCATGAGCCGGGCATCGGTACATTGAATCCGTGCCCGTGTAACAGGGCGCCGGCGCGAATCCGGCGGCCCGGGGTGATGAACCGTGTGGTACTGGCAACGATATCGAAATGACCGGCGGCGCGCGGGCGTGCGCCGCGAAGTCCGGCTGCGCGAGACGATCCTCCAGGTCGAGAAGCCGCGGCGAGCGCGGCAGCGCGAACGGCTCTACCAGGTCGGCTCCATCGTGCTGCTGCTGGTGGTCGCGGCCGCGGCGCTCTGGCTGGGAACGGAAGGGCTGCGCCGGGCCGGCCGCGCGCTGTTCTCCGGCAACGACCGGTTCATCGTGCGCAACCTCGACCTCGCCTCCGACGGCAAGCTGCAGCCGTCGCATATCCGGGAGTACGCGGGGCTGGACACGGGCCTGAACCTCTTCGCCCTCGACCTGCGCCGGATCCGCCGCGAACTGGAAAGCGTTCCGGTCGTCGGCATGGTCACGGTGACGCGCATCCTGCCGGACACCCTCCGGATCCGGATCTCCGAGCGGATGGCCGTGGCCCGGCTCGGGGACGAGGCGGGGGGCCAGGCGCTGGCCGTCGACCGGGAGGGCTATACCCTGGGCCCCAGTTCCGTGTCCACGCGGCTCCCGGTGATCACGGGCTACCGCGCCCGCGGCATGCGGCCCGGCCACCGGGTGGAGGACGACGGGATCCAGGACGCGCTGGCGCTGATCGAGTTGAGCGATGAGCCGGTGTACAGCCGCTTCGTCCGCATCCGCCGGGTGGACGTGTCCGATAACGAGATGCTGCGCGTGGACCTGGAGCGCGGGGAGCGGATCCGCTTCCCGCGCCGCGAGATGGCGTCCCGCATGGAGCGGTTGTGCGAGATCATCCGGCAGTCGGCGGACGAGGGCCGCGCCATCGCCTCGGTGGACATGATGGTGGACCGCAACTTCCCCGTCGTCTTCCAATGAGAAGGCGCGACCCGGCATGAGCAACGAACCGCCCGTGGTGGCCGTCGAGATGGGAACCAGCCGGATCCGCGCCCTGGTGGGCGAGGTCCGCGACGGCGGGCAGTGCATGATCACCGGGCTCGGCGAGTGCCCGTCCCGGGGCGTGCGCAAGGGCGAGATCGTTCACGTCGAGACGGCAGAGACCTGCCTGCGCAGCGCCCTTCAGCAGGCCGAGGAAAACGGGCACGTCCACATTCACCAGGTCCACCTCGTCGTCACCGGCGGCCACATCGACAGCCTCGTCAACCGCGGCAGCGTGCCGGTGATGGATCCCGACCACGAGGTCCTGGAGGAGGACGTCGAGCACGCCATGGAGCATGCCCGTTCGGTCGGCTTGAGCGCCGACCGCCGGGTCCTGCACACGATCTGCCAGCATTACTACGTCGACGACCAGGAGGGCGTCCCGGACCCGGTCGGCATGGAAGGCGCCAAGCTGTCCGTGGACATGCTGGTGATCCACGGCCTGCTCAACCGCATGCGCAACCTGGTCCGGGTCGTGCTCGGCGCGCAGGTCGAGGTCGAGGACGTCGCCTTCTCGGGCCTCTGCGCGGCGCTGGCCGTGCTGACGCGCGAGGACAAGGAAAACGGCGTGGTCATGGTGGACCTCGGCGGCGGGACGACCGACTTCGTGGCGTACGCCCGCGGCGTCATCGCGGACGCCGGCTGTTTCGCGGTGGGGGGCGACCACGTCAGCAACGATATCGCGCGGGGGCTTCACCTCTCCGTGGCCGAGGCGGAGCACCTGAAGGAGACCGAGGGCGGGGTCCTCGTGGACCTGGCCGCGCGCTCCCAGAAAGTCGTGCTTGGGGGAGAGGCCGGCCAGGCGGCCCGGGCCGTCAAGCTGGCGGACCTGAACACGATCATCCATGCTCGGATGGACGAGACGTTGCGGCTGGTGCGCGACCGGATGGAGGCGAAGGGATTGCTGCACGCGCTGGGCGGCGGCGTGGTGCTGACCGGCGGCGGCGCGCGGACGAAGGACCTGCTGCCCCTGGCGGAGAAAGTCTTCGGCTTGCCAAGCCGGATCGGGTGTCCCGTCGGGCTGGCCGGCCTGGCCGTGGTCGCGGAGAGCCCGCAGTTCGCCGCGCCCGCGGGCATGGTCAAGTATGCGTTCAGGACCCGCCCCCCCGAGAAGGGGCTGGGCAGCGCGATCAAGAAACTCTTTCAATCGTGGTTCGGATCATGAGCGGACTCCAACCGACGCGGTTAAACGGCGGGGAAGAGCGCGCGGCGGCCTGCCGGGTGCTGGTCCTCGGGGTGGGCGGCGGGGGCTGCAACAGCGTGGCCCGGATGGCCGCCGGCTGGACGTCGGGGCCGGAGACGCGGCTTGTCAATACGGACGCGCAGGCGCTCGCGGCGTGCGGGATGCCGGACCGGCAACTCTTGGTGGGCTGCTCGCTGACCCGCGGAATGGGCACGGGCGGCGATCCCAACCTGGGCCGCCTGGCCCTCGAGGAGGACGCGGACCTGGTCCGGGAGGCCCTGGTCGGCGTGGACGTGCTGCTGCTGGTCGTGACGTTCGGCGGAGGGACCGGCAGCGGCGCGGCCCCGGCCATCGCGCGACTCGCGCGCGAGGCGGGCGTCACGACGATCGGGCTGGCCACGCTGCCGTTCGAGTTCGAGGGCCTGCGCCGCCGCCAGCTGGCTGCGGAGGGGCTCGATGCGCTCCGGCTGCACGCGGACATGGTGGTCACGATTCCAAACCAGCACCTGCTGGACCTGGCGGGCGACCAGGAGAGCCTGCAGGACGCCTTCGCGCGCACGGACGCGATGCTCGGGGTCGGCGTGCGCTCGTTGTGGAAACTGCTGACCCAGCCCGGGATCATCAACCTGACGCTGGCCGATCTGCGCAACATGGTCGAGCACAGCAGCGGTTCCTGCACCTTCGGCTATGCCCAGGGCTCGGGCTCGAAGAAAGCCGAGCAGGCCCTGGCCCGGCTGATGAAGAGCCCGCTGCTCGGCGAAGGACGCCTTCTCGCTTCCGCGCAGGCCCTGCTGGTGAACATTGTCGGCGGCCCGGACCTCGCGCTGGCCGAGGTCACGAGGGTCATGAACGAGCTCACCGGCCGGGCCCAACCCGATGTGCGTTTTTTCCCCGGCGCGGCCATCGAAGAGGATTGGAAGGGAAAGATGGCCATCGTGGTCCTGGCGGCGGAGGCCTGGGACGAAAGCCCGCTCTCGCCGCGGAGTGCGCCGTCCCCCGACGAGATCCTGCCGGGCGCGGCCCCGGTTCAACCCGAACTTCCGTTCAGCGAAGAGGAGCGGGGCCGGTTCCGGGGCGTGGATCCCACGGTCGTGGGAGGGCAGGATCTCGATATCCCCACGTATCTCCGCCGCGGCATCCGGCTCTCGTTCGAGCGCTGACGGCCCTATTGCGCCCGCGGATGGATGCGATCACAACGTGGCTTCCGCGTCGAGGTCTAGGTCCCTCTGAAACAGTTCCAGTTCGTCCGTCTCGCTCGGACGCACCCGATCCTTGCGGTCGGTCAGAGCCTCGATGTAGGCAATCGCGGCCAGGAGCAGGATCATGAGGAGCCCGAGCACAACGGCTCTCTTCAGGCTGGCGCCGTGCCCCGTGGACAAGTCATCGGGAGTGGAAACCGGGGGCGGCGCATCCGGATCCGGGGCGGGCGCAACCGGAGCGTTTCTCCGCGCGGAGTTGTAGATGTCGCTGATTTCAGACATGGCCGCGCGGGTCCGTCCGACGGGCGGTGAAGATGGATACGAATCCGCGCATAGCGACCGGCGCTACTGGGCGGCGGCTTCGTCGGTGGTGGCCTCGTCGGTGGCGGCGTCTTCTTCGTCGTCGGACGGCGGGGCGTCCACGAAGACAATGTACCGATCGCTGGAGGCGCTACCCTCCTGCACCGAGCCCTCCGGCTCGTACCGGTAATCCACGTCGCGGATGTCATTCATCCGGACCCGCTCGCCGGGCGCGAGGTTGAATCCGTTCCACTCGGTGGTGAGCGAGATGACCTGGACCGAAAAGTGAGACGCGTTTTCGAACGTCAGCCGGTTGGCCTTTTCGTCGTAATCCTCGCACCCGACGAAGGGGATCGCCGCGAAGGCCATCGCAAAGACGCAGAGAAGCTTTTTCATGGGCTCTATCCTCTATTATGACACGGCTTAACGATTGATGGTGGATTACCATGCCAGAAGGAATGCAGTAGTCAAGAGCGATGATGGGGTGGTGAGCCGGGCGGGGCTCGAACCCGCGACCACAAGCTTAAAAGGCTCGTGCTCTACCAACTGAGCTACCGGCCCCCCCGTGAAAAACGACGCGGAAAATAGGGCAATCGCTTCCGGGTGTCAAAATATCATTTGCCCGCCGGAAGTCCAGAGACCCGTGATTGACCCGCGTCGGGCGGCCGTGTAAAAAGGCGGCGGTGGCGGGACGTGAGGGGCGGATATGGCGCGTATCCTGACCGACGAATTCATTGAGCGGCGGCACCGGTTTCCCCAACGGCGGTTCCAGCCCGTTCATGCCCTGCTGGCTGTGGAAGTCCTGGTGGCGCTCAATCTCTTCGTGGCCGGCATTCTCCTGTTCGGATCCCAGGGGCCGGGCCTGCTGGCTATCGGGGCCCTCGCCGGCTTTGCCTGTGTCGGGCATGCCGTGTGGATTCAAAAGCGGGAAAACGAGAGGCGCGCCATCGACGCGCGGTGGCACGAAGGCGTCGGACTCACCGAGCGGCTGAAGGCCGCCCTCGGCGAGGATTGTTACATCCTGGAGGACGTCGGGATGCCGGGCGGCTGGCGGCGCGTGCCGGTGCGCCTGCTGGCGATCACGCCGCGCGGCCTCTTCGTGATCGAGGTGCGCTTCTGGCGGGGCTTGGTGGAAGGCGCCGGGCAGGACGCGTGGTGGACCCTGCGCCCGGCCCCGGGAAGCAAGCCGTTCCGCGTGCCCAACCCGCTGGTTGAACTCCGGCGACAGGTCGAGGCGGTGGACCGGCACTTCCAGCGGGGCGGCGTCGAATGGCCCGACATTCAGCCTGTCCTGGTCATGGATGCGCCGGGCACGGAATGGCGGATCGAGGAGGCGTCCACGCCCATCCTGGATCCGGAGGCGGCGGCGCGGCACGTAGCGACGTGGTCAGCCGGGAGAGCCTACTCGATCCGGAAGATCGACCAGGCGACCGGGCGGCTGCGCGAAGCCCTGTAACGGTGTCCGGCCGGCTCGCGCGTTGGATTCGATTGACACGGCGCTCTTTAGATTCCAGAATGCAACTGAAGTCCGGATGCACAACCGTTGAACTCGGCAGCAGGAGTCGAGCATGGCCGGTGAAGAACAACCGCAGCAGCCCGTAAGCCGGCAACGGGAATGGGCCGGGGCGGGCTTGGCGGCCGAGCCTCCGGTTCCCCCATCGTCCTTCAAGGCCAAGTCTTCCGCCCGCCTTTTTCTGGCGGTGTTTTTGGCGCTGTCCGTGGGCGAAATCGTGGCCGGGCTGCAGTACTTCCGGAAGCTGGAACAACAATTCCGAATCACCGTCGAACAGCAGCTCTCCGCCATCGCCGACCTCAAGATTACGGAACTCATGCACTGGCGTCTCGAGCGACTCGGTGATGCAGCGGTGTTTTTTGACAACCCCGATTTCTCCGGCCTGGTCCGGCGTTTTTTCGAAAATCCGGCGGAGACCAATTCGGAAACCCGCTTGCGAACCTGGCTGGACCATGCGCAATCGGCCTATCAGTACGAGAGCGTTTTTCTACTGGATATCGAAAACCGGCCGCGACTGACCGCGCCCGGCCCGGCCGCATGGCCCTTGCCGGGCCTCGATGGGTCCGTGGCGGATGCCTTCCGCCAGGGTACACCGGTGTTCCTTGATTTTCATCGGCATTCACCGGACGAATCCGTGCACCTGTCGGTTCTGGTTCCCCTGTTTACGGACAGCGATCCGCGCGAACCGCTCGGAACTCTCGTGTTGCGCATGGATCCCCAGACCTACCTGTTCCCCCTCCTCATGCGGTGGCCCTATCCCAGCCGGACGGCGGAAACGCTGATCGTCCGCCGGGACGGCGACGAAGTGGTCTTCCTGAACGAGCTCCGATTCGCCACGAACACCGCATTGCGCCTTCGCTATTCGATCACCAACACCGTTGTGCCGGCGGTCATGGCGGTCCTCGGCAAGGAAGGCATCGTCGAAGGGCAGGATTACCGCGGCGTGCCCGTGATCGCCTGCGTGCGCGCCATCCCCGATTCCCCGTGGTTCATGGTCGCCCGCATGGACCAGTCGGAAGCCTTCGGGGCCCTGCGGCGGCGATTATGGGAACTTCTGGCCATGATCGGCGTGGCGCTCGTGACGACCGGCGCGGCCATGGCTTCGCTCTGGCGGCGGCAGGAGGCCCTGCGTTATCGCCGAAAATATGAAGCGGCCGAGGCGGAACGCCGCCACGAGGACAAGTATCGCCAGACGCTCGATAGCATGATGGAGGGTTGCCAGATCCTCTCCCCGGAGGGCCGTTACCTGTACGTCAACGAAGCCGTGGCGCGCCATGCCCGAAGGCCGCGCGGGGAGTTGGAGGGGCGCCTCATCACCGACCTGTATCCCGGCATCGAGCAAACGCCCTTGTTCGATGAAATGAGACGCTGCCTGGGCGACCGTCAGCCGCGCCGCTTCGAGAACTTCTTCGCCTATCCCGACGGTGAAACGGGCTGGTTCGAGTTGAGCCTCCAACGCGTGCCCGAGGGCTTGTTCATCCTCTCGGTGGATATCACGGAACGGAAGCGGGTGGAGGAGCGCCTCCGGCACCTGACCGAAGTGCTCCAGGCGGTCCGCAACGTGAACCAGCTGATCACGCACGAAAAAAACAGGGAGGCCCTGGTGCGGAGCGCGTGCACTATTCTCGCCGAAACCCGGGGCTACCGCTCCGCTTGGATCAGCCTGCTCGAGGCGGACGGGCGGCTGCGCCCAGCGGCCGGCTCGGGTGTGGACGCGAGCTTATCCGCCCTCCGGACACACCTGGAGGCGGGCCAGGTTCCGGAGTGCTGCCGCCTGGCCCTCGCCCGGTCGGAGATCGTGGTCATGCACGACACGAAGCGAGACTGCGTGCATTGTCCGATGGCCCACACCGACTGCGACACGGCAGTCCTGGCGGGCCCGCTGCGGCACGGGGAACGTAACTACGGGGTCATCGTCGTGGCGCTGGCGCGCGTGATGGCGGACGACGCGGAGGAACAATCACTCTTCCGGGAACTCGTCGGCGACATCGGCTTCGCCTTGCATGCCCTCGAGGCCGAGACGGAACGGACCCGGATGGTGGAGGCGCTGCGCGTCAACGAAGAGCAATACCGGGACATGGTCGAGAACTTGAGCGACATGGTGTTCAGCGTATCGGGGGCGGGCCTCCTCACCTATGTCAGCCCGGCGGCCCGGTTCCTGTTTGGCTATGAGCCGGAGGAGGTGATCGGGCGCTCGTTCGCGGAGTTCATTCATCCGGAGGACCTCCCTGCGGTCCAGAGTTACTTTGCGGATGCGCTGGCGGGCCGGTATCATGCCTCGGAATTCCGGGTGCTGGCCCGGGACGGCTCGGAGCGCTGGGTGCGCTCCACGAGCCGGCGGCGCCGCGAGAAGGATCCCGCCTCCGGCATCAATGGCATCCTCTCCGACATCACGGAACTGCGGCGAGCCTCGGAGGCGCTGCGCCAGAACGAGGCCTTCACCACGGCGGTCCTCGACAACCTGCCGGTCGGCGTGGCCGTCAATTCCGTGGACCCGGCGGTGTCCTTCCACTACATGAACGACAACTTCCCGCGCTTCTACCGGACCACACGCGAGGCGCTGGCCCGCCACGACGGGTTCTGGGACGCCGTCTACGAGGATCCGGAATTCCGCGAAGCGATCAGGAAGAAAGTCCTCGAGGACTGCGCCAGCGGCCAGCCGGAACGGATGTACTGGCCCGACGTGCCGATCACCCGCGCGGGCCAGGAAACCGCCTTTGTTACCGCGAGAAATATCCCCGTGCCGGGCAAGCCTCTGATGATCTCGACCGTGTGGGACATCACCGAGCGGAAAAAAGCCGAGGAGGACATCCGCCGGCTCAACGCCGAGTTGGAGGAGCGTGTCCGATTGCGCACGGCCCAGTTGGAGGCCTCGAACAAGGAACTGGAGGCGTTCGCCTATTCCGTATCGCACGACCTGCGCGCGCCGCTGCGCGCGATCGATGGCTTCTCCCGGATCGTGCTGGAGGACTACGCCGGCAAGATGGACACCGAGGCCGCGCGGCTGCTGACCGTCGTTCGCGAAAATACTCGGCAGATGGACCGTCTTATCACCGACCTGCTGGCCCTGTCCCGCGCCACGCGAACCGGGGTGAGATCCGTCCCGGTGGACATGGCGACGTTGGCCCGTTCGGTGTACGAGGAACTGCTCCCTTCCGACGAGGCGGCGCGGAGCGAATTCATACTGCCCAACCTGCCCGCGGTCCGCGGCGACCCGACGTTGCTGCGGCAGGTCTGGTTTAACCTGCTGAGTAACGCGATCAAGTACAGCGCGTCCCGGGACAAGCGGCGCATCGAGATCGGCGCGCGGGCTGAAAAGGAGGAGCAGATCTACTTCGTGAAGGACAACGGGGTCGGGTTCGATCCCCGGTACCAGGCCAAGCTGTTCGGCATTTTCCAGCGGTTGCACAAGACCACCGAGTTTGAGGGCTCGGGCATCGGCCTGGCCATCGTGCAGCGCATCGTACAGCGCCACGGCGGCCGGGTGGGGGCGGAGGGAAAGGTTGACGAAGGCGCCACGTTCTGGTTCGCGCTGCCGAAGGGGAGGGTGTAATGACCGGGGACGGGCCATGGATTACGGGTGACTGAAAGGAACCCCATGAATAAGGCTAACGAAGTCGAAATCCTCCTGGTCGAAGACAACCCGAATGACGCGGAACTGACGCTCCGGGCCCTGAAGAAGAACAACCTGGCCAACCACATCGTCCACGTAGCCGACGGCGCCGAGGCGCTCGATTTCGTGTTCGCGCGGGGGGCCTTCAAGGACCGGGACATTGAAACCCGGCCGCGGGTGATCCTCCTGGATCTGAAGCTTCCGAAAGTGAACGGGCTGGAGGTGCTGCGCGCCGTCAAAGGCGATGAGCACACCCGGACGATTCCCGTTGTGGTTTTGACGTCGTCGAGAGAGGAACAAGACATGGTCGAAAGCTACCGGCTTGGAGTGAACAGCTACATCGTCAAGCCCGTGGATTTCGACAAGTTTCTCGAATCCGTGCGGGACCTGGGATTATACTGGCTCCTGTTGAATCAACCGACGAACGGCTGATGGAGACCTCGGCATGAAAACGGCATCGCGCATTCGCATCCTGTTCGCGGAGGACGTGCCGGCGGACGTGGAGTTGGCCCAGCGGGAACTCCGACGAGGCGATCTGGATTTTGAGTCCCGGCGCGTAGAGACGGAGGAGGATTACTTGAAGGCCCTGGACGAATTCCGGCCGGACGTGGTGATCTCCGACTACTCCATGCCGCGTTTCAACGGCATGAAAGCGCTGCAGTTGGCGCTCCGGCGGGATCCCCGCCCGCCGTTGATCCTGCTGACGGGCTCGCTCAACGAGGAGACCGCCGTCCAGTGCATGAAGGCCGGCGCGGCGGACTACGTGCTCAAGGACAACATGACCCGCCTCCCGTTCGCCGTGAAGGAGGCCCTGCAGCAGCGGGAGAGCCGGGAGGCCCAAGCGCGGGCCGAGGCGTCGCTGCGGGAAAGCGAGGAGAAGTTCTCCATCGCCTTCCAGACCTCGCCGTATGCCATCACCATCACGCGCCCCGAAGACGGCCGGTTCATGGAGGTCAACGACGGCTTCTGCTCGATCACCGGATACCGCCGCGAGGAGGTTCTCGGGCGCAGCTCGCTGGAATTGGGACTGTGGACGCGCGCGGAGGACCGCAGCAGCGTGGTCGACACGATTCGCCGGGGCGAAGTCGTGGACGGGGTGGAGTTCCCGTTCCGCGTTAAGAGCGGCGATCTCATCACGGGACTCTTCTCCGCCAGGATCATCAACTTGCGCGGCGAAAAGTTCGTCCTCTCCAGCATCAACGACATCACCGACCGCAAGCAGGCGGAGGAGAAGCTGCGGCAACAGCTCAACGAGTTGCGCCGCTGGCAATCGGCGACCTTGGGACGGGAAGGGCGGGTCATCGAGCTCAAGGCCGAGGTGAACGAGTTGCTGAAGAGGCTGGGCGAGAAGCCGAGATACGGAAGTGGAGGGGGCGACTGAAATCGTTTCCCACAGGGCCATGAAATTCCGCTCCTCCATGCTGTGGCTGCTGACGCTCCCGGCGATCATGCTGATCGCGGGCGCGACCGTGTGGGCGTCACGCCGGGCCGACGGCCTGCTGCGCCGGGAATTGATCCAGCAGGCGCGTGTCGCCACCTTGGCCATCAATGTCGAGCGGGTGCAGAACCTTCAGGGATCGGACGCCGACCTGCGTTCGCCCGACTACCTGCGGCTGAAGGAACAGTTGACGAATATGCGGAAGGCCAATGACCGATGCCGATTCCTCTACCTCATGGGTCGCCGGGCGGACGGGATGATCTTCTTTTTCGTGGATTCCGAGCCCGCGGACTCGCCGGACTATTCGCCGCCCGGGCAAACGTATGACGAAGTGAGCCGATTCGTCACGGCTGTTTTTGACAGCGAGAAGGAGTCCAGCGAGGGGCCGTTTACGGATCGCTGGGGAACCTGGGTCAGCGCATTTGTGCCCATGCTGCAGCCGGAGACCGGCAGGCTGCTGGCGGTCTTCGGCATGGATATCGATGCGCGGGATTGGAGAAAGATCGTCATGGCGCGGGCGGCGCTGCCGTTGACCCTGGCCGCCGTGGCGATCCTGCTGGGCCTGGGCGTGATCGGGCTGCACCACGCCAACCGGAGGGTCCGGCACGGGCAGGAGCAGCTGCTGGAAAGCCGCGACAACCTGCAGTCGGTGCTGACCTCTTCTCCCGTCGGCATGCTCGTCATCGACGCCGACGAGCGCATCCTCTTTTTCAACGCGGTCGCGGAGCAGATGGTCCGACGCTCGGAAGGTTCCCTGGGCGCGCTGAAGTGCGGTGATTTCATCCGGTGCGTGAACCGGGAGAGGGATCCCCGGGGTTGTGGCAGCACCGACCTGTGCCCGGCTTGCCGGCTGAACCTGGCCATCCGAAGCGCCCTGGCGGAGGATGGGGATCCCGCCCCTCGGCACGGCGAAGCCGAGGTGTGCATGGAATCTCACCCCGCCCCGCGCTGGTTGAGCTTCCGGGCCAGTTCCGTCGTGATGAACAAGCAGCGCTGCGCGGTTCTCGCTATCGATGACATCACGGAGCAGAAACATGCCTCGGAGATGGTCCGCGAAGCCCTGGCCCGGTTTTCCGCGGTGGTGGAATCCAATCCCCTGGTCGCCGTGGAAAGCTACGCGCCCGACGGGACGATTCTGCAATGGAACCAGGCCGCGACCCGCCTGTTCGGCGCTACGCAGGAAGAGGCCGTGGGGAATCGCATGCAGGATCTCCTCCAGGAGGACCCCGAGACCGGCGGCCAGAACACCATCGCCGAGATATGGCGGACGGGGCAGGGTTCCCCGCCGGCGGAACGGCGGGTGACCGCGAAGAACGGGGAGGAGCGCTGGCTGTATTCCGTTATGTTCCCGGTGTTCAACAAAGGGCGGGTCAGCGAGGTGTTCTGCATGGACGTGGATATCACGGATCGGAAGCGGGCCGAGGAGAAGGCCGTTCAATTGGCGGCCGAGAGCGACCGCGCCCGGATCGTGCTCTTGAGCATCCTCGAGGACGAGCGGAGGGGCCAGGCGGAAAGGGCGCGCCTGGCGTCCGCCATCGAGCAGGCCGGCGAGGCCGTCGTCATCACGGATGCCCAGGGCAACATCCAGTACGTCAACCCGGCGTTCACGAGGGTCAGCGGCTACGCGCGGGAAGAGGTCATTGGGAAGAACCCGCGCATCCTTAAGGGCGGCCGCAAGGGCGAAGATTTCTACCGGCAGCTTTGGGACACGATTTCGAGCGGCGCCATATGGACCGGCCGCCTGGTGAACCGGAGAAAGGACGGCGTGCTCTATACGGAGGACGTATCCATTTCGCCCGTCCACGACGCCCACGGGAAAATCGTCAATTACGTGGCAGTGAAAAGGGACGTGTCGCGCGAACTGGACATCGAGAAACAGCTGGCCCAGGCCCAGAAGATGGAAGTGATCGGCACCCTGGCCGGCGGGATTGCGCACGATTTCAACAACCTGCTCCAGTCCATCCGCGGCTTCACGGAGTTGGCCTTGTCCGAGGACGAACCGGAAGCTGCCCAGCGGGAGGATATGCTCGAGGTCCGCAAGGCCGCCGAGTCCGCCGCCGCGCTCACCCGGCAGCTGCTCGCGTTCAGCCGTCGGCAGGTGCTGGAGCAGAAGGCCTTGGACTTCAACGAGTTGATCGAGAACATGGGCAAAATGCTGCGCCGCATGATCGGCGAGGACGTGGCCCTGAACCTCAACATGGAGCCTCGCCTCTGGTCGGTCCGCGCCGACCCCGGCCAGATGGAACAGGTGATCCTCAACCTGGCGGTCAACGCCCGCGATGCCATGCCGAGGGGCGGCTCATTGACCATCTCGACAACCAACTTGACCTTCGCGGAGGAGGACCTTGCCGCGCACCCGGACGCGCGGGTCGGTCGTTTCATCCGGATTTCGGTGGGCGACACAGGCACCGGCATGTCGGAAGAAATACAACGCCATGTCTTCGAGCCTTTCTTCACCACCAAGCCGACGGGAAAGGGGACCGGCATGGGCCTCTCCTCCGTGTACGGCATCGTCAGGCAGCACGAGGGCTGGGTCCACCTGTACTCCGAGCTGGGCGCCGGCACCGTGTTCCACATCTACCTGCCGGCTACGGCGGAGGCCGTGGCCCGCGTCTCGGCGGAGCCGCCCCTGGAAACGTTGCGCGGCTGCGGCGAGAGGATCCTGGTGGTCGAAGATGACGACAGCGTCCGCAACCTCATGGCCCACATGCTGGGCCAGAACGGGTACGAGACGCTGTTGGCCGCCAGCGCGGAGGAGGCCGTGGACATCTTTACGAGGGAAAAGGGCCACTTCGCCCTCGTTTGCAGCGACGTCGTTCTCCCGCACCGATCCGGCTTCGATCTCGTGGAGGAACTGAAAAAGGAAAAGCCCGCCCTCCTGGTGCTCATGGTCAGCGGCTATACCGACGACCGAACGCGCTGGCCGCAGATCCGCGAAAAGGGCTGGCGCTACCTCCAGAAACCGGTGGGGCTCCGCCTCCTGCTGCGCACCTTGGCCGAAATGCTACGGCCCTCACCCGGCGGCGCGTGACGGCTCTGCCGGAGGATGCTCGGCCCCGACGGCCGAAACATAGGCCACGGCGTAGGTCGCCTTCACCCCGGGGGCCCCGTCCTGGTGTCGGCGATCATACTCCTGGATCACCCGCGCGAGTTCGTTCCGCGCCAGTGGCGCCGGGGCGCGGGAGACCGCGCCGCCCGTAAGCCCCATCTCGTGGATGTGCCGCAGGAAATCCCGGGCCGAGGCATGGCGCTCCTCCAGCTGCTCCTCGTGAAATCGCTCGACCCGCCAGCCGCCGGATTCCAGGGCCGCCCGCACTTCCGGGAGGGATGGCAGTCGTCCCAGCGGCGGTTTCGCGGGGGCCGCGATCAGCCGCGCTGCCCGCAGTTCCCCCAGCGTGCCGTCGAGCATGATGGAGAAGACCAGCCGCCCGTCCGGCGCCAGCAGTTTCCGGAGAATCCGAAAACCGTTCCCGAGCGGTTCGACCCAGTGCAGGGAGCAATTGGACGCGATGAGGTCGTACCGCAAGTCGCTGTGGAATTCCAGAAGGTCGGTCGCGTGCCAGGTGAGGCCCGGACAACGGCGCCGGGCGGCCTCGATCATCCGCGGGGCCTGGTCGAGCGCCTCGATGGATGCGCCGGGGAACCGCGCGGCCAGGCGGCGCGTCAGCAGTCCCGTCCCGCACCCGGCTTCCAGGATCCGATGGATCGAACCGGCGTCGGGCCACAGGTCCATCAACCGGTCGGCCACGCGCGCCTGCACGGAGGACCGGGATTCGTAGCAATCCGCGGCGGCGTCGAAACGGCGGCGGACGCTCTGCGCATGTCGGCTCACGCGGCGCCCTCGAGGAACCGCACGATGCGTTCCGCCGTCCAGTCAGGATGATCAAGGGGAAGCCGATGCCCGGCGCCCTCCCGGACCTCGCCTTCTGTGCCGGCGCTGTGCGCTCGCAGCCAGGCCGCCGCGCCGGCCGGGATGATCCGGTCGCGTGTCCCATGGAGCAGCAACCGGGGCATCCTTAGCCGTGCGCATGCCGGCCGGAGGTCCGTCCGGACCAGGTATTCCAGTTGCTCGGCCAGCGCCTCCGTCCCCGATTCGAGCGCTCGGTGCGCGAACTGCGCCGCCGTCTCGCCGTCGGGCTCGGAAGGAGAGGCGGCGTTGATGAAAAAGTCGCGAAGGGTTCGTTCGGGCGTCCGCCGGAAGGACAGGGTCATGGCCTGGAGTATCCGGGGCGGAACCCCTTCCGGGAAATCCTGGTCGGCCGCCAGCCGCGGCGCCGCCGAGATCAGGATGAGCGCGGCGATCCGTCCGGGGGCTGCCGCCGCGGCCTCGAGGGCCACCATGCCGCCCATGGACCAGCCGGCCAGAATCACGGGCTCCTCTTGCGCTTCTATCTCTTGCAGCAGGCCCGAGGCATAGCCCGAGAGGCCGGATCGAGGCGCGGCGACATGGATTGCCTCCAGTCCCAGCAGGCGAACCGGCCGCTCCGCCAGGCGATGCGCAAGCGGTTCGAGCGCGGCGGCCGGATGCGCCCATCCGGAAACCAGCAGCACCGGCGCCTTCAAGCAACGTTCTCCGCGCAGGCCGCCGCGATGATCGTTTGGGCGGCCTGCGCCAGGTCCGCGGGCTGGTGGGCGAGGCTGATCGAGAAACGGAGCCGGGCCGTGCCGGGCGGCACCGTGGGCGGGCGTATGGCGACGGCCAGGATGCCGTCGTCCTTCAAGCGCCGTGAGAGGGCGAGGGCCTTCGCGTTGTCGCCGACCATCAGCGGCACGATCTGGCTGGCCGAATTCAGCGTATCCAGCCCGGCGGCTTTCAGCGTATCCCGGAAACCGGCGGCCCGGGCCAGCAATTCCTGTCCCATTTCAGGCCTCTTTGAGAGCACCATCAGCGCGCCCAGCGCCGCGCCCAGGACGGCCGGCGGCGGGGCCGTGGTATAGATGAACGCGCGGGCCTTGTTGACCAGCCACGCGCGAAGGTTCTCGGCGCAGGCGACGAACCCGCCGTAGCTGCCGAGGGCCTTGCTCAAGGTACCCATGGACACGGCGACGCGATCCGCGAGGCCGTGTTCCGAAATCAGCCCGGCGCCGCCGGGCCCGAATACGCCGGTGGCATGGGCCTCGTCCACCAGCATCAGGGCCTCGTGCCGGGCCGCCACGGCGGCCAGGTCGGGCAGGGGGGCCAGGTCGCCGTCCATGCTGAACACGCTCTCCGTCAGCACCAGGCGCCGCCGGGCGGAATGGGCGGAGAGCAGTTCGTCGAGATGCAACGCGTCGTTATGCCGGAAGCGGAGCAGGCGGGCGCGGCTCAAGACGGCGGCGTCGAGGAGGCTGGCATGGGCCAGGCGGTCGGCCAGCACGAGGTCATCCGGTCCGACCAGCGCGGGAATCGTCCCGGCGTTGGCCAGGTAGCCGCTCCCGAACACGAGGGCGGCGGGGTAGCCCTTGAGGGCGGCGAGCCGCTGTTCGAGTTCCTCGTGGAGGGGCAGGGTGCCCGTGATGAGCCGGGAAGCCGTGGCGCCGGCGCCGAATTCATGCAGGGCCTTGACCGCCGCTTCCACGACGCGCGGATGGCAGGCCAGGCCGAGATAGTCGTTGCTCGACAGGTTCAGCAGTGTGCGACCGCCCACGGTGATCCGCCCGCCCGTCGCGGGAAACGCCGTCAACCGGCGCTCCAGGTCTCCCGCGCGCAGTTCCGCCAGCCCGTCCTCCAGCCAGTTCTCGCCCTGCATGGCGGTCAGTGTAAGCGACTCATGGACAGGATGCGACCCTTATGATAAGCCTGCGCCACCATGAACTGGCTGGACTGCGGGCAGCGGGTGAAGGCGGGCGGCGCGTTGACGCGCGAGGAAGCGCTGGCCGTGCTGCAGTCATCCGATGACGAGATCCTGGAAGTGGTGCAGGCCGCTTTCCTGGCGCGCCGCCAGCACTTCGGGCGCGACGTGAACCTGCACATCCTTCGCAACGCGCAGAGCGGGCTCTGCGGCGAGAACTGCGCCTTCTGCAGTCAATCCGCGTCATCCGCGGCGGAGATCGAGCGGTATCCTCTGCAATCCATCGAGGAGATCGTGGCGGGCGCTCTCGATGCGCAGCGGGCCGGCGCCGTGAAGTATTGCGTCGTCACCAGCGGTCGCGCGCCGGCGGCGGATACGCTGGACACATTTTGCGAGGCGGCGCGGCTGATCCGGCGCGCCACGTCCCTGCATCTGTGCGTTTCGCCCGGGCTGCTCACGGAGGGGCAGGCCCGGAGGCTGGCCGGGGCGGGGGTCCACAGGGTCAACCATAACCTGGAAACCGCGCGCCGATATTTCCCGGCCATCTGCACCACGCATTCGTACGAGGACCGCGTGGCCACCGTCCGGGCGGTCAAGGCGGCCGGCATGGAGGCTTGCTGCGGCGGCATTCTGGGGCTGGGCGAAACGCTGGAGGACAGGGTGGACCTGGCCTTCGCGTTGCGCGAACTGGGTGTTGATTCCATCCCGGTCAATTTTTTCAATCCCCGCCCCGGCACGCCGCTGGCGGACCAGCCTCCGCTGGGCGCGAGGGACGGGTTGCGCGGGCTGGCGATGTTCCGGCTGGTGAACCCGACGCGGGACATCCGGGCGGCGGGGGGGCGCGAGGCCTGTCTCGGGGCGTTGCAGCCGCTGGCCCTGTACGCCGCCAATTCCATTTTCACCAGCGGCTACCTGACCACGCCTGGCCAGGGCCGGCCCGCGGACATCCGGATGCTGGAGGAGGCGGGCTTCCGGCCGGCGAAGCTGGAGATGTAGCGGCGGCTGCCGACATGGATGTCCAGGAAATCACGATCCGAAGCGCGCTGGTCCGCTCGCGGATTCCCGGTGTCGAATATGTCATCAATCCGTATCTCGGATGCGGGCATGGTTGCCGTTATTGCTACGCCGTGTTCATGACGAAGCACTCGCGTCACCATGCCGGTGCGGCATGGGGTTCGTTTGTGGAGGCAAAGACGAACATCGCCGCTATATTGCGGGACGAGTTGCGTCGGAAGCGGAAGACGGCGACGGCGATGCTGTCCAGCGTATGTGATCCGTATCAGCCGGCGGAGCGTCGGTACAAGCTCACCCGCGCGTGCCTGGAAGCGCTCCGCGACTTCGGCTGGGGCATGGAAATCCTGACCCGGTCACCGTTGGTCCTGCGCGACCTCGATATCCTGCAGTCGGGCTCCCGCGTGTCCGTGGGATTTTCCGTCCCGACCGATGACGACCGCGTTCGCCGGGTGACCGAGCCGAACGCGCCTCCCATCGGCAGTCGCATCGCAACCTTGCGTCGTCTGAAGGAGGCGGGGATTCCCACTTGGGCTTTCATCGCGCCCATGCTGCCCATGAACCCGGAGCGGCTGGCTGAACTATTGGCTCCCGTGATCGATTCCGTCATGATGTCCGGGTTGAACTACGTCGGACGGGTGGCCGGTCTGTTTCGGCGGTTGGGCTGGGCGTCAGCGCTGACGAGGGGGTATGCGCGGGAAATGCGCGAACGGCTTGGCCGATCATTGGACGCCAAAATGCTCCATGCCGCCCCTCCGGAAGAGGGCTGACTGTCGGCGCGGTTTCCACACTTTGCAAAGTGTGGAATTGGATCGTATCATGTGCGTGGCACACAACGAAGGAGTATGATGACTGGACCGATTGTAACGCCTTATGTACAAGAATATAAAGAATATAGCGCGTATACTCCCGAACATGTCCTTCAGTAACTACTTCCACACTTTGCAAAGTGTGGAAATAGGCAATGACGTATCGGCAGCGGTTAACGAGCCGGGTTAGCCAATGGAGATCATGCGCTCAACCGCGCGGAGGGCGCGCACGCGAATGTCCTCCGGGACTTCGACCACGTAGCGGTTGAGCTTCAGGGAATTCAAGGTGTCCTCCAACGTAATCTCGTTCATGTGCGGGCAGCGAATGCTGCAGATACGGACCATCTCTTTGTCCGGGTTTTCCGCCGCAATATTGTCGCCCATGCTGCACTCCGTCAGCAGAAGATAGCGCTGGGCCGCGGATTCTTTCACATAGCGGACCATCGCCATCGTGCTGCCCGCGAAATCCGAGGCCCGCACCACCTCGGGCCGGCATTCCGGGTGGGCCAGGACCACCACGTCGGGAAATTGACGGCGCGCATTTTTCACATCCTCGACCGTGAAGCGGTCGTGCACCTCGCATGAACCGGTCCAGCCGATCATCTGGTAATCCAGATTCTCCGGCGCGCCGCCCTTCCTCCGGCTTTTTCGGGCAGGGAAGATAATGCGTTTTCCGGTCTCCTTCGCGACATTGCGCGCCAGAAATTCGTCCGGCAGGAAAATGACACGGTCTGCCTTCAGCGAGTTCACGACGGCCGCCGCGTTGCCGGACGTGCAGCAGATGTCCGATTCGGCCTTCACGTCGGCGTACGTGTTCACATACGTGACGACCGGCACGCCCGGGAATTGCTGCTTGAGTTTGCGCACGTCTTCCGCGGTGATGCTCTCGGCCAGCGAGCAGCCGGCGCGCTGGGCCGGGAGGAGCACGGTCCGGCGGGGATTCAGGATCTTGGCCGTCTCCGCCATGAACCTGACGCCGCAGAAGACGATCACGTCCTTGTCCGACTGCGCGGCCTTGCGGCTCAACTCGAGGGAATCCCCGGTGAAATCGGGGACGGAATGGTAGAGCGCCGGCTCCATGTAGTTGTGCGCCAGGATCACGGCGTTGCGTTCCTGCTTGAGCCGCATGATCTCGTCGGCCAGCCCGGCCTTGTAGCGCAGTTCCGCGTCCGGCACGACGTGGCCCAGGCGCGCCTTCATCTTTTCGTACATTTCCGACGCGGACATGGATCACCTTTCACAGCAAGGTAGGCCGGTTCCGGGATGAATTCAACCGCGCAGTGCGAGCCGGTTTTGGTTGCGCCGCGGGAGCGGCTGCACGATACTGGAGAAAAGCAGGTTCGTCTTGAGCAACGAGAAGCCCAGCGATCCCGTTCCGCCGTCCCCTGAAATCCCGGAGAGCGGCCCGCGCCATCCCCGCCCGGCGCGCCGGGAACAGGCCGCCTGCGACGCGCTGCGCACCTTCGTGCGCGATCTGCACCAGGACCGGTTCGGAACCGCGCCGCCCCGGCTGGAGGAGGGGGAACTGGTCCTGAAGATGAAGGCCCGGCCTGGCGAGGATTGGGCGCTTCGTTTTGATCCCCCGCTAAGCGAGCAACTGGAGACGCAGCTGGATGATTGGCAGGCCAGCCGGGACATATACCGGGAGGGACGCGTGTACTGCTTCCGGTGCGACACTTCGGAGTGCGAACATGCCCGGCCCTTCTCGCCCCTGGAGGTGTTCAAGGAATACGCGCCCAACGGCATCCCGGAATGGCACGAACTGGCCCAGGCGCTGCTGGCGGGCGGCGACGAACGGGCGGAGCGGCTCTACCGGGAGGGCGGCGGCCTCGTGGCGCTGTTCCAGCCCGGCCGCCTGCTGCGCGGGAAGCAACTCTCTTCCTTTGGGCGATCATCCCGCACCTATGCCATTCTCGCGCAGGTGGCCTCGGGCTTCTTTCCGGCGCCGGAAGGATTATCGCCGGAGGGGGGGCAGGGGAGCCGACTCGCCATCTCGTTTCAGGCCGTCGAGGTCCGCGGTCCGCGGGGGGAACGAATCCTCCGGCTCAATCCGGTGACGCGGGGGGATGTGGCGGGCCTTCGCGAAAGCCTGACTTCAGGATGGCAGCCGGCGCTCTACCGGGCCTGGAAGACGGCCGAGCAGGAGATGGAATACCTGGAGCGAGCGGCCCGAGAGGCCGGAGCGGGCCGTGACGGGGCGCGCGTCCACGAAGTCATGAGGAGGCTGCCGGGTATCATGCGCCGGCTGGCGGAATCCCTGGAGCGGGGAGGCCGCCAGGAGAGCCGGCGGACTCATCACGTCGAGCGCCGCCGCCACGAACACCGGCCCGTGCACAAGGCCCTCGAGGACGCACAGGCGGCCGCCCCCGGCCTGGTGTTCGACGACGAGAAGGCGGGCACGACCGTGGCTTGCGGGCCGCAGTCCCGCGCGCATGCCTTCAACCGGGATGGTCGCCACGTGACCAGTTTTGTGCTCCGACCGCAGGCGATAGACCTGCGCGTGAGGACGCGCCGGTGGCGGGTATTAGCCCCGGATGAGGTGGCGGAATTCAAGCGGCGGATTGCGCAATACGTGCCGGCTCAAAAAGACATGGCGCCGCCGCTCTCGCGGTAGAGCTCGCCCAGGCGAAGGCTGGCGGAACGCTTGCTTAACCCCTTCTCGAAAATCAGCACCATGTACACCGTGTCGGCCAGCGCCCGGTGGAGCACGCCCGTGTCCACCTTCGTATAATGGGCCACATCGGACAGGGTGTAGGACTTGGCCGACGGGAACCAGCGCCGGAACAGGGGCAGGCTGTCGACCACGAGGTTGTTCAACAGGGGCAATTCCGACCGGCGAATCTCCGCGGCCATGAAGGAGACATCGAAGCGGGCGTTGTGCGCCATCAGCACGCTGCCCTGCACGAAGTCGACGAACTCGGGATACACCTGCTTGAACGACGGCTTGTCCGCCACGTCCTCGTTAGTGATGCCGTGAACCTCGATGACCCACGGAGGGATCCAACGGCCCGGGTTGATCAGCCAGCTTTTCTCTTCAATGATCTCGCCGTTCCTGAATTTTACCGCGCCTATTTCCACGATGCGATCGCCCGCCGGGCTGAATCCCGTGGTCTCGGTGTCAAAGGCTACAAATGTTACATTGTCCACCAACGTATTGCGGTGGGGCATCTTCTCGAACTCGTAATTAGGCGGGACGCGCTTGGAATCGGCTGCCGGGGCGTCAAGGAAAAGAAGAGTGCCCGAAGTCAGGATCGCGGCGAGAGACGTGAGCATGAGCGCACGCCTTCGACGTTGGACGACCAATCTGTTTTTTAATAAGTACAGGATTCAGCCTTGGTTATGGTCGAACGCATGCCTCTTATTTGCATTTATAATACCAGTAATAACGGAAACGTCAATAGCTGTTTGCGCAATATAACTTGACAAGTTATCAACATGTCGAGTTTGATATTAAATATGACCGGGCCATTTCAAGAACGAGAACGCCGCGGAACATATTCATTTCTGTTTTGGTTGTCAGAACTCCCGCAACGCTTATAATCCGCGCGGTGTTTTTGCCGGAGAATGGTCCGCGAACCGGCCGGACGGGGACGGAATCCGCGATGGCATTGCGATTTTACAATACGTTGACGAGACAGTTGGACACGTTTGAGCCCCTCGAGGAAGGCCGCGTGCGCCTGTACACGTGCGGCCCGACGGTTTACCACTATGCGCACATCGGCAATTTCCGCTCGTACATGTTCGAAGACCTGTTGCGTCGATACTTGCGGTTCAAGGGCTTCCGCGTCACCCAGGTGATGAACCTTACCGACGTGGACGATAAGACGATCAGGGGCGCCCGCGAACGAGGCGTCTCGCTCAACGAGTATACGCAGCAGTACAAGGACACGTTCTTCGAAGACCTGAAAACGCTGAACATCGAGCCGGCCGAACACTATCCCGCGGCCACCGATCACGTGCCCGAGATGATCGCCCTGATCGAACGGCTCATGGAAAAAGGAGTCGCTTACCGCTCGGACGACGGCTCGGTCTACTTCAGCATCGCGAAGTTTCCCGCCTACGGCCGACTGGCCCACCTCGATCTCTCCGGGCTCCGGGCGGGCGCCCGCGTGGCCCAGGACGAATACGAGAAGGACAACGTCGCCGACTTCGCGCTCTGGAAGGCCTGGGACGAGAACGATGGCGAGGTGGCGTGGGATTCGCCGTGGGGCCGCGGGCGCCCGGGCTGGCACATCGAGTGCTCGGCCATGAGCATGAAATATCTCGGCGAGAGCTTCGACATCCATACCGGCGGCGTGGACAACATGTTCCCGCACCACGAGGACGAGATCGCGCAGAGCGAGGCCGCGACGGGCAAGCCGTTCGTGAAGTACTGGCTCCACTGCGCGCACCTGATCGTCGACGGCCGCAAGATGTCCAAGTCGCTGGGCAACTTTTTCACGCTGCGCGACGTGATCGGCCGGGGGTTTTCCGGGCGCGAGGTCCGCTATGTGCTCATGGCCACGCACTACCGGCAGTGGCTGAATTTCACGTTCGACACGCTCCGGGCGGCCCGCGCGGCGCTGGACCGCCTCGACGAGTTCCGGGCGCGTCTGGAAAAGACGTCGGCGGGCGCCGCCGCCGGGCCGGCGCCGGCCTGGGCGGATGAGGCGCTGGACCGGTTCGCGGCCGCGATGGACGAGGATCTGAACATCTCCGGCGCCCTCGGCGCGCTGTTCGACATGATCCACGCCGGGAACAAGGCGCTGGACGGCGGCACGGTGGATGCGCCGACCGCCGGAGGGGCGCTCGCCACGCTGCGCGCGCTGGACCGGGTGCTCGGACTGCTGCAGGAGACGGGCGAGACGGCCGACGCGGCCGCCCGCGAGCTGGCCGCGCTCCGGCTGAAGGCCCGGGAGGCCAAGAACTGGCCGGAGGCCGACCGGCTCCGCAAAGAACTGCTCGCCCTCGGCTGGCTGGTCAAGGACACTCCGCAGGGGCCGGAATTGAAAAAGGCGTGAACGTCCGACAAACTTCTAATTCACCTGTTTCATGCGAGGCAAATTCATCACGTTCGAGGGGCCCGAGGGCGGCGGCAAGACCACCCAGGCGCGCCGCCTGATCGCCCGCCTGGAAAAGGACGGCCACCCGGTACTGTACGCCCGCGAGCCGGGCGGCACGCCGACGGGCGAAGCGATCCGCGATATCCTGCAATACGACAAGGCCGGGGAGCCGATCTGTCGCGAGACCGAGGTGCTCCTCTTCGCCGCCAGCCGCGCCCAGCTCGTCCGCCACGTCATCCTGCCCGCGCTCGAGGCCGGGCGCCAGGTGGTCTGCGACCGCTTCGCGGATTCGACGACCGCCTACCAAGGCTTCGGCCGCGGCTTCCCGGTCGAGCAGATGCTCACAATCAACGAGTTCGCGATCAACGGCGCGCATCCCGACCTGACGCTCCTGCTGGACATCGACGTGGGCATGGGCTTCGAGCGGCTCACCCGTCGGCACCGGGAGACGGCCAGCACCTGGGACCGGATCGAGCGCGAGGAGCGCGCCTTCCACGAGAAGGTCCGCCAGGGTTACCTGGAACTCGCCCGGCGCTGGCCAGCGCGGTTCCGCATCGTGAACGCCGGCCGGGATCCCGACGCCGTGGAACAGGAGATCTGGGACCATGTCCGCCGGCTCCTCGCTTGACCGCTTTGCCGAGCTGTTCGCCAGCCTGCGCCAGGGGCATGCCGCCGGCCGGCTGGCCCATGCCTACCTGGTGGTCGGCGCGCCCCGCGGCAACGCCCTGGCCCTGTCGGAGGCGCTGCTCCAGCTGCTCTTCTGCGCGGGCGAGCCGAGGCCGTGCGGCGAGTGCGCCGAATGCCGGCGGGTGCGCGAACGCGCCCATCCCGACATCCTCTGGATCGAGCCGGAGAGCAAGAGCCGCCGGATCAAGATCGAGCGGATCCGCGAGGAACTGATCCCGCGGCTGTCCCAGGGCTCGTACGGCGGCGGCTGGAAAGCCGGCGTACTGATCCAGGCCGACCGCCTGACGGGAGAGGCGGCCAACGCCTTCCTCAAGATGCTCGAGGAGCCGCCGCCCTCCAGCCTGATCCTGCTCCTGACCGACTCGCCCCAGGAACTGCTGCCGACCATCGTTTCGCGCTGCCATCGTCTCCTGCTCTCCGCGGAACCGGCGGCGCGGACGGAGCCCTGGTATGCCTCGCTTCTCGATATCCTGCGGTCTGACGCGCCGTCGGACCCGCTGCAGGCCCTCGGCCGGGTCGCCCGGATGAAAGCGCTCCTCGAGAGCGTGCGCGCGGCAGCCGAAAGCGAGGCGCCTCCCGCGGCGGCCGGCGAGGCGGAGCCGGAGGAGGACGTCGAGGACGCCCGCGTCCGCACGCGCGTGCTCGAGGCCCGGGCGGGCATCGTCCGTTGCCTGATGGAGTGGCGGCGCGACGCGCTGCTGCTCGTCCTGGGCCTGGAGCCCGGCGACCTGCATTTCCCGGAGGAGGCGGACGCCCTGCGCCGGCAGGCCGCGGGCCTCGACTATGCCCGCGCGCTCCGGCGCTTCCGGGCCGTGGAGACCCTGCATCGCCAACTCGAGCGGAACATCCCGGACGAGCTGGCGTTCGAGCATCTCTGGCTGGAAGGCTGACGGCGCGGCGGATTTCTGGACAGGGCGCAACCGGGCTGGTAAGGTTTACGGCGTCGTAGGCGAGCGGGGTGGCGGGCAAGGACGGAGGAATGATCGCATGGACATTCTGACGATTAAACAGATCGTGGCCCTGATGAAGGACAACGACCTGTCCGAGTTCGAGGTCGAGGAAAAAGGCCTGCGGATTTCCATCAAGCGGTCGCTGGGCGGCGAGCCGCGCGTGGCGATTTCCGCCCTGCCCGTGGCCTCGCCCCCCGTGGTCGTGTCGGCCGCCGCCACGGCTCCCGGCGTGGCCCCCGCGCCGGCGCCGGCCGCCCCCGCGGAAGTCCCGGAGGAATCGAAGTGGACGCCGGTCAAGTCACCCATCGTCGGAACCTTCTACCGCGCGGCCTCGCCGGACGCGGAGCCCTTCGTCACCGTGGGCCAGCAGGTGGAGCCCGACAGCATCGTCTGCATCATCGAGGCGATGAAGGTGATGAACGAGATCAAGGCCGAGACCCGCGGCGTGGTGAAGAAGATCCTGGTGGACAACGCCTCGGCGGTGCAGTACGGCCAGACGCTGATCCTGATCGACCCGGCATGAGGCCCGGCCCGGAGGACGCGGAGAAGACACCGCCATGTTTGAACGCATACTGATAGCCAACCGCGGCGAGATCGCCCTGCGCATCATCCGCGCGTGCCGGGAGATGGGCATCAAGACCGTCGCCGTGCACTCCGAGGCCGACGAATCCTCGCTGCACGTGCAGATGGCGGACGAGTCGGTGTGCATCGGGCCGGCGCCGGCGAAGGAAAGCTACCTCAAGATCGCCAACATCATCAGCGCGGCCGAGGTGGCGGACGTCGACGCGATCCATCCCGGGTACGGCTTTCTTTCCGAGAACGCGCACTTCGCGGAGATCTGCGAGAACTGCAAGATCACCTTCATCGGCCCGAGCGCGGACAACATCCGGATGATGGGCGACAAGGCCAAGGCCCGCGAGACGATGAAGAAGGCGGGCGTGCCGGTGACGCCCGGCAGCGAGGGCGTGATCGCGAACCAGGACGAGGCGCTGAAGGCCGCCCGGCAGATCGGCTATCCCGTGCTGATCAAGGCCGTCGCCGGCGGGGGCGGCAAGGGGATGCGCATCGCGCGCAACGACGTGAGCCTGGTGCAGAGCTTCATGACCGCCGCGTCGGAGGCCGAGCGGGCGTTCGGCAACCCCGAGGTCTACATCGAGAAGTTCGTCGAGAAGGCGCGGCACATCGAGGTGCAGGTGTTCGGCGACCACCACGGCAACGTGGTGCACCTGGGCGAGCGCGACTGCAGCCTCCAGCGCCGGCACCAGAAGCTGATCGAGGAGTCGCCGAGCCCCGCGATATCGCCGGACGTCCGCAAGAAACTGACGCGCGCCGCCGTGCGCGGCGCCGAGGCGGTCAAGTACCGCAACGCGGGGACGATCGAGTTCCTCTTCGACGTGGAGGCCAGCCAGTTCTACTTCATGGAGATGAACACCCGCATCCAGGTCGAGCACCCGGTGACCGAGGAGGTCGCGGGCGTGGACCTGATCAAGGAGCAGATCAGCGTGGCGGCGGGGAACAAGCTGTCCTTCAGCCAGAAGGATCTGGCCTTCGCGGGGCACGCCATCGAGGTGCGGATCAACGCCGAGAACCCGTACAAGAACTTCACGCCGTCGCCGGGCCGGATCCAGTTCGTCTCCATGCCGGGCGGGCCGGGGGTCCGCGTGGACTCGCACGTCTACACGGGCTACGAGATCAACCCGCACTACGACTCGATGATCGGGAAGATCATCGTCCGCGGCCGCAACCGGGCGGAGGCCATCGCCAAGATGACCCGGGCGTTGAGCGAATTTGTGATGGAGGGCCCCGCGACGACGGTCCCGCTGTGCCAGGCGCTGCTCGGCGACACGCGTTTCGCGCGGGGCGAATACACGACGGCCTTCCTGGAGAGCTTCATGCAGGACGTGTTTTTGATCACACCGTGAGCCGTGGGGGACCTGGCCATGAGCGAAGCGACACCGGCGGAGAATAATGCAACGATGGACCCGCGCCACCCCCTCCGGGCAGCCGGGGCGGCCGTGCCCCCGGATGACAACGCCGAGGAGGGCATGGATCAGGGCGAGATCAAGATACATCACCACGTCATCGCCACCATCTCGCGGCTGGCGGCCCTGAAGGTGCCGGGCGTGGCCGCGTTGAGCCCGTCGTTCGCCCAGGGCCTGGCGAAGGTCTTTGGCAGGAAGATGGACGACACGGGCATCCGGGTCCTGCTGCTGGAGACGGGCGTGGTCATCGACCTGTACGTCGTCGTGCATTTCGGCGTCCGCATCCCGCAGGTGGCCTGGCAGGTCCAGAGCGAGGTGCGCCAGGCGGTGGAACAGATGACGGGCAAGAACGTCAAATCGGTGAATGTCGTGGTCCAGTCGCTGCAGTTCGGGGCCGGCCAGAACCCGGCCCGCGAGGAAGGAAAGGCCCCATGAAACCCCTGCGCATTTTGTCCGGCGTGCTCCTGTTCCTGTTCCTCGTCGCGGCCGGCGCGGCCGTGATCGCGGCCGCGCGTTCGCCCGAGGACTGGCGGCAGGCGATGGACCTGGTCCGGAGCGAGCGGTGGCTGGCGCTGGGCGCGGCGGCCGCCGTCCTGTGCGCGCTGGCCGTCTACCTCCTGGCCGGCCTCAAGCCGCGCCGGTACAGCGAGCCGTTCATCACCTTCGAGAACGACAGCGGGTCCGTCAGCGTCAGCACGCGCGCGATTGGCGAGGTCGTCTCCCGCGTGGGCGACGAGTTCGCCGCGGTGCTGGGCCTGGACAGCGCCGTGCGGCCGGCGGGCGGGAGCATCGAGGTCTCGCTCGACGTCCGAGTGCGCGGCGGGACGCAAATCCCCGAGCTCTGCCGCATGATGCAGGACCGCGTCCGCGAGATCATCCGCGAGAACCTCGGCCTGACCGAGATCCGCGGCGTCAAGGTCACGGTGCGCGAGATCGTGGCGTCGGCCCGGGGCGTGGCCGAGGAGGGCGCGGGGCGCCGCCCGGGAGCGGCGGAGCCGGCATGAACTGGGACCGGATGGCGGAAGACCTGCTGGCGGTCGTCGAGGAGGTGATCGGCGGCCTGCGCGGGCCCGTCGAGGAACTGGCGTCGGAAATCGCGGCCCGCCTGCGCGCAGGCGGCAAGGTCCTGGCCTGCGGCAACGGCGGCAGCGCCGCGGACGCCCAGCATCTCGCGGGCGAGCTGATGAACCGGTTCCTCAAGGAGCGCAGGCCGTACGCGGGGATCGCCCTGTCCACCGACACGTCGGTGCTGACCTCCATCGCGAATGACTATTCCTTTGCGGAGGTGTTCGAAAAGCAGGTGCGCGCGCTGGGCCGCCGCGGCGACGTGCTGATCGCGATTTCGACCAGCGGCAACGCGGAGAACGTCTGCCGCGCGGTCAAGGCGGCGAAGGACCTGGGCCTGCTGACCGTCGGGCTGACCGGCGGCTCCGGCGGGAAGCTGCGGCCGCTGGTCGACCGGCCCCTTTGCGTGGCCTCCACGGCCGCCACGCCGCGCATCCAGGAGGGGCACCAGCTGATCATCCACGCCCTCTGCGAGCGCCTCGAGGAACTGTTGGAAAGCTGAACCCGGCCCCCGCGGGCCTCCGGGAGACCAAGGAACCATGAAAGACAAGGACGCCATTCAACTGGTCGTGGTCGGGTCCACCGCCATCGACAACATCGAAACGCCCTGGGCCAAGCGCAAGAACCTCCTCGGCGGCTCGGCCAGCTACGCCTGCGCCGCCGCCTCGTTCTTCACGACCGTCGGCATGGTCGGCGTCGTCGGCGAGGATTTCCCCAAGGAGCACATGGAGCTGTACCGGCATTTCGGGATCGACCTCGAAGGGCTCCAGATCAAGCCGGGCAGGACCTTCCGCTGGGCGGGCGCCTACGAGGAAAACATGGACCAGCGCCGGACCATCCTCACCGAGCTCAACGTCTTCGCCACGTTCCGGCCCGACCTGCCGGAGCCCTATCGCGCCGCGCCCTTCCTGTTCCTCGGCAACATCTCGCCGGCCCTGCAGGCCCATGTCCTCGACCAGGTCCAGACGCCGAAGTTCATCGTCCTGGACACGATGGACCTGTGGATCACGACGGAGGTCGAGGCCCTGCGCAAGGTGATCGGCCGCGTCCACCTGCTGACGCTCAACGAGTCCGAGGCGCGGCACTTGAGCGGCAAGCACTCCCTGATCAAGGCGTCGAAGCGGCTGCTGGAATTGGGGCCGAAGTACGTCCTGATCAAGAAGGGCGAGCACGGCAGCGTGCTCTTCACGCGGGAAGGCATGTTCCTGATGCCGGCGTATCCGCTGGAGGACGTGCAGGATCCGACGGGGGCCGGCGACGCCTTCGCGGGCGGGTTCATGGGCGCGCTCGCCGCCGGCGGCTACGTCGGGGAAGACGCGATCCGCCGCGCCATGCTCTACGGGAGCATCGTCGCGTCGTTCGGGGTCGAGGCGTTCAGCCTCGAGCGCCTGGGCATGCTGTCGCGCGAGGAGATCGAGGCCCGCGCGTCGCTGTTCCGGAACATGTGCCAGGTGAGATAAGCGCCGTCGCTACACGCCCCGCGCCTCGTGGCCGACGAGCTGCAGGAACTCGTTGCGCGTCGCAATCGAGTCGTGGAAGCTGCCCAGCATCGCCGACGTGACCATGCAGGAGTTCTGCTTCTCCACGCCGCGCATCATCATGCACAGGTGCCGCGCCTCGATGACCACGCCGACGCCCTCCGGGCCCAACGCGTCCATCATCACGCGGGCGATCTGGTTGGTCAGCCGCTCCTGGAGCTGCAGTCGCCGCGCGAAGATATCCGCGACCCGCGCCAGCTTGCTCACGCCGAACACCCGGCCCTTGGGGATGTAGCCGATGTGGCAGCGGCCGAAGAAGGGGAGCAGGTGGTGCTCGCAGAGGCTGTAGATCTCGATGTCCTTGACGATGACCATGTGGTTGGCCTCGACCTCGAAGATCGCCGACTGGACGACGCTGTGCACGTCCTGCTGGTAACCCCGGGTCAGGAACGACCATGCGTCGGCGACCCGCTCCGGCGTCCGGCGCAACCCCTCGCGGCCCGGGTCCTCGCCGAGTTCGACCAGCAGCTGGCGCGTCAGGTTTTCCATCGATTCCTTGTTCATGCTCTTCTCCCGGGTTGGGCTCCGCCTTCCTCTCCATACCACATCCCGTCCGCGTTGCCGTGGAAAAAAACGCCGTTGCACTCGCCGGCCGTTACAGTACGCTACGGGACGAAACCATGGGCGGGCCATTTGTCACCTTGCTGACCGATTTCGGAACGGGCGACGGCTACGTGGCCGCGATGAAAGGGGTTCTGTGCAGCCGGGCGCCGCGGGCGACGGTCGTGGACGCGGCGCATGACATCCCCCCGCACGACGTGGCCGCGGCGGCGTGGACGCTCGGGCAGTACTGGCGCTATTTCCCGCCGGGGACCATCCACGTGGCCGTCGTGGATCCAGGGGTGGGCACGGAGCGGGCCATCCTGCTGGTCGAGGCCGACAGCCATCTTTTCCTTGCGCCGGACAACGGCGTCCTGACCTGGGTGCTCCGGCAGGCGCGCCGCGTCGCGCTGCGGCGGCTCAAGGCGGCCGTACACGGCGAGACCGTTTCGACCACGTTCCACGGTCGGGATATCCTGGCGCACGCCGCGGGCCTGCTGGCCGCTGGACACGCCACCGTGGAGCAATTGGGCGAGGATATCCGCGAGCTGGTCATGCCGGCCTGGGCCGCCGTGGAGCGGGTGGGCGACGGCTTGCGCGGGCAGATCGTGCACGTGGACCGGTTCGGCAACCTGATCACCGGCATCCAGCGGCACCAGGCGCTGGAATCCGTCGGCGCCGCCTTCACGGCCACGGCGGGCGGGTTTCGGGACATCCCGGGCCGCCGCACCTACGCGGACGCGCAGCCGGGCGAACTGATCGCGCTGTTCGGCTCCTCCGACACGCTCGAGCTCGCCGTGAACGGCGGGTCCGCGGCCGAGCGGACGGGGCTGGGCCGCGGACAGGCCGTGGTCCTGCATCCCGCCCTGAAGATCGAGGGCTGAAATTGCGGTCGCCGGGGCGCCGATGGGAAGCAGAACTCCCGCGTCCCGTCTTGCCTTGCCGCCCGCTCGACTGTTATGGTGACCGCGGCTTTTTCGTTCCAGCTGACGAAACAAAGGGGATGTCCCATGCCGCGCCGACGAAAGCAGTTGACGACCTATTCCGAGTGGAAGGCCTTGCAGTCGCACCGCCGCGACATGCAGGGGCGGAGCTTGAGGGAGCTCTTCGCCGAGGACGCCGGCCGCGCCGCGCGATTTTCCCTGGAGGCCGGGGACCTGTACCTCGACTACTCGAAGAACCTCGTCACGGCCGAGACGATGACTCTGCTGCTGGCCTTGGCGCGGGCCGTGGACGTGCCCGGCGCCGTCGCGGACATGTTCGCCGGCCGGAAAATCAACGAGACCGAGGATCGCGCGGCGCTCCACGTCGCCCTGCGCAACCGGTCGAATATCCCGATCCGCGTGGACGGCAGGGATGTCATGCCCGAGGTGAACGCCGTGCTGGAGCGCATGGCCGGGTTCGCCCGGCGCGTGCGGTCGGGGGAATGGAAAGGCTTCACCGGGCGGCCGATCCGTAACGTGGTCAACATCGGCATCGGCGGATCGGACCTCGGGCCGGTCATGGCGTACGAGGCGCTCAAGCCGTTCAGCGAGCGGGCGCTCACCCTCCGCTTCGTGTCGAACGTGGACGGCACGCACATCGCGGAGGCCACGCGGGACCTCGACGCGGCGGAGACGCTGTTCATCGTGTCCTCCAAGACGTTCACGACCCAGGAGACCATGACCAACGCGCAGACCGCGCGGGACTGGCTCCTGCGGGCCCTGGGCGACCCCGCGGCGGTGGGCCGGCATTTCGCCGCCGTGTCGACCAACGCGGACAAGGTGACGGCCTTCGGGATCGATCCCGACAACATGTTCGGGTTCTGGGACTGGGTGGGCGGGCGGTACTCGCTGCCGTCGGCCATCGGGCTTTCGCTGATGATCGCCATCGGGCCGGAGCGTTTCGTCGAGCTGCTGGAAGGCTACCACGTCATGGACCGGCATTTCGCGGAGGCGCCGCCGGAGCGCAACATGCCCGTGCTGCTCGCGCTGCTGGGCGTGTGGTACAACAATTTCTTCGGCGCCGAGACCGTGGCCATCCTGCCGTACGACCAGTACCTGGCCCGCCTGCCGGCGTACCTGCAGCAGGCGGACATGGAGAGCAACGGGAAGTCGGTTTCCCGGCGCGGCAAGCCCGTCCGCTGCCAGACGGGGCCGATCGTCTGGGGCGAGCCGGGCACCAACGGCCAGCACGCCTTCTACCAGCTGATCCACCAGGGCACCAAGCTGGTCCCGTGCGATTTCATCGGGTTCTGCCGGTCGCAGAATCCCCTGGGCGATCACCACGCGAAGCTCATGGCCAACTTCTTCGCCCAGACCGAGGCCCTGGCCTTCGGCAAGAGCGCGGCGGAGCTGGCCGCCGAGGGCGTCGCGCCCCGCCTGGTCCCGCACAAGACGTTCGGGGGCAACCGGCCCACCAACACCATCCTGGCCGATGCGCTGACGCCCCGCGTGCTGGGCCAGCTCCTGGCCCTCTACGAGCACAAGATTTTCACGCAGGGAGTGATCTGGGACATCTACTCCTTCGACCAGTGGGGCGTCGAACTGGGCAAGATCCTGGCCAACCGGATCCTGCCCGAGATCCAGTCCGAAACGGAACCCGAACTGCGGCACGACTCCTCGACGAACGCGCTGCTCCGCCGTTTTCGGGGCCGGCGGGGATAAACCCGCCGGGATGACCGGGTGCGAATTTCATGGCCGACGACCAGCCAGTCAACGGGGCCGACAAAGTGGAGACGTACCGGTACCGCCTTCCGCTGGGCGTCAACCTGGCCCATTACCGGATCCTGCGGCCGCTGGGGTACGGCGAGTTCGGCGAGGTGTACCTGGCCGAAGACCTCGAGACGCGCAAGCGGAGCGCCCTCCGCATCATGCCGGACGAACTCGCGGCCCAGCCGGGCACGGCGTCCACGCTGCGGGAGACCGTGCAGGTAAGCGAGAAGCTGGACCATCCGGCCATCCGGGCGATCCGGGAGACGGGGACCGACCAGGGCCTGATGTACCTGGCCATGGACTACATCGAGGGCCCGCACGGTCAGCCGCGGGCGTTGCGCGACGAGATCCGGGACGGAGGGGGCCGGATTCGCGACGAGCGCAAGGTCCGCCACATCGCCCTGCAGATCTGCGAGGCGCTCGAGCATGCCCACGCGGCGGGCGTGGTGCACGGCTATCTGCACCCGTCCGACATCCTGATCGGCTCGCTCGACGCGCACCAGACCCGGCACCGGCGGCTGGGGGCGGGGGGGCCTTCGGCCCTGGATGACCTGGAAGTGCATGTCTCGGATTTCGGCATGATGCCGCTCCGCGAAGCGATGTCCGAGGCCGTCAAGAGCGACGCCTACACCAGCCCGGAGGAGAATGCCGGCCAGGTCACGCCGCAGACGGATATCTACGCGTTTGGCGTGATCCTCTACCAGATGCTCACGGGCGGGCGGCCGGGGCCGACCTTCGTGCCGCCCTCCCGCTACGGGGCGTCCAAGGTATGGGATCCGATCGCCGAGCGGTGCCTCGAGCCGGACCTGGCGAACCGTTATGCAAGCGCCACGGAGTTGAAACGCGATCTGGAGAAGGCGGTTACGCACCGCGCGTTGCGCCGCATGCTGGTCGCCCTGGCGCTGCTGGCCCTGGCGGGCGTGGCGGCGTGGCAGGGATACCGCGTGTGGCTGAAGGTCCAGGCGGCCATCGAGCGGCGGGCGGAACTGCGGCGGCTGGAGGCGCAGCGGAGGGCCGAGGCGCACGCCCTGGTGCAGGAAGCGCGGGATCTGTTCTCCCTGCGGAAATTCCCGGAAGCGGACGTGCTTGCGCGGCAGGCGTTGGCGCTGGTGCCGGACCAGCCGGAGGCCCTGGCCCTGCAGAAGGAGATCGTGAAGGCGGGCGACAAGGTCCAGGCGGAATTGGCCCGCGACGACGGGACCCGGAAGATGGACCGGCTCCGCGGCGACCGGCTGGAGGAGGCGCAGAAGGACGCGCTGGCCGAGGCCGAGAAGCTGTTCGCGTCCGCCGAGGCGCGGTTCAAGGCCGGGGACTATGCCATGGCCAAGGAGACCTTCCGGGGCGCCGTGGCGGAAGCGGACCGGGGCCTGAAACTCGGCGAGGATCGGCAGGCGGCGTTGAAGAACAAGCAGCGGGCGGAGCAGGCCCGCTGGAACGCCAAGCGGCACAGCGCCGAGCGGGATGACCCGGAGACGTGGGCCAATGCCGAGGACCGGTTCGCGGCCGCGGTTCGGGCGCTGGACACGGGGCTCTACTTCGACGCGAGCCGGGAGTGGCAGGCGTCCATCCAGCTCTACGGCCAGGCCGACCAGGTCGGCCTGGCCGCGATGAAGGCCCGCGCCGAGGAAGCGCGCTCGGTCCAGGCCCAGGAGGAGGAGCGCCAGATGCACCTCCGCTGGCCGGGCCTGCCGGACGGCTACCGCGTGGTCGGGCAGGAGACCGACGCCGCGAGCGGCCTGCCGAAAGTCATCGAAAGCAAGAAATCGGCCTACCGCCTGCTCCTGATCCCGGCCGGCGCGTTCACGCTGGGCCGCCCGGCCGGCTCGGGCGGCGAGGACGAGCATCCCGCCCGGCGCATCGAGCTCGGCGATTTCTGGATCGGCGAATCCGAAGTGACGGTGGAGCAGTATACGGGTTTTCTCATCGAGAACGGCAACCAGACCGAGGACGGCGTGACCTGGGCGAACCTGGGTCCGGCGATCAAGCTGCGCATGGTCGAGGGCCAGTTCATGCCGGAGCCCGGGTTCGAGGAGCATCCGGTCGTCGAGGTCTCGTGGTACGGGGCGCGGGCGTTTGCGGAATGGATAGGCGGCGAACTGCCGACCGAGGCGCAGTGGGAGAAAGCCGCGAAGGGCGGGAAGGACTGGCTCTGGCCGTGGGGCGACGAATGGGACTGGAGCCGGGCCAATACCGCGGAGCGGCTGGCCGGCCAGGTGGAATTCAAGGGCTACGCGGAATGGCTGGCCTGGTGGGAGCCTTTCCAGCGCGCTGTCCTGGCCCGCTCGAAAAAAGCCTACGAGGAAACGACGCGGCCCGTGCGCAGCTTCGAGCCCAACGGGTACGGCCTGTTCGACATGGCCGGCAACGTGCTCGAGTGGTGCCGGGATTACTACGTGCCGCAGGCCTACCGGGATCTCGCGGACGGGCAGAAGGATCCGCCGCCGGTGCCGCAGGGCTCCCCGGAGAAGGTCACCTACTGGCGCGGCGGCGAGAAGTTCGAGGAAACCGCGGAGTGCCGGGTGGTGCGCGGCGGAAGCTGGGGCTACATGGGCAACCAGGCCCGGTGCGCCTTCCGGTTCAAGGCCCTGTCCACCGGGCGCTACTCGGACGGCGGCTTCCGCGTGGTCGTTTCCCCCAGGCGCGCGGCCGTCCCCTGACTCCGCCGGCTGCGGCTGCGGGACTTTGGGCTTGTCAACGGCGGGACTCGCCCCTATAGTGCGCGCCCTTGGAAGGCTTGGAAGGAGCATTGTATGGCGATTGCATGCGAAATCTGCGGTAAGGGCGCCCGGACGGGCAGCCGGATCGTCCGTCATGGGTTGGCGAAGAAGAAGGGCGGCATCGGCCTGCATACCACGGCCGTCACGGGGCGGCGGTTCCTGCCGAACCTGCAGCGCCTGCGCGTCCGGGAAAACGGCGGCGTGAAGACGCGCCGCGTCTGCACGGCGTGCATCAAGGCCGGCCGGATCGTCAAGGCCTGATCCTTCCGTCCGAGAATCTCGAGCCCGACCCGGCCGGGTCGGGCTCTTCTTTTTTTCCCGGCGCGGCGGGGCAGGCTTGCATTCGATCCCGGACCCGGCAATATGAAAGGGTAACGCGGGAGGCGACCATGAGCGGTGAAGCGGAAAGCGGCAAGGCTCAACTGGCGTTCGACGGGCGAACCGTGGACCTGCCGGTGCTGACGGACCACATCGGGCAGCGCGCCGTGGACATCCGCAACCTGCGGAAGGACGCGGGGCTGACCGCGTTCGACCCCGGCTTCGCCAACACCGTCAGCTGCCGGAGCGGGGTCAGCTACGTGGACGGGGAGGCCGGCCGGCTGGTGTACCGCGGCTATGCCATCGAGGACCTCGCGGACAACTGCACGTTCATCGAGGTGGCCTACCTGCTGCTCCACGACCGGCTGCCCACGCGCCCGCAGCTGGAGCAGTTCAGCGTGCTGATGAACCGGCACTCGATGATCCACGAGGACATGATCACCTTCTTCGCCAAGTACCCGGAGCACGCGCATCCCATGGCGGTGCTGTCGGCGATGGTGGTCTCGCTCTCCAGCTTCTATCCCGAGTTGGAGGAGTCCGAGTCGGAGGAGCTGGACATCACGGCGACGCGGCTGCTCTCCAAGCTGCGCACGATCGCCGCGTTCTCCTACAAGAAGTCCATCGGCGAGCCCTTCGTGTACCCCAGCTACAAGTTGAGCTACTGCGCCAACTTCCTGAACATGATGTTCTCCTCGCCCGTGCGGGACTACCCGATGGACCCGATGCTCGTCCGGGCGATGAACCAGCTCCTGATCCTGCACGCCGACCACGACCAGAACTGCAGCACGTCCACCGTGCGGCTCGTCGGCAGCGCGCGGGTCAACCTCTACGCCTGCATCGCGGCCGGCATCTGCGCCCTCTGGGGCCCGCTCCACGGCGGGGCCAACCAGGAGGTCATCGAGATGCTCGAGCTGATCCACAAGCAGGGCGGCAACGTGGACGGCGTGATCGAGAAGGCCAAGGACCGGAAGGACCCGTTCCGGCTGAGCGGCTTCGGGCACCGCATCTACAAGACGTACGATCCGCGGGCGAAGATCGCCAAGCGGATCTGCCAGGAGGTGCTCGGCAAGCTGGGCGTCAGCGATCCGCTGCTGGACATCGCCATGCGGCTGGAGGAGAAGGCACTCGCCGACCCGTTCTTCGTCGAGCGCAAGCTCTACCCGAACGTGGACTTCTACACCGGCATCACGTACCGGGCCATCGGGTTCCCGACGGACATGTACACCGTGCTGTTCGCGCTCGGCCGCCTGCCGGGCTGGATCAGCCAGTGGCAGGAGATGGTGCGCGACCCGGAGCAGAAGATCTGGCGGCCGCGCCAGCTCTACACGGGCCAGAACAACCTGCCGTTTGTGCCCATCGACAAGCGGTGACCCCGCCCGGAGCCGCCATGGACCAGCCCGCCTCCCGCAAGCCTCGCCGGCACGACAAGGTGGAGATCTCGTTTCTCGAGGCCATCCACCGTCGCTGCGGACAGAACCGCCGCGTATGGCAGGCGCTGGGCGACCTCTACACGCGCACCGGCCGCTTCGAGGACGGGCTGGCCATGGACCTGCGGATGGCCGCGGCCTGCCCGGACGATCCCCTGGCCCAGTACAACCTGGCCTGCAGCTACGCCCTGACCGCGCGGCTGGAAGAGGCGCTGGAAGCGCTCGAGCGGGCCGTCACGGCGGGGTACCGCGACGTCGACTGGATGAGCCGGGACCGGGACCTGAAAAGCCTTCACGGCGACCCCCGCTTCCGCGCGATCCTGCGCCGGCTGAAAGGCCGAGCGCGCCCGGCGCCGCCGGCCTGAAGAAGCCCGCTGGAGATCGAAAACGCCGCGCCCCCCTTGCGCCGCGCGCCGTTCGCGCCTATAGTGGGCAGGTTTTTTGCGCGAAAGGAAGACCATGAACCTGACACGGGCAGCCCATACCCTGCGCGGCCTTGCGATCGACGGCATTCAGAAGGCGAACTCCGGGCACCCGGGCATGCCTCTCGGCGCGGCCGACATGGCGGCCGTCCTGTTCCTGAAATTCCTGAAGCACAACCCCGCGCACCCCGACTGGCCGGACCGCGACCGCTATGTCCAGTCCGCCGGCCACGGTTCCATGCTGCTGTACGGGCTGCTCCACCTGTCCGGCTACGACGTGACGATGGAGGACCTCCAAAACTTCCGCCAATGGAACAGCCGGACGCCGGGCCACCCGGAGGTCGGGCTGACCCCCGGCGTGGAGACCACGACCGGCCCGCTCGGTCAGGGCTGCGGCAACGCCGTGGGCATGGCGCTGGCCGAGGCCATGCTCGCCGCCCGCTTCAACCGCGACGGCTTCCCAGTCGTGGACCACCGCACCTACGTCATCGCCGGCGACGGCGACCTGATGGAGGGCGTGTCCCACGAGGTTTTCTCGCTGGCCGGCCACCTGGGCCTGCACAAGCTCACGGTCCTCTACGACAGCAACCGCATCACCATCGAGGGCGCCACGGACCTGGCGTACACCGACGACGTGCGCCAGCGGTTCGAGGGCTACCGGTGGAACGTCCTGGAGGCGGACGGCCACGATCATGCGGCCATCGAGGCCGCCCTGAACGCGGCCCGCGCGGAAACCCGCCGGCCGACGCTGATCATCTGCCGCACGCACATTGGCAAGGGCAGCCCCAAGTTTCAGGACTCGGCCGAATGCCATGGCTCGCCGCTCGGCGCGGACGAGATCCGCGCGACGAAGAAGGCCCTGGGCCTGCCGGAGGACCAGCTGTTCCACGTGCCCGCCGAGGTCCGGGACCTGTTCGCGCAGCGGCGGAAAGAATGGGCGGCGCAGCAGGTTGCGTGGGAACGGCTCATGGCCGACTACGCGAAAGCCTACCCGGCCGAGGCGGCGGAATACAAGGCCTTCATCTCGGGCGCGCTGCCCGCCGGGCTCGCGTCGCGGTTCCCTTCGTTTGATCCCGCGAAACCCATCGCCACGCGGCAGGCATCGGGCGCCGTCCTCCAGTCGCTGGCGGAAGCTGTGCCGAACCTGGTCGGCGGCTCGGCCGACCTCGCGCCCAGCACCAACACCTTCCTCAAGAAGTACTCCTCCGTCGGCCCCGGGCGATTCGAGGGCCGCAACCTGCACTTCGGCATCCGCGAGCACGGGATGGGCTCGGTGCTCAACGGCATGGCCCTGCACGGCGGCTGGATCGTCTACGGCGCGACGTTCCTGGTCTTCTCCGACTACATGAAGCCTGCGATCCGCCTCGCCGCGATGAGCCACCTGCCCGTGATCTTCCTGTTCACGCACGACAGCATCTTCCTCGGCGAGGACGGGCCGACGCACCAGCCGGTGGAGCAGCTGGCGGCGCTGCGGGCCATCCCGAACCTGGTCGTGCTGCGGCCGGCGGACCCGGCCGAGACGGCCGCGGCCTGGCGCATCGCCCTCGAGCGCCGGCAGGGGCCGACCGCGCTCATCCTGAGCCGGCAGGCCGTGCCGCATCTCGACCGGGCGGCGGCCGTCGGCGGCGTGGAGCAGGGCGCCTACACGCTCTGGTCAAGCGGCGCCGGGGAGCCTGAACTCATCCTGATCGGGACGGGCTCGGAGACGGCGGTGGCGCTCGAGGCGGGGAAGAAACTGGCGGGCGAGGGGAAGCGGGTGCGCGTGGTCAGCATGCCGTCGTGGGAGCTGTTCGAGCGCCAGCCGGAGTCCGTCCGCGAGAGCGTGCTGCCGTCGCGTTGCGCGAAGCGGCTGGCCGTCGAGGCGGGTTCGCCGCTGGGCTGGGAGCGGTATGTCGGACAGGGCGGCCGGATCGTCGGCATGCCCCGCTACGGCGCGTCCGCCCCGCAGAAGGTGCTGGCCTCGGAATTCGGATTCACCGCGGAGCGGGTGGCGGCGGCGGCCCGTGAAATGCTGGCGAAGTAGAAACGAAACGGAACCCCATGATCGACCTCCATTCCCACTCCATCTTTTCCGACGGCTCGCTGACGCCGGAGGAACTCGTCGACCAGGCCTGCGCCGCGGGCCTGACTGCCGTGGCCCTGACGGACCACGACACCACCTCCGGCCTGCCGCGCTTCCTGAAGGCCGCCGGGGGCCGGCCGTTGCGGGCGATCCCGGGCGTGGAGATCAGCGCCGATTTTTCGCCGGGCGCCATGCACATGCTGGGCTATTTCATCCGGCCGGACGACGCCGCCCTCGAGGAGCGGCTGGTCTGGATCCGTGAAGGCCGCGACAAGCGCAACGCGGAAATCCTGGAGAAGCTCAACGCCCTGGGCTTCGGCATCGCGTGGAACGAGGTGGCGAAGCACGCCGGCGCGGACGTCGTGGGCCGGCCGCATTTCGCCCAGGTCCTGCTCGAGCGCGGCATCGTGAAAACCAAGGACGAGGCCTTCGACCTCTACCTGGGGAAGGGCAAGCAGGCCTACGCCGAGCGCCGCCGCTTTTCCACCGAGGATTCCATCGCGCTGATCCGCGCCGCGGGCGGCGTGGCCGTGCTGGCGCATCCCTTCACGCTGGGCCTGGACAACGGCAAGCTGCGCGAGCTGGTCCAGCGGCTGGCCGGCCAGGGGCTGGGCGGGCTCGAGGTGTACTACTCCGAGCATTCCGCCAATCTCCAGCAGGCCTACATGAAGCTGGCCCAGGATTTCGGCCTGGTCGCCACGGGCGGCAGCGATTTCCACGGAGCGCTGGCGCCGGACATCAGGCTGGGCAGCGGCTTCGGCGGCCTGCGCGTGCCGGACGAGGTCGTGGACAAGCTCGAGGCGCGGCGGGATTACAAATAGTTCTCCGAGTGGAGCCGGTCCAGGAAGTCGTGCGGATCGGACAGCGGCGGCGGCTTGTAGTCCGGTTCGTCGTCCACCATGCGCTCCAGCTTCTGCCGCTTGATCCAGAAATAGGGCGTCTTCTCCGCCAGGGCGATGGTCTTGGCGTGTTTCACGATCCGGTCGTAGGCCCCGACGTACTCGCTGAAGAACATGCCGACGATGGGGGAGAACTCGTGCGCCGCCAGTTTCTCCGTGAACGAGGCCTTCGAGTTGATGCTGCGTTCCACGTATTCGTCGCGGGCGCGCAGGATGGCCTGGGCCAGCGCCTGGAAATCCTGGTTGTCCGGGTCAAGGGATTGCACCACGAGCCGCAGCACGCGCGCCACGCCCTCGTGCAGGCTGCAGAGGATCTCCAGCGTGTCCCGGTTGAAACGGGCCTCGGCGCGGCTCCAGCGGCGCACGGAGATGTCGCACAGCTCGTCGATGTGGTCGCCGATGCGTTCGATGTCCGCCATGCAGCGGTTGAGGTGCTGAATGATGATCGCCTGCCTCCGCGAGAGGTACTTGCGGGTGAGGACGCCGAGGTAGTCCTTCATCGAGCGCTTGATCTCGTCCACGACGTTCTCGTTCAGCTTGATCGCCTGAACCTTCTTGCGCTCCGGCCGGAACAGGACGTCGATGGTGATGGAAAAGCTCTCCGCGCAGACCTTCATCACGCGCCGCAGCTCGCAGATGGCCGCGTAGATCGCCTTCTCCGGGAACTGGACGAGCTTGCGGTCGAGGAAGGTTGGCGGCGGCGGCGGCTTTCGCGACGGCATGAGCCAGGTAATAAATCGCGCGTAGGCCGATGGGATGGGAAGGACCATCAGCGCGCGCACCACCATGACGGCGGTGTTCACATTGGCGGTCTGATGAATAAGATCCCCGGGGGTCCATTCCCCAAAGCGGATAAACCAGGGGGCGAAGACAATGGCCACAAGGCTCCCCAGCACATTAAACATGAGATGGGACACCGCTGAACGACGGGCCTCGATATTGGTGCCGATGCTGCCGAGCAACCCGGTGGCACAGGTGCCGATGTTGGCGCCGAGGACCACGGGATAGACCTGGTTCAAGTCCGTCACGGCGCCGGCGGAAATCAGGGCGAAGCACATGGCGATCACGGCCCCACTGCTCTGAATGATGCCCGTGACCAGCGTCGAGATCAGAACGCCCTTCAGCAGGCCGGGCATCGTGTCGCCCTGAATGCCCTGGATGAAGTCCGTAAACATTTCCCGGTGGGGCTTGATCGCGTCGCTCATGATGTTCAGGCCCAGGAAGATGATGCCGAACCCGAGTAACGACTGGCCGACGTGGCGAACCTTGTCGTTCGGGATCACAAACTGGAGGACGAATCCCGTTGTGATCAGGAAAAAACAATAGGCCCCGAGCTTGAAGGAGACCAGCTGCATGGAGATCGTGGTGCCGATATTCATGCCGAGCATGACGCCGACGGATTCCACCAGGGTCATCAGTCCGGCGTTGATGAAGCCCACGATCATGACCGACGTGGCGCTGCTCTGGATCAGCGTGCCGAGCACGAGCCCCAGGAAGAGGCCGCCGAACCGGTTGCGCGTCGCGCTGGAGAGCAGGGTGCGCATGCTGCTGCCGGCGGCCTTGCGCAGGGCGTCGGACATCATGTTCATGCCCTGGATGAACAGCACGAGGCCTCCGAGGACCATCGCGGTCAGGAAAAAGATATCCCGGCTTCCCATCGCCGCGACCGCCACATCCGCCGCTTGCCCCGCGTCCATGATGCCTGCTCCTAGCTTAAACAATGTAAACTGCGATGAATCGCCGCCCTTGTCACTTAAAAAATAGCGTTCCGTCGGGGGACATGCTACATCCCGGGCGGACCAGCCCATGATCGCGCCGCGCACAGAGCCGCCGCCGGAATCCGAGTTCGACCTTCGGGCCGGCGTCGACGCCTTCTTCCAGCCGGGCGGCGGCCTCGAGCGGGCCTGTGCGGGCCAGCCGTTTCCCTACGAGACGCGGCCCCAGCAGCGGGAAATGGCGCTCGCGGTGGCGGAGGCCATCGAGACCTCCCGGCACCTGGCGGTCGAGGCCGGGACGGGGGTCGGAAAGAGCTTCGCCTACCTCGTCCCGGTCCTCCACGCCGCCGTCAGCCGGAGCATCCAGGTCGTCGTTTCCACGTACACGATCGCGCTGCAGGAGCAGTTGATCCGCAAGGACCTCCCGTTCCTGCGGGAGCACCTCGGGCTGCCGTTCAAGGCCGTGCTGGTCAAGGGGCGGAGCAACTACCTCTGCCTCCGGCGCCTCGCCCGCGCGCGGCGCATGGGCGGCGACCTGTTCGCGTCGGAGGGGCAGGACGAACTGGAGATGATCCGGGCCTGGGCGGACCGGACGGCGGACGGCAGCCTGCAGGACATGGAGCAGCAGCCGTCCGCCGACGTCTGGAGCAGCGTGTGCGCCGAGGTCGGCAACTGCCTCGGCGTGAAATGCCGCGAATACCGCAAGTGCTTCTTCATGAAGGCGCGCGCCCAGGTCCGGAACGCCCACCTGCTGGTCGTGAACCACCACCTGCTGTTCTCCGAGCTGGCCCTGCGGACGCACGGCGTCAGCTTCCTGCCGGATTACCGGATCGTGGTGCTCGACGAGGCGCACATGACCGAGACGGTGGCGTCCGAGCATCTCGGGATCCGCCTGTCGCACTTCGCCTTCGAGCACTGGATGCGGCGCCTGTACGTGCCCGAGAAGACCAGGGGCCTGCTGGCCCACCTCCGCGAGGGCGAGGCCGCCAACGGGGTGGTCCGGGTGGGCGAGGACGCGGACGCCTTCTTCGCCGCGGTCCGCCAGTGGGCGGGGCTCTCGGAGGCCAAGTCCCAGCAGGTGGTCTCCGGCCCGATGGACGTGCCCGGCGGCCTCCTGGAATCGCTCCAGCGGATGAACGGACTCCTGCGCAACGTGATCGGGAAGACGCAGGACGAGGAGATCAAGTCCGAGCTGCGCTCCGCCCAGATGCACGGCGCCGAGATGCGCGACATGCTGGAGGCCTTCCTCAAGCAGTCGCTGCCGGACCAGGTGTACTGGGTCGAGCGCGAGGGCCGGCGCCGGCAGCAGACGGTGCTGTACTCCGCGCCCATCGAGGTCGGCCCCCTCCTGGCCGAGCGGCTCTTCGAGGCGATGGACTGCGTGATCATGACGAGCGCCACCCTGGCCGTCTGCGGGAAGCTGGACTACTTCACGCAACGCATCGGCGCGGCGGGGTGCGACGCGCTCCAACTCGGCTCGCCCTTCGACTACCACCGCCAGATGCGGGTGTTCATCCCGCGCGCCATGCCCGACCCGAACGAGGCCGACCGCTACAGCGGGGAGGCGGCCCGCGCGATCGCGCAGTATGTCCGGCGCACCGGGGGGCGCGCCTTCGTCCTGTTCACCAGCGCCCAGCTCATGAAGAAGGTCGCCGAGCTGTCGCGCGACGCCCTGGAGTCCGCGGGGCTGACGATGCTGGTGCAGGGGGCCGGCATGCCGCGGCACGTGATGCTGGAGCGGTTCCGCCGGGGCGGGGGCGCGGTGCTGTTCGGGCTGGACAGTTTCTGGATGGGCGTCGACGTCCGCGGCGAGGCCTTGAGCAACGTCATCATCACCCGCCTGCCGTTCGCCGTGCCCGACCAGCCGCTGATCAAGGCCCGGATGGATCGCATCCGCGAAAAGGGCGGCGACCCGTTCCGCGACTATTCCCTGCCCGAGGCCATTCTGAAGTTCCGGCAGGGGGTCGGCCGCCTGATCCGGACGCAGACGGACGAGGGCATCATCGTGATCCTCGACAGCCGCATCCTGGCCAAGTGGTACGGCAAGATGTTCCTCTCCTCGATCCCCGAGTGCCCGGTGGAGATCGTGGAAGGGGATTAGGGGGGAGGGGGTCAGGCCGCAGGGGCGCTACGGGATGGCCACGCGGAAATACACCGCTGACTCCGGCGAGCCCCCTGTGTAGACATTCACGGGCGGCGTGGCCGGCACGCCGTTGGTGAGAGCGGTGAACCCGCCGCCCAGGTTAGTCGCGGCGGACACCGTGTACGTCTTGCCCGTTGCGCTGGCCCAGCGGATGATCACGGAGTCCGGCATGGCGGAGGCCAGGGTTTCCGCCTTGAAAACCGAGGAGCTATCCTTCGGGTCCGTGCCGGCGCGATACTCCTCCAGGTGGCTGGCCCCGTCGCCGTCGGGGTCGGATCCTGAATCGTCCTTTCCCAGGTCCAGTTCGTGCTGCCACTCCCAGGTGTCCGGCATGCCGTCCGCGTCGTCGTCGATCATCGGGGTCTGCGCCATGAAGAAGTCCCACTGGGCCTGGTTTTTGGTCTTGTCCCACCCGTGGCCCAATCCGCCGGCCAGCGTCACCAGCAGGTTGGTCTGCCCGTGGGCAGTCATCTCGGTCTGCAGCAGCACGCTGTTCGAGTAGGCCACGGTGCCGTCGCCGGGAGAATGAAGGAGAAAGCCCGGCACGGACGGGGGCGGGGAGGAGACGTCCAGCGGCCAGTAGAAGGTCAGGATAAAGGTGTAGCTCTTCAGCCCGCCGGAATGCTCCGCGAAGGCCTTGACCCGCCCGTCCAGGCAGGCGGAGACGTAGTAGCTGAAGAACGCGCCGTACGAATGGCCCGTCGTGAAGACGTGGGAGCCGCGGACGTTGTAGTTCGTCTCCATCCAGTCCAGGATCGCGCCCGTGAATTCCACGTCCTGCGAATCCACGCGGTTGCTGAACACGTGGGCCACGTCCCATCGCTTGCCCGTCCCGTCGTAGTCTTCGAAACCGGGGATGTCCTTGCCCGCCGGCGACAGGGATTCCGGGAACGCGACGATGAACCGGTTCGTGTCCGCCGTCGCCTGCCAGTCGTAGTAGGACGAGGCCGCGCCGGCGGCCGTCCCGTCCAGGCCGTGGAACATCAGCAGCACGGGAAAGGCCCGCGAGCCGTCGTAGGAGGGCGGAACATGGACGATGAACGTGCGGTTCGAGCCGCGCACGACGAGGCTGTGCGTCGTGTCCGCGAGCGCTGGCGCCCCGGTGCGCAAAAGGGCCGCCACGGCCAGCATCGCGGTCGCCCGGCCGGGATGCCGCGCCTCCCTGTACGCGTTCCGGCTCATCTCCGGGGGACAACATACCCGGATTCCGGCGGAAAATACACCCCTTCGCGTTCTCCCGGAGGTTTTGCTTGAAACTGAACTTTCGTTCAGTTAGGGTGTACTATGGAGATGGGAAAGGAGAAGGCCATGTCGCGGGAAATGCATATCCAGGAGAAAATCGAGGCCCTGCGCCGGTTCCACCGGCAGGAGGGGCGCGCGCCCGGCTACGCGGAGATGCTGGCGCTGTTCAAGTACCGGTCCAAGAACGCGGTCCACGGCCTGCTGAAGAAGCTCCAGGAGCACGGGCTCGTCCGCAAGTCCGCCTCCGGCAAGCTCGCGCTCACGTCGCGCTTGACCGGCTCGGTGCGGCTGCTGGGCGCCGTCCAGGCCGGCTTCCCGTCGCCCGCCGAGGAGGAACTGGCCGACACCCTGACGCTGGACGAGTTCCTCATCCGGCGCCCGGAGGCGACGTACATGCTGACCGTCACGGGCGACTCCATGACGGGCGCGGGGATCCTGCCCGGCGACATCGTCCTCGTCGAGAAGGGCGGCACGCCGAAGCCCAACGACGTGGTCGTCGCCCAGGTGGACGACGAGTGGACCCTGAAGTACTTCAACCGCGACCGGGCGGGCGTCCGGCTCGACCCCGCCAACCCCAAGTACCGGTTCATACGGCCCCGCCGGTCCCTCTCCATCGGCGGCATCGTCCGCGCCGTGATCCGGAAGTACGGGAATTGAACCGCAGAGGACGCGGAGGATCGCAGAGGGGATGAAATGAAAGAAAACGAGTTGACGCGGGAAATCATTGCGGCGGCAATGAGGGTGCATTCGGCGTTGGGTCCCGGGCTATTGGAGTCGGCCTATGAGGCCTGCTTGGCGCACGAATTGAGCCGGCATGGGCTGGCCTTCGAGCGACAGAAAGCCCTGCCGGTGATGTATGATGGGATTCAAATCGACTGCGGATATCGCATCGATCTGCTGGTGAACGATTCCGTGATGGTGGAGCTCAAGGCGGTAGACGTCCTGTTGCCCATTCATCATGCTCAACTTTTAAGTTATCTCCGGCTTTCCGGGAAAACATTGGGCCTTCTGATCAATTTTCACGAAGCTCATCTTCGCGATGGAATCGTAAGGAAAATAAATCATCCTCGGCGAACCTCTGAGCCCTCTGCGGTTCAACATGTCTCCCCATGAAAATCCGCTGCTGACCCTCCATTCCTACCCCCGCGCGATCGTGCATTTCGACGGGGACGCGTTCTTCGCGTCCGTCGAGCAGGCGGTCCACCCGGAGCTGAAGGGCCGGCCGGTCGTGACGGGGCGGGAGCGCGGGATCATCGCCTGCGCCAGCTACGAGGCCAAGGCCCTCGGCGTCGCGCGCGGCATCACGCTGGCGGAGGCCCGGAAGAAGTGCCCCGAGCTCGTCATCCTGCCCAGCGACTACGAGACCTACAGCCTCTACTCCAAGCGCATGTTCGACATCATGCGGCGCTACACGCCGGTCGTGGAGGAGTACTCCATCGACGAGGGCTTCGTGGACCTCTCCGGGCTGCGCCGGGTGTTCCACACGTCCTACGAGGAGATCGCCCGCCGGATGCAGCAGGACGTCCGGGCCGAACTGGACATCACCGTGTCCGTCGGCTTGAGCCTCTCCAAGGGCCTGTCCAAGCTGGCCTCGAAGTTCCGCAAGCCCGCCGGGTTCACCGCCGTCGCGGGCAACCACCTGCACCTGTTCCTGCCGCGCATCGCCCTCGAGAAGGTCTGGGGCTTCGGGCCCAACACCGTCCACCTGCTGAAGAAGTACGGCCTGCAGACCGCCTGGGACTTCGTGGGCCGGCCCGAGTCCTGGGCGGAAAAAATGATGGGCAAGATCGGGCGCGAGATCTGGAACGAGCTGCGCGGCGTCGCGATGCACCCGGTGAGCACGGAGGAGAAATCCACCTACTACACCATCAGCAAGTGCAAGACCTTTGCCGAGCCGACGCGCGACCGGGACCAGGTCTTCGCGCGGCTGACCCGCAACGTCGAGTCCGCCTTCATCAAGCTGCGCCGCCACAGGCTGCGCGCGCGGGAGATCCAGGTCACCCTGCGCTTCCAGGACTTCACGTACGAGGGGATCGAGGCCCGGCTCCAGCGGCCGACCGCTGCGACGCAGGAGGTCATGCCGCTCGTCCGCGACCTGTTCGACCGGGTCTGGCGGGACGGGGCCGAGTACCGGGCGACCATCGTCGTGCTCGGCCGGCTCGAGCCGGACCGCGGCGAGCAGTTCGAGCTGTTCGAGGACCGCGTGCGGATCGACAAGATGAGCGCGGTCTCCGGCGTGATCGACGCCGTCAACGAGCGCTACGGGAAGCATACCTTGAGCCTGGGGGCGTCCTTGTTCCTCGGCCGCAAGCCGACCACCGGGCGCGGGACGCTGCCGTGGCGCAAGCGCGAGCTGCTGGGCGGGGAGACGTTCCGGCAGCGGCTGAAAATTCCGAGGCTGGGGGTGCAGGTGTGATGCCAAGGTCGGCCGCGACGGCGCACGGCCCTCCTGCATAGCCGGAGGGCGCCGAATTATCGCTCCATCATCCGCTTCCGGTGCGCGCCGCCCTCGAGTTTCTTGAGCGCCTCGACCTGGGCGTCGGTCAGGAAGGCGGGCTTGCCGGCCAGCCGGGCGGCGACGAGCGCCTTGGCGGCGTCTTCGGCGACCTCGCACCGGAAGAACGCCTGGCGCATGGTCCTGCCGAGGGCGACGACGCCGTGGTTGGCCATGAAGATCGTGCCGCTGTCCTTCGCCGCGGCGGCGACGGCGTCCGCCAGGGCCTGCGTCGAGGTCATGATGTACGGCACGAGGGCCACGCCGCCGAGGTCGTTGACGACCTCCGCGAACATCGGGCGGATGTCGTCGGTCGAGGAGATGACTCCGGAGGCGAAGGGGGAGTGGGTGTGGAAGATCGCCTGCACGTCGGGCCGCGCGCGGTAGACGGCGAGGTGCATCGGCAGCTCGGACGTCGGGCGGAGCCTGCCCTCCACCTGGCGGCCGGAGGCGATATCCACGGCGCACAAATCCGTGCCCTTCAACTCGGCCATGGCCAAGCCGCTGGGCTTGACCCAGACCAACCGTCCCTCGCGGGCGCTGATGTTGCCGCCGGCGCCGGCCGTCAGTCCGGCGGCCGCGATCTTCCGGGCATATTCAGCCAGTTCCTGGCGCACGACGGGCATGCGGGCTCCTCGATTCCACTGAACCGGATCGTATATCACAACGCTTGCCCGGTAGGAAGTCCCGTCCGCGCTCGTGAAAGGGCTTTCCGGGCGGGCATCTTTGTGCTAAAAAGAACATGGCGGGAAGCCGGCTGGAGGCAAACATGAACACGATCCTGGCCCTGGTGGATTTTTCCGACGTGACCGACGCGGTCGTGGAGCAGGCGGCCTCGATGGCCAAGGGGCTGGAGGCCGAAGTGGTGATCCTGCACGTCGCGGAGCCGGATCCTGATTTCGTCGGGTACGAGGCCGGGCCCCAGACCGTCCGGAATACCATGGCGGAGCACTTCCGCGATGAGCATCGTTCGCTCCGCCATCTGGAGGACAAGGTCAAGGCGCAGGGCGTGGCGGTGACCGGCCTGCTGGTGCAGGGGCCGACCGTCGAGAAGTGCCTCGCCGAGGCGGCGCGATTGCAGCCGCTGGTGATGGTCATCGGCTCGCATGGCCACGGCCTGCTTCGCGACCTCCTGGTGGGAAGCGTCACGGAAGGCGTCCTGCGCAAGGCGGCCTGCCCGGTGCTGGTCGTGCCCGTCCGCGCCTGGGAATGACGCCGTCCCCCGCCCGGCCTTCAGGAGGATAACAAAACGCTTCACGGGTGTGAAGACTTTTGTTATCGCCCTTCCGGGCCGTCGGGGCGCCGCGACTTGCCAAGGAGCAGGCCACCCGGTATGTTTTCCCACGGCCGTGCTAGACGGGGAGGTAGCGGTGCCCTGAACCTGCAACCCGCTATAGCAGGGTGGAATTCCCGAGCCAGGCGGACGCGGGAGAGTTGAACGTCCCGGCAACGGACGATGACGGTCGGCCCCTATGCGACGGAAAGCGGCAAACCCCGTCAGGACCGGAAGGTAGCAGCGGTACGCCGTGACATTCCGGGCGCCGTAGGAACGCTGGCTCGAGCCCGGACCCGGTGCACGCGGCCCTCCGGTTTCCGTCGAACGAGGGTGCACGGCCCTGTATAACAACGGTGGGTGGCTATGGCATACGAAGTACTCGCTCGCAAGTGGCGGCCCCAGCAGTTCGATGACGTCATCGGGCAGGGCCACGTCACCCAGACGCTGAAAAACGCGATCGCCTCCAACCGCGTCGCCCACGCCTACCTGTTCGTGGGCCCGCGCGGCGTGGGCAAGACCTCCACGGCCCGCATCCTGGCCAAGGCGCTCAACTGCGAGAAAGGCCCGACCCCGGAGCCGTGCGGGAAATGCGCGGCGTGCCGGGAGATCGCGGCCGGGAACTGCCTCGACGTGATCGAGATCGACGCGGCCTCCAACACCGGCGTGGACAATGTCCGCGACCTGCGCGAGAACGCGCGCTACGCCCCCGCCCGCGGCCCCTTCAAGGTCTACATCATCGACGAAGTGCATATGCTGTCCGTGGCGGCCTTCAACGCCCTCCTGAAGACGCTCGAGGAGCCGCCCGCGCACGTGAAGTTCATCTTCGCCACCACCGAGCCGCAGAAGGTGCCCGCGACCATCCTGTCCCGCTGCCAGCGGTTCGATCTGCGCCGCATCTCGGCGCGCGACATCGTCGGCCGGCTCACGGAAATCGCGAAGGCGGAAAAGGTCAGCGTCGATCCCGACGCGCTGCTGGCCATCGCGCGCGGCGCCGAGGGCGGGCTGCGCGACGCCGAGTCGGCCCTGGACCAGTTGATCGCGTTCCGCGGGAAGGCCATCAAGGAGGACGACGTCCTGGCGGTCTTCGGCCTGGTCGCGCGGCAGACGCTGGACGAATTGATGGAGGCGGTGCTCAAGGGCGACGTGGCCACGGCGGTCCGCCGGGTCGGCGACCTGGACCGCAGCGGCAAGGACCTGCAGCGCCTCGTGTTCGAACTGCTGGAACAGGCGCGCAACATCGTGATCTGCCAGTACACCGGCGCGGACCCGGCCGGCCTCGAGGTGACCGAGGCCCAGGCCGAGAGCATCCGCCGGCAGGCGGCGATGTGCGACGCGGGCCGCGTCCTGCGGGTGGTCGACATCCTGACGGAGGTCGAAGGCCGCATCCGCTACGCCTTGTCCCGCCGCGCCCTGCTGGAAACCGCCCTGATCCGGAGCGGGCGCGCGGCCGTCACGGTCACGCTGGACGAACTGCTGGCCCAGGTCAACCAATTGAAGGCCGGCCTGGGCGCGGGAGCGAACGACCCTTCGCCCGCCGCCGCTCCTGCGCGCGCGGAACCCGCGGCGGCCAGGCCGCCGGCGTCCCCCCCGAAGAACCCGGCAAAGGATGCCCGGCCCGCATCGGAGGAAGTAGCCGCCCTCGCCGGCGGCTGGCTGGATATCGTGGAGCGCGTCAGCCGCCTCGCGCCGCTGGCGAAATCCTACCTGCTCGACGGGAAACCAATCCACGTGCAGGGCGCCCGCGTGATCGTCGGATTCGATCCCGAGTTCGCCAGCAACAAGGAGAAGATCGAATATCCCCGGAACCTCAAGGCCGTGAACAAGGTGCTGGGCGAAGTGCTCCGGCGCGAGGTGACGGTCGAGTTCCGCGTCCTGGATGCCAAGGCGACCGTGCCCGGCGATATCAAGGTGCGGGAGGTCGCCGCCCCGCCGGGGAAGACGGAGCCGGCGGCGGAGGAGGCACAAAGGCCGCGGGGCCGCTCGGCGCAGGAATGGGTCAAGAATCCGGCCGTGAAAAAAACCCTGGAATTGTTCAGCGGCGATATCGTGGATATCCGGGAGTAGGCGCGGCGGTTTTTCAGGAGGGATCATGGTCAATATCCTCAAGATGATGAAGCAGGCGGCGTCCATGCAGAAGAACATGGAGACGCTCCAGGCCGATCTGGCGGGGCGCACCGTGGAATTCAGCAGCGGCGGCGGCATGGTCACCGCCGTCGCGCGGGGCGACGGGACCGTTGCGGAGATCCGGATCGATCCGAAAGTGGTCGATCCGGCCGACGTGGAGATGCTCCAGGACCTCGTCCTGGCCGCCGTGGACGGCGCGATCAAGGGCGCCCGCGACATGGCGGCGGCCGAGATGGCCAAGCTGACCTCCGGGCTCGGTCTGCCGTCCATGTAGGCGCGCATGCCCGCGAGCGATCCCATGGGCCGGCTGCAGGCGCTGCTGGGCAAGCTGCCGGGCGTCGGGCGGCGCTCCGCCGAGCGGATGGCGCAGGCGCTGGTCCGGGACGGCGAGAACCTGCTCCCCAACCTGGTCGCCGCGCTGCGGGAAGTCGAGGAGACGGTGCGGCTCTGCAGCCTGTGCGGCGGGCTGACCCTCAAAACGCAGGATCCCTGCGCCCTCTGCCGGGATCCGCGCCGGGAGGCAAGCCAGTTGTGCGTGGTGGAGGAGCCCTCCGATATCCCGCTGATCGAGCGCGCCGGCGCCTTCCGCGGCCGTTACCACGCGTTGCTCGGCAAGATATCGCCCATGCAGGGGCAGGGGGTTCCCGACCGCCGCGTCGAGGCGCTGCTGAAGCGGATCGATTCCGAAGGCGTGCGCGAGGTCATCCTGGCGCTGAACAGCGACGTGGAGAGCGACGCCACGGCCTCCTACCTGGCGGATGTGCTGGCGAAGCGCCCGGTCAAGGTCACGCGGCTCGCGTTCGGCATCCCGGCCGGCAGCGCGATTTCCTTCTCCGATCCCGTCACGCTCGCCCGCGCCCTGCAGGGCCGCTCACCCGTCGGGCCGTCATAGCTTCTTCAGCCAGCGGTCGAGCAGGGGATGGGCTTTCGCCAGTTCGGCGGGATTCCCCGGCTCGTATTCCTCGAACTCGAATCCCGGAGCCATGGTCGTGCCCAGCAACGCGAACCGGCCGTCCGGCAGCAGCCGCGCGCTTTGCCAGGTTCCGCCCGGCACGAGCGCCTGCGGCTGCTGGCCGCGCCCCAGGTCGGACCCGAGAACGACGATCCGGCTTCGCCCATCCGGCAGGAGTTGAAGTTGCTCGACCGGGTCGCCGAGATAGAAGTGCCACACCTCGTCGCCGCGCAGACGATGGAGGGCCGACGACGTCTCGGGCGTGAGCAGGTAGTAGATGGCCGTGGAGGCGGCGCGGCCCGCGGGATAGCCGGCCGGGAGCGCGGCCCGCGGCAGAAGCGTTTTCGAGCGGTGCGTCTCCCGGTAGTACCCGCCCTCCCCGGGCAGCGGGACCAGCCCCAGCTTTTCGATGATCTGTTGCGCGGTCATATCTCGATGTCCCCAAGCTGCGGGCGGACCAGCAGTTCTTCCACCACGGCCTGCGGGCTCAACGCGTAACAGGCCCAGACCGCGTCGGCCACGTCGGAGGCCCGGACGAAACGGTCGGCCGGCAGGTTCACGCCGTTCCACGACGGCGTCAGCGTGGCGCCCGGCAGGACGGCCGTGACGCGGATCCCGTCCTTCTTGAGCTCCTCGCGCAGGTTCTTCGAGTAGCCGAGCAGGGCGAACTTGGACACGCCGTAGCCGCCGCCGTACGAAGTCACGCTGGCGATGGAGCACAGGTTGAAAATGTGGCCCCGCCGCGCGGCGCGCATCGGGGGCAGCAGGCCCTGGGTCAGCCAGTAGGCGCTCGAGACGTTGGTCCGCATCATGAGATCGAACGATTCGCGGCCCGCGGGATCGGCGACGGGGCAGGGGATGAAAACCCCGGCGTTGTTCACCAGCACGTCGGCCGCGCGGCCCTGTTCGACGACGGCGCGCGCGAAGCCGTCGACGTCGGCGCACGACGACAAGTCCGCCGCCCGGCCCAGGAATCGCTGCCCGGGAAAGCGTCGGCAGAGATCGGCTTCCATCGCCTGCACGTCGGCGGCGGTGCGGGCGCAGAAGGCCAGGTCGAAGCCTCCGGCCGCGAACTTCTCCGCGATGGCGCGCCCGATGCCCTTGGTCGCACCCGTGACGACGGCTAGTTTCCCGAGATGCCCGGAATCGGTCATGCGATAATCCTCCGGAAGCGTTTGAACGGATGAAAGCACAGGGGGCACCACGGCATCCAGTAGAATCGTCCCGGCGGTTCGTGATTGCTTTACCGCACGAAATCCGACATTTTTACCCGGTTTTTCAGAAAAAGGTGCCGACGATGATGACCGCATCCGAAATCAGAAAGTCGTTCCTGGATTTCTTCCGGGGCAAGCAGCACGCCATCGTGCCCAGCTCGCCGGTCGTGCTGCCCTCCGATCCCACGCTGCTGTTCGCCAACGCCGGCATGAATCAGTTCAAGGAGATATTCCTCGGCGCCCGCCAGAGCGAGTCGCCGCGCGTCGCGGATACGCAGAAGTGCATCCGGGTCAGCGGCAAGCACAACGACCTCGAGGAGGTCGGCCTCGATACCTACCACCACACGTTCTTCGAGATGCTGGGCAACTGGTCGTTCGGCGACTACTACAAGCGCGAGGCGATCGCCTGGGCGTGGGAGCTGCTCACGGAGGTCTGGAAGCTGCCCCGCGAGCGGCTCTGGATCACGATCTACCGCGACGACGACGAGGCGGAGCGCATCTGGAAGGCCACCCCCGGCGTCCTGCCTTCGCACGTCCTGCGCTTCGGCGAGAAGGACAATTTCTGGGAGATGGGCGAGACCGGGCCGTGCGGCCCGTGCTCGGAGATCCACATCGACCGCACCGCGAACGGCTGTACGCCGGACATGGTCAACGCCGGCTCGCCGGAGGTCATGGAGCTGTGGAACCTGGTCTTCATCCAGTACAACCGCCGCGCCGACGGCACGCTGGAGGAACTGCCGGCCAAGCACGTCGACACGGGCATGGGCTTCGAGCGGCTGGTCTCGGTGCTGCAGGGCAAGCCCTCCAATTACGACACCGATTTGTTCATGCCCATGCTCGACCGCCTGGCGCAGATGACGGGCGAGAAATACGAGGGGAAGAGCGCCGTTGCCATGCGCGTGATCGCGGACCACCTGCGCGCGCTCTCCTTCGCCATCGCCGACGGCGTGCTGCCGTCGAACGAGGGGCGCGGCTACGTCCTGCGCCGGCTCCTGCGCCGCGCCGTCCGGTACGCCCGCAAGATCGGGCTGCGCGACCCGTTCATGGGCGAGCTGTTCCCCGTCCTCGAGGGCATCATGGGCGACGTGTTCCCCGAGCTGCGTCGCCGGCGCGAGGATATCCTGCGGGCCCTGCGCGCGGAGGAGGAAAGCTTTGCCGCCGCCCTCGACCGCGGGACCGGCCTGTTCGACGACGTGGTGAAGGGGCTCAAGGCGCGCAAGGAGGACACCTTCCCCGGCGACGAGGCGTTCAAGCTCTACGACACGTACGGCTTCCCGCTGGACCTGACCATCCTGATGGCCGGCGAAAACGGGCTGAAGGTGGACCAGGAGAAGTTTACCGAGCTCATGGAGCAGCAGCGCGAGCGCGCCCGCTCCGCGCGGACAGAGAAAATGCGCAAGGCCGACGCCGACGTCGTCGCTGACCTGGTCAGCCGAGGGCTCAAGTCGGTCTTCACGGGATACGAGACGCTCGCCGGTGAATCGGAGGTTCTGGCCGTGCTGTCGGACGGCAAGGACCGCGGCGAACTGGCCGAGGGCGCGGAGGGCGAACTCCTTCTGGCCCGCACGCCTTTCTACGCGGAGTCCGGCGGCCAGATCGGCGACAAGGGCGTGCTCCGCGGCCCGGCCGGCGAGTTCGAGGTCTGGGACACCCAGCGGCCAGCGGAGGGCCTGATCCTGCACATCGGCCGGGTCACGCAGGGTTGCTTGAAGCGGGGCGAGAAGGCGACCGCGCTCGTGGACGCCGACCGGCGAAACCGCACGGCGCGGCACCACTCGGGCACGCACCTCCTGCAGCACGCGCTGCGGGAGCTGGTGAGCCCGTCCATCAAGCAGGCGGGCTCCTACGTCGGGCCCGACCGGATGCGGTTCGACATCAGCTACTTCGAGGCCGTGCCCGAGGACAAACTGGACGCCGTCGAGCGGCGCGTGAACGAGCTGATCCTCGAAAACGTCGCGCTCAAGATCTACCAGATGCCGTTCAAGGACGTTGCGGGGTCGGGCATCATCGCGCTCTTCGATGAGAAGTACGGCAACGCGGTGCGCGTGGTGGAAGTGCCCGGCTACAGCCGCGAGCTGTGCGGCGGCACGCACGTGCGGGCGACGGGCGACCTGGGCCTGTTCCGCATCGTCTCCGAAAGCTCCGTGGCCGCCGGCGTGCGGCGCATCGAGGCCGTCTGCGGGCGGCCCGCCTACGAGTGGACCCACCGCGAGCATCGGCTGGTCGGCACGCTGTCCCGGCGTTTGAGCGCGTCGCCCGACGAAGTGTTCGCCCGGGTCGAGGCCCTGATGGAAGACAACCGTCGCCTGGAGAAGGAACTCAAGCAGCAGGCGACCGCGGGCGCCCTGAACCGGGTGGACGAATGGCTCGGGCGCGCCCGGAAGGTCGGCGAGATCCCGCTGATCGCGGAGGACGTCGGCGAACAATCGATGGACGTGCTGCGCGGGGTGATGGACGGCTTGCGCGCGCGCTTCGCCTCGGGCGTCATCGTCCTGGGCAGCCGGTTCGAAGGCAAGGCGTGCTTCCTGGCCTCGGTCAGCGAGGACCTCCAGGCCCGGGGCGTGCATGCCGGCAAGCTGATCGGCGCCGTGGCGAAGGTCGCGGGCGGGGGCGGGGGCGGACAGCCGGGCAAGGCGCAGGCCGGCGGCAAGGACGCCTCGAAAGTGGCCGAGGCTCTCGGCAAGGTCCCGGAACTACTGGCCAGGTAGAAATCGCCCGACGAGATCGTAATCCAGGGCTTCGACGATTTCCGCCTGCACCCGGTCGCCGGGCCCGGGGACCGGTTTCGGCAGGGGCGGGCGAACCAGCACCGTCCCGTCCACCTCCGGCGCCTGCAGCCGGGTCCGGCCCACCGCCATGGCCCCGTGCGGCAGGCGGCCTTTCCGTTCGGCCACGCCGTCGAGCATGACCTCCACGGTCTGGCCAACCTGCGCGAGGCCTTTCGCCTTTGATATCTCGCGCTGGGCCTGCATCAGGGCATCGCGCCGCCGCTCCTTCTCGCCGGGCGCCACGTCGTCCGGCCAGTCCGCCGCCGGGGTCCCGGGCTCGCTTGAGTAGGTAAACACGCCGGCGTGCGTGAACCAGCCGTCGCGGACCAGATGCAGCAGTCGTTCGAAGTCAGCCTTCGTTTCGCCGGGGAACCCGACGATGAATGTCGTGCGCAGCGCGCCGTGCAGCATGCGCGACCGGATGCGCTCCAGGAGTTTCAGGGTCTGCGCCTGCCCGATGCGGCGTCCCATGCGTTCGAGGATGGGGTCGGAAATGTGCTGGAGCGGAACATCCAGATACGGGCAAAGGTGCGGCGCGCCCGCCACGAGGTCGATCACCTCGTCCGACAGGCGCGCGGGGTGCGCGTACAGCAGCCGGAACCACGCCGCGCCATCCAGTTCGCCCAGCCGCCGGAGCAGTTCCGGCAGGCGCGCCTGCCCGTACAGGTCCGCGCCGTAGGCGGTCGTGTCCTGCGCGACGAGATTGACCTCGCGCGCGCCGTGCCGAATCAACTGCCCGGCCTCCGCGAGGATGTCTTCCATGGGCCGGCTGACCTGCGCGCCGCGGATGAGGGGAATGGAGCAGTAGCGGCACCGGTTCGAGCAACCCTCGGAGATCTTCAGGTACGCGCTGTGCACGCCGCCGATCCGGGCGCGGGGAGTCTTGAGGAAGGCCGTAAAATCACAGCCGCGCGACGGGCTTCCCGGTACAACTCCGGATTGCATCAGGTCACGGCAGGTTTGAGGTAAACGCGCGTAGCCGCTGAAAGACACGCGGGCATCCGCCTGTTTCAGGAATCCGGCGAGGGTCGGCTCCTGGCCCGCGCGCTCGACGAGGCATCCCAGGGCTATTATTTTGCGTGGACGGCCTCGCTTCTTGAGGCGCGCCAGCCGCTCCAGCGTATCCGCGGTTTCCCGGCGCGCGCTGTCGATGAATCCGCAGGTGTTGACGAGGCAGATGTCCGACTCGGCCGGATCCTCCGCGATCAGCAGACCGCCCCGGACGAGTTCGCCCAGCAGGCACTCGGAATCCACGGTGTTCTTGGAACAGCCGAGGCTGATGAGGCTGACGACCGGCGCGGCGGGCTGACGGGGCGGACTCACTGGGAGAATCAGCGTTCGGGCTTGAAGTGGCTCTGCCGCGAGAGCTGCTCGAACAGCTCCCGCTCCTTGTCCGTCAGCCGCGGCGGCAGCACCACGCGCGTCTCGACGATCAGGTCGCCGCGCTCGCCGCCGCGCCCGCGGGGCAGGCCGCGCCCGCGCAGCCGCAGGTGCTGCCCGCCCGAAGAGCCCGGCGGGATGGTCAACGCGGCGGTGCCGTCCAGCGTCTGGACGTGGATCTTCGCGCCCAGCGCCGCCTCCCAAGGCGTCAGCGGCAGGTCGCGCTCGAGATCGTGGCCGCGGACGCGGTAGACCGGATGCGGCTCGAGATGGACGCGCAGGTAGAGATCGCCCCCGCCGTAGCCCTGTCCCGAGAGCCGGATGCGCGAACCGTCCGTGGTGCCGGGCGGGATGCGGACGTCGTACGTCTTGACCTGACCGGACGGTTGCCCGTAGGGGTCCGCCTGCGCCAGTTGGATGGTCTTGTGCGCCCCGTGGTAGGCGTCCTCGAGGGAGATCGCGATCTCCGCCTCCTGGTCGCCCGCCGGTGGCTCCTCATGGAAGCCGGTCCGCGCCGTCCGCCGGCCCCCGCCGCCCGCGCGGCGCGCGCCGCCCCCGCCGAAAAACATCTCGAAGAAGTCGCTGAACCCGCCGCCGCCCAGGTCGCCGAAATCGAACCCGCCCGCGCCCGGCGCGCCGCGGAACTCGAAATGCACGTTGTCGCCCCAACCGGGCGGCGGCCGGAAGTCCTGACCGGCCCGCCAGTTGGCGCCAAGGCTGTCGTACTTCTTCCGCTTGTCCGCGTCGCCGAGCACCTCGTAGGCCTCGTTGATCTGCTTGAAGCGGGTCTCGGCCGCCGGATCCTTGTTGACGTCGGGGTGGTACTTCTGGGCCAGCTTGCGGTAGGCCTTCTTGATCTCCTGCTCGGAGGCCGTCCGCTCGACGCCCAGCACGGAATAGTAATCCTGGAACTTGACACTCATTTCATCTCACCGGCTAAATACATACCACAATGGATCGGAGGAAAACAGACCATCCGGCGCCCGGCCCGCGCAGGGTGCGCGTGCTCATCAATCCGCGTTCCGGCGGATGGTGGTCCAGCCAGGCGATCCAGAAGGCCTTCGACGATCACTGGGACACCGCCGAGCTCGACCTGTCCTACCAGTTCAGCCGCAGCGTCGAGGACGGCAAGACCAAGGCGCGCCGCGCGGTGGAGGAGGGGGTGGACACGATCCTCGTCGTCGGCGGCGACGGCATGGTCAACACGATCGGCGGCGTCCTGGTCGGCACGCACACGGCGCTCGGGGTGATCCCGGTGGGCAGCGGCAACGGGTTCGCGCGGCATTTCGGCATCCCGCTCGATCCGGAGGAGGCCGTGAAGGAACTGCGGACCGCCGGGCGACGCCGCATCGACATCGGGCTCGCCAACGGCCGCCCCTTCTTCGTGACGTGCAGCCTCGCGTGGGACGCGGCGCTGGTCCGCTCGTTCGAGAAGTTTCCGATGCGGGGCAGCCTGCCGTACGTCCTGGCGGCGGCCTACGAGTTTCTCGGCTACGTGCCCCAACCGGTGCGCGTTCGGCTCGACGGCGAGGACCTGGCCTGGGCCGATCCTCTGGTCTTTACCGTGGCCAACCTGACGCAATACGGGGTGGGGGCCAAGATCGCTCCGCGCGCCGAACCGGACGACGGGTGGCTGGAACTCGTGGTCGTGTCGCGCCAGGACGCGCCGCGCGTGCTGGCCGGGTTGCCGCGGCTGTTCGACGGTTCCTTCGACGGCCTGCCGGGCGTGGAGACCCGCCGGTTTAAGCGGATGCTTGTGGAGCGCGCCCGGCCGGCGCCGATCCAGATGGACGGCGAACTCATCGAGCCGGCCGATAAGGTCGACATCGAGGTCGTGCACAAGGCGCTCCGCGTGCTGGTCCCCGGCGGGTCTTCGGACGGCGGGGCCGATTGATTTCCCCCTGTACCGGCCCGGTCCCCGGTGGTATACTAAACATAAGGAGCAGAATGAGAGCGATTCGCAGAAAGGAGGGTTCCACGTGGCCATCATCAGCACCAAGCCGGTGAAGAAATGTCGCGGGTGTGCGTTGAACCTCGGCAAGCGATGCGCGGTTTTTGAACATCCCGTCCTGAAGTGGAAAAAGAAATGCGAGGGGTTCAACAACCCGGTCCTGATCGCCCGCTACGAGAAGGTGCAGCATCCGGAAGGGGCGCGCGCGCGGAAGGTGGAGCGCAAGCAGCGCGCCGCGCTGGCGCACACGGTGGTTCACAGCGACGGGGTTCATCCGCTGGGCCGCGCACGGTAACCCGCATGAGGGGCCTCCACATCGGCCGGCTGGCCGTCGGCCGTGTCCCGCGCATCGTGGGGACGGCCGTCTCGGCGGAATCGCTCGATTCCGCCGCCCGGATCGCGAAACCGGCGTTCGATCTCCTGGAGATTCGCGTGGACTGCATGGATTCCAGGTGGCCAGCCGGCGCAATCCGGCTGCGGGAAGCGGGCATTCCCTTGATCCTCACCGTGCGCTCCGCGCTCGAGGGCGGGGCCTGGCGCGGCGCGGAGGCGGAACGCAAGCGGGTCTACCTCTCGAACCTGGCCGTGGCGGACGCGGTGGACGTGGAGATTCGCAGCCGGGCGCTGAAGACCGTCGCGAGGGCGGCGCGGCGTCGGGGGCGGCTGGTGATCGGGTCGTTCCACGATTTCGACGGCACGCCTTCCATGGCCGTGTTGCGGCGGATCGTGTGGCGGGGGCGGGCGGCCGGCGCCCACGTCGTGAAGATAGCCACGCACGTCGGCGGCGAAGCCGACCTCGAACGGTTGCTCGATCTGCTGGCGGAATCGAGGGAGCCGTTGTGCGTGCTCGGCATGGGCCCGCGCGGCGCGGCGGCGCGGGTGCGGCTGGCCCGCGCGGGGTCGTGCCTGACCTACGGCTACGTCGACCGCCCCGCGGCGCCCGGACAACCGTCGTGCCGGGAACTGGCCGGGAAACTGCGGCGCGCGCGCCTCACAGCTTGACGGCCTTGTTGTCCTCCTCGTTCTTCTCCGTGTAGCCCTTCTCCTGGCGCTGGAAGTTGACCTTGTTCTTCTGCATGTACAGGTTGTGCACGTCGCGGGCGGTCAGGCCAAGGACCTCCGCCGCGGAGATCAGGAAGTGGAACAGGTCCACGACCTCGACGCGGGCGTTCTGGAGGTCGAACTTCTGGTACTTCGCCCACCATTTCCAGGGGACGCAGTCGGTGAGTTCGGCCAGTTCCTGCGTCATGGCCCGGCAGTAGTTCAGCAGCCACTGCTGGCGGCCCGCGTCGTCCAGCTTCGAGCAGTCCAGGCCGATGCGCTGGTTGAACGCCGCCTGCCGCTCGAACATCTCTTCCAGCCAGTCTTGATGGGACATGGGGTTTCTCCTGTCGGCAGCAGTGAAGCCGAAGCCCGCGCGCCGCGCAAGCACCGACTGCGCCCGGCGCGCGCCGGAACGGAGGAGGGCGGGGCGTAACATAATCATTCACACCCGTGAATCGAAATGTTACGCTGCAGCGGCCGGGATGGGAGGGGGGGGCGCCATTTCTGCTGCCTTTCGCGCCGCGTTGTGCTATCAAGACGGCGAACCTTCGGACGCGAGGAGAGCGGGTCATGGAAAAAGTGATCATCCTGGGCAGCGGGGCGGCGGGCCTGGCGGCCGCGATCTACACGGCGCGGGCCGACCTGAATCCGCTGGTCATCGAGGGGCTTCAACCCGGCGGACAGCTCACGACGACCACCGACGTCGAGAACTATCCCGGGTTCCCCGAGGGCATCGACGGCACGATGCTCATGGAGAACATGAAGGCCCAGGCCAAGCGGTTCGGCGCCCGCGTGGTTTCCGGCACGGTATCCGCCGTGGATTTCAGGAAGAAGCCCTTCCGCGTGACGCTGGACGACGGCCAGGGCTTCGAGGCCCGCACCGTCATCGTCGCCACCGGCGCGAGCGCCCGCTACCTCGGGCTGGAGTCCGAGCGGAAGCTCATGGGCCGCGGCGTCTCGGGCTGCGCGACCTGCGACGGGGCGCTCTACCGCAAGGTCCCCGTCGCCGTCGTGGGCGGCGGTGACACGGCGATGGAGGAAGCGGCGTTCCTGACCCGCTTCGCCTCCCGCGTGTACCTGATCCACCGCCGCGACCAGTTCCGGGCCTCGAAGATCATGGCCGACCGCGTCCTGGCCAATCCCAAGATCGAGGTGGTCTGGAATGCCGTCGTGACCGAGGTCCTGGACGTGCAGGCCAACGAGGTGATGGGGGTGCGCGTGAAGGACGTCAAGACCGGCGCGGAGCGGGTCCTCGAGGTCAAGGCCATGTTTTCCGCGATCGGTCACCGGCCCAACACGGAGGCCTTCAAGGGCCAGCTCGCCATGGACGAGCAGGGCTACCTGGCGACCCGGAACACGCGGACGAACGTCGAGGGCGTGTTCGCCGCCGGCGACGTGCAGGATCCCCACTACCGGCAGGCCGTCACGGCCGCGGGCAGCGGATGCATGGCGGCGCTGGAAGCGCAGCGCTACCTGGAAGCGAAAGGCGAATGACGGCGGATCCCTCCACCGGCGCGATGCAGAAGCAGAAGGAATGGGCCACCTTCCTCCGGCTGTTCCGGTACGCCCGCCCGTATGTTCTGCGGCTGCTGCTCGGCGCGGTCTGCGGCGTCCTGTTCGCGGGCTCGATGGCCGGCATGCTCGTCGCGCTGAAGGAGGTCTTCGGCCGCATCTTCAACCCGGAGGAGGTCTCCTGGGCGCGGACCCTCCTGGTCGTGGGATTGCTCCCGCTCCTCGCCGCCGTCCGCGGGATCGGCCAGTTCGCCAGCACGTACCTCATCGAATGGGTCGGCAACCGGGTGGTGATGGACCTGCGGGTGCAGGTTTTCAACCACCTGCAGGACCTGTCGCTGCTGTTCTTCACCCGGGCGCGCACCGGCGAACTGATCTCGCGCACGACGAACGACACCGCGATGATCGAGCGCGCGGTCTCGACCGTGCTGGCGGACCTGATCCGCGAGCCGTTCACGCTCGTGGCGATGGTGGGGTTCGCGTTCTGGCTCGACTGGAAACTGGCCCTGATCGGCGTCGTGTTGTTCCCGGTCTGCATCATCCCGGTCACGCTCTTCGGCCGGCGCGTGCGGCGGTTCTCCCGCGAAGGGCAGCAGCAGCTGGCCGACATGGTCTCCGTGCTCCAGGAAAACGCGGGCGGCGCGCGGGTGGTCCGAGCCTTCGGCCTGGAGGAACTCGAACGGGCGCGGTTCCTGAAAACCGCGCGCGGCGTGCTGAACCGGCTGATGCGCGTCGTTCGCGCCCGGGCGGCCGTGGACCCGATCATCGTCTTCATCTCCATGCTGGGGCTGGGCCTCGTGCTCATCTACGCCCGCTGGACGCGGATGAGCGTGCAGGACCTGTTCACCTTCGCCGCCGCGCTCGTCGCGTTGTACGATCCCGCCAAGAAAATCAGCCGCATTCACATCAGCATCCAGCAGAGCGCCGGCGCGGCCGACCGGATCTTCGAGTTGTTGGATACGCCGGTCAGCGTACGGCCGTCGCCCGGCGCGGTCCTGTTCGCGGGGCCGGTGCAGTCGATCGTCTTCGGCGATGTGGCGTTTGCCTACGACACGGAACCGATCCTGCGCGCGATCCGGATGGAAGTGAAAGCGGGCCAGCGCATCGCCATCGTCGGCGGCTCCGGCTCGGGCAAGACGACGCTGGTGGGGCTGATCCCGAGGTTCTACGACGTGACCGCCGGACGGATCCTCCTGAACGGCCGGGATATCCGCGACTTCACGCTGGACAGCTTGCGCCGGCAGATCGGCATGGTCACCCAGGACACGTTCCTCTTCAACGAGACCGTGGCCCGGAACATCGCCTTCGGGAAGCCCGACGCGACCCGGCAGGAGATCGAGCAGGCGGCCCGGCGCGCTCATGCCCACGAGTTCATTGCGGAATTGCCGCAAGGATACGAAACGATGGTCGGCGAGCGGGGCGTGAGACTGTCCGGCGGACAGTGCCAGCGCCTGGCCATCGCGCGGGCGATCGTCCGCAATCCGCCGATCCTGATCCTCGACGAGGCGACCAGCGCGCTGGACACGGAATCCGAGCGGCAGGTCCAGGCCGCCATCGAGGAGATCATGACCGAGCGGACGGTTTTCGCCATCGCGCACCGCCTTTCCACGATCATGCACGCCGACCGCATCGTCGTGCTGGACGGCGGTCTCATCGCCGAGGTGGGCACGCACGGGGAACTGCTGGAGAAGGGCGGACTCTATAAACGCCTGTACGACATGCAGTTTCAGGATACCCCGGCCGCCTGAACGAGGCCGGCTACTCCGTGGCGTTCGGAACCGGCGGGCGCCCGCAGAAGACCAGGCTGTTGTTCATGTGCTCGCGCTCGTCCAGCCCGATCCGCCGGAACACGTCGCCCCAGGTTTCGCAGTTTCCGTGCTCGCGCACGATGGGGTGGTCCACTTTCTCCTGGTCGAGTTCGGGGTGGTCCTTGACGAATTGCATGTACTCGTGCTCGGCATGGTCCTCGAACTGGGCGTTCAGATCGAAGGCGGCCTTGATGTTCACCAGGGAGAGCAGGCGGCTGAAGAGCCGGTACTGGAAGGCTGCGACGCGGGGCAGGACATGATCCCAGAACCAACTCTTCCGGAAACCGGTTTGCTTCATGCGTTCGTTGATCACCAGCAGGTGCCAGAACTCGTTGTCCTGCGCGTCGCGGGCCCAGGCCGTGATTTTCCGGCCTTTCTCCACGCTCGCCGGATCCTCGTAGAGGTGCGTCAGGCGGAGATACTGGCGGATTTCCCAGGCCTGGTAGGGGATGCGGGCGAGGATTTCGAGGACCTGCACCTTGCGCAGGGTCAGGGCCTTCCCGTAGAAGAAATCCATGCCCCAGAACAACATGCGCGCCGTGGTCTTGTAGGCCATGCGCGGCCGGGCCAGCGTGGCTTCCTGCTCTTTTTTCAAAACGATCATGTCGGCCTCCGTTTTGGCTGAACCGGTCGCAGTATAGCCCGGCCCGCGGGACCGCGCAAGTCATCAATACGCCCGGCCCCGATACCGCTTGAGGATGTCGCGGATGTACCGGCGCGTGGTGGGATAGGTGATGGCGTCGAGGAACGCCCGGGCGTCGGGGCCGCCGTCGCGCGACCAGCGCAGCGCGTTCGAGCGTCCGGCATTGTATTCGGCGAGGGCGAAGGGGAGCGGGTCGGGCCGGTCGGACCATCGCTGGAGGCCGCGGGCCAGGTACCAGGTGCCGGCCCGGATGTTCACGCGCGGTTCGAACAGGTCCAGCACCGTGAAGAGGCCGTCATGGTTTTCCGCGGCCCACTCCTCGGCGGCGGTCCTCGTCACCTGCATCAGGCCGATCTCGCCGGCCTTGCCCACGCGTTCTTCCCGGAACCGGCTTTCGACCCAGATCACGGCGGAGATCAGGCGCGGGTCCACGCCGTAGTCGCGGCCAGCCTCGAGGATCAGCGCGTCGAACCGATGAAGGCGCCGGAGATACAACAGCGCCGCGAGGCTGACCACGGACACGGCGAGAACGAGATTAGCGTAGAGGATGCGGACCACCTGTTTTCGCGAGAGACCGCCCATGGTCGCCACCCTAGGACATTTCCGGCCCGGCGTCCATCCCGGCCTCGCGCCGGACGGTCCGGCGGTTGACCCGCTTCCCGCCTCCTGCTACAACCCTCGCGGGCACCCGTAGCTCAATTGGACAGAGCATCGGACTTCGGATCCGAGGGTTGGGGGTTCAAATCCCTCCGGGTGTGCCAGGCGATCCAATCGAACGGGGCGGGCGCGGCGGATGTCAGTCTGCTGGGACGCGATGATGGGTGACCATATGACAATGAAGACATGGGCGGCAGGCGCAGCGCTGTTTCTGGTGATCGGCACGGCAGGGCGGGCGGCCATCCTGACCGAAACCCCGGAACCCCTGCTGGAATCCGGCGGCCTGGAACGGGTCAGCGCCGGCGTGTTCTACCAGTGGATGGAACGGAAGGTGGAAACAGAGCGTAGCTACGACATGGAGTTGGACGCCCGCACCTACGAGGGCGTGCTGGGGTTCGACGCGCTGCCGTGGCTGACCCTGTACGCCGGGGCCGGAGGCTCGGACGCGCGCTTCAAGGATATCAGCGCGTACGGGGACGACCAGTTCTCGTGGGCCCTCGGGTTCAACATGAATATCTGGCAGTGGGTGGGCTACGGGGAGGCGCCGGCCTGGCGGCTTTCCTTCAAGACCCGCGGCGAGATCGCGGGCTACGAATCCGAATCCCGCTCGCTGTCGATCGAGTGGCTGGATTACTCGGTGGCGTTCCCGCTCGGATACGAAGTCTTGTTCTCCCGCCACCCGGAAAGCTTCTCGGACATCGATCACCTGGAACTGTTCGCGGGGCCGGCCCTGTCCTTCCTCGACGGCCGGTACGAGCAGGGCGGTCAGGACATCGATTTCGAGGAAAAGCATCCCTTCGGGGTGACGGTGGGCGGGGCCCTGTTCATCACCGAGACGCTTTTCATCGAACTGGCCGGAACATACTTCGATTTGTGGCAGGTGCGCGGCGGCATCGGGTACAGTTTTGAGTGAGCGCCGGATGCGGGGAGGGCCGGCCGCCCGTCAAAAATGGGCTTGATTACGGGCGCAGGATGCGTCACTTTCCGCCGCACTGGAAGATGGGAACCCGATCATGAGCACTGAAAAAACCGCGCCGGTCTATTCGCAAAACGAGGTAAGCGCCGTCGTCTGGCCATGGTGCCGGGCGAAGGCGAGCCAGGACCCGGCGGCCGCCGCCCGGGCGCTTCGCCATAAAGCCCTTATTCAGGCTATTGTTACAGCGGTCGTCGGGGCCGCGCTCTATTTCCTTTTCAAGCACGCCCTGGCGGCTTACATCGTGTGGGGGATCGCCGCCTTCGTGCTGGTCACCGGCTTTCTGGTCCAGCCGGTCTTCCGCGCCATGGACCGGCTCATGCAGCGGTTCGGAATCGCGGTGGGCACCGGGCTGACCTATCTTCTGCTGGTCCCGTTTTTCTACCTCGTGTTCATGCCCGGGCGCCTGCTCATGAATGTCCTGGGCAAGGATCCCCTGCGGTTGGCCCGCGCGACCGCGAGCCCCAGTTGCTGGTCTGTTCGCAAGCCGTTGAAACCCGATCACTTCAAGAAGCAATTCTAATGAACATCCTAGGCATCAGCGCGTTTTACCACGATTCCGCCGCCGCCCTCATCCGTGACGGCGAAATCATCGCCGCCGCCCAGGAGGAGCGGTTCACCCGCAAGAAGCACGACGCCAACTTCCCGGTCAACGCGGTCCGGTACTGCCTGGCGGAAGGCGGGGTGCACGAGGGCCAGTTGGACGCCGTCGCGTTCTACGACAAGCCCATCAACAAGTTCAACCGTATCCTGGAAACGTACCTGACCGTCGCGCCCAACGGCCTCCAGTCGTTCATGATGGCCGTGCCGATCTGGCTGAAACAGAAGCTGTGGATCCCGCTGGACATCGAGCTGGCGCTGGAAAAATGCGGCATGCGCGCCCCGAAGGACATGTACTTCCCGGAGCACCACGAGTCGCACGCCGCCAGCGCGTTCTACCCGTCCCCCTACGAGAGCGCCGCCATCCTCACGCTCGACGGCGTGGGCGAGTGGGCCACCAGCACGCTGGGCCGCGGCCGCGGGAACAAGATCGAGATCATCAAGGAACTGCGGTTCCCGCACTCCCTCGGCATGCTGTACTCGGCCTTCACGTACTTCACGGGGTTCAAGGTCAACTCCGGCGAGTACAAGCTCATGGGCCTCGCGCCTTACGGGCAGCCGAAGTACACCCAGGTCATCCTCGACAACCTGCTGGACCTGAAAGAGGACGGCTCCTTCCGCCTGAACATGGACTACTTCGGGTACCTCGACCGGCTGACGATGACCAACGAGAAGTTCGACGGCTTGTTCGGCGGCCCGCCGCGCAAGGCGGAGTCCGAGATCAGCGAGCGCGAGATGGATATCGCCGCGTCGATCCAGAAGGTCACCGAGGAGATCGTCATGCGGATGGCCCGGCACGCGCACCAGGTCACGGGCGAGAAGGACCTCTGCCTGGCCGGCGGCGTGGCGCTGAACTGCGTGGCCAACGGCCGCCTCCTCCGCGAGGGGCCGTTCGAGGACATCTGGATCCAGCCCGCGGCCGGCGACGCCGGCGGCGCGCTCGGCGCGGCGCTGCTCGTCTGGCACATGGTCCACGACAAGCCGCGGACCGCCGGCGGAAAGCGCGACAAGATGAAGGGCGCGTACCTCGGGCCCTCCTTCACGGACGACGAGATCCAGGCTTTCCTCGATTCGCGCGGCTATGTCTACCGGAAACTATCCGATGCCGAGTGGGCCCCGACCGTCGCGAAGCTGATGGCCGAGGAGAAGGTCGTCGGCCTGCTGCAGGGCCGCATGGAGTTCGGGCCGCGCGCGCTCGGCGGCCGCTCGATCATCGGCGACGCCCGGTCGGCCAAGATGCAGTCGGTGATGAACCTCAAGATCAAGTACCGCGAGTCGTTCCGGCCGTTCGCGCCGACCTGCCTCGTGGAGAAGGTCGGCGATTACTTCGAGCTCGACCGCCCCTCGCCGTACATGCTGCTTGTCGCCCAGGTGCGCCGCGACCGCTGCAAGGGGATCGAGGAGAGCAAGACGCTGAACATCCGCGAGCGGATCAACCAGGTGCGGTCGGATATCCCGGCCATCACGCACGTGGATTATTCCGCGCGCGTGCAGACGGTCTCCCGCGAGGACAACGCCCGCTACCACGACCTGATCAAGGCCTTCGACGCGCTCACCGGTTACGGCGTGATCATCAACACCTCCTTCAACGTCCGCGGAGAGCCGATCGTGTGCACGCCGGAGGACGCGTACCGCTGCTTCATGCGGACCGAGATGGATTGCCTGGTCCTCAATTCGTTCGTGCTGGAGAAGGGCGCCCAGCCGCCCTGGAAGGATTCGGCGGACTGGAAGAGCGAGTACGTGCTGGACTAGAGCGCCCGGGCGGGCGCGGCGAAACAGGGATGGAACGACCATGCGCATGCTGAAATACATCGGGCGGCTGATCAAGGAGTTCTTCGAATTTGCCTGGCACAACAAGGCCTGGTGGATTGTGCCCATCGTCCTGATCCTCCTCCTGCTCGGATTCCTCATCATTTCCGGGTCCGCCGTCGCGCCGTTCATCTACACCCTGTTCTGACCGGCCGCCGCCGGCCGGGCAGGGGGGCGCCTCCCGATATGAAGGTGGCGATCATCGGTGCGAAGGGCCTGCTGGGCGCCGACCTGTCGGCGGCCTGCCGGCGCGCCGGGTGGGATGTCGTCGAACTGGGCCGCGAGCAGCTGGACGTCACACAACCGGCCATCGTCCGCAAGAACCTGCCGCCCGTTCCCTGGGTGATCAACTGCGCCGCCTTCAGCGACATTGAGGCCGTGGAAAAACAGCGCGCGCGGGCGTTCGCGGTCAACAGCGAAGGCGCGCGGGCGGTGGCCGTCAGTTGCGCCCGGCGCGGGATCCGGCTGATGCACATCAGCTGCGCCGGGGTGTTCGACGGGCGCAAGGCCACGCCGTTCCGGGAGGCCGACGAGCCAAGACCGGTCAACGCCCACGGGTTGAGCAAGCTGGCCGGCGAGAAGGCGGTGCGCGCCGAGGGCGGCAAGTCCCTAGTCGTGCGCCTTCCCGTGCTGTTCGGAAGCCGGGGGCCCGGGCTGCCGAACAGCCTGCTGGCCGCCGTGCGCGCACGGCAATTCCCCCTGAAGGTGCCGGCCGAGGAGATCGTCACCCCCGCCTATACCCGTCACGTGGCCGAGGGCCTGGTCAAGCTGCTGACGCTGGACGTGACCGGCGTGGTGCACGTGGCCCCGGCGGGGCGCTGCACGTGGCGGGAATTCGCCCAAGTCCTGGCGGACAGGTTGAGCCCCGGCGCGGCCATCGAGGAGGTGCCTTTCGCCCTTTTCTACCCGCTGGCCGAGCGCCCGCTCCAGACCGTGCTGGATGCGCAGCGGTACCGCCAGTGGACAGGCCACGCGCTGCCGGGATGGCGCCAGGGGATCGAGGCCTGGCTGGCGGACGCCAAGGCCTGATCAGCGCGTCAGCTTGATGCGCGGCCCGGAGTCCGGGGCGGAAGCGGAGGCCGGCGCGGCCTGCTCGCGGGCGCGGATGTAGCGGTCGTTCAATTCCCGATAGGATTTCACGAGCTGCAGGTGCGAATCCTCGACCTCGGCCAGCCGCTTGCGCGCCTGCTGGGCCTCCTCGCGCTCCCGTTGGACGACCGATTCCATGTGCCGGAGGCGCAGTTGGGTCTCCTCCTCGACGCGCGCGCACGTCTCGCGGGCTTCCTGGATTTCGCGGGTCTTGGCCGCGAACTCGGCCATGAGCGAATCGTGGCGCGCGGAGAGGTCCTGGTAGGCCTTCATCCACGTCATGGCGCGGGCCCGGGGGTCGCTGCCGCCGGACTGCTCCAGTTCCGCTTCGAGGCGCCGCTGCTCCTCGGTCAATCGGGCCAGCTGTCGCTCCGCCTGCTCCAGGCGGACGCGGGCGGACAGCTCGCTCTCGCGCATCTCGGCCAGTTTCCGGGAGAGCCCCGTTTCCGTCTGGGCCGCGCGGTCCCGTTCCTGCTCGTACAGGTTTTTCCACTTGCGCGCCTCGTGGTCGTGGAAATCCCGGCTCTGGGCCAGATCCTTCCAGGTGGCCTGCGGCGGCGGCGCGGACTCGGCGGCCCCGCCGACCAGCGCCGCCTGCACGCTCATGACCTGGGCGGTCCGGCGGTTCACGATCTCGGCATCGGCAGAGACCTCCCCGGACTGCGCCAGCAGGGGGATCGCCTTCAGGTGGACGGGCCCGAACAGCGAGCCATCCGGCAAGCGTATCATCCAGTCCATCTCCAGCGAGACGAGGTCGGGGGCGGGATACCAGTGTTGCTGGTCCTGCGAGATCTGGTCGTCCGCCCCGATGCGGCCGTCGGCCGCCCACTGCCGGAGCGTATCCTCCTCGTGCGGCCCGTACGTCTGCCCGTCGGATTGTTTCAGGAACCAGGACATCGCGTGGTTTCGGGGTGTCGGGACATCAGTCGCGGATGAAAAGTTTCTGCCCGACCCGCAGCTTGTCGGGGTCCGTGATGCCGTTGTCTTCCATGATGACCTTGGAGCTGACGCCGTACGCCGCGGCGATGGCCGACAGCGACTCGCCCGGCTGGACCTCGTGCTCGTAGCCCGTGGACGGTCCCGACTTGCGGGATCCGCTCTGCTTCTTCGCGGAGGAGCCGGACGAGGCGGAGCCGACCAGCTGCGCGATCTTCTTGCTCAAGCTGTCCACGATCTCCTGCTTGTCCTGCTGACGCGCGGCATCGAGGGCGCGAAGCCGCCGGTCCAGGTCCTCCACGCGGGCCTGGATGGCCTGGGTCTCCGAGGTGTCGGCGCGGGACTGGCCGGCGCGGAGCGTCTCCAGGTTGGTCTGGAGCCGCGAGATCTCCAGTTCCACGCCCTCCAGCCGCCCGTCCAGCCGGCGCATCTGTTCCTGCACGAGCAGGTAATCCTCATGGCCGGCGGCCGCTTCCCGTTGCGCGTCGTCGTAGGTCACGCAGCCGGCCAGGGACAGCCCGGCCGCCGCGACGATCCAAGCCTGTTTCATCTTTGCATCCTCACCGTTTCATTTCTACGTACTCTTCGCAGGCCGCCTTCTCAAGCAAAATGGAATCCGCGGCATCGGGGAAGGGGCCGGCTGCGTGCTCGCGCGGCCCGCAGCCTTGCGCCAGTCCATACAATAAGTATAACAATTGCAATCACGGATGTGAATAGAAATGTTATAATACAAACTACCCATTCCGCTGCGCGCGGGCGTGGGAAAGGACAGGCCGGAACCGCGCCGGCCTGCTCCGTAATCATCTCCGCGCACGACGAGGGGCGTTGGTCCGGCGAGGATTTCGACTTCGCGGTGCGCCTGAAAAAAGCATGGCCGGGCCACGCGGCGGCGGTTCGACATCCTGCGGAAAGCCCCGCTGGTCACGTCCTGCCGCACGTTCGACCGGTGGGGCGACTGGTTCGCGTGCAAACGGCTGCTCCGCCATCCGCGGGCGTTCTTCGACGCCTGCCGCGGCCGGGACCCGGAACGGGCCCGTCGTTTCCGGTACGAGGCGGAGCGGTTCCGGAAACCGTGAGCCGCGTCAGGCCGTGCGCAGCAGTTCGCGCATCCGCTCGTGGATCATGCCGGAGGCCTTGCCGCCGCCAACGAACTCGTCGAAAGCCGCCTCGCGGTCGATGGCGCCGACCGGCCCGTCCAGGCTGATCATCGGGACGGGTTCCCGGGTGTGGCCGCGCACGCTGACGGGGGTGCGATGATCGGTGCAGAGCAGCAGGCGGTAGGGTTCGCCCTTTTTCTCCAGGGCCTCCCAGACCGGCGCGACCACCTTCTGGTCGAAGGCTTCGATGGCCTCGACCTTCAAGGCGACCTTGCCCATGTGTCCGCACTCGTCGGGCGCCTCGATGTGCACGAAGACAAAATCGTGCCGGGCGACCACGTCCAGCGCCGCCTGCACCTTGCCCGCGTAGTTGGTGTCGAGGAACCCCGTGGCCCCCGGGACCTGGATGACGTCGAGCCCGATCAGGCGGCCGAGGCCGCGGATCAGGTCCACGGCGGTGATCACGCCGCCGGTGAGCCCGTATAGCTCGGGGTAGGTGGGCAGCTTGAGGGAGAGGCCCTGGCCCCAGAGCCAGATCTGGGTCGCCGGCTTCTTGCCCGCGGCGATCCGGGCGCGGTTGACGGGGTGATCGCGAAAGAGCCCGATGGACTGCTCCATCAGCGCGCGCACCGCGTCCTGCTGCTCGCCGGCCGGAAGGTGATCGGCGACGGGCTGGCCGGCGATGTCGTGGGGCGGCTGGGTCCTGATCCCCGCCGGCCCGCCCTTCCAGACGAGCAGGTGCCGGTAGCTGACCCCGCCGTGAAAACAAAGGCCGGGCCGGCCCATGGCCTTCTCCACGGAGGCGACGAGCTGGCGGCCTTCCTCGGTCGTGATGTGGCCGGCCGAGTAATCGTCCATGCGGCCGTCCGCGACGGTCACGAGATTGCAGCGGAACGCCACGTCATCGGCCGCCAGAGGGATGCCGGCGCCGGCGGCCTCGATGGGCGCGCGGCCGGTGTAATGATCCTCGGGCTTGTACCCCAGCAGGCCCAGGTTGGCCACGTCGCTGCCCGGGGAGAGCCCGGCCACGGGCACGGTCTGCACCATCCGCAGGTCGCCGGCGGCGGCCAGGCGGCGGATGTGCGGTATGCGGGCGGCCTGCAGGGGAGTGCGCCCGCCCAATTCCGGGACCGGGTAGTCTCCCATGCCGTCCCCGACCAGCACGACGATTTTTCGCTTTTTCATATGGAGCCGATAACCTACCGTAAGCGGACGGCTGGGTCAAATTCGGCTTGCCCGGCCGGCCCGGCCGGGAAATACTTCCCGGCCTGTCGGCGGGAAAGGGCGGGGATCGTGTCGGAGCGGCTTTATCCATTTCAATTCAAGCCTGTCTACAAGGATTACTTGTGGGGGGGCGACCGCATCATCCGCCGGTACGGGCGCCGCGAGCCGCCGGGCGTGTATGCCGAGTCCTGGGAGATCTCCGATCACCCCGACGGCATGAGCGTCGTCGTCAACGGGCCCCTGGCGGGCCTGGCGTTGCACGAGCTGGTGCAGCAGTTCGGCCAGGCCCTGCTCGGGCGGGACGATCCCCGCACGACCTTTCCGCTGATCATCAAGATCCTGGACGCGCGCGAGCGGTTGAGCGTGCAGGTGCATCCCGGGGAGGAGACGGCGCCGCACCAGGGCGGCGATCCCAAGACGGAGATGTGGTACGTCCTCGAGGCGGAGGCCGGCGCGGGCGTGTTCGCCGGCCTGAAGCCCGGCGTGAGCCGGGCCGATCTCCTCCGCGCGCTGGAGGCCAAGACCCTCGAGGAGAAGCTCCGTTTTGTCCCCGTGTCCGCCGGCCAGGTGGTTTTCGTGCCGGCCGGGCGCGTGCACGCGATCGACGCGGGCTGCCTCCTGTTCGAAGTCCAGCAGCGCTCGAACACGACATACCGCCTGTACGACTGGGACCGGGCCGGGCCGGACGGGCGCCCCCGGGACCTGCACATCGAACAGGCCCTGCGCGCGGTCCGGTGGCACGATGATCTGCCGGTGGCGGTGTCGGAAGGCGCCCCGCGCCATATCGGCGGCAACGAGCGCCGCACGGTGATGGACACGCCCTACTTCCTCGTCGATCACTGGCGGCTGGCTGCGCCCCGCCTCCTGCCCGCGAAGAGAACGGGACTGACGTTCCAGGCCCTCTTCGTGATCGCCGGGGTCCTGCGCGTGGAAGGGGGCGGGCAGACGGTATCGCTGGCGGCGGGGTCCTCGGCCCTTCTGCCCGCCGTCCTCGAGGGCGGCCGGTGGATACCGGAACAGGCGGGGACGGAAATCCTCTGCGTCACGCGGCCCTGAAGGGAAGAACAAGCCCGCGCCGGCCGGTCAAGACCAGCCGCGCCGCCGCAGGAACCAGTAGAGCAGCACCGTCATGATGGTCGTCCCGCCCAGGATCATCCCGTAGGCCAGCGGCCAGCTCGGCCAATCCGTGTTGGGCATGTGCTGGATGTTCATCCCGTAGAAGCTGGTGACGATCAGCAGGGGCGCGGCGAGCGTCGCCATCACGGTGAGAACCTTGATGACCCGGTTCACCTGCATCTGCTGGATGTTGAGGTTGATCTGCAGCGCGTTGGTCAGCGTGTCGCGGTACGTGTCGATTCGATCGCTGATCCGGGACAGGTGATCCATTAAGTCGCGGTAGTACGGCAGCATGGCCGCGCGCACGATCTTGAATTCCCCGTGGGCCATCCGCGAAAGCACGTCGCGCTGCGGGGTCACGACCTGCCGGAGGCGTTGGACCTCGGATTTCAACTGGAGCACGTCCGTGAGGATGCTCACCGAGGTGTGGGTCAGCGCCCGTTTTTCCAGCTCGCCGAGCTCGCTGGACAGGTCCAGCAGCGCGGGCTCGTAATTCTCCAGCAGCGCGTCGAGCAGGTGGTAGGTCAGGCGGTCCGGCGCGCGGGCGATAACCGGCGCGTTCTTGAGCACGCGGTCGATGGTGCTGGCGACGCTCTTCAGGGGATCCTCGTGCACCGTCACGAGGAAGTTCCGGCCGATGAACATGTTGAGCTCGGTCGTCTGGAACCGGTGGGTCTCGTGCCGGTAGTCCGCCGCGTGGACGACCATGAACAGGTACTGGTCGTACTCGTCGATCTTGGGGCGCTCGGTGACGGCGATGCAGTCCTCGATGGCCAGCGGGTGGAAGTTGAAGACGCCCTCGAGCAGGCCCTTGTACTCGGCCTCGGTCGGTTTCTCCGCGTCCGCCCAGATCTGCACGCCCTCGTCGTAGAGCAGCAGCCGCAGCACGTCGAGCCCGACGTCCTGGCTGACGAGCTTGCCCTGGTTGAATATGAACGATCGAATCATGAGACGGCGGCCCCGTATCCGCGCGCATCCTCTCATGCGCTCCGGGGGGACTCAAGGTCAAACGCGCGGCGGCAGGCCGTCGGCGGCCACGGCGAGGGCGCTCAAGTCGCCGATCCGTCCCTCGAGGGCGCTGGGCAGGATCCGGCAGGCGGCCACGCTGGGCGCCCAGGCGTAGCGGCGCACGCGCTCGCGGAGCGGGGCCAGCAGGAACTCGCCGGCATGGATGGCGATGGTGCCCATCAGGATCACCTGGGGATTGAAGAACATGATCACGGTGCCCACGCCCTGGGCCAGCCGCTCCAGGTATTCCTCCCAGAACTCGAGGGCGAGGGCGTCGTCCTTCTTCACGGCGGCGAGAAAGGCGCGGAAGTCGATCGCGGCCGGGTCGCCGCCCGCCTCGCCCAGGATCGCCGAGCGGGCGTTGTCCTTCACGATGCGCGCCCGCAGCCGGTCGGCGACATTCTTCCCGCCGCAGTAAATTTCCAGGCAGCCCCGCTGCCCGCAGGGGCAGGGGGGGCCGCGGATATCGAGGACGTGGTGCCCGACTTCGCCCGCGAGGTCCGTGGCGCCCTGGACCAGGTTCCCGTCCAGGACGATCCCGGCGCCGAGGCCCGTGCTCATGGTCAGGTAGACCAGGTTGGGCGTGCCCCGGCAGGATCCGTAGCGGTACTCGGCCAGCGCGCACGCGTTGGCGTCGTTGTTCATGAACACGGGCCGCCCGAACGAGTCCTGCGCCCAGCGGACGAGGGGCACGTCCACCCAGCCGGGCATGTTCGGCGGGCGCAGCATCAGGCCCTCGCGCACGGAGACGGGTCCCGGCGCCGAGATGCCGACGGCGTCGACGCGGGCCGGGTCGAGGCCCGTCTCGTCGAGCAGGGCGCGCGCCAGTCCGGCCGTCCGCCGGAGCCCGCTTTCGGGTCCCTCCGACGCGAGGGTGGGGATGCGGCGGGCGGCGCGGATGGTCCCGTTCTCGTCGCCGATGCACACCGACGTCTTGGTGCCGCCGAGGTCGATGCCCAGCAGGTTCATGGCCGTGGAGCATACGGGATCCGCGGCCGGGCCGGGAGCACAATTTGCGGGCGGCCGCGGCTCTCGGCCAGGGTTCAGCGCTCCCGGCAACCCCGCTCCAAAATGTAACATAATACTTCACGGGTGTGAAGAGTTATGTTACCCCCGGACGGGATCGGCGGCGGAGGAGGGCGGGGCCGCGCGGCCCGATGTCCATTGACCCGTGTTCGACGCTTCGATAAGGTACGCGCCGAGAATTCAAACCGTTCAAGTTATAAAGAGGTGCACGTGCCCATCGCCGCTTTACCGCCGCTTCCCGTCGCCAGCATGTTCTCGGCGTATCAGACGAGCAGCTTCATGTCCGGCAAGCTCATCGTCATCATCCTGATCGTCGCCTCGGTCTTCGCCTGGTCCGTGATGGTGACCAAGTACCTGGATCTCACCCGCGCCAAGCGGGCCTCGCGCCGGTTCCAGCTGGCGTTCCGCAACGAGGCGCACCCGCTCTCGCTCTACCTCAAGCGGCACGCCTTCGCCGAAAGCCCGATTTACAAGGTCTACGAGGCCGGGTGCCACGCCCTGGGCGGCGAGTTGAACGACGGGCGCCACGCCGGCGCGGACCTGTTCTCGGCCGGGAGCCGCCTGGATGACTACCGCTTGAACCACCTGCAGGTGGAGGTCGTGCGCCGCGTCACGGAGCGCACGGTGGCCGACCAGGCGCTGGAGATGGAGAGCAAGATGGGCTTTCTCGCCACCGCCGTCAGCGCCAGCCCCCTCCTGGGCCTGCTGGGCACCGTCTGGGGCGTGCTGGACGCCTTCGGCGCCATGGCCGTCAGCGGCGCGGCCAACCTGTCCGCCGTCGCCCCCGGCATCTCGGCGGCCCTGCTGACCACGGTCGTCGGCCTGCTCGTCGCGCTGCCCTCGTCCATCGGGTACAACATCCTCGCCAGCCAGATCCGCGAGATCGCGGTGCAGATGGATAATTTCGCGCAGGAATTCGTGGCCGAACTGCAGCGCATGTTCGTAAGGGAATAAGGGAGTCCGACCATGGCCCGACGAACGTCCATCCTGGCGCTGCAGGAAATGCGGGAGATCAACATGACCCCGCTGATCGACCTGACCTTCCTGCTGCTCATCACGTTCATCATCACCTTCCCGCTGCTCGAACAGGGCATCTACGTCAACCTGCCGCGGGGCAAGGCGGACGACCTCGACCAGCGGCAGATGCGGACCATCACCCTCGACATCGAGGGCCAGTTGTTCCTGGACCGCCAGCCGGTGACGCGCGACGCCCTCGCGGCGGAGATGACCGAGATGGGCCGGGCGGACCCGGAGACCATCGTCATGGTCCGGGCCGACGAGAAGATCGCTTATGGGAAGCTCGTGGAGATTCTCAACATCCTGCGCGAGGCGAAGATCGCGCGCATGGCGCTGGTGACTTCGCCGGACGGGAAATAACGCCTCATGGACCGGCGGTTCCGCAAGTCGCTGAAGATCAGTTCCATCGCCCACGTGCTCCTCATCCTCGGCGTGATCCTCGCCCCGCTGCTCGCCAACTGGTACCTCCGACGCCAGCGGCGGGACATCGTGGTCATCGACCTGACCATCGCCCTGCCGGATATCCCGGCGGAGGCCGTCGCCGAGGCGGCCGCCGCGCCGCCCGCCCCGGAGCCGCCCAAGGACATCCCGGAGGAGATCAAGCCGCGGCGCCAGGTGCAGAAGAGCACGAAGCGCGTCACGCGCGAGCCGCCCAAGCCGGACAAGCCGAAGCTCACCCCGGAGGAGATCCGCAAGCTGCTGGCCGCCGGGGCGAAGATATCCGACCGCACCTCCGTCCCGACGGGCACGTTCCCCGAGGCGTGGTATTACGCGCTCGTGAAACAGACGATGTACGATGCGTGGAACCAGCCCAGCGGCCCCGCCGTGTCCGCCGGCCTGCGGACGATCGTGTTGATCCGGGTGGAAAAGAACGGCGCCATCACCCGGCGCTCCCTGGTCAAGACGTCCGGCAACGCCCTGATGGACGATTCTGTCATGAAGGCCATCCAGGCGGTGTCCAAGCTGCGCCCGCTGCCGGACGAATGGGGCGTGTCGTCCAAGGACATCGACATCACCTTCGACTTGAGCGCCGGCGGCCTGTAAATTGCGGGCTTGTCCTGCCGGCCGCTTTCACTACATTACACGCGCGCAACGGAGATAACGGATGAAGAATTGGCTCGGATGCATGGTGCTGGCGGGAGGGTTGGTCGCGACGGCCGGGGCCCAGGTCGTCGTCACGAAGGGCGCGGGCCAGAAGACGGGACTGGACCTGTCCGCCTTCCAGGCTTCGCCGACGGCGGGCGCCGCGCTGTTCCGCAAGACGCTGGAGGCGGACCTGGTCCGCTCGGGCTGGTTCAGCCTGACGCCGGCCGGCCGCGGGGAACTGGTGGTGCAGGGGCAGTGCGCGGAATCCGGCGGCTCGATCAACGCGGGCATCTACGTGCTGCATGCGACCACCCGGCAGAGCTACCTCGGCAAGAACTACCCGGCCCCCGTCGCCGACGCGCGCCGCCTGGCGCACCGCGCCGCGGACGACATCATCTTCGCCGTCACCGGGCGCAAGGGACTGAACTCGGGCCGGCTCGTGGTTGTCGGCAACCGGACGAAGAAGAAGGAACTGTACCTCTGCGACGCCGATGGCGGCGGCCTGGTCCAACTGACCCAGGACCGCAGCATCAGCCTGGCTCCGCGCTGGAGTCCCGACGGCAAGACCATCGTCTACACGTCATACCTCCGCGGGTTCCCGGACGTGTATTCCATCGACGTCGGGAGCGGCTCGCGCCGCGTCGTGGCCAGTTTCCCCGGGCTGAACACCGGCGGGGCGGTCTCCCCGGGCGGACGGGAGATGGCGCTGATCCTCTCGCGGACGGGCAACCCGGAGCTGTTCGTGAAGGGCGGGGGCGGCCTCACCAAGCTGACGGCCACGACGCAGGCCGCCGAGGCCAGCCCGGCCTGGTCGCCCGACGGAAGCCGGATCGTGTACGTGTCCGACCAGGCGGGCACCCCGCAGCTCTACATGATCTCCCGGTCCGGCGGCCGCGCCCAGCGGCTGACCAGCCGCGGCTCGGAAAATGTCGCCCCCGACTGGGGCGCCAACGGCTGGATCGCGTTCTCCTCCAAGCTGGGCGGGCGCTACCAGATCTGCATCATGAACCCGGACACCCAGGAAATCCGACAGCTCACCGCCGACGGCACGGATTACGAGGACCCCGCCTGGGCGCCCGACGGCCGGCATATCGCCTGCGCGCGGACGGCGGGCTACCGGTCCTCCATCTATCTTGTTGACACAATGGGCGATCCCCCCATACCTTTACTCGACGCTTCCGGGGATTGGTTTTCTCCATCGTGGGCGCCTTGAGCACGGAACCTTGTTTTTTCAGAAAACTAAAGGAAACAGGAGATAAGAAGATGCAGATGCGAGGGTGGGTGGTGGTGGCGGTGGCGGGGCTGTTGGTCGTGTCGAGCGGATGCAAGAAGCGCCCGAAACCCGGGCAGGCCGGCGTCGATAACGTCGGCGGCGTGGTGGGCAGCGACCTGTACGGCGAAGGCGCGGACATGCTGGGCGACCGCTTCGCCGGCGGCGAGGAAGTGCGCGGGCAGTTCACGGCCGTCTATTTCGACTACGACAGCTCCCAGATCAAGGATTCCGAGCGATCCAAGATTGACGCGGTGGCGAGCCACCTTCAGTCCGCCGGAACGGCCAACCTGGTCGTCGAGGGCAACGCCGACGAGCGCGGCAGCAACGAGTACAACCTGGCGCTCGGCGAACGCCGCGCCTTGGCCATCCGGGCCTACCTGGTCGGTCTCGGCATCGACGGCAACCGGATCACAACGAAGAGCCTCGGCGAAGAACAGCCGGTGGTCATGGGCCACGACGAGGAGTCCTGGAGCCAGAACCGGCGCGGGGAGTTCGTGCTGATCCAATAGCGCGACCCGCTTGGTCACGACGCGAAAGCCCCGGTTGCCGCCGGGGCTTTTGCGCTTTAGAAGGGAATTGGGGGGCGCGACCGGATGACGGGGTTCGAGACAACAGCCTTCCTGGCCGGCAACACGGGCGGCGGGGAAATCCTGCTCGTCTTCGTCGTGGCCCTCGTGCTCTTCGGATCGAAGCGGCTGCCCGGCCTGGCGCGCAGCCTGGGCCGGGCCATCGAGGAATTCCGTCGGGCGGCTCGCGATGTCTCCGACGAGATCCAGCGCGCCTCCGATGAACCGCCGGCGCCGCCGCCCGCTTCCGATCAATCCGCCTTGCCACCGCTTCCGCCGCCGACGAAGGACCGGGATCATGAGCATGCCGGATGACGCCGATTCGTCGGGCGTGAAGCCTTTCCTGGAGCATCTGGAGGACCTCCGCTGGACCGTGGTCCGGTGCGCGGTCGCGCTGCTGGTTGGGGTGTGCATCGCGTATCCCTTTGCGCCCAACGTGTTGCGCCTGTTGAGCCGCCCGCTATCGTCCGTGACGGACGCGCCGGACCAGTTCCTGCGCTCGCTCGAAGTCGGCGGCGCGTTTTCCGTGAGCCTGCGCCTGGCCGGGTGGACGGGCCTTCTCTTGAGCAGTCCATTCCTCGTCCTGTTCATCGGCCGGTTTGTCTTCCCCGGGCTGTTCGAGCACGAGCGGCGGACCGTGGCGAGGATGTTCGGCTTCGCGGTCGTTCTATTCGCCGGCGGCCTGATCCTGGGGTATGCCTACGCGCTCCCCGTGGCGGTGAAGATGATGTTTGCGCTGCACGGGTGGATGGGCGTGCGGGCGGAATGGACGATCACCAACTACCTGGCGTTTTCCGTGCCCCTGCTGATCGGGTTCGGCCTGGTGTTCGAACTGCCGGTCGTGCTGGTCGCGCTCGGCCGGATGGGCTTCATCACGGCCGCGCAGTTGAGGCAGCGCCGGCGTCACGCGATCGTCGCCGCCCTGGTCATCGGCATGGTGATGACCCCGCCGGACGTGGTGTCGCAGGTGCTGATGGCGACGCCGCTCATCGGGCTCTACGAGGTCAGCATCTGGCTCGTGGCGCTCGGGGAACGCCGCGCGAAATCCGTGCCGGCCTGATGGCATCAGGCCTACTGCACGCCGCCGGCCAGTTGCCCGCACGCGGCGGCGATGTCCACCCCGCGCTGGACGCGGACCGTGCAGGCGATCCGGTGGCGTTCCAGCGCCGCCTGGAAATCCAGCACGCGCTGACGCTCGGACGGCTTCAGCGGCTCGCCGGGAACCGGGTTCCACGGGATCAGGTTCACGTGGCACAGCCGGACGCCCGGCCGGGTCGCCGTGCCCTTGAGCAGGCGGGCCAGCGCCTGGGCCCGCGCCGGCTGGTCGTTCACGCCCTGGAGCAGCACGTATTCGAACGACACGCGGCGGCTCGTTTTGTCCGTGTACTCGCGGACGGCCTCGATCACCTCCGCGACGGGATACTTGCGGTTGACGGGGACCAGTTGCGACCGCAGTTCGTCGTCGGGCGCATGCAGCGAAAGGGCCAGGTTGACCGGCAGCTTTTCGCGGGCCAACCGGAGGATGCCGGGCACGATGCCGACCGTGGACACGGTGAAGTTCCGCGCCCCGAGATTGAATCCTTCCGGATCATGCAGCCGTTCCACCGAGGCCCACCAGCGGTCGTAGTTGTTGAACGGCTCGCCCATGCCCATGTAGACCACGTTGGTGAGAAGGGGCTTCCCGGGCGCCGGCGCGGCCCTTGCTTCGCGCGCGGCCCATAAAACCTGCTCGACCATCTGGCCCGCCGTCAGGTTCAATCGGAAACCCATACGCCCGGTCGCGCAGAAGCGGCAGGCCATCGCGCAGCCCGACTGCGTCGAGACGCAGACCGTCGCGCGGTCGCGGTAGATCATCAGGACGGCTTCCACGGGCGGGCCGCCGTTCACGCGGAAGAGCGCCTTGCGGGTCAGCCCCCCGTCTCCGGTCTGAACGCGGTCCAGTTCCAGTTCGTTGAAGCGGACCTCCTGCGCCAGCCGTTCGCGGAGCGCCGCGGGCAGGTCCGACATCTCCCCCGGCGCGGCGGCCAGTTGGGCGTAGAGCTGCCGGTAGATCTGCCGGGCGCGGTAGGCCGGCTGCCGCCACTCCCGCAGGAGCGCCTCGATCTCGGACGCGGACATGTCGTGAATGGCCGGGGCCCTGTCCTTCATGCGGCCAGCCTACCACAAGGAAGGGCGCCTGTCTTTCTCGCTCCCGGGCCGCCGTTTGGCAGTTGAAGCGCGCGGACGGCTTCGGCTACACTCCGCCGCGGGAATCGACCATGCGCGGCAGGCTTTTCTGGACAATGGGATCTTTCTTGTGCTGGGCGGGCCTGGCGGGAGGCGCCGGGCCCTCGTACACCGCGGCGCCCGCGCTCCAGTATTTCGAATGGAAGGAAGACGCATTTCGCCTCGAGGAAAAGGGCCTGCTGCCTTCTCTGCTCCTCGAACGCGAGGCCGCGGGCGGCGAACACTGGGGCGGGCGTTGGAGTCTCCTGGCCTTTCTCGGGGAAGTCGAATACGACGGGCTCAAACAGGATTTCACCCCGTACCGGAGCAAGACGCTGTACGTCGGCGGCGACCTCCGCGGCACGGTGCATGGCCGGTGGAAGGCCGCCGAAAGCATCGAGATCCAGCCGCTGGCGGGCCTGGGGAGCCGGCTCTGGAAGCGGCGCCTGGACAATACCGACGAGATGACGAGCGGCTACGACGAGGACTGGTGGAACGTCTACCTGCTGGCGGGCGCCCGCGCCGTCTGGAAAACCAGGTCGGGCGCCACGACGACGCTCGAGGGCGGCCTCCGGCAGTCCCTGTACACCTACGAGAAGGTCAATTTCGAGGTCATCGGGCGCTCCTCCGTCCCGACCCTGACTCCCTCCAACCGCGCGTCCGGCTACGCCGCGCTGGCGTGGGCCCGGGGCGATTATGTGCTGAAGCTCTTTTACGAGGGGATGCGATTCGGGCACTCCGAGACCGACCGCTCCGGGTTCTACCAGCCCGAATCCGAGGCCCTGGTCCTGGGCGGCAGCATCGGGGTGCAATGGTGAACGCATGAAGGCGCCTTCGTCCATCCGCGCGGCGTGCCTCGCCGCGATCCTCCTCGGCGCGAACGCCCGCGCCGGCGAAATCGGGGAGCGGCTCTGGTATGCCGACAACGGCCAGCAGCACGCCTGGGTGGCCGGCGGCGCCCTGGAAGGCGAGCGGCCCCCGGGCACAAACCGGGTGGCGTTCGGGCTCCTCGACCTCGAGTACGGACGCTACGACAACGAGGGGGACACCGAGACCCACGGCCGGTACGCGGGCGCGCTGGGAATCGCGCTGCCGCACGGCTGGCGGGCGGGCGCCGGATTCGAGTACCGCGACATCCGCACGAGCCTGAAAGAGGGCTGGCGGTGGGACGACGATCATCCCGAGGAGCGGGAGCGCAACGCGGATATCTACGGCCCGATGCTGTATGCCGCCTGGGAAGGCTTCGTCCGAAACCCCCGCGCCGGCTGGAAACTGGAACTCTCCTGGATGTGCTACGACCTGGGCGGCCTGCAGGACATCGGGTACGACGGCTCCAATGTGCGCATGGCCGCCTCGGCCTTCTACCGCTTCCGGCGCCTGACGCTCCGCACCGGTTACCGCCTGGAGGAATTCCGCGATATGCCCGACCGCGTGGCCAACGACAGCGCCTCGTCCCGCGACACCATCCAGGGCCCCTTTTTCGCGCTCGGGGTCAGCTTCTAAAGGAGATTACCCATGACCAAGCGATCTGCCGTGAGGCATGCGTTTCTGGCGTTGTTTGTTTTGTGCCTGCCCGCCGCGGCGGAGTCGATGCTGGCCCTGAAGGTCTCCTCCCCGCTGATGGTCAGCGGCGCGGCGGGGCTCCGGTTCCCGTCCGCCGGCCGAACGTGGAGCCCGTCGATCCAGGCCGAGGCCGGGGTCGGCGGAGGAAAGATCCTGGTCGGCGGCGACACCTTCGGCGCGGGGTTCGGGCTTGGCGTCAAGGCCGTCCTCCTGCGAACCTGGCTGGAGCCGGTCGAGGTGGAACCGGACACGACCTACCTCGGCGCGGAATTCGAGGCGGGCTTCCGCCAGTTGTTCGCGGCCGCGGGCGCGTATGCGCGGGTGGGGGGCGAGGACAACGACGACCTTCTCCTCGGCATCAGCCTCGGGTGGATGCTGTGAACGCGTTCCTGTATTCCCGGACCCAATCCGTGGTATAGTGCAGGCCACATGAATCTCTCCGACCATGCAAAGCCGTCGCGCAACCCGGCCGACCGGGCGGCGAGGAAGCGCCGCCGCCGTAGACGCGCCCTGATCGTCGCCGGGCTGTTCATGGCCTTCGGCGTCGTCGTGGCCATCGGCGAGAGGGCGCGGGCCCCGAAAGCCGGGACGGCGGGAACCGCGGTTGAGCGCGCCACGCCGCCGTCCGCGGAATCCGGCGACGCGGCGGAGGCGCAGGCCCCGGCCGCCCGGAAGCCCGCCCTGCCGGCGACATTCCGCTTGGGCGCCGGGTATGCCGGCGGGTTCTTCCTGGGCTGGCTTTTCCGGAAGTTCATCAAGACGGCGCTGCTGGCGACCGGGGCGCTGGTCGGTCTGGCCGCGCTGGCGCGCGGGCTCGGCTGGTTTGACCTGGATTGGACGACGGCGGGAACCTACGTCCGGGAGAGTTTCGCCTGGCTCGGCGGCCACGCCGGGTCGTTCAAGGATTTCATCATGGGCTATGTCCCCTCCGCCGGCGCGGCAGCCCTCGGATTTTTCTTTGGCTTGTGGAGCGACTGAACCGCGGAACCAGAAAGGAAGGCCATCATGCGAACACTATGGAAAATCCTGAAAATCATTGCGATCGTGATCGTGCTGCTGCTGGTCGGGTTGCGGCTGGCTCTTTCCCCGCTGGTGAAAACGGTGGCCAACAAGGTGCTGCCCGAGGCCCTGGGGACGGAGGCCTCGCTGGGCGACGTGAGCTTCGGGTTCCTGCGCGGGACCACGGGTCTGGGCGACCTGCGCATCGGGCAGCCGAAGGGTTTCGACACGGAAGACAAGGATCTGTTCCGCTTCTCGAGCTTCGAGGCCAAGGTCCGGCCGGGCACGCTGAAGTCAGGTGAGGTCGAGGTGGAGCGACTGGAACTCAAGGACCTGTACGTGCATGTGATCCGCAACAAGGATGGCGTGCTGAACGTGGCGCAACTCGGCGCGAAGGAAAAAGCCGCCGAGCCGGAGGTCAAGGCGCCCGTGGAGAAGAAGGAGGAGGAGGCCCGGCCGCTGCGCGTCAAGCTGCTGGCCGTGCGCAACGGCACGATCAAGTACACCGACTACGGCCTGGGCGAGAATCCCGTTCGGGTCAACGTGACCGACATCGACTTCGAGGTGAAAGACCTGCTGCTGGACGCGAAGGCCGACGCCTCCGTCGTGGAGCCGGCCATCGTCTCCCTGGTGGCGCGCCTGAAACAGGAAGGCGTGCCCGACGGCCGCCTCGGCCTGGTCGCCCGTGTGGGCCCGGTGGGCGAGGCCATTCCCCCGGTCAATGCCTCCGCGCGCCTGGTCGGTTTTGACCTGACCCCGTTCAAACCCCTCGTGCCGCCGGCCACCCTGACCCTGCTGGGCGGCATGGGTCTCGACCTCACAGCGGACGTCGGATTGGCGCCGGACCTCCTCGAGGTCGGCGGCGAGGTCGTCATGGCCGGCGGCTCGACATTCCCCTTCCGCGTGGGCGGCACGCCGGAGAAGCCGGAATTCGACACCTCGAGCGTGCTCTTTGGAACGATGGGCCGCGTGAGCGGGGCGGTCTCGGGCACGGCCAAGGACGTTGCCGAGACAGGCAAGGCCGCCGCGGGCGCCGTGGTGGAAGGAGCCGGCGCGCTGGCAGGCGGGGCGTTCAAAGCCATCGGAGGGCTCGGCCGAGCGGTGAAGGATACTGCGGAAGCAGGCATCAAGGGGGATCTGAAGGACGCCGGCAGCGCCCTGGTGGGCGGCGTGAGCGAGGCGGCTGGCGAGGCTTCGGAGTCGGTGAAGGACACCGCGAGTTCCGCGAAGGAAGGGCTGGAGGCCTCCGCGGAGGCGCTTTCCGGCGCGGACGCGCTCCAGGCCTGGCGTGACGCGACCGATACGCGATGGGACGCCGCCTGGGCCGGCGCGCAGGAGCGGGTGGCGACGGCGCCGTTCCCGCCCGCTCGCGAAGCGGCCCCGTCCGCCCCCTGAACCGGATGACAAGCGTGACGCGTCGATGTATGATGCCCCGCGACGAATAACGCGGGAGGGCATCATGCAGGACTTCGAGAAGCTGGGCGCGTTTTACCTGGGCAAGGTCTTCGATGCCGCGGCCGGTTCGGTGCGCGACGAACTCCTGCTCTACGATTCCCGCGACCTGACCACCCATGCCGTCGTGCTGGGCATGACCGGCAGCGGAAAGACGGGCCTCTGCCTCGCCCTGCTCGAAGAGGCGGCGATCGACGGCGTGCCCGCCATCGCCATCGATCCGAAGGGCGACCTCGGCAACCTGCTCCTGGCCTTCCCCGATCTGCAGCCGGCCGATTTCCGGCCGTGGGTGGACGAAGGGGAGGCCGCCCGCAAGGGGATGACGTCGGACGATTATGCCGCCCGCACGGCGGACACGTGGCGCAAGGGCCTGGCGGATTGGGGCCAGGATGGCGAGCGCATCCGGCGCATGAAGGGGGCAGCCGATTTCGCGATCTATACGCCCGGCGACGCCTCCGGCCGTCCGTTGCAGATCCTGCGTTCCTTCGCCGCGCCCTCGGAGGCCGTGGCGAGCGATCCGGCGGCCCTGCGCGACCGCGTCCTGTCCGCCGTCTCGGGCTTGCTCGGGCTGCTCGGCATCAATGCCGATCCCGTGCAGAGCCGCGAGCATATCCTGCTGTCCAACCTCTTCGACCGGGCCTGGCGCGCGGGGCGCGACCTGGACATCGCGGCGATCATCGGGGAAATCCAGAAGCCGCCGTTCGACAAGGTCGGCGTGTTCGACCTGGAATCGTTCTATCCGGCGAAGGACCGTTTCGGGCTGGCCATGGCGCTGAACAACCTGATCGCCTCGCCCGGCTTCTCGGCCTGGATGGGAGGGGAGCCGCTCGACGTCCAGCGGCTGCTCTACACGCCGGAGGGCAAGCCGCGCGTCTCGATCCTGTCCATCGCCCACCTGTCCGAGACCGAGCGCATGTTCTTCGTGACGATCCTGCTCAACGAGGTGCTCGCCTGGGTCCGCGCGCAATCGGGGACCAGCAGCCTGCGCGCGCTGCTCTACATGGACGAGATCTTCGGCTACTTCCCGCCGAGTGCCAACCCGCCGTCGAAGACCGCCATGCTCACGCTGCTCAAGCAGGCCCGCGCGTACGGGCTGGGGTGCGTGCTCTCCACCCAGAATCCCGTGGACCTCGACTACAAGGGCCTGGCCAACACCGGCACGTGGATCATCGGGCGGCTCCAGACCGAGCGCGACAAGATGCGCGTGATGGAGGGCCTGGAAGGCGCCATGGCCGGCTCGTCGTTCGACCGGGATTCCATGGACAAGCTGCTCGCGGGCCTCGGCAACCGGGTCTTCCTGATGCGCAACGTCCATGACGACCAGCCGGTGCTCTTCCAGAGCCGTTGGGCGATGTCGTACCTGCGCGGCCCCATGACCCTGCCGCAAATCCGCCAACTCATGGCGTCCTCGCCTCCTCCCACTCCTTCTCCGTCTCCCACTCCTTCTCCCTCTGCTTCTCCCTCCACCAGCCGCCCCGCTCTTCCCCCCGAGGTTCCTGAATTCTTCCTCCGTCCGTCCGCCGCCGGACCGGTCGCCTACCGGGCCGCCGTGGTCGGTGTCAGCAAACTCCATTTCGTGGACGCCAGGGCGGGGGTCGACACCTGGGAAACGCGCTCGCTGCTGGCCCCGCTGGGCGGGGACGGCTTCGCGGCCTGGGAGGAAGCCGAGCCGCGCGGCGACCTGGAGAACGCGCTGGATCCGCAGCCGGCCCCGGGCTCGACCTTTGCCTCCGCGCCGGCGGTCGGGAGGAAGAACGTGGAGAACTGGAGCAACACGCTCGAGTCGTACCTCCACCAGATCGCCGCGCTGGACCTGATCAGTTGCCCCGCGCTGAAGCTGACCTCGCGCCCCGGCGAGGGCGAGGGCGATTTTAGGGCCCGCGTGGCCCAGGCGTTGCGCGAGAAACGGGACGCGGAGGTGGACAAGCTGCGGGCGCGCTACGCGCCGAAGCTGCAGACGCTCAACGACCAGGTCCGCCGCGCGGAGGAGCGGGTCGAGCGGGAGAAGGCGCAGGTCGGCCAGCAGAAGATGAGCGCCATGCTGAACGTCGGGACCACCCTGCTGGGCGCCTTGTTCGGCCGGCGGGCGATCTCGGTCGGCAGCATCACCCGGGCGGGCGCCGCGGCGCGAAGCGCCGGCCGGCTACAGAAGGAATCGGCGGACGTCGCGCGGGCGGGCGAATCGGTGGCCGTCCTGAAACAGCGCCTCGCGGACCTGGAGCAGCAGTTCGCGCGGGACACCGCCGAACTCCAGAACCAGTTCGAACCGGGGTCGGTGGATATGGCGCGGACGCCAATCCACCCGCGCAAGTCGGACATCACGATCGGTCGCGTGGGCTTGTGCTGGGTGCCGGCCCAGTCATGAACAGGAGCCAACGGAGGGTCCGGAGAGAAGAATCCCTCCGTTAACTCTGTTGCCTCCTGTTCTTCTCTTTTATCTCCCGCTGCGGCCGGGCGCGCAGGATCGCCGTGAGCTGCTTCCGCAGGGCGGGGGACGCGACGGCCTTGTCCGCCGATGCGAAGAACCGCGACAGGTCGGCGAGTCCTTCCCGCTCGTAGACGCAGGCCTGCAGCGCCATTTCCAGCCGGTCCAGTTCCCGGAGCAGCCTGGCCTCGGCCGTCCGGCCGTCCTCGAACTCCTGCCACAACGCCAGGTACTCCCGCCCGCGGGGCAGCCGGCCCAGCACCGTGCGGACCGAGTTCTTCTCCAGGGCATGCTTCCGTTCCAGCGACACGCCGTCGGCGGGGATGATATCGCCCGCATAGATCTCCCCGAAGTCGTGCAGCAGGGCCATGCGGAGCAGCTTGGCCCTGTTGATCTTCGGGAAATGCGCGTCCGCCAGGAACAGCGCGAGAAGGGACACGCCCAGCGTGTGCTCGGCCACGGTCTCGCAGCGCGCGCGCGTGATGCCGGCGCGCAGCCAACCCTGGCGGAACAGGTGCTTGAGATGGTTGAATTCGATGCAGGTTTTCAAAAGAGACGAAGGGATTCCGGCGGCCAGCCCGCGACCCGCCTTCCCGCTTTTCATCGCCATTTTTCGTTTGGTCATGTCGTTTCCGTACATATCCGAACCGGGCCAGGCGAGCAAGCCGCGTGTGAATGCGGCGGCCGGCTTTGCGGTGCTGACTTCCGCCATCGCCGCCACGCCGCCGACGAATTCCTCAGCCATCGCGCCGCCGGAGGCCGTTGGACGCGCTTTCTATCGGGTTCGCGTGGAGGGACCAGCCGAACTGCGGATGGACGGGATCCGCGGGAGGGGCTATAGTTTCGCCAACCGACCCCACGGAGGCCCGGCGTGAGCGTCACGGATACCGAAAGGCAGCGGCTGAACATGCTGCTGTTCTATGCCTTTGTCCTCCTGCTGGCGTACCTGGCCTGCCGGATCCTGCAGCCGTTTCTGATGCCCCTGGTATGGGCCGGGATCCTGGCATTGTGCGCCCAGCCCGCGCACAAGCGCCTGGTCGCCTGGCGCGGGTCCACGGTCGCGGCCGCGATCTCCACCATCGCCGTGGCGCTGCTTCTGATCGTGCCGGCCGTTGTGCTGACCATCGCGATGCTGGGGGAGATGTCCCAGGCCCTCTCCGGCCTCCAGAACGCCCTCGCCGGGATCCGTGAGAACGAGAAGTTGCTCGCGGCCTGGACCTGGATCGAGGCCCACGTCCCCCTGCCGACGCCCGACGAGATGAAGGCCCGGCTGACGGACCTGGCGGCGCGGCTGACCCGTTACCTCGCCGGCCAGGCCGGGGCCGTCCTGCAGGGCTCTTCCGTCTTCGTCTTCAAGCTGTTCGTCACGCTCTTCGCCCTGTTCTTCTTCCTGCGCGACGGCCGGGAGTTGGGCGAGGTGATCCGCAAAATACTGCCCTTTGACGCGAAACGGAAAGAGGAGCTGATCGGCCGGACGCGCGACCTCGTCTTCGCGGGCACCATGGCGACGCTGGCGGTCGCCGCCGCCCAGGGCCTGGCGGGCGGCATTCTCTTCGCGATCCTGGGGATCCGAGCGCCGATATTCTGGGGCGTGGTCATGGGTTTCTGCGCCCTGCTGCCGCTCTTCGGCACCGCGCTGGTCTGGGGACCGGCGGCCGTCGGGCTGTTCATCGGCGGCAGCTGGGTCCGGGCTCTCCTGCTCATCACGCTGGGGATCGCGGTGGTCGGCGGGTTGGACAATTTCCTGCGGCCGGCCCTCGTCAGCGGCAAGACCCGGATGAACGGCCTCGTGGTCTTCATCAGCCTGCTCGGCGGCGTGGCCGCCTTCGGGTTCGTCGGCATCGTGCTCGGGCCGGTCGTGGCCGCCGCGGTGATCAGTCTGCTGCAACTCGGGGCGGCGGATGCAGAAGGGGATGGCGGGGCGTAGGAACTGCGAAACACGCGAAAGGCGCGAAAAGGAGAGCTCTTTCGCGTGTTTCACGCCTTTCGCAGCTACCGCAGAAAGGATGCCATGCAGGACAAGAAGCTGCTGAAGATGGCGCGCCGGCTGTCCGATCCGTTCCGGGTGGAGAACGGACGGAAGTTCCGGCTCAAGGACGCGGACCCCGGCGACACGCTGTGGCTGAAGAAGGCGGACAAGGAGCGCGCGAAGGAGGGGCTGCGCGCGGGCGTGGAGGCCCTGGCGGAGTTGCAGGACCGGCTCTACGCGCAGGACCAGTGGGCCGTGCTGCTGATCTTCCAGGCGATGGACGCCGCGGGCAAGGACGGCGCGATCAAGCACGTCATGTCCGGCGTGAATCCGCAGGGCTGCCAGGTGTTTTCCTTCAAGGCGCCCTCCGCGGAAGAGCTGGACCACGATTTCCTCTGGCGTTGCCTGAAGAACCTGCCGGAGCGCGGCCGGATCGGGATCTTCAACCGCTCTTACTACGAGGAGACCCTCGTCGTGCGCGTGCACCCGGAATTCCTGGCCAGGCAGCAGTTGCCGCCGCGCCTCGTGACGAAGCGCATCTGGGAAGAGCGCTTTGAGGATATCCGCAACGTCGAGCGCCACCTGTTCCGCAGCGGCGTGCTGATCCGCAAGTTCTTTCTACACGCCTCGAAAAAGGAGCAGAAGAAGCGCTTCCTCGAACGGCTCGACGACCCGGAGAAGAACTGGAAGTTTTCCGCCGCCGACGTGGCGGAGCGGGCGCACTGGGACGAGTACATGGAGGCCTACGAGGACATGGTCCGCCACACGGCGACGCCCGAGGCGCCCTGGTTCGTCGTGCCGGCGGACAACAAGTGGTTCACGCGGATGGTCGTCGCGGCGGCGGTCGTCGAGGCGCTGGCCTCGCTGAAGCTGCATTATCCCGTCGTCAGCGACGCGAAGCGCAAGGAGCTCGACGCCGCCCGGCGGCGGCTGGAGGGATGACGCGTGCCGGAAGGCAGGAAAGGCTTCTTCGCCCGGCACCTCGATGCGGGCGAAATCTTCGGGGAGATCCTCTTCGGCCTGATCATGGCGCTTACCTTCACGCTGGGGGCGGGGATCTCCGTGACGGAGGGGCCGGGCGCGATCCGCACGCTGCTGGTCACGGCGCTCGGCTGCAACCTGGCCTGGGGCATCATCGACGGGGCCATGTACGTCATGGGCGCCCTCCTGGAGCGGGGCCGACGGATCCGGATGCTGTTGAGCCTCCAGCAGGCAACGGACCCGGCGGCGGCGCTGGCGGCGGTGGCCCGGGAGCTCGATCCCGTGCTGGAGCGGGTGACCACGGCGGAGGAGCGCGCGAAACTGTACCGCGGCATCCTGACGATGGCCTCGCGCGTCGAGCCCGAGCGGGCGCGGATCACGCGGGAGGACCTCGCGGGCGCCGTCGCCAGCGGACTGCTGGTGATCCTGACGGCTTTCCCCGCGGCCATTCCCTTCATGGTCATGGAGGACCACCACCTGGCCCTGCGCGCATCCAATGCCTTTCTCGTGGCCATGCTGTTTTTCATCGGGTTCTTCTGGGCGCGGTTCACCGGCGTCAACCGCTGGCGCGCGGGATTGCTGATGATGCTGTCGGGCCTGGCGCTGGTGAAGATCGCCATGCTGTTGGGCGGGTAGGATGGGACCGTTATGAAATGTTCAATTCGATGGGTGCTGCTCCTGGCCGCCGGGCTCGCCGGGCCGCTGGGCGCGAACGCGGCCGAAGAAGAGCCCGCGCCGGAGGCGCCGGGGTTCGCATCGAAGCTCCTGTGGTATGTCCCGAACCGGGTCATGGATTTCCTGGACATCTTCCGCCTGCGCCTGCGCGTGGGGCCCGGCCTGGCGGCGAACTTCCGCATCACGGACTACGGCGCGTTCTACGCGGGCAAGTACACCGCGCTCTACGCGGGACTGCCCGGTCCCCGCTACCCGCATCCCGTCCGCTGGCCCGTGGGGTTCGAATCGCTGACCGGCATCATCATCGCGGGCGTGGACGCGACGGACGAGACGCGCCACGGGCCCGAGTACGGCGCGCCGGAACTCGACGTCGGCGGGCATGTCCTGCTGCTCGGCGTGGACGCGGGGATCGATCCCCTGGAGATCGGGGATTTCGTCGGGGGCTTCCTGCTGCGCGACTGGGTCGGCGACGACTATCCCAGCCGCCTGCCGCCGTCGCCCGAGTGGAGCGACGGCCTTTCGCTGGGGGCGGGGGAGGGCGTGTTCCAGGTCGAGCCCAAGCCGGACCGGTTCGCCTCGTGGAGCCAGCGCCTGGACTACCTCGAAACCAACGTGCAGCGCCGCATTTCCGAACCGCTGCGGGCGACGGACGCCTACTTCGCCATGGACCCGACCAACGCGATCGTGCCGCCGCAGACCCAGGTCCGAATGAAGCTGTTCACGCGGCTGATCCAGGGCAGCCGGTTCAGCCTGAACATCGAGCCGGACATCGAGTTGGACGTCGAACTCCCGAACATCGAGAAGCGACTGCGCGTGTTCTTCGAGTCGGCGCGGGCCGACGAACTGCCCGAGCGCGAGCTGTCGGAAAACGAGGAGCACGGGCTCAACGTCGGCGCGCGCAGGTGGTTCGAGGACCTGTACCTCTCCGCGGACGCCGGCGTGAAGGCCAAGTGGCTGCCCCAGGCCTTTGCGCGGCTGACCTGGGCCCGGGATTTCGAGCCGGGGAAATGGGACCTCCGGCCGATGCAGCGCTTTTTCGTGAATACGGACGACGGGTTGGGCTCCCTGACCTCGCTGCGGGTCAACCGCTGGCTGGGCGAAGCCAACCGCGCCATCCTGATCAACCGGACCTCGGGCAAATGGACGTCGGAATCCGGCGACTTCAGCTGGTCCGAGAGCATCGGCCTGGCCGGCGCCTTCCGGCTGCTCGACGAGCACCGGCGGGGGCGCAGCATCGGATGGGAAGACACCGCCCGCGCGCTGGGGATCGAGTACACGGTGTTCGGCGACGAAGAGGCCGTCAACCTGCACCGCGTTGCCCTGGGCCTGCGCCGCCCCCTGTACAAGTACTGGGTTTACGGGGAGGCGGGGCCCGGGATCGAGTGGAATCGGGCCGACGACTTCGACGCCACCTTCTTCCTGCACCTGGGCATTGACATGCTCTTCTGGGGCGCCGCACACCGGTGACCGGGCGGCACGGCCGCATTGCGCTCGACTTCCAACCGCTCATCCCGGAAAATCGAGAGCCTTGAAGGAGCGCCCTATGAAACACTGGCGGAATGGATTTTTCGGACTCGCGGTTTTCGGCCTGGCAGGCTGCAGCACCGTGTCCCTGCACGAGCCCCTCCGGGTCGGCGTCACGCCGGACCTGCCGCCGATCATCGCCAAGGCCGACGGCCGGATCGTGGGCCTGGAGGCGGATTTCGCCCGCCGCCTCGCGCGGGAGTTGCGCCGGCCTGTCGAGTGGGTCGAACTGAAATGGGAGGACCAGGTGCCGGCCCTGCTCACCGGGCGCATCGACCTGATCATGTCCGGGATGTCCGTCACGGAGATGCGGAAAGTCCGCATCGCGTTCTGCGAACCGTACATGACCTCCGGCCTGATGGCGCTGACCCGCCGGGAGGGCGCGGGGAAATACCGGACGAGGGAGGCCCTGTTGCGGGCGGACGCCAAGGTCGGCGTGAAAATAGGCACGACGGCCGAGCTCTTCGCCCAGGAGCATTTCCGCAACGCGCAGTTGCTCCGCTACGAGATCCCCCATGACGCCGCCCTGGCGCTGCGGAACCGGACGCTGGATATCTACCTGGACGACGCCCCGGCGATCTTCTGGCTGGCGTCCAAGTACGAGTCGGACCTGACCTTCTCGCGGGCCCGCCTGACCGAGGAGGACATCGCGTGGGGCGTGAGCCCGAAGGCTGCGGCGCTGAAGGAGCAGGTCAACGCGATCCTGGCCGGCTGGCGCGAGGACGGCACGCTCCGGGAAATCCTCGAGCGCTGGGTCCCCGTGGCGCCGAAGTCCTTTACCCGGGGCGCGAAGTAGGCGGCGGGCTCGTTCAATCGCGCGCCATGCAGAGGGTCGCGAGCGCCGTGGAGTAGACCGGTCCGCCCGTGCGGCCCCAGCGATCCGTCGGTTCCCAACTCCCGCGGTTCGGGCCGGTTCGGGATTGCAGGGAGACCAGCTGTTCGCGCAGGGCGGCGCGCAGAAATCCGGCGGTCGCGCCCGGCGCCGAGGCCAGGGCTTCCGATGTGAAAAAGGCCCGGTAATAATCCATCGCCGGCGTGGACGTCGGCGTGGTCTTCCGGACCGCCTCGGCCATGGTTTCGATGAGCCGGGCGTCTTCCGGATGGCCGTGGCGAGCGAGGCAGGTCACGCCGGCGGCCGTCAGCGTGCCCGTGCCGTACGGCGACTGGTTGGCGCGACGGTACCCCATGTGGCCTTCCTCGTTGACCGTGGATTTCATCCAGGCCACACCGCGCTCGATGGCGGGTCTCAATTCCGGGTAGCCCAGTTCCTCGGCCCGGAGGAGGGCCAGCAAAGGCCAGACGCTGGCGGACGTGTTGGCCGAGCCGGGCGCCGAGTGCAGATAGTCCCAGCCGCCGGTCCGATCCTGGATCGAGACCAGGTAGGCCACGGCCTTTTCCGCCGACGCGCGCCACGCCACGTTCGATTCCAGCGCGCATGCCTCGATCAGGGCCAGCGTGGCCAGCCCCTGGTTGTACGTGGCGCCGGAGAAGACGGCGCCGAACAGCCCCTTATCGTTCTGCGCGTTCACCAGGAAGTCCACGCCCCGGCGTATGGCCGCGGCCGTGGGTTCCCGCTGCGATTCGGCCGGATTCTGCATCAGCGCCATCAGGGCCAGGGCGGACACGCCGATGCCGTACTTCTCCCGGATCGCCCCTTCGCCGGCCGACCAGCCGCCAGCCGGGTTCTGGGCCTGGCACAGCCAGACCAGGGCCTCGCGGCGGGCGGCCGACAGGTCGGAGGGATCCTCCCGACGGTTGTCGCGCGTCAGGAAAACTCCGAGACCCAGCGTGGCCAGCAACAGGGCCGCCACCCGTGCGGGAATCGCCCATGTGATTCCGCGGCGAACCGGCCGGGTGTCCCCGGCCTCGATCCTCCGCGCGATCCGGTCGGACAGGGAGGGGGAGCACTGTGCGTCCGGATCCTCGCGAAGGCGAGCGATCACGCGCTGGAACGAGGCGGCGGCCCGCGCGCAGACAGGGCACGCCGCCATGTGCCGCACGTAGTCCGCTTTCTTGTCCGGCGACAGTTCGCCGAGACAATAAGCCGGGGCCTCCGCCATACGGGGACAGTGGTCAGCGCTCTTCATCGAACGCCTCCTTCAGCCGCTCCAGCGCGTTGAACATGCGGGACTTCACCGTTCCGACAGGGATATCGAGCACGGCGGCGATCTCTTCCTGACGCATCCCCTGGTACACGCCCAGGACCACGACGCCGCGCAGCTTTTCCGGCAGGCGCGCCAGCGCGGCATGAATATCCAGCCTCAAGGCGGCGCCGGAAGGCCCGGGCGCCTGTTCGGGCTCCGGCTCCGCCGTGATCCGCTCCGCCAAGGATTCCCGGCGCATCACCTTGCGCAGCAGATCGTGCCAGACGTGACGCGCGACGGTGTAGAGAAACGTCGTGAATTTGGCCGAGGGGCGATATCTGTCCCGGTAGTTATACACGCGAATGAACGTCTCCTGAACCGCGTCTTCCGCATCAGTACAAGCGCCCATCCGCCGGAAAAAGTTCAGCAGGGAGCCTTGATACCGGCGCACGAGACCGGTCATAGCCTCTGGATCGCCGTCCCGCAGGCGGCGCATCAGTTCAAAGTCCTCGGAATCCTCGTGCATGGCATGGAGTTGCTACGCGTGAAGATTCACATAGGTTGACCGTCCTAAGCAAGTTCGGCACCGTCAAATCAGAATATTTTCCCGTGAACTATTTCCCGGGCCCGGTCGCTTAATCAGAAAAAGGAGGAACTGTGTCCATGCGAACAACGGGCCGATGGATTATGGCCGGATTTCTGGCGTGGAGCCTTGTGCCAGGTGTGGCGCCCGCCGCGGAGGAAGCCGTGCTACCCGAGGTGGTCGTGACGGCGTCGCGTACGCCGCGCGATCCGCAGGCGGAGGCCGCGACGGTGTACGGGTTGAACACGCAGGAACAGACCACCCGGCAGGGACTGCGGACGACGCCGGACCTGCTGAAGGGCCTCCCGTCGGCCATGATCCAGAAGACCTCCACCGGCCAGGGCTCGCCGTTCCTGCGTGGCTTTACCGGGTTCCGGACGCTCTGCCTTATCGAGGGCATCCGGCTGAACAATTCCGTGTTCCGCGACGGACCCAACCAGTACTGGAACACGGTCGACCCCCTGTCCATCGCCCGCAGCGAAGTGGTCATGGGGCCCGGTTCGGTGATGTACGGCAGCGACGCGGTCGGCGGCACAATGAATGCCCTGACCCTCGCCCCTCCGGAGTACGATGGCCAGGCCGTCTGGAACGGCCGGGCGCTGTACCGCGGCGCGACGGCGGAAGAATCGAACCTTGGCCGGTTGCAGGTCGGCGGCCGGCCCAGCGAGCACCTGGGCTTTGTCGGGGGCGTTACCCTCAAGGATTTCGGCGACCTGCGCGGCGGCTCGGACGTGGGGAAACAGGAGCACACGGGCTACCAGGAACAGGATTATGACGGGCGCGTGGACTACTACGTTAACGAAGATGCCCGCTTTACCCTCGGCCACCAGACCGTGCGCCAGGACGATGCCTGGCGCACGCACCGGACCGTGTACGGGCTCGACTGGGAAGGCCTGACCCCCGGCGACGACAAGGTGCACAGCTACGACCAGGACCGCGACCTCACCTACCTCCGGTACGGCTCCGAAAACATGGCCGGATTCGTGGACCGGATGGAAGTCATCCTCTCGCGCCACGCCCAGGGGGAGGATCTCTACCGTGTCAGGAAGGACGACACGAGCGATACGCAGGGCTTCGACGTGGTCACCTGGGGCGCGGCCGTCCAGCTCGAGTCCGACACGGACGCCGGCCAGTGGGTGTACGGGGCCGAATACTACCGCGACCTCGTGGATTCCTACGCGCGGAAGTACAAGGCGGACGGCTCGCTCAACAAGGTCGAGATCCAGGGCCCCGTGGCCGACGACGCCACCTACGATTCCGTCGGCGTCTACGTACAGGACACCCTGCCGCTCTTCGACGGGCGGGCGGAACTGACGCCCGGCGCGCGCTATAGCTACGCGAAGGCCGATGCCGACCGGGTCAAGGATCCGGACACCGGCGACGCGATGGCCATCGAGGACGACTGGGACACCGTGGTCGGCTCGCTCCGCCTGCTGGTGCCCCTGGCGGAGGACCGCCGCCACGTGGTCTTCGCGGGCGTGGCGCAGGGTTACCGCGCGCCCAATCTCTCCGATCTCACCCGGTTCGACATCGCGCGGAGCGGCGAGTTGGAGACGCCCGCGCCGGACCTGGAGCCCGAGCGCTACCTGGCCAACGAGATCGGCTTCAAGTCGCGCCTCGAAAAACTGGCGCTGCAGGGCAGCTACTACTACACCGTGATCGACGACATGATCATCCGGACGCCGACCGGCGAGACCATCGACGATGCCGCCGAGGTCACGAAGAAGAACTCGGGCGACGGCTACGTCCAGGGCTTGGAGCTGTCGGCGCGTTACGCGTTCACCGCGGAGTGGTCCGCGTGGGCGGCAGGCTCGCTGATGGACGGGCGGCTGGACACCTATCCCTCCTCCGACGCCGAGAAGGACCGCGACTACGTCAGCCGGCTCATGCCGCCCACGGCCCAGGTCGGCTTGCGCTGGGAGGCGGAAGGCGGAAAGTGGTGGAGCGAGGCCCTCGTGGATTTGGCCGACGACGCGGACAAGCTGTCCGCGGACGACAAGCGCGACAAGCAGCGCATCCCGCCGGACGGCACGCCGGGCTACATCGTGTGCACGTTGCGCGCCGGCACGCGGGTGGCGGACCGGCTGGACCTGGCCGTGGCGCTGGAGAATCTCTTCGACGAGGACTACCGGATTCACGGCTCCGGCGTGAACGAGCCCGGGCGCAGCTTCGTCCTGACCGCGGCGCTGGATCTCTAACCGCGATACGGGGGAGGCGCCGGTCTCCGGCCTTCCCTTTACGCGGGGATGGAGTAGTGTGAGCCTGTGAACCTGGCGGAATTCATAGGCTACGCCGGCTCGGTGATCATCCTGATCTCCCTGCTGATGCGGTCGCTGGTCAAGCTGCGCTGGATCAACCTGGCCGGCTCGGTCCTGTTTTCCCTGTACGGACTGATGATCCGCGCCTGGCCGGTCTTCGGGATCAACGCGGTGATCGTGGGCATCGACGCGTGGTTCCTCTGGCAGATGAGCCGGTTGCGGGATTACTTCGATCTGGCGCCGCTGTCGGAGATCGGGGCCGATTACTTCCGGAAATTCTTCCTGTATCACGAGAACGACATCCAGGCGTTTTTCCCGGCCACGCCCTTTGAATCGCTGGCGCGCGCGGAGACCTACCTGTTGTTCCGGAACATGCTCCCGGTCGGCTTTTTCAGCATGGAGCTGGAAGGCGAGGAGGCCCGGGTGGTGGCCGATTACGTCGTGCCGGAATACCGCGACTTCAAGACCGGCGATTTCGTGTACGGGGTCAAGCGGATGTACTTCAAGGAAAAAGGCCTCAAGCGTTTTGCCGCCGTCAGCGGCAACGCCGTCCACCAGAAATACCTGCTCCGGAACGGATTCAAGCCCGACGCCACCCGGCCGGACCTGTTCGTAAAAATGCTCTGATGCGGAATTTTATCTGTAACAAAAACATTCACACGTGTGAATGCTTTTGTTATGCCCATCTTTTGTATTTCAGCCCGGGGTTGGGTCTGGTTAACTCCGTCCGGTGAAAACGGCGATCCTTGTCATAGACATCGGCAACACGAGCACCACGCTGGGCGTGTACCGGGGCGGCCGGGTCATCCGGATGGATCGAGTGCCAACCGCCGATCGGGCGGCGGCCGGCCTGGAACGCCGCCTGAAGCGCCTGGCGGGATCCCGCGCGCCGGAGGGGGTGGGGGTGGCTTCCGTTGTGCCGGCGGCCGTGGGGGCCTGGCGCAAGGCCGCCAGACGGTTGTGGCCGGCGGCCGGGTGGCTGGAGGTCGGTCATCGGCTGGAACTCGGCGTGGGCATCGATTACCCGCGCCCGGCGACCATCGGGGCGGATCGCCTGTGCAACGCGTGCGCCGCCGTGGAGCGGTACGGAGCGCCGGTCATTGTCGTGGATTTCGGGACGGCGGTCACCTTCGACGTGGTGTCCCCCGAGCGGAAATACATCGGCGGGATCATCGCGCCGGGCCTGCCTTTGATGTTCAGTTACCTCGCGGAAAAGACCGCCCTGCTGCCGCGCATTGAATGGGGCAGGGGCGTTCATCCGGTCGGCCGCAGCACGGTGGAGGCCATGCGCCTCGGCGCCATCTGGGGCTATCGCGGCCTGGTTCGAGAGATTAAACGGGAATTGGCGGCCGGATTCGGGTGGAAGAATGTAACCTATTGTGCAACAGGCGGATATGCCGCGCGCATCATGCGCGGAACAGGGCTGGCCATGAGGATTGACAGGGATTTGACCTTGTTTGGAATCGGCCGCATTTATGAACTGAACCAGGTGAAATGAAAACGCGAATCGACCAGTGTTTGGAACGGTTGAGGAAGACACGCCGCAAGGCCTTCATTGCCTATATCACGGCGGGCGATCCCGGCATGGCGGAAACGGTGGACTCGGTCGTCCAACTGGCCGGGGCCGGGGCGGATATCGTGGAACTCGGCGTGCCGTTCTCCGATCCGCTGGCCGACGGGCGGGTGAACCAGGACGCCGCGACGCGGGCGCTGGCGGCTGGCGCGACCTGGGGCCGCCTTCTGAAATGCATCGAGCAAATCCGTCGGAAGAGTCCAATTCCCCTGATCCTGTACAGCTACCTGAATCCGCTCATTTCGCGTGGCTTCGAAAAGACGGCCCGCCAGGCGACCGCGGCCGGAGCGGACGGCTTCCTGATCGTGGACTTGCCCGCGGAGGAAATGGAGCCGTACTCGCGCATCCTCGGCCGGGTCGGCCTGAACAATATCTGCCTGGTGACCCCGACGAGCCCGTCGGCCCGCATCCGGAAGATCGCGGGGTTGGCCTCCGGTTTCGTCTACTGCGTCTCTCGCGAGGGGGTGACGGGGATGCAGAAGCAGTTGGCGTCCTCGGCCCTCGGGCTGATCCGGCGGACGCGGCGCTGGACGCGACTGCCTATCGCGCTGGGATTCGGCATCTCGACGCCGGAACAGGCCCGGGCGGCCGCGCGCGAGGCGGACGTCGTGGTCGTGGGCAGCGCGATCGTGAACCGTTTCGCCGCCGCGCCGAAAACGGCGGCGGGCCGGAAAGCGGCCGCCCAGTGGACCGCGCGCCTGGTCCGGGCCGTCAAGGAGGTTTGAATGAAGGATCATTACTATGCCGTCATCCTGGCCGGCGGCCGCGGCGAGCGCTTCTGGCCGTTGAGCACCGAGAAGAGGCCCAAGCAGTTCATCGCGCTGGCCGGGGACCGGACGCTGCTGGCCCAGGCCGTGGAACGGCTCGAGGGATTGATCCCGCCGGAACGCATCCTGGTGATCACGAACAAGGACCTGGTGGGCGCGGCGCGGGAAGCCTGCCCGGTGCTGCCGGCCGAGAACATCATCGGCGAACCCGCAGGCCGTGACACGGCGGCCGCGGTCGCCGTCGGCGCGGCGCTGGTCCAGGCCCGGAACCCGATGGGCATTTTCTGCGTGCTGACGGCGGACCACGTCATCGGCGACCTGGACATCTTCCGCCGGACGCTGGCGGCGGCCCTTGCGCGCGCGGAGTCGGAAGAGGTCCTGCTGACCATCGGCATCCAGCCGGCGGGCCCGAGCACGGCCTACGGCTACATCGAGGCGGGCGAGGCCGCGGGCGAGAGCGGCGGGGTCGGCTTCCTGGGCGCCCGCCGTTTCGTCGAAAAGCCCGACTTGGAGACCGCGACCCGCTACTGCGCCTCCGGGCAATTCTACTGGAATTCCGGGATGTTCATCTGGTCGGCGGACGTCCTCGAGCGCGCGTTCCGGAAGCACCGGCCGGTCCTCGCGGAACTGATGACGCGCATCCGGAAGGCGGCGGGATCGGGGCTGGCCGCGGCCATGGAAAGGGAGTACGAGGGCCTGGATCGCATCTCCATCGACTACGCGCTGATGGAGAAGGCCGGCAACATCCTGATGGCGCGCGGCCGCTTCGCCTGGGACGACGTCGGGTCCTGGACGGCGGTGGCGGCCTACCTGAAACGGGACGGCGCCGACAACGCGGTCCGCGGCCAGATGGAGGCCGTGGACGCGCGCGACAACGTGGTGGTGTCGGACGACCGCCTGACGGCGCTGGTCGGCGTGCGCGACCTGATCGTGGTCCAGGCCGACGGCGTGACGCTGGTCTGCTCCAAGGACCGCGCCCAGGATGTAAAGAAACTCGTGGCCCAGATGAAGCAGTCCGGCCGCTTCTCCAAGGTGCTCTGACCATGCCCCGCGTGCTCGGCCTGGACCACGGCGACAAGCGAATCGGCGTCGCGTTGAGCGACCCCATGGAGATGATCGCCTCGCCGGTGGCCATCCTGGACGCGGGGCAGGGCGGCGGTTTGCCGGAGATCGAACGAATCTGCCGCGAAAAGGAGATCGGGAGAATCGTCGTGGGCCTGCCGTTGAACATGGATGGCACGGCGGGACCGCAGGCGGAGAAGGTGCAGGCCTTCGTACAGCAGCTCCAGGCCCGGCTGCCGGCCATCCCCGTGACCACCTGGGACGAGCGGCTGACGAGCCGGGCGGGCGAGCGCGTGCTGATCGAGGCCGGGGCGTCGCGGAAACGCCGCCGGGAAGTTCTGGACAAGATGGCCGCGCAGATCATGCTGCAGGGGTACCTGGATGCACACGGGCCTGCCGAATCCTCTTGAACGGCGTCGCAGCGCTCCGCCCTCCATCCCGTTTCCGAAATGGAGGAGCGAGCTCCCGCGAGCCCGATGGCGATGAAAGACCATCTCCAGCGCTACAAAATCCTCCTCGGCTATGACGGCTCCGCCTGCTGGGGCTGGCAGGCCCAGCCGGCGCACCGCACCGTGCAGGGCGAACTGGAGCGCGTGCTGAAGGAACTCACAGGCGAGACGCAGCGGATTCAGTGCAGCGGGCGCACGGACCGGGGCGTACATGCCCGCGAGCAGGTGGCGCACTTCGACCTGGCGAAGCCGGTCGTCCTCCGGAAACTGCTGCTCGGATTCAACGCGCTGCTGCAGGAGGATATCCGCGTCTTCTCCATCCGGAAAGCCCGGCCGGAATTCCACGCGCGGTACGACGCCGCGGGGAAGGAGTACCGCTACTTCATCTGGAACGGCCCGGTCATGCCGCCCTGGCTGCGCCATTACCGGACGCTGGTCCGGGCGCCGCTGGATGTCCGGGCCATGGCCCAGGCCGCCATGCGGCTGGTCGGCCGGCACGATTTCTCCGCCTTCTCGGCCAACCCGAACCGGGAGATCGACGGCGCGGTGCGGCACCTGCGGGCGCTGTCGGTGCGGCGGCGCGGCCGGGAGATCACGGTCACGGCGCGCGGCGACGGCTTTCTCTACAAGATGGTCCGGAGCCTGGCGGGCTTCCTGATCCGCGTCGGGGCGGGGGAACTGCCGCCGGAGGCCGCCCGGGTCATCCTGGATTCGAAGAGCCGCACCGCCCGGGTGCCGACGGCGCCGCCGCAAGGCCTGTTTCTGTGGAAAGTCGCTTATTCGAAAAAGGGTGCTTCTTGACCCCGCCGCGGGCTTCCGCTAGCTTGTGACGACTCGTTCCGTGCAGGATGAACACGCGCTCCATAAGGATTCTGCCTTCGCTGCTGGCGGCCGACATGGGCCGGCTGGCGGAGGCCTGCCGCCTGGCCGAATCCGCCGGGGCGGACGGCCTGCACGTGGACATCATGGACAGCCATTTCGTCCCGAACTTGAGCATGGGCCCGGATGTCGTGCGCGCCGCCCGCCGGGTGACGAAACTGCCGTTGAGCGTCCATCTGATGATGAGCCGGCCGGACGGGCTGGCCGACGCCTTCCTGGACGCCGGCGCGAACACGCTGCTGATCCACGTGGAGGCCCGATGCGACCCGGCCGCGCTGCTGGGCCGCATCCGGGAACGGGGCGCCCGCGCGGGCCTGACGCTCAATCCCGAAACGCCGGCCGAGGCCGCCCTGCCGTACCGGGAGCGGGCGGACGAGATCCTCTGCATGACCGTGCACCCCGGATTCGGCGGGCAGTCGTTCCTGGAAGAGGTGCTGCCGAAAATCCGGGGCCTGCGCGAGGCGCTGCCGGGCATGGCCCTCTCGGTGGACGGCGGCCTGAACGACGAAACCACCGCCCGCTGCGCCGAGGCCGGCGCGGACATCTTTCTCGTGGGCAGTTCGCTTTTCACGGCCGACGGCGACATGGCGGCGCGGATTCGTTCCATGCGGGCGGCCATCCAAAAGTCCCTGGCGGGTCGGGGCTGATCCATGAGCGAACTCGCCCTCATCCGCAACTTCTGCATTATTGCGCACATCGATCACGGGAAGTCCACGCTTGCCGACCGGATGCTGGAGCTGACCGGGACCATCCAGAAGCGAGAGTTCCGCGACCAGGTTCTCGACGACATGGATCTCGAGCGCGAGCGGGGCATCACGATCAAGGCGCATCCCGTCACCATGAATTACACAGCGCGGGACGGGCAGACCTATTGCTTCAACCTCATCGACACCCCCGGCCACGTGGATTTTTCCTACGAGGTCTCCCGGAGCCTTTCGGCGTGCGAGGGCGCGCTGCTGGTCGTGGACGTCACCCAGGGCGTCGAGGCGCAGACCGTCGCCCACACGCTGCTCGCCGCGGAGCACGGCATCCAGATCATCCCCGTGCTCAACAAGATCGACATGCCGAACGCCGACGTGGTGGCGGTGGCGCACCAGATCGAGGAGGTCCTGGCCATCCCCATGGGCGACAGCCTCCAGGTGAGCGCCAAGACGGGGCAGGGGGTGGCCGAGGTCCTCGAGGCGATCGTCCAGCGCATCCCGTCTCCGGTGGAAAAGGACGAAGCCCATACCCGGGCCCTGATCTTCGACTCGGAATACGACACGTTCCGCGGCGGCGTGATCTACGTGCGCATGTTCGACGGCACGTTAAGCCCGGGCAACAGGATCCGCCTGATGAGCATCGCGCGCGACTACGAGGTCAAGGAAGTCGGGATCTTCACCCCGAAGCCGGTGGTGCGGCCGACCCTCGAGCCGGGCGAGGTCGGCTACCTGATGGCCAACATCAAGAACGCGTCGGACATCCAGATCGGCGACACGATCACGCGTTCCGACCGGCCCGCGCCGCAGCCGCTGCCCGGGTTCAAGGAATTCCATCCGATGGTGTTCACCGGGCTCTACCCGGTCCAGTCGGACGACTACGAGAAGCTCCGGGCCAGCATCGAGAAGTTCAGCCTCAACGACAGCGCCTTCGTCCACCAGGCCGAGACCTCGGCGGCGCTGGGGTTCGGGTTCCGCTGCGGGTTCCTCGGCCTGCTGCACATGGAGGTCGTCCAGGAGCGCCTGCGCCGCGAGTACGACGTGGACATCATCGCCACGTATCCGAGCGTGATCTACCGCGTGTACCTGACCGACGGCGCAATGGTCGAGGTGGACAATCCCGCGCACCTGCCGGAGCTGACCAAGATCGAGCGGATCGAGGAGCCGATGATCAAGGCGTTCATCATCTGCCACAACGAGCACATCGGCGACATGATGCAGTTGATCATGGACCGACGCGGCGAGGTGACCAAGACCGAGTCCCTCGATACGCGCCGCGTCATGCTGACGTGCAGCGTGCCGCTCAACGAGATCCTGATCGATTTCTACGACCGCTTGAAGAGCGCCAGCCGCGGCTACGCCTCGATGGACTACGAGCACGCCGGGTACCGGGAGTCCGACCTGGTCAAGATGGACATCCTGGTGCACGGCGAGGTCGTCGAGGCGTTTGCGGCCATTGTGCACCGGTCGAAGGCGGAATACCGGGGCCGGCAGATCTGCAAATCGCTCAAGGAGCTGATCCCGCCGCACATGTTCGCCATCGCCATCCAGGCGGCGATCAACAAGAAGATCATCGCGCGGGAGACCGTGCGGGCGTTCCGGAAGGACGTGACCGCCAAGTGCTACGGGGGCGACGTGACGCGGAAGCGGAAGCTGCTGGAGCGGCAGAAGGAAGGCAAGAAGAAGCTCAAGCAGATCGGGCAGGTCAGCATCCCGCAGGAGGCGTTCATTTCCGTGCTCAAGACCAGCGACTAGGCGAAGGACCATGAACCTGTTTCAATTCCGTCGGTACCGCCAGTGGGTGCATCACCTCGTGCAGGAGTCCCGGCACGTGGTCAACGTGCGGGGCGACATCCTGCCTGCGGAGGCGCTGGAGGAGCTGGCCCGGCGGACGCAGGCACTCCAGGAGGCGTGGAAGCAGCGCCACCCGGAGCACGTCGAGGAGGCGGCCGAGGAACTGTCCGAATACATCCTGCGGATCAACCCGCCGCGGCGCTTTGCCAAGATCACGGAATACGTCGAGATCATCACGGTTGCCCTGGCCGTGGCCATGGGGTTCCGCACGTACTTCATCCAGCCGTTCAAGATCCCGACGGGCTCCATGCAGCCGACGCTGTACGGGATCACGGTCGGGACACAGTATGCTCCCAAGTGGCACGACCGCTTTCCTGTCAGTCTTGTTTCCATGGCGCTGTTCGGCGAGCGGTACACGGAGGTCAAGGCCAAGGTGTCCGGGCAGGTCGGCAGCCAGTTCGGAAACGAGGAAGAACACATCGTCTTCTACGTGCAGGACGTGCCGCATCCCGTGCGCAAGGGCATGACGCTCTTCTTCGCGCCGGGCGATTACGTGGCCAAGGGCCAGGTTCTCGCCTCGGGACGCGTCAAGCTGGGCGACCATATCTTCGTGAACAAGCTGCGATACAACTTTTCACGGCCGCGCCGGGGCGACATCACCGTGTTCAGCACGGACGGGATCCAATATCCGAACATCCGGCCCAACTCGTTTTACATAAAGCGCATGACCGGCCTGCCGGAAGAGACCGTGGCGATCGATCCGCCGTATCTGGTGGTGGACGGGAAAAAGATCACCGAGCCCTATCCTTTTGCCCGTCTCGTCAACGAGCGGGACAAGGGATATGTCGGTTATAGTCTGGCCCGGGACCAGGCGGCTATTCCCGTCTATTTGGGCGTGCAGGGTGAATCCCGCGTCCTGGGCGACGATGAGTATCTCATGATGGGGGACAATACCGAGCATAGTTACGACGGCCGGTATTTCGGGCCGGTGAAGAAAGAGTACCTGGTCGGCCCCGCCTTCATGGTTTACTGGCCTTTTACCCGGCGCTGGGGCCGCGTGCAGTAAAACAGCGCGGTCTTACCCGCGTCCGACTGTAAGGGGACGAAGACCTCTCGCCATGCCTGGCATGGTCCGACCAGCGAGGGTCAATCAGCGTCCTTGGCAACCCAACCACGTGTGATGCCAGGAAGATCGCCTTGCCTCGAATTCGCTTGCCAGAAACCCGCCCGTGGCGGCCTCATAGTTAACGTCGCATAATATATCTTATGTCTACTAAAGGATCGGCAAAACCACAATAGCTGGTGGAAAATGGATCGGAAGCGCGGCCGTGCGACGTTCGAAGTTAACGGACAGAATCCTGCAAATGGATCAGGACATGAGTTGCTGATACCGCTTCTGGTAGTCCTCGGCGGCCCTCTCCCAAGAGAAATCCTGGGCCATGGCCCGGCGAATCACCGATGGCCATAAATCGCTCCGCTGATAAAGGGCTATCGCTCTCTGCGTCGCGTGAGCCAAGCCCTCGGCCGTGTAGGTTCGGAATTTGAAGCCCGTCCCTTCATGGCCCTCTGTATCAATGTCCTGTATGGTGTCGTCCAACCCGCCCGTGGCATGCACAACGGGAATCGTGCCGTACTTGAGGCTGTATAACTGGTTCAGCCCGCACGGCTCAAATCGTGACGGCATCATGTAGATGTCCGCTCCCGCCTCGATCTTATGGGAAAGAGGATTATCGAATCCAAGACGGGCGGCAAATCGGCCCGGCCACCGGGACGCCCATTCGAGGCACAGTTTCTGGTACTTATCCTGCCCGGCGCCGAGCAGCACAAAGCCTGCATTGCTTTCCATGAGGGCCGGCATCGCCTCCGTCAGGATGTCAAGGCCTTTCTGGTCAACGAGCCGGCTGACCATGCCGATCAAGGGCGCCTCCGGGGAGATGGTAAGACCCATCACCCGAAGCAGTTCTTCCTTGCAGTCCTTTTTCCCCGATATGTCGTCCGGCCCATAGGCCTTCGCAAGGTGAGGATCGACCTTCGGATTCCACAGCGAGTAGTCCACGCCGTTGACCACGCCCACCAGCCGGTCCCCCATCTGGGCCAGAATACCGTGCAAGCCGCAGCCGTATTCCTCGGTCCGGATTTCCTGCGCATACGTCTGGCTGACGGTTGTGACGAGGTTGGCCGAAGTGATGCCCGCCTTGATGCAGTTGATGCTGCCGTAAAACTCCGCACAATCCATGTTGAAGCAGAAGAAAGGCAGGTTTGTCTGCGAGTACTGCGAGCCGGGGAACAAGCCCTGGTACGCGAGGTTGTGAATGGTAAAGATGGTGCGCTCCGTCTGTTTACGGCCCGATCCCTGGATGCCGTGCCGTAGGAAAAGCGGCAGCAGGCCGGTCTGCCAGTCGCTGCAGTGGACGATGTCCGGATGCCATTGCAGGGTATCGATCAGGCTGACGATGGCCTTCTGGAAGAAGACAAACCGCTCGAAATTGTCGTCGTAGTCGCGCTCGGGCAGGCTGTAGAGCTGGGACCGGTCGAAAAATTCATCGCGCCGGATGAAATAGGTCCGCGGCGGCGGATCTTCGGTGTACCAGACCTCGGCCTGGTGCATCTGGAATCCTACCGGGATGTCCAGCCGCAGGCCGGTATCCTTGAGGGCATAGCCGCCTTCCGCGACGCGCCGGTAGAGGGGCATGATTCTCGATATGTCGCCGCCGCGGGCCAGCAGGGCTTTCGGAAGGCCTGCCCCGACATCCGCGAGTCCGCCCGTGGAGGCAAACGGCATGATCTCGCTGGCCGCGTAAAGAACCCTCATTTCATTTCTCCAGGAACCCGCCCCGCTTCCGCTCGCCTGCCGCGCCAAACCCGATATAGTCTATCTCTATGGCAGAATTTACACCATCCGAACGGAAACGGATACTCGATTTTCTCCATCGACCGGACTACCGGCCGCTTCGCCAGCATGAACTGGCGCGGGCCCTGGCCTGGTCCGGCCCTGTCCTGCGGCGCGCCCTGCGCGACATGGAGCGGGAGGGTTTGATCGTCCGGTTGCGGAAGAATCGCTGGGCCGCGCCACGCGGTGCCCCTACCCTGGCCGGCCGCCTCCGCGTGAGCGTCGACGGCTTCGGTTTCGTCACCCCGGAGCAAACCGGCCGGCCCGACATCTACATCCCCGCCGAGTCGCTCGGGCCCGCCCTTGACGGCGATCGCGTGCTGATCGCCCTTTCAACCGAGGGGGAGGTCCCGGACGAGCGGGAGGCCCGGACCCGCGGCCGCGTGGTCCGTGTCCTGGAACGAAGGCACGAGCGCGTGGTCGGCCGGCTGCGGCGCACGGCCTACTATGGGTACGTCATCCCCGACAATCCCCGGATCCGCGAGAACGTGCGGGTGCGCGGGTTCGCCCCCGGCCTGGCGCAGCCGGAAGAGGATCGCCTGGTCGTGGTGGACCTGGAACCCCGGGAACGCGAGCAGGAGTCGCTGTCCGGCACGGTCGTGGAAGACCTGGGCCCCGCCGATGCGCCCGGCGCGGACATGCTGTCCGTCATGCGCTCGTTCGATGTGCGTTCGGAGTTTCCAGCCGAGGCGCTCCGGCAGGCCGACCATGAGTCACCGGCGCCGGCCCCCGCCCTGTTCCACGATCGACATGACCTGCGCGGGCAGCTGGTTTTCACGATCGACCCGGAGGACGCGAAGGACTTCGACGACGCTGTTTCCCTCGTCCGCGCAGACGACGGGCGCTGGCGGCTCGGCGTGCACATCGCGGACGTGTCCCGCTATGTCCCGGTCGATTCCCCGGTGGACGTCGAAGCCCGGCGCCGAGGCACCAGCGTCTACCTGGCCGACCGCGTCATCCCCATGCTGCCGCCCCGGCTGACCACCGATGTATGCAGCTTGCAGCCGGGCGTGCCGCGCCTGACCCATTCCGTGTTCATCCTCTTCGATCCGCTCGGCGGCGTCCTGGATTTCTCGACCGGCCCCTCGGTGATCCGGTCGGCCGCCCGCCTGGACTATGACCAGGTGCAGGCGTGCTTCGACGGCGGCGCGGGCGGGTCCATCCCGGCGGAAGTCCGGGCGTCGCTGGCGGAGATGCGCGAGTTGGCCGCGTTGCTGCGACGCCGGCGCATGGCGGAGGGCAGCCTGGACCTGGCGATGCCGGAGATCCGTTGCCGGATGGACAGCGCCGGCCGGGTGCTCGAGATCCGGAAGCGCGGTTCGACCGAGGCCTACCAGCTCATCGAGGAGTTCATGCTGGCGGCGAACCAGGCCGTGGCGGGCCGGATCGCCCGGCAGAAGGCCCCCTCGCTCTACCGCATCCACGACGAGCCGGACGCCGCGCAGTGGGAGCGCATGCAGGTCGAGCTACGGGCGCTGGGACTCGCTTCGCTCCCGCCGCGGAAGGATACCTTGTCCCGCCTGGCCCGGCTCGCGGCCGCGTCGCCCATGTCCTACGCCGCGCAGCTCGCCATTCTCCGGAACCTCAAGCGCGCCGTCTACGCCCCGGTGCCCGGCCTGCACTTCGGCCTCGGGTTCGACTGCTACACGCACTTCACCTCGCCGATCCGGCGTTATCCCGATCTCGTGGTGCACCGCGTGCTGAAGGCCCTGGAGACGCGCGCCGCGCCCCCATATTCCGCCGACGATACTGCCCGCCTGGCGACCCACTGTTCGCAGACGGAAGCCCAGGCCGACGAGGCGGAATCGGACAGCATCGTCCGCAAGCGATTGGACTACTATCACGGCCTCATGGCGCGCGACGAGACGGGTCCGTTCGAGGGCGTGATCATCGGGCTGCACGCCCGCGGCCTGGTCGTCGAACTGCGCGACACGCTGCAACGCGGCCACCTCCCCTTCTCCGCCCTGCCCGAGGACCACTACGTGACCGACCGGGACCGCATGAAGATCACCGGCCGGCGGCGGGACCGGTCGTGGCGCGTGGGCCAGGAGGTCCGCGTCCGGCTGGCCCGCGTGGACGCGCGGCGGCGATCGGTCGGACTCCTGCTGGAGGAAGCGTCGGCGGACGCGCGAACCAGGCGCCGCGAGAAACGGCGTCAGCGGATGAGATAGATCAGCTTCTGCTCCTTGCCCTCGCGCTCGATGTCGAGCACCACAGCGCTGACCCGCTCCTGGAGGAACTCGCTGATGAAGTATTCCGCGCGGCGCTGGCTGGTCATGTTCATCGAGTTGACCTTGCGGATGAAGTCGCTCTGCTTCAGCCCGACGGCGTCGAGAAACTCCTGCTCGCCCTCGATGTCCACCTGGTAGCCCGCGATGCGGTTCTCCTTGTAATCCGGCTTCATGGTCATGTAGAGGGCCGCGATGCGCTCCGGATCGTTGGCCAGTTCCTGGTAGTAGTCCATCAGCGCCTGCCGGCTTAATACCCAGCGCGTCTCCCCGACCCGCCGCCCGAAGCGGTTCTGCTCCAGCGTCGGCTCGACGGCCTCGCCGGCGGGGGCGGCCGGCGGCGGCGATTCCGCGGCCTCGCCGTGGAAGCTCAACCACAGCTCCTCCTGCTGCCCGTGCGAGGTCAGCACGACGTGGTCCTGGAGGATGCGCACGACCTGGACGTCGTCGAAGGTCTCCTGTTCGCGGACGACGAACTGCTGTTTCTTTTCCACGTCGTCAAGGATCGCCAGCCGCGCGGAAGGGGGCCGTTCGTCCTGCTCCTCCCCGATGGAAAAAAACGTGCCGGCCAGGCGGAAGCGGCGCGCGAGCGGGCTCAACTCCGCGGGCGCGGCGCCCGCGGCGGGCTGGAACACCGCCCAGTCTTCGGCGTCCGGCGCAGAAGGAGAAGGCCACGCCAAGACGGCCTCCGGGACGGCGGCCGCCGGCGGGCTCGACGGCAGGCGGCGGTACAGCAGGGCGAAGCCCGCGACCGCCGCGACGGCCACGAGCAGCGCCACCCAGCGCGCGATGGACAAGCCCCTCATATGGCAGCCTACTCTAGATTGTCCGTTTCGCGGAAGCGACAAAATACAGGGATCGCCTTGAAAAGGCGTGACAAAAATGGAGCCGGGGCTGTAAGCCGGATTCTGTCCCCCCGACCACGTCGGGGTGTACGGTCATTTATCTGCGCGATCAACCCGGAGCTTACCGTCCCGGTTGCCCGGGACGAACGAGGCGGGCCGCCTCTCGCTCCCTATTCGATCTTGCTCCGGATGGGGCTTGCCCTGCCCCCGGCGTTTCCGCCGGGGGCGGCGGTCTCTTACACCGCCTTTTCACCCTTACCCCGTTCCGCCTTTCGGCGGCCCGGGGCGGTATATTTTCTGTGGCGCTTTCCGTGCCCTTCGATATGGCGAAGGGCCTCCCCCGTTTCCAGGGGACATCCCGCCCTGCGGAGTCCGGACTTTCCTCCCCGGCCCCGCCTCGCGGCGGGACCGCAGCGACCGTCCGCCCCGGCTCCGGAATCACTATACTCCCGGCGGGTGAAAAAGCGATGGATATCGAGGGGGACGGCTATAGTGCGCCACGGCGTGGCGCAACCGCCGCACACCGTGCGGCGCTACACTACGGCTTCCAGTACAGCATCCGGCTGCAGTAGCTGCACTGGGCGGCCGACAGGCCCTTGCGGGCCTCGTGGATGAGGTGCGGGGGCAGGTTCATGTGGCAGCCGCCGCAGGCGCCGTGTTCGACGGGCACCAGGGCATAGTCGCCGGTCTTGGCCAGGATGCGCTCGTAGCGGCCCAGCCAGGTCGCGTCCACTTGCTCGGCCAGCGCCTTGCGGTCGGTTTGCAGCTTGGCGATCTCGGCTTGAAGCTCTTCCAGCCGGCGGTCGAACACCTTCTGGTCCTCGCGGACGCGGGCGTCTTCCTTTTTCAGGTCCGCCTCGCGCTCGGCGATCACGGCGCGGGCCTTCTCGACCTGCTCCATGAACTCGATCTCACGGTCCTCCTCGGCGCGGATTTCCTTCTGGACCGCGGCGATTTCACGCTCGAGGGCGCGGAACTCCTCGTTCTTCTTGATCTGGATCTGCTGCTCGCGAAAGCGCTGGATCTTCTGGCGGCGGCTGTCGACCTCGATTTCGACCTGCTTGATCCCGGCCTGGGCCTTTTTCAGGTCCTCCTGCGCGGTGTGCAAAACGTCCTGGTGGGCCTTGAGGCGATCCTCGATCAGTTTCTTGCGGGCGGGGATGTCCTTGGTTTCGCGGACAAGGCGGGCGATGGCACGGTCACGTTCCTGGATGATCAACAGCCTTTCTATCGTCGTAGACACCCGCTGGTTCTCCTTAACACGTTCGGGCGGCAGTCTATCCGCCGGAACGCCGGGCGTCAAGCTCGGTCGCTTACCCTATCACGACGGCCTACCGACCGAAGACGGCCACCGTGAATTCGTTATTAACCGGCGCGAAGGTCCCGTCGTTGATGTAGACGCGGAAGTGATTGGTGGCCGTCTGGTCTATGCTGACCAGGCGGACCGTCGCGGCGCTGGCGGGTTGACCATCGCGTTCGGCGGTCGCCACGGGAATACAGGCGCTGGAAAGGCGCGCGCCTGATTTCAGCAGGATGTCGTATCGTCCCACGGCCGCGTTCGTCACAGTGTGGACATTGAAACTTGCCAACAGGCTCCCGTCGTCGTCCACCTTGGCCCAGGCGACCACGGAGTTGTCCCTGAATCGCTCGCCGAACTTGGCTTTGCGGTCGCTGCCGAGGTCCTGGGCAATGTACACGCCGTTGCTGGCCTGGATCGCGAACTGGTCGTTCGTGGTCGAACTGAACGTGCTGCCCGTCGAATCCGCCCAGACGAACGCGCCCGTGTGTACCGCGCTGGCCATTCGCCCGGCGGCGAAGCTGTACGGGGCCGAGGCGATATTCTCCCGGCCGCCCGGCACGACCGCATAGTCGCCGTTGACCACGTTGCTGCTGCCCCCGGCGATCACGCCGTATTCGCCGCCCATCAGGTTTCTGTAGCCGCCGGCGACAAACGACCAGCGTCCGCTGACGCTGTTGTAATATCCGCCTCCGATGAACGATCCGTGGCCGTAAAAGTTCGTTATGATGTTCCCGCTGCCTCCTCCGATGAAGGCATAGTTGGCTTGGCTGCTGATATAGTTATCGTTGCCACCCACCAGGACATCATAATCGCCCTGGATCTCGTTTTCATTTCCGCCCCCGATAAATCCGAAGTAGCTTCCACCCAAGACATTTGCCATGCCTCCGACAATTGCGTTGTGGTCGGCATAGGCCAGGATGGTGTTATGGTATCCCCCGACGATCACGCTGCGGTAGGCATTGGTCTCGATGGTGTTGCCGTTCCCTCCCACGATGGCGCTCTGGTAGGCATTGGTCCGGATGGTGTTGGTGGAGCCGCCCCCCATAAAGGATTCGTGGGTGTCCATTACGTTGGCCGCTCCGCCGGCGATGACGGAATACGCGGCCCAAGGCGCGGTGGTGTTGTTGGTGCCGCCGCCGATGAAGGATCCCATGCCGTTGGCGGTGTTGTAGCTGCCCCCGGCTATCGTGGAGAAAGCGCCCGCGGCGAGGTTGGCCTGTCCTCCGCCCACCATGACGTCAGAGCCGCCTGCCACGTTGTTCCTTCCGCCGCCGACGACGGCGCCCGGAGAAGTGTCGTTGACCGTATTACTCTGGCCGCCGGCTATCGTGGCATACTCGGCGTTCACCCCGATGAAATTGAGGCCGCCGCCGCCGATGGCCGTCATGCCGGACAAGGTGCTGTTGTTGGTGCCTCCGGCCACCACGGCCGCGTACCCGGCCGCCTCGTTGCGCAATCCACCCCCTATGACCGCGTTTGGACCCAGCGCCTTATTGAATAGTCCGCCCGCCACGGTGGCATAGACGCCGGTATTGAAGTTAAGCCCGCCGCCGCCGATGACGGCGCCGACGGCCATGTTCGTGTTCATGTAGCCGCCGGCGATGACCGACATCTGGCCGGTGCTGTAGTTACCCTGTCCGCCGCCGATAAAGGCGCGATTCTCGTCGGCGCGGTTGTTGAAACCGCCGGCGATGATGCTGTCCCAAGCCTGGGAGTTGATGACGTTGTTGGAGCCGCCCCCGACGGCGCTGCCGCGCCCTTCGGCCCGGTTCGCCAGGCCCCCGGCAACCACGGACCAACTCCCCGTGGCCGCGTTCAACTTGCCGCCACCGATGAAGGCGTTCCGGCCGCTCACCACGTTGGTCTCGCCGCCGGCGATCGCCCCGCCCTGGGCCACCGTGGTCACGGCATTCATATCCCCCCCGCCGATGGTAGAAAACAGACCGTTGGCCACATTTTTCAAGCCGCCGGCAACAGTGGCGAAAGCCGCATCGGCGGCCGTGCCCCCGCTGTTGCCTGCGCGGTTGCCCAAGCCGCCGCCGACGAACCCATAATCGTCGCTGATCCGGTTGATAAACACCATGGCGGGATCGCCGCCGCCGCCGATCGTGGCGCCGGCCACACCGACGTCCACGGTGTTCGCCATACTGCCCCCGATGACGTTCGGCGGATTATAGTTGCCGTCCAGCCGCATCACGCGCGTGTTGTTGGCGCGCAGGTCGAGGGGCTGCGTGTCCGTCGTGCCCACGAAGTGCGTCCCCGCAGCCGTCCCGCCGTTGCCGGTGGTCTGCCAGAAGGTGTTGGCCGCCACGTCGTCGTCCGTGATCGTGCCGTCCATCACCTTGTCGCCGGTGACGGCGTCGGCGCCGATCGCCGCATTGGAGACCGAGCCGATCACCAGATTTGTCCCGTGGAGCATCGTCAGGCCCGACCCGTCGCCGGCGAACGAAGCCGCCGCCACGGAGCCCGTCGCCCGGATGCCGCCATTCACGGTCAGCGCCTCGGTGAACGGCCCGTTGGTGTTGATCCCCACGCCGCCGGCGGCGCGGATCAGGAACTGGTTGGAGGACGTGGAGGCAAACGCCGTCGGCGTGGAGTTATCCGCCCAGACGAAGGAGCCCTCGTGAAGGGATTCCGCCCTGTGACCGGCGGAGAAACTGTAGCTGTCGTTGGCCTTGTTTTGCCGTCCGCCCCCGATGAACGCGTACGGACCTTCCGCGTAGTTGTTCTCCCCTCCGGCGATGGTGGCGCCGGCGCGCCGGGCTTCGTTCAAGCTGCCGCCACCCACCGTCGCGTTCGTGCCCCGGGCGATGTTGTTGTACCCGCCGGCGATCACGCTGTACGGGCTCGCGCCGAATATCTGGTTGATGGCTCCGCCGCCAATAAACGAATACGCGCCGTAGGCGGTGTTCGCACTCCCGCCGGCCACCGTGGCAAAGGAACTGTTCGACACCGTATCGCCTGTGTCGCCCGCCACGTTATTCATCCCGCCCCCGACCACCCCGTAATGATCGCTCACCCGGTTGGGGGAAAATCCCAGGGGATCGCCGCCCCCGCCGATGAAGGCGCCGTTGACTCCCGGATCCGCGTAGTTCGAGGCATGGCCGCCAATCAGGTTGGGCGGATTGGGCTCGCCGTCGAGCCGCAGCACGGTCGCATTGTCGGCGCGCAGGTGCAAGGGCTGCTCATCCGTGGTCCCGACGAAGTGCGTCCCGGCCGTTGTCCCGGCGTTGCCGTCCGTCCTCCAGAACACGTTGCCCGGCACGTCCGCGGCCTGGAGGGCGTAGCCGGCGGATACCAACTGTTCACGCGGCATCAGGGGCGCGCCGTTGATGAGCACCTGGATCCAGACCTCGGCCGACGCCAGCGCGCCGGTCAGCGTGCCGCTGATCGTGTCGTCGCCGATGAACGTAGAATAGAGGCCGTCCACGACGGCGACCTGGTTGGAGTCCTCGTAGAGCAGGGTTCCGGCCGAGGGATCGTCGTAGAGTTGCAGCGACAGGCCCACCGTCTCGTTGACCAGGTTCGTGTCGTTCACGAGCCGGCCCTGGTAGTTGATCAGGGAAGGAACCTGGGCCAGCGCCGACGCGAAACCGACACACACCGCCACGGCCACGACAAGGTTTCTCATGGGAGCCTCCTTAATTATCCCTTGAGCACTATTGGCTTATAGAATACGTGCGCCGCGCGGTTCTGTTAAAGAGAATTATTTGAAAACCTACCGCTCCGCCGTCCGCAGGCGCGGGTCGAGCGCGTCGCGCAGGGCGTCGCCCAGCAGGTTGAAGGCCAGCACCAACCCGAAAACCGCCAGCGTGACGAAGGTCATTTCCCACCAAGCCCCGTGCCAGAGCCGCAGCCGCGCGTTGCCGATCATCGTCCCCCACGACGGTTCGCCCTGCACGCCGATCCCGAGGAAGCTCATGAAGACCTCCGTGCCGATAGACAGAGGGAACCGGAGCGTGAACGTCACGATCACGATATGAAATACGTTCGGCAGGATGTGCCGGAACAGGATGCGCGCGTTCCCCAGCCCCAGCGCCCGCGCCGCGAGGACGTACGGCTGCGCCCGGTGCTTGATCGTCTCGCCGCGGATCAGCCGGCAGATGCCTACCCACGTTGTCAATCCGATCCCGAGGTAGACGCCCAGCAGCCCCCGTCCCACGACCATCGCGATCGCCAGGATGAACAGCAGCCCGGGCACCGACGCGAAGGTGGAGTAGAGCCACACGATCAAGTCGTCCGTGCGCCCGCCGAAGTACCCCGCCAGCAGGCCGAGCACAACGCCGATCGGGATCGCGATGAGCGAGGTGACGATGCCGACCTGGAACGCGACGCGCGTGCCCTGCACGAGCCGCTGCATCACGTCGCGGCCCAGCCCGTCCGTCCCCATCGGGTGCCGCCACGACGGCGGCCGGTAGGCCTGCGACAGATCCGTGCGCTGGTAGGACGGCGTGCGGTCCAGGGCGTGGTTCACGCGGTACACCACCTCGCCGTAAACAGCCATCAGCGTGTAGGCGGCGATCACCCACAGGCAGGCCCGTGTCATCCGCCGCCCGCGCAGCCGCGTCCAGGCCTCGGCCCACAGACTTCTCCCTCCTGAACCCTCTTTCATTCCAGCCTCACCCTCGGGTCCACGACGGCGTACGCGACGTCGGTCAGCAGGTTCACGATCACGTAGAGGGCGGACCCGATCAGGACGATCGCGCGCACGACGTCCACGTCCGCCGAGTTCACCGCGTTGACGCCGAGGTACCCCAGCCCCGGGATGCCGAAGAAGCTCTCCAGCAGCAGGCTGCCCGTGTAGAGGTAGGGCAGCGTGACCGCGACGTTGGTGATCAGCGGGATCAGGGCGTTGCGCAGGACGTGGCGGAAGAGCACGCCGCGTCGCGGCACGCCCTTGGCGAACGCCGTGCGGACGTACCCCTTCCCCATCTCGTCGAGCATGACCGTCCGGTAGAACCGCAGGCTGCTGCCCAGCCCGCTGATCACGCCGATGACGACCGGCAGCAGCAGGTAGCGCCACGACTCGAAGCCCCAGACGGGGAACCAACCGAGCCGGTGCGCGAGCACGTACTGGCCCGCGACGATCCAGACAAGGTAGTTCACGCTCATGAGCCCGACCGCGACGACGACGGCGAGGCGGTCGGGCCACCGGTCGCGCCAGAACGCGCAGACCAGCGCCAGGCTCACGGCCAGCGCCAACTCCAGCGTGAAGATCGGGATCGTCAGCGCCAGCGTCGGCCCGATCCCCTCCGCCAGCAGGCGCGTCACCGGCTGGTTCAGGCTGCTCGACGTGCCGAAGTCCAGCCGCGCGATCTTCCTGAGGAAGTGGAAGAACTGCGAGTCCCACGGGCTGGCCATCCGCCGCCGGAGTTGGACCGACCGGATCTCCAGCGGGGTGCCCTGGACGGCGAGGCGCAGGTCAGAGGCCGAAGTGCTTTCCAATGTTTGGAAAATGATCTCCGTTTTTTTCCAGACATTGGAAAATTCCGCGTCGTTTTTTCCAGACATTGGAAAAAATGCGCCCGTTTTTTCCAAACATTGGAAAAAATGGACCTTGGTTTTTCCAATGTTTGGAAAATCCCCGCCCGCCGCCCGGGCTTCGAGGACCAGGCGGTAGCCGGTATTCGGCCGCAGGGCGAATTTCAGCGGCACGATGCGCTCGCCGGGCTCCCACGCGGCGGGATCGGGCCGGCGGCCGTCGGGCCACGCGCGGGTTTTGGCCCAGCGGCCGAACAGGAGCGGCTTGTTGAACCCGCGCTGCTCGTCGAAGTCCTCCAGCGTCGCCGGCGAGACGTGCTCGCCGAGGACCATGGAGGCCGGGCTGCCGCCGACGACGTTGAAGAGGACGAAGGTGATCAGCAGCACCCCGAGCACGGTCGGGATCATCTGCAGCAGCCGCCTGGCGAGATAGCGCCCCATGTCGCGCCACGGTAGCGAACCGCGGGCCGGTCGTCCAGAATGCGCTATTAACCTGAAACGGTTCGCCGCGGTATGATGACGCCCATGAGGAGTCGACTTCCCTTGCTGGCCGGCCTTATGCTGGCCGCCATGAGCCTCTCCGCGCGCGCTGACGAGGTCCGGGTGATGAGCTTCAACCTCCGCTATGCCTCGGCGGCGGAGGACCAGAATTCCTGGAAGCAGTGGGACAGCACCAACCACCTGCCCCAGCGCCGGCAGTTCGTCTGCCGGGTGATCACCAACCGCGCGCCGGACGTGATCGGGTTCCAGGAGGGCGAGGATGAGCAGCTCGACTACCTCGAGGCCAACCTGCCCGCCCACTACGGGATCGAACGGCAGAAACCCAGCGGGGGGAGCGGCAACGAGAACGCGGCATTCGGGTACAACACGAACACGGTGGAACTGCTCGACCGCGGCGTGTTCTCCCTCGGGCCCAGCCCCGGCGGCGGCTACTGGAACAACCCGGCGGGCACGAATTTCCAGCCGTACCTCTACTTCACGAACATGGGCTGGAGCTTTCCGCGGCTGGCGCTGTGGGGGAAGTTCCGGTGGCGCGCGACGGGCCAGGAATTCCTCTTCTACACGACGCATTTCGACATCAACAACGATCCGCAGGTCGCCAGCGCGAAGCTGATCGCGGACGACGCCCTGTGCCGGGCCGCGCGGATGCCCGGCTCGCCGCTGGCGATCGTCGTCGGCGATTTCAACTCGTACCACGCGGACAACGACTGGAAGCTGTTCACGGGCTCGCACACCTTCGACGGCGTCACGGGCGACTTCACGGATGCGTGGCAGCAGGTCCACGGGACGTGGACAGGCTCGGGCACGTTTCACGGCTGGGCCGGCGGCACACCGTCCACGTCGCAGCATATCGACTGGATCCTGCACCGCGGCGGCTTCACGGCGACGCAGGCGGTCGTGGTGACGGATACGACCACGGCGACCAATCTTTCCGACAGCTCGACCTCGACCCTGTACCCGTCCGACCATTACCCGGCCTTCGCCATCCTGCGCCTGCCTGCCGTCGCGTCGGACTACGACGGGGACGGCCTGCCGGACGCGACGGAGCGCGCGCTCGGCGACATCAATCCCGTGGACGCCGACTCGGACGGCGACGGGCTGCTCGACGGGCAGGAGGACCTCGACGGCGACGGGACGGTGGACGGCGGCGAGACGGACCCCTCGACGGCCAACGCCGGGGCGCAACGGCCCACCGACGTGCGGAACGCGCAGATGGACGGCATCCTGGACCATGACGCCGCGTTCGCCGCCGAGAACAGCGGGATGAACCTGTATTACAAATTCGACGGGCGCTACCTGTACGTGGCGACGTGGGACGCGGGCGAGGGTCAGGACCATTTCATCTTCGTGGTGACCAATCCCGACGCGTGGGTGTCCGCGCCGTGGGCCAAGTCGGGCACGGTGCCGCCGTGGAGCGCGTACCTGGCGGACGAGAACGACAGTTTGTACGCGAGCTGGTTCAACGCCGGCGGCTCGGCGATCACGGACCTGGGGCTGGCCCGCTGCGCGGCGTACTTCGAGAACGGCGGCCGGATCGAGGGCGTGATCGACCTGGCCGCGATCCTCGGCTCGGGCTTCACACAGGCCGTGTACCTCGCCGTGGCCCCCTACTCCAGCTCCGACGGCGGCGCGCTGCAGTCGGCCTACCAGGTCCCGGCGGGCAACGGAAACGGCGACCTCTGGGGCTCGTCCGAATTTTTCCAACTCGCGCCCGGCGATGCGGACGGCGACGGGATCAACGATGATGCCGACCCGGACGCGGACGGCGACGGCATGGCCGATGCGTGGGAGGAATTCCGATTCGGCGATCTCGACGCGGCCGACGGCGGCGACGAGGACGGGGACGGCGCCACCAACCTGGAGGAGTGGCGAGCCTGCACGGATCCGGGCGACACCGGCTCGGTGTTCCGCATCCAATACGCCGATGCGTCGACGACGGGCCTCGCGTTGAGCTGGCCGGCGGCCTACGGCAAGACGACCGCGGTTTACCGCGCGGAAGGCCCCTGTTTTTCAAATCACCTGGCCTGGACGTCCGCGCAGGTTTTTGCGGGGCCCACGAACTTTCCTTTCGGCACTAACCGGTATTCCGCGGGCTTCGATTCGTCGGCCCGGTTCTTCCGCCTGGGTTTATCGAGCCGCTAGGCGCGGTTTGACAAAACGGCGCTGCTGGATTAAGGCAAGACGGCAAAAGGAGCGCGCCATGGCCAACGTCAAGAAAGTCACCGTTACCGCCCACCAGACCGAGAGCATGCGGATGGACCTGCAGGCCCGGCATCACCGGGTCATCATCGATCAGCCTGCCAGCAGCAACGGGCAGGACGCGGGACCGACGCCGCTGGAATACCTGGTGGCCTCCCTCGCCGGTTGCATGGGAGCCATCGGGCGCATCGTCGCGCGCCAGCAGAAGCTGAACATCCGCTGGATGGATTTCGTGGTCGAGGGCGACATCGACGTCGACGGGCTGCTCGGCCGGTCGACGACGAGTCGTGTCGGTTTCCAGGGCTTTCGGATCAAGGCCCGGATCGACGGCGACCTGTCGCCGGAGCAGAAGCAGGCGTTCCTTCACGAGGTGGAACGACGCTGTCCGGTGTCCGAGAACCTGGTGAACGCGACGCCGATCCGACTCGAGGTCGTCGAGGATCTCGGGGGCATCAAGGGTCCCGCCGTCTGATCTTCCGCGCCCCGCGCTTGCCGGGCGGCAGGGGCCTTCGCATAATCCGACCATGGACACGGGCCCTGCCATCCCGCCCCGCGCGGCGGAAAGAGAGACGGGGTCGCCGCGGCTGGAGGCGGCCGAACTGCTCCTTTTGGCCCGCGGCCTCCTCTGCGTATTCTGGGGGATCCCGCTGTCCCTGCTGATGTTCTTCGGGACGCTGGAATTGCGGCTGGCCGCCGGGCTGCGGGTGCCGGTCTTCGCGTTCGGCCTGATGCTGATTTTTCTCGGCGTAGTCCACATGAGCCGCGTGAAATCACTGTCGCCGCGCTGGGCCCGGCGCACGCGCGAAACCCAGCTCATCCTGCTGATCCTGGTCTACCTCGCGCCCTTTGTCTACTGGTGGCAGGCCATGCCGCACGTGCCGTACTACTGCGTCAACGTGCTGGCGATCGTGGTCGTGTCGATGTGGGGGTTCCTGGCCGTGAACCGTCTGGCGGCGGAGATCGGCAACCGGTTCGGGGAACACGCCTTTGTGATCGAGGCCCGCTTGAGCGGCTGGCTGGCGGTGGTTTTCCTGCTGGGGCCGGGGACGTTCGCCGTGCTCCGCACCATCCTGGCCACGGCGTCGATCGAGAACAGCGGGCTCGCCACCCTGGTGCTGGTGCCCTACCTGGTCCCGCGCTGGATGTACGCGCTGACCCTGCTGCCCTTCACGATGACGATGATGATGGTCTGGCGGGCCAAGGAACTCTGCCTGCGCGCGATCCGCCAGGCGGAGCCGGTTTAAAGGCCAGCGGCGGCGCGAGCGCAATCCGGTCCGTTTTCACCGCGGGAAATTTTCCACACTTTGCAAAGTGTGGAAATCGGCCGGCGGGCATCAGTCGCCGGCGATCAGGGCCTCGGCGCCGGGACGGGTGGGCTGGATCGGGGTCTGGCGCTCGATCAACTCGATGGTCTTCCAGCGGCCGGACCGAAATCGCCACAGGAACCCGGCGGCCATCACGAAGACAAACGCCGTCATCCAGGCCCAGGCCGGCACGATGCCGCCGCCCAGCAGGAAGATGATCACCATCTCCCCCGACATCCAGAAGCCCCACGCCATGACCACGGAGTAGATCATCACGAAGCGCGTGTCCCCGGCCCCCTTCAACGCCCCCGAGAGGATCAGGTTGACCGCGTCCAGCAGGCCCCACGCGGCCATCATCAGCAGGAGCCAGCGCCCCACCGGCAGGATGTTCTCGAGGGGCAGTTCCGCCCCGCCCCGCCAGGTGAAAAGCCGGAAGTAGGCCTGCGGGAACAGCGCGAAGGTCAGGGCTATGACGCCCATGTAGATCCAGCCCAGCTTCAACGAGGTCCATCCGGCCTTTTCGGCGATGGCGCCCTGCCGCCGCCCCTGGTACTGGCCGACGAGGATCGACGCGGCGATGCTGATGCCGATCAGCGGCATGAACGCGATGTTATTGATGCTCAACGCGATGTTGCTGGCGGCGAGGGCCGTCGCGCCGAGGCGGCCCGTCAGCAGGACGAAGAGCGTGAAAGCCCCGACGTCTAGCACCAGGTGCAGGGCGGCGGGCAGGCCGAAGCGCAGCATCCGCCGCAGGAGGACCGCGTCCCAGCGGAATTCCGCGCGGGTCCGGAACGGTTGGTCGTAGCGACGGGAAAAGTACAGCAGCAGGAGCAGCGCGGGGCTGACGAACCCCGAGATGACCGTCGCCCAGGCCGCGCCGCGTATCCCCATTTCGGGAAAGCCCCAGCGGCCGAAAATCATGGCGTAGTCCAGGACGATGTTGAGCACGTTCCCCATCACGTTCGTGACCATGGTCGTGAACGTGTCGCCGCGCCCGCTGAAAAACCCGCCGACCGCCGCGCCGAGGGGCGCCGTCACGCCGCCCAGCATCAGGATGGCAAAATAGGCCCGCTCCTCCGCCAACACCGCCGGCGCATGGCCGCTGATCCGCAGCAGCCACAAGCCCAGCGGGATCAGCGCCAGCATCAATGGCCACGACGCCAGGGCCAGCAGGGTACCCTGCGCCGTGGCGCGGCTGCAGCCGGGCCCGTTCCCGGCCCCGTGATACTGCGCCACGAAGGTGTTGGCGTAGCCGGCGAGCGCCATGAACCCGCTGACCATGGTGAACGACAGGATGCCCGCCGGCAACGCCGCCTGGATGGAGACCGCGCTGTACCAGGCCAGGAACAACCGATCCGTGAACTGCATCAGCGTGAACGAGCCCATGCTGAGAATCAGGGGCCAGGCCACCTTCAGGGTTTCCCGGTAACCGCCCGGCGTCAGGACTGGATCGCGGTCGTTCATCGCATGGGACAAGCCGAGCACACTACCGGATTTGTCCGGGCTTCCGCAATCCTTCCCCGCGCAAAAGACCGGCTTCCCGCGCCGGGTCGTTTATGGTAAAGCAGGCCCGGACCAAAACATGAGCCTGGGGGAAATCATCGGGCCGGTGCAGCGGTGGGACGCCGCGGGCCGGTCGACCTGCATCGCCCTGCTTTTCCGGGTGGAGGGCTCGTCGCCCCGCCCGCCCGGCTCCCGCCTGGCTGTCAACGACCAGGGCGAAATGGCCGGCTATATCTCGCTGGGCTGCGTCGAGGGCGATGTCCGCGAGCATGTGCGGCAGGTGCTGGGCGGCGCGCCGGCGAGCGTGGTCCACTACGGGGTCGCGGATGAAACCGCGCTGGGCGTCGGCCTCTCCTGCGGGGGCCGGATCGATGTGCTGCTGACCCGGCACGAACCCGCGGACCCCGCATGGCGGGCGCTTTGCGCGGCATCAGCGCGCGGACACGCCGTCCTGGTCACGCGTATCCAGCCGGCGGATGGACGGCAGATGCTCCTCGACAGCGCGGGGACGCAATGGGGCGGACTGGGCATGGCCTCCCTCGATCAGCAGGCCGCGCAAGCGGCGCGGGACCTGGAGGGGGAGCGCCGGGCCATCCTGCGGCCCCTGGGCGAAGACCTTTGCCTCTTCGAGCCGATCTCTCCGCCGGCCCGACTGATCCTGGTCGGGGCCTCGCCCGTCGCCGCCTCCCTCTGCAAGCTGGCCTCGGCCATCGGGATGGACGTCACGGTCGTTGACCCGCGCCGCGATTTCGCCAACCCCCAGCTGTTTCCGGGCGCCCGCCGGATCGTGCTGGAATGGCCGGAGAAAGGGCTCGCCGAGGCGGGGGCCGGGCCCGAGGATGGCGTGGCCATATTGAGCCATGATGCCAAGTTCGATCTGCCGGGCCTGGAGAGCGCGCTGCGCGCGGGATGCCGCTATGTCGGGTTGCTGGGCGGGCGCAAGACCCAGGAGCAGCGAAGGAAGGCCCTCGCCGAGCGGGGGTTTTCCGCGGACGACCTGGCCCGGCTGCGGGGGCCGATCGGGCTGCGCATCGGATCGGTCACCCCGGATGAAATAGCCGTCTCCATCCTGGCCGAAATCATTTCCCTGTCGCCGTCCGCCATCCGCAAGAAAGAGGAGCATCACGAATGAAGCCCACCCGTCGCCTGTATGCGCTTGTCGGCGCCGTTCTCACCCTGCTCATGTTCCGGCACCCCGCGGAGGCGCAGCGGGCCCGGATCGAGAGCCGGGCCGCGGACCCGTACCAGGGCGCGATCCTCCTGGCGGCCGACGGGGAGGTCCTGTTCGAGGACAAGGCGGACGCGCCCGGCTACCCGGCCAGCATGGTGAAGATGATGAACCTCCTGTTGATCCTCGAGGGCATCGACCGCGGCGCCTGGAAATTGCAGGATCCCATTGTCATCACCGCCGAGTCGGCGGGGATGGGCGGATCGCAGGTGTTTCTCAAGGAAGGCGAGATGTTCCCGATCGAGGAACTGCTGTATGCCATGATGATTCAATCCGCCAACGATGCCGCCGTGGCCCTGGCCCTCAAGGTGGCCGGGACAAGGGAGGGCTTTGTGGAGCTGATGAACCGGCGCGCCGCCGAACTGGGGATGCGCAGCACGCGCTTCCACTCCGTTCATGGCCTGCCTCCCGCGGAAGGCCAGGAGCCGGACGTCAGCACGCCCCGCGACATGGCCCGGCTGTGCCTGGCGCTGTTGCGAAGGCCGGACGCGCTGCCGTTCACCTCCACGATCAAGCGGCCCTTCCGTCCCGACGCGCCGGAACCGTTCATCATGGAAACGCACAACCGGCTGCTGAAAACCTTCGAGGGGTGTGACGGGCTCAAGACGGGCTACTTCAAGCTGGGCGGCTACTCCATGGCGGTCACCGCCCGGCGCGGTGACGCCCGGGTCATCGCGGTGATCCTTGGCAGCTTGAAACGCGAAGTGCGTGATGCCAGGGCCAGCGAACTTCTTTCGCAGGGACTGGCCGACCTGGCGCGCCGGCCCCCGCCCCCTCCCCCCCGCCCGGCCGTGACCGCCGCCGCGGAACCGATCACTGCTCCTCCAGAGGAGGATGAGGCTGCTCCCGCCGGCCGCGCCTGGAAGTGGGGCCTGGCGGGCCTTGCCGTCCTGGCCGTCGCCGCCCTGGCGATCTGGAGCCGGCGACCGCGATTCAACCGCTGAGGCGGGCCGATGCGCGACGGCACAAGGTGATTGTCAGGGACTTGCCCGCGGGTAGAATGCTCTTGGAGCGGTCGTGCATGCGCCGATTCGGGAAAGGAGGCCCGTTATGAAGAAGAGCGTTGGACTGTGCCTGCTCGTTCTGTTTCTTGCCGTCAGCCTTCCGCGCGCGCGCGCCTACGAGAACGATTTATGGGGTGAGCCGCCCTCGCGGTTCAATCCCACCTGGTTCGTCGCGCCCTACGGTGCGTACTCCATCGGCGTCGGCAGCGAGCCGACTCCGGACGACACGGCCGGCGGCGGGCTGGCGTTCCACCTGGATTTTATCCGGCTGTACGGCGAGTTCCTGACCACGCTCGATGATTGGACAAGGTACTACTATGGGGGTGGGGCCGATCTTTGCATCGTGCTGGTTCGGCACGACGGCATCAATCCGTACATCGGCGGGGGCGGTGGTTTTTACGGATTCAGCAATGACGAATTCGAGAATGTCGAGATGGCGTACGTCGTGGAGGGGCTGGCCGGCATCCGGTTGGGCTACTTCAACTTTTTTGCGAAGTACCGGCGCTTCGTCTGGACCGAGGCGGACTTCGCGGACGGCTGGGATTACGTCCAGGTGGGGGGCGGGTTCGCCTTCTAGCCCAAACGGGCATTGACGGCGCACGCGCCGGCCACTACGATTTCCCGCAGTTTGACATCAGCAAAGGAGACAACGATGAGAATGCTCGTGGCAGGCATGGCGATGACGTTGGCGCTGCTGGTCGGCTGCAAGACGACGGAGTGCTGCAAGAAGTCCGAGTGTAAGAAGTCCGAAAAGGCCGAGACGACCCAGGTCGATATGAAGAAGGTGGAATCCTCCACGATCGACAAGATCGGGTACGACGCGGAGAGCCAGACGTTGACCGTCAGCTTCGACAACGGCGACACCTACAACTACAAGAAGGTGCCGGAGAAGACCTACAAGGCCCTGATGAAAGCCAAGTCCAAGGGCAAGTACTTCCACAAGAACATCAAGGACAAGTTCGAGTCCGAGAAAGCGGGCTGACACGAACCCCATCCACCGGCACATGAACCGCCGGACATGCGCTTGGAGAGCCGCTGCGGCGTGGGCCGCGGCGGCTCTTTTCTTGGCGGGCGGCTGCGGCGCGGCGGAGTCGCCTTCCACGCCGCGGGGCTGGAGCGAGCACCGCGACCCCCAGGGATTCACCGTCCCCCTGCCCCCCGACTGGAGCGCCGCGTCGGACACGCGCACCGGTCGCATCACGATCCGCGGCCCGGCGGACGAGGAAGTGGCGATCTGGCCGGTGTTCATCCCCGGCCCGCTGGATGCCTCCGCGGCCGGGGCCGTCCTCGGCCGTCTGGCGGAGCGCGTGCAGCCCGGCAGTCGCTGGGAGGCCCCGGAGCAGGCCGGGCCGTCGGCCGTTCGCGCGATCGGCCGCGCGGGCTCGCAAGCGGCCGTCGCCATTTTCAGTTGGGCGGCCAGCCCACGCGGCTCGGGGGGCTGCCTGTACATCGCCCGGGCGGCGGACGGCCCATTCCGCCAATCCGAAGAAATTTTTTCCAGCATCATGGCGGGGTTCCGGGTGACCGGGCCTCCGTCGGACGGGACCCCGGCGAAGAAGGCCGCGGTTCAGTACGTGCGCTGGACCGATCCCCGGGAGCAGGCCTTCAGCGTCGAGGTGCCCGCGAGATGGAAAGTCCAGGGCGGCCTTTTCCGTTTCGCGTCGGTGGACGTCCGGGGCGCCATCGAGTTGGTTTCGCCCGACGGCGAGGTGCGCATCACGGCCGGCGACGCGGAACTGCCCAGTTTCACCGAACCCTCGTCCATGTTGATGATGACCGGGTTCCAGGAGGGCTCCTGGTACTCGCCGGGCTACGGGGTGAACATGATGGTGCGCCGCTACCTCCCCGGCCTTGCCTTCGCGCGGGAATACGCGGAGTCCCGGGTGGCCCGCGGCTGCACGGATGTCCGGATCGGGGAAAGCCGGGAGCGCCCGGATGCGGTGCAGGCGGTGAACGAGGTCAATGCCCGCTTCGGCGTATACGGCATTGCGCAGCAACTCACGGCCGGCGAGGTCTTTTTCACGGCCCGCATGGGCGGCCGCCCCGTGGAGGGTTATTGCTTCGCGGGCACGCAGCAGACCCAGATGAGCGGGATGGGCCTGTGGAAAGTCGAGCACCTCTTCACGGCGCTGGCCGCCGTGGAGAAAAAGGACCTGGCCCGCGACGTCCTCGTGCACCTGATCGAATCGTACCAGCTGAATCCCCAGTGGGTGGCCATGCAGCAGGGCATCACGGCCAACACCAGCAAGATCGTCAGCCAGACGCACGAGGAAATATCCGGCATCATCCAGGGCACCTACGAGAACCGGCAGCGGAGCGACGACGAGATCAGCCGCCGCCGCTCGAACGCCATGCTGGAGGTCGAGGACGTGGTCGACCCGGTCACAGGGCGCGAGTTGAAGATCGAGAGCGGCTCAGACTATTACTGGATCGATCACCGCGGCACGATCGTCGGCACGGACACCCATACGCTGCCCGGCCTGGACTTCCGCGAGATGATCCGCCTGCCCTGACCCGGCGCGCATTTTGCAGCTTGTCTTGGCGTTCGCGTCGGGCATCATACCGGCCATGCATATCCTGTTGAGCAACGACGACGGTGTCTACGCCCCGGGCCTGGCGGCGCTGCGCGAGGCCGTGAAGGATCTGGGCGATGTGCGCGTGGTGGCGCCCAGCGGCGAACAGAGCGCCGTCGGGCACGCCATCACGCTTTCCGACCCGATCAAGACCAAGAAGATATTCCGGAACGGATCCTTTTTCGGCCACGCGGTCGGCGGGACGCCCGCGGATTGCGTGAAACTGGCCGCCTGCGCCCTGCTGGACCACCGGCCCGACCTTGTGATCAGCGGCATCAACCTCGGGCCGAACGCGGGGATCAGCGTCATCTATTCGGGCACCGTTTCGGCGGCCACGGAGGGCACCATCCTGGGCATCCCCAGCATGGCCATCTCGATCGCCACCTTCAAGGATCCGGTCTGGGAGACCGCGGCGCACGTGGCCCGGCACCTGGCGGCGCTCATCCTGAAGAACGGATTGCCGCCGCGCACGCTGCTCAACGTCAACGTCCCCAACCTTCCCCTGGCCCGGATCCGCGGCTTCGCCGTGACCCACATGGGCGAATCGCGGTTCGTGGAGACGTTCGACCGGCGCACCGATCCCCGGGGCAACGAGTACTTCTGGATGGACGGTGAACTGGAGCAGTACGGCGAGATGGCGGGCAGCGATCTCCAGGCCTTGAACGACGGGTTCGTTTCCCTGACCCCGATCTGGTTCGACCTGACGAACCGGGACGCGCTGCCGGTGTTGAAGCGCTGGCCGCTCGATCGGCCCGCCGCCTGGCCGGTGGCGTGATAACTACAGGTGGCGGATGACGTCCGTCTCCGCCCGCGCCAGCGCCTCGTGCATCGCCGAAGGCCCCTCGGCCTCTCGCAGTTCCTGAATCAACGCGGTGTCCCGGACCATCATGCAGAGGCGGGCCAGCACGTGCAGGTGCAGGCTTTCCTCCTGGCAGCAGACCAGGAAGAAGAGATCCGTCGTGGAGCCGTCCGTGGCGCCGAAAGGAATGCTCTGGATCGTGCGGCCCAGCGCCACGAAGGAATCCTCCGAGAAAAACGGGTTGGGGCTCCGGGGATGCAGCAGGGCGATGCCGCCGGGGATGGCCGTCGAGCACAGGCGTTCGCGGGATTCGATGCTCTTGAGCAGGTCGGCCGGGTCATAGAGCAGGCCCGCGCACTCCGCGATCTTGATCATCCCCCGGATCACCGAGGCCCGGGTCCGGCAGGTCATCGCCACCGCGATGCAATCGGCGCGGACCAACTCGGCGACGATCGCGTGCTGCCGGGAAAGGTCGTGCGCCCTGGCCGAGCTCTTCCGATGGAACACCTGCAGGTTTTCGCGGCTCGAGCCCAACAGCCGCTGGGAGGCCCACGCATCGATGTCGTTCCGGCGAAAGACGACGCGAGCCCCCTTGCGCTCGAACGGGATGCCTCCCTGCCGGACCAGCCCCTCCACGTCGGGTGGGGTCACGTGCAGGTAGGCGGCGAGTTCCGCCATTGTCATTTCACGATGGGGCATCTGTTCTCCCGCGCGGCTGATATCGGCCCGCACTATACGCAAGCCGGCGGAGAGCGTCCATCGCTTTCGTCGTGGTCGCCCGGCGGCGGGCGGTACGGGACCGGGAAGGCGTGCTTGTAGTCGAAACGGCCCGCGATGCGCCAGGCCAGGAAGTAGCCCCACGGGCTGGGCTTCGTGCTGAACTGGTCGCAGAGCAGATGGCTGCCCCACCCCAGGCATGCGCCGGACAGCAGCGGGGGCCAACCGCTCCACCACGCCAGCAGCGCCGAGAGAAGGAATCCTTCCCAGGCGTGCAGGAACAGGAAAGCCCGACGGAACTGCTTGCGGGAAACCGCCCGGAAGAAATGGGGCACGTCCAGCCGCGCCCCGTATTCGATCCAGTAATCGATCCAATGGTCGAGATCCAGAAGGACTCCGAAGGCTAGGAAGGACAGGCTCATCGGCGCGGATCGGGAGGCGGTGTATATCCCGGCGGCTCCCGCGATGGAAACGACCAGGTGGTGCTTGCCTTTCATGGGCTCGCGTGGATTGGAGCCAACGGTCGGATTCGAACCGACGACCTGATCATTACGAATGACCTGCTCTGCCAGCTGAGCTACGTTGGCTTACGCGTCGATGAGCGGCGACTATAGCGGCCCCCCTCCCGAAGTCAAGCGCCGCCCGCCGGCCTGCGGAAGATCGGTCAGGGCGCCCCGGGAGGCCGACGTTACCGTGCGCGCGTACTTGGCCAGCACACCGCGGGTATAGCGGGGCTTCGGGGGCTTCCATCGCGACAGCCGCCGCTTCAGTTCGGCGCCGGGAATATCCAGCGTGATGCGCCGCTTCTCTGCGTCGATCGTGATCGGGTCCCCGTTCCGGACCACGGCGATCGGTCCGCCGGTGGCGGCCTCCGGGGTGATATGCCCGACGACAAAGCCGTGGCTGCCGCCCGAAAAACGCCCGTCGGTGACCAGGGCCACGTCGCGGCCCAAGCCGCGCCCCATTACCGCGGAGGTCGGCGCCAGCATCTCGCGCATGCCCGGACCGCCGCGGGGCCCCTCGTGCCGGATCACGATCACATCGCCCTTTCGCGCCGTGCCATCCAGGATGCGGGCCAGCGCTGATTCCTCGGATTCAAATACCCGGGCTTTCCCCGTGAAGCGGGTCCCCTCGTATCCGGATATTTTAGCCACGGCGCCTTCCGGTGCCAGGTTGCCGTAGAGGATGACCAGGTGTCCTTCCTTCTTGATGGGATTTCGCAGAGGACGGATCACCGTCTGGCCGGGCGGGTAGGATTTCACGCTCGCCAGGTTCTCCCGGAGGGTGCGGCCGGTGACCGTGAGGCAGTCGCCGCGCAGGAAGCCGGCGTCCAGCAGCGTCTTCATCAGGGGCGTCACCCCGCCGATCTCGACCAGGTCGGCCACGAGAAACGATCCGCTGGGCTTGAGATCCGCAAGAACCGGCACCTTCCGACCGATCCGCGTGAAATCGTCGAGTGCAAGTTTGACGCCGGCGGTGTTGGCCATGGCCAGCAGGTGCAGCACGGCGTTGGTAGAGCCGCCGAGGGCCATGACCACGGCGATCGCGTTCCCGAAGGCCTCGCGGGTCATGATGTCGCGGGGGCGGATGCCGCGGCGGATGAGTTGCATCACGGCCCTGCCCGCCTCGCGGCAATCCCTCGTCTTGGCCGTCGAGTTGGCCGCCTGGGCGGAACTGTTGGGGAGGCTCATGCCCATGGCTTCGATGGCGCTGGCCATGGTATTAGCCGTGTACATCCCTCCGCAGGACCCTTCGCCGGGGATTGCGCACGCCTCAATGCCTGCCAGATCCCTGGATGATATTTGTCCTCGCGCATGCGCGCCAACGGCCTCGAACACGGAAACAATGTCGACCTTCTCCCCGCGGAACCGTCCGGGCAGTATGGTGCCGCCGTACACAAACACGGCCGGTCGGTTCAGTCTGGCCATGGCCATCAGGCAGCCGGGCATGTTCTTGTCGCAACCGCCGATGGCCACCAGGCCGTCAAACTGCTCGCAACCGGCGACGGTCTCGATGGAATCAGCGATGACTTCGCGCGACACGAGCGAATACTTCATTCCCTCCGTGCCCATCGATATCCCGTCGGAAATCGTAATCGTATTGAAGATCACGGCCTTGCCGCCGGCGGCATTCACAGCGGCTGAGGCTTCTTTCGCGAGGCGGTCGATGTGCATGTTACAGGGCGTGACCATGCTCCAGGTCGAGGCGACGCCCACCTGGGATTTCTTGAAATCGTCGTTCGTGAACCCGACGGCGCGGAGCATCGCCCGGCTGGGCGCGCGCTCTGCGCATTCCGTTATATGCCGGGAGTACTGCCGGTGCGCGGAGCATGGTCTTATCGATGACGTCTTTTTCATAAGGATCTTTTTTATCCAGTATACATCCTTCCCCATCGAAATACAAAGAGCGGGAGCGCTGATGCGCTTCTTTGCTTGACGACTATTTCCACACTTTGCAAAGTGTGATCATGAAATATAACACGTTATCCGGACTGCATCCCACGTTGTGGAGAACCTGCCGGGCCCTGGCCAATGAGCGCCGGTTGGACATCCTTCGCCTGCTCATCGCCCGAGAGCCCCTGACCGTTTCGGACGTGGCACGGGAAATGGACATCTCTATGGCGACCGCCAGTCAGTACTTGAGGTCGCTCAACGCTCGCGGCTTGCTGACGGTCATGCGGAAGAAGCGATTCGTGTATTATACAGTGGGCGCCGATTCCTCCCTGCCGCACGCGGCAGCCCTTTTGGGTTCTGTCATGCAATCCCTTCGGGTCAAGCAGAATACAGCAGGCGTGTTTATGCAGGCGCTCACGGCCTTCACCCATCCGAGGCGTGTGCAACTCGTCAAACTGCTGGCCGGAAAACCCATGGGAGTTCTGGAACTGCTTGGTGCGACCGGCTATTCATTGCCGGCGCTGTCTCGCCACCTGTCGAAGTTGCAGAGAAGAGGTATCGTGCGGCGCCGTCACCGGAAGTATGAATGCATGCGCCCCTCCGATCCTCTCTCGAAAACGCTCATCCTGCTGGCCAGGCAGGATTCGGCCTGATCACCATGCCCTGATGGCCATTTCCACACTTTGCAAAGTGTGGAAGAAGCGCTGCGCCGCGATTCGACCAAACGGACCGAGTGGCGCCTCGGCGATCCGTCCGTGGGAAATCGCCCGGGTCAAAAGGCGACCGTGGGGGCTTTTTCCGCGCCTTCCTCGGCCTCGAAGTAGTTCTTCTTGGGGTCGAATCCGAACAACCCGGCGAACAAGTTGGCCGGGAAGCGGCGCACCGCCATGTTGTACTCGCGAACCACCTCGTTGAATCGGCGGCGCTCCACCGAGATGCGGTTCTCGGTGCCCGCCAGTTCGTCCTGCAATGCCATAAAGTTCTGGTTGGCCTTGAGTTCGGGGTAGTTCTCGACGACGACCATCAGGCGGCCCAGAGCGCCTTCCATCTGCGTCGCGGCCGCGGCCTTCTCGTCGGTGGTCTTCGCCTCGCCCCACTGGCTGCGCAGGCGCGTGATCTCCTCGAACAAGCCGCTCTCGTGGGCGGCATAGCCCTTGACCGTGTTGACCAGGTTCGGGATCAGGTCATACCGGCGCTGGAGCACGGTCTCCACCTGCGCCCAGGCGGTGCCCGCGTTCTCGTCCAGGTTGACGAGCTTGTTGTACATGCTGATGAGCATCATGGCCAGGACGACGATGATGCCGACGACGATGACCAGGGTCTTTTTCATGATCTCCCTTCCCTTGGAGTTTACAGATCGCTACCAGCTTCGCGAGGCCCCACCGCCACCCGACCGGCCCCCGCTGAATCCGCTGAACCCGCCACTTCCTCCGCTGCCGCTGCTGCCGCTGATCCCGCCCCCGGAGGAAGTGAATCGCGGCCTGTCGGAGGGGGTGGTTCCGCCACGACCGTGCTTCCTGGCCCACAGGATGAGCGCAGCGAAAAAGCCGATGAAAAGAAAAACAAATATCAGCCCCGCCATCCCGCCGGACGATGCCGGACGCGAAGCCGCCAGCGCCGCCAGACCCGTGGACGTGACGCCGGCAGGCGGGGCGCCGGTCAGGGACACGCCCGACTCCTCGGCCGCGAACCGCGCCAAGGCGGCCGCGCCGTCGGCCAACCCGGCCGCATACTGCCCCTCTTTGAACCGAGGGATAACGCTTTCATCCAGGATACGTCCCGTGCGCGCATCGGTAAGGATGCCTTCGAGGCCATAGCCCACCTCGATACGCACATCGCGCTCCTCGAGCGCGGTCAGCAGCAGCGCGCCCTTGTCCTTCTGCCCGATGCCCCATCGCTCGAACAACCTGTTCGCGAAATCGCCGATTTCCCCGCCCTCGAGAGAAGGCAGCGTGACGACGGCGATTTCCGAGCCGGTAAGGGTTTTCACGGAAAGGAGATACTGCTCCAGGCTATCGCGCGACGCGGGCTCGAAGACGCCCGCGAAGTCGCTGACATGGCCGCGCGGTTGAAGGCTCCCCAGCAGCGTATCGGAATCCGCCGAGACGCTCAACGCCAGCCCCGCCATCACGAGGAACAAGCCCCGTCTCCGTTTCATGGCGGCCAGTAAACCAGAGCCGCGAACCGATTCAAGCAAAAGCGGAGCACGGATCTCTCATTGTACGGGCTCCCCTGCTCCGCTAGGATAAGCCCGTATCCGCGGGAGATGAACATGACCAACCCGGAGCATGAACCGCCGGTCCCCGATGGGGAGTGGAAGGCGCAACTGGCCGAATCCGAGCAACGGATCCGGCAACTCCAGGGACAGCTCGAGATCACCACGTCCCTCCTGCGGGAGAGCGAAAACAACCTGCGCCGCATGGCCCACCTGGATGCGCTGACCGGCCTTTTCAACCGGAGGGGGCTGGAGCAGGAGTTGCGGCGCGCCTGGGCCCTGGCCGAGCGGCAGAAAGCATCGGTAGGCCTGCTCGTCATCGACGTCGATCGCTTCAAGATGCTCAACGATACCCACGGCCATCCGGTCGGCGACCAGGTGCTCCGCGAATGCGCGGAACTGCTGAAGACCGGGCTTCGCGCGTCGGATGTGCTCTGCCGCTACGGCGGCGACGAGATGATCGTGGTGTTGCCGCTCGCTGATCCGGCGGAGACGCAGGCCGTCGCCACCCGCATCCTGGAGTCGGTGCGGGACCATCGCTTCTGCGCCGGTCGCCAGGATCTGCGCATCACGATATCCGTCGGCTCGGCTTGCGGCCGGCCGGAACCCGGGTCGACGCCGGACGAGTTGCTGATCGAGGCCGACCAGGCGCTGTACCGCGCGAAGCAGGGCGGCCGCAATTGCGCCGTCTTCTGGGAGCCCCGTCCTCCCAGCGCGGAGGCCCGGACGCCGGCGTCCAAGCCCCCGGCGGACCCCCTTCCTCCCGGCCGCGTGATGATCGTGGATGACGATCCCCTCCTGGGTTCCCAAATGCAGCGGATCTTGGAAACCGAGAAGCATGACGCCGTCGTCCACTCGGCCGGCCGCCCCGCGCGCGAGCAGATGGAACGGGAGGCCGGCCGCTTCGACGTCGTCCTCGTGGATCTCTACCTGAAGGGGGAAAGCGGATGGGACCTCCTGCAGGCGCTGCGCGGACAGGATGACACGCTGGTCGGCATCGTGGTGACCGGCGCGGCGACGATGGACAACGCCGTGGAGGCGCTGCGGAGCGGGGCGTTCGATTTCATCGCCAAGCCTTTTGAGCCCGATCTCCTTCGGGCCGTCGTCGATCGTGCGCTTCGATACCGTCGCCTCCTGCTGGAAAACCGCCGCTACCAGCAGCACCTCGAGGAACTGGTCCGCGAGAAGAGCGCGGCCCTGATACGGGCGCTGGAGCGTCTGCGCACCTCCTACCAGTTCACCCTGGAAGCCCTCGCCGCCATGCTCGACGCCCGCGAAAAGAAGACCGGCGAGCACAGCAAGCGCGTCGCGGAGATGACGCGCATCCTGGCCCGCGCCATGGGCGTGCCCGAGGACCAGGTGGAAAGCATGAGCCAGGGCGCTCTCCTGCACGATATCGGGAAGATCGCCATCCCCGACGCCATCCTCCTCAAGAACGGCCCGTTGTCCGACGCGGAATGGGAGGTCATGCGGACGCACCCGGAGATCGGCTTCCGCATCCTGCGCAGCAGCCCCGAACTTGAGCCGGCCGCGGAAATCGTCCGCTCGCACCAGGAACGGTGGGATGGCTGGGGTTACCCGAGGGGCCTCGGGGGATCGGCCATTTGCCTGGGTGCCCGCATCTTCGCCGTCGCGGACGCCTACGATGCCATCCGCGCCAGCCGGCCCTACGCCGCGGGGCAATCGCGCGACGCGGCCCTGGCCGAAATCCGGCGGCACCGGGGCACGCAGTTCGACCCCGAGGTCGTGGATATTCTGGCCCGCTGCCTGCCGGACATCGAGGCGCTGGGCTGGTGGGCGGAAGGCCCCGCCAGCGCCGGATGAGCGATCTTGAATCCGGGCCGGTCGCCGCTACAATCCCCCATCATCATGAAAAAATGGATTTCATCGGCGATCATCTACCAGGTCAACCTCCGGTCCCTGGCGGCGCGCGATCCGCGCAACGCCATGGAGGCCTTCAAGTCCGCGGCCGGCCGGCCCCCGGAATCCCCGCTGGCGTACCTGGCCCGGAACCTGTCCGCCATCAAGAAGCTGGGCGCCAATGTCGTCTACCTGCTGCCGCCCTACCCCATGGGGATCCACGGGCGCAAGGGCATTGGGTCGCCCTACTCCAGCCGCGATTTCTACTCCGTCGAGCCGGAATACGGCACCCGGGAGGAACTGGCCGAACTCGTCCGCCGCGCGCATCGCATGCGCCTGAAGGTGATCCTCGACATCACCCCGAACCACACGGCGCGGGATCACGCCTGGATCACGTCCAACCCGGAGTTCTACGTCAAGGCGCCGAACGGCGAGCCGTTCTACGATTGTGACTGGTCGGACACGGCCAAGCTCGACTACACCGCGCCCGGCCTGCGGCGCGAGATGATCGAGGTCTACCATCACTGGTTGAGCTTCCTCGGCCCGGATGTCGCGGGCCAGCCCGACGGCGTGGACGGGTTCCGCCTGGACATGGCGCATTTCATCAACGACAAGGGCTTCTGGAACGAGGCCATGCCGGAGCTCAAGGCGCGACACCCGTCCCGCCAGCTGCTGTTCCTCGCGGAGTGCTACGGCACCCAGAACAACATGGACCTGTTCGCGCGCGGCATCAACGCGGCGTACGACGACGACTTCTACAAGACCTTCTCGTACCTGTACGGCGTGGACGAGGAGGGCGGGTCCGTGATCTGCCCCTCCCCCGACGCGGAAACCAACGGCGATTTCCTCGACAAGTGGGAGGCGTTCAAGGCGCGGGGCATCGCGGGCGCCGTGGAAACCGCCCTGCTCAACTACGAGAGCCTGCTCCCGCCGGGCGAGGACGGCCCGTTCCTGGCCCGCTACACCGACAACCACGATGAGGGCCGCGGCCTGTACCGCGCCGGACCGGGCGCGGTACGCGCGATGATGCAGGTGGCCTTCCTGTCCGGCCACAGCCTGCCGTTCATCCTGACCGGCCAGGAATTCGGCGCGCTCAACCGGCCCTCGATCCACGCCCGCATCGGCTTGTGCGACAAGGGCCGCCGCGTGAAGACGCCGAAAGGGGCTCGCGTCGAGGCCGGCCTGGAATGGGAGGGCAATATCTTCGCCCGCACCCCCGAGGAACGCTCGGAATGGTTCCGGTTCTACCGGGACCTGATCCAACTGCGCCTGAAGAACCGCGAACTGCTGCGCGGCCGGTTCCAGCTGCTCGACGCCGGGGAGGAGGTCCCGCCGGCCGACCGAACGGTGATCGCCTTCGAGCGGCGCCTCCGGCGCTCGGCCCTGCGCTGCGCCGTCAACCTCGGTCCGGAACCGCGCCAGGCCGCATCGTTCTGCCCGCAACCGGGCGAAACGGTCATATACGGCCAAATGCCCGACGGCGTGCTGCCGCCGTTCAGCGCGGTCGTGCTGCGGTCCGCCTGATTTCGCGCCGCGAGGGCGCGCCTATGGCGGGGCGGTCAGGAGACGGTAGAATCCCGAACCGTTCGTCGCGGGTTCCGACCACGCGGCGCTTCCGCCCGCGCCCGTGACCGCGCCGGCGCTTGTCCAGGATCCCGACGGGGCGCCGGCGGAAAATATCCCGTAGACCCGACCGGAGCGGGCGCCGAACCCGAGCTGCAGTTGACTGCCGGCCAGCCCCACCGACGACACCCGGAACCAGTCGCCGGAAGCGTTCGGATCAGTGCCCGCCCACACCTCTGGCCCGTCCGCCATCCCGTCGCCATCCGTGTCCGTGCTGTTCGAGCTCGTTCCGGTCGAATACCCGTTGATATACAGGCCGTCGCCTGTTTCCCGGATGTCGGACAGGCCGTCCCCGTCGCTGTCCGGCTGCCAATACAGGAACCGGATGTTGTCGACGTACGCCTGCCGGCTGGTGACCAGGCCCACGTCGTTGCCGAGGATGATCTGGCTCACCGCGCCGAAATCGAAGGCCCCGCTCCCGTTGGTTTCCTGAAACGCCGTGAAGGGCACGACATAGGCCTGGTACTGGGTGGCCGGGACAGGCCCGTAGGCCGGGGCCAGGAACACCGCCGTCGAGCGATTGGTCGCCCCGAGCCGCCCGAAGTACACGTAGGGCCGGTTGGTGACCGCGCCGGCGGTCCGGGCGTGCAGCTCCAGGCTATCCAGCGCGGAGGCGTTGATGTTGCTCCAGGCCCGGTTGAAGGCAAAGCCGACTTCGCCCCAGGAATGCGTGTACACGCAGACCATGTGGTTGAGCCCTTCGTACGGCGCCCAGTTGGTCTCCAGGCCCTGCGCCTTCGAGGCCCATACCGCGCCGTTGGTCAGCTGACGCGAGCCAGGCTCGCCGTCGTACAGCAGGATCGGCGCAGGGAACGTGACCCGCCGGACGGTGACCGTGGCATACCCCGAACCGCTTGCGCTCTCCGCGTCGAGCGCGGTGACCGTTAGCGCTTTGTCGCCCGGGAGCGCCGCCGCGCCTGCGGAAAGACTGAAGCGGCACCCGTACACCCCGTTGTCCGCCGCGCCGTCATCCGATATCCCGTCATCCTTGATGATCGTCGACGACGACCGCCCTGCCGCGGACAGGTTGGCCAGCACGACCTCGATGTCGTCGAGCCGGTCGGTCACTGACGCGAGCAGAAGGATTTCGCTGACGTCGTTGCTTTCGTTCAGCGCGGCCGGCTGGGTGGCGGCCGAATTCACGACCGGCCCGTTGGTCGACGACGGGTTGTCGGCTGTGAAGAGCATGTCGTCCATCCAGCAGGTCACCCGGTTGCTGCCGGAATCCGTGAAGAGGAACTGGCTCACGGCGCCGAAGCTGTAGTCGGCCAGGCTGTTGGTCTCCTTCCAGGCGGAGAGCGGAATGGACACGAGTTGGTAGTTGGTTGCCGGATGGGCCAGGTAATTCGTAATGTAGACGATCGAGGACCTGGTCAGCGCGGCCCGGCTGAACTGGAGCCGCAGGTTGTTCCATGAATCGTTGGTCAGGCGCAGGTAGAAGTTGAACGCGTAGTAACCGCGCACGTCGGAGTCCACCCAGCCCTCGTTCCACCCGTACCAGACCTGGCCGTTGGTCACGATGGTGATCTCCAAGTGCCGGATGCCGGCGTGCGGTGCGCGGTTGGTCTCGGCGATCCACGCGGTATTTGTCTCCAGCCACGCCCCGGTTTGGTCCGCGATCAGCGGCTTGCTGCCGGGCTCGCCGTCGTACACGACGACGTTCGTCATCGGGGCCGACGTGACGCACAGTTCCGGCGAGGGCGCGCTGACGTTGGGCGGCGCCTCGTCATCGGCGGCGGCCACCTGGAAGTAATACACGAGGTTGGGCGCGAGGTTCCGGTTCGTGAAGGAAACGCCGTTGGTCACGACGGCGTACAGCGACAGCGAGCCGGACTCGAAGCCCCGGTAGATCCGGTACCCGGCCCGGTCCGGCGCGCCGACCGCGGCCCATGAAAGCGTCGCCTGGTTGTTCCGCTGCCGCACCCGGAAATTCCCGGGCGTCGCAGGCGCCGTGACATCGTTGTTAGGCGCCGGATTCGTCGTCGCGTTCTGGCCGGGAACGAGCGTCGAGTTCAGCACCCGGTACTCGGACTCCGCGACGAGCGCGTAGTGGTGATCGCCGGAACTCGTGACCTCGTGCGCGAACCACTCGACGCCCGCCGGCACGCCGCTGGTGAGCAGTGCGCCCTCGGCGAGGTTGGTGATCACCGTCGCCGCGTGGTAGAGCTGATACGTCTCGCCCGTGACGGCATGCTGGTCTCTCCACATCACGGTGTTTGTGCCGTGGGCACCGTTGCCCGCAGCCAAGCCGATCGGCACGCCGGGGACGTCCGGCTGGTGCGGACCCGCCACGCGCAGGACGTTGCTGCCGGCAAACACGCCGGGCACGGTCAGCCACAATCGGTTGCCCGGGTCGTCCACCGAGGCGTAGTACCCCGCATCGGCCACGAGACTGGTTCCGCCACGCGTCACGACGAGCGGCGGCGCGGAGCCGCGGTACTCGCGGATGACGAACGTCGGGTTCCAAAGCGCCCCGTTGGTTACGTCCAGGCTCCACTGCGCCGTGTTAGTCATCGAGGCTTCGATGTCCCACGTCCAGTAGACGTGGTTGTAACCCGGCGGATCGTACGCGACGGCCAGCTGGCACCCCGCCCCGTCCATGCCCTGGGTGATGACCGCGCCGTCGGACGCGATCAAGCGGACGCTGCCGTCGTGAATCCGCTCCTGCTCGGCGAGCGCGTTCGTCACGCCGCCGCGGGCCAGGGGATCGAGGACGATCGCGAGCGAGTAATTGAGATACGGCTCGGGCGAGCCGGACCCGTCGCCGCCGTCGATCGCGCCGAGCGGCGTGCCCCAGGTGATCCCCTCGTAGGTGTGCGGGTTCATCCCGGGCCCGTTCATCTGGTAGCCCATCTCCGTGTAGTACGGCAGGTTCGTGCCCGACGTGCCGTGCGAAGGAGTCTTGCCGCCCGCCCGCTGGACCTGGCTTTGCGTCTGGACGAACCCGATCTCGCGCGCCTTGTTCGTGTCCCATTCCCAGACGTACGGCACCGTGTTCGGCGTCGTATAGGTCCACGCCCCCTGCTGCTGGTTCGTGCAGATGAACTTGAAATCGCGCCCCCACTCGAACCCGCCGTACTTGCCGAACGTGCTGTTGTCGTCGTTCCAGTCCCACATGCTGTACGGGCCGCGCGCGTCGTGATCGAGGATGCCCGGCTCGAGCCCCGTGCCGTCGAACGTGACCGCGTAGAGGAACGCATCGCAGCCGGTGCGGAAATGCCAGTCCAGCGTCGTCCGCCACTGGCCCTGCGCGGGATCGGTCTCGAGCGCGGGCTCGTCGAACGTCACGCGCCAGATCGCATGGTGCGGGCCCTTGAAGACCAGCGTGTTCGAGGCGTTGAAGGCGTCGGTCTTGGAGTTGATCCAGCCGCGCGAGCCCGGCGGCGGCGTGTAGTGGTTCACGATATGCCCGAACCCGTCGAGGGTGCCGTCGGCGATCTGGTCGTTCTGGACCCAGGCCCCGGCGTCGTCGCGGTAGAGGAACCGCGTCAGGAACCCGCCCGTGTAGTTCGTGTCCGAGCAGCCCCGCGCCTGCACCAGGTAGCCGGTGCGGTTGTGCCCGGAGGCGTCCTGCCAGGAGACGATATCGCACTGGTTGCTGTCCTTCCACTTGCCCGGCCCGGCCCGGCCGTTGGTCAGCGTCAGCCCGCGGCAGGTCGCGCCGGCGAGCAGGAGCGCCGGCAGTATCAAGCGGACAGAAGCCATAGAAACAGTGTACCGGCGATGCCCCGGCGGTCAAATCTTTCAAGGCCCCGCCGGGATCGGCGTTGTGTCGGGCCGGACGCTCCCGTATCATGCGATCCGATGAGGCCGACGCACGCGAGGATCGGAAGGGGCGCGCTGTCCCTCTGTCTATGGATGGCGGGCGCGGCGCCGTCCGACGCGGGATTCGTGGAGCGGGCCGGCGACCGGACGATCATCCACCTCAAGCTTTTCGATCTCCCCGATCCGACGCGCACCGACGCGGCGACGCGCGCCGATGCCGCCGCCGTGCGCGAGTTCGTCCGGAGGTTCCCTGCCCTGTTCGCGGACAAGTACCGCGGGAAATACCGCGCCGATCCCGCCCGCTACGGGCATTTCAACTGGGACCACGTGGAGGTCCGCCTGGAGCGTTTCTCCGGCATCCAGGTCGAGGGCGTGGAGTCCGACCTGCTGGCCATCGCCGGCGGCATGGCCCCTGACGTCCTCTACGTGAATTTCCGCAAGTCGGACACGTATATCCAGCAGGGGTTCCTGTACCCGCTGGACCAACCCGGGGACGGCTACCTGGCCGGGCTCGGAGCGGACGAACTGGCGCTCCGCGTGCACGAGAAGATCTGGCCCGTGATCCGGCGGCGCGGGCCCAGCGGCGCGAAGCACGTCTGGGCCCTGCCCTACGGCGGCGCGCTCGGCCGCGTACTGCTCTATCGCAAGGACCTCTTCGACGAGGCCGGCCTCGCCTACCCGACGAAAGACTGGACCTGGGAGGACCTCGCCCGCGCGGCCCGCGCGCTGACGCAGCCGGAACTCGGCCGGTACGGCCTCGCGATGGGCCGCGGCAAGCACGAGAGCTGGTACTGGATCACGTTCCTCTGGTCGGCCGGCGGCGAGGTGATGACCTACGACGACGAACGCGACGCGTGGGACATCCGGTTCGACAGCCCGGCGGGCGTGGCCGCGCTGGACTTTTATACCCGGCTGGGTGCGGAGCCCTGGACCGACGCGGCCGGCCGGCGCCGGCGGGGCTACGTGTACAAGGACGCGCGCGATTCGTTCCGCAAGTGGGAGCGCGGCGAGATCGGGATGGTCTTCGCGTACGTGGACGAGAAGCTGTTCTCGACCATCAACCCCGACCTGACCGGCATGGCCCCGGTGCCGCTCGGGCCGGACGGCGGGCGCGGCGCGGAACTGAACAGCCGCATGATGGGCCTGTTCTCCGGCATCGAACATCCCGCGGTGCGGGACGCGGCGTGGGAATACATCCGCTTCTTCGACAGCCCGGACGCCCTCGCCATCAAGACCCGCGTGCTCGTGGAGGGCGGCCTGGGCCGGTTCGTGAATCCACGCTACCTGGAGATGTTCGGCTACGGCGACCTCGCCCGCCTCTCGCCGCCCGGCTGGGCCGAGACGTTCCGCATCGCGATCGAGACCGGCCGGCCCGAGCCCTACGGACGGCACAGCAACATCGCCTATAATCTCATGACCCAGCCGATCCAGGAGGCCGAGCAGATGGCGATGAGCGGCGACCTGCCGGCCGATCCGGCCGCCCGCGCGGAAACGCTGGCCCGGCTGCTCCGGCAGGCGGCCGACCGGGCGCGGTCCGAGATGCTGGATGTCGTGCCGCCCGCCCGCCGTGCCCTCCAACGGTGGACGGCCGCCGCCGTGCTCGCCCTGATCGGCGTTGGGTTCGCGTCGGTGTTCCGGCGCATCATCCGGACCTTCACGCCGGCCGCCGTGGACGGCGTTTCGATCCGCCCCGCCTGGGCCTTCCGTCGCTACGCGGCCGCCTACCTGATGCTGCTGCCGGCGGTCGCGGCCATCCTGCTCTGGCGGTACGCGCCGCTCGCGCGCGGCGCGATGATGGCCTTCCAGGATTACCGGCTGCTCGGCGACTCCGCGTGGGTCGGCCTGGACAACTTCGGCAAGGTCCTGTGGAGTTCTGACTGGTGGCTCTCCCTGTGGAACGCGTTCCGCTACAGCGCGCTGGTCATGGCGCTGACCTTCCTGCCGCCGGTGATCCTCGCGATCCTGCTCCAGGAAGCGCCGCGCGGAAAAGTCCTGTTCCGCATGATCTACTACCTGCCCGCCGTCATGACAGGAATCGTGGTCGTGCTGCTGTGGAAATCCTTCTACGAGCCCGGCGAGCGCGGCGTGCTGAACGCGCTGCTGATGCGAGTGCCGGCGGCCGGATTCCTGGGGCTCGGCGCGATCCTGCTGTTCGCGGCGCTTTCGTTCGCGCGCCGGTTGCGATTCCACGGCCGGCCGGGCATCGCGCTGCTTTTCCTGGGAACGGGTCTGGCCCTGCTCTGGCTGTCCGCGCGCCTGGCCTGGCCGATGCTCCGTGAGGCGGACCTGCCCCTGTGGCGGCGGCTGCTGCTGACCTGGTCCGAGCCGCACCGCTGGCTCGCCGATCCGCGCACGGCCATGCCCGCGTGCGTCCTCCCGATGCTCTGGGCCGGGCTCGGCCCCGGCTGCCTCATCTATCTCGCCGCGCTGAAATCCATTCCGGACGAACTCTACGAGGCCGCCGAGCTCGACGGGGCCACGTTCACGGACAAGGTGCTCTTCGTCGTGTTTCCCATGCTCAAGCCCCTCCTCGTCATCAATTTCGTCGGCGTCTTCATCGCATCCTGGTATGGCTCCGCGGACACGATCCTCGCCATGACCGGGGGCGCGTCCGGCACGGAGGTGGCCGGGCTGCACATCTTCTTCAAGGCGTTCATTTTCCTCCAGTTCGGCCCGGCGACGGCGATGGCCTGGATGCTGGGCCTGCTGCTGATCGGGTTCACCGTGTACCAGCTGCGCATCCTCTCGCGCATCGAGTTCCGCGCCGCCGGCGCGACGGAGGCGGCCAAGTGACAGGGACCATTCACTCTTCACCAATCACTATTCACGATTGACACCCATGCCCCTCCTCTCCTCCACCGGCCGCCGCCACCCGCGCACGCGCCTTTTCATCGGCGCGATGTGCCTCCTGCTCCTCGCGGGCGCGGTCACGATGATCTACCCGTTCCTCCTGATGGTTTCCGGCAGCGTGAAGAGCGCCGTGGACATCCAGGATCTGCGCCTGCTGCCGCGCTATCTCGTCGACGACCGCGCCCTCTACCGCTCGTACGTCGAGGGGCTGTTCAACGAGAGCATCGAGATGGTCCGCGTCGCGTACGACGTCGACGCGCGCTCGTTCCAGGACGTCGAGCCGCCGGCGGCGCCCAACGAAAAACTCGCCGCGGAATGGGAAGCGTTCCTCGAGTCCGGCCGCCTGCCCGGCACGGCGTTCATGCTGGGCTTCGTGGAGGCCAACCAGTCGCGCACCGTCCCCGAAATGCTCCGCCGGTTCAAGGACTCGCTCCAGCAGCAGTTCGGACCGGACATCGCCTCGGTCAACCGGGCCCTCGGAACGGACTTCCTCAACTGGACCGCGATCTTCCTCGTGGCGGAGAACTACGGGCTGCGCCTGCGGCAGGTCGCGCGCGACCCGTTCAACGACGCCTTCCGGGCCTTCAAAGACCGGCAGCCGGGCTGGGCCCGCGCCGCCGTGTCCCTCGACGGGCTCTACCGCAACCTGTACTTGAAGCCCCAGTACGGCCGTGACATCGCGGACTTCAACCGGGCCATGGGCACATCCTGGAATTCGTACCGGGACATCCGGCTGACCGCATCCTGCCCGCCGGGCGCCGAACGGGTCCCCTGGGAAGCCTTCGTGCGCCATACGCTGAACCTGCTGTGGGTGCGCCTCGATGATTCCGCGGCGCCGGCCTGGCGGACGTTCCTCGCCGCGAAGTACGGCCGCGTGGAAGCGATGAATCGCTTGTACGGGACAGCGCACCCGTCCTTCGACGCGATCCCGGTCCCGGCGGAACCGCCGGAGGGCGGCCTGCCGTTGAGCGACTGGGATTCGTTCCTCAAGGGCTGGCCGGACCCCGCGACGGGAAGCCTGCATCAGCCGCCTGTCGAGAGCCTCCGGACCACGGGGCCCGAATTCCAATTCCGCGATTTCCTGCGCGGCCGGTATGCGTCCATCCAGGCGATGAACACAGCGCTGGGAACGGATTTCGCCGCTTTCGACGACATCCCCCTGCCCCAGCGCGACGCTCACCATCTTGCTTTCCGGGGCATCCGCCGGCACCTGCGCGCGGAATTCGCGCTGCGGAATTACCGGACCGTGCTGGACTATCTCCTGCTGCGCGGCCGCGGGCTCCTCAACACGGCGATTTACTGCGGCCTTTCCGTGCTCATTGCCCTGCTCGTCAATCCGCTCGCCGCCTATGCCTTGAGCCGGCACCGCCCGCCGAGCGCGTACAAGCTGCTGCTCTTCATGCTGCTGACCATGGCCTTTCCGCCGATCGTCACCCAGATCCCGGTCTTCCTGATGCTGCGCGGGATGAACCTCCTGAACACCTTCGCCGCCCTGCTGCTGCCGGGCATGGCCCACGGCTATTCCATTTTCCTGCTGAAGGGGTTCTTCGATTCGTTGCCGCGGGAGCTGTACGAGAACGCGGAGCTCGACGGCGCCGGGGAGTGGACGATCTTCTGGAACATCACGATGAGCCTCTCCCGGCCGATCCTCGCGGTCATCGCGCTGCACGCCTTCACCGTCGCCTACTCCAACTTCATGTTCGCCCTGCTGATCTGCCAGGACGAGCGGATGTGGACGCTGATGGTATGGCTCTACCAGTTGCAGGCGCGCAGCGGCCAGGCCGTGATCTACGCCTCGCTCCTCGTCGCCGCCCTGCCGACCCTGCTGCTCTTCCTGTTCTGCCAGAAGATCATCCTCCGCGGCATCGTCATCCCGGTGGAGCGCTGACCGGCCCTGGGGGGAAGTCGCGGGGGGCTTTCCCGCTCCTTCCGGGTGCGCTCTGGACCGTGTGGGTATAGATCATCGTCGTGCGCACGTCGCTGTGCCCGAGCATCTCCCGGATGGTGCGGCTGTCGTAATTATTCAGGAGCAGGTGGCTGGCAAAACTGTGGCGGAAGGTGTGCGCGGTGCCGCGTCACCCGTAACGTTCGGGCAGATGGAAACAGGCTCTTGACGTAACTACTGTCCGTATATACATAATCACCGTGAAATACGAATGGCAGGAAGACACCATCCTCATAATCTCCGCCAGAAAGGCGACAGAACATGAAGAACAGATCTACAGAGATGAAATCTAGAACGGACTGGAAACGACTCAATTCGATGAAGGACGAGGACATCGACGCCTCTGGCGTCCCGAGGATTGATCCGAGTATCTTCAAAAAAATGGTTATCCGAATGCCCAAGCCCAAGGAGCTTGTGTCCATCAGGATAGACCCGGATGTTCTTGGCTGGTTTCGTCAGCAAGGACGAAAGTATCAGACAAGGATGAACGCCGTATTGCGCTCATACGTCGAAGCGCACACTCGTTAGGAACAATTTTGCCCGAACAATGGCTTGCAGCCTAACCTTGTTCGCGGGGGCCGCTCACAAAGATCAGAGCAGAAAGAAAGGACAAACAGCATGAAGAAACCTTCCCGGTGGTGTGGATATCAAAAGTTTCAGGTCATCCAATTCATCAGCGTGTTGGTTTTGTTGCTTCCGGTTTCCGGAAGCGGAGTCGAGCTGGGGACGCGTGAACAAACGATCCTGCCGCGCGTCGTTGCGCCGGAGACGCCGCCGGTCGCCCCGTCCAACGCGGCCGCCTACCTGACCTCGCCCTACGGCCAGTGGGATTGGGGGCCGGGGACGAACGAGGGCCGGCTGCTGACATTGATGCCGGAAGGCTATACGGGCACGAACCATGCGGCGCGGCTATTATCTTTCTTTTCCCTGGCCGACGTTCATATGACCGACAAGGAATCCCCGGCTCAGGTTCCCTGCCTCGGTTGGAGCGCCGATTTTGGCGACGCTGGCATTGCCCAACTCAATCCATCTGCGTATACGCCGGTCATTTTGGCCACGACCCACCGTCTCGATGCCGCCGTCAAGACCATCAATGCGCTGCACCGGCTGGCGTCTTTCGATTTCGGCATTGTCCTCGGGGACATGTGCAACTCCGGTCAATACAACGAACTGCGCTGGTTTGTTGAAGTCATGGACGGACAGCAGATTACACCCAGTTCGGGCGCCCATGACGGAGCCGACACCATAGATTACCAGATGCCCTATCAAGCCGCCGGGCTCGATCGCTCCATCCCATGGTACGCGGTCATCGGCAACCACGATCAGCTGTGGATGGGCATCGGTTATCCAAGCGAAAAAATCCAGCAAGCCATGGTGGGCTCCAACGTGCTCAATATTTCACCCAACGGCCCCCTGATTCCACCGGGCGCCGAGGGAATCGGCATGTATGTGGGGGTTGTGGATGGCACCACCCCCTATGGCACCGTGATCAAATGGGGGGCAACGAACCTTTTCGAAACGCCTCCAACGGTCGCTGCGGATCCGGATCGCCGCATGCTCTCGACGCCGCTCAATTCACCCACGAACTTTGTCAATGCGTTCTTTGATAGCACCTCGCTTCCGCAGGGGCATGGTTTCACTCCCGGCGTCACCGGCAGCCTGGCGGCCTGCTATTCGTTCGAGCCCGCGACGAACCTGCCGATCAAGGTGATCGTGCTCGACAATACTTGCAAGGCGGACGTGCCGGGCCAGAGCGCGCTTTTTTATGGTGGCGGCTGGGTTGATGCCGCACGTTTTAGCTGGCTTACCAACGAATTGCAGATGGGGCAAAATGAGGATCAGCTCATGATCCTTGCCTGCCACATTCCCATTCTGCCGCAAACGAGCGCTACCAACACAAGCCGATCTTCAACATTCCAGGATCCTGCATCCGAAAGCAACCTGGTCGCCACGCTTCACAATTACCCGAATCTCCTCCTGGTCATGGCGGGCCATCGCCACCAGAACGTGGTTACGGCGTTTCCTTCGCCGGACCCGGCCCAACCGGAACGAGGCTTCTGGGAGGTCGAAACCGTCTCGTTGCGGGACTTCCCCCAGCAATTGTGCGCCTGGGAGATACTCCGCAACAGCGACAACAGCATCTCCATCTTGACGACCAGTGTTGATCCCGTGCTCGAAGAAGATTCACCCGCGTGGGACTCGCGAACGTACGGCATTGCCGCCGAGCGGATATTTGGACGAATAGCCCTCGACGACACGTCGTCACGCACCTACAACGTGGAACTGGTCAAGCAATTGACTCCGGCCATGCAGGCGAAAATCGCCGGCATCGGTGAGCCGCTGGGACATCCCATGCACATCGAAAGCGCCGACTCCGGCATGGCGATCGACCATCTCGGTCAATTGCAGGCCGCCGATGCCATGGTCGAGCCCATCACATGGGACGATGTTTCCGTCGCCACCAGCAGTTCCCATTCCGTGTCGCCCCAGCGCGGTCAGCTGATGAACCGCGCCGCCGAGCCATAACGGGCTGGTGAGAGTGACGGTGTCCGGGAACTATCTGCATCGGCGGCGCCACACCAACAGCCTCGATCCCTTCATGCTCATGGGTGATAGGCGAGTGGCACGCCAAGAGAGTGCCCAGGGAGGAAATCGAAGCAGAGCGCGCAAAGGTCGAGAAGACGCGTAGCATGCTCGTGGGGAGATGGCGCGTCGCAGATCAGCGAGACACCCAGTTCACCATCAACGCAGATGGAACAATGAGCGGTACTGTAAATGCGGTGAGCGGCAGATGGTCGTTGGAAGAGGACGTCTTCACTTCGGGTAGTGGCAAACGGTATCGACTGCTCTCATCCGATGCCACTTCGGTTGTCTTAAGGCGTCTCGACGACGTTTGGCGCGGGGACTTCGGGTGAACCGAGGGTCACGCCAAGCGTGCGGCAAGAAGAAGATGGTGCAGAGACACCACAACCCTGATATAATAACTTAATGATTCAGAAGAGCGTTTCGGTGAGGAATCTTCACGAATCGTCTGCGCAACAAGATCTTGCGTTCTGGCGCAACCGTGACGCATCGGAACGGGTAAGCGCTGTGGAGTCACTTCGCAGGCAAGCACATGGAAGTTCAACCCGACTTCAAAGAACTGCTCGCGTTGTTCAACGAGCAAAAGATTGAGTACATCATTGTCGGAGCTTATGCGCTAGCGTATCATGGAGCTCCGCGATTCACGGGCGACATCGACCTCTACGTGCGCCCCACCAAGAACAATGCCGCACGCATCATCGCCGCTCTCTCTTCCTTTGGCTTCGGTTCGCTCGGGCTGAAGGAAGAAGACTTCCAGAAGCCCGAGCAAGTCATTCAACTTGGAGTCCCCCCCGTCCGCATTGACCTCATCACTTCCATCACCGGCGTCACGTGGGAAGAAGCCAACGCGGGCAAAGTCTCGGGGAAGTACGGCGATGTGGACGTCCTTTACCTCGGACGAGATCAGTACGCGCAGAACAAGCGCGCCACAGGTCGGAAGAAGGACTTGGCCGACCTTGAAGCACTGGGCGAAGACTGATTGCCGGACCACCGCCTTGAGGCCACGCCAAATAGCCTGCCGAGAGTTGGAAGAACTCCGGGGCGGCGAGCCTCAAGCATAACGTTGGTGACCTGATCGCCGGGACCGGCCCCCTTCAAAGAGAGTCGCCATGAGCACGCTGCATCTGAAAAAAACGGAGGGTGATTTCCATAACTTCCTGGTACGGGATACGCAGACCCGCGTCGCCGCGCACCTTCAACTGCCCGTCGGCAAAAGCGGCCTCCGCGTCGTGGTGGCCATGCCGGCCGGCAAAAGCGCCTTGTGCTTCGAGACCACCCAGCCTGCGGGCTGGACCCTGGAGGGGGCCCCCCTCCCCTTCGCCGACGCGGACGGCCAGGCCGGCGTGCAATTCACCCTCGCGTCGGCCTCGCCGGAGCTTTTGATCACGGCGGCGTCGATCCTCCTCAACCATACATTGGTCGCCCGGTTCGGCGACGACCCCGATCGCCGCCATGAGAACCGCTTGAAGGACCTTGTCCGGTCGGGCGCCATCGGGGAAATCGAATCCGTCCTGGGTTTCTCCCTGCGGGACCTGGCCGACCGCGGACAGACCGTCGGTCCCGTTTTCGACGCGGGCCGAAACACGATCACCTTCACGCGCCGGGCGTTGGACGGCCGACACCGCTACCGGCTGGAGTTCGCCGGCGGCCCCGCCACCGATGTCCGCGTGCGCGGCGACTGCCTGCGCATCACGCGGAAGGATCCGCCGGGCACCGCCCCGCTCCGCCTGCTGGTCCGGGCCTCGACCGACTTTGCCCTGCTCACGCCCATGCCGTTCGCGGAACTGGTGAACGAACGCGGCCGGGCCCTGGCGGCGAAAGACCCCCTATTCGCCGAGTCCATCCGGAATTTCGAATTCCTTTCCTACCGCGAGAAGTTCCTCGCCGGCTCCTGGAATTTCCTGTCCTACTTCGGCCGCGACACGCTCATCTCGCTGCGCATCATGTGGCCCGTCCTGTCCGCGCAGGCCCGGCGCGCCGGCATCCAAAGCGTCGCGGACGAAATTTCGGCCGGGGGCATCGTCAACGTGACGGACGAGTGGACCGACGACCGCGCCGTCATGGATGCCCTCGAAGGCTTTTTCCACACGTACGGCCGCGGCGACCTGGACCGGGCCCGGCCGCTCATGCAGACGATCCTGCAGGGAACCGTTCCGGAGCATCCCTTCCTCGACGTGCTGGACCAGACCTACATGTTCCCCTCCGCGGCGGCCTTCTGGTTCGGGGAAATCGGCGACGGCGACCTGTCGCAGTGGCTGCAGGAAGAGCATCTGGTGCTGGGCCGGAGGGAATCGAACAGGGTCACGCTTTTGCGGAACTGGAACTACCTGCTTCATGCCGCGGCCCCCTACGTTGCAGCTTGGCAAAGCCTGCGTACGAAGTATCCGGATCTCACCCCGGCGCAACTTATCGCCGCGTATCCGGACGAGTTCAAGGCGGCCGGCTCGTCGCTGATTACCTCGGTCGCTGGCGCCGCCAACTGGCGGGACACCTACAATCTCCCATGGCGATTCCGCTCCGAGGACATCAACGTGCACCTCCTGCCCATGGTCATAGGCGCCATCCGGGAGATGATCGCGCGGATACAAGCCCTCGGGCTCGGCGACGGCCTGCTGGGCGAGGCGAAAGGAAACGCCCTGGACGTCATCCGCGAATTTATCGAGAAGCCCGACCGTTTTGCCGCCGCCGCGGAGGCGTGGGACCCGGACCTGGTGCGGGCGCATTTCCTGGTCCGGCGTTCGGCGTGCGATATCCGTCGGGACCTCCAACGCTACCTGGAGGGCCTGGCTCGCGGTGAAGTGACCTGGGACGACCGCGAGCGGGGCTGCCGCGAACGGGCGGCCATTTTGCGCGGCCGGGTGGACGGCGTCACCGTGGCTGATTTCCTCCGCGGCGACCGCGTGCCCGACGCCATCAAGGACGGCATCGAATTCACCGCGCTGCTGCTGGATACCGAGTGTAATCCGCTGCCGCTCATGCACTGCGACGACGTGTTTGCCCTCTTGTTCGGAAAGCCCTCCATGGAGCAAGTCCGGCAAATCATCCGGCCGCTCGTGCTTTCCTATCCGTTCGGCCTCGGTTTCATGGAGGAGGACCTGGGCATGGCCATCACCAACACGGTATACGCCCCGCGGGACATCCCGGCCCTGCAGGACAACGGGAAAAACGCCTGGGTCAAGTTCGGCCCGGACGAGTATCACGGCCGCGCCGCCTGGCCCTGGACCCTGTTTGCCCTGATCATCGGCATCGATCAACTCGTTCAGCGGAGCATCGATGCGGACGGAACCCTCCGGGACGGGCTGACGCGGGAGGATGTCGAACTGTTCCGGAAAATCCTGTTGAAAACGAAAGCCGCCCTGGTGAAACTGGGCCCGCTCGCCACCTCCGAGGTGTTCAAGTACGCCCCCGCCCGGGCGGGAGAGGGAATCTGGCAGGCGGAGCCCCTGGGCATCTCCACGCCCATCCAGCTCTGGAGCGCCGCCCCCGCCAACCTGGTCATCGATGAAGCGCTGGAGCGATTGCCCTGAAAGCCTCGCTCCATCGCGATTCCCGCGGAAGCGCGAGCGGGCGCGGATTCGCGGCCCCGGTCAGCTATTGAGGGCTTTCGCGAGTTTGCCGCTGGCGGGAAGCGGGCGGCCTGGTTACGCCTTCTCGCCTGCGCGGCCAATGCCGCCGCGCGCGAGGCCGCCGATCCGGCCGAGGGAGGAATCGTTCCGTGAACCCGCCGCGGGTATGTTTTCCGATCTGCGTGATGGTGAAGGCCAACCGGGAAAAGCCTGTTCCATTTCGAGGAGGGAATCCTGCGGAGGCATCTGCCCTTGAAGAGCCGGGGCGAAGGGACTAGTCTGTGCCATGGCATCGGGAACCTCCCCCGTTAGCGGCAGTTAGCCGCTGATGGCAAGACGGGTCGACCTCGATCATAAGACGCCCATGGAATTAACTTCCCTTGGATTCGACTCCTGGTTCGAAGAGCGGGTCGCCGGTCTCCTGCCGCCGGGGCGATGCCTGGCCCGCGTCACGGCCGTGGACCGGGACGCCTTCCTGATACGCGACCCGGACGGCGAGCGGTACGCGGAGCTGTCGGGCAAGTTCCGGTTCACGGCGCGCTCGGCCGGCGACCTCCCCTGCGTGGGCGACTGGGTGTGCGCGCAACGGCCTGAGTCGGACGGCCCGGCGATCATCCACGAGGTGTGGCCGCGCAAGACACTCCTTCGCCGCAAGCGCCCCGGGAAAGTCGTGGACTTCCAGATGATCGCCGCCAACATCGACACGGCTTTCATCGTGCAGGGCTGCGATTTCGATTTCAACGTGCCGCGCCTGGAGCGGTACCTGGTGATGGCCCGCGATGGCCGCATGGGGGCTCACATCATCATGAGCAAGACGGACCTGGTCTCGCCGGAAGAACTGGAGCGACGGATCGAGGATATCCGGAGGTCCGGGATTTCCGCGCCGATCGCCCGGTTGAGCAACGCCACGGGCGCCGGGATGGAGGCTTTCCGGGCGGCCCTGGCTCCCGGCAAAACCTACTGCCTGCTCGGCTCATCGGGCGTCGGGAAGACCACGCTGATCAACCGGCTGCTGGGCAAGGAGGCTTTCGAGACCCGGGCCGTGAGCGGCACCGGCGAAGGAGTGCACACAACGTCCCGCCGGCAACTGCTCGTCCTCGACAACGGCGCCATGCTGATCGACACGCCGGGCATGCGCGAACTGGGCCTCCTCGGCGCCGAGGACGGCATCGACGCGACCTTCCACGACATCGCCGACTATTCAACTCGGTGCCGCTTCCCGGACTGCACGCACACGAGCGAGCCCGGTTGCGCGGTCCTGGCCGCCTTGCAGGACGGCGAGTTGAGCGAAGAGCGATACCAGGGCTACCTGAAACTCAAGAAGGAAGCCGAATACCACAACCTCTCCTATGTCGAAAAGAGGAAGAAGGACAAGACGTTCGGGCGTTTTTTCAAGTCGGCGATGAAACAAATGAAGCGATCGAGTGTCAAATGGTGACGATCGAAAGGATGGAAGGCATGAAAGCAACGATCATCGGATGCCTGGCGCTGGGGTTGACGGCGCTCTCCTCGGCCCCGGTCATGAGCGAAGAGGCCATGCCGACGGACGACTTCGGCGCCATGGTGAAGGAGTTCAGCGCGGCGCGGCACAAGCTGGCCGTCGAACTGGCCGAGCAGCTCGACCTCGTCCTGCCGAAGAAGGCCGTGTCCTTCTTCGAGGCCGCCGAGGCAGGCGACTGGGCGGCGACATCGAACCGATTCCAGAAGCTCAAAACGCCGGGGGACAGCGGCTGGTCCGTTCCGTCGATGCGCAATGAATTGTGGGCGACCGTCCACGAGACGCTGGGCGTATGGGAGGTGTGGGTCGGGTGGAAGCAGGACTCCGCGCTGTTGCGGATGTTCTACGAGCCCATCCTGTCCTCCATGCCGGAGGGCAGCATCTACTTCGGCGGGACGGACTGCGGCCGGTTCGTCGTCACGACCGCCAACGCTTTAAAGCAACCGCCTCCGGTGTTCGTCCTCACCCAGAACGGCCTGGCCGACAACACGTACATGGCGCACCTGCGCGCCGTGTACGGCGACCGCCTCTGGATCCCGGAGCAGGAGGACTCCAACCAGGCGTTCCAGGAATACGTGGAGGACGTGCAGGCCGGGCGGTATCCCGCGGGGGCCGAGGTCAGTTTCGAGGACGGCCGCGTCACGGTCCAGGGCGTGGCCGGCGTGATGATGATCAACGGCATCCTGTGCCGGATGATCTTCGAGCGCAACAAGGACGAGCACCCGTTCTTCCTGGAGGAGAGCTACGTCGTGGACTGGATGTACCCCTATCTCGAGCCGCATGGGCTTATCCTGAAGTTGAACCCCGAGCCCCTGCCCGAGCTGACGGCGGACGCCGTCGAGCGCGACCGGCAGTTCTGGAAAGACACCCTGGCGCGCCTGGAGAGCCAGCCGGGCTGGGCGTCCAACCCCGATGCCCGGAAGGCCTTCTCCAAGCTGCGCTCCGCCATCGCGGGGGTGTACGTGTATCGCAAGAAGTACGACGAGGCCGAGGCGGCGTTCCGGCAGGCCATCGACCTGTACCGGTTCTCGCCCGAAGCCCACATGCGCCTGGCCAAGATGTACGAGGAGCAGGACCGGCTCGAAGAGGCCCGCGATCTCATGGTCGCGTTCATGCGTTCCGATCCGCCCGAGGCCGGCGAGCAGGCCGGGCAGTACCTGGACCAGCTCGAAACCAAGGTGCGGGCCGGCGGCGAGGCGATCCCCGTCCCATAGAGCCGGCCGCCCGCGCGCCTTGTTTTTTCTTTCGGCTGTTTGCCGATCCAGTATCATCGCCGGCATGAAGTTCAGCCAACCACAGGCGTCGCTCCTCGTGCCCGACGGCCGGCCCGCGGACCAAGCCTTGGCCGGGATCTCGCACCTGGGGATCGGGGCGCATCCCGACGACGCGGAGATCATCGCCCTGCACGGAATCCTCGCGTGCCGGGAGACCCGGGGATTTGGCGCCGTGATCTGCGCCCATGGAGGCGAACGCGTCCGGGACGTGCGCCGCCGGGAGCAGGAGGAGGCCGCGCGGATGGGCCGCTACGGCATCCTGGCGATGCTGGATCACCGCAGCGCCGATTTGAAGGGCCCCGCCGTGTCCGCGTTGGAGGCGGACATCCAGGCATTGTTCGGGGCGGCGCGGCCGGAAACCGTCTATACCCACCATCCCGCCGACCGGCACGAGACCCATGTGGCCGTGTCGCTTGCGGTCGTGCGCGCGCTGCGCCGCCTGCCCCCCGACCGGCGGCCGAAAAGCCTGTACGGCGTGGAGGTCTGGGGCAGCCTCGACTGGCTGCCCGCGGAGGGCCGCATCGAACTGAATGTCAGCTCCGGAGGAACTCTCGCCGCGGAACTGATCCGCGTGTTCCGCTCGCAGATCGAGGGCGGGAAGCGTTACGACGCCGCGGCGGCCGGGCGCCGGGCCGCCAACGCGACCTTTGCCGACCCGTACGCGCCGGACCGGGCCCGGGAGCTGTGTCTCGCCATGGACCTCACCCCGTTGCTCCGCGATCCCGGCCTGGATGCGGGCCGTTATGTGGCTCGCCTGCTGGATTCCTTCCGTCGGGAGGCGCTGGACCGCGTCCGCCGCGTCTCCGGGCCCGGAGAATAACGCTGGAATCAAGGGGGGACGCCCTGCTAGGCTGATGGCGTTATGCGTCGGAGCCCCGGGCCGGCCCGAGAGCATGGAGCAACGCATGAAACTGACCCTGATGATCATGGCGGCGGGCATGGGAAGCCGGTACGGCGGGCTCAAGCAACTGGACCCGGTCGGGCCCGGCGGCGAGATCATCATGGACTACTCCGTGTTCGACGCCCTGCGCGCGGGCTTTCACCGCGTGGTCTTCGTCATCCGCCGCTCGATCGAACAGGATTTCCGCAGGGCCATCGGCAGCCGGTTCGAGAAACGGCTGGAGACCGTCTACGCCTTCCAGGAGCTCGACTCCCTGCCCGCGGGCTTCGCCGTGCCGGCGGAGCGGCAGAAACCGTGGGGCACAGGCCACGCGATGCTCGTCGGACGCGACCTCGTCCCGGGGCCGTTCGCCGTGATCAACGCGGACGATTTCTACGGCGCGGGGGCCTTCCAACTGCTGGCGGATTACCTGCGCTCGGCGGCGGCCAGAGGCCGGGAATACGCGATGGTCGGCTACACGCTCCGGGACACGCTCTCCGATCACGGCACGGTGACCCGCGGCATCTGCGAATGCGACGACCGGCTGTACCTGCGGCGGATTGTCGAAACCGCCCAACTGGCCCGGGACGGGCAGCGGGCCGTGTCCATCGATGTCCAGGGAGCCCGGCATTCGTTCACCGGCGACGAGTGGGTTTCCATGAATGCCTGGGCCTTCACGCCGACGATCTTCGACCACCTCGACCGCGAGTTCCGCGTCTTCCTGGAAACCCGCCGCGCCGATCCGAAAGCGGAGTTCTTCATCCCCGGCGTCGTCGGCCGCCTGATCGAGGAGCAGCGGGCCCGGGTCCGGATACTGCCCGGCGCCAGCCGCTGGTTCGGCATCACCTACCGCAACGACAAGCCCTTCCTCGAATCGGCGCTAAAAGAAATGGCCGCGCAGGGCGCCTATCCCGCGCGCCTCTGGTCCTGACCTGCGCCGCGCTGTCCCCAGGCAACGCGTCAACACAACCTCGCATGGGGATATGCCATCGATGCACATTCATGTAATATCAAGGCAATAGCTACTACAATAGTGTATCGCAATGGGTGGCGGGCATTTTATCCGACACAAACATATTATATTGCAGGTAAGATTGTTACACATTATGACGCGGCTGCGCGCGGCGGATTGGCATGGCTATTGCTAATGCAAGGCGCAGGTAAAGCAGGCGATGGTCCCGCTTGGCAGTGTTGCTTTTGAACGAGGAGTCGGTAAAAGCGTACGGGAACCTGCTTCAAAAAAGACGAACGAAGACGAGGAGAACGCGATGACGATTGCCCGACATGACGCGATTATGGCCGTGACGAAGTACAGACCCATTGAAAAGCCGCTGGATTTTTCAAAGACGCCGTCCAAGGAGCTGTTCGGTTCGAGCGTTTTCAACGACAAGGTCATGAAGAAGCGCCTGCCCGAGAAGATATACAAGGCGCTGCGCAAGACCATCGATCACGGGGAGCGGCTGGACATCCGCATCGCCGAGCCGGTGGCCGCCGCCATGCGCGACTGGGCCATTGAGAAGGGCGCGACGCACTACGCGCACGTCTTCTATCCGCTGACGGGGCTGACGGCCGAGAAGCACGACAGCTTCCTCGACCCGGACGGCAAGGGCGGCGTGATCGCGGCCTTTTCGGCCAAGCAGCTGATCCAGGGCGAGCCCGACGCCTCCAGTTTCCCCTCGGGCGGCATCCGCGCGACCTTCGAGGCCCGCGGGTACACGGCTTGGGACGTGACCAGCCCGGCCTACATCCTGGAGAACCCGAACGGCACAACCCTCTGCATCCCAACGGCCTTCTGCTCGTGGACGGGCGAGGCGCTGGACAAGAAGACCCCCCTGCTCCGCTCGATGCAGGCCCTGAACGCGCAGGCCCGGCGGGTGCTCGCGATCTTCGGCCAGAATGACCCCGGCCTGATCTACGCCACCGCGGGTTGCGAGCAGGAGTACTTCCTGATCGACCGCAACTTCTTCTTCGCGCGGCCCGACCTGATCAACGCCGGCCGGACGCTCTTCGGCGCCAAGCCCCCGAAGGGCCAGGAGTTGGAGGACCAGTACTTCGGCGCCATCCCGGAGCGCGTGCTGGCCTGCATGCTCGAGACCGAGCGCGAACTGTACAAGCTCGGCGTCCCGGTGAAGACCCGCCACAACGAGGTCGCGCCGGCGCAGTACGAGATCGCCCCGGTCTACGAGAACGCGAACCTCGCGACCGATCACCAGTACCTGACGATGGTCACCCTGCAGCGGGTGGCCCAGAAGTACGGGATGTCCTGCCTGCTCCATGAGAAGCCCTTCGCGGGCATCAACGGGTCCGGCAAGCACCTGAACTGGTCGCTGGGGACCACGAAGCAAAACCTGCTGACGCCCGGCAAGACGCCGCACAGCAACGCCCAGTTCCTCGTGTTCTGCGCCGCGGTGATCCGCGCCGTGGACAAGCACGCGGACCTGCTGCGCGGGGCGGTGGCCCACGCCGGGAACGATCACCGGCTCGGCGCCAACGAGGCGCCGCCCGCCATCATCTCCGTCTTCCTCGGCGCCCAGCTCACGGACATCTTCGAGCAAATCGCCAGGGGCGGCGCGAAGGATTCCAAGAAGCCGGGCGTGCTGACGGTCGGTGTGGACACCCTGCCGCCCCTGCCGAAGGACGCGGGCGACCGCAACCGGACCAGCCCGTTCGCCTTCACCGGCAACAAGTTCGAGTTCCGCGCGGTCGGCTCCAGCCAGTCCGTCGCCAACCCGCTGATCGTCCTCAACACGATCGTCGCCGAGTCGCTCGACTTCATCGCGACCGAGCTCGAGGCGAAGACCAAGGGCAACACGAAGAAGCTGAACGACGCCGTGCAGGACGTGCTGCAGCAGATCATCAACGAGCACGGCCGGATCATCTTCAACGGGGACAACTACAGCGAGGCGTGGCACAAGGAGGCCGAGAAGCGCGGCCTGCCCAACTTCCGCAACACCGTGGACGCCCTCCACGGCATGGACACGGACGAGAACGCGGAGCTGTTCGAGAAGTACAACGTCCTGACGAAGCGGGAGTTCAAGAGCAGGAACGAGATCTACCTGGAGAAGTACATCAAGGAGGTCAATATCGAGAGCCGGCTCGTGCTGCGGATCGCCAAGACGATGATCTTCGCCGCGGCCGTGGACTATCAGGACAAGCTGGCGAAGACCTCGCAGGCCCTCAAGTCGCTCGGCAAGGACCACTGCACGACCGTGCTGGACGAGTTGAACACCCTGCTCGGGAAGCTCCAGCCGGCCCTCGCCGCGCTGGAGTCGGCCATCCACCACGAGTCCAAGGGCGGGTTGCTTGATCATGCCCGGCACATGCGGGACAAGATCATTCCCACGATGGTCGAGGTCCGGCAGATATCGGACCGGATCGAGGGTATTGTGTCCGACGACCTGTGGCCGCTACCGACCTACCAGGAGATGCTGTTCATCAAGTAACGGCCTCCTTGCGCAGGCCCGCGAAACACCCGTCCCCCGCGGACGGGTGTTTCGTTGCCGAACATGAAAATCATCCCGCCCGCCGCCGATTCCGTTTGTCATTTTCATCCAACAGGGCTACAATATTGTAATATGAAATCGCTGGTTGTTGCCCTGGCCCAGGTGGATGTCACGGTGGGCGCGCTGGCTTCCAACGCGGCTCGGATCGCGCGGGTGAGCCGGGAGGCCGCCGCAGGGGGCGCGTCGCTGGTCGTCTTCCCGGAACTCTCGCTTTCCGGCTATCCGCCCGAGGACCTGGTCCTCAAGCGGCATTTTCTCGAGGATTGCGAGGCGCAGATCCGCCGCCTCGCGGGTGAACTCCCGCCGGAAACGGTCGTGATCGCCGGGTGTCCCCGGGCGGCCGGCGAAAAGGCGGCCAATACGGCCGTGGTCTTTCACGGGGGGCGGGAGGCCGCCTGCTACCGCAAGATGGTGCTGCCGAATTACGGGGTGTTCGACGAGAAGCGCGTTTTCGAAGCCGGAGACCGCGCGTTCTTCCTCGACCTCGACGGCTTGCGGATCGGCGTCCACATCTGCGAGGACTCCTGGGACCTCGACGAGGCCGCTGCGCGCCTGCTCCGCGACCAGGGTCTGGACGCCCTCGTGAATCTCTCGGCCTCGCCCTACCACCGGGGCAAGCTCGCGCTCCGCGAAAACGTCCTGCGCGAGGCGGCCCGGCAACTGGGCTGCCCGGTGCTCTACGCCAACCTGGTGGGCGGCCAGGACGAGCTGGTCTTCGACGGCGCCAGCCTGGCGCTGTCCAGGGACGGGGTCCTGCTGGCGCGCGCCCGGCAATTCGAGGAAGATGTGCTGCTCGTGACCGTGGCCGGCGAAGTCGGGAGGCGGGGCCCGCCCCCTGCCCCTTCGCAGGTTTTCAGCCTGGGCATACGGAGCAGCGTCGCGCCGCGGCAGGCATCGACCTCCGCCGCCCGCGTGGAGCCCGCGCTGGAGGATCCCGCGGAGGTCTACGCCGCCCTGAAGCTGGGCCTGCGGGACTACGTGGACAAGAACGGCTTCGGCAAGGTGGTCGTCGCCTTGAGCGGCGGCATTGACTCCGCGCTGGTCGCGACGCTGGCCTCCGACGCGCTGGGGCCGGACCGGGTCAAGGGCGTGACGATGCCCTCGCAGTACTCCTCGGCCGAGACGCTGGGCGATGCCGGCCTCCTGGCGCGGAACCTGGGGATCGAACTGTTCACGCTGCCGATCCGCCGGCTGTACGAAACCTACGTGGAGGAACTGGCGCCGGCCTTCGGGGCGCGCCCGCCGGACGTGACGGAGGAGAACCTGCAGGCCCGCATCCGGGGCAACCTGGTGATGGCGCTCTCCAACAAGTTCGGGTGGCTGGTCCTGACGACGGGCAACAAGAGCGAGTTGGCCACGGGGTATTGCACGCTCTACGGGGACATGGTCGGCGGGTTTGCCGTCATCAAGGACGTGCCCAAGACGCTGGTCTTCGAACTGGCCCGGTGGCGGAACCGGCCGCCGGGGAAGGCGCCGATCCCGCCCTCCACGATCGGGCGCGCGCCGTCGGCGGAGCTGCGGCCGAACCAGAAGGATGCGGATTCGCTGCCGCCCTACGACCTGCTGGACGCGATCCTGGAACGGTACGTCGAGCTGGATGAAAGCGTCCCGGCGATCGTCGCCGCCGGGTTCGAGCCGGCCACGGCCCGGCGCGTGGCCCGCCTGGTGGACCGCAGCGAGTACAAGCGGCGCCAGGGCGCGCCGGGCATCAAGATCACGCCGAAGGCCTTCGGGCGGGACCGCCGGATGCCGATCACCAATTTATACGACGAGCGAGCGGAAGGAGAACGGCTGCCATGAACGCTGCCCCGGCGACCCCGCGGGAAGACGCGCGCCGCATGCGCGAGGTGACCCTGCTGTACCACGTCAGCCGGGTGCTGGACCAGAGCCTCGACATGCGCGACGTGGTGACCCCCGTGCTCGAGGCGCTGTCCGAATACATGGACATGAAGTACGCCACGCTGACCCTGCTCAACCGGAAGACCGGCGACATCCTGATCGAGGCGGCGCACGGCCTGTCTCCGCAGCAGGCGCGGCGGGGGCGGTACAAGCTGGGCGAGGGCGTTACCGGCCAGGTCGTGCTCACCGGGAAGCCGGCGATCATCCCCAAGACCAGCGAATCGCCGCTGTTCCTCGACAAGACGCGCCGGGGCAAGCGCGCCGACACGTCGTTCCTGTGCGTGCCGATCAAGGTCGAGCAGGAGGTCGTCGGGGCCCTGAGCGTGGACCTGCCCTACCGCCCGTCGGCCAACCTGGAGGACGACGTGCGCCTGCTGACCATCATCGCCTCCATGATCGCGCAGGCGGTCAAGCTGCGCCGCAGCGCGCAGGAGGAGCAGGAGCGCCTCGAGATCGAGAACCAGCGGCTGCGGGAGGAGCTGCGCAGCCGGTTCCGGCCCTCCAACATCATCGGCAACTCGCACGAGATGCAGATCGTCTACGACCAGATCGCCCAGGTGGCCAAGACGCCGACCACCGTGCTGATCGAGGGCGAGACGGGCACCGGCAAGGAGCTGGTCGCGGCGGCGATCCACTACAACAGCGAGCGGGCGGACAAGCCGTTCGTGAAGGCCCATTGCGCCGCGCTGCCGGAAAACCTGATCGAGAGCGAGCTCTTCGGGCACGTCAAAGGCGCCTTCACGGGCGCCCTCGCCGACCGCAAGGGCCGATTCGAGCTGGCCCACGGCGGCACACTGTTCCTCGACGAGATCGGCGACATCCCGCTGTCCATCCAGATCAAGCTGCTGCGGGTTGTCCAGGAACGCGAGTTCGAGCGGATCGGCGGCACGGCGACGATCAAGACCAACTGCCGGCTGATCACGGCCACGAACAAGGACCTGCCGGCGATGGTGGCGGCGGGCAAGTTCCGGGAAGACCTGTTCTACCGGCTGCACGTGTTCCCCATCTACGTGCCGCCGCTGCGCAAGCGTAAGGCGGATATCGTCCTGCTGGCCGACCATTTCCTCGAGAAGTACTCCAAGGAAAACAACAAGAAGGTGCGGCGGCTCTCGAGCGCGGTCATCGACATGCTGATGAGCTATCACTGGCCGGGCAACGTGCGCGAGCTGGAGAACTGCATCGAGCGGGCCGTGCTCGTAGCCGAGGGCGACGTGATTCATCCCTACCACCTGCCCCCGACCCTCCAGACGGCCGAGGCCGTGGGCACGGCGCCATCGGGCGCGCTCAAGGGCCTCGTGGAGTCCTACGAGCGGGACTTGATCCGGGACGCGCTCAAGTCGTCGCGCGGGAACGTTGCCGCCGCCGCGCGGACCCTCGAGAGCACCCAGCGCATCCTCGGGTACAAGATCATGAAGTACAAGATCAAGCCCAAGCAGTACGTGTCATGATGCAAGCCGTCATCCTCGCGGGCGGCCGGGGCACCCGGTTGAGCGCGGTGTGGGCGGACCGCCCGAAGGCGCTGGTCCCCGTCGCCGGCCGGCCGTTCCTCGAATGGCAGTTGGACTGGCTCGCGCGTGGCGGGGTCCGGCGGGTCCATATCGCGGGGGGGCACATGGCCGACCGGATCGAGGCATGGCTGGACAGCCCGGAAGCGCCGCGCGCCCTGTCGCTTACCATCAGCCGGGAACCGGCCCCGCTGGGGACCGGCGGCGGCCTGAAATACGCGGAGCCGGGGATCGCGAGCGATCCGTTCCTGGCGCTGAACGGCGACAGCCTGCTGCCGGGCCTGGATTTCCAATCATTGGGAAAGGCATGGCGCAGCATTTCCAATGATTGGAAACAGCCGCCCGCGATGCTGGCCGTCACCCGGATCGAGGAAGCCGGGCGCTACGGGACCGTGGAATTCGACGAGGGGAAACGGGTGACCGCCTTCCGCGAAAAGGCGAAGCGCGAATCCGGCTGGGTCAACGGCGGCGTCTACGTGATCCCCCGCCGCCTGCTGGCGCAGCTGGAGCCCGGCCGGAACCTTTCGCTGGAAACAGACGTCTTCCCCTCTCTCGCGGCGCAGGGGCTGCTGGCGGTCTTCCCCGCGCCCCCCCCCCTGCTGGACATGGGAACGCCGGAAGGCATAGCGGCCATGGAGCAGTACCTAGCCCGGCTGTGAAATCCCCGTGGGCTCGCATCGCTCGACCCGAAGGGGAATCAGGGGGACGCCCAGTCCGAACCAGATCGAGTCGGACAGCTGCCAGCTGTTCAGCAGGTCGATGTGCATCGAGAGTCCGGGCAGACTGATCTCCAGCATGCGGTCGCGTTCGTAAGCGATGGAAGGCCCGGCACACCGCCCTGGCGCGCCGGTGTAGGGCCGGCTGAAGTAGCCGGTACGAACGCCCGCGCAGCCCGCGAGCAGCCCGGCAAGGGCGATCACCCATCCGGTGCGCAGCCGGGCTCTCTCACGGCTGGTTTCGCCGGCGCGCCTGAACGATGCCGATCATAAGGGCGGCCACGGACAGGCCCGTTAAAAATGCCTCCAGGATGGCGCGCATCGCGAGTTCGGCTCGCCGCTCCGGCCAGTTGTTCAATCGGATGCGGATGTCCCTTTCGACGACCGGGTACACGGTGCCGTCAGGGCCCGTGGCCGTCAGGCCTTTCCGTCCCAGGTGATCCTGGAGCAGTTCGCCGCCGATATAGATCTCGGTCCGGTTGCGTGTTTCGGCCAACGAAAGGCGCATATCCCGGTGAGTCCAGTTGTGCCCGGGATCACCGCGATGCAGTTGCACCAATCCGGCCAGCAGGGTGCTGCCGAAAAGGAAGGTGCCGGTCAGGCCGATCGAAAGCAGCGCATTGAACGGGCGCATGATGTCCTCCTAGTGCAGCGTCTGGTTCAGGGACAGGATCGGCAGCAGGGTGGCCAGGGCCACCAGCAGCACAAAACCGCCCACGAGCACGATCAGCAGGGGTTCCAGGAGGCCGAGGCTGCGGGCGATGACCCGGCTCCACTGCTGCTGGTAACGGTCCGCGGCGTGTTCGAGCAGCACCGAAAGTTTGCCACCGGCCTCGCCGGCCTGGATCCATACCGGCAGCGACCCAGCCAGCGGCGGGATCTGGCGGAGCGCATCGGCCAGGTTGCGGCCGTGGCGCATGGCCTCGGCCTGTTCCGCCGCCAGGCGGCCGGTCCAGGAGCTGCCGGTCGCCCGGCCGGCCAGCGGGAGCGCCTCCACCAGGGGCACGCCCCCGTCCAGGAGGAGGGCCAGCGTGCGCGCAAACCGCAGGTTCACCAGGGCCGTGTACATCCGCCCCGCCAGCGGCCAGCGAAAAGCCCGTCGATTCCATAGCTGCCGGACCTCCGGCGCGGCGCGCATGCGCCGGACCAGCCAACCGCCCGCCAGGCCCAGCGCAACGATGAGGAGAAGCAGGACCGGGGCGCTCCAGCGTCCCAGCGCCAGGGTGAAACGCGTGATGGCGGGAAGGTCCATGTTGGCCTCTTCCAGCAGGCGGGCCATGCGGGGCAGCATGACGCCCATCGTGAGCATGCCGATCGCGATGGCCATGATCAGGACGATCACTGGATAGAGCAGCGCGGTCTGGATGCGTTCGCGGACCTGGCTTTCCTCTTCCAGGAAACGCGCGATGCGGTCCAGCACCACATCCAGGGTGCCGGTTCGTTCCCCCACCTGGACCACGGACTTCTCGAAGGGCGTCACCGCCCGGTGTGCGGCCAGGGCTTCCGCGAAGGACGAGCCTTCGCGCAGACGATCGCGGGTATCGGCCAGCAACATCTGGTGCGCGCCCGTCTCGGGGGCGGACAGGATGATTTCCAAGGCCTGGGTCAGCGGCAGGCCGGCCTTGAGGAGCGCGGCCAGTTCCCGGTAGACCATGGCGCGGGCCGATGCGTCGAACGCACCTGTCCGCCGGAAACGGCCGGCCTTTCCCTGGCCGGCCGGACGCAGCCCTTCCACGAGGATCCCGCGCGCGAACAGCTTTTCCCGGGCTTCCTTGGCGTCCAGGGCCTCCACCAATCCCGCGCTGGACCGGCCGGAATGGTCGAATCCCTGGTACGCGAACGTCTTCATCCGGCGGCTCCGCGGACGTCGTGACGCCCCACCGCGCGCAGCACCTCGGCCACGCTGGTTTCGCCCGACCGGATCTTGTCCAGGGCGTCGTCGTGCAGCGCGCGCATGCCTTGCCGCGCGGCTAGTTCCCGTATCTCGCCCAGCGGCCGGCCGGCCCGCACCGCTTCCTGGACGGCGCTATCCACCAGCATGAGCTCAAACACGCCCAGCCGTCCATGGTATCCGCCCCGGCACCGGGAGCATTCCCCGGGCTGCCAGACCGGGCTCCCAACCCACTCCCCGCCCCGCGAGCCCAGGGCCCGGGCTTGCTCGTCCGTCATGACCGCGGGCCGGCGGCAATGCGGGCACAGGCGCCGGACCAGGCGCTGGGCCAGGGCCGCGCGCAGCGCCGCGGCCAGCAGGTACGACTCCACGCCCATGTCCGCCATCCGGATCACCGCGCTGACCGCGTCGTTCGTGTGCAGGGTGCTGAAGACCAGGTGCCCGGTCAGCGAGGCGCGCACGGCGATCTCCGCCGTCTCCACGTCCCGGATTTCCCCCACAAGGATCACGTCGGGATCCTGGCGCAGGATATGGCGCAACCCGGACGCGAAGGTCAGGCCGATCTTCGGCTTGACCTGGATCTGCCCGATGTGCGGGAGCTGGTACTCGATGGGATCCTCGATGGTCAGGATGTTGGCGTGCGCCTTGTCCAGTTCCTGGAGCGCCGCGTACAGCGTGGTCGTCTTGCCGCTGCCCGTCGGGCCGGTGACGAGGATCACGCCGTTGGGCTGGGCCACCAGTTCGCGGAACCGGGCCAGCAGCGAATCCGGCATGCCCAGTTTCGAGAGAGGCAGCACGGTGGATTCCCGGTTGAGCAGGCGCAGCACGACCCGCTCGCCCTCGGCCACGGGGATCGTCGAGACGCGGATGTCCACCTCCTGCTCGCCGACCCGCACGCGCGCCGTGCCGTCCTGCGGCAGGCGCTTCTCCGCGATGTCGAGCCGGGCCATCACCTTCAGGCGGGAAACCAGCGGCGCCTCGAGGTGTTTCGGCGGCGAGGATTGCTCGTAGAGCATGCCGTCGATCCGGTACCGCAGCCGCAGGTGGCTGGCATAGGGCTCGAGATGCACATCCGATGCGCGCGCCTTCAGGGCTTCGAGCAGGATGAGATTGATCAACTGCGTGACCGGGGCCTGCTCGGAGGTGCGCAGGAGATCGTCCGCCGGCCGCTCGGGGGTATCCCCGGCCGCGGGTTTCATGCCGCGCAGCAGGTCGCCCGGCGAATCCGTCTTCCGGACATAGCAGTGCTCGATGGCCGCCAGGATTTCGCGGCGGGAGGCCAGGAGGGGCGCCGGTTCCGTGCCCAGGATCAGCGCCAGGTCATCCAGGGCGCCGAGGTCGGAGGGATCGCTGGTCAGCACGACCACGCGCGCGCCCTGGCGCACGGGCAGCATGGCATGGGCGCGCGCCCACTCCACGGGCAGTTGCGCCACCAGTTCCGGGTCGAGCAGGTTGTCCGCCGGCTCGCGCAGCACGTCGCAGCCGTAGAGCTCGCCCAGCGCGTCCAGCAGGTCGGCGTCGGCCAGGAGCCCGGCGTCGACCAGCGCCCGGCCGAGCTCCACGTCGCCGCCCGCCTTCCCCGCCCGGGCGCGGGCTTCCTCCACCTGCTCCGGCGTCACCCTGCCCCGGCCCACCAGCACCTCGTCCAGGCGCATCGCTTACTTCCTCCGGGCCGGCCGCTGGTTCAGGTTCGTCTGCGCGTTGATCAGCTGCGCCTGGCGCTCCAGGTCTCTCTTCATCGCGGCCGCCTCGCGGACGTCCGTGACGACGTGCGGCGTGACGAAGATCAGCAGGTTCGTCCGCACCTTGCGCGTCGATTGGCTGCGGAACAGCCAGCCCACCAGGGGAAGGTCGCCCAGCAGCGGCACCTTGCCGACGGCCTTCATCTCGTCCTCGCGGATGAGACCGCTGATGATGACCGTCGCGCGGTCGGGCACGGTGACCGTGGTTGAAACCTCCCGCTTGGCGATGGTCGGCGCGAACTTATCCTCGGGCCCCTCGTCGACGATCGCCTCGATGCTGGGGTTCAGCTGCATCAGCACCTCGCGATCCGGATTCACGTGCGGGGTGAGCTTGAGCTTGATCCCCACGTCCATGCGGTCGATGTTCTGGATCACGTCCCGCGCCGTGCCGGAACCGCCCTCGATGGTGGACTTGAGGACCGGGATGTTCTCCACGACGGAGAGGCTCGCCTCCGTGTTGTTCTGCGCCCAGAGCGGGATGTTGGAGAGGATCCGCACGTCGCGGTTCTGCGCCAGGGCCTTGATCAGGATGGGGATGTTGGGCACCTCGTTGCCGGCCAGGTCCGTGTACGTGCCGCGCGCGACGCCGACGGACAGGCCCTGCGGGAAGACGCCCTCGGTGATCATATCCATGACCGCGTCGCTGTCTCCCGGCCGGGAGCGGCTCACGGGCGTGGTCGAGCCGTCCTTCGGCGATTCGATGATCGCCCACTCCACGCCCAGGTCCAGGTTCTTGTTCAGCGCGACCTCGGCGATCAGCACCTCGACCAGGACCTGCTGCGGCACCTGGTCCAGTTCGGCGAGCAGCGCCTTGACCAGCTCGAAATCCTGGGCCGACGCCTCGACGATCAGGGCGTTGTTCGAGATGTTGGGCTCGATGGCGATCCGCTGGCGCTGGTCCTTTTCGGCCGTCTTGGCCAGCAGCGCGTTCAGGCTCTTGCCGGCCTCGTCCGCGGAGAGGTATTTCAGGAAGACGGCGTGGAGCCGCCCCTTCCCGGCCACCGGCTCGACGTCCATCATCGCGACGATCCGCTTGAGCTCCGCGATCTGCACGGGCGCCCCGACGAGCACGAGGCCGTTCGCCGAGGCGGCCGGGATGACCGCCACCTCCGCGGGCAGCGAGGCCCCGCCCTCGGCGACCTGCTGCACGTGCCGGCTCAACGTGGCGCCCGACGAGGACAGGCTGCGCATCGCCGTCATGAGCTGGGCGGCCACCTCCTCCGCCGAGGCGTGCTCCAGCGGGATAAACTCGGCCGTCTCCCCCGCCCCCGGCCGGTCCAGTTCGGCCACGACCCGCTCGATCTGCTTGACGCTGTCGGCCGTGTCGGTCACCAGCAGGTGGTTGGACGGCCCGAAGGCCGCCAGGGCCCCGCTCTTGCCGCCCCGCACCAGGGGCTCGAGGATCTTCCGCAGTTCCAGGGCGCTGATGTACTGCACGCGGATCACCCGGGTCACCAGCCCGCCGGCCGGCACGCTGCCTTCCGGCCCGATGACCCGCCCGCCCGTCACCCCGCGTTCCGGGAGCGGCATCACGTAGCACAGGCCTTCCTTCTCCGCCACGGTGTAGCCGTGCGCCTCGAGAATGGAAACGAACAGCGGATACACCTCGGACGACGGGACCGGCGCCGGGGAGATGACCGTGACCGTGCCCGCCACGCCCTTGTCCACGACGAAGCGCCGCCCGGTCAGGTCCCCCACCAGCTTGACCAGCAGGCGGACGTCCACCTGGTCGAAGCTGAAGTTGATTCTCGGTTCGATCGGCGCCGACGGGGGCGCCGCCCGGACCGCCCACGCGGCGGCCAGCAGAACGGCCAGGCCCAGGATCCTCATTTTCATTTAGCGCACGATCCCCCGGTTCGAGTGGCGGATGAACTCGACAAGCTCCCGGATTTCCGGCCCCTCCGCGCCCGCCGCGGCCAGCCGCTCCAGCGCCTGGCTCGTGGACAACCCCTCGCGGTACAGGATGCGGTAGGCGTTCTTCAACTGGCGCTGCGCCTCCTCGCCCACGCCGCGCCGCTTGAGCCCGACGCTGTTGATCCCGTGGATCGCCAGCGGGTGGCCGTCGGCCATCATGAACGGGGGCACGTCCTGCGTGACCTTGGAGCACCCGCCGATGATGCTCATGCGGCCGATCCGGACGAACTGGTGCACGCCGCACAATCCGCCGATGATCGCCTGGTCCTCCACGAGGATGTGGCCCGCCAGCGTCGCGCAGTTGGCCATGATGACCTCGTTGCCGACGCGGCAATCGTGCGCGATATGCGCGTAGGCCATGATGTGGCAGCGGTCCCCGATCCGGGTCACGTCGCCGTCCGCCGTGGCCGCGTTGACCGTGACGTACTCGCGGAGCGTGGTCCGCTCCCCGATCTCCACGCGGGGCGCGCCGCCCTTGAACTTGAGATCCTGGGTCTGCGTGCCGAGACTGGCGAAGGGAAAAATGGCGCACCCCGCCCCCAGCGTGGTCCAGCCGTCCACGAAGACGTGCGCCATCAGCCGGGCGCCGTCGCCGATCCGGACGTGCGGGCCGAGGACGCAGTACGGCCCGATCTCGGCGTTTTCGCCCAGCTCCGCGCCCGGATCCACGATGGCCGTCGGATGGATGCGCGCCATGCCGTCCTCACTTATACACGAACATCAGGTCCGCCTCGGCGGCCGTGTCCCCGTCCACGCTGCACACGCCGTGAACCTTGGCCATGCCCATGCGCAGCTTCTCGAAGGTCACCTCGATGCGCAGCTGGTCGCCGGGTTGGACAATCTTCCGGAAGCGCGCGTTGTCGATGGCCATGAAATACGCGATGCGCCCCGGCTGGTTCAGCACCCGGCTCAACAGGACGCCGCCCACCTGCGCCATGGCCTCCAGCTGGAGCACGCCGGGCATCACGGGATGCCCCGGGAAATGGCCCTGGAAAAAGGGCTCGTTGATGCTCAAGTTCTTGATGCCGACCACGCGCTCCTTGTCGTCGCACTCCAGGATGCGGTCCACCAGCAGCATAGGGAAGCGATGGGGCAGTACTTTCTGAATTTCGTCGTTTTCCAATCTGGGCATGAAGACTCCTTCCCGGCCATCTCCGGCCGCGCCGGGCCGTCCAAGCTCCGGACAACAGGGCACTATAACAAAGGGGTTCCAACGGGGAAACAGTAATCCGCGCCGGCGTCAACCCGCCGATCCCGGCGGGGATGCGAGGGCCTCGGCCAGGGCGCGGTTCAGGTCCGTCAGGGAAATCGGTTTGCGGAGGATCGGGATCGGGTCGTCGGAATACTTCTGCGCGACCTCGGGCGTGCCGGAAAGGATGAGGCACGGAAGCGTCCAGCCCCGCCGCCGGACCTCGTGGAGCAGGTCCATGCCGGTCATGTCCGGCATGGAGAGATCGGTGAGGAGGATGTCCGGCCGCCCCACCTCCATGCGGTCCAGCGCCTCGTGGGCGGAGGAGACCACCTCCACGACGTGCCCCACCGAGCGCAGCATGGCCGACATCGTCTTCAGCACGCGCGGATCGTCGTCCACGACCAGGATCCGCCGCGGCCCCAGGCCCGGCAGGGCCCTGGCCGCCGGCACCGGGGCCGCCGCTTTCGACGAGATCGGAAGCAGGATGGTGACGGTCGTGCCTTTCCCGGGCTCGCTGTCGATGACGATCTTCCCCTGGTAGTCCAGCACGATGCCGTGCACCATCGCGAGACCCATGCCGGTGCCCTTTTCCCCCTTCGTCGTGAAGAACGGGTCCATGCACCGCGCCCGGACTTCCGGCGTCATCCCGCAGCCCGTGTCCTTGACCTCCAGGGCCACCCACTCGCCGCGGGCGCTCGTGGACACGCGCAGCGTGCCCTCGCGCTCGATCGCGTGCACCGCGTTGATGATCAGGTTCACCAGCATGTCGCGCAGCTCCGACGGCGAGCCCTGCACGAAGGGGATCTGGCCCAGGCTGGTCTCCACGTGGATCCGGATGCCGGCGGATTCCGCCTGCGTCTTCCAGCTCGGCCGGCTCAATTCGACCGCGTCCCGGACCACGGCGTTCAGGTCGACCGGTTCAAGCCGCGTATCCCCCTGCTGCGCCCGGTAGAAGGCCTGCATGCGCTTGACGATCACCGCCGCGTCCTGGGCGGCGGTCCGGATCATCTCCAGGCTGTGCTGGATTTCCGCCCGGTCGTCCGGCCCCGCCTGCGGCTTGAGCAGCATCAGCTCGGAATAGCCCAGGATGGACAGCAGGCAGTTGTTGAAGTCGTGGGCGATGCCGCTGGCCATGCGGCCCAGCGCGTGCAGGCGCTCTTGCTTGATGGCCTCCTCGTGGGCCTTGGCCACCTCGTGCAGGGCCTCCTCGAGCTGGCGCGTCTTGTCGCGCAGGTCCCGGGTGTACACGCGGATCACGCGACGCATCGCCAGCCCCAGCAGGCCCAGGGCCACGACCAGCGCCAGCAGCCCGATGAGCGTGTTGCGCATCCAGCGCGGATACCGGACCGCCGGGGCGCTTTCCCCGAGCCACTGGCCCAGGATCCGGTAGTAGGCCGACGACCGGTCCTTCTTCAGCCGGGCCAGCCGCTTGTCGAGGATATCCAGCAGCTGGCCGTCGCTCGACGCCGGCGCGGCGAAGACGAGTTTCGTGGGCTGGAATATGATCGCGGTCGGCATCACGTCATAGCGCCGCGCCGCCGCGCCGTCGAAGAAGCGGTTCACGATCCCCGCGTCCGCCCGCCCCTCCTGCACGGCCGCCATGACCTCGTCGTGGCTGGGAAGGATCTCCGCCTCCACCTGGATCCCGAGGTCCGGCAACTGCTCCCGGATCACCTGCAACTGGATGCTCTCGTCCAGCACGGCCACCCGCCGCCCGTCGAGATCGTCCAGCGTGTTGAGCGGCAGGCCGTGCCGGGCGAACACCTCCAGCCACGAGGACAGCACCGCGATCTGGCTCAACTTGAAGCGGGCGGCGCGCTCCGCCGAGTAAGCCATGTCGGGGAGCAGGTCGAGCCGGCCCTCCTCCAGCGCGCGCAGGTGGTCCGCCCAGCTGCCGAGCATGAAGTCGAGCTGCCAGTTTTCCTGCGCGGCCACGGTTTCCAGCAGGTCGACGAACAGGCCGTCCGGCCTGCCCTCGGCGTTGATGAAGATCTTGGGGGGATTCTGATAGACGCCGACGCGCACGATGCGCGCCGCCTCGGAGCGGCTCTCGGCGCACGCCGCCAGCAGGGCCAGCGCCACGACGACCCATTCCCGTCTACCCGGCATGCTCGACCCTCCACGGTTGCGAAGAGCCTGCGGCACCGTCCGAACGCGGGCCCCCGCCCGATTACAACCTCCCCTGGGCCCAGATGATAGGCGCCGGGGACCGGATCATCAAGACGGCTTTTGGAGGATGTATTCCAGCCATTGCTGCCACAGCTCGTCCGGCGCCATCTCCAGGAACCGGCACAGCAGGGCCAACGGCCCCGTCTTGCGGATTTCGCGGAACGCGCCCGGATCGCGGAGATAGCGCAGATAGCCGAAGAAGGCGTTCCGTCGCTCGGGCTGCATGAGGAAATGCACCAGCCCCCAGGCCTGGTCGTACGCGAGCCCGATCCGCTCTTCGACCCCGAAGGAGAGCAGGCCCGATTCGTCCCGAAGGTTCACGAGCTCCTCGAAGCCGATCAGGCGGCCCTCCTCCAGCGCCTGGCGCAGCGAGTTCAGCCGCGTGGGATCGGCCGCGCCGATCGGCGAATGCTCGCAATAGGTGGCCATCCCCTCGATCAGCCACTCGCCTTCCACGCCGTGACGCGAATGGATGCCGAAGTCGTAGAACAGCTGGTGCGCCCCCTCGTGCCGGATCGTGGCGCGCGTCTGGTTTTCGGCCAACTGCTCGATGTCCTGGTCCGTCTGCCGGCGCCATTCGCGCAGCCGGGCCTCGACCTCGGGGGCCAGGCGCCCCGCGCGGTGGCGCGCCTCTTCTTCCTCCACCTGCCGCCGGAGTTCCGCCACGCGCTCGGACCCGCGCTGGTTGAACAGGACCAGGCGGTCGAGGCGCGGGCTGTAGAATCCGGCCGAACTCTCCATGCGCGGCGCGTGCTGTCGCTGGTAGGCCCGGAACGCGTCCTGCCGCGAGAAGAAAAGAACCTGGATGCTCCGGTCGGGGCGGGCCTCCTCCATCAGGCCCCGCCAGATCCCGACGAACTGCTCGTGCAAAACCTCCAGGATTTCCACCGTCTCCTCGACGCGGAAGAAGGATTCGTCGGTGAGCAGGCTGTAGGGCGGCCGGCGGTAGTAATTCAAATCCGGAAATTCCATCTGGAAGCGGACGTCCCGGTAGGAGATCGACGGGGCGGGCGGCTCCAGGCGCCGGATGGATTCCAGCCTCCGCCTCGGGATCACGGCGGTGACCTCGGCGCTGTCGCCGTACGTGCGCACGAAGACCACCTCCTGCGGCCGCTCCTCGATCACCCGCCCCTGGAGCGCCTGCCCGTCGGTGAACAGGAGTTCGTGCGTCGGCTGCTCGGCCCGCACCCGCTCCTCCATCCGTCGCAACGTGGCGATTTCCTCGGGAGTCATCCGGGATTCGTCGCGCTCGTCGGGGATGAACGGCGCCTCTGCCCCGTACCAGCGGAAGGTCCCCGCCATCCAGCGTCCGGCATCCGTCTCCAGGAATCGGTAGAAACGCGGATCGCCGATCCGGTTCCAGTAGAGCAGGAGCAGGGTCCCGCCCAGCAGTCCGGACAGGACCGCCAGGCGAAGAAACCACGCTATGCGAGAAGCGCGCATCATCCAAAACCGCGTTCCGCCCGCCGGATCAGCGGAACACCACGTCGAACCATCGCTGAAAGGCCACCGAATCCCCCGAGCGGACTTCGACCAACATCTGGCCGGAGTCCGCCCTTTTCTTCCGGATCGGGAATCGCAGCACCGTGCCGGAGTCGGGAGGCAGTTCGACGGCCCGGTCCCCGCCCTGGTGGTCGCCCTCCCAGTGGAGCGCCAGCGGACGCGGGCGGTTCGAGTAGCTGCGGACCGGGATCTCGATCACGGCCTGCCCGCCCTTGGCCTCGATGCGGCGGCCCGGCGGGTCGAATACGAAGGCGTCCGCCACCCGGGGCTTGAGCAGGCGCACGCACGTCATTTTTTCCTCTCCGCGCTCCAGTTCCCACTGGACTTCAAGCCAGGGATCGTCCGCGAGATCGCCGTCCTCGAAGACCGCGGTCAGCCGTTCGGTCTGTCCCGGGGCCACGGTAACGGCCGCGCCGTCCGCCGGACGGAAGGCCCGGCTGGTGATGACCTTGGGCCGAACCGCGCGCAATCTGGCCGCGCCCGCGCTCCGGACCTCGATCACGATTTCGTTCCGGTCTCCGCGGACCGCGGGCACGGGGACCAACACATTGCAGCAGGCGCCCCATTCCATCTCCGCGCGGACGGAGGCGATGTTGGTCAGCGCGGCCGGGGCCTCCCGCGCCCCGCCCGTCCAGCCGGCCAGGAAATCCGCTTCTTCCTTCGCTTCAGACAGGGCAAACCAATCCCGGAGCCCGATCTCGTGGGGCATGAGAACCAACGGGAACTCGCCAGGTCCATCGGCTGTCACATGGCAATGGCCGGTCAATGGATCGATGACCATCGAAGGCCCCTTCTCCCCGGGCAGGCGCAGTTTCCCGCGCACCCGTTCCCCGGTCGGGTTGCGCACCGTAACCTGGCCGGCGGGACGACGTGCGCGGCCGAAGGATTCCACCCATATCGCATCCGGCTCGACCGCCGCGGGACCGGACGGCCGCCACCCGGCGGCCGCCAGCCGGCGGATCAGCGGGAGGTGCTTCTCCAGGATACCGCGGATGGCCTCGTCCGACTGGGCCTGCTCATACAACCGGTCCGCCCCCCGCGCGCGGCTGTAAAATCCCGGCAGGAATCCCCGGAACAGGCACCATTCCAGGTGGCGCGCGAGTTCGTCCGCGTCGAGCGGGCGTTGGGCATCCGAGCGGAGAAGCGCCACCGGCTTCAACCCGGCCAGCGCTCGAAGGGAATCGGCGGAACGCTCCCGTGCCGAATCGGCATCGTCGCCCGGCCATGTCTTGAAATCCGCGGCGATGAAGTCCAGCGACGGCGCGGCGAAAGCCCGTTGCGCTTCCGAGGGACGCCCGGCGGTATAGCCGCCCGATGCCCGGACGGCCGCCGCCCAGACGGCCAGGTCCGACGCCACTTCCAGGTCCGACGCCAGGCCGGGTTGAAGACGATTCGTTGAGAACGTTGCAGGATGGACAGCCACGCCCAGGGCGGCGGGATTGTAGTCCATCGGCGCGGCGTCCGGGGGCGGCTCGAAATACAGGCCGTGCACGGGCGCGCTGTGCATGACGTTCCGGTACAGGCGCCAGTCGGCCATGGCCTGGTTCAGTGGAGCCTCCGGCGACGGTGCCAGCCGCGGCTGAGCGCTCACCCGGAGGAACAGGCCGGTATGCCAGGGCAAGCCGACCTCCTGCCACGCGAGGCGGCCGTCCGTCCGGCGCGCGGCGCCGACCTGCGCGGCCGACGCGAGTTCGCTGTCGCGGCTGGTCCCCGCCGTGAGCAGTTTCAGCCATTTCCCTGCGCGCGCCTCATCGCGGGCCAGGCGCGCCGGAGCCTGGAGCCAGTAGGACCACGGCTCCAGGAACAGGAACGTCATGCATCCGGCCGGTGTTCCGGTTTCCGGGCCGGGCGGCGTCCACACGTCCCGGGCCTCGCAGGCGAATTCCACCGTTCGAGGGAAGCCGGGTTTTTCCCACGGACGGCCGAAGCCGCACACGGGCGCCTTCCGTGCCGGGAAATAGGGATGGCGCTGGTAAAAAAGCTCCAGGGCTTTCCGGAACGCCTCCCCGCCCTCGCCCGCGAAGGTGCGGAACGAGCAACGGATTTCCGCCTGGCCCGGGAAGTTCGACGCCTGCGTGGACAGGGCCACGTCGTACCACAAGCCGTAGAACGACGCCGCCGGGTCGGCCTCGATTTCAAAAGCGCGGGGCTCCGCCGGATCGGTCTCCGCCATGTAATTGTCGCTGCCCCGCGTCACGACGCCGAACGGAAACCCCGACACCCGTCCGCGGCGGCCGTACGAGACCGCCACGGGCCGCATGACGCGCGCCCCGGAACGGTCGAGGGCCGCGCGGGAACGGGCGTCGTCATGCCAGATGGCCTTCTCCAGGTCCATGCGCCAGCCGAGGCCGAGACGGATACAGCGGGCCCGGTCCGACTTGACGCGGACCGACACGGAGACGTCCCGCGGCGAGTCCTGCCGCCAGATCAGCCCCCACTCCATGTCGAGCGCGCGCCCGGTCCAGCGCCAACGCTGGCCGTCCGACGCAATCGCGTCGGGCTGGAGTTCCGCGGCTTGCCCGGTCACGGCGTCGACCAGCCGCGCCTGCAAAGGGATCCCACCCGGCGCGGGGGCCGGCGCGTTTGTGGAGTCCGGCGGCGCGTTGCTCCACGCGGGGGAATCGAAGTTCCCAGCCCGGGCCGCCGACGGCGAGGCGGACGCCGCCCGCAGGAGGTCGCCGATATCCTCGGGCTGGAGCGGCGTGCTCCACCTGAATTCGGACAGCGAGGCGAAGTCGCAGGGCTCCATTCCCGATTCCGGCAGGCGGTTCTCGACTTCCCATTCCCCGGAAAGCCATTCGACCGCCCAGCTGCCGGCGCCCCGCAGCGGCGGCACGGGGAGGAAGGCCACGAGCGTCGAGCCCTCCACGAGCGTTACCGTCGGCTCGACCGTGTCCCACTTCCATCCGCGGGCGCGCGGGGGATAGCGATAGAGGACCTGGCCCTCCATCATGTAATCCGCGCCGGTCACCATCTCGCCGCTGACCGGCCCGTCCGTGTCCAGCAGGATCCGGACACGTCGGGGGTCTGGGGGCTGATCGAAGGATATCCGAAACACGGCGCTTCCCTCCTCGTCACGGAAGGGCTCGGCCCCCAGGATAAGCGGCCCCGCCATGGCGCCCGAACACAGGGCGGCCCAGACAACCAGGGCGCCCGCTTTGATTCGAGATCTCATCTCCACGTGCTTGTCTCAAATTTCAGCGCGCGCCGCGAATGAAAAACCACTGCCGGCGGGCGCCGTGCGCGAGGCGCGTAGGTCGGCTCGCGACCGCGCTCGAAGGGGGCCTGACGAGACGGTCACGGTCCGACGCCGTCGGCATTCAACCGGCTCTCGATCGATTCCAGCCGGCGGCGCAGATCCGCTATCTCGGCATCCTTCTTGTTCAAGAGTTCGTACAGGCCCTGGATGGCGGCCAGGGACACGCCATCGAGGTCCAGGCTGTTCAACGCTTTGTCGGAGGACCCCCGCAGGGGGAATGCCGCCTGGAAATCCTGGGCCATGGGACCAATATGGCGCTCCTCGTAACCGATGTAGTTCCACTCGGCAATCGGCAGGGTCGCGACGCGCTCCAGCACCGTCCCGCCGTCCACCGGAACGAACCCCTCTTTCAACGAGCGATCGCTGCTGAACGTCCACGAAGCAGAGCCCGGCGTCCAGGCGACGGTCTGATTGGCGGCTCCCGAACCGCTGGTGAACCGCACGCCCCCGGAACAGCGGAAGGCCGCCTCGTTGCTGGTCGCGGACGCAAAGGTGCTGATGCTCGAGGCATCGGCCCACAGGAATACCCCCGGATGGTTGGCCCGCCCCTGCTTGCCGCCCGGGATTGTCGCATGATGCGCGTTCGCGGCAATCTCGTTGTTCTCTCCCCCGCCGATCACGGCGTAGGAGGCATTGGTGCGGATGACGTGGTTTCCGCCTCCGCTGATCACCGCGCTCTGCGACTGGTTGCTGATGACATTCACGGCCCCGCCGGCAATCACGGCATTGTTGGCTTCCTCGCCGATCCGGTTATTGCCGCCGCCGGAGATGACCCCTTGAGGCGTGGAGGCCTGGATGCTGTTGTTGTACCCTCCCGCGATCACCGACCAGGCCGTGTCGCCGAAAATGCTGTTATCCCGTCCCCCGCCTATCACGGATTCGTCGGAGTCGTACACGATGGAGTTGTTCCAGCCCCCGTCAACGACTCCGTGCAGCGTGCCGTACTTGATGCTATTGCCCTCTCCCCCCCCGATCATGGAATAACGGGCCAGGGGATCGATGTCATTTCCGTAGCCGCCGCCGATGACGGCGTACTCGGAATTGGTCCATATCTCGTTCTCCTTGCCGCCGCCGATGACGGCAAAGTGGGCGCCGGTGTACGTGTGGTTGAAGTTGCCGCCGCCGATCACGCTCGAGGCCTGGAGGCCGTCCATGCGGTTCTGATAGCCGCCGCCGATGGCGCCCAGCTGGACATCGTTGCCGATCCGGTTGCTCCAGCCCCCGCCGATCACGGATGCGAAGGAATTGGTCCCCACCCTGTTCCCAAAACCGCCGCCGATGACCGCGTTGGTGGCGCGCGCTTCGATCCGGCTGTCCCTGCCGCCGCCCACCACGGAATAATGCGCGCCCGCGTAGGTGGCGTATCCCTGCGCGATGGAATCCGTGCCCACCGCTGACGGATTGATCACAAACGTGCCGTTTTCCGAGTAGCTCTTGAAACCCACGGCGTTGGCATTGGTCCAGGCGGCGCCGTTCCACTGGATGATCTGGCCGATGGCCGCGCCGTTCTGGTTGACGTCTGCAAACAGGATGCTTCCGTTGGCGATCACCCGGGAGGACACCACGCCCGAATCGAAATCCTGTTCCTGGAGCGTCCCGTCCGCGATGTTGTAGCTCTGCACGGTCTGGCTTCCGATCATGTCGCCGCTGATGGCCCCGTTGGTCACGGCTCCGGCCACCATGGCGTACGGCGTGGCGGCCATCCGCTCCAGGGGCTGGAACCGGCTGCCGTTAATCTCGACCTCCAGCCACCACGCGTCGCCCGACGGGGGCACGCTCCGGAGCCAGGCCCAGTCTGCGGCGCCGTTGCTCGGGGCGATGAACGTGGCATAGAAGCCATCCGTCACCTGGACGACGCTGGTGGCCTCCATCCACAGCACGGCGAGATTGGTGTCGGAGTGGTCATACACGCGGAAGACGATGCCGGCGGGCCCGTTGTACAGGTTGGTGCCGTTGAGCAACCGGCCCTGGTAGGCCACCAGGCTCGGCACCTGGGACAGGCCCGGTATCGCAAAGGACACGATCAGCACAAACGCAAATGCTGTCGAAACAGTCCGTGATGATTTCATGACCCCCTCCTTGTCATGCGCATTCACCCACGGCGCAAGTATAGCCTCCGCGCGTGCTTCATCCAATTCAAAAATACGCCGTGGGCCGTCGACAAGGAGCGGCGTTTCAGGGCCAGGCTCCGTCTTCGACGCCGGCGGTCCCCCATGCCCGGTAGCGCCGGCGATCCCGGCCATTCCAGAACAACTCGGGGCCCGCCGCGGACGGGACGACGCCGAGGAGCAGCGCGTCGGTCGTGTTGGTGGGCGCCGTGCCGGCGGAGGATGGGTGACGTCGGCGGGCGAACCGGTCACCCCGCACACCCACATCGCCGCGATGAGCCATGCCCTTCTCATTGCCGGATGGGATGTTCAACAGCAACAATCGTGCCGACAGGCTCGATAATCCTTCTGAAATCAAGCAGTTAAGAAGGAAACGAACTCGTGTGCATCTGGCGGAGAGGGGGGGATTCGAACCCCCGATACCGGATTTGGTCCAGTATGACGGTTTAGCAAACCGTTGCTTTCAGCCGCTCAGCCACCTCTCCATTGCGGGGCCGCGTACTTCGTTGTGGAACTTACCGGAGGTCCCCCACGTGCGCAAGCGGCTTTTCGCTGCTATTCCAGTACGGGCAGGGTGGAGGTGCCGGTGCGAAGACTCCACTCCCGCAGAAGCGGCTGGCGGCGGCCAGCGCGAAAGCCGGCGTAGACGCGGCCCAGCGACTCGAGGACCAGCCCGGCCAGCCGGCGGGGTTCCGTCTCTACGCCTTCCAGCCGGCAGGACGTGACCTTGTCCCTCAAGTCTTCCCGCCACTCTGTCCGGTCCTGCATAACATTGATCCCCATGCCGAGCACGGCAAACTCGACCGTCTCGGCCTCAATCCGGGGTTCCACGAGGATGCCCGCGATCTTGCGGCCCCGCGCGAGCACGTCGTTGGGCCATTTTAACGTGAGGTCGCCTACCCCGGCCTGCTCCAGCGCGCCGGCGACAGCCAGGGCCCCGATCACGCCCAGCCAGTTGGCCTCGTACGCGGGAATGGCGGGGCGCAGCAGGACGGAAAGATAAACCCCCTGCCCCTCCGGCGAGAGCCAGACCCGGCCCTGCCGCCCGCGCCCCCTCTCCTGCCGTCGGGCGAGAATAGCCAGTCCCTCCGGGGCCCCCTGCACGGCCTCGGTCTTCGCGATGTCGTTGGTCGACGCGACGGAATCGTATTCCCGGAGGGTATAGACCAGCGGCGGATGTTCGGCCATCGCGCTACGCTCCGGCTCCGAATTCGAGCGAGAAATCCGCGGCCGGCGCGGAATGCGTCAGCGCCCCGACGGAGAGCGCGTCGACGCCCGTGCGCGCGACGGCCTCGACGGTCTTCAGCGTGATGCCGCCGGAAGCCTCGAGTTTGCACAGGCCCTTGGCCAGGGTCACGCAGCGGGCGAGCCGGCCCGGCTTCATGTTGTCCAGCAGGATCCAATCCGGCCGGGCCGCCAGCGCCTCGCGCAATTCGTCCTCGTTCTCCACCTCGATCTCGATCACGAGGCCGGGAAAACGGCGGCGCGCCTCCTCCACGGCCCCCGCCAGTCCGTTGCCGCCGCGCCGCGACCACGCCGCGCGATGGTTGTCCTTGATCAGCACCCGGTCGTACAGCCCGATGCGATGATTAGCTCCGCCGCCGCACAACACGGCGTATTTCTCCAGGAAACGCAAGGTCGGCGTCGTCTTGCGCGTGTCCAGTATCTGGACGCCGTACGGCGCCGCCTTGCGGGCGAACTGCCGGGTCAGCGTCGCGATGCCGGACAGACGCTGCAGAAAATTGAGCGCCACGCGCTCGGCGGCCAGGATGGACCGGGCGCGGCCCCACAGGACGAGCACCTCCTGGTCCCTCTCGACCGGGTCGCCGTCCCGCGCCTTCACGCGGCAATCCAGCCCGGCATCCACCTGCCGGAAGACCTCCGCGGCCACCGGAAGGCCCGCGACCACGCACGAGCCGCGGGACAGGATAGCCGCACCGGCCGATTCCTCCGCGCCGATCAGGGCCTCCGACGTGCAGTCGCCCGCGCCGAGGTCTTCCTCCAACGCGCGGCGGACGAGTTCCGCCAGCCGCGGATCACAAGCCAGGTCTGGCAAAGGGGTCATCATGATCAGAGACTAACATCCTGAAAGACGGTGGATATCACGAAATACACTGAAGACACGAAAAGAAAACATGATGGGAATTCTATGGTTTCGTGCGTTTCATGGTTCCTCTCCGAGATCCCTTTCGTCTTCGGCCAATGACGTATTTCGTCAGCGCCGGGGATTTCTCGGGCGCCGTCGAATAGCCTTTTTCCTGCTTCTTCTGCGCGGCCTTGAGCTCGTAGAGCTGGTCGCGCAGCAGCGCGGCGCGCTCGAATTCCAGCGCCTCGGCGGCCTCCATCATCTCGCGCTCGATGTCCGCCATCACCTGCGCCGCGTCGTACTCCACGCCGGCCTCACGGATGGCCTGCGACTCCACCTCCTTCGCGGCCTCCTGCTCCGCGAGGCTGTCCTGGATGGCCTTGACGATGCTCTTCGGCGTGATGCCGTGCTCGCGGTTGTACGCGAGCTGCTTCTCGCGGCGCGCGCGCGTGATGTCGATCATGCGCCGCATGGATTCCGTCACCTGGTCGGCGTACAGGATGACCTCCCCGTTCAGGTGCCGCGCGGCGCGGCCCGCCGTCTGCACGAGCGAGGTCTCCGAGCGCAGGAACCCCTCCTTGTCCGCGTCCAGGACGGCGACGAGCGAAACCTCGGGCAGGTCTAGTCCCTCGCGCAGGAGGTTAATGCCCACGAGGCAGTCGAAGTCCGCCTTGCGCAGGCCGCGCAGGATCTCGACCCGCTCGATGGTGTCGATTTCCGAGTGCAGGTACTTCACGCGCAGCCCGATGTTGTGGAGGTACTCGGACAGGTCCTCGGCGGTCTTCTTGGTCAGCGTGGTGACGAGCGTCCGCTCGCCCTTCTCGGCCCGCTTCCGGACCTCCTCGATCAGGTCGTCGATCTGGCCGGCCAGCGGGCGCACCTCGACGGGCGGATCCAGCAGGCCGGTCGGGCGGATGACCTGCGGGACGGGCGGCCAGCCGACCTCCCGCTCGAACGGGCCGGGCGTGGCCGTGGTGAACAGGATCGGGCCCGTGACCGCCAGAAACTCGTCGAAATTCATCGGCCTATTGTCGAGGGCCGACGGCAGCCGGAACCCGTGTTCCACCAGGACCAGCTTGCGCGACCGGTCGCCGTTGTACATCCCGCGAAGCTGCGGAACGCTGACGTGCGACTCGTCGAGGATGGTCAGGAATTCCCCCTGGAAGAAGTCCAGGAGCGTCGCGGGCCGCTCGCCGGGGGCGCGTCCGGAGAGGTGGCGGGAATAGTTCTCGATGCCGCTGCAGTAGCCGACTTCGAGGAGCATCTCGATGTCGTATTCCGTGCGCATGCGCAGGCGCTGGGCCTCCAGCAGCTTCTCCGCGGCCTCGAACTTCTTCACCTGGTCCTCCAGCTCGGCGCGGATGCCGGCCAGGGCGCGCTCGATCTTGGCCTGGGGCATGACGAAGTGGCGCGCGGGTGAGATCATGACGCCCGGCAGCTCGGCAAGCGTGTGGCCGGTCAGCGGATCGATGCGCCGGATGCGTTCCACCGAGTCGCCGAAGAAATCGATCCGCACGCCGTCCTTGCGGTAGGACGGAAAGATGTCCACCGCGTCGCCGCGCGCGCGGAACGTGCCGGGCTCGGTGGAGATATCGTTGCGCGAGTACTGGATGTCGACCAGCTTGCGCAGCACGGCGTCGCGGTCCGCGGGCTCCCCGCGGCGCAGGTTGACCAGCATGTCGCGGTAATCCTCGGGCGAGCCCAGGCCGTAGATGCACGAGACGGAGGCCACGATGATGACGTCGCGGCGGTTGATCAGGGCGTCGGTCGCCGCGAGACGCAGGCGCTCGATCTCGTCGTTGATCGCGGAGTCCTTCTCGATGTAGGTGTCGGTCTGCGGGATGTAGGCTTCGGGCTGGTAGTAGTCGTAGTAGCTGACGAAGTACTCGACGGCGTTGTCCGGGAAGAAGCCCTTCAGCTCGGCGTAGAGCTGGGCGGCCAGCGTCTTGTTGTGCGAGATGACGAGGGTCGGCCGGCCCCAGCGCTGGATCACGTTGGCGATCGTGAACGTCTTGCCGGAGCCCGTGACGCCCTCGAGGGTCTGGAACCGGCGCCCGTCCGCCAGCCCGCGGCACAGGGCCTCGATCGCCTCGGGCTGGTCGCCGGTCGGCGCGAAGCCGGATTTAAGCCGGAAAACGTCCATGCCGGCATCCTAACCTAAACCGCTGCCGCGTACAAACGGCAGAGCCGCTCGCCAAGTTCCTTTTCCACCCCCGGCCCGTACCGCCGCTCAAAGGCCCGCCGGCCCATCTCCCGGCGCAGGGCGGGATCGGCCAGCAGGGTCGCGACGGCAAGGGCCAGGGCCCCGGCATCCCCGGGCGGCACCAGCCGCCCCGTCCGTCCATCCTCGACGACCTCGTCCAAGGAGCCGACCCGGGTGGCCACGACGGGCTTGCCAAAGCAGGCGGCGACCGGCTCGATCCCGCTCTGGCTGGCCTCCAGGTACGGCAGCACGGCCAGGGCGCAGCGCCGGAAGAAAGCCGCCATCTCGCGGTCAGGAATGAACCGATTGTGCAATTCCACGTGCCCGCGCACGGACTCGAGCGAAGCCGACCAGGCGTCGAGGTCCCCTTTCCCGGCGATGATCAGCCGCGCTTGCGGAACGCGCTTCACGATCTCCGGCAGGGCCTCCAGGATCAGGCCCACGCCCTTGTACGCGTGAATCCGGCCGAACAGCAGGATGTCGAAGGGCTGCTCCTCCGCGGCCGCCGCCCAGGAACGAATCCGCGAGGGCTTGATGATCGGAAACACCTCGATGCGTTCCGGGTCGATACGCCAGCGGGCGACGGCCTGCTCCTTGAGCCGCCGCCCGTGGACCAGGAAACGACGGCTGTGCCCCAGCAGGGAGGACAGCTTGAACCGCTCCACCGGCCGCCTCTCCCCGAGATGCGGGAAGATATCGTGGATGCTGGATACCATGGGAATCCGGGCGGCGAGGCCCGGCACAAACAGGGGATAGGAAAGGTGGCCGGAGTTCACGTGGAGCACGGTCGGCCGCCATGCGAGGATGTCCTGCCGCAGCCGTCGGGCGAGCCACGGCAGGCGGGCGAGGCGGCCGACCGCGCGCCAGGACAGTTCCTGCGGAGTGCGGTACCGGAATAACGCCACGCCGGGCTCGAACAGGTCCGGGTCCATGTCCTGCGGGCCGAAGAAGGCCACGGCGGCCTCCGGCCGGGCCTGGAGCACGGCGTTGGCCAGACCGGCCGCGCACTGCGCCATACCGCCCCGGTGCAGGCTCAAGATCGCCAGCCGGAGGGGCCCGCTCATGCCCCTCCTCCCAAGCCCGGCCGCCTCAAGGAGGAGATAATGCCGGTCAATTCGTGGACGCGCAGGCTGCGGGAAACGAACACGCTGGCCACGAAGACGACCAGCCAGGCCGCGGGAGCCGGCCAGCCGAGGCCGCCCGGACCGGCCCGAATGGCGTAGACCGCCAAGCCGGCCGTCACGGCCAGCGGGAGCAGCAGCCGGATCGAGTCCAGGCTGATCCCCCATTTCCGCCGGGTCGTGATCGCCAGGTACAGCGCGTAGACGAGCGTGCCCGCGAGCAGGGCCCAGACCGTCTCGACGCCGGACCCCGTCCTGCCGAAGAGCAGGAACAGCGGGATGAACACCGCGAACATCCACAGGGAGGCCTTCAGCACCCGGCCGGGGCTTTTCATCAACTGCCCGAACAGGGCGTACCGCATCCCCAGCCAGAAGAACAGGGTCATGAGCAGCCACAGGCTGATGACGGGGATGGCCGGCGTGAAATCCTTCCCCAGGACGAAGGGCACGGCCCAGCCGGCCACCGTCATGAAGACGCCGGCAGCGGCGAGGATCAGCACGCCCCCGAGGCGGCTGAACAGGCTCTGCCAGACCACGCTGCGCCGGACGCCCTCGGTTTCCATGAGGATCGTGATGGAGGGCCAGAGCGCCCCGCCGGCCGTGCCGAGCAGGCCGAGCAGGACATTCTGGAGCCGCACGGCGAGGCCCACTCGCCCGATCAGCACGCTGCTCATCCCGGCGAGGCTCATGAAGTACGGGGCCATGGTGATGTAGGCCATCGCGCTCGTGTGGGCCAACGCGAGCATGATTCCGAACGAGGCCAATTCCCGGAAGCGGGCCCGCGTCAGCCAGCCCCGCGGCCACCGGACATCCGGCCAGGCGACGACCCAGTTGAGGCCGGCGAGCGCGAGGTCGCCCACGGCGCACGCGGGCGGCACCCAGCGGAACCCTCCGGCGACATACGCGCCGGCCACGGCCACGGGCACGAGGAGCGCCTGCGCGACGTTGATGCAGACGATCCGGCCCGCCCGGCGCTCGGCATACAGGAGGAGGAAAGGCGCCAGCCCCGCGACGCGGGCGAGGACGCTCAAGGCCAGGAAGCCGGCGGCCGCGCCTGTCATCAGGGGATTCCGGCTCGCGAGCAGCAGCAGGCCCCCGGCCGTCGCCGCGAGAACCGCCACGATGAAGCGGGTCGCCGCCACCGATTTGAAAATCAGGCCGGCCTCTTCCTCCCGGCCCGCGGCGCGCGCGCCCACGTAGTACTGGGACATGACGGCCGGGGTGCCGAGCGCGCATAGCAGCGCGATGAAATCGATCACGCTTCGGAAGAGCGCCCAGTTGCCGAAATCGCGCGCGCCCAGCAGCCGCGGGATGACCAGGGCAAGGGCCAGCGAAATCGCGATGCTCACGACCTGCCCGGCCGTAACGGCCACGACCCCCCGCGTGGCCCGGGACACCTCCCTGCGGCGTAATGACGGCGGGTTCTCTTCCTGTTCCGGATTCAGCATGACGACCGGCTCGCCCGGCATGGAGCGACAGGAAAGGCGCGGAGCGGTCAGGCGCCCCGGGCTTCCAGGGCCTTCAGCCGCGCTTCCAACTCCGCCACCTTTTTCTTGAACTCCGGCAGGCGGGCAATATGGGCGTGCAATCGCTTTTCCTCGTCATGAGGGATCGCCGGATACCCGGACACGAACGATTGCGGTGCGATGTCCTTGGTGACCACCGACCGGGCCCCGACGATGCAGTCGCGCCCGATCACGATATGCCCCACCACGCCGACCTGGCCCGCCAGGATGGTGCGCTCTCCGATTTCCGAGCTGCCGGAGATGCCGACCATCGCGACGATCACGGCGTTGTCGCCGATGACCACGTTGTGGCCGATCTGGACCAGGTTGTCGATCTTCACGCCATTGCCGATCCGCGTGCGCCCGAACCGGGCGCGGTCGATCGTCGTGTTGGCGCCGATCTCCACGTCGTGGCCGAGCTCGACGATGCCGATCTGCGGGATCTTTTCCCGGACGCCCTTCTCGTTGACGGTGTATCCGAATCCGTCGCTCCCGATCACCACGCCGTTATGGAGGATCGCGCGGTCGCCGATGCGGCAGCCTTCGCGGACCGTGACCTGCGGGTAGAACCGGCACGCCGCGCCGACCCTGACCCCGTGGCCGAGGTAGCAGCCGGCGAAGAGGACGGTCCCCTCGCCCACGGACGCGCCGGGCTCGATGACGACGTAGGGCCCGATGCTGACGTTGGCGCCGAGCTTCGCGTCGGGGGCGATGACGGCCGTCGGGTGCACGCCCGGCGGCGGCGAGACCGGCGCGGGGGCGTACTCGATGGCGATCCGGGCGAAGGCCTTGTCCGGATCCCGGGCGAGCAACCGGCAGGGCGCCGCGCAGGGCCGGTTCCAGTCCTTCGGAACCACGACGGCGGACGCCTGCGTGGTGGCCGCGTCCGGGGCGTAGCGCATGTTCGCAAGAAAGGACAGCTGGCCGGGCCGCGCCTCGCGGAGGCCCGCCACGCCCGTGATCGCGACCGTCCCGTCTCCCTCGACCGTGGCGCCCACGCGTTGCGCCAGTTCCGCCGCCGTCCAGCTCATGTGTTCCTCCGCGCCAAGAATCTCACTTCTCCGTCTCTTCCGCCGCGGGCGCCGCCGCCGGTTCGGCCTGGCCCTCGGTCTTGTTGAGCTGCTCCAGGATGATGTCCGTGATGTCGCTGCGGACATCCTGGTAGAGCACCAGTTCGACGCCGTTGAAGCTCTGCCCGGAGGAATCGAGCACGGTGCTCAAGCCCTGCGTGCGGGCATAGGTCTGGATCGTCTGCTGGATCTCGTCGACGATCCGCTTGCGCATGCGCCGGGTCTGGTCGTCGAGCTGCTTCTGCCGGGCCTCGTCGAAGCGCCGGATGCGCGTTTCCATGTCGCGGGTCTCGATCAGCTTCTCCTCGGCCGCGTTGCGTTTCTGCGCGCGCGCGTCCTCGCTCAAGGCCGTGTTCTGCGCCTCGTCGCGCAGGAGGTTGAACTGCTCCTGAAGCTTCTCGAACTCCTCCGTGAGCTTCTTGCGCTCCTCGTTGAATTCCTCCGCCTGCTTCTTCAGCTGCTCGTCGGCGAGCTTGGTCTTGTAGAACTCGGTGAACGCCCGCTCCATGTCCACAAAGACAAGCGGGGGCGTCTCGGCCCGGGCCGCCAGGGCCAGGCCGAAGCCCACCGCCAACGTGATCGCCGCCGCTCTCTTCACCGCGCTGCTCTTCATGTTTCCTCCGTGCGTTGTGAAAGGATCAGTACTGGTAGCCCAGCCAGAAGCTGAAGCGCCCGCTATCCCGGTCGTTCTCGGGATCCGTATCGATCGGCCACGTGTAGTCCAGCTGGATCGGGAACCCGGGCAGGTCGAACCGGACGCCGAAGCCCAGGCCGGAATTCAGGTCGTTCAGTTCCGCGTCCCAGGATTCGGGCCACACCATGCCGACGTCGTAGAAGAAGGCCAGGCGGACCTTCTCCGCCACGGGCAGCGTGTACTCGGCGGTCAGGTAGCCGGCCGTGTTGCCGCCGATGGGCTCGCCGTTCTCGTCGTGCGGGCCGACATCGCGGTACTTGAAGCCGCGGACCGTGCGCGGGCCGCCGAGGAAGAGCCGGTCGAACAGGTGGACCTCGTCGGAGTCGCCGTACTCCTCCACCACCCCCGCCCAGCCGCGGACGTTGAACACGTGGTCGAACCAGAGGGGGAAATACTGCGAGCTGCGGGCCTCGAAGCCGTACACATCCGTGTCCGCCCCGAGCGGGCCGCCGGCGACGGAGCCGGAAACGCTGCTGCGGTTGCCGCGGGTGGGAAGGAACGGGTGGTCGCGGGTGTCGCGCACGAGTTCGAGGGTCACCTCGCTCTTCTTGTACGTCCCCTCCTCGTCCCGGATCGCGCTCGAGGCGTTGGTCGACACGTCGTAGATGTCGATCTGCTGCAGGCCGTACGACAGGTTGACGCGGCTGAACGCGCCCAGGGCGTGCCCGAGGGTCACGCGCCCGCCCACGTTCCGCTGGTCGTACAGGCTGCTGTCGTAGCTGTTCTCATGCCGGAAAAGGTCCAGGCCGAGCGACAGCCGCCGGTTCAGGAACCACGGCTCGATGAACGACAGCTCGTAGTCCGACCGCTTGGTGCCCACCTGGGCGCGCAGCTTCAGCTTCTGGCCGCCGCCCGTCATCCCGGGCCACCCGAAGAGGTCGAAGTTGCCCTGCGACAGCTCGACGAAGCCGATCAGGTCGTCCACGCTGGAGAACCCCGCGCCGGCCATGAGCTGGCCCGTGCGCTGCTCCTCGACCTCGATGTTCATGTCGTACCAGCCCGGGTCGTCCGTGGGCGACGGGTAGCTGTTGACGTACTCGAAGTAGTTCAGGTTCTGCAGCCGGCGCTCGCTGGTCCGCACCTTGACGGTGTTGTAGAGCTCGCCCGGGTACACGGCCAGCTCGCGGCGGATCACCTTGTCCTTCGTCCGCGAATTGCCGCGGATCCGGATTTCCCGGATATGGGCCTCGCGGCCCTCCGTGACCGTGTAGCGCACGTCGGCCACGTGGGTCGCCGGGTCGGCGTCGATGTCGGTCTCGACGTCGGTGCGGATCCGCCCGCGGCTGCCGTACCAGTCCTGGAGCGCCTGCGCGTTCTTCTCGATGTTCGTCGACGAGGCCGTGTCCCCCTCCTTCAGGCGCACGGCGCTTTCCACCTCCGCCGGGGGCGCGGAGGTGATCCCCGAGAACTCCACCCGGCCGACCCGGTACGGCTCGCCCTCGCTCACGTCGATGTCGACCCGCAGTCCGCGCCGCCCGAGGGGCGAAATCTTCGGCTCGCCGATGCCCGCGTCGAGGTACCCCCGGCCCCGGTAGACCTCCCGCAGCAGCTCGCGGTCCGTCTCGAGCAGGTCGGGGTCGTAGGTGCCCGCGCCGGTGATCCACGACAGCCAGTTGGCCCGGCGCTGCTTCATGGCCTTGAGCAGCTCCCGGCTCCGCACGCGGTCGTTGCCGGCGAAGACGATCTTCTTGACCGTCGCGCGGCGGCCTTCCTTGACGGTGATCCGGACGTTGACCCAGCCGGGTTCCTCGGCGGGCGCGAGGGCCCATGTCAGGCGGGCGTCGGGCCAGTATTTCTTGCGGTAGGTCTCCAGGACCTTCTGCGAGCGCACGGCGAGCAGCGAGTCGTCCACCGGGTCGCCCGGCCCGATCTCGAGCAGGGAGCGCACCTTGCGGTTGCCGAGATCGTCGGCGCCCTCGATGTCCATGTCCCGGATGCGGGAGCGGCCCTCGACCAGGAAGTACACGGCCACGCCGCCGGTCCCGGGCTCCGCCTCGACGGTCACGCTCGAGAACATGCCGCTCTGCTGCATCGCGCGCAGGTCGCGGCCGACCGCCATGGCGTTGTATTCCTCCCCGGGCCGGAGCGTGGAGAAGGCCATCACCGCGTTCGTGTCCACCCGGCCGTGCCCCTGCACGCGCACGCCGACCTCGGTCACCAGGGCGGCCCGGGCCGCGGCCGCCGCGAGCAGGAAGCCCGCGACCGGGAACCAACGCGAATGCCTGTGCGGAATCATGAGGCCCCCTCTCCTCCGCCCGGGCCGGGACCGCCTTCCTGGTCCACGCCGGCCGCGCGGCTCTCGAAACGCGTGTAATCCTGGAAAAAGTTCAGATGCACCGACCCGGTCGGGCCGTTGCGGTGCTTGGCGACCTCCACGATCGCCAGCAGCTCGTCCGCGTGGTCCGGGTCCTCGGGATACTTGCAGGGCCGCCGCAGCAGCAGCACGACGTCGGCGTCCTGCTCGAGCGAGCCCGAGTCGCGCAGGTCCGAAAGCTTGGGCACCGCCGTGGCGCTGCGGGTCTCCGGCGCCCGGCTCAACTGGCTCAAGACCAGCACCGGTATCTTCAGCTCCTTCGCCATGGCCTTGAGTGCCCCGGAGATCGCCGCCGTCTCGCGCTGCCGGCCCTCGTTGGCAAACTGGGGGAAGTTGAGCATCTGCAGGTAATCCACCACGACCATCTGGATGTCGAACCGCCGCTTCATGCGCCGCGCCCGGGAGCGGAGCTCCAGGACCTCGAGGCCCGCGGTGTCGTCCAGCAGGATGTTCGCCTTGTTCAGGACCGACGCCGCGTTGATCAGGTGCCCGTGCTGCTCCGCGAACAACATGCCGCTGGACAGCTTGTGCGCCGGCACCTTGGCGTGCGAGCAGATCATCCTCCGCACCAGCTGCTCCTTCGACATTTCCAGGCTGAAGACCGCCACGGGGCGGGCCACGTGGTCGGGGCCCTCTCCCAGCCCGATGTTCTCCACGATGTTCAGCGCGAGCGACGTCTTGCCCATCGACGGGCGCGCGGCCAGGATGATCATGTCCGTCGGGTGCAGCCCCAGCAGAATCCGGTCGAGATCGGTGTACCCCGTGGAGATGCCCGTCAGCCCCTTTTTCAGGGCGTAGATCTTTTCGATCTCCTCGACGGCCTCCTTCACGAGCGTGGGCCACGGCAGCACCTGCCCGCGCTGGGTCTCGCCGATCTCGAAGAAGGATTGCTCGACCTTGCCCAGGATGCTGTCCGCGCTCTCCTCCGCCCCGTAGGTGGTGTCGATGGCCTCGCGCGCCCGGTCGATGATCAGCCGCAGCAGGTGTTTCTGCCGGACGATGTCGATGTAGTATTCCGCGTGGGCCGGGGTGGGCGTGGCGTCGACGAGCTGGTCGAGGAAGGTCGAGCCGCCGATCTCCTCCAGGCGGCCCTGGTCGCGCAGCCGGTCGCCGACGGTCAGCAGGTCGACGGGCCGCCCCTGGTGGCCCATGTCGAGAAAAAGCTCGAACAGCGCCTGGTGCGCCGGGACGTAGAAGGATTCCGGGCGCAGGCCCCGCTCGACCGCCAGGTCCACCACCCGGCCGGCGTCCAGCAGCGCCGACCCCAGGACCCCCCGCTCGGCTTCCTCGCTGTACGGCGGGAGGCGGTCGGTCCTGGCGGCGGGCGCAGCCATGTTAATCCTCGACGATCCAGACCTTCAGCGTGGCCTGCACCTCGGGATGCACCTTGACGGGAACGTTGAAGACGCCCAGTTCGCGCAGCGGCTCGGCCAGCTCGATCTGCCGCTTGTCCAGCTCCAGGCCCTGGCCCTTGAGCGCCGCCGCGATATCCGCGGCGGTGACCGACCCGAACAGCTTGCCGCCCTCGCCGGTCTTCACCGTGAGCGTGCAGGACGCCTGCTCGATGGAGGCGACCAGCGCGCGGGCGCCCTCCAGGTCCTTCTTCATCTGCTCCTCGCGCGCCTTCCGGCGGGTTTCCAGCCGGCGGCGGGCGGCTTCCGTGACCGGGGCGGCCAGCTTCCGCGGCAGCAGGTAGTTGCGGGCATAGCCTTCCGCCACGCGCACCACGGCGCCTTCCGTCCCGAGTCCCTCGACGTTTTCCGTCAGAATCAATTCCATGGACATGTGGTTCTCCCTTTCCGTTCAGGGCAGCAGGCCCATGACGCGGGCCCGGCGGATCGCCAGCTTGATCTGCCGCTGCTGCTTGGCCGTCGCGCCCGTGAAGCGGCGCGGCATGATCTTGCCGCGCTCGGTCATGAACTTGCGGAGCAGTTCGTAATCGCGGAAGTTGACCGTGTCGTCGGATTTAAGGTAGCGCGCCCGGCGGATCGGGGCCATGGCGCTGCGGGCCGGCTTGCGGGTTTCCTTGTCGCTCGATGCTCGTCTTTTCATTCGCGTGTCCTTTTTATCGTCTCTCTAGAAAGGAAGGTTCTCGTGGTCCGCGCCCTCGTCCGGCCCCGCGGGGGGCTCGTCCGCCGGGGGCGGCGGGGCGGCGGGGCGGCCGCCGCGAGGCGGCGGGCCGCCTTCGGGCGCGTCACCCATCTCGCCGCGCTTCGGCCGGCCCAGGAACTGCACCCGGTCCGCCCGCACGCGCAGGCGGCTGCGCTTCTCGCCGGCGTCGGTCTGCCAGGTGTCGTACTGCAGGATGCCCTCGACCAGGATCGGCGAGCCCTTGCTCAAGTATTCCCCGCACAGCTCGGCCGTGCGGCCCCACGCCACGACGTTGACGAAGCAGACTTCCTCCTTCTGCTCGCCGCCGCTGGTGTACGTCCGGTTGATGGCCATGTTCAGGTCGGCCACCGCCGTGCCCGTCGGCGTGTAGCGCACCTCGACGTCCCGGGTCAGGTTCCCGGCCAGGAAGACCTTGTTAAGGCTGGCCATCGCGCTCTCCCCGGTCGCTGCGGTCGCTGCGCTCGCCGTACTCGCCCGGGACGGTGATCTTGCTGCTGCCGCTCGCCGGCGCCTCGACGACCTGCACGCGGAAGATGCCCTCGTCCAGGCGGTACTTCGCCTGCAGGGGCGCGATCTGGTCCGCGGGCAGCCGGACGACCGCCAGCACGTAGTAGCCCGCTTCCTTCTTCTTCATCGCGCGGGCGAAGCCCCGCTTGCCAAGCTGGGTGACGTTCTCGATCTCGCCGCCCACCCGCTTGATCTCCTCCTGGGCCTTCGTCAGGGCGGCCGCCAGGGCCTCGTCCTTCAGGGCCTCCGGGAAGATGAACATGATTTCGTATTTCTTCAATGGCGTCTCCTCATTTCGTTTCGCTGTTAAACTTGTTCATGGCCTGGTCCACGCCGGCCTCGACCATCATCCGCACCGCGTCGCCCGCCTGCCGGACCGCCCGCCCCGCCGCCTCCCGCTCCGCCGCGCCGAAGCGCGCGAGCACGTAGCCCGTCAGGTCCTCGCCCACCGGCCGCGGCCCGATGCCCAGCCGCACCCGCGGGAAGTTCTCCGTCCCCAGCGTCGCGAGCACCGACTGCAGGCCCTTGTGCCCGCCCGCCCCGCCGCGCTTGCGGATGCGCAACCGCCCCGCCTCGAGGTCGAGATCGTCCAGCACGACGATCACGTCCTCCGGGGCCAGGCCGTGGCGCCGGACCAGGGGGCGCAGGGCCGAGCCGCTGCGGTTCATGAACGTCATCGGCTTCACCAGCAGCACGGTCTCGGAACCCACCTCGATCTCGGCGGACTGCAGCGGCATGAGCCATTTCTTCCGGAACCGGACCCCGGCCTCGGCCGCCATCCCGTCGAGCACGTCGAACCCGATGTTGTGCCGGGTGTGCTCGTACTTCCGGCCCGGATTGCCGAGTCCCAACACGATCTTCACCGGACGGCTCCCCCCGCCGCGTTACTTGGCCTTCCTGCCCTCTTCCTTCTTGGCCGCCTCGGGCTTCTTGCCGGCCTCGGGTTTCTTGCCGGCCTCTTCCTTCTTGGCTTCCGGCTTCTTGCCCTCGCCCTTCTTGCCGCCTTCCTTCTCCTCGCCCTCCTCGCCTTCCTCGCCCTCTTCCTTCTTCGCCGTGATCACCTCGGGCTCCGCGGCGGCGCCCTCGCCGGCGACCGCTTCCGCCGGGGCGACTTCCTCCTCGGCCCTCGGCGCGGCCACCGTGGCCACGGCGACTTCCTTCGAGGTCAGGACCGTGTACTTCGCCGGGTCCAGCTTGACGTCGGCCACGGTCAGGCTCTGGCCGATACTCAAGCCCGAGACGTCCACGTCCACGCGTTCCACGATGTCCGTCGGCAAGCACTCGACCGCGACCTGGCGGATCAGGTGCTCCAGGATGCCGCCCTGCTGGCTCACGCCGACCGGCTCGCCGACCAGGTGGATCGGCAGCTCGACGCGCAGCTTCTCGGTCATCGAGATCTCGTTGAAGTCCGCGTGCGTCATCTGGCCCGACACGGGATGGTGCTGGATATCCTTCAGCAGGACCTTGATCGTCTTCTCGCCCTCGATCTCCAGGTCCATCAGGATGTTCTCGCCCGCGTGGCCCCGGAGCGACTGCTCGAAGTCGTGGCGGTTCAACTGGATCGTGCGCGTCGGCTTGCCGGACCCGTATACGACGGCGGGCAGCAGGCCCTGTCGGCGGAGGCGGCCGGCCTGGGCGGTGCCCCGGCTCTGGCGCGGCTGTACGGTGACTTTCAACGTTTTCATCGCTGTCTCCCTTGCTGGCTATACGTTAAAGAGCGAAGTGACCGATTGGTTGCTGTGGATACGCAGGATGGCCTCGCCGAGCAGGTCGGCGACGGAGAGGGCTTCCACGGGAAATCCGTTCCAGTTCTTGGCCGGCACGCTGTTCGTGGTCACCATGAACTCGATCGGCGAGTTCTTGAGGCGCGCGATGGCCTGGTCCGCGAGCACGGCGTGCGTGACGGCCGCGAAGACCTGCTTCGTGCCGCGCGCCTTCAGCAGGTTGGCGGCGGCGCAGAGCGTGCCGGCCGTCGTGCACAGGTCGTCCACGAGCAGCGCGTTGCGGCCGGCGACGTCGCCGACCAGGTTCAGCGCCTCGACCTCCGTCGCGCTCTGGCGTTGCTTGGCGACGATCGCCAGGCCCGCCCCCAGCATCTTGGAGTAGGCGTAGGCCATCTTCAGCCCGCCCGGGTCCGGCGCCACGACGACCAGATCGGGGAGTTGCTTCGCGCGGATGTGCTTGACGATCACCGGCGCCGCGAAGAGATGGTCCACCGGGATGTCGAAAAAGCCCTGCACCTGCTGCGCGTGGAAATCCATGGCCAGCAGCCGGCTCGTCCCGGCCGCGACGAGCAGGTTGGCGACCAGCTTCGCCGTGATCGGCACCCGCGGCTGGTCCTTGCGGTCCTGCCGGGCGTACCCGTAGAACGGCATCACGGCCGTGATCCGCGCCGCCGACGCGCGCCGGGCCGCGTCGACCATGATCAGCAGCTCCATCAGGTTTTCGTTCGGCGGATTGCACGTGGGCTGGACGATGAACACGTCCTGCCCGCGGATGTTGTCCACGATCTTGACGCCGATCTCGCCGTCCGGGAAGCGCGTGATGTTCACGTCCCCGAGTGGTTGCTCCACGTACGCGGCGATTTCCTCCGCCAGCGCGCGGTGCGCATTGCCTGAAAATATTCTCATATCCACTTCAATTACCCCTGCCTGGCTTGCCAGCCGTAGCTCGGAGCAGCATCGCAACTAAATGCCCGCGCTATCGTCCGCCTTCGCCCTCCGCTTCGCTCCGAGCGAAGGCTGGTTGCCCGACCAGGACTCGAACCTGGACTCTGGCCTCCAAAGGGCCGTGTGCTGCCATTACACCATCGGGCATCCCGCCGCGGCCCAAAAAAATCCGGCGGCGCCCGGCTCACTGACCCCTCGAGGCCGCCGTCGGGTTCCCGCCTCTATATAAGAAATACGGCCCTTATCCCGCGATCCCGTCCCTCCGAGCCGTAACAAGTGCGACAGAGTATGGACCGCCCCGTGAAAAGTCAAGGTTGGGATAAGAAAATCGGGGCATCCCAGTCGGCGCCCCCCCATCCACGTCCATCCGCGTGTATCTGCGGTTCTTTTCTTGCCGCGGATTTCACGGAGGGGCGCGGATCAAGCCTTTTTACCGGATTGGCCAGCCCGGGATGGCCCGGTCGATCTCGGCCATCAGCCGCAGGGTCTCGGCCAGGGCGACCACGATCTTCTGGTAGTGCCGCACGTCCTCGTAGGCCAGCGCCCGGCCCTTCCGGTCCTTGAGCCATTTCTCGCAGACCTGGTAGCCGCCGACGTGGAAGGCCCAGACCGACTCCGGCACGCCGTCGAAATACTGGGCCTTGTTGATGTAGACGCGGCCGTCCGCGAACTGGACCTTCTCCACCACGTTGTCTCCCTTCTCGGGGAACGAGGTGATGAATTGCTCCAGCTTCGGCGATTCCATGAGATGCAGGCCCGCCAGTTCCGCCCCCAGCCCCGCCAGCCGGAAGAACAACTCCCGGTCCGACGTCAGCGGCAGCCGCGGGAAATCAATCTTCAGGAATTCCGCGTACCGGCTCCGGTATGTCGGCGAATGGAAGATCGCGTAGGCGTAATGGAAGATGGATTCAGGGGTCAGGTAGGGCGCGTTCGCCGAACGCGCCGCGCGGCCGGCTGGGCCAGCCGGCCCTACCTCCAACTTCATCCCCAACCTTCCCTCCACCGCGGCAATGAAGGACGGGGTGAAGTTGGGGCGGGGAGAGCCTAGTTGTAACTCGTTGGAATCAGGATAATGGAAGAGCGGAAAAGCTGTGCCAATGTCGTACAGCGAAACAGCGTCTTTGTTAATCAATCCTTTAACCGCCAGAAACGTTCCGGCTTCGCCTCGGCGGGATTGCCGCAAGCAAACCAGAGCCACATTCGGTCCCGCAATCATGTGCCGCATGACTTCGTAAGCCGGCCTGCTTGTAAGCCCCTGCAGATAGTACAACCAACGCATATCGAAAGGACGGTAGAGAAATGGGCGAATGTTTTCTTCGCTGAATTTTGTATTTTGCCTTCGAGCCAAAAGGTCATAACTCGAAGAATTCTCAACTCGATACGTTGACGAAAAGGGCTCCGCAATCCCATCCACGGAGTAGAAAGTACGGATTCTGTTCAGCAGAACATCACGGTCAAAATCAACAAACAGCTCATCGCGATCGGTTTTCACTCCGTTTCCAAGAACTTGAAACACGCTCTTCAAGCCTATGTATTTCTCATACTCCTCCTGCGCCCCCGTATCCTTCGGCACGAAGAACCAGTAGGGCTCCTGGGGTTTGAGTTTCGTCCATTTCGTGGATTCGACTTCGTTTGCGCCGAGCCATTCGTATTTCTGTTCCCGCCGGCCCCACAGGTCGGCGTGGGAGACCCGGGCGCCGGCGGTATGATCCGGCGTCGCGGGAGCTCCGCCCTCCACGGTCCGGTTCGCAAGGACAGCCCTGGAGGGTCGAGCTCCCGCGAGACCGCTTTCCCCACCCTTCTTCACCGCCAATAGAATGGACACGCCGACGGTGATGTCGAAGACGTTCTCGTCCTTGCCGCCCTCGGGCGTCTTTTCCTTTTTCTTCGAGCTGCCGTGGAGGTTCAGGACGTACAGCTCGTCGAAGGACTCCATCAGCGACCGCCGCAGCCGGCGGTGCGTGATGCCGTCGAGATACGTGTTGTTGGTGATGAACCCGATCAGGCCGTGGCCCGTCTGCTCGATGCGCCACTGGGCGAACCGCAGGAATTTGATGAAGTCGTCGTCGAGGTTGAGCTTCTTCTCGTTCAAGTCCCTCTTGTAGTCCTCCAGCAGTTTCAGGATCCACGGGTTGCGGTTCATCCGCCCGAAGTTGGCGTAGGGCGGGTTGCCGAGCACGACCATGATCGGCGCCTTCGACTTCACCTCCGAGGCGGCATCGGCCTCCTCGGAAATCCAGCTCGCGTAAAGCTGCTCGCTCTTGTGGGCGGCCTGTTCGAGGGTGTTGGTGAGGAAGACGCCGAGCCGCCGGTCGCCGGCGAAGCCGTAGCCGGTCTCCTCCAGCCGCATGCCAAGCTTGAGGTGCGCGATGGCGTACGGCGCCATGAGCAGCTCGAAGCCAAAGAGGCGGTTCAGGAGATGCTTCTCCACGTAGCCGTCCCACGCGCCCTTCTGCTTCGCGAACCGGGCGTACACCTCGTTGAGCACGGAATACAGGAACGTCGCCGTGCCGGCCGCAGGATCGAGGATCAGGGTCTTCTCGTCCGCCAAGCCGCTGGGCCGGCCGAACTTCGACTGGAGCAGGCGGTCGAGCGAGCGGACGATCCAGCCGACGACGGGCTCGGGGGTGTAGTAGACGCCGCGGCTCTCGCGCAGTTTCGGGTCGTAGGCGGCGAGGAAGGTCTCGTAGAAGTGGACGATCGGGTCTTCCTTGCCCTTCCCCTTCCCGAAGTCCCGCAGGATTTCGATCATGTCCGCGTGGCGCAGCAGGTCCACGAGGTCGTCCACCGCCCACGCCATGGTGTCGGGCATGTCCACGCCGGCGATCTCGTGGAACAGCTTGCGGAGGAAGGGATTGGTTTTCGGCAGCCGGTAGGCCGCCATCTCGCGGGTGAACTCCTTGTTCGCCGGGGTGTGGATGCGCGCGGCGAAGAGCCCGTAGGCCAAGGTCTGGGCGAACATGTCGGCGAAGTCGGCCTCCGTGAGGTCCGGGATCAGCGTCTCGCGGAAGGCGGAGAGCCAGGCGTGGAGCCAGGGGCCGCGGGGTTTCCCGGCGCCATACTCGGCGGCGGCCTCGCGCAACTTCGATTTTTCCAGTTCCTCCGCCTCGTGGCGGAAGGTGGCCGCGATGAGGTCCCGCAGGATGCGGGTCAGGGCGGCCATGCGGACGGCGAGGTCGCGGGCGGTGCCGATGGTCAGAGCGGGCTGCTCGTAGAAGGCATGGAGCAAGGCGGCCAGTTTCGGTTCCGCGTCCGGGAGCGGCCGCAGTTTCCCTTTCGCGTCCACCTCCGCCACGCGCAGGGCCAGGCGCGGCTCGCCGCCGACGAACCAGCGGAAGTCGAGGTAATCCGTGAGAATCCAGTTGGCCAGCCCGTCGCGGTAGCGGACGAACTGCTCGCCGTGCGGGCCGCGGCCCCGGGCCATCTCGTCGAGGTCCGTCCCGATATCCTTGGTCTCGACGTAGCCCAGCGGGGTTTTCCGGCGCGTGACGATGAAGTCCGGGGCGCCGCAGGCGATGCGGCGCGGCTCGTTGGTGGCGTCCACGTCCTTGCCGAAGGCTTCGAGGAGCCGTTCGAGGAACGGGCGGTAGGTGTGCTCCGTGGCGATCCCCTTGTCGAGGTTCCGCTTGAGTTCAGAGAGATAGTCCCCCAACGGCGTCACGGAGGGAATTTAACAAACCTCCCCATCCGCGTCCATCCGCGTTATCCGCGGTTCCTTTCTTACCGCGGATTTCACGGATGGGCGCGGATATCCGGGAGCAACTCGTCAAAGCCGGTCAATTGATATCGTCGGCACAGGGAACGAATCGCCTTCAGATCCGCATCCGGATTCCGGTTCAACAATTCCACAATATCGGCCTTGGACTTGAATCCTCCGGCATAGAGTTTCATCGCCACCAGGTGTGGCAGCGGCGCGATCTTGAGCCGGCTGCCCTCTTCGACGACAACCGTGGCCTCGCGCAGGGCGTCTTCGATGACCGCCGGGAAACGGCCCGAAAAACTGATGATCTGCAGCGATCCGAAAGGGCCTGTCACATTGATCACGCCACCGAGCGGATCCGCGGCGTCCGGCTCCCGCAATTCCGCTGCATAACCCGCCCGGCGCAAGGCGGCCTCCACAACGCGCAGCGCGGGCAGATCGGCGTTGATTCCAAGATCAATATCCTCCGTCTGGCGCACATAGTGGTGTGCCGCCAAGGCCACGCCGCCAATGATCACCGCGTCTATCCGATGCTGTTGGAGAATGGAAACAACATCTTCCGCGGCCTGAAGTAGCGCTCGGGGATCATCCACGGCGTGGCGAGGCTCCCACGGGTTTGAGCCATGAGAAGCGCCTGCTCATGGTGAGCGCGGCCCGGATCCTGTCAAGGACCGGCATACCGCGCAGGCGCTCGACTTCCCGGGCGCGCAATCCCTCCGCACACACGCTGCGCCGAGGCCCCGAAAGCCCGCCAAGGCGTTTTCCCTGACTCGTCATGCTCTTGAAACTACTCTTGCAGGGTGAAGATTGCAAATGCCCAATTCTTCAACTTCCTTGAGTAACTTACCCTTACAACGGCGGTCGGAAAACTATGCCGGCTGCGGGTCCACCAGCCATAGGCGGGGTTTCCATCCGCGTATTTCCGCGGTTCTTTTTTTGCCGCGGATTTCGCGGAGGGGCGCGGATAGGGGGCCTGGCGGCCCGGCTCCAACATAAAGCGCGCCAGTTGGTTATCGTTATTCGCGCCTCGCTTTTTTCTTGATTCCTGCGGGGGGCGCAGGAAGAATGCGCGCCACCATTGTTGGTCGTGGATGGGCGCGGAGAACTGCGGCAACACAAGGAGGACGGCGGGCCATGAAGATCCATACCTTTCTATTCCTGTCTTTTTCAGCGTTGGCATGGTCGCCTGCGCGGGCGGCGATGGACCTGGCGGTGACGAAGAGCGGAAATCCACCCGTGCCGGCGATCGGGGACACGGTGACGTACACGATCACGGCGACGAACGTCGGCGACACGGCGGCGACGTCGGCCACCGTTTCGGACGTGCTGCCCTCGGGGGTCTGGTATCTCAACCACAGCAACGGGACGTATGCGGTGACGAACGGGGCGTGGAGCATCGGCGCGCTCGATGTGGGTTCGAGCACATCGCTGCTGATCCAGGCGCGCGTACTGATGCCGCCCGGCGAGGCCTGCGTGATCACCAACCCCACGCCGGAAGCGGGCGATTACTTAGGCTATTCCGTGGCGGGCCTGGGCTCGGACAAGTTCATCGTAGGCGCCTGTATTGACAATGCCGGGGGGACCTATGCCGGGAGCGTGTATCTCTACAACACGAACGGGAGCGTGCTGGTGACGATCACCAATCCCGTGCCGGCGCCAAGCAATTACTTCGGCTGTTCGGTGGCGAGCCTGGGCTCGGACAAAATCATCGTGGGCGCCATGCAGGACGACACCGGCGCGGACAATGCCGGGAGCGTGTATCTCTACGACATGAACGGGGCCTTGCTGGTGACGATCACCAATCCCGCGCCGGACGCGGACGATATGTTCGGCAATTCCGTGGCGGGCCTGGGCGCGGACAAGATCATCGTGGGTGCAAGGTATGACGACGCCGGAGCGTATGATGATGATGCCGGGGGCGTCTATCTCTACGACACGAACGGGGTCTTGCTGGTGACGATCACCAACCCCGCGCCGGAAGAGGGCGATTACTTCGGCCGTTCGGTGGCGAGCCTGGGCGCGGACAAGATCATCGTGGGCGCCGATCAGGACAACGCCGGAGCGTATGCTGCCGGGAGCGTATATCTCTACGACATGAGTGGAGTCTTGCTGCTGACGATCACCAATCCCGCGCCGAACTCGAGCGATTACTTCGGCTTTTCGGTGGCGAGCCTGGACTCGGACAAGATCATCGTGGGCGCCTATCAGGACGACGCCGGAGCGGCCAATGCCGGGAGCGCCTATCTCTTCGACACGAACGGGATATTGCTGGCGACCATCGCCAACCCCGCGCCGACAAAGAACGATTACTTCGGCTATTCCGTGGCGGGCCTGGGCTCTGACAAAATCATCGTGGGCGCCTATCAGGACGACGCCGGTGCGGCCGATGCCGGGAGTGCCTATCTCTTCGACACGAACGGGATCTTGCTGGCAAACATCGCCAACCCCCTGCCGGCCGCGACCGATTGCTTCGGCCCATCCGTGGCGGGCCTGGGCTCGGACAAGATACTCGTGGGTGCCGTTTTGGACGACGCCGGAGCGGCCAATGCCGGAAGCGTGTATCTTTTCGAACCAGACGCCGGCGGCGCGTTTGTCCGCAACACGGCGGCGTTGACCGCGTCCGATCCGGCGGATACGATTCCCGCCAACAATACCGGCACGGTGGCTTTTGCGGTGGGGATGGAGGCAGACCTCGCGATCGCCAAGTCCGGCGCCTCTGCCCAGCTCCCGTTGCTGGCGACCAACACCTACACGATCACGGTGACCAATCGCGGCCCGGCCACGGCCACGGCTCTCCGAATCGCCGACCTCTTACCTGGCGATTTGCAGTTCGTTTCGGCCACGCCGGATGCGGGCTGGTACGAAACGGCCAGCCACCTTTGGAACATCAACCGGCTGGGTGCCGGCGACAGCGCGTCGCTGACCCTGCAGGCCAGGGTGCAGGAGTCCTGGCCCCTCGCGGTGACGATCACCAACCCCGCGCCGGCTTCGCAAGATGCCTTCGGCTGTTCGGTGGCGAGCGTGGGCTCGGACAAGTTCATCGTGGGCGCCTTTCAGGACGACGCCGGAAGTAACAATGCCGGGAGTGCCTATCTCTACGACACCAGCGGGGCCTTGCTGGCGACCATCACCAACCCTGCGCCGGCCGCGGGCGATTACTTCGGCAATTCCGTGGCGGGCCTGGGCACGGACAAGATCATCGTGGGCGCCTATTCTGACGACGCCGGAACTAACAATGCCGGGAGCGCCTATCTCTACGACACCAGCGGGGTCTTGCTGACGACCATCACCAACCCCGCGCCGGCGGCGAACGATTACTTCGGCTATTCCGTGGCGGGCCTGGGCACGGACAAGATCCTCGTGGGTGCCAATCAGGACGACGCCGGAGCGGTCAATGCCGGGAGCGTCTATCTCTACAACACGAACGGGGTCTTGCTGGTGACGATCACCAATCCCGCGCCGGCGGCGAACGATTACTTCGGCTGTTCCGTGGCGGGCTTGGGCTCGGACAAGATCATCGTGGGCGCTTATGGGAACTCCAACGGAGCGATCGCTGCCGGGAGCGTGTATCTCTTTGACGCCAATGGGGTCTTGTTGACGACCATCACCAACCCCGCGCCGGCGGCGAGCGATTACTTCGGCATTTCCGTGGCGGGCTTGGGCTCGGATAAGATCATTGTGGGCGCCAATCAGGACGACGCCGTAGCGACCGATGGCGGGAGCGCCTATCTCTTCGACACGAACGGGGTCTTGCTGGCGACGATCACCAATCCCGCGCCGATGGTGCAAGCTTTCTTCGGCTATTCCGTGGCGGGCGTGAGATCGGACAGAATCATCGTGGGCGCTCCCCGAGACAGCTCCTCCGGAGCTATCTATGCTGGGAGTGCCTATCTCTTCGATACGAACGGGGTCTTTCTGCCGACGATCGCCAAACCCGCGCTGCCGGAGCAAGCTCTCTTTGGCTGGTCGGTGGCGGGCGTGGGATCGAATAAAGTCATCGTGGGCGCTGCTTACAACTCTGTCGGAACGACCTATGATGGGAGCGCTTATCTTTACAATTGCAGGACGCCGCCTTATAGCGTCACCAACCGGGTGACTCCGCTGACCTACGCCCAGGCCCTCACCAACGAGGCCAACGCCTCCGCCTCCGCGTCCCTCCTCGTGGGCGAGGGCGGCGGGACGACCTATGACCTGACCATCGAATCGCCCTACGGCTCGACCGTCCCGGCGGTGGGCGTGCACGAGGTCAACGAGGGGCAAGAGGTGACGGTCCAGGCCATTTCGCCCGATACCCGCGGCACGACGCAGTATGTCTGCACCGGCTGGACGGCGACGGCGAACCTGTCCCCGGCCAGCGGCTCGGGCACCCAGGCCGTCGTGACCGTCAACGGGGACGGCACCCTGACGTGGCTCTGGCGTACGGACTTCTGGCTGGACCCGAGCGCCGGGCCGAACGGCTCGGTGGACCGGGTCGGCGGCTGGTTCACCAACAACGAGCCGGTGTCCGTGGAAGCGCTGCCGGACGCTTGCTATCACTTCACCAACTGGACCGGCGACGTGGAGGCCGGCTCGGAGCAGGACAATCCGCTGAACCTGGTCATGGACGGGCCCAGGGCGGTGAAGGCGTACTTCACGGCGATCACGACCACTAATGGCACCCCGCTCTGGTGGCTGGCGCAATATGGCATCACCAACAACCTGGAAGAGGCGGTGTTCGACGATCCGGACCACGACGGCATCCCGACGGGGGATGAGTATATCGCCAACACTGACCCGACCAACGCAATGTCGTTCCTGCAAACGGCGGCCTATGGGCTGATCTATGGCACAAACTGCTATGACGTGGTGACGACCAACAGCGAGCCGCCCTACGAGGTGGTCACAAACGTCATTTGCGATGTGATCGGCCAGGTGATGGGCTGGCCCTGCGCCACGGACCGCGTCTATGACGTGCAGCATGCCATGGCGCTGCCGCCCGGGATCTGGGCGCCGATGCCGGGCATGACGAACCTGGTGCCGACGTCCGGCATGCTGGTGCTCACCAACACGATCACGGGCGATCCCATCCAGTTCTATCGCCTGCGCGCGCGGCTGCCGTAGAGCGGCCGCGGATGGCCCACCCCCGGAGGCCCGGCCTCCGGGGGCGCGCCGCCCATGCCGGTGGGCCTTGGCATTCGGCAGGGTCAGCTATTCAAAGCCAGGATATATGAACAGGAGGTAACAGAGGAAATGGCGCCATCAGGTCTTTGTTCGCTTTGTTTCCTTCTGTTCAGGATGGGCTTGGGCAGGTGAAGGCGATGTCCGAATCCAATTTCCAAGGCCCGCATGCTGCAGTTCCGCCGCTCCGTCGGCGGAAAGAATCTCCGGCGGCAGAGCGCCGGAGCTACAACTGCCGCTCCCCCGGGAAAAATGCCACTTCTTCGCGTTGACTAGCCCCCCAGCCTTTAATGGGGTAACCGCCGCCATCCCTGAGCCCTCGACCTGCGCGCTGCTCGTGCTGGGGGACCGTCGGCTTGGGCGGCAACTTCCTGCGTCGCCGGCGGAAATAGGGCGCATTTAAGGCGACGAAGCCTGTTGTCCGGATTCTCAGAGCCGGGCGATGGGTTGTTTCTGGGTTCCTCGCTGTTTCCAGTTGCAGGAAGCCGCAAATTTTTCAGGGACACAGAAAGTGTTTCATGCCCATGCACCCCCCCCATTTTCCCCGCTTTTTGTGTTGGCCTCCCGGCCGAGCGCCGGGCCGAACGGCTCGGTGGACCGGGTCGGCGGCTGGTTCACCAACAACGAGCCGGTGTCCGTGGAAGCGCTGCCGGACGCTTACTATCACTTCACCAACTGGACGGGCGACGTGGAGGCCGGCGCGGAGCAGGACAATCCGCTGAACCTGGTCATGGACGGGCCCAAGGCGGTCATGGCGCACTTCGCGGCCTCGTGGACGACGAACAGTCCGACGCCGCACTGGTGGCTCGGACAGTTCGGCATCACCGACCACTTCGAAGTGGCGGTGTTCGCCGATCCCGACGGGGACACCATCCCGACCGGCGACGAGTTCACGATGAACACGGACCCGACGAACGGCCTGTCCTTCTTGAGCGTGGCTCATATCGGGAACGCGTACGGGACCAACTGCTACGAGAGCGTATGGACGAATAGCGAGCCGCCGTACGAAGAGGTCACGCAGACCGTGTGCGATGTCGTGGGGCTTCTGTTGAGCTGGCCGGCGGACACGGGCCGTGTCTACGACGTGGAATTCGACACGGACCACCCGTGGGGGAACTGGGTCCCGGTGGAGGGGCTGACGAACCTGACCACCGACACCGGCTGGATCTCCATCACCAACGTGACGGACGCCGAGGCGCTGAAGCTGTACCGGCTGCGGGTCCACCAGCCATAGCCCGGATTATTCGCGAAGCGCGAATAATCCGCCGCTTCGCGGCCGCCGCGTGAGAGTCGCGTACCGCGCCTCAACGCGGTCACGCGATGATCGGCCCGCCACGGCGGACCGAAACGGGGCTTACCACGTTCGGGACGCGGCGCACACCGCGTCTCGTCACGTCTTGGCGCACGGACTGCACCGCAGCCCGTGCGCCAAGCGGTTTATTCATGAACGGCTGGCGTTCAGGAATAAACCGGGATAGGCGGGGTTTCCATCCGCGTGTATCCGCGGTCTTCTTTGCCTGCCGCGGATTTTTCGGCGGGGCGCGGATTGACTTCCCCGCGGGCGGACGGATATAGTGCCCGCCGCTTTCAACCCAGAAGGAGCATCGCCATGGCCAGGAAACAGCGCATTGCCATTCTCGGGACCGGTTACGTGGGGCTGGTCGCGGCCGCGGTCTTCGCGGACCGGGGTTTCCGGGTCCTCACCTCCAGCCAGGACGCGGAAAAGGTCAATACCATCAACGCCGGGAAGTCGCCTTTCTTCGAAACCGGCCTCGATCCCGTGATCGCGCGGGTGGTGAAGAAGGGCATCCTCCGGGCCGTGCATGGCCGGGAAGAGGCCGTGCGGGAATCGGACATCTGCTTCATCGCCGTGGGGACCCCGAGCCTGATGAGCGGCGAGGCGGACTTGAGCCTCGTGAAGGAGACCGCCGCGGCCATCGGGAAGGCCCTCAAGAAGCGGAAGGCGTATTCGCTGATCGTCGCCCGCAGCACCATTGTCCCCGGCACGACCCGGAACATCATCATCCCGATCGTGGAGAAGCACTCCGGCAAGAAGGCGGGCCGGGATTTCGGGGTCTGCATGAGCCCGGAATTCCTGCGCCAGGGGGCGGCCTTGAAGGACACTTCGGAGCCGGACAGCGTCGTGGTCGGCGAGTTCGACAAGCGCTCCGGCGACGTCCTCCAGAAGTTCGCCAACGAGCTCTACCGGGGGCAGAAGGTGCCGGTCCTGCGCATGAACCTCGAGAGCGCGGAGATGGTGAAATACGGCCGGAACACGTTCCTGGCCATGAACATCTCGTACATCAACGAGATGGCGCGTATCGCCGAGACCATTCCGGGCATCGACATCACGGAGGTGGTCAAGGGCGTGGGCGCCGACTGGCGCATCAACCCGGTCTTCCTCAACGCCGGCGCGGGCTACGGCGGATCGTGCTTCCCCAAGGACGTGAAGGCCCTCATCTCCTTCGCGCAACTGCGGGAAGTTGAACCCGCCCTGCTCGAGACGGTCGAGGAGGTGAACCTGCAGCAGGCCTCGCACGTCGTGGGCTTGCTCCGCAAGGAACTGGGCGAACTGAAGGGCAGGAAGATTGCCCTGCTCGGGCTCGCGTTCAAGCCCGGCACGGACGACATGCGCGAGGCCCCCGCCGTCAAGGTAGCCAACCACCTCTTCGCGGAGCACGCGCAGATCGTCGCCTACGATCCCGTCGCCATCCCGAACGCAAAGACCAAATTCATCAGGGACACCATCCGGATTCGCTATGCGGAAAGCGCGAAGGAGTGCGTGAAGGGCGCCGATGCCTGCGTGATCCTGACCGAGTGGGACGAGTTCAGGAAGCTGAAAGCCGGTTTCTTCAACAAGAACATGAAGAAGTCCGTGATCATCGACGCGCGGCGCATCTACGACGCGTCTTTCCGGTCGAAGGTCGCGACCTATCGCGGCATCGGCTTGGGCCCGGCCACGGGATGAGCCCCGCGGGCTGTCCGCGCCGCGGCTGTGTCAGGCGGGCTTCAGCGTGTCCCGCAGCTTGCGCAGCTTTTCGAGCTTCTCGACCAGTTCCGCCTTGCGGGCCTTGTGCTGCTCGATCACGGTGGCGGGCGCGCGGGTGACGAAGTCCAGGTTGTCCAGTTTCTTGGCCAGTTTCTGGAGGCCATCCTCCGTCTCCGCGATCTGACCGTTGAGCTTCTCGACTTCCTTCGCCGGGTCCACGAGGCCCTCGAGCGACAGGAAGATCGTGCCCAGCGGGCTCAAGCCGCCCGGCATGGCCCCAACCGGCGTGAAGGCCGGGTCCAGCGTCAGCGTTTCCGCCTTCAACAGCGAAACGATCGCCTCGCGGTCGGACTCCAACTGCCCCCCCACGACTGGGCTGACCGGCCGGACGGTGAACTTCACCTTCGCGCCCGGCGGGATGCCGTAGTCCGCGCGCAGGGTCCGCCCGATGCGCACGAGGTCGTGCCGGGCGTCCACGTAGCTTACAAGCTCCGGCGTAATCCCCCACCCCTGCAACTCCTCTTCGGGGCGCGGCTCGGGCCATTTTTCGGTCATGATATACGAATCGCCGTGGAGCGCCGCGTAGCCCATCCCGTGCCACAGCTCCTCGGTCAGGAACGGCATCAGCGGGTGCAGCAGGCGCAGCGCGCGGGAGAAGACGTAGTGCATGACCGCCAGCACGTCGGCCTTCCGCTTTTCGTCCGCGCCGTAGAGGATCTGCTTGGCGTACTCGACGTACCAGTCGCAGAACTGGTGCCAGAGGAACTCGTACATCGTCTTGGCATAGTCGTTCAGGCGGTAGCGCGCGAGGTTGTCGTTGCAGGCGGCAATAGCTGCGTGGAGCTTGGCCAGGATGTGGCGATCGTCCGCGGAGAGCGTCGCGGCGTCGAACGCCGGGGCGTCCGAGGCGGCCGCGCCCTTGGCCTGCATCTGGATGAATCGCGCGGCGTTCCAGAGCTTGGTCCCGAAGTTGCGCCCGATCTCGAACTTGCTGTTGGAGAGGAACACGTCCTGCCCGGTCGCCGTGAGCATGATCAGACTGAAGCGGAGCGCGTCGGCGCTGAACTGCTCGGTGATCGCCAGCGGATCGATGGAATTGCCGAGGCTCTTGCTCATCTTGAGCCCCGACTCGTCGCGGACCGTGCCGTGGATGTAGACCTCGCGGAACGGGATATCGCCCATGAACTCGAAGCCGGCCATGATCATGCGCGCGACCCAGAAGAAGATGATCTCCGAGGCCGTCGAAAGCGTCACGGTTGGGTAGTAGAACGAGAGGTCGGCGCCCTTCTCCGGCCAGCCGAACACGCTGAAGGGCCAGAGCCACGAGGAGAACCACGTATCCAGCACGTCCTCGTCCTGCCGGAAATCCGCCGCGCCGCATTTCGGGCAAACCCCGGGTTTTTCGCGGGCCGCCCATTCGTGGCCGCAGGCGTCGCAGTAGAAAACCGGGATGCGGTGCCCCCACCAAATCTGCCGCGAGATGCACCAGTCGCGGATGTTCTCCATCCAGTCGAGGTACACCTTGGTCCAGCGCTCCGGGATGAACCGGATGCGTCCGTCGCGCACGGCCTCGATCGCGGGCCGGGCCAAGGGCTTCATCTTCACGAACCACTGCGGCGACAGGCGCGGCTCGACCATGGTGTGGCAGCGGTAGCAGTGCCCGACGGCGTGATCGTGGTCCTCGATCTTCTCCACGAGCCCGGCGTCGCGCAGGTCTTCGACGATGTCCTCGCGGCAGGCGAAGCGATCCATGCCCGCGTACGGCCCCGCGGCCTCGTTCATCGTGCCGTCGTCGTTCATCACGTTGATCGGCTTGAGCCCGTGGCGCAACCCGATCTCGAAGTCGTTCGGGTCGTGCGCGGGCGTGACCTTGACCACGCCGGTGCCGAACTTCGGGTCCACGAAGTCGTCCTCCACCACGCGCAGCTCGCGCTGGAGGATCGGGAGGACCAGGGTCTTGCCGACCAGGTGCCGGTAGCGCTCGTCCCGCGGGTTGATGGCCACGGCGACGTCGCCGAGCAGGGTCTCCGGCCGCGTGGTGGCGACCAAGACGTGCTCCTTCTTCTTCGAGTCCTTGACCGGGTAGCGGAGATAGTAGAGCTTGCCGCCGAGGTCCTCGTGCTCGCTCTCCTCGTCGGACAGCGCGGTACGGCAGCGCGGGCACCAGTTGATGATGTACTCGCCGCGGTAGATCAGCTTCTTCTCGTAGAGGCGGATGAACACCTCGGCGACGGCGCGGCTCAAGCCCTCGTCCATCGTGAAGCGCTCGCGCTCCCAGTCGCAGGACGAGCCGATCTTCTTGAGCTGGCGGATGATGGTCGCCCCGTACTGCTCGCGCCACTTCCAGACGCGCCGGATGAATTCCTCGCGGCCGAGGTCGTCGCGGGTCTTCCGCTCCTCTTTCTTCAGCGCGCGCTCGACGACGTTCTGCGTCGCGATGCCGGCGTGGTCGGTGCCGGGCACCCAGACCGTGTTGAAGCCCTGCATCCGCTTCCAGCGGATCAGGATGTCCTGGATGGAGTTGTTGAGGGCGTGGCCCATGTGCAGGATGCCCGTCACGTTCGGCGGCGGAATCACGATGCAGAACGGTTTCCCGCCGCGCGAGGCGTCGGAGTGGAACAGCCCGCGCTCGGTCCACTCGCGGTACCAGCGCTCCTCGATCGGCTTGGGATCGTAGTGCTTGGCCAGTTCAGCCATTTTTCTTCCCCGCTTTCTTCTCCTCGAGGAACAGCTTGTACTCCACGCTGTCCACGAGCGCCTCCCACGAGGCCTCGATGATATTGCCGGACACGCCCACGGTGCCCCAGGTCTGGCGGCCGTCGCTGGACTCGATCAGCACGCGGGTCTTGGCCGCGGTCGCTGTCTCGGGGTCGAGGATACGGACCCGGTAATCGGTGAGCACCACGTCGGCGATCTGCGGGTAGAAGCGCGTCAGCGCGTTGCGCAGGGCCGAGTTCAGGGCGTCCACCGGGCCGTCGCCCTCGGCGACGGTGTGCTCGGTCTCGCCGTTGACGGTCAGCTTCACCGTGGCCTCGGACAGGCACGGCTCGCTGCGGTGTCGCTTCTCGACGATGACGCGGAAGCCCTCGAGCGTGAAAAACGGGCGGTGGGCCTTCAGGACCTTCTGGACCAGCAGCTTGAACGAACCTTCCGCCGCCTCGAACTCATAGCCTTCCTTCTCCTGGCGTTCCAGTTCGCGCAGGATCTCCTTCACCTCCGGCGAGGTCTTGTCGAGGTTCATTCCCATCTCGACCGCCTTGAGGAAAATGTTCGACGCGCCGGACAGCTCGGACACCAGCACCCTCCGCTCGTTGCCCACGACGGCCGGGTCGATGTGCTCGAAGCTGCGGGCGACCTTGCGGACGGCGTCGACGTGCATGCCGGCCTTGTGGGCGAACGCGCTGTCGCCGACGAACGCCGCCTTGCGGTTCGGCCGGACGTTGGCGATCTCGTCCACAAACTGCGAGACCTCGCGCAATTGCTTCAGGCTCCCTTCCCGCAGGCAGTCGCAGCCCATCTTGAGGACCAGGTTCGGGATGATGGAGGTCAGGTTCGCATTGCCCGTCCGCTCGCCGTAGCCGTTCGTGGTGCCCTGGACCTGCACCGCGCCCGCGCGGACGGCCTCGAGGCTGTTCGCCACGCCCGTCTCGCCGTCGTTGTGCGTGTGGATGCCCACCTTCGGGCCGACGGCGCGGATCACGTCCTGGATGATCGAGAACACCTCGTGCGGCAGCGCGCCGCCGTTGGTGTCGCACGGCACGACCAGGTCGGCCCCGGCGTCCAGCGCGGCGCGCAGGGTCTTGAGGGCGTACTCGCGGTCGTCCTTGTACCCGTCGAAGAAATGCTCGGCGTCGTAGATGACTTCCTTGCCGTGCTGCTTCAGGTGCCGCACGGTGTCGGCGATCATGGCGAGGTTTTCCTCGTCTGTGGTCCGGAGAACCTCCTTCACATGGAGCCTCCAGCTCTTGCCGAAGATCGTTACCACGGGCGTATCCGCCTCGAGCAGGGCCCTCGTGCCGGCATCCTTCGCCACGGGGGTGTTGGCCCGGCGGGTGCTGCCGAACGCCGCAATCTTCGCGTGGGCGAGCTTTTCCTTCTTGATCTCCTTGAAGAAAGCCATGTCCTTCGGATTGGAGGCGGCGAACCCGCCCTCGATATAGTCCACGCCGAAGGCGTCGAGCCGCTTCGCGACGCGGACCTTACCCTCGACCGAGAACGAGATGCCTTCCCCCTGCGCTCCGTCGCGAAGCGTCGTGTCATAGATGGCTATTCTTTTCATAATCGCCTGTTCATTTCCGCCAATGCAGCCTTGTTTTCAAGACATTTCTTGCCCAGTATCCCCTCGTGTCGCAACCCTTTTCCACGCGGGGAGGCCCATGAAAACACCGCTGCTCCAAGTCGCCGCCTTCTGTCTCATGGTTCTCGTTGGGCCGGCCGACGCCCTCACGCTCCAGGTTCTCCACGCCAGCGATTTCGAGGCGGGCATCCCGGCCCTGGACGACGCGCCCCGCTTTTCCTCCGTCCTGGAGGCCCTGAAGGCGGCCTACCCGGACCAGACGGTCGTTCTCTCGTCCGGCGACAACTACATTCTCGGCCCCTTCCTCAATGCCAGCGCCGATCCGTCCGCCGGCTACAACGGCGTCAAGGGCCGCGGGGACGTGGTCATCCTCAACGCCTTCGGTATCCAGGCCTCCGTGTTTGGCAACCACGAATTCGACGACAACACGGCGCTGGTCCGCACTCTCCTCCGGCCGGACGCGGTCGTCAACTATCCCGGCACGGCCTTCCCCTACCTGGCCGCCAACCTTGTTTTCACCAACGACAGCAACTTGAAAACGCAGGTCGCCGCCGACGGCCAGCCCTATCCGCTCGTGACCAACCTGATCGCGCGGAGTTGCACCATCGCTGTCCACGGCGACACGGTGGGAGTGGTCGGCGTAACCACGCCCGAGCTGGCGACCCTGTCCAGCCCCGGCGGCGTGATCGTGCTGACCAACGTGGCCGCCGAGGCGCAGGCCGCCGTCCATGCGCTGACCAACGCGGGGCTGAACAAGATCATCCTGCTGGCTCACCTGCAGCAACTGGAAAACGAGCTCGACCTGGCCGGGCGCCTGGCCGGCGTGGACATCCTCATCGCCGGCGGCTCCCACACCCTGCTGGCCAAGCCCGGCGACCGGTTGCGGGCCGGCGATACGCGGTACGGCGACTATCCCCTCGTCCGCACCGACCTCGTGGGCCGGGTGGTTTACGTGCTGAACACGGCCGCCAATTACCGGTACGTCGGGCGCTTCGTGGCCGATTTCGACGCGGGCGGCTTCATCACCAACGTTTCCACCGCGAGCGGCGCGTACGCGACCGACGACCAGGGCGTCGCCGACACCGGCGGATACCCGCCGGCCCCGGCCGTCACCGGCGTGGTGGCGGTCCTGGCCGGGATCATCGACGCCAAGGACGGCAACCTGTTCGGCCGCACGGCGGTGTACCTCAACGGCATCCGCGAAAGCGTGCGGACCGAGGAAACCAACCTGGGCGACTTGTCCGCCGACGCCAATCTCTACCGGGCCGGGCTGACGGATCCGGCGGCCAGCCTCTCGCTGAAGAACGGCGGCGGCATCCGCGATTCCATCGGCGCCATCCTGTCCGAGGGCGGCGGTTCGATCCGGGTCCCGCCGCTCGCTAATCCGCGCGTGGGCAAGCAGGACGGCGACGTCTCGCAGTTGGACATCGAGAACGCGCTGCGCTTCAACAACAGCTTGAGTATCCTGACGATCACGGCCCAGGACCTGCGCGACGCCGTCGAGTGGGGCGTCGCGGGATCCGGCACGCCGGGACAGTTCCCGCAGGTCGGCGGCCTGGAGTTCAGCTTCAATCCCACGAACGCCCCCATGACCTACTCCACCACCGAAGACGGGACGCCGACCAACATCCTTTTTCCCGGAGAGCGGCTCCGGTCGCTGGTCGCGCGCCGGGCGGATGGTCAACGCGACCTGGTGGTCGAGAACGGAGCGCTCGTCGGCGACTCCAACCGGACCTTCCGGCTGGTGACGCTGGAGTACATGGCCGACGGCGGAGACCGCTACTTCGCGTTGACCCGGGGAATACAGAGAACCAACCTGGTGCCGGCCGACGCGGTCAAGACCTTCACCACCGACGGCGGCGAGCAGAAGGCGTTGGCCGATTACCTCTGGGCCCTGGGCGAGTGCAGCCGGCCGGACACGGAGGCCTCGGCCGACGGGCGCATCCAGCGCCTGAACGCGCGCGAAGACGACGTGCTCAAGCCCGGAATCGTGAGCCTGGCCCGCGCCGCCGGCGTGGTCCGAGTGGATTTCAGCACGCTGCCGGGCAAGAGCTATCAGGCCGAGTCGGCCCCGGCGCTGGCCGGTCCCTGGGCAGCCATCCCGGCCCTCCCCCCCGTGGCGGGCAACGGGTATGACACGAATGTCGTCTTTTCGCCGGGCGGCCCGGCGGAGCAGTTCTTCCGGCTGGAGATGGAATAGCCCGCGCCGGGCGGAGTCTCACGCCGCGAAGAATGCGTGGTACAGGGCCTTGATGGCCTTTTTGCGATCCTCCGCCTTGACCCCGAACATCATGCTGATTTCCGACGAACCCTGGTTCATCATCTCGATGTTGACTCCGGCCCCGGCCAGGGCCTGCGTCGCGCGCGAAGCCAGGCCGACGGTATAGCGCATCCCCTCGCCCACGACCATCAGCAGGGCCAGGCCGCGCTCCACCTCGACGTCGTCCGCGGCCAGCTCCTTTTGAATCCGGCCGACGACGTGGCGTTCCTTCTCCGGCGAGAACTGGTGATCGCGCAGGATGACGCTCGTGTTGTCGATGCCGGAGGGCGCGTGCTCGTAGGACAGGCCCTCCTCCTCGAGGATCTGGAGCAGCCGCCGGCCGAATCCGATCTCGCGATTCATCAAATACTTGCTCAAAAACAACGTGCAGAACCCGTCGCTGCTGGAGATGCCCACCACGCCGCCAGTGTGCGCGGGCCGCTCCGGCACGACCATCGTGCCCGGCGCCGACGGCCGGTTGGTGTTGCGGATGTTGATCGGGATGTTCGCGTGCACCGCGGGCAGGATCGCCTCGTCGTGGAACACGCCGAATCCCGAGTAGGCCAGCTCGCGCATCTCGCGGTAGGTCAGTAGTTCGATCGGCCGGGCGTCCGGCACGATCCGCGGGTCCGCGGAATAGACCGAATCCACGTCGGTGAAATTCTCGTACGCGTCCGCCTTGACGGCGGCGGCCAGGATCGCGCCGGTGATGTCCGATCCGCCGCGCGGGAAGGTGACGATCCGGCCGGCCTTCGTGTAGCCGAAGAAGCCGGGGAAGATCGTCACGCCGGGCCGGTCGCGCAGGGCGGCCAGCTTATCGTAGGATTCCGGCAGCACCTGGGCGTTGCCGGGTTCGTCGCTCAAGACCATGCCGGCCTCGCGGGGACAGGTGTAGGTGGCCGGCACGCCTTTCCGCGTGAAGGCGGCGGCGACGCAGCGGGCGCTGTAGTCCTCGCCCGCGGCCTTGACGGCATCCGTGAACAGGCCCTTGTGGCTGCGGTCGGCGGCCAGCCGGCCGCGCAAATCCTGTTCGATGTCCGTCAGCAGGGCGGCCGGCAGGTCCAGTTCGCGGCCGATCTCGGCGAAGCGATGCACCACGAGCGCCAATTCCGCTTCCGCCTCGCCGCGCGCCAGCGCCGCCTTCGCGCAGGCGATCAGCAGGTCGGTGACCTTCGTGTCGTCCTTGGACCGCTTGCCCGGCGCCGAGACTACAACGATCCGCCGATCCGGGTCGGCCCGGACGATCTCGAGCACTTTCAGGATCTGCCCCGCGTCCGCCAGCGAGGTCCCGCCGAATTTGGCTACTTTCATGATGCGACAAACTCCATTCCGTTTGCTCGGGGAGGGCGGTGGGCCCGTCGCCCTCTATTCCTGGAAATCCTCGATCCGGATCCTCACGGTCGGCGCGCCGACCACCTCCAGCCTGTCGATCTCGGCCAGGGCGGCCCGGAACGCGCTCTCCGGCGCGGAATGGGTCACGACCAGCACGGGCACGTGCTGGCCCACGCGGGTCTCCTTTTGCATCACCGAGGCGATGCTGATGCCTTTGCGGCCGAGGGCCTGCGCCACCAGCGCGAGCACGCCCGGCTTGTCCAGCAGCGACAGGCGCAGGTAGCAGCGGGTGACGATCTCGCCGATCGGCCGCAGCTTGCCGGACTCTCGCCGGAGGACGGGCGGGCGGCGCGCGCCGGATGACAGGTCGCGCGCCGCGTCGGCCAGGTCGGCCAGGACGGCGCTCGCCGTCGCGCGGCGGCCCGCGCCGCGGCCGTAGTAGAGCGTATCGCCCACGATGTCGCCGGAAACCAGCACGGCGTTGAACACTCCGCTGACCGCCGCCAGCGGGTGGGCGTGCGGCACGAGGGTCGGGTGCACGCGTGCCTCGACGCCGTTCCCGCCCTGCTTGATCACGGCCAGCAGCTTGATGCGATAGCCCATCTCGGCGGCGTAGCTGATGTCCCCGGCGGAAATGTTGCGAATGCCCTCGACGTGCACGGCGGACATCGGCACGGGAAAGCCGTGAGCCAACGAGGCCAGGACCACGGCCTTGTGGGCCGTGTCATGGCCATCCACGTCCAAGCTCGGTTCGGCCTCGGCGTACCCCGCCTGCTGCGCGGCTTTGAGCACCTGCTCGAACGGCAGTTTTTCCTCCTCCATCCGGGTGAGGATGTAGTTGCACGTGCCGTTGAGAATGCCGTACACGCTGGTGATCCGGTTCGCGACCAGGCCTTCGCGGACGGCCTTGATGATCGGGATGCCGCCGCCCACGCTGGCCTCAAAATAGAGCGCGGTCTTCTTCTCCGCGGCCAACCGGTGAAGTTCGGCGCCGGCCTCCGCCAACAGGGCCTTGTTAGCCGTGACCACGGGCTTGCCGAGTTCGAGCGCCTGCCGGATGAATTCCTTCGCCTTGGTCACGCCGCCGATCAATTCGACGACGATGTCCACGTTCGGATCGCGGATCGCCTCGCCCGCGTCGCGGGTCATCAGGGCCCGGTCCGCCTTCACACCTCGGTCCGAGTCCAGATCGAGGTCGGCCAGTCGGCGCAGGGCCAGCCGCAAGTCCAGACGCTCCTCGAGCAGTTTCCCGTTCTGCTGGAGCCCCTCCACCACCCCGGCGCCGACGGTGCCGAAGCCGAGCAAACCTATGCCGATTTCTTTCATGTCCATCCATCCCGTTGACCGATACGAAAAACCCCCTCACGCGAGGGGGCCACAACGAAAAAAGTATCCGCCGCCGGCCCTCTCAAGAGCCTCCCGTCATCGTGACAAGGACAATACCCGCGCGGTTCATATGGTCCGAATCTACAGCGTTTGACCGGGGTTACAAGCAGAAAGATGGACCGGATCAGGGCGTGGCCTCTCCCGAAAGGAAGCGGCTCATCGTGTCCCGCCAGCGCGCCGGATCGGAGGCCAGGCAGGAGGAATGGGACGCCCGTGGGAATTCCACCATGAGGCGGGGGCCCGCCAGCCGGTCGAAAACGCGCCGGGCCTGCTTGAGGGTCAGGCGGAGGTCGCGGTCCCCGTACAGGACCAGGGTCGGAATCTTCACCGACCGGGCATAGTCGGCGGGATTGAGGCGGAAGCCGTTGAAGCCGCACTGCACGCCGCCCCACAGCACCAGCGACTCGGCGGCGGGGAAGGCCGGCCAGCCCATGGCCTTGAACCGGTTGCGCACGGCGTTCAGCATGGTATCGAACACCGCCTCCAAAACAAGGCCGCCCGCGGCGACATCGTGGATGGTCACCGCGCGCAGCACGGCGGCGGCGCCCATGGACTGGCCGTAAAGGAAGCACGCGGGCCGGCCCGGAAGCCGGGTCCTGATCCACGACACGGCCGCCTTTACGTCCAGCGCCTCGAGGTACCCCAGGGTCGTGCTGTTTCCGTCCGACCCTCCGCTCCCGCGGAAGTCCACGAGCAAAACGGGATGGCCCAGGTCCCTGGCCATGGCGGCCTCGTCCAGGAGGCTGGACCGGGCCGATGCGTATCCGTGGAAGAACAGGACCGGCGGCTTGTCGCCGGGCGCGTTCACGAACCAGGCCTCCAGTCCGGTCCCATCGGCCGCGGAAAAGCGCACCGTCTCCGCCGTCAGCCCGACGTCGGCCGGCGCCCGCCGGTTCTCGGGACGCGGCTTGGCCGCCCCGCGGAACAGCAGGCGGACCTTGTCCCGGGCGCCCAAGGACTCGATGGGTGTTGGCGACGCCCCCCGGTGCTGGAAGCGAAGGAAAGCCCGGGCGTGGTTCCAGGCCGCGACCTGAAGCGCCGCCGTCGCGCCCAGCAGCAGCCAGCACAGCATCCATCCCGCCCTGAGGAACCGCGGCGCCTCTTTCATGATGGAAAACACTCCTGCCCGGACATCATGCGGCCGGACCGGGGCGTTGTTCGGGGCCGTCCAGCACTCTTCGTATCAACCGCGCCAGGTCGCCGGCCTCGAAAGGCTTCTTCAGCAGGGGGATGCAGGCGAACTTCGGATCCTTGCTCAAGTGTTCCTGGGAATAACCCGACGCAAAGACGATACGCAGCCCGGGCCGGCGACGGAGTACCTCGCGGGCCAGGCTCACGCCATCCATCCCCGGCATGACGATGTCGGTGAAGAGGAGGTCCAGGGGGCCCGTGGTCCGGTCCATCAGTTCGAGCGCGCTTTCCGCGCAATCGGCGGCCGTCACCTTGTACCCCAGGTGGGTCATGATGCGCGCGATGACGTCGCGCACCGAACGTTCGTCCTCGACCAGGAGGATGCTCTCCCGGCCGCTGGGCACGGGCGCGATCGCGCCGGTGGCGGCCAGGTTGGCAGGCGGGATGTAGGCCGCGGGGAGATAGATCTTGAACGTGCTGCCCCTTCCCACCTGCGTGGCCAGGGCCAGGCGTCCGCCGTGCTGCTTGATGATCCCGTAGACCACGGAAAGGCCCAGGCCGGTCCCCTGTTCCGCCGGTTTCGTCGTGAACAACGGCTCGAAGATGCGCTGCCGGATGTTCTCCGGGATGCCGGTCCCGGTGTCCTGCACCGAGATCCGGACGAAACGCCCGGCGGCGTCCATGGGCGGCTCGAGAAATTCGGCGGCCGGTTCGTCCTCCACCCTCGCCAACGCCGTCCGCAGCGTCACGACGCCCTGGGCCGGTATGGCGTCGCGCGCGTTCATGACCAGGTTGGCCAGCGCCTGCTCCAGCCGCCCCTTGTCCACCTGGGCAATGCAGGCTTCGCGGGTCAGGTCCAGCACCAGCCGGACCCGTTCGCCCAGGATGTGATGAAACATGGCTTCGAGCCCGAACACGATCTCGTTCACGTTGCGGGCCTTGAGCTCGAGCGGTTGCTTCCGGCAGAAGGTCAGCAGCTCCCGCGCCAGTTCGGAAGCGCGCTTGGCGGTCCGCACGATTTCCCCGGCGTCCTTTCTCAACTTCGGGTCGCCGGCCACGCCGTCGGCCAGGAACTGGGCGCTCGTGAGGATGACGGTCAGCATGTTGTTGAAGTCGTGGGCGATGCCGCCGGCGATCTCGCCGACGGTTTCGATCTTCTGGGTTTCCATCAACTGGTTCTGCAGGGCCACGCTTTCCGTCACGTCGCGGCGGATGGCCAGGTAATGGCCGACGCGGCCGGCGGAGTCCTTCACCGGGCAGATCAGCACATCCTCGTCGCGCAGCGTGCCGTCCTTGCGCCGGGTCCGCATCCGGCCGCGCCAGTTCTCGCTGTGCCGGAGCGCCTCCAGCACCTGCCGCACCTGCCGGACGTCCTCCGGCCGGCCGAAGATCCGGGCGCTTTGCCCGAGGAGTTCCGCGGATTGGTAACCGGTCATCCGCTCCAGGGCCGGATTGACATAACAGATCACGCCCTGGCTGTCCGAGATGATGACCCCGTCGGACATCTGCGCGACGGCCGCCGCCAGGCGCTCCCGTTCCTGCTCGGCCTGGCGGCGGTCGGCCGACTCGCGGCGCACCTTCTCGTTGGCCTCCTGCAGGGCGTGCTGGGCCTGGAGACGCTTGTTCACGTTGATGGCATGCGCCAGGACGAGGAGACCGAGGACGGCCAACGCGGACACCACCAACCATACCGTCTGCTTGCGAAAACGGTACATGGGCTCCGGCTTGTGGATCACCAGGCTTCCCGGGGGGAGCTTGGAAACGTTGATTCCGAGCCTGCGCAACTGGTTGTAATCGAACATGTACTGATTCGGGCATTGCAGAATGACCGGGATGGATTCGGCACGCTCGCCTCCCAGGATTCGCATGGCCATCTCGGCGGCCGCCCGGCCGTGCGTCTCCCCCCGGGTCAGCATGCCGCCCACGATGCCGTCGCCCAGGTAGAAGGCCCAGACCCCGTAGACCGGGAGCGGCGTGGCGCCCGTGACCAAGCGGGCCGCGTCGCGATAGCGGAATACTTCCCCCAGGCGATCGCGGTTGAACGTCATGAGCAGGATCACCGCGTTGTCCGGGAGCCCGCGGATCTCCTCCAGCAGTTCCGCCATGCTCGCCGGGCCCGTGAATCGGAAATGCGCGCGCTCGGCATACCGGGGCATGACGTCCTCGATCCGCCTGTTGTTGGCCCGGCCGGTGGACGACTGGTCGTTCACCACGTACACGAGCTTCGCGTTGGGATGCAGCATCAGGGCGGCATCCAGCGTCGCGACCAGGTCGAACGACTCCACCACGCCCGTGATGTCGGACTGGTTCGCCAGCATCTCGGGCTGGAAGTAGTTCACTCCGCAGAACACCACCGGCGTGGATTCGAACAGGCGCTCCCGGTACTGGAGCAGGAAAGAAAGGGCGTCATCGTCCGAGGCGATGATGACGTCGAACTCCCGGGGCTTGAACTTCATGGCGAAGAGCCGCGCAAGTTCCTCGAAGTACTCCGGCGAGGAAATCCGCTTGGCGTCCATGAACTCGTATTGAAGGACGTGCCACTTGCCCTGGGGGTCGTCGAACACCGACCGGATGCCCGCGCAGATGGAATCGGTCCAGCGCATGCCGTAGTGGTAGGAACACAGCACCAGCACCTTTTTCCCTTGCAGGAAGGCGGTGGTGTCGGATTGGGAATCCGCAAAGAGGCCGGGCCCCAAGCCCCACGCAAGCGCCGCCCCGGCCGCGAGACACCACGCGCGGCCCCGCCGGCCCGCCGGCCCGACCGGGTTTCGCCGCCATGGAAAGGGCACCTTCATCGCCGTCACGGCTGCTTGCTTTATACTCTTCCGGAGGCGCCGCGCCAAATCGAAATTCGCGCCTGCCGGCATTAGGCTTCACGCCCGGCCGAGCGGCGGCTATCCTGCCCCGCATGCCCACTCACCGGAGCCAGGAATCAGGCCGGGACGTGATCGTCGTTGGCGGGGGCCCCGCCGGCCTGATGGCGGCGCTCTCCGCGGCGCGGCGCGGCGCCTCCGTCCGGATCTGCGAGCAGTTGGAACGCCCCGGGCTGCGGCTGATGGCCAGCGGAGGCGGGCGCGGGAACCTGACCAACACGCTGGCGCCGGAGGCCATGATGGCCCGCTTCGGCCGCCGCGGGCGATTCATACAGCCGGCCCTCGCCGGACTGGGGCCGGTGTCTCTCCGCCGGCTGCTGGCCGACCTGGGCGTGCCGACCTTCTCGCCGGACGGATTCCACGTGTACCCGTCTTCCGAGTCCGCGGCGGATGTGCAGCAGGCCCTCGTCCGCGCCGGCGAGGACGCCGGGGTCGATTTTCGCCTCGCGTGCCCGGTGCAAAGTCTGGCGATCGAAAAGGGCGCCGCGATCGGTGTTCATACCTCCGGCGGCCTCGTCCCCGCCGGCCGCGTGATCCTGACGACCGGCGGCCGGAGCTATCCGCGCCTGGGCGGCGGCGAACAGGGATACGCCCTGGCCCGGCAGGCCGGTCACACGGTCACCCTTCTCCTTCCCGCCCTGGCCCCCCTCGTGATCGCGGAGCCGTGGCCGCCTTCCTGCGCCGGGGCGGCGCTGCCGGACGTGGAATGCACCCTCTCCCGCGAAGGCCGGAGCGCCCCCGCCGCGCGCGGCGCCCTGCTCTTCACGCACCGGGGCCTCTCCGGGCCGGCGGCGCTGGACCTGTCCGGCGACGTCAGCGCACGCCTCCAGGCCGGCGCGCCCGTAGCCGCCTTTCTCAATCTCGCGCCCGGCCGACGACCATCGGACTGGCTGCAGGAGATCGGTCAATGGGCGCATGTCGGAGGCGGGAAAACCGTCGTGCGGTGGCTGGACGATTTCCTGCCGCGCTCGGTGGCCGCGGCGCTCGCCGGCGCGTGCGGGCTGCCGGATTCGCTAACCGCTTCGCGCATTTCCCAGGAGCAGCGAAGGCGCCTGGCCGATCATCTCGCGGGCTGGCCGGTGACGATCACCGGGACCGGCGGCTTCGAGCAGGCGATGGTCACGCGCGGCGGCGTGGCCCTGGACGACATCGATCCGCACACCCTCTCGAGCCGTCTCGTCAAGGGGTTGCATTTCGCGGGCGAAATCGTGGACCTGGACGGCCCCTGCGGCGGGTTCAATCTTCAGTGGGCCTTTTCCAGCGGCTGGCTCGCCGGCCATTCGGCCGCCGGCGCGTGACCGGCTTCAGAACTTCTCCCAGTGCAGCACTTCATCCAGCGCCCGCTTCGGCGCCCGGCCGCCGGTGGCCTCCGCTTTACCGATGGCCACGAGAGAGACCAGGAGAAATCCCTCCGGCGCGCCGAGGAGCCGGCACACCGCCGGCGCGTAGGGCTTCTTGTCGCCGGCCACCCAGCAGGTCTGGTGGCCCAGCGCCGTCGCGGCCAGCAGGATGTTCTCCGTCGCCGCGCAGCCGTCCTCGAGGTAGTACTTGGACGGCCGGCTCACCACCGCCAGGCACGCGCCCGCGTCCGCGATGAACTTGCCGTTCTCGGCCAAACCGGCCAGTTCCTTGAGCCGGGCGCGGTCGGTCACCGCAACGAATTCCCACGGCTGCTCGTTGCGGGCCGTCGGGGCGCGGCGCCCCGCGTCCGCGATCACTTCCAGATGCGCGCGCGGCACGGGCGCGCGCGTGAATTTCCGGGAACTGTGCCGCGCCTCGATCGCCTTGAAAATGTCCATGTCCGTCCTCCTCCGGTTCCTGGATATTCATAGCGCGCCGGGGGCCGCCGCGCAATCCCGCGTCGTGTTTTTATTGACGCGCCGCAAACGGTTCCTCCAGACTGGCGACACGCTATGAAACCATCGCTCGTGCCGGTGATTATTTTTATTTTGTGCTACGCCCTGTTCGTCGTGCTGCCGAAGCGACGCTCGTGGATCGCCCTCGGCGGCGGCGCCTTGCTCGTCCTCACCGGCTCGCTGGGCTGGCGCACGGCGCTGACGGAGACGATCCAGTGGAACGTGATCGCGCTGTTCTTCGGCACGCTGGTGCTCGCCGAGATGTTCATGCAGTCGCGCATGCCTGCGGTCATGGCGGAGTTCCTCGTGGACCGCACGCGCACGGTCCGCGGGGCGTTGCTGGCCGTCTGCGCGCTGTCCGGCGGCCTCTCGATGTTCGTGGAGAACGTGGCCGTCGTGCTGCTCGTCGCGCCCGTCGCCTTGAGCCTATCCGACAAGCTCAAGCTCTCCCCCGTCCCCCTGCTCATCGCCATCGCGATCAGCTCGAACCTCCAGGGCACCGCGACGCTGATCGGCGACCCGCCCAGCATGATCCTCGGCGGCTACATGAAGATGAGCTTCAACGACTTCTTCGTGTACCAGGGCAAGCCGGGCATCTTCTTCGCCGTGCAGGTCGGGGCGCTGGCCTCGCTGGCGGTCCTGGCCTGGCAGATGCGCGCGCACCGCGAGCCGACCGTGATCGTCCCGCAGGAGAGGATCCGCTCACGGGTGCCCGGCCTGCTGATGCTCGCGCTCATTCTCGGCCTGTCCGTGACCTCCGTGTTCGATCCGGACTTCAAGTGGCTGGCCGGCACGCTGACCCTGGTCCTGGCGGCCGTCGGGCTGCTGTGGTACCGCTTTCGCGCCCGCTGGCAGAGCCTCCGCGAGCTGGTCGGCACCCTGGACTGGGACACGACGTTGTTTCTGATCGGCGTGTTCGTTCTCGTCGGCGGCTTGAGCGAGTCCGGGTGGCTCGACGTCTTCGCGTCATGGATTTCCGCGCACCTCGGCGGCTGCTTGTTCGGGGCCTTCGCGGCGATCGTGCTGGTGTCCGTGGCGCTCTCCGCCTTCGTGGACAACGTGCCCTTCCTGCTGGCGATGATCCCCGTGGTGCAGAAGGTGGCCGACCACCTCGAAGCGCCCGTGCCGGTCCTGATGTTCGGCCTGCTGATCGGCGCCTGCCTCGGCGGCAACATCACGCCGATCGGCGCGTCGGCCAACGTCGTGGCCATCGGGCTTCTCCGGAAACGCGGCTACGTCGTGACGTTCCGCGAGTTCATGGCCGTCGGCGTGCCGTTCACGGTTGCCGCCGTCATCGCGGCTTGCGCGTTCACCTGGTGGGTCTGGGCCCCGTAGGATCCACGGGTTCCCGCCGCGAGCGTTCCGCCCACCGGATCGCGGGCAGCACCAGCGCGAACAGCAGTCCGCCGACCAGGAAAATGCTCCGGATTCCATAGCGCGCCGCCACGAGGCCGCTGCCCAGCGGCGCCAGGAACCAGCCGGCGGACCGCATCGTGCCGGCCCAGCCGAACACCGCGCCGCGCCGCCGCACGGGCGTGATCCGCGTCAGCCAGATCTGCATCACCGGGTCGAGCGCCCCCGTGCAGAACACCATGGCGAAGCGGACGGGGAAAAGGAACCCGAAGGTGCGCGTCCAGGCCTGCGGGGCCATGAGCAGCCCGGCGCCGAGCGTCAGCAGCACCGCCAGCCGCGCGGGCGTCGAGCGATCCGCCACCCGCCCGACCACGAGCGCAGCCAGCAGGCCGGCGATCCCGCCGGACGCGTTCAGCGCGCCCGTCCGGATCGACGCGCCCGCCAGCCCCCCGTGGATATCCTGCACGAGCAGCGGCAGGAACGACACGTCGAACTGCCGGACGAACGACAGGAGGCCGAACAGCAGCAGCACCGGCAGGACGCCCTGCCCCGCGAGCCGCTCATCCGCCGCGCGGGCCTCCGGCGCGTGCGGCGCGCCGGGCGCGTCCTCGGTGGTCCAGAGGGCGACCAGCAGGCCGCTGACGAGTAGGAATGCGCCCCCGACCAGAAACGCGGCACGGTATCCGAACCAGTCGGCGACCACCCCGCCGACGAACGCCCCGGTCAGCGAGCCGGAGAACACGGCGGCCGTCAGCGCGCCGAGGGCCTGGCCGCTCCGGTGCGGCGGGGCCTGCACGGAGACCATCGTCTGGGCCGCCGTCATCGTCCCCGTGAACATCCCCTGCATCAGGCGCAGCAGGCAGAGCGCCTCCACGCTGCGCACCAGGCCCATCAGCATGACAATCGCGGCCCCCGCGAAGTTGGCCCGCAGCAGCATCAGTCGCCGGCTATACCGGTCCGCCAGGTGGCCCCACAGCGGGGAGAACAACGCCAGCGACAGGGGCGTGGCCGCGCCGAAGAGCGCCACCCAGAACTTCAGCCGCGCCGGGTCCGTCACGCCGAGCTGGTCCTGCATGTAGTACGGCGCGAACGGGAGGGCGAACGCAAAGCCCATGATGGAGAAAAACTGTGACACGCCGGTGACCACGACGTTCCGTTCCCAGCCCGCGTGAAAAACGCGCCTGACCCATCGGATTGCCATTGATTGCGCCGCGCGCCTCCGGCATTCTGGAAAGCCGCGGCGGGAAAGAAGGTAGCGGAAAAATGGCGTTCGACAAGAAAAGCATCCGGGCGGTCATCTTCGACTACGGCAACACGGTCGTGGAATTCAGCCGCACGCAGGTCGTCGTCTGCGACGCCGCCCTCGCCGACGTCCTCGAGAAGCACTTCGGCAAGCCCGACTTCGAGAAACTGTCCGCCATCCGCGACCGCAACCGCCTGGCCCCGTACGCCGGCGATCCCCCGCTCTACCGCGAGAACGACCTCGTCGAGATCACGACGGCCATGATCCAGGAGCTCTACGGCCTCGATCCCTCGCCCGAGCAGCTCGCGGAAATCCTGCGCGCCCGCTTCGAGGTGTTCGTCCGCATCGTCCGCGCCGAGCCCGAGGTGTACGACCTGCTCGACCGGCTCGCGCAGCGGTACCGGCTCGGCCTGCTCTCGAACTACCCCGACGGCGACGCCATCCGGGAAAGCCTGGCCAAGACCGGGCTCGACGCCTACTTCAAATCCGTGGTCGTGTCCGCCGACGTGCATCTCGTCAAGCCGCACCCGGTGCCGTTCCTGACGATCCTGGACGACCTGCGCGTGCTCGCGGACCAGGCGGTGCTGGTCGGCGACAACTGGGTGGCGGACGTGCAGGGCGGCAAGCGCGCCGGGCTGAACGTGGTGATGCTGCGCCAGTGGGAAACGCCCGAGAAACTGCCCCGCAAGCCCGGCGACTTCGAACCCGACGTCACGATCGGAAAGCTGGCCGAGCTCGATGCCCTGCTGCTGTAGCGGCAGGGCGCGTTGGCCCAACGCGCCGGAGTCCCGGCGGGTTCGGCGAACCCGCCCTACCGTTTCACGCCTCGCCGAGGCTCAAGTCTCCGTGGATCTTATACACGGGCCCGTCGCGGCTGACCTTCAGATCGCGTCCCGGGAACTCCGTCTTCACTTCCGCCTCGATCATGGACACGACCTCCTGCTCGATCCGCTCCATGACCGCCGGCGGCACGCGCGCGGGCGTGGCCATGCGGATCTCCACCACGTAGCCGCGCCCGACGGCCGACCCGTACCCGGCGGAGAACGCGGCGCCGATGTCGAACAGGCCGTCCATTTCGCGACTGGAGGTCGTCCCGCGCGGCGGGCGGTTGGAATGCAGGGGGTACTGCTTCCCGTAGCGCTCCTCCAGCCGGTCGTCGATACGGTCGAAGAGCGCCCTCAACTTGTCCTCCCAGCCGATGGCCTTCGGGTGCCGCATGCCCCGACTCTAATCGCCGGAAGGCCGGATCGCAAGGCCGGTGCGGTTGCGCCCATCCCCTTCGTGCGGTATAGTTCGGCCGGCTCAACCACGGGAGAATAGCATTCAATGAAGAAACGACTTCTCGTTATCGCGGCAGCAGGTCTTCTGATGCAGGGCAGCGTCCGGGCGCAGCAACCGTCCCAGGCCGACATGGCCGAGTTCATGAAGGCCATGCAGGCGATGACCGCGGCGGCCAGCAACAGCGCGCCGGTCGTGGACTTCCGCGCGCTCAAGGCCCTGCTCCCCGAATCGCTCGACGGCTTCACCCGGACGAGCGCCACCGGCGAGAAGAACACCGCGATGGGCATGACCGTGTCCCAGGCCGAGGCCCGCTACGAGCAGGGCGACGCTTCCATCGAGATCAACGTCAGCGACAACGGCGGCATGGGCGGGCTGATGAGCTTCGCCCAGGCCGCGTGGGCCTCGTCCGAGATCGACCGCGAGACCGACACCGGTTTCGAGCGCACGACCGCGTACGGTAGCCACAAGGCGCGCGAGGAGTACGACAACGAGGACCAGCGCGGCACGATCGAGATCCTCGCGGGCGGCCGCTTCATGGTGAAGGCCACCGGCTACAAGGTCGCGTGGGAGGCCCTCCAGGCCGCGGTGAAGAAGATCGACCTGGACGCGCTCGCGGCGCTCAAGCCGGCGTCGCCAGCCGCGCCTTGAATTCCGCCGGCATCCGCGCGATCCGGTGGGCCGCGTAGTCGAAGAAAGCGAGGGCCGTCTTGGCCCGGGCGATCTCCCGGCCGTCCGCGATCCGGGTAAGCCGGTAGTAGAAGTCGCAGCCGCAGGCGCCGAAATCCCCCGCGCCGACCTCCGCGCGCAGCCGGTCGCCGTGGAACGCCTGCGCGGCATAGACGATCACGGCATCGAGCATGATCATCGCCGCGCCGCCGGCGTTTTCCTCGGTGAACCCGTTCTGCTTCAGGAACCGCAGCCGGGCCTCGTGCAGCAGGCCGAGCACGGCGTCGTTGCCGAGATGCCGTCCATAGTTCACGTCCCCGATGCGGACCTCCAGCTCGGTGACGAAAGGCAGCGACTCGGGCAGCTCGATTTTCACGCGCGACATGGGACCCCTCCGGATTTCCAACCATGGGAAACTTTTGGCCGCTTCCGGCGTAAAAAGGTTGTTCTCATTCCAGCCCTTTGCGGACACCGATGCGATAGAACAACACCGGCACGTTCGTGTCCGTTGTGTTGGTGTAGGTGTTCACATCCGGCGTGGCCTGCAGATTGGACGCCGTCCCCAACAGATTGAACTCGCCCACCGGCAGATTCGTCGCACAGAAAACCGAATAGAGCCGACCGCTCACGCTCGGCCATTCAATCTCAATCAGCGTGCCGGATAACTCAATGTCATGGATCCCGAGCGCCGAGACCCGATTGGTCGGGTCCGTGCCGGCCACACATTCCTCCCAAGCCGCCTCGCCGTCCCGGTCCGTGTCATCCGCCGCCGCCTGCTCGAATGAAACACCGCCGTTCGTCAATCCGTACTGCGCCAGCCACCACTCCGGCGTCCCGGTGTTCGTCGTCAGGTTCTCCGCGAAATGAGCCGTCACCGCCTTCGGCGCATCTATCAACAGATTCAACGGATTGGCCTGCACGTCGGGACCGCTCACATCCCCCGTCCAGTTCGTGAAGTGATAGTATCCGTCCGCCGTGGCCGTAATCGCGGTCGTAGCGCCGGCCGGCTGCCAACCGGAAGGGACGGTGACGGAGCCGTGCAGCCCGCCGGTGCTGGCCAACCAGTAGTTCGTAGTCCAAAGCCACGTCAGGACCGAATCGCTGGTGATCGTGAAGGTACAGTCCGTTGTCCCGCCTTCAGGCGGAACGCTGCCGCTGCCGGCCCAGCCGGCACACACGTATTGCGTATCCCCGTGGATATCGGCGCCGGTGACCGTGTTGGTCAACACACTGTCTTCGACGTTCGTGTAAATCCCGACAACCGGACTGCACGTTCCGTGCGCCGACTCGATCGTCAGCGTGTAAAGGCCGAATACCCGGAACCCCTGGTACACGTACACCTCGTTCCAATTCGTGTCGCCGGCCTGATAGGCCTTCACGTTCACCCACCCGGCGCCGGTAAAGGATAGGTTTGTTCCGTCCAGCACGGCCGGTCCGGACACGACCCGCAAGACGACCGGGAGTCCGGACGACGCGGTCGCGCTGATGCCGACGGTGTTGGTCACCACCTGGTCGGGAATTTTGGGGAATGTGATGATCTGATCGCCCTTGTTCACCGTCAACGCCACCACCAGGCTGTACGGACTGTTGTCCGCCTCGGAAGAAGCGATCATGCTGTTGGCATAATACGTCCCGGCATTCAGACCGGCCACGTCCACCGTACCGGTCAACGCCAAGGAGGCGAAAGCCGTCACGCTGCCTGTTCCCGGCACGGCCTGCCACCAGCCGGAAGCATCGGCGGAATACGTCGTGCTGTTCGTGAAATTGAATCCGATCGCGCCCGAGTTGGTGACGATAAAGCTCTGTGCCGCCGGATTACTGCTGCCATAGGCGACCGCATAGCTTAACATCGGCGGCAGCACTCCGATCGCCCCGGTTGGCGAAGCGCGCCAGCCGGAATCCTGGAAGTAACTGAAGCCGCTGATTCCGCACCCGTTGGTGGACTTCAACCAGTAACTATACATCGTGCCGGCCACCGCGCTGGTGTCATCGTAGTTGGTGGAAGAGGTTATCCCAATCTGTATCGCGTCATTCGTATCGGCGCCATTATCGCGGAATATCCGATATCCTTCGGCGCCATCCGCCGCCCACCAGGTCAAACGCACTTGATTCGTGTATGCGCCGTCGCTCGCGCTCAGGCACACGGGAACGGCCGACACTTCATCCGGGTCGTATTCGATGTAGATCACCCCGCCGGCGGCATGGGCGGAGGTGTATTTAATGCGCATATACCCGCCTTCGCCCCAATCGACGTTCCACGAGTTGCGCAAAATCCAGTAACCGTCCCCGCCGTTCTCGTCCCAACCCACAAGGGCCACCACGTGATTGCAGGATGACAGATCGGCGTTGGTGTTGGCATCCTCAAAGATGCCGCTGCTATAAAATGTAAAAGCGGGCGAAGCCGCCACTCTCGCCGCCACGGCGCCATAGGTCATGATGGCGGTCTTGATGGCCGGGATGTCGTTTACGGGAAGTCTTCCCCAGGATTTGAAACGGGTCAGGGGTTTGCCCATGTGTCGTTCCCAGTCGAGCTGCATCATCTCATAGGGCGCATTCGTTTCTTCCGTCACCCCGTACGCGACCAGCCGCTCGGCGGCTATCCAGTGTGAGCCGCCTTCACAACCAAAGGCGTTTATGTGCCGATACGGAGAATCGGGCATCGAATAACAGTCCATGGCGTATTGCTCGGAGAAATCCACGCACTGGTTGTCGTAACGGCCTCTATCCAGATTGAAGGCGCTCTCGGCGGCGGCCAGCGCTCCGAAAATCCAGCAGCAGCCGCACAAGCCCTGATCGTGAATCGGACCAATGTAGGTATGGCCGTTGAGATTGGTTATATTGTATGCGGACGGCAGGTCTTCAGCCCGTCTGGCCTTGAACTGGACGGCCGGCGCAGGTTCCGGTCCTTCCCACGGCCTGCCGCCTAACATCGCCCGGCGCTCCCCGGGAGTCATGTTTGTGAACCGGTTGGTGTTGACGGTGAACCGATAACCGTTGTGTTGGATCTTGCTCCGGATCTCTTCCAACGTGTCGTCTTCCTCAAACGGAAGTACGTGCGCGGCCAGCGGCGCGGCGCAGCCCAGCAAGAGCAGGGCCATCAACCCGTCGCGAACGCCGCCGCCATGCCCTGATCGCATTCTCTTCACGATGATTCGCTTTCTAACACGATGTTCGGATGAATCCAAAAGGCGCGGTCCGGGCTGACCGGGCCTTGGATGCAGCTCTTGAGCCCGCCGCTGCGTGTGGTGAATAGGCGCGAGGCCGTCATGTACGCCCAGCATGTTTATTGACTGCTGGAATTGCAGCCCCCCTTCAGAGGATCAGGATATCGAACGAATAGCCAAAAGCAAGGGCGGTTCCGCGAGGGCCGGTCCGATTGGATGAGCTATGAGGAATACTAGAGCAGCGAGACCGCGTCCACGTCCACAATGCAGCGAACGTCCTCAGGCCACTTGAAGGTTTCCAGCACGGCCTTGAGCGGGGCGGTCATGCTCCGGGTGGACGGCGCTCGCAGGAGGACCTGGTAGCGATACTGCCCGCGGGCCCGGGCCAGCGGCGCGGGGGTTGGCCCGGCCAGTTTCACGGAGGCCGGCAGCTTCGGCTTCAGGGCGCGAACGAGCGCCTCGCCGGCGAACTGGACCTTCGCCTCGCCCGGGCCCTGGAGATGCAGGCACACCAGGTGCCCGAACGGAGGATAGCCCAGCTCTTTCCGGAACTCGATCTCCTGGTCGAAGAACCCTTCGTAGTCCAGCCGACGGGCCGCCTGCACGGCCGGGTGAAACGGCGTGTAGGTCTGGATGATGACCTCGCCGGTCGCCTGCCCGCGGCCCGCCCGGCCGGCGACCTGGGTCAGCAGCTGGAAGGTCCGCTCGGCCGCGCGGAAGTCCGGCATGTGCAGGCTCAAGTCGGCGTACAGCACGCCGACCAGCGTGACGTTCGGGAAGTGCAGGCCCTTGGCGATCATCTGGGTGCCGACGAGGATGTCGATGCGCCCCGCGCGGAATTCTCCGAGGATCTCCCGGTGCGCGTCCTTCCGGCCAGTCGTATCGGAATCCATGCGCCGGACGCAGGCGTCGGGGAACAGCCGGGAGATGATGGATTCGATGCGCTGCGTGCCGACGCCGGCGAACTTGAAGGCCGGGGTGCGGCACTTGTCGTTCGGGCACCGCGCGGGCACGATGCGGCGCTCCCCGCACACGTGGCAGAGCAGGATTTCCGGCGCGCCGGGCTCCCGGTGGTAGGTCATCGCCACGCTGCACTCGTTGCAGCGCGCCACGTACCCGCACTGGGGGCAGACCAGGGACGTCGCGAAGCCGCGGCGGTTGAGGAAGAGCATGGTCTGCTCGGCGCGGGAGAGCCGCGAGTGGATGGCGTCCACCAGGTCCCCCGAAAAGACATTCGGCCGCCCCGCGCGCTCGGCCTCCTCGCGCAGGTCCACCACCCGCACCGCGGGCATGGTGCGGTGGTCCACGCGCGCCGGCATCCGGGCCAGTCCGTATTTCCCGATGCGGGCGTTCTGGAACGACTCCAGCGAGGGCGTGGCGGAGCCCAGCAGCACCGCGCAGCCCTCCAAGTGGCCGCGCATCACGGCGACGTCGCGGGCGTGGTAGGCCGGGGTCTCCTCCTGCTTGTAGGTCGGCTCGTGCTCCTCGTCCACGACAATCAGCCCGAGCTTCTCCACCGGCGCGAACAGGGCCGAGCGGGCGCCGATGACCACGCGCGCCCGGCCCTGGCGGACCCGGTGCCACTCGTCGTGCCGCTCGCCGTCGGAGAGGGAGCTGTGCAGCACGGCGATAGTGTCGCCGAACCGGCCGTGGAAGCGTTCGATGGTCTGGGGCGTCAGGGATATCTCGGGCACGAGCACGATGGCCCCCTGCCCCTTCTCCAGCGCGCGGGCGATGGCCTGGAGGTAGACCTCCGTCTTGCCGCTGCCCGTGACGCCGTAGAGCAGCACGACCGGCGGCTCCAGGGTGTCCATGGCGCGGCACACGAGGTCGAGGGCCTCCTTCTGCTGCGGCATCAGCGCCAGCGGCTGCGTGCGCAGGAGCTCCTGCCCGGCCAGCGGATCGCGGTGGACCGCCTGCCGGCCGATCCGCACCCATCCCTTTTTCTCCAGCGCCCGGACGGCGGCGGACGTGGTCTTCGCGGCGCGCGCCAGGTCGTTGAGGAACGCCGGACCGCCCGCCCGGAGCGCGTCCAGCACGGCGGCCTGCTTCGGGGCCTTCGCCCGCAAGCGCTCCACGGCCAGGTCGTCCATCGCCGCCTCGGCCGGCTGGACCAGGAGCCGCTCCTTGAAGCCGGTCCCTTTTCTCCGGACCGGCGCGGGCAGGACCGTGTGGATGGTCCGCTCGACGGGCGCCAGGTAGTATTCGCTCATCCAGCGCGCCAGCTGCAGCAGGCGCTCGTCCACGAGGACGGCCTGGCCGACGGTGTCGCGGATTTCCTTGAGCTTCGGGTGCCGCGCCTCGTCGGACAAGCCGACGACATAGCCGCGGGCCTCGGAATGGCCGAACGGCACGACGACCTGCATGCCGACCCGGAGCTGCCCCTCGAGCCGGGCCGGGATCAGATAGTCAAACTCGCGGTTGCGCGCGACCTCGACGACCACTCTGGCGATGCGCGGCATGCTACGGCGCGGAGGGCTCCCCGCCGGTGATCGGCGGCAATTCCCGTATCCAGTCCTGCGGGCCCTGGCCGAAGAAATAGAGCAGCGGCATCCAGACGCGCTTCGCCCACGCCGCCTCGTTGTGCTCGGCCGCGATGTCGCGGAACCAGACCAGGTTGTCCCCCTGTTCAAATCCCATGTCCTGCAACAGGGGCAGCATTTGATCGATGCCCGTCTGCAACCTTTCTTCGAGGCCGATCCCGCCGTTGTCCATGTAGAACCGGACCGCGGGCGGGTCTTCCTGCTTCGCCCGGGCGAGGGCCAGCGTCTCGTCCGAGAACGACGGCGAGAGGCAGCCGGCCATCGAGTAGACATCCGGGTATTCCCAGGCCAGCAGGAAGGAGACGCGCCCGCCCATGGAGGAACCCATGACGGCGGTATGCGCCCGGTCCGGCATGGTGCGGTACTTCGCATCGATGAACGCCTTCAGATCCCTGGCGAGGAATCGGCGGAACGCGGAGCCCGCTTCCGTCTCCGAGTACTCCGGGAACCGGTTGCTGGTGCAGGTGGCGGCCACGACGATGATCTCCTGCAGGCGGCCCTCGGCGATCAGCCGCGTCGCGGTCTCGTCCACGCCCCAGTCCGCGCCGTGGGTGGAGGTGGCGGGATCGAAGACCTGCTGGCCGTCGTGCATGTAGAGGACGGGATAGCGGCGCTCCGGATCGGTCGCGTAGCTTGGCGGTAGCCAGACCAGCACGTCGCGCGGCAGGATGCCTTCGCCCGCCATGCCGGCGTGGTATTCCACGGTTCCCGTGTACTTCGGCGCGGCCGGATCGCGGGGCGTCGGCCACCGGGTGACGACCTCGCGCACGGTCGTATCACCGCCGACGCGGAGCACGTGGTTCGGCGGCACGGAGCCGTCGGCGGCCAGCGCCTCGGTGTCCCACGAGCCGAGCGTGAACTTGTATTCCAGCGTCGAGCCGGTCTCGACGGGCACCTTGAGCACCCAGAAACCGTCGGCGCGCTTCTGAAGGGGCACGGCGGACGGGTTCCAACTTCCGAGCTTTTCATGGTTGCCCGTGATGTGCACCCAGCCGTTTTCCGGGAGATCGTTCGCAGTGATCACGAACGAAACCCAGCTTTCCGCGGCGCCGGCCGACAGCGCCGAGATCAACAGTAGCGCGATCCAGGTCTTTCGCATGGCATCTCCTTTATTCCCCGATGATCTTCACCAGCACGCGTTTGCGGCGCCGGCCGTCGAACTCGCCGTAGAAAATGCACTCCCACGGCCCGAAATCCAGTTTGCCGCCGCTGACGGCGACGACCACCTCGCGGCCCATGACGGTGCGCTTCAGGTGGGCGTCCGCGTTGTCCTCGGCGCCGTTGTGGGCGTACTGCGTGTAGGGCTTTTCCGGCGCGAGCTTCTCCAGCCACTTCTCAAAGTCGGCGTGCAGCCCGCTCTCGTTGTCGTTGATGAACACGCTGGCGGTGATGTGCATGGCGTTGCAGAGCAGCAGCCCCTCTCGGATGCCGCTCTCGCGCAGGCACTCCTCGACCTGCGGCGTGATGTTGACGAACGCCCGCCGCGCTGGCGTGTTGAACCAGAGTTCCTTGCGGTAAAATTTCATGGAGTCGGCCTCCCGGCTTTTGAAGCAGAGTAACACAGGTGAAGGGAACTCGACAACGCGGCACCGGGCTGGCTAGTCCCCGTTCCTGGGGATATTCAGTTTCTCCATGCGATACCGCAGGATTCGCCGCGTGGTGCCCAGCCGTTCGGCAGCCCGTGTCTGCACGCCGCCCGCCTCGGCAAGAGCCTTGACGACCATGCGCCGCTCGAAATCGTTGACGGCCTCTTCCAATGAGAGCGGCGCCACCCCCGCGCCGCGTTCCCGGAGTCGGATTTCATCGGGCAGGCATTCCGGACCGATTTCCTCCTGCTGCCCGTGCAGCACCAGCACCCGTTCGACCAGGTTGCGGAGTTCGCGCACGTTGCCGGGCCAGTCATATTGCCCAATCAATGACCGCGCGTCGGCGGAGAATCCGCGGGCGCGCGCATTCAATGCCGCGCGAAACGCGGTGAAGTAATGCTCCACCAGCCGGGGGATGTCCTCCCGGCGATCGCGGAGCGCGGGGAGCCGGACCGGCACGACGTTGAGGCGATAGAACAGGTCGTCCCGGAAGCGATGGGCCTCCACCTCGGCGCGGAGGTCGCGGGACGTGGCCGCCACCACGCGCGCGCGCGTCTTGATCGTCTGGGTGCCCCCCACGCGCATATACTCGTGTTCCTGGAGAACCCGCAGCAGCTTGACCTGGGTGGCCAGCGTCATTTCGCCGATCTCGTCGAAGAAGATGGTCCCCGCCCCGGCCACGTCGAAACGACCCAGGCGTCTCCGGTCGGCATTCGTGAACGCGCCCTTCTCGTGGCCGAAGAGCTCGCTTTCCATCAGCGTCTCCGGCAGGGACGCGCAATGGACCGCCACGAACGGCTCCTCCCGGCGGTTGCTCTGGAAGTGCAGCAGGCGCGCCATCAATTCCTTGCCCGTCCCGCTTTCGCCCTCGATCAGCACCGTGGCGCTGGTTTCCGCCGCCTTCCGGACGTTCTCGATCGCCTTGAGAAAGGCGGGCGCGTGACCGACGATATCCTGCACGGGGAATTCGCGCAGGACCTCGCGTTGCAGGATCTCCACATTCCTCTTCAGCGCGGCGCGCTCGAGGGCGCGGGCGACCATGCGCCGGGCATCGTCCACCTCGAACGGCTTCGGGAGGTAGTCCAGCGCGCCGGCCTGGATCGATTCGACGACCGGCCGCACCGAGGTCGACCCGCTGACCATGACTACCGCCAGGTGCGGGAAGCTATCTATGATCTCCCGCAGCAGCGAGATGCCGTCGCGCTGCGGCATGAGTACATCGAGGAGGACGAGATCCACGTCCCCGCGGGAAAGCGTCGCCAGGGCCTCGGCAGCGTCGGCCGCCAGGGACACGCGGTATTCCCGGACGAATACCTGTTTCAGCGACTCCCGGCTTCCCAGTTCGTCGTCCACGACCAGCAAGTGTTTCATGGCAGCGGCTCCGCGCCCGCCGGCAGCCGCAGGGTCACGCAGGTGCCCTGTTCGCCGGTCTCCAGTTGAATGCTTCCGTTGTGATCCAAGACCACGCGTTGCACGATAGCCAGGCCCAGGCCCATGCCCCGCGCCTTCGTGGTGCAAAACGGAGAGAAGACCTTGTCCCGGATGCCGGGTTCGATTCCGGGCCCGTTGTCGCGCACGGACAGAGAGACCGTCCTCGCGATCCCTGCTCCGCCCGCGTTGCGCGCGACCAGTTCGACGCGGGGCGCCGCCCGGCCCCTGGCGGCCTCAAGGGAGTTGGCCAGGAGATGCATGACGCATTCGGCCAGCGCCTGCAGGTCGCCACGGACCGGCCACAGGCCGGCTTCCAGGTCCTGGCCCACCGGGATCCCCGGGGGGAACCCGGTCTGGCGCACCAGTTCCAGCGCCTGCGCGACCACCTCGCGGATGTCGACATCCTCAATCGTCAGCCGGGGCGGATGGGCGAAACGATTGATGTGGTCGATGATCCGATTCAAGCGGTCCACCTCCTGGGAGACAATCCCGGAGAACTCGTGCCGGAACTCCGCCTCCTCGTAACGCTCGGGCAGCAACTGGGCGAAGGTTTTGATGGCCACGAGCGGATTACGTATCTCGTGCGACATGCCCGCGGCCAATTCCGCCCAGAATGCGGCGCGCTCGACCTGCCCCTGTTTTTCCATCAGCGCCCGCTCGGCGGTGATATCCTGCACGAAGAGGACCGCGCCCAGGCAGCCGGCCTTGCTCTCCAAGCGTTGCGCCCGGGCCGTCAGCACGTGCGGATTGCCGGGCCCGCTCCATTCCTCGGGCGTTCGGATCCCCTCTCCCGCGAGCGCGCGGCGGATCAGGTCGGCCGCGCGGGGCCCCAGTTCCTCTATGCGGCGGTTCAGGACCGTTTCCGCGGTGGTGCCGAAGATACGCCAGGCCTCGTCGTTGAACCAGCGCACGGCGCCCGCCGCATCCACGGCGACAATACCGGTGGGAATGCTCTGGAGCAACGTGTCCGCCAGCGTCTTCTGCACGGCCAGTTCCTCGTAGAGCAGCGCGTTTTCCAGCGTCGTGGAGACATGCTCGGCCAGCGCCGCCAGGTCCTCCAGGTGCCCGGCCTCGAACGGCAGACCGGTGACCCGGTGCCCGACGTACAGCCAGCCGAGCAGCCGGCCCCGCGCCTGCAGCGGCAGCAGGATCTCCGCGCCCAGCGTATGGAGGGTCTGCTGCAGCAGGTACCGGTCGTCCGGGTTGCGCACATGGGAAAGGTTGTCGCGCGAGACCAGGTGCGCATGCCGGGCCATCCAGCGGACGAGGTCGTCCCGCGGGCGGTATTCCAGAATGTCCACGCCCTCCAGGCATCGCAGGCCGCCCCGCCACTTGAACGTCTCGCTGTCGCGAGCACGGCAGAAAATGCCGACCCGCGAGACCCGCACCGACGCGGCGACATCCTCGGCCATGGTCTGCAGCAACGATTCCACGTCGCCGACGGGACAGAGGCTCCCGGGATAGTACGGGGGCATGCGGCGCGCGAGCGCGTCCGGAGCGGGCCGGGCCGTCCTCACCCGGGCGGATTGCGCCTCCTCCCGCAGGGCGTCGTTCTCGGCGAGCAGGCGATGATGACCGGCGGCTCGAAGCGTGACATGCTGGATGCGCGCGCGGTCCGCCTCCAGGTCTTCGACCGCGTACACACCCAGCGCCTCGGCCTGCCGGACCGGCTCGGAGCCGGGCACGCCCAGGGCGACGATGACGCTCCGCCGGCCCCGCTCGATCGCGCACCGGATCAGCGCCACCGCCTCCTCGGCCCGCAGGTCCACCAGCGCCAGCAGCCCGTCACTGCGCTCGGCCAGTTCCTCGAAGGCCGCCGGCGAAACGACCGGCCGCACCACGGCCACGTCGGCCAGCAGGCCGGACGACCGGCGGACCAGACCGTCGTCCTGGGTATATAGATGAATGACGGGCTCCGGCGTCATGCGGCGGTCGCCTCTTCCGGCAATAGCGGGAAATAGAGTGAAAAGGTGGTGCCGCGGCCGATGTCGCTGGAGACGTCCACGAGCCCCGCATGGTCCGCGATGATGCCGTGCGCCACCGAGAGACCCAGACCGGTCCCGTGGTCTTTCGTGGTGAAAAACGGATCAAACACCCGGGCCAGGTTCTCGCGGGAGATCCCCTCGCCCGTATCCGTGACGCAGACGCGGATGAAGGAGCGGCCGGCGTCGTGCGCATCCGAGACCCGCGACGAATACGGCGGGCATTCGGGATTGTCCGTGGACACGATGAGCACGCCGCCTTCCCCCCGGATGGCATCCATGCCGTTGAGCAGGATATTCACGAATGCCTGGTTCAGCTGGTTGGCGTCGGCGCGGACCCGGTCCCGCGCCGCTTCGAGACGAACGGCCAGGTTGATCCCCCTGCGGTGGGCCTGCTGGGCGACCAGTTGCAGCGTGGAGTGCAGCACCTGGTGCAGCGCGAGCGGGACCAGGTTGGGACGCGCGGGCCGGCTGAAGTGGAGCAGCTGATTCACGATCGCGTCAATTCGCTGGATTTCGTCGCCGGCGAGTTTCGAGAGGGTCGTGCGGAATTCGGGATCGTCGTAGCGTTCGGGCAGCAACTGCGTGAAGGTCTTGATGGAGACCAGCGGATTCTTGATCTCGTGGGCCATGCCGGCAACGAGCGTTCCGAGGCTGGCCAGGCGGTCGGTCCGCCGGACTTGCATCTCGAGCCGCCGCAGCGCCGTCATGTCGCTGAAGACCACCAAGGCGCCGAGCGCCTGGCCGGTATGTCCATGGAAGACGGAACTCCCGAGCCGGATCGGGGTCTCCTCGCCGGGATTCGGGACGAGAACGGCATCCTGGTCGCGCCGGCCCTGGCCGTGGTCCAAGGTCTTTTGCAGCGCCGCGGCCAGAGGCTCGGGAAGCACGGAGAGCGGCTGGCCCAGCACATCGGCGGGTTGGAGCCGGGTGATCCGCTGCGCCTCGTGGTTGAAGACGGTGATGACGCGCTCGGCATTGACCGCGATTACGCCGCTGACCAGGTTGTCCAGCAGGATCTCGTGGTAAATCTTGCTGTTCTGGATCTGGGTGTAGAGCCGCGCGTTTTCCAGAGCCACGGCCAGCTGGTTGCAGAGGATCTGCAGCGCCTCCTGCTCCACGGCCCCGTAAATGCGCCCCGAGAGCCGCGGGCCCAGCAGCAGGAGTCCTTCCAGGCCCTCCTTGGAATGGATGCGAACGGAGATGGCGGCGCGCAGGTCCTTCAGCCGTGCGGCCGCGGCCGTCAGCAGGGCGGAGGGGCGGATGCGTTCGACCAGGTCGATGCTCAACGGCCCGCCATGCTCCCGGACCACCTGCGCCAGCGCGTCCTCCGGCTTCAGCGAGAGGCTCCCGTCGACCGCCGGATCGGGGTAGTGCTGTTCGTAGACGGTGGGGCCCAGCAGCAGGATCACGACCCGATCCGTATCGACAGCCTGGCTGATGCTGTGGGCAAAGCGCTGGAGCAGGTCACGCAGGGTCCCGATGGAATCCAGGAGGCGCGTTGTGCGCTGCACAACGGTGGCCACATTGAGGGGGCGCGCATTGATGAACAACCGGGCGGAGAACCGCTGGAGTCGTCCGTGCACGGGCGCCAGGGAAAACGCGAGCGCCAGCGCGGCCGCCATGTGGGGCAGCAGCGACGGACCGTAAACGCGGTTCGTCAGCTGGTCAACGGGAAACCAGACGGCCAGGTACAACAGCAGGAGATACGCGGTCAGCAGGGCGTAGGCTGTGACCCGGCGGAGCAGTTCGGTCGCCTCCATGATCCGGCGCGTGGCGATCCCGTAGGCGATGCTCGCGTCGAGAAAGACCAGGCTCAAGGGCGAGAGCGCGGCATACACGTAGTCCGACGTCAGCATCGGCAGGATGATCGAGCAGAGCACGCCGAACATCAGGCCGCTGGGCAAACCCAGGAGAATAAAACAGATTTCCGCGCGGACGATTCCCGAGGTGCCGCGGGCGTCGCGGATCAACCGCAGCAGCAGGAGAAACCAGGCCGCCAGATAGTACACGGTGAACACATGGAGACCCGGCCCGTAGACGGCATACGGCAGTCCCTGGCCGGCGCCCGGCATCTGCACCCCGGCAAGAAAGTACCCGGTCTGGCACAGCCCGGCGATGAAAACCGTGGCGAACCACAGCCCCCAGCCGCCCCGGATGCGGGGGAGACGGCGCGTCCCGTGATCGACCACGGCCTGCCGCAGGTAATCGCCCGCCATCGGGATCAGCAGCGCCACGGCGTAGGCCTGCCGGATCCAGAACGACGCCCAGCGGGCCGAGGCGGCCATGGTGATGAACAGTACGCCGACCAGCCACGCCGCCAGCACCAGGCTCAACATGAAGAAAACGCGGTTCGTCGCGCGCCCGGGCTGGGTCGCGAGCACGAACACCCCGAGCGCCAGGTTCAGCGCCAGCGTCAGGACCAGGGTGACCTGCACCGGGGTCATTCCGGCGCGATCCTTTCAACGACCATGCTGCCGTTGCGTCCACCGAGCCCGTGGCTGTTGATCACCACGCAATCGAGCACGGCGGCCCGCGGCCGGCCGGCGACATAATCCAGGTCGCAGGCGGGATCGGGTTCCTCCAGATTCGCCGTCGGGGGGATCCGGCGGTGCCGGATGATCAGCGCGCAGGCCGCCAACTGCAGCACGCCGCCGGCGGCCAGCGGGTTTCCGATGTGCCCCTTGATGGACGACACCGGTATCCGGCTGGCCCGCTGTCCCAGCGCGGCCTTGATCATGTTCGTTTCGACGCGATCCAGCACGGGATGCCCCGGCCCGTGCGCGTTGACATAGTCCACGCGCGCGGCATGGCGACCGGCATTGGCCAGCGCCATCTTCATGGTTCCGGCCAGTCCCGAACCGGGCAAGCCCGGGTCGGGATCGGCATTCATGGCGTATCCCTTGATCTCAAGATAGGGACGGGCGCCGCGAGCCCGGGCATGGTTCATGTTTTCCAGCACGACCACCGCGGCCCCCTCGGAGATCACGCCGCATACGCGCCGACGATCGAAAGGCCGGCTTGCCGTGCGCGGATCCGTCACGTCCGCGGAAATGAGCCCGCAAGCGGCAAAACTGGTAAAGGCCGTGTAGCTGATCGGGGCATCCGCCCCGCCGGCCATGGCCACGTCGGCGCGGCCGCTCTGGATCTGCTCCGTGGCGGCTCCGACCGCGTCCATGCCGGCCGCGCAGGCGCTGGACATGGTCAGGGGCTGTGTTTGCAGCCCCAGGCACGCGCTGATGGCGTTGACGGCCGCGTGCGGCATGAACGCGCCGATGATGTACGGCGGCCCGTTGGCCGCCCCCCTTTTTTCAATCTGGAGGTGATGCTGCTCCCACATGTCGGGGGCGCTTGTGCTCACCCCCATCACCAGCGGCATCGGAAAATGCCGGGCCAGTTGCGCGGCCTCCAATCCCGAATCCTCCAACGCCAACCTCGCCGCGGCGACCGCCAACTGCGTGCAGCGCGACATGCGTCTCGGCTTCATTGCCGGATCGATGAAGTCCGTCGGTTTGAAATCCCGGACTTCACCGGCGGCCTTGCATGGGGTGTCCGTCGCATCAAACAGCGTGATGGGCCCCACGCCGCTACGACCCTCCAGCAGGCTGGCCCAGAATGCGTCTTTGCCGATTCCGTTCGGCGCCACCACGCCGATTCCAGTCACCACAACTCGCTGGGGCGCCCTCATGACACGCTCATTTCAAAAAAGACGGTTAGGCTGGCCTTGAAATGAGTCATACTTGTCACCGTGCGGTGATAAAGCGGATATTGACAATGAACATTTATGTACATCCGGTCAATCACAATTGAAGGTCCTTGTACTCTTTTGTTCAATACGTTTCAGCTTGCATAATAGGTTACTATAGAGGAAACGTTTCTTGCTCTACTCAAGTGTGTTAAGTAAAAAGCAAATGTTTCAGAGAAACCGCCCATGAGCCTATTTCGCAAGCCGATTCGGCACTGGATTCAGCGTTTGCTGGAAAACACAATCCTCAAGAAGCCGTCGGAGAATATTTACAGAATCCTGGGGGGGCATATCTACTTTCAGACCATGGCAACCGCCGTTCGTCTGGATCTGTTCAGCCTGCTCGCCCAGCGCGGGAAAATGACGCTGCCCCAGATCGCGGAGGCCGTGGGGATACAGGAGAAACCGGCCCGCATTGTGCTGCTCGGGTGCACGGCCCTCGGCCTGCTGCGGAAGCGCGGCGATCGATATCGCAACACCTGGCTTGCGGGCCGCCTGTTGGATCGCGCCCGGCCCGACAACATCATCCCCGTGGTGCTGTGGCAACACTTCATCAACTACCGGGCCATGGCGCATTTCTACGAGGCCGCTCGAAGCGGGTCCCATACCGGCCTTTCCGAATTCCAGGGCCCCGAGACCACGCTCTACGGCCGGCTGACCCATCACCCGGAGCTGGAAAAAATATTCCAGGACGCTATGGAGAGCATCTCGGTGCAATCCAACCGACTGCTGGCCGAGGCCGTGGATTTCTCCCGGTTCCAGCATATACTGGACGTCGGAGGGGGCAACGGATCGAATATTATTCAACTGGCCCGCCGCCATCCTTCGCTGCGCGCCACTGTCTTCGACTCGCACAGCGTGTGCGTACTTGCCCGGGCCCATATCCGGGACGCGGGACTGGCGGACCGCTTGGACTCGATCGCGGGGGATGCATTCCAGGATGAGTTTCCCGCCGGCGTGGACGGGATTCTCTTTGCGCACTTCATGACCATCTGGTCGGAAGCTAAAAACAGGGAGTTGCTGCGGAAAGCGCACCGCGCCCTGCCATCCGGCGGAGCAGCGATCATCTTCAACATGATGCAGCACGATGACGGAACCGGCCCCTTAAGCGCCGCCATGGGCTCTCCCTACTTTCTGACCCTGGCCACCGGCGAGGGCATGCTGTACACGTGTAAGGAATATGCCGGCTGGATGAGGGACGCCGGTTTCTCCAATGTTTTCGTTCATCGCCTGGTTCGCGATCACGGGGTGATCCTGGGCATCAAATAGAGACTGCGCTGTACATATTTGCGCAGATATGGAGGCCGAGTATCAACCGCGAGCGGACAGGATTGTTTTCTTGCCCCATCTTGTAGGGGAAATCCTGCGGCTGTCTTTTCGAAAGGCGCGGCTGGCACGTAACTTGCTATCCAACGCACCGTTGCGAGCGCGGGGACAGGCCATCGGCAACGAACCAAGGACAGCATAAGTGACCCGAAAGGAATATGCATGAAAACACTGAAGACGCCTCTGCTGGGCCGGATCGCCATGCTGATCGTTCTGATCGTAGCCGCCGGGACGCGCCCTTCAGGGGCCAGCGGATTCCGGAATCCGCCGGACGGCGCGTCCGCCCTCGGACACGTCGGGGGCAAAATGACGCTGACGCGAGACGCCTCGCTACTTTCGCATAATCCGGCGGGATTGACCGAGCTGGGCCGCGCCGAGTTCTTGGCTTCCTGCACGCTGGCGGATGGCGACGCGGAATTCGATTCCGCCGTGCCGCCGGGCGGCCACGCCGAAACGGAGAACGATCCGCAATGGCTGCCCGCCGTATACGCGGTCGCGCCCCTGGACTCGGGGCGCCTGATCGCCGGCGTGGGCATCACGTCCCCGTACGGGCAATCGACCGAATGGAGCCAGGGCAGCCTGTTCCGCTACGCCTCGCCCTACTTCGCGGAGCTGCGGACATTGGACGTTTCGCCAGCGGTAGCCGTGCAGATCACGGACTCTTTCTCCATCGGCCTGGCGGCCGACATCCTGTTTTCCGATTTCGAGCTGCGCCAGGTATATCCCTGGTCGCAGGCCATGGGGATTCCCCTGCTGCCGGACGGCGAGGCCCGGTTCGATGCCGACGGCACGGGGCTGGGCGCCCATGCCGGCTTGCAGTGGAAATGCACGCCTCGGCAGGTCCTGGCGCTGGCGTACCATGCGCCGTTCGACATCGATTACGAGGGCGACTTCTCGGTCAGCGGCGCTCCCGCGGGGGGGGGCTTGCCGATCTCGTCCAGTCCGTTCGATACGACCGTCCGGTTCCCCTCCGTGGTCGCGGCGGGTTACGGTTTCCAGGCCAGCGACACCATTCGCCTGGGCGCGGAGGTGGAATGGATCGAGTTCTCGCGGTACGACGAGCTGGTCCTGAACGCGGGCTTGCTGAACGCGCTGCTGCCGCAGACCGTGATCCCCGAGCAGTGGAAGGACAGTTGGACGGCCGGCCTCGGCGCGGACTGGCAGGTGTCAGAACGCTGGGTCCTGCGGGCCGGTTATGTGTTCATTGAAAGCCCGATCCCGGACTCCACCCTGGCCCCGAGCCTGCCTGACGGGGATCGCCACGTGTTGAGCCTCGGCGCCGGATATGTGCGGACCCGCCATCGTCTTGACGCGGCTTTTGCCTACAGCCTTTTCGAGGACCGCCATGTCGACGCCAATCCGAACCCCCTCTTCAACGGCGCCTACGAGCTTTCGTCGCTGCTGTTCGCATTCTCCTACGGGTATCTTTTCTAATGGAGGCGCTTCACATGCAGGGGTCGGATTCGGCGGTGCTGGTTGTGGACGATGAAAACGGCCCTCGGGAGAGCCTGCGCATCCTGTTGAAGAACGAGTTCCGGGTGCTGTGCGCCGACAGCGTGGATACCGCAACCACCTTGCTGGCGCAGGAGAGGCCTTCGGCTATCATCCTCGACATCCGCATGCCGGGGAAAAACGGCATCGACGGCTTGCGCGAAATGCGCGGGCTGGACCAGGACGTCTCGATCATCCTGCTGACCGGCTACAGCACGCTGGAGACAGCCCAGGAGGCGGTCCGGCTGGGGGCCAACGACTACATCAAGAAACCGTTCGACGCGTCCGAGATGCTGGACGTGGTCCGGCACGGTGTCCTGCGGACGGAACTGGAACGCCGGCGCCGAAAGGCCGAGGAGCAGCTGAACCGGCTGAATCGGAACCTCCAGGAGCGCATCATCCAGAGCGATCCGCTGGTCTCCATGGGCAGCCGGGCCGCTGAACTCGCGCACGACATCCGCAATCCCCTGACACTGGTGCTGGGCTACGTGGAACTTCTCTCCGTGCAACTGCGCGAAGCGGGCACCATCCTCGGCGACAAGTGGCCCGCCACCCGCTCCTACCTGGAGATGATCGAGACCAGCGTGCTTCGCTGCAAGGAAATGGCCGACACCTGGACGTCCGAGGGCCGACACAGCCGCATGAGCCGTGGCCCGGTGGATATCCTGGCGCTGGTGATGGACCTGGCTTCCACGATGACCGCGTGGGCCCAGATACACGGGGCCGAGATCCGTGTTCGGAGCGACGCTCACGATCTCCGCGTGAACGCCCTGCGACTTCAGTTGTTGCGTGCCGTGCAGAATCTCATGGTGAACGCCGTCGACGCCGTACGCGGGAAAAAGGGCGGGCTGGTGGAAGTCCGGGTGCGGAGGGAGAAAGACAACGCGATCATCGAAGTGGCCGACAACGGGCCGGGGATAACGGCGAAGACGCAACAGAACGCATTGGCCGCGCCCACTTCCGAACCGTGCGGTCTGCCGGGCATGGGCTTGCGTATCGTGCGGCAGATCGTGGAGGAGCACGGTGGCCGGCTGATGCTTGCCAGCCAGCCCGGGGAAGGCGCGATAGCCACCCTGCAGCTTCCGCTGCTCTCATAACCGCGCGGCGGAGATCCGCTGGACAACCGGCAGCGGATTCCCCATGCTGGGACCACATGATCATGGATGACTTTTCGGCGGCCCTGCACGAATGGCGCGAAATCCTGGGGGCCGAACAGGTTCTCGACACCCCGGCCGATCGAGCGGCGTACGAGGCCAGCGTCAGCGGGTTCCGGCGCTTCATCCCGGCGATTCTCCGCCCCATGGACACTGCCGGCGTGCAGCGCATTGTCGCCGTCGCCAATGCGCGCCGGATCCCTTTGTATCCCGTCAGCCGGGGATGCAACTGGGGCCTCGGCTCCCGGCTGCCGGCGCGGGACGGCGCCGTGATTGTAGACCTGGCGCGGATGAACCGCATCCGCGAGGTCAACGAGCGCTTTCACTATGCCGTCGTTGAACCGGGCGTAACCCAGCGGCAGCTGTACGATCATCTTCGTGAGCGCGGCCTTCCCCTGCAGCTCAACGTCACCGGCTCCGCGGCCGACACCAGCCTCATCGGCAACGCCCTGGAACGCGGCATCGGCTACTTCTCCAGCAAGGCGGACAGCCTCGCCGCTCTGGAGATAGTGCTGGGCAACGGCACGCTCCTGCGCACCGGTTTCGGCCATCTCACCGCGGCGAAGACCCCCCATCTGTATCGCCACGGGATCGGTCCCGCCCTGGACGGCTTGTTTTTCCAGTCCAATTACGGGATCGTCACGGGCGCCACTGTGGATCTCCGGCCGGAACCGGAGGCCGGGATGGTCCTTATTGCGCGGCTCGGTGAGGAGGAGCGGTTGCCGGCCTTTGTCGAGGCGCTGGTTGATCTCCGCCGCGACGGGATGTTCTCCACCGTGGCGCACATCGGTAACCGGCACCGAACCCGCATCGCCATGGCGCCGCTGGTCCACCGCGAATTGTCGGGTTGGATGCGTGGCGAGGACAGCGAATTGAGAACGCGGGCGGAACAGCTTCTCGAGGAGCAGGGCTTCGGACCGTGGAGCGCCGTCGTCGGCATCCCCGGGCTGCCGGGGCAGTTGTGCGAGGCGCGCCGCCGAATCCGCCGCCGCTTGCGCGGGCTGGCTCGCCTTCTGTTCCTGACCGACCGGCTGGTGGCCTGGGCGGACCGGCTTTCCTACCGCCTGCGGTGGATCCCCTGGGTGCGACAGCAGCGGGCCCTGCTGAAGGCGGCGGAGCCGCTATACGGCCTCGCGCGTGGAATCCCGACCGATGCCCCGATGTTGAGCGTGGCCTGGCCCCTGGGAAAACGCGCGGCTTCCGAGAGAGACAATCCCGATGCCGGGGATTGCGGCCTGCTCTACTGTGTTCCATTCCTGCCGGCGGATGGCGGGCTGGTGCGCGAGGCCATGAACCTTGCCGAGGGTGTATTTAGTAAGCACGCGTTCACCCCGTTTATCACCCTGAACCTCGTGGACGACCGTGCCGTAGAATGCGTAATCAATCTTGCTTTCGACCGGACTTCCACCGAGCGGACCGCTGCAGCGCACGCCTGCAACGACGAGTTGACCGCCGAGTTCATCCGCCGGGGCTTTCCACCCTACCGGGTGGGCAGTCAGTCCATGGACCTGATCCTCGACGAAGCGGATCCGTTCTGGCAGACCGCGCGCGACCTGAAGTGCGCGCTCGATCCGAACGGTATCATCGCGCCGGGCCGGTACAACCTGCGCTGACGGTCAGCCGCGCCGCCGGGCGGCGACGGCGTGCTCGTAGACCCGGACGTACTCGGCGGCCGAGGTTTCCCAGGAAAAGTTCTGCTGCATCGCGTTCCGCCGGAGCTTCGCGATGTGGTGCGGGCGGTCGAACCAGGTCGAGACGGCCCAGCCGACCGTATCGCAGACGGCCGCCGCGGCGGGCTCCCAGAACTTAAAGCCGGTGCCCAAGCCGGTTTTCTCGTTGTAGTTTTCCACGGTGTCGTCCAGGCCACCGGTCGCGCGCACGACCGGGAGCGTGCCGTACTTCATCGAGTACATCTGGTTGAGCCCGCACGGCTCGTACAGGGAGGGCATGAGGAAGAAATCGGAGCCGGCCTCGATCCAGTGGCTCAACTCGTTGGAGAACCCGATGTGGCAGGCGACGCGGCCGGGCCAGGCGGCGGCCAGGCCGCGGAAGACGTTCTCCATCCAGGGATCGCCGGTGCCCAGGACCACGACCTGGAAGAGCATCTGCCGGAGGGCGTCGGGAAGGCATTCCGCGAGAAGCCCGAAGCCCTTCTGGGGGGCGAACCGGGACACGATGCCGAAGAGCGGCCAGTCCGGGCGCTCCGCCAGGCCCATTCGTTTCTGCAGGTCGGCCTTGCACGCGGCCTTGCCGGACAGGTCCTTCAGGGAATAATGGGCCGGGATGAAGGGGTCCGTCTCCGGGTTCCAGTGGTCGTAGTCCGTTCCGTTGAGGATCCCGGTCAGGTCGGCGCGACGCGCGTCCAGGTGCGGCGCGAGGCCCATGCCGCCGATGGGCTCCAGGATCTCCCGCGCGTGGGCCGGGGACACCGTGGTCAGCGCGTCGGCGAAGGCGACGCCCGCCTTGAGCAGGTTGACATTGCCGTGGTCCTCGAACCGTTCCGGAACAAAATGCTCCCAGCCGACGCCGATGTACGGGAACACGCTGGCATGGTACACGCCCTGGTACCCGATGTTGTGGATCGTCAGCACCGAGGCCGTGGCGGACAGCGGCGACAGGATGCGGTCCCAGGTCTTCAGGAACACGGGCGCCAGCGCCGCGGGCCAGTCGTGGGCGTGCATCACGTCCGGGATGAACCCGGTGTCCTTGCAGATCTGCGTCGCCGCCTTCGAGAGGAGCGCGAAGCGGAAGGCGTTGTCGCCGTACTCCCCGCCCGCCTCGTCGTACAGGCCCGGCCGCCCGAAGTAGCGGTCGCAATCCACGAACCAGACCGGGACCTCCCCGTCGAGCCGGCCGCCGTGCAGGCCGATCCACTGCTCCTCCCCGTTGCCCATGTGGACGCACACGGGCTGGAGAAACCCGATGCCGTACCGCGCCCGGTCGATCGCGGCGTACAGGGGCATCACGATGCGGGCGTCGTGGCCCATCTGCCGGAGCGTCTTGGGCAGCGCCGCGACCACGTCGGCCAGGCCGCCGGCCTTGGCATAGGGGGCGCATTCCGACGCGACGAACAGGATCTTCAGGCCCGGTCCGGGTGCGGGCGGCGACGGCCGGCGGGCGGGCTTCCTGGTCCGGGCTTTCGGCATGGCCATGGCTATTTCCGGCCCACGGGCATCAGGTAGAACGGGTCCTCGCCCTTGGGCAGGCCCAGCGCCTTGCGCATGTCCGCGTCCGAGAACGCGGCCACGACGACGGCGCCCAGCCCAAGGGCCACGGCCTCGAGCGAAGCATTCTGGCCCGCGTGCCCGACTTCCATGTAGATATAGCGGTTCCCCCGCTCCCCGTATCGCCGGGTGGTCCGTTCGGGCACGGCGCTGAACGCCAGGATCGCGGCAGCCTGGGCCATCCATTGCTGGCCAAGGGAGGCGGCGGCCAGGTCGGCCCGCCGGTCGCCCTCCGCCGTCCGGACCAGCGAGTGTTTCGTCGCATCGTACTTGTAAATGCCGGCCTTCAGGTCGTCCACGCGGCCCGCGACCAGGTAGAGTTCGAGCGGGTAGAGCGCGCCCGCCGACGGCGCCGTGCGGAACCCGCCGAGGCTCGTGACGCCCTGGGCCGCCCAGAGCAGCCGGCCGGCCTCCGCCAGGGAGATGGGCTCGTCCTTGAATTCACGCGTCGAGCGGCGGAACTGCAGGGCATGGTTCAGTTCGCAATGGCGCTCGGCCACCGGCGAGGGCAGCGTGATCACGGATTCCGTCTTGCCTGTCATTGAAGTTTCTCCTGGAAGCGGGTCCGTCACGGCGCGCGCCGACATCCCGCCCGCCAGCAGCGCGAGGCCCGCCCTCCGAATCGCTCCCATTCCCATATCCTTCTCCCGGGGCCCCGCCGGCCGGAAGAGGCGCCACCCGGCTCCACCTCCGCGCGCCAGCCTAGAAAAGCCCGCCCTGCTTGACCAGCCTCTTTTTTCATGCCGACCGGCCGCCCCGCCGATCCGCGCTTGCGCGCCGACCGCGGCGCGCCGCACACGGGCCCGGCTCCCAACTGCCTGCTGGCAAGAAAGACATTATTGTCATTGAATTACACTTCTGCATGTAATAAAGGCGTTTCAAACATATCGGTACATTTCCGCCATCTACGCATCTTATTATAAATTAATTGGTTATGTAATGTGCCAAGCCGCATGCCGTCCCCGTGGCACGAAGAGTGCATGGGGTTGGTGTCGAACCGACAGGCGGCGCGTCCGGGATGGATTTCTTTGACATGCCGCGGCCGGACGGGAAAAATGCAGCGAAACCGCCGCTGTCTCCGCCAACCCGGCGGGGTCGGCGGCCAACAGGAGAACGATACATCATGAAGAGAAACGGACTGCAAAAGTGGATGCTGATGGCGGGCTTGGTCATGACCGCCGCGGCCGGGGCCTGGGGCGCGGAAGCCAGCCTGGACCTCTCGCTTAATTCGCACTACATCTGGCGCGGCCAGGTCCTGAACGACGAACCCGTCTTCCAGCCCTCGCTGACCGTCAGCGGGCCGTGCGGGTTGTCCTTCAACACATGGGCGAACATGGACGTGACGGATAACCTGGACAACCAGGGCGAGTTCAACGAGGTGGACCTGACCGTGTCGTACAGCCACAACCTGTGCGAGAAGGTCAGCCTCGAGGTCGGCATCGTGGATTACGTGCTGAAGACCGCGGAGAACACCGGCGAGCTGTACCTGGTCGCCGGCGCCGACGTCCTGCTGTCGCCGACCGTCAGGCTGTATTACGACTTCGACGAGGTCCAGGACTTCTACGCGCAACTGGCCGTCGGCCACAGCATGGCCTTCCTGGAGGAGAAGCTCTCCCTGGACCTGGGGGCCTCCCTGGGCTTCGGCGGCTCGGACTACAACGAGTATTACTTCACCTTCACCCCCGCCGAGGGCGAGGAGGGCGAGGCCATCGTCAACGACAGCGCCGCGTTGAACGACCTGAACCTGTCCGCGGGCCTGACCTACGCGTTCTCGGAGACGCTCTCCCTGGCCGGCAACGTGCAGTACGTGGCGCTGCTGGATAGCGACATCGAGGACGCCGCGGAAGCCGTCTACGGCGAGAAGGACGCCGTGTACGGCGGCGTGACCTTGAGCCGCTCGTTCTGACGCCCATTCGCAAGGGAGGCGACCGCGGATCGCACGGATGACGCGGACAGGACTGGCTCCAGCCTTTTCCATCCGCGCCATCCGCGGTTCTACATTCCGCCTTCGGGTTCAATCGAAGTCGGCGGGAAGGCCCGGATTCCGGTGGTGCTGAAAAAGGCAGGCGATCTGCCGCGGGTTGACGCGGGGGATGGAGAGCGCCGGGATTTCTCCCTCCGCGAAGAATTCGGCCGCATCCGTTTCGATGTTCTCCACCGGCGAACCGTCGATCAGCTCGCAGACGAAGAATATCTTGTACACGTGGTACGGGTACGGCGGGATGGCGCCCTGGCGGCAGCGGTCGTAGACGGCGGCCAGCTTGACGGCGCGGGTGCGGTAGCCCGCCTCCTCGCGGATCTCGCGCTCGATGGCCTCGGTCGGCAGTTCGTTGGGATCGGCCCAGCCGCCCGGCAGCGTCCAGAGCTGGTCGCGTTTCTCGCGGACGAGCAGGATCCGGCCGTCGCGGAACACCGCGCCGCGCATGTCCACCTTGGGGGTGGCGTGGCCGATCTCCTGCCGGAACAGGTCGAGGATGCGCCGGGTGTCGGCGCCGGACTGCACGGCGAACATCTCGGCGGCGATGCGCTGGACGGCCTCGTAGCGCTGCCGGTCGAAATCCCCCGTGGCGTAGTGCAACCCGTTCTGCGCGAGCGCCTGCAGCTCGCGCGCCCACAGCAGCCAGCGGGGCTCCGGGGATTCGTGGCCTCGCGGATCCATGGCCGGACTATAGCACAGGGGGCCGGCCCCGCCTACCCTGCGCGACGGCGCGCCCGCGGTTGACAGGGCCACGCCGGCGGGCGATAAGGAGGGCGGATGGAAATCTTTTTCGAATACCGTCCTTCCACGGATACCTGCCACGGGCATGTGCGGCGCGCCCAGGGGCTCGGCCTGATCCCTGCCGTCTTGTCCCTGGCCATGATGCTGGCGGTGCGGACGGGGCCCGGCCCGGGCCTGTGGAGCGCCCTGGGCTCGGTGCTCGGCCTGCAACTGGTGCTCTGGGGCGCCTCCCGCCTTCCCTCGGTCGAGCGGCCCGGCCCGGATCGCGCCGCGGACGCGTGGTTCCCGCTGCTGCTGTTCATCCTGCAGACCGGCTTCGTCGCGATCACGGCCATCCTGATCTGGCAGACACTGAAGGAACTGGGCCATGAGACCGGCGCCGGAGAGGAAGCGGTCTTCTACGCCCTGCTGGCCAGTTTTCCCCTGCATCGCCTCTGCCGATCCAACGACCCGAATACCGTGATGGGCCCGCGCCGGCAGCAATGGGAATATTTCTTCCGCTATCTCAAGCGCGGCCTGACCGCCGTGCTCGCGAGCCTGCTGCTGACCAACCTGCTCCGGGACGCCGGCGGCCGGATCGGGCCGGGCGGCATCATCCTGGCCGTGGGCCTGTGGGTGGGCACCGTGCTGTTCGTGCTGGGATGCCTGACGTTCTTCGTCGAGCGGGCGTTGGGAACCGGCCGGACCGGTCAGTCCAGCCGGTCGGTCACGGCTCCGCCCGGCGGGTCCTGAATACGCGTTTCTTGCGCCGGGCGGCTGCTGTCGGGCTGCGGGTAATCCAGGGTGTAGTGCAGGCCCCGGCTTTCGCGCCGTCGCCTCGCGGAGCGGATGACCAGTTCCGCAACGTCGGCGATGTTGCGCAATTCCAGGATGTCGGGCGTGATCAGGTAATCCAGGTAGTACTCGCGGATCTCGCGGCGCAGGTTGCGGATCCGGCGCAGGGCCCGCTCGAGCCGGCGGTTCGTGCGCACGATGCCCACGTAGTCCCACATCACGGTGCGCACCTCGTTCCAGTTGTGCTCGACCACGATGCCCTCGTCGCTGGGCACGGCGGCGCCGGACTGCCACGGGGGGATCTCCTCGCGCGCCGCCCGGGACGATGACCCGGCGGCGAGAATGGTCTCGGCCGTCCGGTGGGCCGCGACCATCGCCTCCAGGAGCGAGTTGCTCGCCAGGCGGTTGGCCCCGTGCAGGCCGGTGCAGGCGACCTCGCCGCAGGCGGACAGCCCCGGCAACTGCGTGCGGCCGTCCGTCCCCGCCTCCACGCCGCCGCAGAAGAAATGGACGGCCGGGACCACCGGGACGGGTTCGCGCGCCATGTGGATGCCGAACTTCAGGCAGGTCGCGTAGATGTTCGGGAAACGCCGGCGCAGGAACTTCTCGGAGCGGCGCGTGATGTCCAGGTAGACGCAGGAATCGCCGCGCGTCTTCATCTCCTGGTCGATGGCCCGGGCCACGATGTCGCGGGGCGCCAGCGAGCCGCGCGCGTCGTACTTCTCCATGAAAGATTCCCCGGCCGCGTTGACGAGCACGCCGCCCTCCCCGCGCACCGCCTCGCTGACGAGGAAGGACTTGGCCTCCGGGTGGTAGAGGCAGGTCGGATGGAACTGGACAAACTCCAGGTTCAGGATGGGCAGCCCGGCGCGCCAAGCCATGGCCAGGCCGTCGCCTGTCGCGACGTCCGGGTTGCTCGTGTAGAGGTACACCTTCCCCGCGCCGCCGGTGGCCAGCACGGTATGCCCGGCCCGGATGGCGAGGACCGCGCCGCTCCGCCGGTCCAGCAGGTAGGCCCCGACGCAGCGATTGGGGCCGGGCCGGCGCAGCCAGCCCGTGGTCACCAGATCGATGGCCATCAGTTCGGGGCGTATCTCGATGTTCGGGCAAGCCTCCGCCTGCTGCAGCAGGGCGCGGATGAGCTCCCGGCCGGTCATGTCCCCGGCGTGCAGCACGCGCCGCCGCGAGTGGCCGCCTTCCTGCCCGAGGTCGTACTCCTCCTCCCGGCCCGCCCGGCGCTCGAAGCGCACGCCCCACGCCTCCAGTTCGCGGATGCGGTCCGCGCCCTCGGCCAGCAAGGCGCGGACCACCGGCTCCCGGCAGAGCCCCGCCCCGGCGCCGAGCGTATCCCGGACGTGCTCCTCCAGGCGGTCGTCGGGGTCTATGACGCAGGCGATGCCGCCCTGCGCGTAGGCCGTATTGCTTTCATCCGCGGCCTTCTTCGTGGCCAGGATCACGCGGGAATGCCGCCCGAGCCGCAGCGCGGTCATCAGGCCGGCCAGCCCGCTGCCGATCACCAGATTGTCGCAGTCCAGCACTTGCATATCGGTCCGGAACGTATTAGACTTCTACATCAGGCGCTCGGCTGACGGCGGCCGAGCCGCGTGGCCGTATTGGTGTCCATATTGCGCATCCGCGGAGCGTTCTGCAAGTGAATGTATTGCTGATCCAGCCACCCGAGGCCGCCCCGGCGGTGCCCACCCGCAGCCTGCCGCGAACCGCCCAGCGGGTGGCGCGGCCCCCCTGGGATCTCATGTGCCTTCAGGCCTACCTGTCCCAGCGCTCGAGGCATGTCGCCGACGTGGTGGATGCGCGTTTCTTCTCGACCCTGGAGCCGGAACTCCTGGCCGCCGCGCGACGGGTGCCTTCGCCGCGCGTGGCGATCCTGTACACGGAAACCGAGGGGCTGGGCCAGGCCATGGGCGTGCTGGACACCCTGAAACGCGCCTTCCCCACCCTCCCGGTGGGCCTGTGCGGCCCGCATCCCTCCCAATTCCCGGAAGCGGCCATCCGTCTGCCGCGCGTGGATTTCGTGCTGGCCGGCGATCCGGAGCCGATCCTGCACAGCCTGCTCGATTACTTCACCGTGGAAACGCGCATCCAGCACGTGCCCGGCCTGCTCCTGCCGGGCGCGCCGCCGAAGAAAGCCCACTGGCTGCCCGACCTGAACAGCCTCACGCTGCCCGACTGGCACGACGCGTTCCTCGCCGCCTACGCCGGCGCGCCCGGCTCCGGCGGCTGCGTCGCGGAACTCCGCCTGTCGCGGGGTCACACCGGTTGTCCCGCCGACCGCGCCTTCGGCCTCGCGGGCGAACCCTTGCGTCTCTGGCGCATGGATCGCCTCGCGGCGTGCATCCAGCGGGCTTCCGACAAGGGCGTGGCCGAGGTCTTCCTTGCCGACCCGCCCGGCGTCTGGACGCCCGCCCGGCTGGACCAGTGGTGCGAGGCGCTGGTGCAGACGCGCAACGTGATTCCCTGGAGCCTGCAACTGCTGCCCACGTTCTTGTCGCCGGACGCCATCTACCAGATGGCCCGGACCCTCTGCCGCCGCGTGGTATTCCTCCTGCCGTCCTGCGAGCGGAACAACCTGCTCCAGTACGGCTGCACGCTCGACGCCCCGGGGCTGGCGCGGACGTTCGAGGATCTCCGGGAGGCGGGGATCGAGCCCCAGGTGGAGTCCTGGATGGGCGGCCCCGAAGAGCCGCCCGGGGCCGGCCGCCGGATCGTGCGCATGCTCGGCGACCTGAAATTCCCGCCGTTCACCCTGCGGGCCTTTCCCTGTCGCCTGGATGCCCCGATCTGCCGCGAGGTTCAGGCCGATGGGCCGCCGCCGCTCGCAGCGTGGACCAGCTGGGCCGGCGATCCGTGGAACCGGCCCCGCCCCCAGGCCGTCTGGGGCGGATCCGAATACATTACCCGCCTGGATGCGGAGATGCAGACCGTCCTGCGAACCGTGGAGAACCATCCCGTTCGCATCGTCCGGCAGGGATGGGAAGCGCTGCGCACCGGCCAGTTCCTCAAACTGGTCGCCCAAGGCATGCGTCTCCGAACCTGAACCCGGCTTGGCGCAGGGGAAAACTCCGAGGCTATCGGGGCGGTGGGATTTGAACCCACGACTTTCAGCTCCCAAAGCTGACGCTCTGCCAGGCTGAGCTACGCCCCGGACCTAAACTTTTCGGCTTGGGCGGCGTTATGTATACAGCAGATGAGCAACGGAGTCCAACTTGATCCCGCCCGGCTGCCCGATTACTCGCCCGTGCGCATGTTCCTGTGGCAGGGCCTGTGCATCGTGTCCGCCGCGGCGTTCGTGTGGGCCTGCGTCGCCTACCAGTGGCCATGCCGCTATTTCGTCGATCCGCGCCTTGAATCGCGCTGGGCGCAGGCCGGGTTCCTGGTTTCCGGGATCATGACGCTGGGCATCCTGGCCCTGCTGCCGGTCGTCCGGCATTGGCAGGTCCGGCGAAGCGGCTCCGTGACCGTGTGTTCGTACTGCCGGAAAATCCACGTGGCGGACCGGAAGTGGGAGCCGTTCGACGTCTTTTTCTCGAACCGCCGGCTGGCCCAGATCAGCCATGGCGTGTGCCCGGATTGCGGAGACCGGGTGATGCAGCAATACCGGAACGGGGACCGCGCGGCCGGCGCCCCGCAACCGGTCCCGGACCACGCCTGATCCGCCGCATTGCGCTTGCCCCTCCTCCCCGCCTCGCGTAGACTGCCCGCCCGAACCGGGAAGGGTGAGGAAAGATGCCCGACACGACATACGGCAGGCTGCTGGGCGGAAAGCCGGAGGACATGGCGCAGGCCTGGGACCGCTGGTCCCGGCAGCCCGTGGACCTGGATATTCCGGACGGCGCCCTGCCCGGCGGCCATCCGAGACGCCAACGCACGCTGGCCGCGCCGGTCACCGTCCAGGGCCCCGGCACGTTCATGGGCAAGCGCACGCGCACCCTGACCTTCGAGCCCACCGACATGGCGGGCTGGTGGTTCGAGCGGTCCGACCTGCGTGACGTCCTGCCGTTCGCCGTCTCCCCCCGCAACGTGTGGACCACCGGCGACGTCGTCAGCAACATCGTCCTGCGCGCCGGCCCGCCGCACAACTACGTGCGCATGGTCGAGCACATGATCGCGCTCAAGATCGGCATGGGCCTGGACAACGTGCTGGTCCGCCTGGACTCCGGCGATCCGCCGCTGTTCAACCGCGGCAGCCTGGAACTGGTGGAGGCCGTGGAAAAGGCCGGCTGGCGCGAACTCGCGGCCCCGGCGCGCTTCGTCACCGTCCGCGAGCCGGTCTGCGTCTGCGGGGCGAACGGCAGCTTCGTCTCCCTGGCTCCGCCCGCCGATCCGGCCCGCCCCACCCTGCACCTGGACTGCGCCATTGATTTCAAGACCGCCATCGGGCAGCAGCGGCTCCGGTTCCATGTCACGCCGGAGCACTTCCGCCAGGGCGCGCAGGCCCGGACGAATTCCTCCGGCGTGAAGATGATCTACTGCCGCACCATCGGCCGGGTCTTCGCCGACATCCGGAACCTCGGCTACACGATGGATAACCTCCTGATCGCGGGGCGACGGGGGTACTACAACGAACCGCGCCTGGTCCATAACGGCAAATCGCTCGAGGCCGTCTGGCACCGGGCGGCGCTGGATCTGCTGGCGGCCCTCGCGCTCATCGAGGAAGGCCAGTTCGTCGGCCGCGCGGCCTCCTACAAGGCCGGCCACACCCTCGACGTCGAGCTCATCCGGCAACTCTACAAGAACCGCCTCCTCGCCGAAGTCCGGACGTAACCGCAGAGGCCACAGAGCACGCAGAGGATGGCTTGGGCATCCGCACCGGCCTCCGCGAACCTCGGCGTCCTCTGCGGTTAATCCCCGTCCTTACGGCAGGAAGTGCGCCTTCTTCAGCTTCCGCGGCAGGTATTCCTCGAGGACGAAATTCAAGCCGTGCTTGGCGAAGGCCTGCTGCTCGACGCGGACGCCCAGCGCGAGCATGTGCTCGAGCGCCTGCTGCCACTCCTTGTGGTGCCGTATGAACGGATCGTTCTTCAGCGCGTCCTTCGCGCGCTTGATGTCCGCCTCCTCCAGCGGGTGCGTCGCGTCCTCCAGCTTGAAGTCCTTGATGTCCCACGGCGTCACGCCCAGGTAGTGCGCCTGCGGCACGCAGAAGAACCGGTTGATGTGCGCCGCCTGGCCGGACCCTACCTTGAGCGTCCGGTAGATGTTGCAGTAGCCGTACGGGTCGCCGTCGGTGAAGGCCAGCACGGGCAGCTTCTGGTCGTCCGCCAGCCGGCGGATAAACCGGCGGCAGGCCCGCGTCGGCACGCCGCTCATGGAGATGAGAATGCAACTCCCCTTCTCATAGTACCGGTGGTGGACAAGGCGCTGGAACAGCGACGCGGTCTCGATCACGAGCACGAACTTCGCCTTGCTCTGGAACCGGAGGTGCTCGACGCGCGACGGGATGCTCCACGCGCCGGTCCCCAGCTTGGTGCAGTCGATCCGGATGTCCTTGCCGGTGGCCGGGTCGCGGTCGACGACGACGAGCGGCCCGCAGACCTCGCCGCCGTGCTCCTCGGGGATATACCCGAGCTGCTCGCGGTTGATCTCGAGCATGGCCTCCATGTCGTCGAGCAGCGTATCGCTCTCCGGCTGCTCGTTGAACCGGCACTCGCCCCAGCTCTTGCTGTTGTAGTAGATCTCTCGCTTGCCCGCGATGTCGTCCTTGTCCAGCAGGTCGTTCTTCGTCGTCGCCAGCAGCCTCATGGACTGGGCGAAGGTCTTGACCGTGTTATACGAGAGCGTCCGCGTGGCGACGCGGTTGAGGATCTCGAAGTGACCGCGCTTGATGTCGTACTTCACGTTCGCCAGCGACCGCACCGGGAACTTCATCGAGGGCTTCCGGTTCTTCTTCGCGATGTCCTCGTACACGGTCTCCGCCACGCGGACGATCCGCGCCGACGCCGCCTTCTTCGACACCACGTCCATGCCCCCGCCCTGACTCGCTGATTTCGCCATGGTCACTCCTCCGCCTTTTCAGAGAGGATCGAACCGCGGAGGGCACAGAGGTCGCGGAGGAAGGTCCGGTCTTCCCGCCCTTTCCTCTGAGTTCCTCTGCGCCCTCTGTGGTTCCATCGTATCCCCTTTATACGTCCAAGTGCGTCTTCTCCAGCATCTTGCCCAGCTTCTGGATCACCTGCTTCTCCTTCCGCTCGTCGAACTCCAGGATTTCCTTCAGGCCCAGGGCCAGATGCGGGATGTACATCTCGATATAGCTGCGCTTGCGCTCGACCTCGGCCTGGCGCCGCCGCCGGCTCAAGTACACCGAGAGCTGCCGCCCGCATTCCTGGAGCGCGTACGTGAATTCCTTGAGGATCTCCGGGTAGTGCGCGATCGCCTCCTTGCTCTCGCTCGTGAACGGCACCCATACGCTCGCCATGTGCAGCAGGATGACCATCGGCCCGACCGGCAGCCCGCCCTTCGGCTGGGCCAATCCGTAGGTCTTCCAGTTGACGTCCGTGACCGCCTCGGTCATGCCGCAGGCGCCCCCCTGGTACAGCAGCGGGACCCGGTTCGCAAAGCGCAGCACGCGGACCGGCTCCTCGGCGCCCAGTTCCTGGTTCTCGCCCGGCTTGGCGTAGGCCAGCCCGACCTCGACCTGGAACGGGTTGCCGCGGTAGACCTCGGGTTCGCGCGTGACCGCCGTGTAGAAGTCCGCCGCGATCTCCTTCTTCAGGCCCGCGAGGATCTGCGCCTCGCCGATCGGCGAGAGACAGTCGGTGGGCGGCCGCATGAGTTTCGTTTCCTGGATCGCCTTGTAGAGCGCCTCGCTTTCCTGGTGCGCGATCCGCGTCGGATTGGCCTTCGGATTCAGCCCCGCTCTCTCGCAGATCTCCAGCGCCGACCGGTCCCCGACGCGCGAGAAGTCCGTCGTCAGCGCAGAGCGCAGCGTGCGCGCGGCCGTCCCCTTGAGCATCTGCATCAGGAGCCCGAGTTCCACGCCGTGCGGGTGCGGCTTGATCTCCGTCGGCGGCTCGGGCAGCCTGTTGACCGCGCGGGCGTAGGTAACGGCCGACGCGGCGGACGTCGACTCGGCCTCGGCTCCCTCCCCCTTTCCCTTTCCGCCTTCCGCCTTGCCTTTCAACGCCAGCCGGTAATGCAGCTGCAGATGCGGGTTCACGATCGCGCACTGCTTGATGTACTCGTCCACGGAGAGCTTCCCGCGCACGTAGGCGGCCTCCATGACGATCTCCACGCCGGTGCCGTGCTTGTACTCGATGGGCCTGCCGGGCTTCCCCTCTTCGTTCACCGGCAGGAACACGGGGAGCCAGTCCGTCTCCTCCTCCGTCAGGATCGCCGGCTTGTTGGCCCGGGTGTCGATCTGCACCTCCATGTGGTGGGCCATTTTCGAGCCCTTGACCTTGGACAGAATGCGCGTCGAGGCGCCGGTGGTCAGCTGGCCGTACATGCCGGCCGCGCTGATGCCGATGCCCTGCTGGCCGCGGGACATGCGGAGCCGGTGAAACTTGGAGCCGTAGAGGAGCTTGGCGAAGATGCGGGGGATCTGCGCCTTCACAATGCCGGGCCCGTTGTCGGTCACGCTCACCTTGAACCGGTCCTCGGCCAACTGGGTGATGTCCACGCCGATCTCCGGCAGGATCCCCGCCTCCTCGCAGGCGTCCAGCGAGTTGTCCACGGCCTCCTTGACCGCGGTCAGGAGCGCCTTGCGCGGGCTGTCGAAGCCGAGCAGGTGCCGGTTCTTCAGGAAGAATTCAGAGACGGAGATCTCGCGCTGCTTCTGCGCCATGCTCTCCGCGGTCTCCGCCACCGGCACTTTGCGCTCTCTGGCCATCGTCGTCTCCCGTGATGTTCAAAGCGGGATACCGTAGCGGGGCGAGAGGAAAGAGGAAAGAGGAAAGAGGAACCACAGAGGACGCAGAGGTCACGGAGGTAAACGGAGAAGCACCTGCGGATCGAGTAACTCGGGCTTCGCTCTCGTGTCTTTCGCGTCTTCCCCCTCCGGCCTCTGTGATCCTCCGTGTCCTCCGTGGTTCACTTACGATCTTCCCCCGCCACTTCTTCTTGCCCCCCGCGCAGTTGCGGAGTATGACTTGGAACAGGCAGCCGGCTTGAAGCTGGCTCTATCACTGCAAGCCGGATGGGGTATATTTATTTACGGGAACAGGGACCATGAAACGAATGTCCGGAAAAGCGCTTGACCCGAAGTGCGGCATCGTCTTCTGCCTTCTCCTGGCCATGCTGCTGCCGGCCCGCGCCCCGGCCCAGACCTCCGCTTATTCCGAGGTGAATATCGCCGGCTCGTTCAATGGCTGGAACACCACAACCCACAAGCTGACGCTGATCGCAAACAACACCTGGAGCGGCGATTTCTCGCTCACCAACCGCTCGTTCGAGTTCAAGTTCACCACTCCCGGCTGGACGGCGAACTGGGGTGATAACAACCAGCCCAACACCAACCTCCAGATATCCGGTACCGGCGACTCCGGCGGGGCCAATATCAAGGTGACCAACGGCGTGGACAACGCCCTGCTTCGCTTCACGATCAACACCTCGACCCGTGAATACACGGCATTCCTGCTGAACAACGTCGGCACGAACCTGCTGCTCAACGGGGGGTTCGAGACGCAGGGCAGCGCCAGTTACCTGGCGCGCTACTGGGCGCAGAACGAGCCCAACCTCCACGGTTATCGTTCGGGCGCCGGCGTGGATCGCAGCGACTATGGGGGTGGCCACGGCGGAAGCTGGAAAGGCGCCATCCTGGGCGGCTGGGCGGGTTATGGCGGAAACGGCACGTTCTGGCAGGAAGCCCCCGTAGAACCCGGTCTTCCCTGCGCCGCCTCGGCCTGGTTCCTGGCCGAGGTCGGAACCTGGACGTCGGCCGTGCAGGAACTGCGGCTGGATTTCTTCGATTTCAACAAGACCAATCTCCTGGCCTCCTACTCCACCAACCTCGCGGGCGTGACGACCTCGTGGTCCCAGTACAGCGTGACCGGGGCCGCGCCGGCGCAGGCCGCCTGGGCGCGCCTGGTGTTCAACGTCGCGGGCGCCGGAAACGACGGGTCGCTCCAGATGGACGACGCAGGCCTGTCGGCCACGGCCAATCTCCGCTCGGAGGATTTCAACGCCTGGGCCTACGCCTCCGGCGCGGACGGCAACTACCTGCGGGCCGGCTGGATGATCAACACCGGCCGCACGATTTCCGCCATCGGCACCCAGGAAATGGCCCGGTCCGGCTACGCCGCCTACCTCGCCAACCCCGGCGCCGCCACCAGCGGCGCGGGCTTCGTGCAGAGCCCCAAGTATCAGGACGGCGTGGGGACGATCTCCTTCTGGTACCGGCACGGCAGCACGGACCTCGACGACGATCCGACCAATCCGGTGCACCTGCTCGTGCAGGTTTCGGCGGTCGGCGACTTCTGGACAACCGTCGGCGAGGTGCGCAACATCGTCAACATCAACTACCAGCAGGCGAACATCTACACCTACCAGGCCGACCCGCGCTACGTCCGCATCGTCCACGCCGGCGGCAGCACGAACCGGGTGCTGATCGACGATGTTTCCATCGGCCTGCCGGAAGTCGCGCCCCGCTACATGGACTTCAACGGCTGGGACTCGGCAGGCACCAACCTCGGCGCCCACACCTACCTGCAATGGCTGGTCCAGACCGGCCGCGTCTGGGACGTGGACGCTCACGAGGGCAAGTCCGCGTTCCTGCCCGGCAGTTCCACCACCGTGAACTTCGTGCGCTCGCCCTTCTTCGAGGGAGGGTACGGCACGATCTCCTTCCTCTATGCCCGCGGCACCAACGGCACGAGCCCGGCGCGGCTGCAGCTCGAGTACTCCGCCAACGGCACGAACTGGACGGTGCTTGAAACGATCGCGAACATCGTCAGCCCGTCGTACAGCGAGTACGAAAAGTACTTCTACAACCCCTTCCCCGCCTACGTGCGGATCTGCAACGTCACCAATCCGCCCGGGACCGCGGGCAACGTGCTGATCGACGAGGGCTTCGCCGGCGGGGTCACGCCGCCCGCCGGCTGGACCTTTTTCGGAATAAGCAGCACATATTCCTCCGCTGGAAACTTTGGCAGGGAGCCTCCATCGATCCGATTCACGAACAGTTGGATTACGACGCCCCCGCTTGTTAAACCGACTAATGTACTATACTGGACCAAGGGACAAGGCATAAATCCATCGTCGTACCTGCTCGTCGAAAGCACCAGCAACGATTCAACATGGGTGATCATCGCCTCGAACAGCGCCATCGGCAATACGGCGCGCATCTACACCAACGTGGTGTCTACCAACGCGACCCGGCTCCGCTTCCGGTCTTTCAAGGCAGGCGGCAACCTGGCCTTCGACGACGTGATCGTCTATGGCCAGCCCGCGGCCGCCGGCTCGCCGCAGAACCTGCTCCTGGACAACATCAGCATCGGCGAAGCCGACCTCGTGCGGTCCCAGAACTTCAATGAGTGGCCCACCTCCAGCAGTTACGGGAATTCCGAGTTCCAGGGCTGGACGGTGGTCAACGCCATCATCAACACGGAAAAAGCCGAGTCCGGGCAGGCCGCCCGGTTGCGCGACGGCTCCGATCCCAAGTACATCTTGAGCCCGTTCCTCGCCGAGGGGCTCGGCGCCGTCACCTTCGACTACCGCCGCTGGGACGACGGCACGGCCGTCAATTACCTCCTGCAGACCTCCACGAACGGGACGACCTGGACCAACCGGGACACGATCGCCGTGACGTCGAGCAATTACACCGAGTATTCCAGGTACTTCAACATCACCAACGGCGTATACGTCCGCCTCAACTGGTCCAACGGCAGCCGCCAGGTGTTGTTCGACAACATCGACTTGAGCGAGCCCGCCGCGCCGGCGACGGTCAACCTCTCGGGCACGCACGAGCCGTCGGCCCCGTACAGCAACGACACGGTGGCCCTGGTCGCCCAGGCCCTCGCCCTCAACGGCGCGCGCGGGATCAGCGTGACCTCCTACTACCGCGTCGGCACGTCCGGCGCCTGGACGGCCGCCGGCACGATCCAGGACGGCTCGACGTACACCATCGTCAGCAACATCCCGGCCAAGCCCATCGGCACGATCGTCCAGTACTACTTCAAGGCGTGGTTCGACGGCCCCGGCGCCGAGCTCTCCCGCCCCGTCTATTACCCCGCCAACACCAACTCGCCCCTCTGGTACGGCATCCCGCGCAACCCGCCGGGGAAGGTGTGGATCAACGAGATCGATTACCAGAGCCACGACTGGGACACGAACAACTGGGAGTTTATCGAGCTCGCCGGCGAGGCGGGGATGAACATCAGCGGGTGGAAGATCGAGCTTCGGGACGGCAGCACCACCGCCTACGCGCTGTTTGACAGCTACACGATCCCGACGACCACGACGATACCCAGCGACACGAATGGATTCGGGTTCTTTGTGCTGGGTGGCGGCTCTCTCGCCTCCCCGCCACGGGACCTGTTGCTGACCAACTATCTGCATTTTCACCTGCCTGGCGCCGTGCGGCTGCTGAACGAGATGAACGGCCTCGAGTATTCGCTGTCCTACGACGGCTCCATCCCCACGTACGACCGTATCCCGGCCACCGATGAGGACTTCTTCCCGCCCATGCTGGAAGCGGTCATTCTGACTGGGACGGGCGCATCCTATGAGCATTTTGAATGGTCAACGAACATGCCGCCCACCCCTGGCGCGGGCAATCCCGGCCAGCAGTTCGCCGAGCCGAGCGAATTCGCGGCGATCCCGACGAACCTGGTCTTCTCGTACATCCCGGACAGCTTCAGTCCGGATGCGCAGACCATGGTGATCAGCAACGCGGGCTCGCTGGCCCTGACCTACACCGTGACCACGAACGTCCCGTGGCTGACCGTAACGCCGACGTTCGGCAGCAACTTGGCGGTGGGCGCCAAGATCACCCACACGGTCTCTGTCAATACGGAGGGCCTGTTGGGCAACAAGTCGGGCGAGCTCGTTTTCACCGGCAACGCGGGGAACAGCCCGTTCAGCGTGCCAGTCGCGTTGAACGAGACCGCCCTCGATACGGCCATCCTGTATTATGGTTTCGACGACTACCCCGGCGAAACGGCGTTCAACGACGGCACGGCGGGCCTGCCGGGTAACCTGGGTTTCCAGAACGGCATCACGTGGTCGCCCGAGGGCGGCGGCGTGTCGCAGACCGCCGGCGACTTCGCCCTCGTCAGCACGGGCGGCCTGAACCACGCGCGGTCGACCGGCGCCGTGGCCGCCGTCCACAGCGTCACGCAATTCACGATCACGGGCTGGGTCAAGACCACGGCCACGGGCGGGGTGCACCGCCTGTTCGGCAACCGCGCGAACACCGACGGGTTCGCGCTGATGACGTCCACCAACTACCAGAATCTCGCCCTGGTGAGCTCGGCGACGGGCGCTCCGGCGGCGGTGATCTCGACCAACAACACGTTGGCCACGGGCGCCTGGCGGTTCTTTGCTGTGACGTTCGACGGGACGAACAACACGGCGGCAGCCGTGAAGTTCTATGGCGGCGCAACGAACCTGCCCTCGTTCCTCTCCGAGTCGCGTTCGCGCGGCGGGCTCGGTCCGACCGGCGTCTCCACCGGGGCGGTCTTCGTCGCCGGCGACCTGGCCGGCGCGTTCGTCGGCTCGGTGGACGATTTCCGGTTCTACAGCGGGGTCAAGGACCTCATGAGCGTCGAGGCGATCCGCCGCGAGGCGCTCCAGGGCGGCTCGACCATCATCGCGCCGACCATCCTGTCCCAGCCGCAGAGCGCCACGGTGGACGTGTTCGACATCCTGGTCGTGGGCGTCACGGCCGAGGGCACCCCCAATCCCACCTACCAGTGGCGCAAGGGCGGGACGCCGCTCCCGGGCCAGACGGAAAACAGCATCACCTTCAACCCGATCCTGCTGTCCGATGCCGGCACGTACGACGTCGTGGTCTCCAACGTGGCCGGCTGGGTGGTCAGTTCGCAGGCCTTGGTCGTGGTGCTCTCCGCGCCGGAGGTCGTGACCGCGCCCACCTCGGTGGTCGTGTACGCCGGCGAGACCGTGTACCTGCAGGTCAACGCGACGGGGACGCCTTCGATCCTGTACCAGTGGAAGAAGGCGGGCTCGGCGCTGCCCGGCGAGACGAATCCGCTGCTGACCCTGGTCAACGTCCAGACCAACCAGGCCGGTTCGTACAGCGTGACGCTGACGAACCGGGTGACATTCTCCAACAGCGTGTCCGCCACGCTCACGGTCAAGGTGCTGAACATGGACGAGGGCGGCTGGATTCACAAGCCGGCGAGCACGTCGGGCGCCGTCCTGCGGTGGCCCGCGATCAGCAACCGCTGGTACGAGGTGTGGTGGAGCAGCAACCTGATGAACGGCGTCGAGGGCTTCGTGCCGGTGAACACGAACCTGTCCCTCCAGGTCGGCACGAACTTCGTCGTGTTCACCGACACCGTCTACGGCATCGAGGGCCGCGGGTTCTACCAGATCCGGTCCCGGACCGGGCCGTAGGAAGCAACCGCGGATGACGCGGATTTCACGGATATTCCGACAAGGGCCCGGCGGGGCCGAGGGGAACCGCGAATGGACGCGAATTAACGCGAAGGGGGAATCTGTTTCGCGCCTTTCGCGTGTTTCGTAGTTTCCCGCCGATGACGTAGATGATTGTGGATTGGCTTTCCCCTTACGTGATGGTTAACTGGGCTTGTGAGTGCATCCGGTGTCAGACAAGGCCGGTATGGGGCGGTTGCTCGCGCCCACGGTTGCGATATGGACCTTCTGGCCGAGCACATGAAGCTGACGCCTTCCGAGCGGATAGCGAGGCATCGCAGGGCCGTGCAGACAGCGGCCCTGCTGCGTCGAGCCGTCGAACGCCGCGCCGCAGCCCATGCACGCCGCCATGCCTGATTTTGAATCCATCCTCAAGAGGCTGATGGATTCCCGGGTTCGATTCGTGGTTATCGGGGGCTACGCGGCCGTGGCCCATGGGGTCCCCCTGCTGACCCAGGATGTCGATATCTGCGCGCGCTTTTCCGTGGGAAACCTGCTGCGATTACAGCAGGCTTTGGCCGATCTTCACCCCACGCATCGAATGACCCGGGATCGGAGACCCCTTCAATTGACGGCCGCTTCATGCCGCGGCTTGAAAAACTTTTCTTGAGCACGGATTGGGGCGTTTTAGACTGTCTGGGGTCCGTGGCCGGCATCGGCGATTATTCCGCGGTATTTAGAAACAGCCTGAAGCTCGAACTGGGCTTTGGAACTTGCCGGATCCTATCCTTGGCGGCCTTGATCAAGTCCAAGAGCGTGATGGACCGTCCTCGTGACCGCGAAGCGGTGTTGCTCCTTAAAGTGATTCGCGAAGCCCAGCATCGCCGCGCCCCATAGCCGGGGCGATGTCATGTGGGGCGGGATTACGGGATGATCGCGTCCGGTTCCTTCAGGTCCATCAGCAGCCAGTGGAAGAACCGGACGAAGTTCTCGTTGGACGGCCGGGTGGAGAACGCCGAGCGGGAGCTTAAGAACGGGTCGCGCCAGAGGATGGCCAGGGCCCGCTGCTCGGCCACTACATAGTCCTCCTCGTTGGCCGGCGGGTTGTCCGGGTCGTAGTTGTCGCTGAACACGCGCGCCGCCACGATCACCGTGAACAGGTTGTTCCGCGTGCCCCAGAGCCCGATGCTGTTGCGGACCACGCTCTCGACGAAGAACTTGTTCGTGCTGGGGATGCCCAGGACGCCCGCCACGGCGGTCTGGTCCCACCGCTCCGCGATGTCCGAGTAATTCACCATCGGCCCTTCGCCCCAGGTCTGGTTCTGCTCCACGGTGTACTCGGCCAGGGCCTTGGCCTGGTCCAGTTCCAATTGACCGCTCCCCGTGGCGCGGGGAGGCGTGTTGGTCATGGACATGTCATAGAATAAGGCGGTCAGGGCATTCGTCTGGCGCGTGTTGATGTTGACCAGGCCCTGCCGAACCGCGTTCGTGTGCACGGTCAGCCGATCCAGGACCCGCGCCGTGCGGTCCGGGTCGGGCCCCAGCAGGCGGACGGTTGTCCAGGGCTTGGCCGCGTCATACAGCAGGAATCCGACCTCGCCGACCGATTGGATTCCGTTGGTCGAATGCTCAAGGCTGCGCGCGTACATCAAGCCGATCTCGTCCGCCGGGCCATTGAGCCGGGACGTATTGTTCGTGCCCTGCGTGGCGGCCACGCGGTCCCATTGCAGGGGACTGGCCGATGCAGATGGATCCCAGTTGATCCGGGGATCGTTTGCCGAAGATGCGGCCGGTTCTCCCAAGCGGACCAGCGCCCCTCCCAGGGCCAGGGCCGGCGCGGCGGCGATGACCTGGAACGTATTGATCGGCCAGCCGGTGTTCACGCGGTCCACGGCCGCGCCCAGGTACTGGACTTCCAGCGTGCCGTTGAGCACGCACCGCACGCCCAGTTGGGCGGGCGGATAGGCCGGGCTCCCCGACCCGTTGACCACGGCGCTGTGGTTGAAGATGAACGTGGACGTCTCGAAATCGTAATCGCCATGCTGGATGGCCGGCGGCGTGCTCTGCAAGGCCAACGGAGCCGTAAACGCGATCGGGAGGACCGTCACCTGGGGGACGCCCGAATACGTGACCTGGAACTGGGCGCCCTCCTGGGTATCTTCCGGAAACGGATACCAGGTCTCCACGGTCAGGTAGAGGAAATGCTCCAGCAACTGGTTGGTGCCCTGCGCCACCAGCCGGAACTGGTTGCTGACAATGACCTCGTTGATCATCGGCACGGCCTTGGAGGAATACGTATTCAGGGCCGGATTGCGCGACACATAGCTCCCGTCGGCGTAATCGTACAGGGCGTTGTAGAAAGCCGTGAAATTCGGGATGGGATCGGTCGGCTCGTCGAACAGGTCTTTCAGGGCGTTGGAGACCGAGTTGATGTTCCAGTCCGCCGGGTTGCCCCCGATATACGCCACATTCGTGTTCGCCAGCAGGTCGTCCGGGTCGGCGTAGCCGCGGGGAAAACGGCTGTAGACGTGGAAATTATCGACGAAATGGCCCGTGCCGCTGAACCCGCCCGCCCGGCGGTTCAGCAGTTGGGCGATGCCGTTTCCGTTGGTGTCCACGGCGGCGTTGTTCTGCCCCAGCCAGTACAACTCCGCCACGCTTTCGAAGCGGTTATAGGTCTCCTGGTAGAGATACAACGAGTCCGACCTCAATTCCGGCAGCACGGCGGGCGTGGCCCGGATCTCGCCGGGATCGAAGCCATAACGCCGTGGCTTGTTGCGGCCTCGCACAAAGTTGGCATCCAGCAGGCCGGAGTTGTTGACCACCATGTAGGCGTACTTGCCCACGAATTCGCCGTTGCCGGCGTCATCCAGGCGGTACCAGCGCATGGGGCTCACGTCGGCTTCGTCGGCGGCGACCTTGACCCCCCAGGGCACGTAATTGGACCCGCCGCTCAAGATGAACTCCTCGCCGTTCCCGCCCGCGTCATACGGCCAGGCGTCCCAGTACGGGTACACCTGGTCCTCCATGTTGGTCCGGATCTCGTTGGCCATGATGTGGGCCATGGCGGTATGGACGAGCTGCCGGGCCTTGACCACGTCCATGTAATTGCGGGATGCCAGCCGCTCGGTGCGCATGATGATGGCGAAGGCGACCGCCATGAGCACCAGGGCCGAGAGGAACCCGAGCACGACGACGAGGGCGATGCCCTGCCTGTTCCTGGTAGGGCGGCCTGGCCCAGGCCGCCGCAATGCCGGCGGCGCGTTCAGCGAACGCGCCCTACCCCCGACTGCCTGTTTACTCGGGCTCATGTGTTTATCTCGAATACCCCAGCCGGTTCGGGAAATAGACCCGGGCCGCGTATCGCCGGGAATGCTTGTCCCGGTACGCGTACGCCGCCGTCTTGTCCGCCAGGTTCCAAAGGTCGGCCATCTGGATGCTCTCCTCCTCCGAAAACATCTCCAGGTACATGTCGATCCACAGCGGCAGCTTGTCGCCGTGGTTGGTGCTCGCGTAAGAGTAAACGTATCGCCCATCATCCTCGCTGAACGCCCAGACCTCGAAGGCGGCCACGTTTTCGCCAACAGCCTCCATCTCATTACCGACGTTTTCTGGGTAATGATAGGGAGGAATGATTGGTGTGAAGTACTTCCACCATTCCTTGTTATGATAGGTGCTTTGGAGAAGGCCCTCTTTGTCCCTGGTCAAGTCACCTGTCTTGCGAGAACGAACCAGAGTAAACCGATTCGCAATGGGGATGTTCGCTTCATCCCACATATTGGTCACAAAGTAAATATGATGCGGAGCAGCGCGGCGCATATCGGACCCATACAATGGTGTGCGCACCGCCGACACGAAGAAGAGTTCGTCCGACTGCCACCCATAGGACAACACGCCGTACCAGGGATTCTCGCTCTCGAGCTTGAAGGACACGGTCTTGTCCGCAAACGACTGCGAAAGCTCCCGCACCAGGAAGTCCATCACGGCCCGCCCTTCGCCGAGGTCGTAGGCCCGCTTCGTGCCCTGCTTCCAGATGCGGGTGCTGTCCGTGAAGATGTTGCCGAGGACGAGGACGATGACCATGAGAATGGACATGGCCGCCATGATCTCGATCAGGGTGAAACCCCGACGCCGCGCGCTCTGGATGGAGAGGTTCATGGGTTGACGTTCGACAGTTCGACGTAGAACTTGCGCACCAGGTCGGTCGGCCCGAATTCGCCGGGCAGCACTTCGAGCCGGGCGTACGCCAGGTGATTGCGCAGGGCGCCAGCCACGGGGCGGATATCCAGCTTGTAGCGCATGGCGTATTCCGTGAACTGCTGCTCGGTCCACCGGTTGATGTACCGGTTCGTCCGCCAGGTGGCCGTCGGAACCACGGTCAGCTGGCCCACGTTGGCCCAGATGTCCGTGGCGGCCGGGATCGCGGCGATGTCGTACTGCAGCCGCGCCCATTCCATGGTCACGGCCTGGGCCATGATCGCGCTCATGACGTCCTCGGCGAAGAAGGCGGCCATGGTGTCGTCCTGCGAGGCCTTGTCCGTGTCCAGCGCGGAGAAGAACAGGCCGAAGATCGCCATCAGGCCGATCCCGATCACCATCATCGCCAGGGCCACTTCCACCAGGGTGAAGCCCGCCTTTATTGGGACCTGTGTCTTCATGGCGTGTATTCCCGCGCGCGGATCCGGCCAGTCAGGGGTTGCACATTAATTTCGGTAATAGGCGCATTGGAACGAGCGCTTGGTAATTCCGCCGTTCCTGCTGCGAGATCAGCTTGAACAGTTCCCTCCGTCAAGTATACAGCAAATGGAGTATTTCCCATCGTCGTAGCTCCATCAGGACGGAACGCGACCGTGCTCATCTCCACATTCGGTCCATTCGTAGTTGGGAACGGAACAATTTCAATTGGCTCGCTCCTCTGGAACAAGTTCTTGATCCCCCCCATGCCGGAGTAATAAACGGGCGTAAACACCACGCCCGGCGGCAGGATGTTCCATTCGCCCAGGTACTGGCTCACGGGGGTCCGGGCGAACGGCGCGTAGGCGCGGAACGCCTTCTCGGCCTCGCGCGGCTGTCCCGCGAACAGGGCGGGCGTATTGTCGGGGAACAGCAGGTAGACGTATCGGCGGCCCGTGATCGCCGCTTGACGGGCCAGGGTCATGGTGGTCGTGAGTTGGAACGACGCCGTCCGCAGCCGGCCCCCGCGGTCGGCCCCCTGGAACGTCGGGAGGGCGATGAGCATGAGGGCGGCGATGATGACGATCACCACCATCAACTCGACCAGCGTAAAGGCTGACTTTCTGGAAGTCATAAGGATTCAGTGTCTAGATCCGCTCCGTCACTCTGCCACTTTGCCACTCTGCCACTTTCCCCTCACCACGACTTGATATTGTCGTCGTCCAGGTCGGCTTCCGGGCCGCGCGACCAGGCCGCGACCGGCCGGTTGGCCACGGTGCCGTACACGGGCACGTTCTTGCAGTCGTTGTCGAACGCCGTGTCCACGGTGATGGTGTACTGCCGCTGCCAGGGGTCGATGAAGTTGCCGTCCCCATCCAGGGCCTTGTCCGCCAGCTCGATGTACACGATGCGGCGGGGATTGTTGACGTGGGTCGCGTTGCCCGGGCCGTCGATGGCGCGTAAGACGTTCAGGAGCTGGGCGTTCGCCACGGCGCCGAGTTCGCTGTAGGTCAGGTCGTCCTGCTGCCCGCTGTTGTGCGGGAACCGGGAATAGTCGTTGAAGTAGGCCTTGACGGCGGTCTCGATGGTCTTGATCTCGGCGGCGGCCTGGGCCTTCTTGGCGCTGATCATGGCCTTGCTGATCACCGGCACGGAGATCGCGGCCAGGATGCCGATGATGGCGATGACCACCAGCAGCTCGATCAGTGTAAACCCTTTATTTTTCCTCATGATGGCCTCTTCTTCCCCTTCGCGTTCATTGGCGTTAATTCGCGGTCGTATCCCCCGTTTTTCGCGGTTAAAGGTGCTCGATCCTCGTCTCGATGTTGTCCGGGTCCGGCCCGTAGGACCAGAGCTTGAACTGGTACCGGCCCAGGCTCTCGTACTGGTAGGCCCGCTCCCACGGGTCCTTGAACGTGACTTCGGGGTTGAAATTGGTCAGGGCGGTCCGGACGGCGTCCCACTCCGCCCCGCCGGCGTCCATGGCGCCGGTCAGCAGGGGGTACCCGCCGTAGTCCAGGCGGTATTTTTCCAGGGCGTTCTTGATCTGCTGCAGGCCCGCCATGGCCCGGGCGTTGGCCGCCTTGCGGCCGGCGTAGCCGGTGATGCCGAAGACGATGCTGCCGAGGATGGCCATGATCATGATCACGACCATCATCTCTATCAGCGTGAACCCTTTACGCCCGCCCCGACCCTGTCTTTCCGGTCTCATGACGGCCTGCCTCCAATCCGCGGAAGCCCTTCTCATCCTTCCACTAACTAACGTACCCACACGGCGGTCGGAAGTCTAATGAAAACGGAGGATGTGAACCACAGAGGTCACGGAGGCTCACAGAGGGAAGGCCTTCGAGAAGGAATCAGGCCCATTCGTCCATATCGATCCCCTATCCTCTCCTCCGCGGCCTCTGTGTCCTCCGTGGTTAAACTTCCTGGTGCCTTCCGTTCAATATTGATTTTCCGGCCGGGTTCCGGCCAGAATTCCGCCCGGAAAGACGGAGGCTGCCATGAAGAGCACAACGATGAGCCGGCGCGAGTTCCTGGCCCTGTCCGCCCTCTCCGGGGCGGCGGTGATGACGGGCTGCGCGACGAACCCGGTGACGGGCAAGAAGGAACTGATGTTCATCAGCGAGGCGGAGGAGATCCGCATGGACTCCCAGGCGTCCCCGCACCAGTTCTCGGCCGACTACGGCCCCGTGGAAGACCCCGCCCTGAACGCCTACCTCACGCAGGTCGGCGGCAGCCTGGCGGAGCGGTCGCACCGGCCGGGCATGCCCTACACCTTCCGCGTCGTGAACGCCTCGCACGTCAACGCCTACGCCTTCCTCGGCGGCAGCATCGCGGCGACGCGCGGGATCATGCTGGCGATGGACGACGAGGCGGAACTGGCGGCCCTGCTCGGCCACGAGATCGGGCACGTCAACGCGCGCCACGCAGCCCGGTCGATGACCAGCGGCATCCTGGCCCAGGTCGCCGTCGCCGCGGCCACGGTGGCCGTCGCGGAGAAGAACGAGGACTGGGCGCCCGTGGTCGCTGGGCTGGGCGGCATCGGCGCCGGCGCGCTGCTGGCCCGGTACAGCCGGGCGCACGAGCGGGAGGCGGACGCGCTGGGCATGGAGTACATGGTGCGCAGCGGCTACAACCCGCAGGGCATGACCGGGTTGCAGGACATCCTCGTGAAGATGTCCCACGGCAAGCCGAGCGCCATCGAGCTGATGTTCGCGACGCACCCGATGAGCCAGGAGCGGTACGACACCGCCGTCAAGCGGGCCCGGTCCGAATACGGCGAATCCGCCAGCCTGCCGCTCTACCGCGAGCGATACATGGACAGCACGGCCGCCCTCCGAACGCTCCAGCCCACCGTGGACGAGATCCAGAAGGGCGACAAATCCGTGGGCGATAAGAAGCTCGAGGAGGGACTGTCCCACTACAAGGCCGCGCTGGAGAAGACGCCGGACGATTACGAGGCCCTGCTGAAGGCCTCGAAGGTCTGCCTGGCCCTGAACCGCCCCGCGGACGCGCAGTCCTACGCCGCCGCGGCCAAGGCCGCCTACCCGCAGGAGGCGCAGGCCTATCACGTCGAGGGCATGGCGGCGCTGTACAACAGCCGGTATGACAAGGCCCTGGCGGACTTCAACCACTACGACCGGATCCTGCCCGGCAATCCCAACACGACGTTTTACTCGGGCTTCGCGCTCGAGGGCATGGGCCGCCGATCGGAGGCGGGCGCGAAGTACAAGGCCTACCTCCAGGCCGTCGGCGAGGGCGCCGAGGCGCAGCATGCCTTCAGCCGCGTCACGGAGTGGCAGCAGTGGTAGCTCCAGGGAAGAGGAACTACGAAAAACGCGAAAGGCGCCAAAAGAACTTCCTTTCGCGTATTTCGTAGTTTCCCTCGTTTAGCGTGAAACCGTCTTCTCCCAGTCCTGCTCCGGAACCGCTCTCCGGCACGATCGAGCGCGTGACGTTCCACAGCGAGGAGTCCGGCTTCGCCGTCCTGCGCGTGAAGGTCAAGGGCTTCCGGGAACTGGTGACGGTGGTCGGCACGCTGGCCAGCGCCAACGCCGGGGAATGGCTGGACGCCAGCGGGCACTGGCTGATGGACCCGCAGCACGGCCGGCAGTTCAAGGCCGTGGAACTGCGCACGACCCAGCCCGACACGCTGGAGGGCATCGAGAAATACCTCGCGTCGGGCCTGATCAAGGGCATCGGGCCGATCTACGCCGGCAAGCTGGTCAAGGCCTTCGGGCGCGAGGTGCTGAACATCATCGAGAGCCAGTCCGCCCGGCTGGAGGACGTCGAGGGCATCGGGCCGGTCCGCCGCGCGCGGATCAAGGCGGCGTGGAACGAGCAGAAGGCCGTCCGCGAGATCATGACCTTCCTGATGAGCCACAAGGTCAGCACGTCCCGGGCGTTCCGCATCTACAAGACCTACGGCGACGCCGCCATCGAGCGCGTCCGGAAGGACCCCTATTGCCTCGCCCGCGACATCCACGGCATCGGGTTCAAGACGGCCGACCAGATCGCCGCGAGCCTGGGCGTGGAGCCGACGTCGCCGCTGCGCGCCCGGGCGGGCGTGGAGTACGTGCTGCTGGAGCTGACCGACGAGGGCCACTGCGCCTTCCCCCGCGGCGGGCTGGTCGAGCGGGCTGCAACGCTCCTGGAAATCCCGGCAGAGATCCTCGATCGCGCCGTGGCCGAGGGGCTGGACAGCGGCCGCCTCGTCGCCGGCCAGGACCGGTTCGGGGAGCCGCTGGTCTACCTCGCCGCGCTGGACCAGGCCGAGCGGCAGCTGGCCCGGCAACTGGTCGAGCTCGCGCGCGGCGCCCACCCCTGCCCTCCGATTGACATGACCAAGGCCCTGCCGTGGGTCCAGGACCGCATCCGCATGGAGCTGTCGCCCGAGCAGGCCGACGCCGTGCGGCTGGCCGTTGAGCGCAAGGTGATGATCATCACCGGCGGGCCGGGCGTGGGCAAGACGACGCTGGTCAACGCCATCCTGAAAATCCTGCGGGCCAAGAAACTCAAGGTCGTGCTCTGCGCGCCGACCGGCCGCGCCGCCAAGCGGATGACCGAGACCACCGGGCTGACGGCCAAGACCATCCATCGCCTCCTGGAATTCGACCCGGGGACCGGCGGCTTCCGGCACGACCCCGCGCACCCGCTGTCCGGCGACGTCTTTATCGTGGACGAAACCAGCATGATCGACGTCCTGCTCGCCAACCAGCTCGTCCGCGCGGTCCCGCGCCACGCCGCCCTGATCCTGGTCGGCGACGTGGACCAGTTGCCGTCGGTCGGCCCCGGCTGCGTCCTGCGCGACCTGATCGATTGCAACCAGTTTCCCGCCTGCCGCCTGACGCATATCTTCCGGCAGGCCGCCAGCAGCGCCATCGTCACCAACGCGCACCGGGTTAACACCGGGGAACTTCCGCATTATCCCAAGGAGAAGACGACGGACGGGCCGGTTTCCGATTTCTATTTCATCGAGGCCGACGAGCCGGCCGCCGGCTGCGACCGCGTCGTGAATCTCGTGCGCGACGCCATCCCGAGGCGATTCCAGATCCGGCCGCAGGACATCCAGGTCATCACCCCGATGCAGCGCGGCGAACTGGGCGCGCGGAACCTCAACCTCCGCCTCCAGGCTGCGCTCAATCCCAAGGGCCCGGCGATCGAGCGCTACGGCTGGACCTTCCGCGTCGGCGACAAGGTCATGCAGATGGAGAACGACTACGACAAGGACGTCTTCAACGGCGACATCGGGCGCATCACCGGCCTCGATGAGGTCGAGCGGGAAATCAAGGTGCGGTTCGACGACCGCGAAGTGACCTACGATTTCCAGGAGATGGACGAAGTATCCCTCGCCTACGCGACGACGATCCACAAGAGCCAGGGCAGCGAGTATCCCTGCGTCGTGATCCCGATCCACACGCAGCACTACATCCTGTTGCAGCGCAATCTATTATACACCGCCATCACGCGGGGCCGCAAGCTGGTCGTGCTGGTCGGCACCGTGAAGGCCATGGCCATCGCCGCGCACAAAGTCGAGTCCCACACGCGCGTGACCACGCTGAAGGACCGGCTCCTCGAATACGCCGGGGCGCAGATGGGTTGAACCACGGAGGCCACGGAGGTTCGCAGAGGACGGGGACGCAAAATGGCCCATGAGGTTTCCGCTTGAGGCCTTCCTCCGTGTCCTCTGCGACCTCTGTGGTTAAATCCGGATCCGTTCCTTCATCTGCTCGAATACATATCGGGCGAGTGGCTCCAGGTTTTTCACGTCTTCCAGGTTGTACTCGACGAGGACGTCCAGTGATGGGGAGTAGCCTTCCAGGTATTCGTTCCACAGCCGCACGGCGTCCCAGCCGTCCAGCCCGCGCGTGCGCTCGGACCGCTCGATCCCGAAGGCCTGCTCGATCTTCTTGAGCCCGCCGCTGAAGCCGATCTTCTTCAGCGGGAACCGGAGATCGAGATGGATATGGTTGAACAGGTTGTGCCGGAACCGCTGGCGGATCAGGGGCATGTCGAAGGCCGCGCCGTTGAACGTGACGACCAGCGGGTGGGCCTCGATGACCTCGACGGCCTTGTCCAGATCGCGCTCCGCCACGAAGGCCCTCGCCTCCCGGCCGTCGTACACGCCGATGACCGTGATCGCGTCCGGGCCGACGTACCCGTTGGTCTCGATGTCCACGTAGAGAGCCTGGCCGGCCAGGTCGCCCAGCGCCCGCCACTTGTGCGCGGACGGCAGGCAGTGCTCGAAGTGTTTCCAGTCGCCGGCGGCGTACCGCCGGATGGATTCCTCCACGGTCGGCGCCACACGGTCATAGCGGTTCCCGCAGAGGCGCCCGCATCCGTGGGCGTCCAGAAACGCCGTCCAGTCGCGGATCCCCTCCCGCCAGAACCGCCGCTCGCGGGTCTCGCCGATGCCGGGCAAGTGGAGGAAGGTTTGCTGAAGCATGGGCGTAGGGGCGCTGCTTGCAGCGCCCGTGGGCGCCTTCAAGCGGCGCCCCTACCGGGCCATCTGCACATCATGGCTTTTTTCGAACGTTGCGATGTCCGCCTCGTGCTGCAGCGTCAGCCCGATCGCGTCCAAGCCGCGGCGCAGGTGCTCCTTCACGCCGGGATCGATCTGGAAATGGAAGGAAATCTCCTCTTGCACGTGCAGCACGACGCGCTGCTCGTCCAGGTCGACCGTGGCCTCCAGCCCCGGGAACCGGCCGACCATCTGGAAGATCTCCTCGACCTCGGCCTCGGACAGCTCGACGGTCAGCAGGCCGTTCTGCACGCAGTTGTTCCGGAAGATGTCCGCGAACGCGGGTACGCGAGCGTCGCCCTGCTGGCGCCACGGCGCGATGACAACGCGGAAGCCGTACTGCATCACGGCCCAGACCGCGTGCTCGCGGCTGGAGCCGCAGCCGAAGTTGTTGCGGGTGACCAGGATGGAGGCCCCCTTGAACTCGGGCCGGTTGGGCGGGAATTCCGGGTTGGGTCTCCCGTCCGGCAGGTAGCGCCAGTCGAAGAACAGGGCCTCGCCGAATCCGGTCCGCTTGATCGACTTCAGGAATTGCTTCGGGATGATCTGGTCCGTGTCCACGTTGGCGTTGTCCAGCGGGGCCACGATGCCGCGATGCGTTGAAAATGCTTTCATGCGCGGGTTTCCTTCCTCACATCCGTTCCCGGATATCCACGAAATGACCTTCGACGGCGGCCCAGGCGGCCATCTCGGGGCTGCACAGGTGCGTGCGCCCGCCCTTGCCCTGCCGTCCCTCGAAGTTGCGGTTCGACGTTGCGGCGCAGCGTTCGCCGGGCTTCAGCTGGTCCGGGTTCATCGCCAGGCACATGCTGCAGCCCGCGTAGCGCCACTCCGCGCCGGCGGCGACAAAGATCTTGTCCAGCCCCTCCGCCATGGCCTGCCGGCGCACGGCGGCCGAGCCGGGCACGACCATCGCCTTCACGTTCTTCGCGATCTTCCGCCCCTTCAGGATGGCGGCGGCCCTGCGCAGGTCCTCGATGCGCCCGTTGGTGCAGCTCCCGATGAACACGGTGTCCACCTTGATGTCCGTCATCCGCATGCCCGGCGTCAGGCCCATGTAGGCCAGGGCCTGCTCGACATCCTTGGCGCTGTAGCCGGGCACCTTGCCGGGCGCCGGGACGACGCTGCTGACGTCGGTCACCATGCCGGGGCTGGTGCCCCAGGTCACCTGCGGCGCGATGGCCGAGGCGTCGATGGTCAGCTCGCGGTCGAACTTCGCGCCGGGGTCGCTGGGCAGGGTCTTCCAGAACGCCACGGCCTTGTCCAGCGCGGCGCCCCTCGGCGCGAACGGCCGGTCTCCCGAGGCGATGTACTGGAACGTCGTGTCGTCGGGCGCGATCATCCCGGCGCGCGCGCCGGCCTCGATGCTCATGTTGCCGATGGTCATCCGCGCCTCCATGGACAGCGCGGACACGGCCGAGCCGGCATATTCCAGGACATAGCCCGTGCCCCCGGCCGTCCCGATCAGGCCGATCAGCTTCAGGATCATGTCCTTCGACGTCGCGCCCGGCTTCAGGCGGCCGGTGTACTCGACCCGGAAGGTCTTCGGCTTCTTCTGGCGCAGCGTCTGGGTCGCCAGGACGTGCTCGACCTCGGAGGTCCCGATGCCGAAGGCCAGCGTCCCGAACGCGCCGTGCGTAGCCGTGTGCGAGTCGCCGCACACGATGGTCGTGCCGGGCAGCGTCAGGCCCAACTCCGGGCCGATGATGTGGACAATGCCCACGCGCTCGCTCTTCAGGTCGTACAGCGTCACGCCGAAAGCGCGGCAGTTCTGCTCCAGCGCCTCCACCTGCGCCTTGGAAATGGGGTCGCGGATGACGGTCTGCTGGTCCGTGGGGATGTTGTGATCCATCGTGGCGAACGTCAGGCCCGGGCGGCGGACCTTGCGCCCGGCCAGCCGCAGCCCCTCGAAGGCCTGCGGGCTGGTCACCTCGTGCACCAGCTGCCGGTCGATGTAGAGCAACGCGCTACCGTCCGGCAGCGTCCTGACCACGTGCCGGTCCCAGATTTTCTCGAACAATGTCTTGCTCATGGCGGCAGAGACTATACGGGGGGCCGCCCGCCCGGTCAATGAGGGTATGGCCGCGCCAGACGCGGGCGGCCCGGCGGATCCGCCCGGCCCGTCAGGTCTCTTCCGCGCCGCGGGCCATGACCACCTTGCCGGTCCGCACCAGCTCGATGACCTGGAACTTCTTCACCAGGCCGATCATGGCGTCGAGCTTGTCCGTGGTCCCGGTGACCATGAGGATCATGGACGACTCCGTCCAATCCACGGTCTTCGCGCCGAAATGGTCCGCGATCTGCAGCGCCTCGGTCCGCTCCTCCGCCGTGACCCGGATCTTCACCAGCGCCAGCTCGCGCACGACGATGTCCTCGCCCGTGTGGTCCACGCAGTGCATCACGTCGATCAGCTTGCGCAGCGCCTCGATGACCTGCTGCAGGCCGGACGGATCGCCCTTGGCCGTGATCGTCATCCGGGAGAAGTTGCCGTCCACGGACGAAGACACGACCAGCGAGTCGATATTGAAGCCGCGCCGGGCAAAGACCTGCGCGATGCGCGCCAGCACGCCGGGCTTGTTCGCCACGTACACGCTCAAGGTATGGGTATCGCTGCCGTTTGCAACTTGCGTCATGGCCTGTTCCCTTTCTTCTCCGGGCGGTTCACGTCGAGCCCGTGGGTTTTTCCATCTTCTGCCGCGGCGGCTCCACGAGGAGGTCCTCCAGGGCCCGGCCCGCCGGCACCATGGGGAAGACGTTGTCCGTCTTCACCACCTCGGCGTTGACCAGGCACGGCCCCTCGTTGTACTCCAACGCGCGGGTCAGGATCTTCCGCACGTCGGCCGGGCGTTTCAGCGTCAGCCCCTTCCCGTTTTCATAGCTCTCGATCAGCCGGGCGAAGTCCGGGTTGCCCTCCAGGTCCACTCCGCTCTTCCGGTCGTCGTAGAACATCTGCTGCCACTGCCGCACCATGCCCAGGTAATGGTTGTTGAGCACGATGATCTTGATCGGCAGCTTGTGCAGGCAGGCCGTCGCCAGCTCCGACATGGTCATCTGGAACCCGCCGTCGCCGCAGAACAGCACAACGGTGTCTTTCGGGCGCCCAAACTGTGCGCCGATCGCCGCCGGGAACCCGTATCCCATGGTCCCCGCGCCGCCGGAGCTCAACCAGTCCAGCCGGCCGTCGGTCTTCCAGAACTGCGCCGCCCACATCTGGTGCTGGCCCACGTCGGTCACCACGACCGCCTTGCCGCCGGTCAGCTTGTACAGCTCGTCCATGATATGCTGCATCTTCAGCCCGCCCTGCTTCTTGTAGTGCAGCGGGAACTTCTTCTTGTAGCCCTCCAGGCGCGCCAGCCACTCGGCCGTGTCCAGACGGGCCACGTGCTTGTTCAGCTCCTCCAGGATCGGCCGGGCGTCGCCCACCAGGAACAGGTCCGGCTTGATCATCTTGCCGATCTCCGACGGGTCCACGTCGATGTGGATCTTCGTCGCGTTGCGGCCGAACTTGTCCGGCTGCCCGATGATCCGGTCGTCGAACCGGGACCCGATGGACATGATCAGGTCGGCCTCCACCACGGCCTTCGTCGCGTAGGCGGTCCCGTGCATGCCCAGCATCCCAAGCGACAGGCGGTGCGTTTCCGGGAACCCGCCCTTGCCCAGCAGCGTGTTCACCACCGGGGCATTCAGTTTTTCCGCCAGCGCCTTCACCTGCGCGCAGGCGTCCGAGATGATCGCGCCGTGGCCCACCAGCAGCACGGGTTTGCGCGACTTGTTCAGGGCCTCGGCGATCTCGAGGATCTTCTCCTTGTCGATCGTCTCCGGGTAGGGCTTGTAGCCCGGCAGGTCCATTTCCTGGTAGAGGTCCGCCGTGCAGGCCGCCGCGCCCACGTCCTTCGGGAGGTCGATGAGCACGGGCCCCGGTCGTCCCGTCGTGGCGATGTAATACGCCTCGCGGGCCACCCGCGGAATGTCGTTCGCGTTCTTCACCAGGTAGCTATGTTTCACCACGGGCATCGTGATGCCGAAGATATCCGCCTCCTGAAAGGCGTCCTTGCCGAGCATCCAGGACACCGACTGCCCTGTGATCACGATCATGGGCACCGAGTCCATGTGCGCCGTCATGATCCCCGTCAGCGTGTTCGTGGCCCCTGGCCCGCTGGTCACCAGCACTGCCGCCGGTTTTCCCGTTGCGCGGGCATAGCCATCTGCCATGTGCGCCGCTCCCTGCTCATGTCTGACCAGCACAAACTTGATCTTTGTGTTGGTTGTTATTAAAGCATCGAATATCGGGATGGCCGCGCCACCTGACAGCCCAAACATGTACTCAATGCCTTCTCTTTCAAGGCACTTCACTAGAGCTTGAGCGCCATCTGTCTTCTTTTCAACCATATGTCCTCCAATGAACAGTAACAATATATGTCTCTACACTAAAACATAGATGATTTGTCATTCATGGCAAGAAGAAAATGCAACATATTATATAAAGTTGAAATAGATCAGCAAATAACAAGCAATATTACGCATAGCGATTGTCAATATATAAATATCGCTCCTGTGATAAATGTCAGTTTGTTGCATTGACGGCCGTTAGCGGAGAACGCTATTTTGCAGCAGGTTAAGGAGGAAACATGCAACTCTTGTCCTGGCTGCATTCGACGGTCTTGGGCGTGCAAATGCTGTTTGTAGCGTTTGGCGCGCTGGTTCTGGTTCCCCTGCTTACCGGTATGTCGCCGTGCCTGGCTTTGTTTACGGCCGGCGCGGGCACGCTCCTGTTCCATGCCATCACCAAGGGAAAGGTTCCGATCTTCCTGGCCAGTTCGTTCGCCTTTATCGCGCCGATTCAGCAGGCCATCCCGCAGTTCGGACTGGGCGCCACGCTCGGCGGCCTGGCGGCCGCGGGCCTTTTCTACCTGGTCTTGAGCGCCATGATCCTGTTCGGGGGCGCCGGAACGATTCATCGCCTCATGCCCTCCATCGTCACGGGGCCGGTGATCATGGTCATCGGCTTGAAACTCGCGCCGGTGGCCGTGGGCATGTGCAAATCCTTCACGTCGGGCGGAGCGCCCGAAGGGCAGGCCATGGCCGTGGCCCTGATCTCCCTGGCGACGGCGATCGGCGTGGTGATGTTCGGAAGGGGCACGCTGAAGCTGATCCCCATCCTTTGCGGTGTGGCGGTCGGTTACGTGATCTGTCTGATCCTGGGCCGCGTGAACTTCGAGGCGTTGTCGACGGCCCCCTGGCTGTCGACTCCCTGGAGCGAGGCGATGCGGTGCGGGCAGTTCGAGTGGCCCCGGCTGGACTGGGCGGCCATCGCGTTTCTCGTCCCCGTGGCCCTGGCCCCCTCCATCGAACACGTCGGCGACATCCTGGCCATCTCCAATGTCACCGGCCAGGATTACGTGCGTGATCCCGGGCTGCACCGCACGCTGGCGGGCGACGGCCTCGCCACCTCTCTGGCCGCGCTGCTGGGCGGGCCGCCGAACACGACCTACTCGGAGGTGACCGGGGCGGTGGCCCTGACCCGGGCCTTCGAACCCAAATACATGCGCATCGCCGCCGTGACGGCCATGCTGGTGGCCTTCGTGAGCAAGCTCGGCGGATTCCTCCGCACCATCCCCTCCCCCGTGATGGGCGGCATCATGGTGCTGCTGTTCGGCATGATCGCGGCCATCGGCGCCGGGACGCTGGTCAAGGCCCAGCTGGACATGAGCAAGCCGCGTAACCTCGTGATCGCCTCGGTGATCCTGGTCGTTGGCATCGGCGACCTCCAGGTCAGCTGCGGCCGGTTCGCGATGGGCGGCATCGGCCTGGCGGGCATCGTCGGCATCCTGCTGAACCTCGTGCTGCCGCAGGACGGGGCGGAGAAGAAGTGAAGGGTGAATCGTGAATGGTGGAAGTTTATTCCACCGAGACCACGGTTCGCTCGCCGCCCTTCTCGATCTCCATCAAGGTGCCTTCGAGCCCTTCCTTCCGGATGATATCCAGGATCTCGACGACGTTGATGCCCTTGCGGGCCAGGTCCTCGGCGACGGCGCGCGGGATCAGTTTGCCGGCCAAGCGGGCGACGACCAGGGGGATCGTGATCGCCGACTTCGGTTTCTCGCTGCCGGCCGCGTACGTCTTGATCCGCAGGCTTCGCATGGCGGCTCCAAGGCTTGGTCTACACGCGCGTGTGTGCTATGCTGGGCACAGGATACAGGAAAAACCCGGGAGGAGGCAACACCATGGTTACCGCGCTGGTTCTGCTGAACGTGGATCGGGACAAGGTCAACGAGGTCGCGGAGCAATTGGCCGGCCAGGCCGGGATCTCGGAGGTCTACTCGGTCGCCGGCCAGTACGACCTGGTCGCCATCATCCGGGTCAAGGACAACGAGGGCATGGCGGACCTGGTGACCAAGCACCTGCTCAAGGTCCGGGGCATCACCCGCTCGCAGACCCTAATCGCCTTCCAGGTCTATTCCAAGCACGACCTCGAGACCATGTTCTCGATCGGGACGTAAAGCCGCCGGACTACGCGTTGAACCGGAAGTGGATCACGTCGCCGTCCTGGACCTCGTAGGTCTTGCCTTCCAGCCGGAGCGTGGCGTTGTCGCGGCAGGCCGCCCAGGACTTCGTTTTCAGCAGTTCCGCGCTGGCCACGGTCTCGGCCCGGATGAAGCCGCGCTCGATATCGCTGTGCACCTTGCCGGCGGCGGCCTGGGCATGCGTGCCGCGGCGGATCGTCCAGGCCCGTACTTCGTCCTCGCCCACGGTGAAGAAACTGATCAGGTTGAGGAGCCGGTAGGCGGCCTGGATCAGGCGGATGCGGGCCGGCTCTTCCAGGCCATAGTCCTTCAGGAAAGCGGCCTGCGCGGACGCTTCGAGCTGGGCCATCTCGGCCTCGAGCGCGGCGCAGAACGCGAGCGTTTCGCAGCCGAGGCGGTCCGCCGCCTGCCGCAACGCGCCCAGCGTCTCCCCCTTGAGGTCCCCCTCCCCCGTGTTGGCGATGACCAGGGCCGGCTTCATGGAAAGGAACTGGAACGTGCGCAGCGTCTTCTCTTCTTCCGCGTTCCACCCGACCCGGCGCAGCGGCGTCCCGGCCTCGAGGGCCGCCTTGCCCTTCTGCAGGGCGGCCTCCTCGGCCGGATTGGTTTTCAGGCCGCGTTTCTTCTCGTGCTCGATCCGCCCGAGCCGGGTCTCGACCTTTTCCAGGTCGGCGAACACGATTTCGAGCGCCGTGGATTCCAGCTGCGCGGCCGGGTCCAGCGGCTTCCCGCGGCCGTCCATGTCGCCGAAGGCCTGCACGACCAGCACGAACGCGTCGGCCTCGCCGAGCAGGGCCGCCAGCGACGACAGGGCGTGGCCTCCTTCGGGGACCGGCGGCAGGGCCACGTCCACGAAGGACACCTCCGCGGGCGTGTATTTCTCGGGCTGGTACATGTCCCGGAGCGCGGCCAGGCGCGCGTCGGGCACCTTGACCATGCCGAGGTGATGCGCGCCCTTCGCGCTGAAATGCCGGCCTTCCGGCGTGTTCGTCAGCGCCTCGAACACGGTGGTCTTCCCCGAGCGGGGCGCGCCGATCAGATACAGTGACAGGGCCATACGGATTCCTTTCGCGCCGCCGTTTATAGCGGAAGAAAGGGCGGGCGCGAAACAAAAAGCGCGGGCTTTAGGCTGGACGGCAGGAAGTCCGGCCCCTAGGATTTCGACAGATACGAACGGGAGCAGCCATGGATCATTTTACGGCACCGCCTCAAGACCCCGCCGGGAACCCCGCGCCCGACCCCGATGAAAACTGGCCCCGCAGCGGCCCGAACATCGCGCTCCTGCTGCTGGCCATCCTCGTCATCGCGGCGGTCGTGGTGTACGCGGTGTTCCGCTGGAAGAACCGGCCCGAGGACCACTCCCCCGCCGCGCCGGAGGTGGCCGTCGGCGACTCCCGCGAGCGGGTCGTGGACATCCTGGGCAAGCCGCGCGGCACCACGCTCGTCGGCGGCCAGGAGATCCTGATCTACTCCAACGGGCAGGTCATCATCGAGAACGGCGTCGCCGCCAGCGTCGAGATCGGTTCCGGCCGCCAGCGCGGCGAGGTGACCAGCGAGGGCTCGCAGATCATCCTGCAGAAAGGCGGGCGGATCGTCGAGGAGGAGAAGGCCGGCCCATGAGCGGACCGGAGATCACGGAACGCGACCGGCGCATGGCGCAGCAGTGCGTGGACTGCCCCGTGTGCCGGCATGCGCGCCGGAAGCAGCGCGGCCTGGCCTTCTGGTTCGTCAAGACCATCGAGGGCGGCCTGTGCCCGTACTGCCGGGCCTACGAGAAGGTCTACGGCCGCAAGGCGCACGAGCCGGCGTCCTGATCAGGCGAAGTGCTCGTACCCGGCGCGACCCGGCGTGAGCACGCGGCCGGTCCGATCCCGCAGCACCAGGCGCCCCGGCTCCGCGGTGATGGTCCCCACGGAGGAACAGGGCAACTTGAAACGGGCTTTCCAGGCGGCCTCGAAATCCGCAACACGGGCGGCCGGCACGGCAAAAAGCAGTTCGTAATCCTCGCCGTCTCCCAGCGCATGCTCCAGCGGGCTGCGCCCGTCTTTCGCGGCGAGGGCATCCGGCGCGACGGGCACGCGCTGCGACTGGAGTTCGGCGCCCGCCCGGCTTCGCTCCAGCATCCGCTCCAGGTCCACGAGCAGCCCGTCGCTGATATCCATCATCGCCGTGGCCCATCGGCCCTCCCGGAGCCAGGCGCCCTCCGCCACGCGCGGCTCGAAGTCCAGGTGCCGGCCGGCCAGGCTCCCGCCGAGGGCGCCCGTCACGTACAGCACGTCGCCCGGCCTGGCGCCGGATCGCAACACGGCTTCGCCCGCCGGCAGCCGGCCGACCCCGAACACGTGCAGCTCGCGGACGGGGCCGCCGGTGGTGTCGCCGCCGACGATGGCCAGGTGGAAGCGCGCGGCCAGGCGGGCCGCGCCGCGGTAGACCGACTCGGCCCATTCGACCGGGGTCTCCGCGGGGGCGACGAGATCGACCAGCGCCCAGAGCGGCTCGCCGCCCATCGCCGCGAAATCGCTCAAGACCCTGCCGATGGCCTTGTGGCCGATCGACTCCGGCGGCGCGTCGGGCAAAAAGTGGGTGTTTTCGATCACGGCATCGGAGGTCAGCAGCAGGTCGTACGCCCCGGCGTGCCCGACCACGGCCACGTCGTCGCCGATGCCCACCCGCACATCGGCGCGATCCGGAACCAACCGGGCCAGGCGCCGGATCACTTCCCGCTCGCCAAGCTGGCGGAACGTGGTCATGAGGCGGCGCGGCGCTTCCGGGCTACGGGTCCCGCCGAGGCCCCGGATTTCAGGAGTCCGGCCAGGCTCTTCGTGTACGGCGGGCGCGCGATGCCCCGCTCGCAGACGATGGCGCGGACCAGGCTCGCGGGCGTGACGTCGAAGGCCGGCGAATGCACCTTGACGCCGCGGGGGGCCGTGCGACGACCCATGCCCTCGGTGACCTCCTCGGCGGGGCGGTGCTCGATCGGGATGTGCCGGCCGTCGGGAATCGCGGGATCGAACGTGGTCGTCGGCGCCAGGACGTACAGCGGGATTTCGTGGGCGGCGGCCAGCACGGCGAGGGAGTACGTCCCGATCTTGTTGGCCGTGTCGCCGTTGGCGGCGATCCGGTCGGCGCCGACGAGCACGGCGTCGATCTTCCCGGCGGCCATGACCGAGGCCGCCATGTTGTCGCAGATCAGGGTCACGTCCACGCCCGCCTGCATCAGCTCCCAGGCGGTCAGGCGCGCGCCCTGGAGCAGCGGCCGGGTTTCGTCGGCGAACACCCTGACCTTCCACCCGCGCTCCCGGGCCAGGTAGACGGGCGCGAGGGCGGTCCCGTACTCGGCGGTGGCCAGGCCGCCCGCGTTGCAGTGCGTGAGCACGGTGAAGCCGTCGCGCAGCAGCGTCAGGCCGTGCCGCCCGATGGCCCGGCACATGGCCGCGTCCTCGTCGCGGATCGCCTGGGCCTCCTTCGCGAGGGCTTCGCGGAAGCGGTCGGGAGGCAGGCCGGCCAGGCCGGCGGCGACCTTCTTCATGCGCTCGAGCATGTTGAACAGGTTCACCGCGGTGGGGCGCGAACCGGCGAGGTACGAGGCGCCCTTCACGACGGCCTTGAGCAGGCCCGGCGTGTCGGAGGCGGAACTGGCCTGCGCGGCGAGCGCCACGCCCATGGCGGCGGCGACGCCGATGGCCGGCGCGCCGCGGACCTTCAACTCTCGGATCGCCGTCCAGAGCTCCCGCACGTCCTTCGTTTCCAGGTAGACCAGTTCCTCCGGCAGCTTCGTCTGGTCGACCAGGCGCACGCGGCCGGGCACCCGGCGCCGGGCGCCGTCCGGAACCCACTCGATTGTCTTCAACGCCATGCGGCCTCTCCCCCGCGCGATCAACGCCACCAGCCCAGCATGACCAGGTTGATCCCGTTGAACAGCGCGTGCATCGTCACGGGCACCAGCAGGGAACCCGAGAATATATAGCCCAGCGAAAAGGCGACGGCGATGAGAAACAGGGGGAGCAGGGACGGCAGGTGCCCGTGCACGGCCGCGAACAGCGCGGACACTGCGACGACGGCCACGGCCGTTCCCCAGCGCCGGGCGACGAGGGTCAGGAGGATGCCGCGGAAAAAGATTTCCTCGAAGATGGGCGCCAGTCCGACCGCGAGCAGGAACAGCAGCAGGCGGACCCAGCCCGAGGATTCCGTGGCGAAGGCCACCGCCACGTCCTGCCAGTCGGGCGTATAGCCGCTCGCGCGCAGGCCGATCTGGTAGAGGATGGAGTAAAACCAGATAAACGGCATGGCCGCCAGGTAGTAGAGGGCGCCCGCCCCCACCCTGGATGTCCAGGTCCCCCGCAGGCCGCCGAACGCCTGGCGCCAGGTCAGGCCGCGCCGGGCCAGCGAACGGCTGACCAGCCACAAGCCGCCCAGGTTGAACAATCCGCTCTGCACCACGACCCAGAGCGTTTCCAGGCCGTCCGCCGCCTTCCAGAGCGGCGCGAGGAAGAAAAGCGCCGCGTACCACAGGCTCATCCAGATGACCACGCCCGCGGCTTCCCGCAGGAACCACGGGCGGCGCAGGAGAATCCGTTCGCGGGCCGGCCATCGGGTCGATTGACGCCGCAGGGACACGGCCAGCACGGCCACGGCGGCCAGGCCCAGGCCGACGATCAGCAGGAAGAAAACACCGATGAGCCAGGCTTGCTCGCCCGCGGCCTCCATGGCTCGGGCGGTTTCGGGCCCCGGGGCGCCCGCGTTCAGGGCCAGGGGGATCATGCGGACGGGCCGGCGGCCGGCGGAGGGCTCTCGATCGTCTCGCGAACCACGTAGATCGGCTTGTTCTGCGACTCGTGGTACGTGCGGATCTGCATCTCCGCCAGCAGGCCCATGCTGATGAACTGCAGGCCGAAGAAGACCAGCATGAACGACGTCATGATCCAGAAGGGCCGCTTGATGAGGTCGGCGCCCAACGTCGTGCCGAACAGCCGGTAGGACAGGTTCGCCGCGGCCATGAGCCCGAGCATGAGCGCGCCGACGACGCCGAGCAGGCCGCCGATGCGCCCGAAGATCTGGATGGGCCCGCGGCTGTAGTGCAGGATGAACTTGACCGTGATCAGGTCCAGGATGACCCGCGTCGTCCGGGACAGGCCGTACTTGGATTTGCCGAAACGGCGCGCGTGGTGCCGGACTTCCACTTCCTCCAGGCGCCCCCCCACCCAGCTGGCCAGCGCCGGGATGAACCGGTGCATCTCGCCGTAGAGCCGGACACCCTGGAGCACCTCGCGCCGGTAGGCCTTCAGGGTGCAACCGTAGTCGTGGAGCCGGACGCCCGTGATCCGGCTGATCAGCGCATTGGCCATCATCGACGGCAGGCGCCGCGAGAGGAACTTGTCCTGCCGGTCCTTCCGCCAGCCGCTGACCACGTCCGCCCCGGCGTCCACGCGCTCCAGCAGGAGCCCGATGTCGGCGGGATCGTTCTGCAGGTCGGCGTCGAGGGTGACCACGACGCGGCCCTTCGCGTGGTCGAATCCCGCGCTCATGGCGGCCGTCTGGCCGAAGTTCCGGCGCAGGCGCACGAGCTTCATATGCGGGAACCGGCGCGCGCCGTCGACCAGGCGGTCCCAGGTGGAATCCGCGCTCCCGTCGTCCACCAGCACGGCCTCGTAGGAGCGCCCCAGCTTCGACAGGGAATCGTGCAGGGCCTGCATCAGGGGCCCGACGCTCTCCTCCTCGTTGAAGACGGGCACCACCACGGAGACATCCGTTTCCTTGCGCTCTTCGCTCATCGGCTCCTCGAATCCGGGCTCACGCGCCCTGCGGGTCCAGCAGCTTGAATCCCAGCTTCGGGTCGTGGCGGCGCACCCCGCGGCTGCCTTTCAGTTCGACCAGGACGACTTCCAGGACATGCCACGTCTTGACGCCGACACGCGAGCACCCCGTCACGGCCTTGCGGCCGCGGCCCGCCGCCAGGTGGAGGTGAAGGAACGGGTGACCCTCGTCGTCCGGGAAGAGCGTGCCCGTGCCGGCGACCTCGTGGGCGTCGTCCAGGGTGTGAATCATGGAAATCAGGTTCTTCGCCCGGCCTTTTTCCGGCCCGACGACCAGCCGGCTGCCCTTGTCCGCGCCACCGACCACGATGACCGACGCCGCGCGGACGTTGTGCTCCTCGGCGAACCGCTCGATAACCTCGTGCACCACGTCGCCGTCCTCCAACCGGAGAACGAAAACGCGGCCCAGGCTGACCTGCTCATATTTCATGGCGCCTCCGGCTCCGCGGGCGCGGGCTCGGGCGGGGCCCGACGCGAATGCCGCCGCGACTTCTTCACGGGTTTATCCGTTTCCACGGCGGCCGGCGCGGGGCCGGCTGATTCCACCGGCGCGGGCTCCACCACGGGCGCCGGCTCCGGCGCGACCTCCGGGGCTGGGGATTCAACGGACGAAACTTCGGATGCCGGCGGTTCCATCGCAATCGGCGGCGGCTCCGGCTCCGCCGGGGGGACCGGTTCCGCCGGGGGCGCGAGTTCGGGTTCGGTCGGAACGGGAATGGCGCCGGGAGGCAATGCCTCGGAGGCATCGGCCGAAGCGGCCGGAGGTGGGGCTTCCCGCGCGATCGAAGGGGCGGGAAGAGCCTCGCGGGGCGAGGCCGCCCGGTTGGCCCACACCAGGAACATCACCGCGCCCGCGGCCAGCACCGCCACGACGGCGAAGACGGCCGTGACGATCATGAAGCGGCGCTCCGACCGCTCCATGGCGTCGCGCAGCATCTTCTCGGAATCCGCGGCCTTGACGATCAACTGTTCCACCGCCCGGCCCGACGACCGGCTGGTCTGGTCCATGACCCCGAGCGTCTGGTTGAAGCGGTTCATGCTGTCGATCAGCTGCTGGTCGTGGGTGGCGCCGGATTCGATCTGCTTGCGCAGCAGCGACATGACCTCGACCTGCTGCTCGGCGGCCCGCCCGACGTTCTTAAGCCCGTCCATGGAATCCGGGAGCCGGTCGAGGACCTGGACCATCTTCTCCTGAACGCCCTGCTGCTTTTCCAGATGCTCGCGGATGCCGCGCATCAGGCCCAGCATTTCGACATAGCCTTCCTGCAGCGCGGCCAACTGCCGGTCCCGGCGGGAGACCGGCCAGTGAATCAGGCGGCCCGGCTTGGCCGGCGCGGCGGCCGCCTCCCCGACGTCGCTCTCGGGCGAGACGGGCAGGTATTCCTCCGACGGCCGGCGGTTCCACAGCCGTTTCCACCAAGCCGACAGATCTGACCAGGTTCCCATGATCGGCATGCCCCTTTTTGTTTCAGGATAGGGCAAGCCGGGCGACCCGGCAAGGGAATTGGCGATGCGCGGGACAAGGCGCCGGTTCCGCCGGCGGAAAGGTTGTGCGCCCGGGCGCCTTGCGCTATCCTTTCCGCGTGAATCCGTCCCCGATCACCTATTTCATGGTCCACTCGCCGCTGCACGAGGCATCCGCCATGCAGAGCCTGGCCGGGCAATGCATCCATCGACTCGAGACCGTGTCCCTCCGGCCGGCGCCCGAGGGCGCGCCCGCCTCCCCCGGCGACGAAGTGCTCCTGCTCCTGCCGATCAGCGGCGGGACGGAAAAGCAGATGAAGGACGTTCGCGACGCGTGGGATCGGGCGGGCCGCCGCCCCGTCTGGGTGCTGGCGATTCCCCATCACAGCTCCCTGGCGGCCTCGCTGGAATTCCTCGCTTCCTTGCATAACACGGGGATTCGCGGCCGGGTCTTCTACTTCGATCCCGCGGCCGGCGACGACGACCCGGGATTTCGCGCGATAGCCGGGGCCGTCGAAGCCCTGCGCGCGAACCGCATCCTGCACGCCTCGCGGCTGGGCCTGATCGGCATGCCGTCGGACTGGCTGCTCACCAGCCCGCCCGACGCGGAACTGGTCCGCACGGCCTGGGGCCCGGAACTGGCGTACCGGCCCGTGGAGGAGTGCCTGCGCGCCCTGGACGCCGGGCAGACCATGGACCAGGCGCTGAAGGGGCTGGTATCGCGCCACCGCCTCGCCGCGCTGACGCTGCGCTGTTTCGACCTGCTGTCCGCGCGCGACATGACCGCCTGCCTGTCGCTGGCACGGCTGAACGACGAGGGGATCCCGGCCGGTTGCGAGGGCGACATCCCCAGCGCGCTCGCGATGATGTGGGTCCGCGCCTTGTGGAACGAACCGGCCTGGATGGCCAACCCCTCGCGGCTGGACCTGCGCCTGAACCGGCTCACGCTGGCCCACTGCACTGTTCCGTTCCGGCTGACCTCGGGACACACCATCCGCACACACTTCGAATCGGGCCGGGGCGAGGCGATCGCCGGGCAGTGGACCTCGGACGAGGTCACCCTCTTCCGGATCGGCGGACCGAGGCTCGGCGAATGGTGGATCGGACAGGGCCGGGTGATCGAGCGGGGGCGCGACGAGAATCTCTGCCGGACGCAGGTCACGGTGGAATTCGATCGGGCCGACGCCCTCCCGGCGCTGCTGGAGCGCCCGCTCGGCAATCACCTGGTTGTGATCCCCGGCAACCGGGCGGCCGCCCTCGACACCGCGCTGGCGATACGGAAGCAGTTGAATCCGTGACGGCGCGGCCGCGGCCCGCTCACCGCCGGAACGTGCCCATCAACTGGCCCTGGGCCAGGATGTGGCCCTCCATGGCCCGGAGGAGGTCCGCCTTGCGCGCGCGCGCATCGAGGTTCAGCGCCGTGTCCAGCGCGAAGACCTTGAAAATGTAGCGGTGCGGCCGGCCCGGCGGCGGCCAGGGCCCGGCATAGCCGCTGCGGTTGTAGTCATTCAGGCCCTGCCGGGCGCCGCTGGGCAACTGCGGCGCCGCGGGAATCCCTTCCTCCAGCCTGCGCGTGTCCGGCGGCAGGTTGAAAAGCACCCAGTGCGCCCAGTCGCCCGCGGGCGCGTCCGGGTCGTCGCACAGGACGGCGAGGCTCTTCGTGCCCTGCGGCGCGGGCCCCCATTCCAGGGGCGGCGACACGTTCTCCCCGCCCCCGGAATACTTGTGCGGAATGGCCGCCCCCATCATGAAGGCGGCGCTCACCACGGCCAACTCCAGCATGGCTTCTCCTTCCCGCGGTTATTTCTGCTCGAACCGGATCCGCGCGGACTGCGCGTGCGCGTCCAGCCGCTCGACCCGGCCGAACGCCTCGATCACGGGCAGCACGTCCTGCAGGTCCGCGCGCGTCAGGGAAATGACGCTGCTGCGGCGCCGGAAGCTGTCCACGCTCAATCCGGAGAAGAGCGCCGCCGTGCCGCCGGTGGGCAGCACGTGGCTCGGGCCGGCGACGAAATCGCCCGCCGACTCGGGGGTCCATGCGCCGGTGAACACGGCGCCCGCCGCGCGGACCTTGGACACCCAGCGGCGGGGTTCGCGCGTCATGATCTCGAGATGCTCCGGCGCGAAGCGGTTGCACAGCTCCATGCCGGCGTCCAGATGATCGACGACGACCAGCAGCGTCCCCTCCTCCAGGACCCGTTCCACGGCCTCCCGGCGGGACAGCCGGGCGGTCTGCCGGACCAGCTCCTTCCGAACGGACTCGGCCAGCGCGGCGGAGGGCGTGACGAGCAACGCCTTTTCGTGGCCGGTGCCGTGCTCGGCCTGGGACAGCAGGTCCGCCGCCACGTACTCGGCAGGCGCGGTATCGTCGGCCAGGATGGCGATCTCGCTGGGGCCGGCGATCATGTCCAGGTCCACCTCGCCGTACACGAGGCGCTTCGCCGCGGTGACGTACGGGCCGCCGGGGCCGACGATCTTCTGGACCTTGCGGATGGTGGCGGTGCCGTAAGCCATCGCGCCGATGGCCTGGATGCCGCCGACCTTGTAGATCTCCGTGGCGCCGGCCAGGTCTAGGCTGTAGAGCAGGTAGGGATCGAGCGCGCCTTCCTTTCCCGCTGGGGAACAGGCCACGACCTCCCGCACGTCGGCGACGCGCGCCAGCGTGACGGTCATCAGGGCCGTGGACGCCAGCGGGGCGGCGCCCGCCGGCACGTAGCAACCGACGCGCGCGAGGGGGACGTACTGCTCGCCCAGCACCCCGCCCTTCGGCGTGGCGATGGTCCAGTCCTTCCGGAGCCCGGCCTGGGCGAAGCGGACGATGCGGCGATGGGCCTCCGTGGCCGCGCGCTTGAAATCGACGTCCACCTGCGCGATGGTGGCCTTACGCTCCTCGACGGAAACGGCCAGGCCGGCCGGCTCGAGGACGGCGCCGTCGAACTCGCGGACGAAGCGCACAACGGCCTCGTCGCCCTGCTGGCGGATCTCCTCGAGCACGCGCCGGGCCTTTTTCTCGGCCGCGGGATCGATGGCCGGCCGCCGGAGGAAGCGGTCCACGTCCGGCACGGAGTTGCCGCCGGACCAGCGTGTCACCTTGATATCCATGGTAAGCCCCGTGCGCTCGCTTTCTATCCCCTCTTTACCACTTCGTTCATGCAACTGCAATGCGGGCACCGCGCGAGCGGCAGGTCGCGCGTCTCGACGTACACGCGGCGGCAGACGGCGCACCGGTAGATGTTGGACGCCCGCTTCCGCCGCGCGCGCACCCGTCCGTCCCGCGTGTACCAGGCGCCGAGGCCCAGCACAACGAGCAAAGCCATCGCCATCGGAAGCCAGAGCAAGGTGAAAATGGAGACGGGGATCACGGGGCCTCCTCGCCCGCGCCGGGCGCGCGGAAAACGACGCGGCCGCTGGCTGCCGACGCGCCCGGCTTGATCCTCCAATTCCACAGCGCCTTTTCCAACAGGCGGTTGACCTCGGGGCACTCGGAAGGCGATTCCAGGAAAACGTGCTCGGCGGCGCCGCCCGCGTCCATCTCCAGGTACGCCGTCGCTTCCCATGCACGGTCGCCGGTCTTTCCCCAACCCGCGGGCAGAGGCATATCCTCGAAATCATCCTCGGACCAGCCCGGCCTGAATTCCACGGACGCGGACGGGGCGCGGGGCGGCCCGCGGAAAACGGTGGCCTCCAGGGGCGGGAGCGGCACAAGGAAAAGGTTGGCGGCGACCTCTTCCTGCAGGCTGTCCCCGCGGCCGGCGCGGCCGGTCCTGCCGTCGCGCTCCAGCATCAACGGCGCGGATTCCCACACCCCGGCCGCCGGCCGGGCGCTGAAGCGCTCGGCCAAGGCCGGGGCGCTGAACCCGGCGGCGCTGGGAAGGGAGAACAGGGCCGGCGACCACAGCAGTCGGGGATCGGCGGAATCCTCCGCTTCTTCCGGCGTCGCGGCATACACCAGGGTCGGCGCGGAGGCCATGGCCGGACGCGGCGTCTCCGGATGCCACGAGAATCCCGCGAGCCAGGCCAGGTGCCAGGCGACCGCGAGGAGGATGCCCAGCCCCCACGAAACCGTGTGATGGCGGCGATCGGGCCGCGGGGGCAGCGGCGCGGGGGCCCGGCGGGAGGGCAACGCCGGCAGTTCGGCCACGCCCGTGATCATGGAGCCTCCGCCGTCCTCTCGGGCAGCCGCGTGGCCAGCAGCACCTCCCGGAAACCAGCCTCGGTGGCCATCGCGTAGATGTGGACGAGCACCTGGTGGCGGACGCGGCCGTCCGCCTCGATGAGCAGCGGGGACGGGGTCCGGCCCACGGCCTTCGCGAGCGCGGCCGGCAGCTCCGCCAGGCTCACCCGCTCGTCCTCGAAGAAGATCTGTCCCTCCTGGGTAAGGGTCACCACGCGGGTGCCGTAATGCGCGCCCGCGGTGAACGGGGCGGCGGGCAGCTGCATGCGGATCCCGGGCTGGAGGACGAAGGCGGAATTGACGATATGGAAGAGCCACAGGAGGAGGAAGACATTCAGCAACGGGACGGTCGCCATCGGGCCGGTGGCCGGCCGCAGCCGCGTGCGAAAGCGCCGGCGAAGGGTGCTCAACCTTTCGATCTCGGGCTGGAAGGACGGGGACATGGCCGCCTCACGCTCCCGGTCGGCGGGCCGGTCCGGTCAGGTAGGCCAGGATGTCCACGGCGGCCCGCTCCATGTCGAGCAGGATGGCCTCCACGCGGCTGACCAGGAAATTGTAGCCCGCGTAGGCGGGGATTCCGACGGCGAGGCCGGCGGCCGCCGTGATCAGCGCCTGCCACAGGCCGCCCAGCACGTCGCCGGCATGGATCAGCGGCGCCTTCTGCTCGATCACCTGCAGGACATGGATCATGCCCATCACCGTGCCCAGCAGCCCCAGCATCGGGGCCACCTGGGCCAGGGTCGCCAGGAGCGTCAGGCGCCGTTCGAGCCGCGGGACCTCGGCCAGCCCGGTTTCCTCGATGGCCTGCGCGATGGCGTGCCGCTCCTCGTCGTGGTGCAGGATGGCGGCGCGCACCACGCTGGCCACGGGCCCGGGGGTCTCCTCGCAGATGCTGACGGCCTCGACGATATTGTGGCGGTTGAGGATGTTGAAAATGCCCTTGAGGAAATCGCCGGACCGGATCTGGGCGCGGTGCAGTTCGTAGAACTTGGCGAAGAACACCGCGACTCCGAGGAAACTGGCGGCCAGGATCATCCACATGACCGGCCCGCCTTTCTGCATGATATCCAGCATCGCCGCTCTCCTTTCGGGCCGGCAACGGCCCCGTCAAAACAGGATCCAGTGCTCCGATTGAATCTGCCGGATGCGCAGCTCCGCCTCGGCCGCCGCCGGCACCCCCGCCTCCTGCACGCGCTTGTAGACCTTCACCGCCTCGCGCCATTTCGACTGGGACTCCAGGATCGCCGCGGCGTTGAACGCCGAGCGGGTAAACCAGAGCGGGTGGCCGGCCTTCCCCTTGCCCAGCGCCGTCAGGTAGCCGTACACCACGTTCATGTAGGAGGCCACGGCCTCGTCCGGCAGGCCGGCCTTCTCCTGGCACCGCGCCATCTTGAACTCCGCCTGCCACTTCTGGTCGGCGCTTGCCGCGGGGCTCTTGAGCACCATCCGGAAGGCCTCGAGCGCCTCGGCATAGCGCCGGGGATCGTCCTTGCCCAGGGTGAAAAGGCAGTCGCCCTTGCGCCCCCAGGCGGCGTCGGCGAGCGCGCTGTCGGGGAACTTCCGGATCACCTCGTCGAAGGCGAGGATGGCGCCGCTGAACTGGCCGAGTTCCGTGAGGGCGTCGCCCTGCGCGAAACGCGCGTCGGGCAGCTTCGGGCTGTCGGGCCAGTCCTTCGCCAGACGGTTGAAGTATTCGATCGCCTGCACGTACTCCTTGCGGAGCGCGGCGGACCGGCCCGCCCAGTAGAGCGCGTCGTCGGCCAGGTCGCCGCTGCCGAAGAGTTCCGCGAGCCGGGCGAAGTTCTTCTCGGCCTCGGCGTATTCGCCCCGGTTGAAGAAATACTCGCCCAGCCAGAACAGCACGTCCGGCGCCCAGGCCGACTGGGGGTACTCGGCCAGGAACTTGCGACACACCGTCAGCGCCTCGCGGTCCTTGCCCAGCCGGTAGAGGCACCATCCCCGCATGTAAAAGGCCTGCTCGGCCGTCTGGCCGGCCGGGAACTCCTCGAGGACGCGCTCGAAATCCTGCATGGCCTCCTTGTAGCGGCCCAGGCGGTAGCGGATGAGCCCCCGGTTGTGCAACGCCAGCTCGCGGGTCGGCGCGGACACGCCCTCGCCGAGCAGGCTGCCGTACATCTCGATCGCGGCCTCCCACTTCGCCGCCCGTTCCCGGACACGGGCCATGCGCAGCCGGGCGCGCTCCGCCCGCGCCGGGTCCGACGCGTCCTGCGCGAGCTGGCTGAAGAGCGCCTCGGCTTCCTCCAGCCGGTTCAGGAGCTCCAGCGATTCCGCCGACTGGAACCGCGCATCCGCCGACAGGACCGCGTCGGCGCTGTTCGAAGCCACCTGCGCGTAGCGATCGAGCGCCTGCTGGTACGCGCCCGCGGCAAAATGGCAATCGCCCACCTTGTACAGGGCGCGGGCCTTCAGGTCCGGGTTCAACGCCGCGTCGGCGGCCTGCTCGAAGGCGGCCGCGGCTTCCGGGTAACGCTTCAATCCCCAGAGGCTCCAGCCTTTTCCCATCCAGGCCTCCGCCAGCTGCCCCGGATCGTGGAAGGCTTCGAGATAATACTGGAATTCGCGCTCGGCGAACTCCCACTCGCTGGCGTCCAGGAGCGCGCGGGCCAGGGCCAGCTGGAGGTCCCGCGGGGCCGGATCGGCCAGCCCCAGCGCGATGACGGCCTTGACCTCGGCGATCCCTTCCTTGTTCCTGCCGAGCCGGACCAGGAGCCGTCCCCTCGATCCCCGGGCCCGGGCCGTGGTCGTGGGATCATGGTTCAGGGCCACGACCTGCTCCAGGGCCTCCACGGCGGCCGGCCAGTTCGTTCTCGACTCGTGAAGATCCGCGAGCGCCAGCCACGCGGAGGTGCGGTATTCCGACCGCGCCTGCTCCTGCGCGGCGAGGGTGGAGAGGGCTTCGCGGGCCATTTCCCAGTCCCCCATCTCCGTGTACACCCCGCCGAGCCACAACTGGCCGCGGGCGGCGGCCTCGCTGTCCGGGTACTTGTTCAGAAGCTGGTCGAAGACCTGGCGCGCCTCGTCCTTGCGGCCCAGCCGGATGAGCGTGCCGGCCCAGTCCAGGAGGTTGGCCGGGATTTCCGGCGACTCGGGGTACGTCTCCTGGAACTTGGCGAAGGCCTGCAGGGCCTCGGAGACCTCCTGCATCTTCACCAGGCACTTGGTCCGCAACCGCGCCGCCTGCGGGCGGTACGGGCTTTCCGGGAAGCGCTCCTTGAAATCCGCGACGAGCCGGAGCACCTCCTCGTAGCGCGCCATCTCGTACAGCGCGAGGGCCTGCCACAGCACGAAGCCGGCCTCGCTCTCCGTACCGCGCGCCCACGAGGCCCGCTCGGTCAGGAGCCGGACCACGTCCTCGTGGCGGCCCTGCCCGTACAGGACGCGGGCCAGCAGCAGCGTCCCCTCGGAGCGATCCTTGCGGCCGCTGGCGAGCCGGACGTATTGCTCGAGATGCTTTTCGGCGACATCGTACAGGCCGTCCTCGAGCGCGGCGCGCCCCGCCTGCAGCGCCTGCCGCCGATCCTCGGCGTGGCGCGGCCAGAGGTCGCCCCGGGCGGAAAACACCCCCAGCGCCAGCAGGGCGGCCGCCGCGATGATGCCCGGGCGCTTCCTCATTTCTTCAACCCCATGGCCTCGGCCAGGTACTTCCCGGTATGGGAGGCCGGCGACGCGACCAGCTCCTCCGGCGTGCCGCAGGCCACGATCTCGCCGCCAGCATCCCCGCCTTCGGGCCCCAGATCAATCACGTAATCCGCCGTCTTGATCACGTCGAGGTTGTGCTCGATCACCACCAGCGTGTTGCCGGCGTCGCGCAGCCGCTCGAGGACCTTCAGCAGCCGGTGCACGTCCGCGAAGTGCAGGCCGGTGGTCGGCTCGTCGAGCAGGTACAGCGTGCGCCCCGTGTCCTGCCGGCTCAACTCGGCGGAGAGCTTCACGCGCTGCGCCTCGCCGCCGGAGAGCGTCGTCGCCGGCTGCCCGAGTTGGAGGTAGCCCAGCCCGACCTCCGAGAGCGTCACCAGCTTGCGGGCGAGCCGCGGGATCGGCTGGAAGAACTCGACCGCCTCGTCGATGGTCAGGGCTAGGATCTCGGCGATGTTCTTCCCGCGGTAGCGGACCTCCAGGGTCTCCCGGTTGTACCGCTGCCCGCGGCACTGCTCGCAGGTGACGTAGACGTCCGGCAGGAAGTGCATCTCGATGCGCAGGATGCCGTCCCCCTTGCACCGCTCGCAGCGGCCGCCCTTGACGTTGAAGCTGTAGCGGCCCGGCCCGTAGCCGCGGACCCGCGAGGCGGGCAGCTGGGCGAAGAGGTCGCGGATCAGCGAGAAGGCCCCGGTGTACGTCGCCGGGTTGCTCCGCGGCGTGCGCCCGATCGGCGACTGGTCGATCACGATCACCTTGTCCAGGTATTCCATCCCGGTGATCTTCTTGTGACGGCCCGGCCTCTCGCGGGAGCCGTAGAAGCGGCGGAACAGCGCGCGCCGCAGGATCTCGTCCACCAGCGTGCTCTTGCCGCTGCCGGACACGCCGGTGACGCACACCAGCAGGCCCAGCGGAATGCGGACGTTGATGTTCTTGAGGTTGTTCTCCGCCGCGCCCTGGATCTCCAGCCACTCGCCCGGCGGCGCGTGCCGGACGCGCGGCACGTGGATCTCCACCTCCTTGCGCAGGTACTTCGCCGTCAGCGACTGGGGCGACTTCATCAGCTCCGGGACCGATCCCGCGAATACGACCTCGCCCCCGTGCCGGCCGGCCCCGGGCCCGAGGTCGATCACGTGGTCGGCGGAAAGGATGGTCTGCTCGTCGTGCTCGACCACGACCACGGTGTTGCCGAGGTCGCGCAGGCCGAGCAGGGTGTCGATCAGCTTGCGGTTATCCCGCTGGTGCAGCCCGATGCTGGGCTCGTCGAGCACGTAGAGCACCCCGACGAGCCCGGCGCCGACCTGCGTCGCCAGCCGGATGCGCTGGGCCTCGCCGCCGGACAGGCTCCCGCTCTCCCGGTCGAGGGTCAGGTAGTCCAACCCGACGTCCACGAGGAAGGTCAGCCGCTCCCGGATCTCCTTGATGACCTCCCGGGCGATCTTCTGCTCCTGCTCGGTCAGCGGCAGCGCCGAAAAGAACTCCAGCGCTCGCTTGATGGACATCCGGGTGACGTCGACGATGGACTGGTCCCCCACGAGGCAGGCCATCGCCTCCGGGCGCAGCCGCGCGCCGCGGCAGGCGGTGCAGGGTTGCCGGCTCATGAACCCGGCGAGCTTCTGGCGCATGTAGTCGCTGTCCGTCTGCTCGTAGCGGCGCCGGAGGTTGGGGATGACACCCTCGAACGGCTTGCGGTACTTGTGGTACGCGCCGCCGCGCCAGAACCCGAACTCCACCTCCTCCTCGCCCGTCCCGTGCAGCAGGATCTCCCGGAACGATTCCGGCAGGTCGCGGTACTTCGTCTCCATGTCGATCTGGCCGTGCCGCGTGATGGCGCGAAGCAGGCCCTTGTAGTAGATCGCCGTCCGCCGCCCCCCGCCCTTCCACGCGCGCACCGCGCCCTCGTCCAGCGTCAGGTTCGGGTCGGGCACGATCAGGTCCTCGTCGAACACGAGCATCGTGCCGAGGCCGAGGCAGGTCGGGCAGGCGCCGTAGGGGCTGTTGAACGAGAAATGCCGCGCGGTGAGCGCGTCGAAGCTCAACTCGCAGTGCGGGCAGGCGTGCTTCTCGGAATACAGCTGCTCCACGGTCTTTCCGTCGGCGGCCGGGTACAGCGCCTGGAGCAGCCCCTCGCCCTGCTTGAGGGCGAGCTCCACGGAATCGGTCAGGCGGGCCCGGATCTTGTCGTTGAGCACCAGCCGGTCCACGACGACCTCGATGGTGTGTTTCTTGCGCTTGTCGAGGTCCGGCGCCTGGTCGAGCTCGATCATCTCCCCGTTGACCCGCGCCCGGACGAAGCCCTGCTTGCGGGCGGCCTCGAGGACCTCCTCGTGCTGCCCCTTTCGCCCGCGGATGAGCGGGGCCAGGAGGGTCAGCCGGGTGTTCGGCGGCAGCTTGAGCAGCTGCTCCACGATCTCCTCCGCGCTCTGCCGGCTGATGGGCCGGCCGCACTTCCAGCAATGGGCGTGGCCGACGCTGGCGTAGAGGAGGCGCAGGTAGTCGTGAATTTCCGTCGTCGTGGCGACGATGGAACGCGGGTTGGCGCCGGCGGTCCGCTGCTCGATGGCGATGGCGGGCGACAGGCCCTCGATGTGGTCCACCTCGGGCTTCTGCATCTGCTCGAGGAATTGCCGGGCGTACGCCGAGAGGCTTTCCACGTATTTCCGCTGCCCCTCGGCGTAGAGCGTGTCGAACGCCAGCGAGGATTTCCCGGATCCGCTCAAGCCGGTGACCACGGTCAGGGCGTTGCGCGGGATACGGACGGTGATGTCCTTCAGGTTATGCTCCCGCGCCCCCGCCACCAGGATATGGTCCGTGCTCATGAGTTCCGCTTTTTCGGGAAAGACTTAATCAGGAATACTAACACAGGTTGCCCGGATTGAAAACGGGGCAAATGGCGGCGCGGCCGGCTTCACCACCTCGCCGCGAGGTAACAAATACATTCACGAGTGTGAGGTGATTTGTTACGGATGGAGCGCGCCCCGGAGCGGGATGTCAGGGACCCGGCGGCGCCCCACCGGATCCGCCGGGCCCCCGCCCGCCGGGCGGTCCGCCGCGGAACATCCCGCGGGGAGAGGTGAGATCGATAACGCTTTCCAGGTAGTCCGCGAACTCGGTCGCGGCCGCGCCGGCGTAACCGACCTGCTCGCCCAGTTCGATGAAGGTCCGGGCGCGCTCCTCTTCCAGCAACGGGTTGAGCACCCGGGCCTTCTCGCGCAGGGCCTGCCCCAATTCCCTCCGCTGCTCCGGCGACAGCTCCGAGCGCATCTGCTCGCTCAACCGCCAGGTCTCGTCCAGCAGTTGCAGCATGAGATCGTACGACGCCTTCTCCTCGTCCGTCATCTTCGACGTGTCGCGCTTGAGGAAATACGCGGCCTTCTCGGCGTACTGCCGGGACACCTCGCGTTGCCGCTCCTCCCGGCGTTTCTGCATTTCCTCGTAGCGGGCCGGATCGCGCTGCCGGAGGTCCTCCATCCAATCTCCGCGATCGCGGCCCCGGCGGTCCTCCGGCGGCGGCCGGTTCGTGGCCCGGGCCTGCAGATCCCAGATGACCCGGTCCTTTTCGGCGAGGGCGGTCTCCAGTTCGCGGATCCGCGCCTGCGCCTCCGAGTCGTCTGCGCGGGCCACCGCGATGGCGGGGACTTCGGCCGGCGAGTCCTCGGGCGCCGGAGCGACGACGGCCGCCGAGGCCGACACCCGCGCCCGCAGCGTGTCCGCCTCGGCCCGCGCGGCGGCGGCCTGCTGCTCCGCGCGCGCGGCCCGGTTTAGATAGACGAGCGAGGCCACTATCGAAGCGGCCGCCAGCATCACACAGACGCCCGGAAACAGCCTGCCGCCTCTTGAAGCCATCCTGTTCATTCTGCCATCCATCTTACTACGCGGCGAACCGCGCTATTACTGTTCCCTGCTGTCATGACGTTCCAAATCACGCCGCCGCTCCCTTCAGTTAATAAAACCCGCGCGGCGCAGGGAATCCATCGTCACGCTCGAACCGCCGCCGCCCGAGGACAACAGGCGTTTTACGTACTTGCCCAGGATGTCGGTTTCAATATTGACCGGATCGCCGGGGTTCAAGTCCGCCAGCGTCGTATGGGTCCAGGTGTGCGGGATGATATGGACGCTGAAGGTGCGATCCGAAAGGGACACGACGGTCAGGCTGATGCCGTCGCAGGTCACGGAGCCCTTCGGCACCAGGCCGTCGCGGAGGGCCTCCGCCACCTCGACCTCGAGGACCCAGTCCCGGCCGGCATTCCGCGCGCCCCGCACGATGCCAATGCCGTCCACGTGGCCGGTGACAAGATGCCCGCCGAGGGCGTCGCCCGCCCGCAGGGCCCGCTCGAGGTTCACCCGGTCGCCCGGTTTCTTCCGCCCCAGGTTGGTCCTCTGGAATGTCTCCTGCAGGGCGTCGAATGTCAGGCGGTCGCCCTGGAAGGACGCCAGCGTCAGGCACGCGCCGGACACCGCGATACTCTCGCCGACGGCCAGCGGCGTCTCCCACGGGGACGCCTGCACGACCAGGCGGCCTTCTTCGGCCGTGACGTTCACGGAAAGCACGCGGCCGGTTTTCTGGATCAATCCCGTAAACATGAGTTACTCCGGCAAGGCTTTCACCATGATGTCCGGGCCGCACCGCTCGACGGAAATAAAACGAAGCCGGGGCCGGCCCGCCATGCGCCAGCCGCGCCCCCCGACCACGGCGGTCGCGCGGCCGCCCAGGAAGGACGGCGAAATGAAGAACAGATAGTTGTCGACCAAGCCGCCCTCGATCAGCGAGGCCGCCAGTTCCCCGCCGCCCTCGCAGAGCACGTGCAGCAAGCCCAGCTGGCCCAGTCCGTCCAGCAGCGCGCCCGCCGGCAGCCGCCCTGCCTTCGCGCGGATGCGCAGCACGCGCGCGCCGGCCGCCTGGAGGGCCTTCACCCGCGCCGACGCACAAGTGTTCGATACGGTTAAAAGGGTCTGATCCGCATGGCCATCGGACAGCACCTTGGCTGACGCCGGGACCCGTCCGTCGGGCGCCAGGACGATGCGCCAAGGTTTCCGTCCCTTCGCGGGCACCGGCAGGAGAGAAGGATTATCCTTGAGCAATGTGTTTTTCCCCACGAGGACGCCGTCCACGCGGCGGCGCAGGGTCTGCACTTTCCGGCGGGCCGCCGGACCCGTGATCCAGCGCGAGGCGCCCGTCTCATCGGCGATCCGGCCGTCCAGGGTCATGCCCATCTTCAGCGTCACGAACGGGCGCCGGGCCAGGATCCACTTGGCGAACGGCGCAAGCAACGCCCGCGCCTCGCCTTCGAGAACGCCCGCCACGACTCTCACGCCGGCCCGCCGCAGCAACCGGAGCCCGCGCCCCGCGTGGGCGGGATTCGGGTCGCGCGTGCCAACGATCACCTCCGCGATCCCCGCCTTCAGGATGGCTTCCGTGCAGGGCGGCGTGCGTCCCTGGGTGCAGCAGGGCTCGAGCGTGACGTATAGCGTCGCGCCGCGCGCCCGCTTCCCCGCTCGGCGCAGGGCATACACCTCCGCATGCGGTCCGCCGGCTTTCCGGTGCCAGCCCTCGCCGACAATCCGTCCGTTCCGCACGACGACCGCGCCTACCGCCGGGTTCGGGCGGGTCAGCCCCTCGCCCCGACGGCCCAGGTCCAGCGCCCGCCGCATGTACAGCTCGTGCTTCATGTCCCGGCCGGCTCGGTCTCCGCCTCCTTGCCCAGCAGGGCATCGACAAATTCATCGGGATCGAACGGCGCCAGCGAATCCGCGCTCTCGCCCAGGCCGGCGAACCGGATCGGGATGCCCAGGTCCCGGGTCACGCCGAAAACGAAGCCCGCCTTGGCGGAGCCGTCCAGCTTGGCCACGATCGCGCCGGTCAGCGGGACGGCCTCATGAAAGACCCGCGCCTGGGCCAGCGCGTTCTGGCCCAGCGTCGCGTCGAGCACGATCCAGGTCTCGTGCGGCGCGCCCGGCAGCCGCTTGTTCAGCGCGCCGCGGACCTTCTGCAACTCCTGCATGAGCGGCTGCTTCGTGTGCATGCGGCCGGCCGTGTCGACGATGAGCGCGTCTTTCTTCCGCGCAATCGCCGCGTCGAGCGCGTCGTAGGCGACCGCGGCCGCGTCCGCGTTCGGCGCGCCGGCCACCGATTCCACGTCCAGGTGATCGGCCCACCACTTCAACTGGTCGACGCCGGCGGCGCGGAACGTGTCCGCGGCGCCCAGGAGGGGGTTCAACCCGGCCTCGAGGGCGCGGCGGGCCAGCTTGGCGGACGTGGTCGTCTTGCCGGACCCGTTGACCCCCACGACGAGAATAACCAGCGGCCGGGGCTGGGGCGGCCATGAGAACGGCCCCTCGCCGACGCCTTTCAGGCTGTCGCGGAGGATCTGCCGCAGCATTTCCCGGCGGGAAACCCGCAGGCCCGCGTAGGCCTGCTCCATCTCGGCCACCAGCTTCGTGGCCAGTTGCACGGGGACGTCGGCGAGCAGCAGGGTCTCCTCCAGTTCTTCGAAGGAAACGTCCTCCTTCTTGCGGCCTGAAAACACGCGCGACAGGACGCCGGCGATCTGCCGGCGCGTGCGCGCGAGGGCGTCAATCCACGTGACCACGGGCCAGCTTCTCCTTCTTCCCGGCGGCCGGGTGGGCCGCGCGGGCCGGGCGGTCGATGTCCTTGCGCGCGCGGTCGAGGATGCCGTTGACGAATTTCCCGGATTCGGAGCCGCTCAACTCCTTGGCGAGTTCGACGGCTTCGTTGATGGACACCACGGGCGGCACATCGGGGCAGTGCAGCATCTCGTACAGGCCTACGCGCATCACGTTGCGGTCCACGGCGCCCATCCGCTTGAGGTCCCAGTTCTCGGCGTATTTCTGGATCAGCTGGTCCAGTTCCGCGCGCCGGGTATCCACGCCCCGGATGAGCTCTTCCGCGAACCGGCGTGCCGACGGCGCGCCCTTGACCCCGGCCCAGAAGAGCTCCAGGGCGGGTTCCAGGTCATCCTGATTGAAATCCCGCTGGAACAGGAACTGAACCGCCCACTGCCTCGCCTCGTGCCGTCCACCCATGGGTCACCTATTTCCAGTTGCCGAGCAGGTTAGCCATTTCGATCGCGGACTGCGCGGCGTTCCAGCCCCGGTTGCCGGACTTCGTGCCGCAGCGCTCGATCGCCTGGTCGAGGTTTTCCGCGGCGACGACGCCGTCGATCACCGGCACGCCGCTCTCCAGCGCGATCTGCATCAGCGCCCGCGCCAGCTGGGTGTTGATCAGCTCGGCGTGCGGCGTGGCGCCCTGGATCACGGCGCCCAGCGCCACGACGGCGGAGTACTTCTTGCCCTGCGCCAGCTTCTGGGCCGCCAGCGGGATCTCGTACGCGCCCGGGACCCACGCGACGGCGATGTCCGCCTCGGCCGCGCCGTGGCGCGACAGGCAGTCCACCGCGCCCGCGAGAAGCTGCCTCGTGAGGAAGTCGTTGAAACGGCTCACCACGATGCCGAACTTCAGCCCGGCGGCATTCAACTGACCGGCGTATTCCTTCGTGCTCATGTGTTGCTCCTTTCCCAGCAGGTAGGGCGCGCTGGCCCAGCGCGCCTCGGCGGCTTGAGCCAAGCCGCCCTACCCAGCTCTCATTTGTTGTCTTATGGCCAACGATCTCACAGCCAGTGCCCCAGCTTGGTCTTCTTCGTCTCCAGGTAGCGCTCGTTGTGTTCCGTCGGGGGCAGGACCAGCGCGACCCGCTCGACGACTTCCAGCCCGTGCCCCTTCAACCCGATGATCTTGCGCGGGTTGTTGGTCAGCAGACGGATCCGGCGCAGGCCGAGGTCCGCCAGGATCTGCGCGCCGATGCCGTAGTCCCGCAGGTCGGCGTCGAAGCCCAACTTCTGGTTCGCCTCCACGGTGTCCAGGCCCGCCTCCTGCAGCTCGTAGGCATGCAGCTTCTTCGCCAGGCCGATGCCCCGGCCCTCCTGCCGCATGTAGAGCACCACGCCGTGCCCCTCGCGCGCGATCATCTCCATCGCCGCCTTCAGTTGCGTGCCGCAGTCGCAGCGCAGCGAGCCGAAGACGTCGCCCGTCAGGCACTCGCTGTGGACGCGCACCAGCGGCGCGGGCTGCTCGGCGGGCCGGCCCATGACCAGGGCCAGGTGATGGTGTTCGTCCGGCAGCGAGCGGTAGAGGTACAGGTCGAAGCGGCCGGCCTCCGTCGGCAGGCTGACCTTGCGCTCGAGTTCGACCAGCTTCTCGCGCTTGCGGCGCCACGCCACGAGGTCCGCGATGGTGATGATCTTGAGCCCGTGCCTCGCGGCGAACGCCAGCAGGTCCGGCAGCCGCGCCATGCGGCCGTCGTCGTTGATGATCTCGCAGATCACGCCCGACGGGTCCAGCCCGGCGAGCCGGGCCAGGTCCACGGCCGCCTCGGTATGGCCAGTCCGCCGCAACACCCCCCCCGGGGAGGCCTCCAGCGGAAACACGTGCCCGCCTCGCACCAGATCCTCGGGCCGGGTGTTTTTTCCAATAAGGACGCGGACGGTTTGCGCCCGGTCAAAAGCGCTGATGCCGGTCGATACTCCCTCGCGAGCATCCACCGACTGCATGAAGGCGGTGGCGAACCGCCCGCCCTCGCCCGGCGGGCCCATGCGGGTGAGGTGGAGGCGCTGCAAGGCTTCCTTCTCCATGGACACGCAGATCAGGCCGCGCCCGTGCTTGGCCATGAAATTGATGCCCTCGGGCGTCACCTTCTCCGCCGCGAGCACGAGGTCGCCCTCGTTTTCCCGCTTCTCGTCGTCCACGACGACGACCAGTTCCCCGTTCCGGACGGCCTCGACGGCTTCCGGGATGGGGCTGAACGGGCCGGCCTTTTCCCTGTCTTCTTTGCTCATAAAAAAACGCCCCGGGAAATATCCCAGGGCCAAAGCACGCGCCGCGCCTCGATCTTCTTCCATCCAGACTTTACTGTCGGCTGCGGATCGGCCGTTTTTTTCCCGGCCTGACCACATCAGTCCCGATCGCTCGGGAGTCGCGGGCTTTCACCGCCGGTCAGGAATTCCCCGTCGCGCTGCCGCGATCAGAGTCACCTTGCCCTGAAGATCTTTCCGGAGACGAACCTACTCCCGACGCCCCCGGCGCGCAAGCGTGAAGCGAGCCATCCCGGTGAAACATATTCAGTCACGGCCGTGAAGTAATATGTTACAGAAGGAAACGGCCACGCGAGGGCCGGGTTCAGGCCGGCGCGATGGAATCACTCGCCCGCATCTTCCGCTGATTCCAGCAGCCCGCAGATGCCGCGCTTGGAGGCCGCGATGAAGTCGCAGAATTCCGTCACCGCCGCGTCGTTCAATTCCGCCCGGATGCGCGCGACCGCCTGCGAGGTGTTGAGCCCGGCCCGGTAGAGGATCTTGAACGCGGCGCGCAAGGCCTGGCGTGACTCGGGCTTGAAGCCCGCGCGGCGCAGCCCGACGACATTGAGGCCCAGGATCTGGTTCCCCGCGCCCGAGCGCCCGGTGCAAAACGGCGGGATGTCCTGGGAGACCGCCCCCTGCCCGCCCATCATCGCCAGCCTCCCGATGCGCACGAACTGGTGGACGACGGCGTTGCCGCTGATGAACGCCCGGTCACCCACCTCGACGTACCCGGCCAGCAGCGCGCCGTTGACCAGGATCACGCCGTTCCCCAGCTTGACGTTGTGCGCGAGGTGCGAGTTGACCATCAGGAAGCAATCGTCCCCCATCTCCGTGACCGTATCCGGCTTCGTGCCGCGGTGGATGGTCACGCCTTCCCGGATCCAGCAGCGCGCGCCGATGCGGACGTAGCTGACCGTGTCGGGCTTGAAGGCCAGGTCCTGCGGCAGGTCGCCGAGCACCGCCCCCGCGTGAATCCGGCAGCCCGGCCCGATGCTCGTGTAACGGTGGATGACCGCGTGCGGGCCGATGACGCACCCGTCCCCGATCTGCGTGTCGCGGTCGATGACCGCGAACGGCCCCACGACGACATCCGCGCCGAGCACGGCGCCGTGATCCACGACGGCGGTTGGATGAATGTTCATTATTTGTCCTCGAAGCTCACGACCCCGCTCTCGCGCAGGCTGTAGTAATCCTTCGCCCCCGGCTCCGCGGCGCGGCCCAGGATGATATGGTCCAGCACCGGGATGTCCACGATCCGTCCCGCCTCGACCAGCTGCCGCGTGATCCGGATGTCCTCGGCCGACGGCGCGGGATCGCCGGACGGATGGTTATGCACGAGCACCACGGCGGCGGACAGGCAACGGATCGCCTCCTTGAACACCTCGCGCGGGTGGGCCAGGCTGGCGTTGAGCAGGCCCGTGCTGATCTCGACGGGATTCTGGCGCAGGCGGTTCTTCGTATCCAGCAGCAGGACCCAGAACGCCTCCGTCTCGCGTGCGCTGGCCCGGCCGCGCAGGACCCGCGCGGCGTCCTCCGGCGTGCGGACGAACGGGCGCTCGGGCGCGGATTCTTCGTTCAGGCGGCGGCCAAGTTCGAGGGCCGCGCGCAGGATCTGGGCCTTGACGGGACCGATGCCCTTCTTCTTGGTCAGTTCCTGGACCGGGGCCTGGGAGAGGGCGGTCAGCGAGCCGTATTCCATCAGGAGGTTATGCGCCAGGTCGACGACGTTCAGCCCCTTCATGCCGCAGCGCAGCAGCAGGGCGATGAGCACTTCCTCGGACACGTGCTCGGCGCCGAGCCGTTCGAATAGCTCCCGCGGCCGCTGCCGCGACGGGATGTCGGCCACGCGCCTCGGCGCAATGGGATAGAGCGTTTCCATGGTCACGGGTCGCGGAGGCCGTTCGCGCCGTCCCCGGGCGGCGTTTCCCCGTTGTCCAGCCGGTACGGCAGGCACAGGCCGAACAGCCGCTCCGGAAGGCTGACGTCGAGCCGGACCGCGCCGTCGGCCTCGTATTTCTCCTCGAACACCCTACCGGAACTCCGGATGGCGGCAAGCAATTTTCCCTCCGCGGGCGGAACGAGCAGCTGCATGCGCAGCGTCCGGCTCTTGAGAAAGTCGGCGAGCTCGGCCCGGAACATATCGAGCCCCTCGCCGGTCAGCGCGGAGATCGTCACCGGCCGTTCGAGGCCGGGCGACAGCCGCGCGGCCTGCGCGCCCGCGGCCGGCAGGTCCATCTTGTTCAGCACGGATATCCTGGGCTTCCCTTCCGCGCCGAGTTCTTTCAACACCTGGTCCACGGCACGGATCTGCTCCTCGACGCCCGGGTGGGCGGCGTCGATGACGTGGATCAGCAGGTCCGCCTCAATGACCTCCTCCAGCGTCGCCTTGAACGACTCGACGAGATGGTGCGGCAGCTTGCGGATGAACCCGACCGTGTCGGTGATCAGGGCGGGCTGGTGGTTCGGCAGGCGGATCTGCCGCGTCGTGGGATCGAGCGTGGCGAAGAGCCGGTCGTCGGCCTCGACCTGCGCGTCGGCCAGGTGGTTGATCAGCGTGGATTTGCCCGCGTTGGTATAGCCGACGAGCGTCAGCAGGGCCCAGCCGTGACGGCGGCGCCCGCGCCGCTGTTCGGCGCGGTGCTGGCGCACCTCCTCGAGGGAGGCGCGGATGCGCGTGATCCGGTCGAGGATCCGGCGCCGGTCCAGCTCCAGCTGCTTCTCGCCCGGGCCGCGCAGGCCGATGCCGCCCTGCTGGCGCTCGAGGTGCGTCCACATGCCGCGCAGGCGGGGCAGTAAATACTGGAGCTGCGCCAGTTCGATCTGCAGGCGGCCGGCCTTCGAGCGGGCGTGCTGCGCAAAGATATCGAGGATCAGCTGCGCCCGGTCGACGACCTTGCAGCCGGTGATATCCGCCAGGTTCCGGCCCTGCGCGGGCGAGAGGTCGTCGTCGAAGAGAATCGTCGTGATGTCCTCGGCCGCGGCGCGCTCCGCCAGTTCGGCGGCCTTGCCCTTGCCGATCAGCGTCGCGGGATTGAACGTCTGCTGGTTGCAGACCAGCCGGCCGATCACGTCCGCGCCGGCCGTGTCGGCCAACTGCGCCAGCTCATCCAGCAGGTCCTCGACGACATCCCGGCGCTGGTCCTTGAGCCGGACGCCGACCAGCAGGACCCGCTCCGGCTCATCCCGGAAGGATAACGGGGTTCGGCCCATGCTTCCTCCATGCCGCCCATACCCGGTCCGCGAGCCGGGCGACGGGCTCGCTGAAATCGTGATCGATCCACTCCACGCGGACCTGGTGCCGGAACCAGGTCATCTGCCGGCGCGCCAACTGCCAGGTGCGGCGTACGGCCTGCTCCCGCGCCTGCCCCACGGTCAGGGTCCCGTCCAGCGCCGCGAAGGCCTCGGCGTAGCCGATGGCGTGGCGGGCGGTGCCGGACAGCGCATCGCCGCGTTCGCGCAGTCGCCGGGCCTCGTCGAGCAGCCCGCCCTCGAACATCCGCGTCACGCGCTCGGCGATGCGCGCCCGCCAGCGGGCCGGCTCCGGTTTGAGGCCGACCAGCGGCGCGCCGGGTTCGCGCGCCGGCCGAACGCCGCGCGCGCCGCATTCGGCCAGTTCGATGGCGCGGATCAGCCGGCGCGGATTCCGGGGATCGGCCAGCGATTCCAGGCGCGCCGGGTCGCGCCGCCGCAGCTCCTCCTGCAGGCCGGCGACATCCAGTTCCGAAAGCCTTTTGCGAAGGTCGGGGTCGGCCGGCGGCGCGGCGTCGAGCCCCTCGACGAGGCCCTTGACGTACAGGCCGGTGCCCCCGGCCACGATCACGCGGGCGGCGGCTGCCCTAAAGGCCTCCCGGGCCGCTTCGAGAAACCGGCCGACGCTGAACGGCTCGGCGGGCTCGACGAGATCGAGTCCCCAGTAACGGACCCGGCTGCGCTCGTCCGCCGTCGGCTTGTCGGTGCCGACGTCCATGCCCCGGTAAACGAGCATCGAATCGGCGGAGAGAATATCGAGGCCTTCGCGCTCCGCGAGGTATTGCGCGACGGCTGACTTTCCGGCCGCGGTCGGCCCGACGAGAAACCAGGCAGTCGGCGATCCGGCCATCAGGACTCCGGAGAGGCGGCGGGCTCCGTCTTGCGGCGGGATTCATTGAGGGGATGGCCGGCCACCCAGAAGGCGGACACGATGTACAGGCCCGCCCCGACGCAGATCGCGGAATCCGCGATGTTGAAGGCCGGCCAGTGCCAGCCGCGCACGTGGAAATCCAGGAAATCGGTGACCCAGCCGAGACGCACGCGATCAAGCAGGTTGCCCACGACGCCGCCGACCAGCAGCGCCAGAGCCAGGCGATGCTCCCACGTCCGGCTCAAGAACGACCGCCGGAAAATCACCATCAGGACCAGGATGACGACCGAAAGGATGGTCAGGACGGCATTCTGTCCGCCGAGCATGCCCCAGGCTGCGCCGGTGTTGCGGACGTAGGTCAGGTCGAAAAAGCCCGGGATGACCGGATGCGCGACGCCGAAGTCGAAGGTCGCGCGCACGTGCCACTTTGTCGCCTGATCCAGCGCCGCGATGATGAAAGCCAGCAGGATCACCGACATAGGCCCGCTCCTGGTTTCCCGGGTCGGGTCAGGATTCCCCGCCCTGCTGGATGGTCGGGCCGAACGGACGAAACTTGCTGCGGCCCTTTTCCGATTCGCTCTTGCAGTGCACGCACATCCTCGCGAACGGCAGCGCCTTCAGGCGGGCCTTCTCGATGGGCTTGCCGCAATTGTCGCAGGAGCCGTAGATGCCGGTCGTGATGCGCTGGAGCGCCTCGTCGATCTCGTAGAGGGCGTCCTGCTCGCTGCTGACCAGGTTCAGGGCGAACTCGCGGTCGAAGTTGTCGGTGCCCTGGTCGGCCATGTGGAAGCTGTAGCTGGACAAGTCGCCGGACGACTCGCGCGGGGACCGGTTCAGGTTGTCGCCCGCGAGGAACGAGATCTCGTCGACGACGCGGTCGCGAAGTCTCTGGAGAACCTCGCGGTACTTCTTCAACTCCACGGCCGGCAGCCGGCGGGGCGGCGGAAGGGGCTTCTTCGGTTCCGGCGCCGCCTTCGGGGCCGGCCTGCGCCTGGCGGCAACCGGTTTGCGAACCGGGACCGGCTTACGCGCCTTGGCGGCGGGCGCCGCCTTCTTTTTCACGGGCTTGGCCTTGACCGGCGCCTTCTTCTGAACGGGCGCGCGTTTCTTGGATTTCTTTGCGCTTTTTGCCATCTCGCACCTTCCCCCTGACGTCTTGTTTGACGGGTCCCCGCCGGTCCAGTCCGGCGGAAGAGCGGCTTGAGTACCACAGCCCTCTGCCGCTGTCAACCCTGCCGACTTATTTTTCCTTCGCGGGCTCGATCCGGACGCCGCAGGGATGACCGTTCAGGTCCTGGACATCCCCCGCCGAGCCGACGAACAGGCATTCTACGCACAAGGTCTCGCCGCGTATATAGTCGCCGTGCGCTTCCACGGCCTCGCGAACGGCTTCGTCGCCGCTGTACGACAGCCGGATGCGCTGGGTCACCTCGAGATCGGCCGCCTTGCGCAGGTTCTGGACGCGGTTGACGAACTCGCGGGCGAGGCCTTCGCGCACCAGTTCCTGGGTCAGGTCGATCTCCAGGGCGACGATCAGCCCGTCCTCCGAGGACACGGCCAGGCCCTCGCGCGGCTTGCGCTCCACCACCAGATCGGCGGCTTCGATGGCGACCGACTCGCCATCCACCTCAATCGAAACGGGCTTGCCGTCCAGCAGATCCTCGATGCGGGCGGAGTCCAGCTTCTGGATCTGCTGCGCGGCCTTCTTCACCTTCGGGCCCAGGCGCGGCCCCATCCGGCGGAAATCGGGCTTGGCGAGGAAGGTCGCCAGGTCGGACTCGCGCCCGCTGAACCAGATCTCGCGCACGTTGAGTTCGTCCGCGACCAGGTCCTTGAGCGCCTCGATCCGCGCCCGGCGCGCGGCGTCGCGGCAAACCACGTGCAGCCCTCGCAACGGCTGGCGCACCTTGATGTTATGATCGGCGCGCAGCTGGCGGCCGAGGCCGACGACGCGGATCACGTCGTCCATCTGGTCCTCCAGCGCGGCGTTGCGGGCGCGGCCGTCGCCGAGCGGGAAATCGCAGAGGTGCACGGACTCCGGCATGTCCGGCGTGCGCAGGTTGCGGTAGATCGCCTCGCTGATGAACGGCACGAACGGCGCGGCGATCCGACACAACCGGACCAGCACCTCGTAGAGGGTGGCGTAAGCCCGAGCCTTGTCCGCGTCATCCGAGCTCTTCCAGAACCGGCGCCGGCTGCGGCGGATGTACCAATTGGTCAGGTCCTCGATGAACCGGACGAACGGCCGGACCGCCTGCTGCAGGTCGTAGGCGTCCATCGCCGCGACGACCTCCTGCGTCAGGCGCTCCAGCGACGAGTGAATCCAGTTGTCCAACAGATTCCCTGAACCCGGCCCCCCGAACCCTGAACCCTTCCCCGGCCGCCACCCGTCCACCCGCGCGTACGTGACGAAGAAGCTGTAGGCGTTCCACCACGGCAGCAGGAGGTGGCGCAGGGCGTGCTTGACGCCCTCCTCGGAGAAATTGAGGTTCTCGGCGCGGACGACCGGCGAGTGGATCAGGTACAGTCGCAGCGCGTCGGCGCCGTAGGTGTCCAGGATGTAGACGGGATCGGGGTAGTTCTTGAGCCGCTTGCTCATCTTGCGGCCGTCGTCGGCCAGGATCATGCCGTTGACGATCACGTGGCGGAACGTGGGCTTGTCGAACAGCGCCGTCGAAAGGACCATCAGCGTGTAGAACCAGCCGCGCGTCTGGTCCAACCCCTCGGCGATGAAATCGGCCGGGAAGTGCTGCTCGAAGTGCGCCTTGTTCTCGAAGGGATAGTGCGACTGGGCGTACGGCATCGAGCCGCTCTCGAACCAGCAGTCCAGCACCTCGGGGATGCGGCGCAGGGGCGCCCCGCCCTTCGCCGACGGGATCTCGACGTTATCCACGAAGTGCTTGTGCAGGTCGGCGACCTTCTGGCCGGAGAGTTTTTCCAGTTCGGCGACGGACCCGATGCAGATCCGTTCGCCCTGCGCGTTGCGCCAGACGGGCAGCGGCGCGCCCCAGTAGCGGTTGCGCGAGATCGCCCAGTCCCGCGCGCCCTCGAGCCACTTGCCGAAGCGGCCGTCGCGCAGGTGCTCGGGCACCCAGTGGGTCTTCGCGTTGGCCGCGAGGAGCCGGTCGCGGAGCTGCTCGACGCGGACGAACCAGGTCGCCACCGCGCGGTAGATCAGCGGCGAATCGCAGCGCCAGCAATGTGGGTAGCTGTGCTGGATCGTCGAGCGGTGGACGAGCTTCCCCTCCTCCTTCAGGCGGCGCAGGATGTCGGAGTCGGTCTCCTTCACCTCGCGGCCGAGGTAGTCCGCGACGGGCGCGGCGAACCGGCCCTCGTCGTCCACCGGGCATACGGCCGGCAGGCCGGCGGCCTGACCGAGCCGGTGGTCGTCCTCGCCGAAGCCGGGCGCGATGTGCACGACCCCGGTGCCGTCCTCGGTGGAGACGAAATCGGCCTCGAGGACACGGAACGCGCCCTTCGCCTGGAGGTCCGCGAAGTACGGGAACAACGGCTCGTAGCGCAGGCCGGCCAGGGCCGAGCCGTCCAGTTCCTCCAGCAACTCATACGATTCGTTCTTCGGGTAGTATGCCGGCAGGCGGTCGCGGGCCAGGATGTAGACCTGGCCCGCATCGCGGACTTTCACGTAGCGGATCGTCGGCCCGACGGCGAGGGCGAGGTTGGACGGCAGCGTCCAGGGCGTCGTCGTCCAGGCCAGGATGAACGTATTCGCGGCGCCCTCGACGGCGAAGCGGACGGTGACGGCCGGGTCCTGGACGTCCTGGTAGCCCTGGTTCGTCTCGAAGTTGGAGAGCGGCGTCGCGCAGCGCGGGCAGTACGGCAGGATCTTGTGCCCCTCGTAGATCAGGTCCTTTTCCCACAACGATTTGAAGACCCACCAGATGGACTCCATGTAGGCCGGGTCCATGGTCTTGTAGTCGTGGTCGAAGTCCACCCAGCGCCCCATGCGGGTGACGATCTGGCGCCACTCGCGGGTATAGCGCAGGACGATGCCGCGGCATTTCTCGTTGAAGACGTCGACGCCAAGTTTCTCGATGTCGCGCTTGCCGCTGATCTTGAGCTCCTGCTCCATCTCGTATTCCACGGGCAGGCCGTGGCAATCCCAGCCGAACCGGCGCTCGACGTAATGGCCGCGCATGGTCTGGTAGCGCGGGACGATGTCCTTGATCGTGCCGGCAAGCAGGTGCCCGTAGTGCGGGAGGCCGGTGGCGAACGGAGGGCCGTCGTAGAAGACGAATTCCGGCGCGCCCCTGCGGATTTCAATGGATTTCCGGAAGACGTCGCCCGCCTCCCAGAACTTCAGGATATCCCGTTCGAGGTCCGGAAAGCTCACCTTGCTGGATACGGGGTCAAACATGGGCGTAGAAGATACGCAACCGCGATTGCCGAAAGCAAGCGGAGATGCGGGCCCCGCACGCGGAGAATATTACTTGACATTTCATCGTAAACGACCGCATTCTCCACGCATATTAAGGACTTTTTGTGCAAGTCGCAGCCATATCCCGCGAAGAACTGGATGCCTGGCCCATCGCGGAGGCCGGGCTGCCGGTGCGCGTTGTCAATGCCGTCCGGGAGGTGCCGGTTTCGACGGTGGGCCAGCTGCGGCAGCTCCCCGATCCGGATTTGCTGAAACTGCGGAGCCTGGGCCGCATCTCGCTGGGACACATTCACGCGTTTTTCCGGATCTGCGGGCAGATCGAACAGGGCCGGCAGCGGTTCGGCACGGTCCAGGAGGTTTTCGCGCTGTGCCTGGACGACGCGGAGCGAAACGTTCTCGCGGGGCGATACGGCCTGGACCGCGACCCCGAAAAGCCCTCGCGGCGCCGGATGACGCTCCAGCAGATCGCGGACGCGGGGCACATCACGCGCGAACGGGTGCGCCAGATCCAGGACGCCGGCCTGCGGAAGTTGCAGAGCCGCATCGCCCAGGTCTGCCTGCAGCCCTTCTACGATTATGCCTGCGGCCAGGTGGAGAAGCGTGGCGGGCTGGCGGGAGGCGCGGAACTCCTCGGCCTTCGCTCGGAGCCGGCGATGGGCGGGCTGAATCCCCTGGGGCTCATGCGGCTGCTCAGCGAGGTGCGGTCCGCCCGGCTGGTTCATTACAACGGCTTTTTCTCCACCTTCTCCCTGGATTTCCTGCAGGCGCTGGAATCCCGGCTGACCGCGATCCTGTCCCAGGCCGGCCAGCCCCTCTCGCTCGACGAGCTGATGAAGCGGGCGGGGACCGAGACCCTGGCCTCCCTCCGGGAGCCCGCCGCCGCCATCGAATGCCTGCTCGACCACGCCCCCGCGGTGGCCTCGACGACGGATCGCCGCTTTTTCCTCTACCGGAACGGGGCCGGCCCGTACGTCGTGGAGGTGCTGGGCCGCCTGGATCGACCGGCGCACTACCGGAAGATCACCTCCACCTTCAACGAATCCCTGAAACCGGCCAAGCGGAAGGGCGCCGGGTACGTCCTGGAGCTGCTGATCGCCACGCCGCGCTGCACGCGCGTGGACCGGGGGATCTACGACCTGAAGGCCGAGTAGCGCCGCGCTTGCCGTTCCGCCGGGAACCGGCTAGAGTTTCGCGGCCGGTGAACGGCGCCGGCCCGGAAACAGCATGAAAATCGTGGATAAATACCTGTTCAAGGCGGTCCTCGTGCCGCTGCTGTACTGCCTGGCGGGCTTCATCCTGATCTACATCATCTACGACCTGTTCGACAATCTCCCGGACTTCATCGAGGGCCGCACGCCCCTGCTCTCGGTGATTCGATTCTATTGCTTCCTGATGCCGTCCGTGCTCATCATCATTGCGCCGGTTTCGCTGATGCTCGCGGTGCTCTACAGCCTTTCGCACCTGACGAAGAACAACGAGCTCACGGCCATGCGCGCGTGCGGGATCAGCCTCTACCGGCTCATGGCGCCCCTCGTGATCCTCGGGCTGTCCGCCTCCATCCTCGTCGGGGTGATCCACGAAACCCTCGGCCCCTGGTCCGCGTACTGGGCGCACCAGTTCATCGTGATGCAGAAGAGCAAGGGCGACCTCTCCACGCACGTGGTCTCCCCGCTTCCCTATCGCAACGAGCTCGGCCGGCGCGACTGGATGATCGGCGCATTCAACACGCAGACCTTCGACATGCGCGGTGTGAACGTGATCCAGCAGCGGCCCGACGGATCGGAGGAGTACCGGATCGTGGCCAAGTCGGGCCACTGGTACGACGGCCGGTGGTGGCTGCAGGACCTGTCCTTCCAGGCGTACGACGCGGGGAGCAACCCCCTGGGGCCGCCCCGCTTCGAGATTCACCGGGAGATGACGGATTACAACGAGGTCCCCTCCGACTTCATCAACGAGATCAAGGACCCCGAGTATCTCTCGTCCCTCGAGATCCTGACTTTCCTGAAGACCCACAAGCGCCTGTCGAACGAAACCGTGTCGCGGGTGCGCGCGAACCTGCACCACCGCCTCTCCATGCCGTGGAACTGTCTCGTCGTCACGCTGCTGGGGATCCCGTTCGGCGCCAAGAGCGGGCGGCACGGCGCCTTCCTCGGCATTGTGCTGGCCTTGAGCCTGTTCTTCGGCTACTACGTCTTCGTCAACGTGGGCCTGGCCTTCGGCAAGAAGCAGTTGATCGCGCCCTGGATCGGCGGCTGGCTGCCGAACCTGGCCTTCCTGGCCGTCGGGCTGATCCTCATCCACCGCATGCGGTGAGGCCCGCGGGCGGGCCGGATCAGGAGTGCTCTTCCGTGGACGGCGCTTCCGGCGGGTTCTGCTTGAGCGCCCAGGACATGTCCTCGGCCCGCTCCCAGACGGACGTGTTCACGTAGATCGGGCAGCCCTGCTGCAGCGCCACGGCGATGGCGTCGCTGGGCCGCGAATCGATCTCCACGAGGTTCCGGCCCAACTCGCCCTCCTGGAGCAGGAACAGCCGGGCGAAAAAGGTGTCGTCCTTCAGATCGTTCACCACGACCTTCTGGGCCTTCACGCCGAGGCCCGCGAGGATGCTGCCGATGAGGTCGTGGGTCAGCGGGCGGGGCTTCTTGAGCTTGTGCATGAACATCGTGATCGCGGCGGCCACGCTGTGATCCACGAAGATGGCGATCACCTTGTCGCCATGGCCGAGGAACACGCCCACCCCGCTCTGCGTGGGCACCAGGCCCTTGACCTCGACCTGTATTTCGCGGACGGTCATCGGTCCTCACATGTCCTGCGTGATCAGGATCACCATGACGAAGATGCCGATGATCATGGCCGCTGACAGGACGGTGTCCATGCGCTTCTTCTATATCGCCCCCCCCGCGGCGAATAAAGCGCAATCGGCGGTCAGGTTCCGGGGCGGGGCGCGACCCGGAAGGCCAGGCCGCTCCCGTCCCGGGCCGCGTCCGCGGTCACGCGGTCGCCCTCGGCCACCGCGCCCTTGAGGATCTCCGTCGCCAGCGCGTCCAGGATCCGCCGCTGGATCGCCCGCTTGAGCGGCCGCGCGCCGAAGGACGGGTCGTAACCCTCCTCGGCCAGGAAATCCCGGGCGGCATCGGTCAGGTCCATCGCGATGTGCCGCTCCTCGAGGTTCTTCCGGACGCGCGCCAGCTGGATCTCGACGATCTGCTTGATCTGCTCGCGGCCCAGGCTGTGGAAGATCACGATCTCGTCCACGCGGTTGAGGAACTCCGGCTTGAACTGCGCCCGCAACTCCTCGTACACCCGGCTCTCCAGCTGCTCGTAGGCCGAGTCGCTGCTTTTCAGGTCCGGCTTGCGCTGCAGCGCCTCGTGGATCGCCGGGCCGCCGATGTTGGAGGTCATGATGACCACCGTGTTGGTGAAATCCACCGTGCGCCCCTGCCCGTCCGTCAGCCGGCCGTCGTCCAGGATCTGCAGCAGGACGTTGAACACGTCCGGGTGCGCCTTCTCGATCTCGTCGAAAAGGACGACCGAGTACGGCTTGCGCCGGACGTGCTCGGTCAGGTAGCCGCCCTCCTCGTACCCGACGTAGCCCGGCGGCGCGCCGATCATCCGGCTGACGGTGTGCTTCTCCATGAACTCGGACATGTCCAGCCGGACCATCGCGTGCTCGTCGTCGAACAGGAACTCGGCCAGCGCCCGCGCGAGCTCCGTCTTCCCGACGCCCGTCGGCCCGAGGAAGATGAACGAGCCGATCGGCCGGTTCGGGTCCTGGAGCCCGGAGCGGGACCGCCGCACGGCGTTGGAGACCGCGGCCACCGCCTCGTCCTGCCCCACGACCCGCTTCCGGAGCCGCTCCTCCATGTGCAGGAGCTTGGCCTTCTCCGTCTCCATCAGCCGGCTCACCGGGATGTGCGTCCAGTTCGAGACGACCGCGGCAATGTCCTCGGCGTCCACCTCCTCCTTCAGCATCCGCTGGTTCTTCTGGAGGTCGGCGAGCTTCTGCTGGGCGGCCTTGACCTGCGCCTCGATCTTCGGGATGCGCCCGTACAGGATCTCGGCGGCGCGCTCGAGCTGGCCGTTCCGCTTGGCGGCTTCCTCCTCGCCGCGCAGGAGGTCGAGGGCCTCGGTGAGCTTGCGGATCTCGGCGATATGCTCCTTCTCCTGCTGCCAGTGCAGCTTCATGCCCCGGCTCTTCTCGCGCTGCTCGGCCAGCTCCTTCTCCAGCGCAGCCAGCCGTTCCCTCGACGCCTCGTCCTTTTCCTGGCGCAACGCCTCCCGCTCGATCTCGAGCTGCATGATCCGCCGCTCGACCTCGTCGATCTCGGTCGGCAGGCTGTCGATCTCCATGCGCAGGCGGCTGGCGGCCTCGTCCACGAGGTCGATCGCCTTGTCCGGCAGGAACCGGTCGCTGATGTAGCGGTGCGACAGCCGCGCCGCCGCGACCAGCGCGCCGTCCTGGATCCGCACGCCGTGGTGCACCTGGTAGCGCTCCCGCAGCCCGCGCAGGATGGCGATGGTGTCCTCCACCGTGGGCTCGTTGACCTGGACCGGCTGGAAGCGCCGCTCGAGGGCGGCGTCCTTCTCGATGTGCTTCCGGTATTCGTCCAGGGTCGTCGCGCCGACGCAGCGCAGCTCGCCGCGCGCCAGCGGCGGCTTGATCATGTTCGACGCGTCCACCGCGCCCTCGGCCCGGCCGGCGCCGACCAGCGTGTGCAGCTCGTCGATGAACAGGATGATCCGGCCCTCCGCGCCGATGACCTCCTTGAGGAAGGCCTTGAACCGGTCCTCGAACTCGCCCCGGTACTTCGCGCCCGCGATCATGGACCCCAAGTCCAGCGAGACCACCTGCTTGTTCTTCAGGCCCTCCGGCACGTCGCCCGCGACGATGCGCTGGGCCAGGCCCTCGACGATCGCCGTCTTGCCGACGCCCGGCTCGCCGATGAGCACGGGGTTGTTCTTCGTGCGGCGCGAGAGCACCTGGACCACCCGCCGGATCTCGGCGTCGCGGCCGATCACCGGGTCCAGCTTGCCCTTGCGCGCGGCCTCGGTCAGGTCGCGCCCGTATTTCTTGAGGGCCTCGTACTTGTCCTCCGGGGCCGGGTCGGTCACCCGCTGGTTGCCGCGGACCGCCTGCAGCGCCTTGAGGACGGCGTCCGGCGTCAGGCCGAGCCGGGCGGCGACGCGCGCGGTCTCGCTGTCCGCTTGCGGCAGCGCGGCGAGCAGCAGGTGCTCGCCGCTGACGTACTCGTCCTTCATCTTCTCGGCCACGCGGAACGCCGCGTCCAGGGCCTGGCGAAGAGAGCGGGACAGGTAGCGTTCCGCGCCGCCCTCGACGCGGGCGCGGGCGGAAAGGGACCGCTCCAGCGGCTCTCGCAGTTGCTCGGCGGGGATCCCGAGCCGCTCGAGCAGGGGGCGGACGACGCCGTCTTCCTGGTCGATCAGCGCCAGGACAAGATGATCCACGTCCACCTCGGCGTGGCCGTAATCCCCCGCCAGTTGCTGCGCCCGCTGCAGCGCCTCCTGCGACTTGATGGTCAGACGATCCAGTTGCATAAGCCTCACTCCGCTGATTTAACCTTATGATTACGCGAACGCGGCGACATTTCAATGTTGCAGGGAGCGGAGACGGACCCGGCGGCCTTCAGATCGGCTTCGGCTGCAGGGCCGCGATGCCGGTGCGGCCGTGGAAGTGGCAGAGGGCGATCGCGAGCGCGTCGGCGGCGTCCTCGGGCGGCAACTCGGTCAGGCCCAGGATGGACGCGACCATGCGGCCGACCTGCTCCTTCGACGCCGCGCCCGCGCCCGTCAATCCCTGCTTCACCCGGCGGGGCGCGTATTCATAGACCGGCACGCCGCGCAGGGCGCAGGCTGCGATGACCGCCCCGCGCACCTCGCCCAGGATCAGAGCCGTCTTCGCGTTCTTGAAGTAGAAGCCGCCCTCCAGCGCCACCGCCTCGGGCCGATGGGTCTCCAGCAGGGCGGTAACCCGGGCATGAATGGCCGCGAGGCATTCGGAATGGAGATGGGCCGGGGGGTTGCGGACGAGGCCCTGGTCCAGGCATCGGAAGGAGGCGCCCTGCCGGGCGACGACGCCGTAACCGGTGGACCGGAGCGAGGCGTCTATGCCCAGCACGCTCATGGGAGCCGGAGGCCGGCCCTACTTGTTGAGGGCTTCGAGCAATTCGGCCGGGATATCGAAATTGGAGTAGACGTTCTGCACGTCGTCCAACTCCTCCAACTCGTCGATGAACGCGAGCAGGGACGACGCCTTGGCCTTGTCCGTCACCGGGGTCCAGGTCAGCGGCAGCAGCGTGACCTCGGAACTCGCTGCGGTGATCCCGGCCTTGTTGATCGCCTCGGCCACGGCCGGGTACTGCGCGGGATCGGTGATGATCTCGAACTGGTCCTCCTCGCGCCGCATGTCCTCGGCGCCGGCCTCGAGGACCAGCTCCATGAGCTTGTCCTCGTCCACGCCCGCCGCGTCCACCAGGATCTGGCCCTTGCGCTGGAAGGTGCGCATCACCTGCCCCTGCCCCGCCAGGTTGGCGCCGTGCAGGGTGAACGAGTGGCGGACTTCCGCGACCGTGCGGTTGCGGTTGTCGGTCAGGGCCTGGACGATCAGGGCCACGCCGCCGGCGGCAAACCCCTCGAACATGATTTCTTCCAGTTTCGCGCCCTGGAGTTCGCCCGTGCCGCGCTTGATCGCCCGGTCGATGTTATCCGCCGGCATGTTGACGGCGCGCGCCTTCTGGATGAGCGTCCGCAGGGCCGGGTTGGAGGCGACGTCCTTGCCGGAGGCCCCGACGACGATCATGATTTCCTTGGCGATCTTGCTGAAGATCTTGCCGCGCTTGGCGTCGGCGGCGCCCTTCTTGTGCTTGATGTTCGCCCACTTGCTGTGACCGCTCATGGTCCGCTCCTCTCCGACCGGTTATCCGTGACCAGTAACCGGCAATAAGTGACCAGTTAAAGTGACCGGTGACCGGCTACGGGTTACTCTTCCTCCGCTGCTTTCTTGTTCTTCGCTGCCTCGGCGATGATCTTCTGCGCGACGTTGGACGGCACGATGTCGTACCGGGTGAATTCCATCTCGAACGAGCCGCGCCCGCCGGTGATGCTCCGCAGCTCGGAGCTGTAGCGGAACATCTCCGCCTGCGGCACCTCGGCGGTGATGACCTGCATGCCGTCCTCCGTGCCGATGCCCAGGATGCGCCCGCGCTTGTGGTTCATGTCGCCCGTGATGTCGCCCATGTACTGGTCGGGCACCATGATCTTCGCCGTGACGATGGGCTCGAGCAGGACGGCCCGCGCCTTGCTCATGCCGTCGCTGAACGCGCGCGCAGCGGCGATCTTGAAGGCGATTTCCGAGGAGTCCACGTCGTGCGACGAGCCGTCGTAGATGCTGACCTTGGTGTTCGTCACCGGGTAGCCGGCCAGGGCGCCGCGGTTCATGCCCTCGACGCAGCCCTTCTGGATCGCGGGCAGGAAGTTGCGCGGGACGTTGGTGCCGACGAGGGCGTCCTCGAACCATTCCGTTTCACCGGATTTCATCGGCTGCACGCGCAGGTAGACCTCGCCGTACTGGCCGCGGCCGCCGGTCTGCTTCTTGTGCTTGTAGTGCCCCTCGCCCAGCGCCGTGACCGTCTCGCGGTACGGGACCTTCGGGGTGCTCAACGCGATCTCGACGTTGTGGCGCTTCTTCATGCGCTGCAGGGTCGTGTCCAGGTGCAGGTCGCCCATGCCGTACAGGATCAGTTCCTTGGTCTCCGTGTTGCGTTCGACGCGGATCGTCGGGTCCTCGTCCGCCACGCGGTGCAGGCCCGTGCTCAACTTGTCCTCGTCGCCCTGCGTCTTCGGCGCCACGGCGTACGCGGCCGTCGGGTTCGGGAACTGGATGGGCGTCAGTTTCGCGCTCTTGCCGGGCGCGCAGAGGACGTCGTTGATGACGGTGGCCTTCAGCTTGGCCAGCGCGACGATCTCGCCCGCCCCGGCCTCGGCCACCGATTCCTGCTTCTTGCCGTTCAGCAGGTAGATCGGGCCGATGCGCTCCTTCTGCTCCTTCGTCGCGTTGTAGATTTCGCTGTCGGACCGGAGCGTGCCGCCGAAGATCCGCAGGATGGTCAACTGGCCGACGAACGGGTCGTTCACGGCCTTCCAGACCTGGCCGACAAACGGGGCGTCGGCCCCCGCGGCCACGACGGCGCCCTCGGCGTCCTTGAACTCGCGGTCGGCCGGGGACGGGAAGAAGCGCACCAAGCCCTCGAGCAATTCCGGGATACCCGCGCCGGTCTTCGCCAGTGTTACGAAAACGGGGATTAGCTTGCCCGTGGCCACGGCCTTGCGCAGGCCGTCCGCGATCTCCGCCGGCGCCAGGGTCTCGCCGCCAAGGTACTTCTCGATGAGCTGGTCGTCGGTCTCGGCGGCCGCCTCGACCAGGGCACTCTTGAGCGATTCCACCTCGCCGCCGCCGGTGAACACGTCCGCGACCGACTTCTTGTCCTTGCCGAGGACGGTCGCCGGGCGGCAGCGGTCGCCCCAGACGGCGCGCAGGCCCGCCAGGGTGTCGTCGAAACTGGTGTTCTCCTTGTCGAGGCCGGTGATGACGATGCCGCGGGGCAGGCCGAGCGTCTCGCAGCGCCGCCACGAACGGTTCGTGCCGACCTGGATGCCCGAGGCCGCGTCCACGACCACGAGGCCCGCGTCGGCCACCGCGGTCGCGGCCACGGTCTGGCCGTAGAAATCGGCGTATCCGGGCGTGTCGGTGATGACCAGGTCGTATTTCCCGCCCTGCGCGGACGCATAGACGGCGTTGAAGGGCTTGGCCCAGATCGTGATCTTGCGATCCTTCTCCTCGTCGCTCCAGTCCGCCACGCTGGTGCCCTCGGCCGGCGAACCGAGCCGGTCGTTTACACCGAGCTTGTACAGCACCGCGTCGAGCAGGCTGGTCTTGCCGGCGCCCGTGTGACCCACGAGCACCACGTTGCGCACGTTACCGATCGCCAATTCCTTCATAGCGCGTTCCTTTACCGATTCGGATTCCAGAAAGCGGCCTTTGCTGATTCCAAGGGACAGGGATTCATACACAAAGAATCCGGCTTTCGCAACGTTTTTTAACCCGCCGGCCCCTTAACCGGTTTGGTCCGGACGCGCCTGACCAGGCCGGCCGCCATCCGGGCCCCGGATGGCCTTGCGAATCCGGGCTTAACAGGACGCCGCGAACGGGGCATGTTCAAGGGCAGAAGCGAACCAGCGGTGGGAGGCACTCCATGAACTCACGGGCGGGCATCGTCTGCATCATCGCCGGTCTGACCGTTCTCGCGGGGCCGGCGCGGGAGACCGCGGCCATTACGATCACCAACTCGGGCATCGTTCGCCTCGTCCTGAACTTCTCGGACCAGCTGCAGGAGCGGTTGCGCACGGCCTACCTGGACCAGCTCGGGCCGTACCAGGACCACCTCTGGCCCATCGGCCGCTCGACGACGCCGGACACCCCGTTCTCCTCGCCCTACGGCCCCCGGCTCAAAGCCTCGGAAAGCTACCGCTACGACTGGCACCGGGGCGTGGACATCCCCGCGCCGCTGTTCACCCCGGTCTATGCGATCGCGTCCGGGACGGTGACCAAGGCGGGGTTCACCAACAGCTACAGCGACGCGCTCGTCCAACTCAAGCACCGCCAGGCCGACGGCAGCGGCTACTACTACAGCAACTACCAGCACATCACCAACTGGTACGTGAACGTGGGCGATTCCGTCACCCAGGGCCAGTGGATCGCCGACTCCGGGTGCAGCACGTCCGGGTTCGATCACCTGCATTTCGAGATCCGGGACAGCAGTTCCTGGCAGTCCAACTGCGTGAATCCCTTCCTGGCCATGCCCTACTCCAACTCCGGGCCGCCCTATGTCCAGATCGACAGCGTGGATTCCTCCACGCCCTCCCGCCCGGTCGTGCAGGTCACCGTCACCACCCCGGCGGAGGAACTGGACCTGAACACGGTCAAGGCGACGGTCTACCGCTGGTCCACGAACCCGGCGGCCTACGTGGTGTACGACTCGCACACCTTCGACATGATGTACTGGAACAAGCTGCATACCCCGACCGGCACGACCGCGACGGCCACGCTCGACCAGTCCAACTTCAACGGGGTCGTGATCAGCCCGGCGGTCTTCTCCGAGACCAGCACCGAGTACTCGATCACCCTCACCTTCACCAACCTCACGGGGCCGGGCTACACCACCAACGTGTACGTCAGCGTCCAGGCCGAGGACGTCGAGGGCGAATCGGATTCGGACCGCTGCGGACTGTAGCCGGCCGCCGGCTATCCGCGCAGGCTCCAGACGAAGACCGCGAACAGGAGAAGGAACAGCCCGGCGGTCGCGAACTTCACGCCCGCCGCGTGGCGATTCATGAAGCGGATGAGCGCGTCGCTGCGCAGGCCGAACACCGCCAGCGCGAACACGACGAACAGGGGCGCGACGAAGGCGGCGTTGTACGCGAGCAGGTATCCCATGGCCGCGAAACGCTCCTCGCCGGTCTTGAGCATGAACAGGATCGTCGGCGCGTAGACCTGGCCGGTGCAGGCCAGTTCCAGCACGGAGACGACCAGCCCGGCCACGAACGCGGCCGCCACGAAACGGGCGTGGCGCGCGCCCTCCCGGATGACCGTGTGGATCCGGTCCTTGAGGAAGCCGGGCAGCTGCAGCGTGATGTCGGCCAGCCGGCCGCGGAGGCAGCGGATGCCGTCGCGCACGCTCAAGATCGCGATCAGCAGGGTGAACGCCGCGAGCAGGAGATTGACGACGAGGCTGAAGCGGCGGAGCACGCCGAGCCGGGAGACGATCTCCACGAGGCCCAGTCCCATGGCATAGTAGGCCACGAACACCCCGGCGATGAAAGCCAGGCCCACCTGGGCGATCTGGCGGGAGGTGCGCCGGGTGACCTGCAGGTAGGACAGCAGGAAGATGATCGTCGCGAAGGCGCAGGGGTTGACGCCGTCCAGCAGGCCGGCCGCGGCGATCACCCCGAGACGGATATCCCGGTAGCGGCTGCCGATGGAAGCGGCCGCCTGGTCGAGTTCGGCTTCCTCCACCCGGCTCCAGGCGTCGTCCGCCCCGGCGGATCGCGTCAGCAGTTCGCCCAACCGCGCGAACGTGATGTCCTCCTTGATGCTGTAGCCGGCCGCCGTGAACAGGGCCGGCGTGACCAGGCGGATCCGGTCCGGCACGCCGAACCGCTCGCACAGGGCCTCGTTGAGGCTCATGGCCCGGGTCTTCCGGATGTCGTGGATGTCGATCTGGAGGCCCGGGAACACCTCCCTCAATTGCGGGAACATCGCCTCCGCCCGCTCGCAGTCGCGGCACCCGTAGCTGCGGAAGAAGATCACGCGCACACTCGGCGCGGCCACCTCCGGCACGGGGGCTGTCTGCGCATCGCGAATGACCGCCTCGATGGGACGATCCAAAGCGGCGACGACCGGCAGTTCCCCGGCCGGCCGGTTCTTCTCCAGTATCTTGCGGACCTTCTCCTTCTGGCTTTCATTCTGCTCGGATTCGTCCAGGAAGGGCAACAGCACCGAGAATTCCGGCCCGAGCCTCGCGGAGTTATCCGTGAGGTAGCGGCCCAGGCGGTCCGCCACCGCCCGGCGATCCGGGACGGCCTCCGCGGCCCGGACCAGTTCCGCAAGGTCGACCCCCTGGCGGTTGGAAAGCAGGGCCATCAGGCTTTCTATCCGGATGCGCGGGTCGGCATCCTTCGCCAGAGTCCGCAGGGCCGCCACCTCCATGTCCTGGAGGCGCGCCGAGTTGTCCTGCACGGACCAGTAGTATTGATCGGCTTCGAATTCATCCAGGCTGAAGTAATGCGTCCAGCGGGACATGCCCCGCTCATAAACCTTGGGCACCACGGCCCGGACATACTCGGAGGAATCCGCCACGGCGCAGTCGAGCACCTTCCGGAACGATGCCTTGTCGTTCTGGCCCAGGGCGTGAAAGGCCGCCCGCCGCACCCAGGGATCGCCCGCGTACAGGAAGGGCCACACCGCGGTCCGGTCGGAGGGTTGCCAGGTTTTCTGGAGCAGCACCAGCCCGAGCGCCTGCCTGGGCGGCGCATTGCTCTGTTGCAGAAGCAGCATGGCGCACTCGCGGATCCTCGGCCGCGCCTCCTGCCGGCGCAGGACGGACTCGATGTCGTGGCTGTACACCTCCCCCGGCTTGAGCCGGCCGCCCGGGCGGAGCAGCGCCGCCATCATTCGCTCCAGGCCGCGGCTCCCGCCGCGCTCAACGGCGGCGGACACGGCGGCGACCCGCACGGCAGACGACTCGTCGTCCAGCAGCGCGTCCAGGAGCGGCAGGAAGGCGTCCCGCATTCGCGGACGGACGCACTGCGCCACCTGCTGCCGCTCATCCTCGGTTCGGTCGCCCATCGTCTGTTGCAGGAAAGCCACCTGGCCGGTCTGGCCGAAGCTCGTCAACAGGAGCGCCGCCGCGAAGCGGGTCCGGCCCTCGTATTCCGGTCCGGCATAGGGCTGCACGGCGTCGGCGAGCGAGTCCGGACCCGACACCGCGGACCGGGCGGGCGCGGCGGTCTTGAATCCCAGGGCCTTGAGCAGGCCGCCGGCGGCGCCCGTTTCCGCCGGGGCGGGCGCCGGCGCGGGCGGCTCCGCGCCGCCCGGCTTGAACGCCTCGAATAATTCGGTCAACGAGTTGGTTCCCGCTCCGGAGCCTCCCTCGGCGCCGAGGGCGTCAAAGTCCACGGCCGTCGCGTAGGACGGCGACAGGTTCGACTCCTCGATCTCGATGGATTCGAGCACGGTGACCACTTTTTCAGGCTGTCCGGCCCGCAGGATGTCCGCCAGCCGCTGCCGGTAGGGTGCGTGGCTCATGCCCTTCTGCGCCAGGGGCTGGATGGCCGCGCACGCCACGTCCAGATCGGGATGATCGGTCAGGGGAGCGATCAGCGAGAGGTCCTTGAACTCGCCGTCTTCCACGACCGCCTCGATGACCGAGAGCAGCACGTTCGGCGGACGGTCTTTCAGCGCCGCCTGGAAGGATACCGGCAGGCGCAGCTCCATCTGGAGAAAGGCGCTGACGATCGGGCCCTTGAGTTCATCGTTTTCCAGGAAGAGCTTCTCCAGCCGGCCCGCGGCCCTCTTGGCGCCCAGCGCGGCCAGGGTATGGATGGCCGAATCGCGGACAAACGGATCGGGATCGTCGAGAAGGGCCATGACCTGGTCGGCGAGGCTGTTGGCTTTCAAGCTCGCGGCCGCCTCGAGCGCGGCCGCCCGCACCCGCCAGCGGGTATCTTTCAGGCAGGCGCCGACCTTGTCCGACACGCCCTGGGTCTTGAGCCGTCCCAGGCTTTGCAGAGCGGCGACCACCAGATCCTCGTTTTCGCTCTGGAGATAGGACGACAGGATATCCAGGCCCTTCCGGCCGGTCAGGCCGCCCAGGACGCGGAGGATCGCGAAAACCACCTCGTTGTCCTTTTCGACGCTTACGTGCCGGCCGAGGATGTCCATCGCGCGCCGCGGGTCGGCCCGCGCCAGGCTGTCCACCGCCGCTTCCCGGATCAGCGGCTCGGGATCCTCGAGGGCGTCCGCCAGGACGATCGTGGCCGCGGCCCGGAACTTCGGCAGGTCCTGGATGGCCTTCAAGCGCGTATCCAGGTTGCCGAAAACCAGCCGGTGCGCCAAGGCCCTCACGTCCGTCCCCGCCAGTTCCGGCAGCAGCAGGACGTACTGAAGCTCCCGGATGCGTCCCCGGGCGCCCGCCGGCAGATCGGGGTGCCCCGACAGGAAGGCCGCCACCGCATCGGCGGTCCCCGGCCCGCCATGCTCCAGGAGGCGCATGGCGCGGAGCGAACGCTCACGGTGGTCGGATACGAGGTCCAGCAGGCTGGTCCGGATTTCCTCGGGCGTCAGGACCGCATAAACCCGGGCCACGGCGCCGGTCGCGCCGGAGGCCCACTCCTGCCACTGCCGCAGCGGTTCCCGGTTGGCCTCGCCTTCGGGAGACTGCCAGGGATCGAAATCCCGCGAGGCGCCCGCCATCTCCTCGAGGATCTCCAGGGCCCCCAGCCGGACCGCCAGGCGCGCATCCTTCAAGCGCTCGACGAGAGACGCGGAAGGAAACGGCTTCAGGGCGAATATCCGGTCGCGCAGTTCGGTCCGTTTCTGCGCCTCGCCCATTCCGGCCAGGATCGCAGGCCACATTTCGTCCGGGACCTTCCGGGCATCGAGGGCCTTGAGCAGGTCCCGATAGGGCGCATCCTGGCCGGCCAGGAACTCCGGGTTGAGCTCTTTTTGCAGCAGGGTGCACAGTTCCGGCGCGGAGACGTAGCCGGACACGCCGCCGCGCACCCGCCCGTCCGAGGCCAGAAACAGCAGGGTCGGCACGCCGCGCAGGCTGTAGCGTTGCGCCGAATCGGGGTCCTCCATCACGTCGATCTCCACCAGGGCAAAATGCTGGAGCAGCTTGCGGACCTCCGGATCATCGAGCGTTTCCGCCTTGAGCCGGCGGCACCACCCGCAGCCCGGCGACGTGAAGAGCGTCACGACGGGCCGGTATTCCGCCTCCGCCCGGTTGAGCGCGGCGTTCAGGTCCGGGAACCAGACCAGCGTCACGACGCCGGTGGCCGGGGCCGCGTCCGGCGGCGGCTCCGCGGCCGGCGAACGCGCGGCCGCCAGCAGGCCCGCCAGGCCCAGGACCTTCCCGAACCGCCATGGATCAGTAAAGCAGCGCATATACCAGGATGTTGACGTTCACCTGCAGGGAGTTCGTGATCTCGTTGCCGCCGCAGCAGCAGCACCCCTCGGTGTGGGCCGTGTCGTTCAGCCCGTGCGGCGAGTACACCACCACCAGCTTGCCGTCCACCTCGATGCCTTCCAGGCGGGCCGCCGCCGCGGGATGATGGAGCTTGAGCTCCGTGATGGCGTGGACGGTGCGGAAGAGGGGATGATCCATCTCGATCGGGCGGAGCCCCTTTTCCGCGAAGAGGGTCTTCATCTCCCGGCGGAAGGCGCGATCCCAGTCCTTGTTCGAGCAGCCGGCCGACGCCAGTAGGAAGCCGCCGCTCTCGAGATACTTCTTGAGATGCTCGCGCTCCTTCGCGGTGAAATGAAACTCGGCCTCGCCGGTGATGATGACGAAGGGATAGCTGAACAGGTCCTCGGAAGCGAGCTTGACGCTCTTGAACCGCCGCTCCGTGGCGATGGCCGTGTCGCGCTGGACGGCGCTCAAGAACTCGTCGCTGAAGCAACGCGACGTGTGGGTGCCGCCGTAGATGAGGTTGGCGCATTGGACCACGCCCTCCTTGGCAGGGGCGGCCGCGGCGAGGCCCGCCGCGAGGCCGGCGACGAAGAGAATCCGTTTCATGCTCATGGCTCCTCCGCGCTGAAGTAGCGCTTCACCGATTCCCGGTAATTCTCGGGCACGTTCTCCAGCGGCATGCTTTCCGCCGCGACGGGGCCGGAGGCGGCGGGCGCCACGCGGTCGCTTTCCTGTTTCCCGATCCGGTGGTCGCCCGGGCCCTTCCCCCGGCCGGCGCCAGACCCGCCGGCGGGCGAGGATCGGTACGCGCGCCGTTCGGGCCCGTAGACCGCCACGTCCAGCGGCGACTGCCCGCCCATCCAATACCCGTCGTCCCCGCCGCCGCCCAGGCCGGACCCGCCGCGTCCCATCCCCGGCATGGAGCCCTCCCCGCTGCAAATCCGCATCGTGATGGCCGCCAGCATCTGCTCGAGGGTCGAGCGCATGTTCTGCCGCACGTCGAAGCGCAGCTGGCCCTGGCACATGCCGCCGAAACAGTTGCCCTTTTCGGGCCCGGCCAGCTCCTTCATTTTCTCCAGCGCCCGGCCGGCCAGGCGGCAGGTCTCCGCCCCGTCGTGGTTGCGCGCCTTCAGCTCGGCGTCCTCCATCGTCGGCACGATCTCCAACTCGCGGGCCTTCTCGACGAAGGCCTCCATGTCGGCCGTCAGTTGCTGATAGTCCAGCCGGAGCCGGCCCGCCTGCGCGTCGATCCGGTCGAGCAATTCGGTCAGTTGCCGGCGAATATCGGCCTGCCGGCTTTCCAAGTCGGCCAGGATGGGGAGGTCCTCTTTCCGTCCGCCGCCCTCGAAACGCGAGAGCCGGCGCACGAGCGCCTCCTGCTCGGCGAGGAGCCGTGCATAGTGGGCGGCGCTTTCCATGATCTCCGCGAGGAGGGCCGCCTCGCCGGCATCCCGGACCTGCTCGTCCAGCGCGCGGCGGCCCGCGGCGTATTCGGCCAGGAACGCGTCGACCTGCTCCTGGAGCCCGTCGTGGGGCGGCGGGCTGCCGGCCAGCAGGGCCTCGGTCTCCCGCATCCTGTCCGCCATGCCGGCGGCCGCTTCCTGGAGCCGGCGCTCCATGTCGAACGCCGGGAAATCGCGGGCCACCTCGTCGAACGCCTTCGCGGCGCGCCCGGCCGCGCGGCGAGCCTCCTCCCGCGCCCGCTCCACCGCGTCGGCGTCCCGCTCGCTCTTGCCCAGCTCGTCGCTCAACGCACGCAGGGCCTCCTGCAGGTTCGTGAAATCGCGGTGCACCTCGTTGAAACGGCCCGCGAATTCCTCGGCCGAGATCCGGACGCGAAGCATGAGGGCGTATTCTTCCTCCGAGATGATCTGGATGCGGGCCACCTCGGAGACCGATATGCCGGCGAGGCTCGGGTTGCTGTCCATAGCCTCCAGGTACAGTTCCAGCACCTGGCCCGCCTCGACGCCCAGCTTCGGGAGCGCCAGTTCGCCCTCGTACTCGAAGCCGGAGGCGGGCTCGGGCGGTCCCACCGTCTGCAGGCGATCGCGGTAGCCGACCAGCGCTCGGGCCAGGTCGACCTGCCGCAGGCCGAGATCGTCGTCGGCCGCGCCACGGACCGGGACGGTGATGCCGGGCGTGGCCAGGGAGAACGGCGGGGGCTCGCTCAAGGCGACGGACGGCGGCTCGTCCGGCACGACGCGCTGGGCCATCTTGAACGGCGATGCGTTGGGCGTGCCGCGGATGTCCCGCACGGTGATCTCCGCCGTCGCCGTGGCGCGCAGGATCCACGTGAAACGCACGGTGTGGTCGCCCACCTTCTCGCCGGAAAGCGCCGGCGCCGAGTCGTTGTCGTTTTCGAAACGCCAATGAATGACCCCGTCCCGCAGCGGCCGGTTGCTCGTGAGCGTCAGCTCGACCCGGGTGCCCTTCAGGCCGCTCACGTCCTCCGCGCCGAGATAGAAGCGGCGGGCGGGCTTCCCGCTGTAGGCCGGCGGCACGAGCACGACCTCCGCGGCGGCGATGTGCGGGTCGAACAGCACGTCCACGGGGCACCAGCGGCTCCGGGCGCGGCCGACGGTGAAGCAGAACTCGACCGGCTCGATCACGCCTTCCAGCCGCTGGGCATAGCGCGTGGCGCTTTCCTGGAAGCAGGCCGCGCGGTGGATCCGTCCGCCGGCGCGGGTCAGGAAGCCCGCCTCCCCGCCGACGGTCCGCCCGCCGATTTCCACCCGAACCGCCAGGTCGCCCCCGTATAGCACCACGGGGCTCGCCGGCTCGACCTGGAAGGTGTAGCGGCTGTACGGAGGGACATCGCGGCCGGGCAGGAAGATCCGGGCCAGGATCGTGCGCGTCGCGGGCACGTTCACGAGGAACACGAGCGCGGCCGCCGCGGCGCAGGCGTAGAGGACGCGCCGGTGCCGGCAGAATTCCTCCTCCAGGAGCGCGTCACGGAGATCGAGGCGGCGGACCTGGTCCGCGGCGCGGCCGACCGCCTGCCCAGCGAGATAGGCCATCAACCCGGCCTCCCGCGCGGCCCCCCCGGCGAGCCAGGTCTCGAGTTCGAGCGCGCCCAGGACGGCGCGGCGGCGGCCCCCGATCCGGCGGTCCGCCCGGACGGCCATGTCGCGCGGCGTGAGCGCCGCGATGCGGATGCCGCGGGCGGCCAGGACGGCCGCCAGGAGGCCGAGCAGCAGGGCGCCCAGCGCGAAGCGCGCCGCGGAGCCCAGGGCCAGGAAGTAATCGAGGACGAAGTAACCGAGCAGGACAAGGATGGCGCGCGACAGCGCCTGGAGCAGCGCCAGCTGCGCCAGGCCCGCCTGCCATTGGCGGAGGCGCTGGCGCAGCAGCCGGCCCAGTTCGGTCGGTTTGTCGTGTGCGGTCACAGCAGCCCGTTCCTCCTTCGCACGAACCATTCCGCCGCGAAACAGAACGCCGTGAAGACCAGGAACCAGGCCCGGTCCCACGCCGGCTCCCAGGTCGCCCGGCCGGACTTCACGTCCTCTTCGCCCTCCTTCAACCGGCGGACCACGACGTCTAGCGTTTCGGGCGTCACGACCTCCCCGCCCGATAGGGCCGCCAGCTCGCGGAGGAAATCCGGGTCGGCGCTGACATTGTCCTCTTCGCGCGGCGCGGCGAGCACCTCGAGGGTGTCGGACACGCCGGCCGCCGCGTCCTGTTCCCCGGGGGCGCGCAGCGCGACCTGGTAAGAGCCGGGCCGGTCGAGGGAAAAGACCGCTTCCCAGCGGCCGGGCTCCTCCGGGACCGGCGCGGGCCAGAGGGTGCGCGCCGGCTCCGCGCCCTGCTGCACGCGCACCTCCGGGGCGGGCGCGCCGGGCTCCGGCAGGCGCTGGGTCACGCGCACGCGGACCGGCTCGCCGGGATGCGCCACGCGGGCGCTCAAGCCGAGGGCATAGCGCGAGCCCGGAAGGAATTCGGAGAAGGTGGCCGACCATTGGACCAGCTGCGACCAGAATTCCTGGTACATGTTGCTTGCGTCCTTCACCGACGGGAAGAAGTCCCACTGCCAGAGCCCGTCCGCGTTCACGACCACGACCATGCCCTTGCCGAAGCGCCGCCGGACGACGACCGGGAACGACTGCTCATGGCCGGCCAGCTCGCTGTGGCCCTCCACCAGCACGTCGCTGAAGGCCTTGAGCTTGCGCACACGCTGGGCGAACTGGAGCGGCGGCAGCCGGCCCCAGACCGCGTCCTCCGGGCCGGGCAGCATGTCGCCGAACAGGCCCGCCGCCGAGCCCGCGTCGGTGGGCCGGACGCTGAAGGGGCTGGCGACGCGCTCCCCCCACTCCATCGGCTCGAGCGCCTCCAGCTCGGGGAACTCGCCGTTGTAGGCCTTGCCCCGGGCGAACAGCAGGCCGCCGCCGCGGTCGCGCACGAAATCGCGGAGCAGCCGGATGCGCTCGGGAGTCAGGAAGTACTCCGCGCCCTTTCCGAACACGACGAGGTCGTAGAGGTCGAGCTCGGCCGCGCTGTCGGGGAAGACCGACCCCGTGATCTGGGCCGCGTCGGCCAGGTCGGTTTCCACCCGGAAGAAGCGATCGGCGGAGAGCCGGTACACCGAGATGACCTCGATGTTCGGCTGGCGGCGCAGCAGCTGCGCGATGAACTTGCTGTCCCAGTACGGGACCCCTTCGACCATCAGGACGCGGATGCGGCCGTCCAGGACGGCCACGCCGACGCGCGCCTCGTTGTTCGCGCGCGTGCTCTCCCCCTCCCACCCGGCGGTCTCGAAGCGGTATTCCTGGTGGCCCCGGCCCTCGGGCGTGACCGCGAAGGACACCGTCGCCTCGCCGTCGCCCTCGAGCGACAGCGTCTCCTCGCCGAGGACCGCGCCGTCCCCGTCCAGCAGGCGCACCGCGGGACGGATGGGGCCCAGGCCCGAGGCGCGGACGCGCGCGACGAGGCGCGTGCGCTGGCCCTTGAACGTCACATGGTGCCTGCGCAGCGGCTCGATCGACAGGTCCTTGCGCTCGATCGCGCTGCCGAGCGCCAGCGGAAACACCGGCGCATCCCGCGCGCGGGCGCGCAACGCCGCGTCCCCGGAAGCCGCGCCCCCGACTTGGCGCCCGTCGGACAGGAGCAGGATGCCCGCCAGGTTCCGGCCGCCGGAGCGGGACAGGTTGAGCACCCCTTCGACGGCGCGGCGGATGTCCGTGGCGCCGCCGTCGGCCTTGAAATCCCCGGGATCGCGGACGCCGGCCGGCTCGACGTCGTCGGCGAATACATACAATGGTGTATGTTCCGGACCTCCGGCGCGGCGCCGGACGTCCCGGACCAGCGCCGAGGCCGCGTCCCAGCGCGTCGCCTCCCCGGCATCGCGGGTGGCCATGCTGGCGCTCCGGTCGAGGAGGATGGCCAACTCGGACGGATTCCGCCGCGACAGGTCGGACCAGCGGCCGGGATTCAGGGCGATGACGGCCAGGCAGGCCATCCCGGCGACCCGCAACCCAGCCAGCAGCAGGCGGATGCGCGGCCGGCACTTGGCGGACGACCGCCACGCCAGGAAGCCCGCGCCGGCGGCAAGCACGGCCGCCCAGAGCGCCAGGTCCTCTATCGGCAGCAGGGGGTTCATGTCCGCTCCGCCCACACTTGCACGCCGCCTTCCAGCAACGCCCATCCGACCACCGCCAGCAGCAGGTACGGCCACAACGGGAGCCCGTCCCGCAACTCCCGCGCGCGCCGGCCCGCGGCCAGCGCCACGCGGCCCTGCTGCTCGATTTCCTTCACCGGGATCGGACGCAGGTCCGACTCGAGCGCGGGGAAGTTGACCGCCGTGACCTGCTGCGCCTCACCCTCGTATTTCCAGGTGTAGACGCCGGTGTCGGCCGCCGACTCGGAAACCACGCGCGTCCCCTCCGCCTCGCGCTGCGCCAGGACGGGAAGCGCCTCCCCGGCCCCGTGCTGAAGCGTTACGTCGGACGCCAGGATTTCCCGGTCCACGCGCCAAGCCAGCCGGTCGCCGGGCATGGCCGCCGTCGCGCCGCCTCCCCGGGCGCTCCGGCTGGACAGCAGCAGTTCGCCCAGGAACGGAACGAACTCGACGCGCGCCGCCCAGTCGCTGACCTCCGGATCGAGCGGCAGGGCCCACAGGTACAGGAGGCCGCCGTGCCGGTAGCGGACGAGCGCCGGAAGCCCATCCTCGTAGGCGATCAGCGTCTCGCCCGCCGCCGCGGCGTCGCCGGGCAGACGCCAGCGGGCACGGAACACGCCGCCGGCCGGGTCGCCGTATTCCCCGCCCGCGAAGAGCTGGAAGAGCCGGTCCTCCTTACGCGCCACGCGGGCGGCCGTCGGGCCGGACAGGATCTCCCAGGCGGCCTCGGCGGGAACCCGGGAAGCGTCGACGCCGGCTGCGGCCAGCAGCGGGCCCACGGGCGTTCCGCGAGACGGCACGCAGACCATCGCGCACCCCCGGCCCAACATATCCGCGAACCGGTCCGCGTCCGCGCCATTCCCATCCGCCAGGAACACGGCGTCGTAGGCCGCCTCCTTGGGCAGGCGCGCGGGATCGATCGGTTCGGCGCTGACCCAGGACAACGCCCCGAGGGCCCGGAGCCAGAACCGGCCTTCCGCCGTGTTCGTGCCGGAGACCCCGACGGACAGGCTGTCCGCCACCTGGATCACGGCCCACCGGCGGTCATCGGCGGTGAAGCGATCCTCGTTCAGCGAGACGGTCGCCGTGTGGATGCCGGGCTGGCGGAAACGATGGCGGAACGACACGCCGGCCTTTTCCCACGGCGGGATCATCAGGTCCTGGTTGTAGCGGCCCTCCCCGAGTTCCAGGAAGACGGTTTGCTGGCGCGGCCGGGCGGAGTAGTTGGCCACCTCGGCGTGAATGGTGACTTCCTCGCCTTTCAGCGGGGCCGGCGGATCGACGACCAGGTCCGTCAGCGCGCCGTTCTCCCCGTCGCCCTGCGCCACGCACAGGTTGACCAACCGGATCGAATCGGGGACCGCCAGGCTGGCCTTTTCCCAGGCCGCGCGCTGGAAATCGGAGACCAGGCAGATCTCGCGGCGGCCGTCCTGGTTCTCCAGCATCGAAACGGCGAGCCGCAGGGCGCCCGCGATGTCGCCGGTCTGCGGCCGCAGTTCGGCGCGGCTCAAGGCGGCGCGGAGGTACCCCATGTTGACGCCCATCTCCGGGAAAACGGCGTCGGGCTCGGCGTCCAGCCAGACCACGTTGGCCCGGTCCGCGGACGTCAACCCGGCCAGCACCTCGGAGGCCTCGGCGCAGGCGGTGGCGAACCGCGTGCGTCCGCCCTCGTTGCAGCCCATGGATCCCGTCGCGTCCACGATCACCACGACGTTCTTCCGCCCCAGCGGCCCGGCCAGGGCGCGGCTCGCGAAGTAGAGCGGCCGGAGGAAGAGCAGCACCAGCGTGACGACCAGAGCGGTCCGCAACAGCAGCAACAGCCAGTCCTGCGGCCGCTTGACGCGCAGCGTGGTGCGGACGATCCGCAGGATGAATTCGACCGAGCTGAACCGGTAGACCGGCGGCTTGCTCCGCGCGAACAGGTGCAGCAGCAGCGGCACCGCCGCCAGCGCCGCCAGCGGCCACAGGATCGCGTTGAGGAACACGAAGCTCATGTCGTCAGCCGGTCGAACAGGTTGAAGTAATGCGTGTCGGTCCGCGCCAGGACGTAGTCCACCTTCCGGCGCACCGACAGCTCGCGGAGGCTGGCGATGTGGGCGCGCATGGCCTCGCCGTAGGGCCGCGCCAGGCTGTCCGTGTGCGCGATGACCCGGCGCCCGTCCTCGAGGTCCACGAAGTGGAGCAGCCCGCGCCGCTCCAGTTCCAGTTCCTCGGGCGCCAGGACGTGGAACAGGTGGACCTTGAAGCCGCGGTGCAGGTAGGCGTTCAGCGCGGCGAAGATCGCCGCCGGATCGTCGAAGAAGTCGGAGACCACGATCAGGGTGCCGCGCCGCTTGAGCAGCGGGAAGGACCGGCGGAGGGCGGCGGCCACCGACGTCGGGTTCCCGGGCCGGTTCTCCTCGAGCGCGGCCATCAGGTTGCGCAGGTGGCGGCCGGTGCTGCCGGGCGGAAAGAAGCGCCGGATGCCCTCGTCGAAGATCTGCAGCGACACGCGGTCGTTGTGCCGCACGACCAGGTAGCAGAGCGCGGCCGTGAAGAACGAGGCGTACTCCAGCTTGGGGATCGCGCGGCCGAAGCCCATCGACGCGCTGCTGTCGAGGAAGACGTGGCACTCCATGTCCGTCTCCTGCTCGTACGTCCGCAGGTAGTGCCGGTCCGTCCGCCCGTAGACCCGCCAGTCCACGAGGGCCGGGTCGTCGCCGGGCACGTAGGGCCGGTAGTCGCGGAACTCGATGGACGACCCGCGGGCCCGGGAGCGGTGGCGCCCGGCGAGGTAGCCCTCGACGAGCGCGCGCGGGGCGAACTCGTAGCCCGCCAGCTTCCGGATGTCCTCCGGCTTCAAGTATTTGAATCGCAGGGCGCCCACTAGACGGTTTCCAGGAGATGGTCCACGATCCGCTCCACGCTGATCCCCTCGCCCGTGGCGTTGTAGTTGGGGATCACGCGGTGCCGCAGCACGGGCTTGGCCACGTGGCGCACCTCCTCGACCGAGGCCGCCGGCTGGCCGCGCAGCAGCGCGAGGGCCTTGGCCGCCAGCGTCAGGGTCTGCGACGCGCGCGGGCCCGCCCCCCACTCGACGTACTGCCGGACGAACGGGTCGGCCGGCTCGCGCGACGGGCGCGAGGCCGTGACCAGCTTGAGGATGTACTCCAGCACGTGGTCCGGCACGGGCACGTCGAGGACGGCGTCCTGGAGCTCGAGCACCTGCGCGGCGTCGAGCGCCTTCGACACCGCGGGCCGCTGCCGGCCGGTGGTCTGCCGGACGATCTGGCGCTCCTCGTCGAGCGTCGGGTAATCGATCAGCAGGTTGAAGAAGAACCGGTCCAGCTGCGCCTCCGGCAGCGGGTATGTGCCCTCGTGCTCGATCGGGTTCTGCGTGGCGTACACGATGAACGGCTCGGCCAGCGGCATGGTGCGGCCGGCGACGGTGACCTGCTTCTCCTGCATCGCCTCCAGCAGCGCGGCCTGGGTCTTCGGCGGCGTCCGGTTGATCTCGTCCGCCAGGATCAGGTTCGCGAAGATCGGGCCGGCCGTGAACTCGAACTTCCGGCGCGATCCGCTCGCGTCCTCCTGAAGGATCTCGCTGCCGATGATATCCATCGGCATGAGGTCCGGCGTGAACTGGATGCGGTGGAACGCGAGGCCGAGCAGCTGGCCCAGCGTGCTCACCAGCAGGGTCTTCGCCAGGCCCGGCACGCCCACGATCAGGCAGTGCCCGCGGCACAGCAGGGCCACGAGCATCTCCTCCACGATCTGCTGCTGGCCGACGATGACCTGCGCCACGCCCTGCCGCAGCAGCGCCACCGCCTCCTGCGCCTTCTTCCACTTGTCCTGTCCGATGTCGGCCATACGATCCTCGCTGGTTGGTTATCGTTTACTCTTCGTCCGTCCCGGACGCCCCGTCCGGGTCGCTTCGCTCCGCGGGCAGGCCCGTGAAGATCAACTGGCCCGCGGCGCAGACATGCTCCCCGTCATGCAACATGTGTTCCAGCGCCGCCCAGAAATCCTGGTCGTCGCTTTCCCCGCCCTCGTCCGCTTCCGCGTCCGATCCGCCCACCGGCCACCGCGCGCCGGCCCCGCCGTCATCCAGGTGGAGCGCGCCCATGACCGCTGAAGTCACGTCGGCGCGCATCCTCATGCCGGACCGAGCGGCATCCCCATGCTCTATGACGATGACCACGCCGTCCAGGATCGGCCGGCGGGTGAAGCTCACGGTGTGCGGGAGGCCGGCCGCCACCGCGCTCCGGGTCTCCTCCAGCGCGCGGCGGGCGAGGTCCGCGTCCAGGGGCTTCCCGATCGCGGCCTTCCACGAGGCCGTCTCTTCATCCGCCAGGCCGAGGAACCGGGCGTCCCGGATAAGCAGCGAGGCGGGCCGCAGCTTCGCGTTGAGGTCGGAATCCTTCTCCGCCAGTTCGGCCAGCGCGAGCAACTCGTCGTTGTTCAGCCCGGAGAGCTTGCGGGGGACATCCTGCGGCCCGCCCATGCCGAAGATGGCGGAGAGCTCGGACCGGCGTTCCGCGGTGACGCGGTCGGCGGATGGGAGTTCCGGCAGCTCGGCCCCGGTTTTGCCCTCCAGCCGCGCCTCGGCGCGACGCTGCATCAGGTCGCTGATCCGGTTTCCAAGATTGTAATACGAGGTTCCTTCCCGCGGAGTCGCCGGCTGCTCGCCATAGAGCATTTCCACGGCGTACGCGGCCTGGTCGCCCAGCGTCGCGCCGGATAACTCGCCGGGATCCTCGATGGACCTCCGGTCCGCGAGGACCGCCCGCCACAGGTCGGCATGATCGGCCATGCGGAGCGGTTCCCCGGCCTCATCTCCTTCCCGCCGGCCGAAGCCTCCTCGCAGGATCCGCGCCAGGCCCAGCAGTTCCCCCGCCGTGCGGGCATCGGACGCTTGCGGCACGGCCTTGAGCAGGGCGGCAAGCGCCACGTTCGGTTTCTCCTGTGACACGCGCTGCCAGAGCAGGCTCAACCACGCCTCATACGGTTCGTTTCCGCTCGCGATCTTCCGGACAAACTCCTCCAACGTCTCGCCCGAGGCCAGTTGCCGGAGGTTCTTGAGCAGGCGATCGACCTGCTCATCCATAGCGGGTTGCCCGGTCAGCGTCGTCTCTTCGCCCGTCCCGGCTCGCAACGCGGCCTCGTACTGGTCCACGAATCCGCGCGCGGCGGGACCGCGCCGCGTGACGTAGAGGGTCACCAGGTTCATGTCGCGCATCCAGTTGTCGCCCGCCTGCTCCAGCAGGCGCTTCTCGAGCGCCTGTGCGTCTTCCTCCGCCCCGTGGGCCAGCAGGTACTGGATCGCGGCCCGCTGCTGCGCATCCTGGCCTTCGGCCAGGTAGTAGCGGGCCAGTTCAACCGGGGATTGGTTCCGGTGCTCGGCATACCAGGCCTTCGCGTCCTCGTATAAAGCCTCCCGGTCCGTCGAACCGTATTCCGCGCTCGCGGCCGTCGGGAGAAGCGGCTGAAGCAACCGCGCGGCCAGCTCGCCGCGCGCCAGGGGGCGGCGCAGACTCTCGTAGAGGCGGTCCGCCAGCTCATCCGGGAGCCCGCCCGACGAGAACTCGATGTACATCCGCGAGTTCCCATCGCCCAGGCTCCACGTGTCCATCCGCGTGAGATAGTCGTCCTTCAGGAGGGCCAGCAGCAGCGGGACCGCCGCCAGGCCCCGCGCCCGGATCCGGGCCAGCGGGTGCGCCGCGTTCTCCTCCTTGCCACCGGGCGCGGAGTCCGGCAGCACCAGCAGGTCGCGGAAAACCATCGGCACGAGGGCGGCCTCGGCCAACTCTTCCGCCAGACGGCGGTCTTCGTCCGTCAGGTCTTCGCCGGCCAGCGGAGGCGGCGCCGGCTTCTCGATGCGCGCCTGGACCTTTTCGGCCACGCGGCTAACGGCAGGCCGGGTCTGCCAGCCCGCCGGATAGCGCGCCAGCAGGGCCTCCAGGTCCGCCCGGTACGCCGCCCAGTCGCCGCTCTCGGCGAAGCGGTCGCAGGACTCCTCGTACTGGAGGTCCGCGAGCACGTTCAGCGCCTGGACCAGGACCATGCGGAAATCGCCGGCGTGCTCGAACAGCAGGTCGCAGATACGGTGGGCTTCGCGCGTATAGCCCTGGGCGTGGTAATGGATGGCGAGCAGGAGCAGGTAGCCGTAGCCGTTCTGGCGGAACGCCCAGTCGTTCTCCTTCCGATCCTCGATCTTCTGCTCCAGGAAGGAGACGGTTTTCGCCACGTCGCGGGCCAGGTCCGCGTCCTGCCACACGCCGGCGGCGGGACCGGCCCCGCCCGCTTTCCGTCCTCGCAACAGCTTGTATTCGAGGACGTCGCACGCGCGGCCCGGGTTCATGACAAACCGCCCGCGGCCGTTCTCCTCGCCCAGCAGCCAGGCGTTGCCGCCGAGGTCCAGCTCGTATACCCGCGAAGCCCCCTGAGCCAGGGCGCCGCTGAAGACGTTCAACCGGACGTACTTCGCGCCGCGGACATTCGGCAGCCCCATCTGGTAGAACTTCTCGAATCCCGCGCTGTAGTCGCCGGTGGGGATCCCGTTGGAAGGCGTCGGCGCCACTTGAGCCCGCGCGGCGGAGGCCAGCAGGAGCGCCAGGATCATCCGGCCAACGAGGTGCCGGGTCATGGGATGTCGCGCTCCCTGGCGGAATTGAAACACATGGTTATGACCGCTTCGCGCGGATGTCCGTTCATTCACCCCGGTGTGACGCGCCCATACTAATACAATCACCTTCCCCAGTGAAAGCGCGGATGCTGTCCACCCCGGCCCTCATCAAGGTACTACGCATTCCGGCCGCCTATCCGGCACTTTATTTTTTTTTACCGCAGCGCCAGAGGAACGCCGCGAATAAAGCGGGCGATGGAGGGGTGAAAAAAAAAGTGGTCGTCCTTTCTGGACGCCGCTCGAAAGTACTACCAACGATAGCCGGTCCTTGTCCACGTCGGAAACGGGATACCTCGCGGCGCTGACGCGCCACTCGGGACATGCCCCCGGCTCGGCGCTCCCG